>NZ_CP094657.1:2780936-4171404 GCF_023920705.1 Acinetobacter sp. XS-4 | reverse complement strand
ATGACGAATTCGACTGATTTTGTCTAAAAAGAAATCTCTTGTGAATAAATTTAAATTCAAAACCACTTGTGAATAACTTTTTGCACAACCTGTGGATAAATTATCACATAAACTTATCCACAATCCATAAATATAATAGAAACAGAGTTATCAACAACCCAAATATATGTTTTTTAAATTTAAAAGTGCGAAATCCACAGAAAAAATCGCTCCTAATAAGAATAAATATAAATTTTAAAATTTGAATTTATTTAATAGGGGTGTGATCTTTTGTGGATAACTACAAAATATGAATTTAAATTCAAATGCAGCAAATCAAAGCCAAGATGATATCTTGTTTTGTTGATAAATATGTATATAAGGTGTGTATATAATAAAAGTTCTAATTAAAATAGACAATTAGTTTGTGTATAACTTTAAAAACTATAGATTGCACTGAATTATGACAATCATAAAAAGAAGTAGAGAGATTAAAAATTTGAGTTAAATACAAAACTTTCTTTGTTTTTCATTGACAGAGTAAACATTGCACAATAAAATCGCGGACCTTTATAGAAAGATCATTTTTGGGAGTTTCGATATGAAACGTACTTTCCAGCCATCTGAATTAAAGCGTAAACGCGTTCATGGTTTCCGTGCTCGTATGGCAACTAAAGCTGGTCGTCAAGTATTAGCTCGTCGTCGTGCAAAAGGTCGTCATAGCTTAACTGTTTAATACTGTTACGCTGACCAGACTTGGGTGTGATGACACTTTACAATTTTAGCACAGATGTGCGAATACGCTGTGCTGCAGATTATAAAAGTGTATTCGATGGTGCGCTTTTTAAAGTGCATCAACCCCATTTTTTATTTCTTGCAAAATTAACCGAACAGCCTAATAGCCGTTTGGGTATTGTTGTTGCCAAGAAAAAAGTGCGCCGTGCGCATGAAAGAAATCGAATAAAACGTCTTGCTCGTGAGAGCTTTCGTCTACACCAACCGAATTTTGGATCAGACATAGATATTGTAGTAATGCCGAAAGTTGGTATAGAAGCGATTACCAATGCTGAGCTATATCAACAATTAGATTTTGCTTGGCAAAAATTACAGCGCTTAGCAAAAAAACATTCTAAAGTTGGCACAAACTCGCAGAATTAAGAGATAGCCAATGGTTCGTTTTCTACGTTGGTTGATTCGACTGTATCAAATTGCGATTAGTCCGCTTCTTGGACCCCGTTGTCGTTATATTCCGACCTGTTCCCAATATGCGATAGAAGCATTGCAAACTCATGGTGCGATAAAAGGCGTTTGGTTATCTTCTAAACGAATTTGTCGTTGTCATCCGTGGGGAGGATCTGGATATGATCCGGTACCACCAAAAGCAATTCGTTTTATTTCGTTTCATCAAATAGATTCTCAAACGCATCATGTTGCTGTACCCTTTCGTGATCGTTTACTGAAGCAAAATCTCTCTAACCATTTGGGGTAATAGATATGCAACAATGGGCCAGGTTTGCAATTCTCGGGGCCATGTTTGTCACCGCATATTTGCTCATTTTGGCTTGGCAAAAAGATTATGGAAATGCTGCAACTGCACCGCAAAAACAAGCGGCGGCTGTAAGTTCGCATGAAGTATCTGCTGATTTGCCAAATGCTAAAAATGCAACAGTGGCTTCCGATGTGCCACAAGCAAATATTGCGCAGTCACAAACCACAGATGCAACTGCACCTGTGAATCAACAGCTTATTTCAGTACAAACTGACCTTTACCATATTTGGATCAATCCAAAAGGTGGTGATATTGTTCGTATTGAATTACTCTCACACGACAGAAGCAAAGATAGTGATCAGCCTTTTGTTATGCTTGAAAATGATGCCAAGCGTACATATGTTGCTCAATCTGGCTTAATTGGTTTGAATGGACCAGATAGCAGTCGTGGTGGTCGTCCATTATATGCTGTTGAAAAAACATCATATACTTTGGCTGATGCTAAGGGTGTACAGGATCAAAAGGGTCAATCTGAAAAAGTTTTAAACGTTCCTATGGTATTTAAAACACCTGAAGGCGTTGAAATTATTAAAACTTTTACCTTTACCCAAGGGCAATATCCAATTGTTGTAAGACATCAAGTGATTAACCGTAGCCAACAAAGCTGGCAAGGTCAGATGTTTGGACAATTAAAGCGTGATAACTCTGACGATCCTGGTAAATCTTCACAAGGTATTTTCACTCTAGGAACTTTCTTAGGTGGAGCTTGGGGAACACCTGATTCACACTATAACAAGCTTAAGTTTGCTAATTTCTCAGAAGAAAAAGTAAGCACTGAAGCTAAAGGTGGATGGGTTGCGATTGTTCAGCATTATTTTGTAAGTGCTTGGATTCCTGGGAATCTTAAACTGACTCAAGCAAATGGTCAGCCTTATGTAGCTAAACTTGAATCTCGTCAATCTGCTGATCATATGAATATCATTGGTTTTACCTCACCAGTGATTAATGTTCCGGCAGGCACTTCAATGGAAGTGGACGCAAAACTTTATTCAGGTCCGAAAGTACAATCTGAATTAAAAGATTTAGCGGTTGGCTTGAATCAGACTGTTGATTATGGCTGGTTATGGCCGATTGCCAAGTTATTGTTCTTAGGTCTTCAATTCTTCCATAGCATTGTGGGCAACTGGGGTTGGTCAATCATCTTACTTACTGTCATGGTGAAGATGATTTTGTGGCCTTTATCTTCAAAAAGTTATCGTTCTATGGCGAAAATGCGTGTGATTGCACCAGAAATGCAACGCATGAAAGAAGAGTTCGGTGAAGACCGTATGCGCTTCTCGCAAGAAATGATGGCTTTGTACAAACGTGAACAAGTGAATCCTCTTTCAGGTTGTTTACCATTGTTGCTACAAATGCCAATTTTCCTTGCCTTGTACTGGGTACTCATGGAAAGTGTGGAATTACGTCACGCACCATGGTTAGGCTGGATTCAAGATTTGTCAGCAATGGATCCTTGGTTCATCTTGCCGTTAATCATGGGTGCTACCATGTTTGCGCAGCAAATGTTGAACCCGCAACCAGCTGATCCAATGCAGGCAAAAGTGTTCCGCATTATGCCGATTATGTTCACGGTATTTATGTTGTTCTTCCCGGCAGGTCTCGTGCTTTACTGGATTGTGAACAACAGTATTACTATTTTACAGCAGTCGTTTATTAATAAGAGCGTTGAGAAAAGTCGTATCAATAAGACTGAATCAGCTTCTTAATCGTTGAACTTTTGCTGAATAAATCCGCTTAAGATGGTAATCTTAGGCGGATTTTTCTTTGGCTGGATTTTAGGTTTTTAGGTGAATAATATGCAAAGTCAAACCACGATTGCCGCAATTGCAACGCCACCTGGGCGTGGTGGTGTGGGCGTGATTCGCCTATCAGGACCTAAGGCTTATGAAATTGCTCAAAACCTGACACAAAAAAACTTGCCTGAAGCACGCATGGCAGGTTTTCGTAAGTTTTATGATGCTGATGGCAGCATTATGGATGAAGGGATTGTCCTATGCTTTCCAAATCCTCATTCGTTTACAGGTGAAGATGTTGTTGAGCTACAAGGTCATGGTGGTCCAGTCATCCAAAATGCCTTGCTTGGTCGCCTATTTGAACTGGGTGCAATCGCCGCAAAAGCTGGTGAATTTTCCATGCGAGCTTTTGAAAATGGCAAGATGGACTTGGTACAAGCAGAAGCGATTGCCGATTTGATTGATGCGACTTCACAAGCTGCGGCACGCTCTGCTGTTCGCTCTTTACAAGGTGCTTTTTCAACAAAAATTAATACCGTTTTAGAAAAATTGATCCATTTACGTTTACATGTTGAGGCCGCAATTGATTTTCCTGAAGAAGAAATTGATTTCTTAGCGGATGGCAAAATTTTAGCTTTACTCCAAGATGTACAACAATCTGTTCACGCGGTTCAAACATCTGCACGACAAGGTCAGTTGTTACGTGAAGGTTTACAAGTCGTTATTGCGGGTAAACCAAATGCGGGTAAATCGAGCTTGTTGAATGCGCTAGCTGGCGTTGAGCGCGCAATTGTGACCGATATTGCCGGTACAACTCGCGATGTTTTACATGAAAAAATTAGCTTAAATGGTCTACCGATCACCTTAACAGATACAGCTGGTCTTCGTGAAACAGGTGATATTGTTGAAAAAGAAGGAATTCGCAGAGCAATCAAAGAAATTGAGCAGGCTGATTTGTTATTGCTGGTTTATGATTTAAATCAAGGCGATGATCCATTAAAACTGGCTCAAGAATATTTTGCTGAACACATTGAACCACGTCGTTTAATGTTAATCGGTAATAAATGCGATTTAACTGGTCAATTAGCTGAAATAACTGACTATCAAGGGTTCCGTCATATAACCGTTTCAGCAAAACAAGAGATGGGCGTACAAGGCCTCGTAGAAGCGATTACAGCGCATGCAGGCTTCCACCCTGAGGAAGACACCTTTATTGCGAGAACACGTCATTTAGACGCAATGAAGCGCACACAGCTCTATCTTTCAGAAGCACATGAGCAACTTGTTGTGTTTAATGCGGGTGAACTGGTCGCTGAATCCTTACGCCTTGCCCAAAATGCTTTAGGTGAAATTACTGGTGACTTTAGCGCCGATGACCTATTAGGCAAAATCTTTGGTTCGTTTTGTATTGGAAAATAACTAAAAAACTCTGAATGATGCACATGGTTGTGTCATTCAGTCACCTCGTTAACCGTATCTTTTTAGAACCTTTAAAAACTCATCTAACTCATTCTGATCAACTTGTGCTTCTTTTAGCACATGATGATGTAAGTGTTGTTCCATCAATTCACTCATTAAACCGTTTATCGCACCTTTAATTGCAGCAACTTGTTGCAGTATTTCTATGCATGAAATATCAGGCTGTTCAACGGCATGCTCAATACTATTAATTTGCCCTTTTAGTCGTTTTACACGATTAACTATTTTTTTATCCTGACCAATGTGACTCATCTATGTTCTCTTGTATAATTCAATATACTGGTATGGAGTATATTGGGTTTAAATATTATGCAGGATCATAGTGTATCACGTCATCATCAACATCAGTTTGATGAAGGAAATCCACTTGCACAAAAACGTATTTTGATCGCAACCATTTTAACGGCATCCATGATGGTGCTAGAAATATTCGGTGGATGGTTTTTCAATTCAATGGCACTTCTGGCTGATGGTTGGCATATGAGTTCACATATGTTGGCACTCGGTTTAGCCTATTTTGCCTATCGTGCAGCTCGTCATTATTCCAAAGATCATCGGTTTAGTTTTGGAACTTGGAAAATCGAGATTTTAGCGGGTTATAGCAGTGCAATTTTGTTGATGGTTGTCGCCATTTTTATGGCGTTTCAGTCGATACAACGTTTATTTAATCCAGTCGAGATTTTTTATAATGAAGCTATTCCTATTGCAATTTTAGGTTTAGTGGTTAACTTGCTTTGCGCATGGTTACTTCACGATGATGGGCACCATCACCATCACCATCACCATCACCATCATGAGCATGAACAAGGGCATCACCACCATGATTTAAATCAAAAAGCTGCATTTTTACATGTAGTTGCAGATGCAGTAACTTCTGTTTTTGCAATTATTGCGCTTTGTGCAGGTAAATATTTCGGTTGGGATTTTTTAGATGCACTCTTAGGAATTTTGGGGTCGATTTTGGTCGCAAAATGGTCTATTGGACTAATGAAAGAGACAGGAAAAACCCTTCTAGATGCAGAAATGGATCATCCTGTGGTTGAAGAAATTCGTGAAGTGATTGCTGAATTTCCTAAAAACATTGAAATTACGGATATTCATGTCTGGAAAGTCGCAAAAGGTAAGTTTTCTTGTATTTTGGCGCTCGAAACTGATGATATTTCTTTAACCGCAGATCAGATTCGTCAGGCTTTATCAATTCATGATGAAATTGTGCATATATCGGTAGAAATTAATACTCTAAAACCTGCTTATGTTCCACGTGAAACATTGGCATAAATGAGTGGCAGTTTGGTTATAACTCGGTAATCAGTTCTGTTTTCGAAAGCTGAACTGATTAAAATAAGCTCCTCTCCTACCTATGAGTCGGTTTTATGCTTAAAAAATTAGGAATATTGGCGTTATTTAGCTTAACTGCAAGTGTGAGTTTCGCTAATGTAGATACTGTTAGGGAAAATATTAAAAAACAATATCCTAATTTGAAAATTAGCAATATTCAGAAAACCGAAATGTCAGGGCTATATAGCGCTAATCTCGATCAGCAAATCATTTATGTTGGTGAAGATGGTCAGTATATGCTTGTCGGTTCTATGATTCGATTAAAAGATCAGAAGAATTTGACCAAAGATCTGGTATTAGGGCAGAACTCAATTGACTGGAAGCAACTTCCTTTAAAAGATGCGATTAAAACGGTTAAAGGTAATGGACAGCATGTTTTAGCAGTATTTTCTGACCCAAACTGCCCTTATTGCAAACAACTTGAACCTGAACTCGATAAGCTGAAAGATGTGACTATTTACACGTTCATCTATCCTCTAAAGCCTCAGTCTATTGTTGTTTCTAGACAGGTGTGGTGTGCACCAAATCAATCTTACTCATGGAAAAAACTGATTCAGCAAGGTGTCAAACCAACTGTTACAAGCTGTGCTAATCCAATTGACCGTAATTTAGAGCTTGGAAAGAAATTAGGTTTTAATGGTACTCCGACCCTGATTTTTGCAAATGGATTTAAACTTGTAGGTGCTCGATCTGCTGAAGAAATTGAGGCAGTGTGGAAAGAATTAGGTCTATAAAATGAATTAAAAAAGCACCATCAGGTGCTTTTTTATTGCCTAAAAGTCATTAACTTTTTCGTGCAATTAAATTGTAAATAAAGAGAATAATGACTGCACCAATTACAGATGCGATAAAGCCCGCAGCTGAATTTTCTCCGTAAAGGCCAAGTAAACGGCCCCCATAAGTGGCTAGAAGTGAACCTGCAATACCAATTAGGGTGGTTACGATAAAACCTGCTTTATCATCCCCTGGATGTAAGGCACGAGCGATTAAGCCAGCAAAGAAACCAACTACAATAGCGACAATGAGTGACCACATATTTGTTCTCCAGTTGTTTTTTTGATGAAGTTAATGATTTTGCTTCATATTCTATCGTGCGGCAGAGCTGTCTGGTTTGTCTGTAGCAGATTGCGACTTTTTGTGTCTTTTTTGTTCGAAGCTAAAGTTTTATATAAAAAAATAGCACCGTGAGGTGCTATTTTTTTGAAATTTATAAACCAATTTCGCCAATAAATGGTAAGTGGCGATATTTTTGGTCGTAGTCTAATCCATAACCCACAATGAATCTGTCTTCTACTTCAAAACCTAAAAATTTAACTTCAAGATCAATTTCACGGCGAGATGGTTTACTCACTAAAGTGCACAATTGAATTGAATTTGGTTCGCGAGTTTGCAACATTTCCATAACTTTGCTTAAGGTGTTACCTGAGTCGATAATATCTTCAACAACCAATACATCTTTACCGCGAATTTCACCATCAAGATCTTTTAAGATTTTAACATCTCGACTTGAAGTCGTACCGCCGCCATAGCTAGACACTGTCATAAAGTCGAGTTCATGCGGTTTGGTAATCGTTCGGCACAAGTCTGCCATGAAAATAACAGAACCACGCAGTAGCCCGATCAGGACTAACTCTTTGTCACTATTTGCATAGTGAGCGTTAATTTGCTCGCCGAGCTCTTTGACTTTTGCTTGAATTTCTTCGGTTGAAATCATGATGCTCATTGCAACAGTCATGTCAGATTCCTACAAGATATAAAAGAAAAAATAAAAAAGGTGTTGACCTGCAACACCTCTAAAATCTGAGTTAATGGTAAAATTTTAAAGCAAAATGATGTTTCATGCACCCTTTGATGACTCTGAAATTTTATCATTTTGAGTAATATGTCGATCCCGCTTTAATGCAAGAGTACATATTCCAAATAATAACAAAAACTTAACGGCCCGATTTTTATTAGGCTGTTTCTTTTTGATAAGCACGGTTTCCATAAATATAAGTCGCCTCAATATTACGGTCATCACCTAAAGTAAATAATGCAAACAGTGAATCTTCAACAGATTTGGATTTAGACTGACGAAGTTGCTGTAGTGCAGTTGGCTTAAGGTTGAGTACAACAAAGTCTGCTTCTTTACCAATGTTGAAATTGCCTAACTGGTCATGCAAATCAAGTGCTTTTGCTCCGCCTAAAGTTGCATGATAAAGCGCTTCATAAGCTGAAAGTTTATCGCCTTGTAACTGCTGGACCTTATAAGCCTCGTTAACAGTTTGCAGCAAACTAAACGATGTACCAGCGCCGATATCTGTACCTAAACCTACTTTCACTTGTTTTTCCCAAGTTTTCTTCAATGGGAATAAACCACTACCTAAAAACAGATTTGAAGTTGGGCAAAATGCGATAGCTGACTGCGTATCATGCATACATTGCCATTCTTCATCTTCTAAGTGAACACAATGCGCAAACACAGAACGTTTACCAGTTAGACCGTAATGTTGATAGACATCTAAGTAGCCCGCTTGTTCTGGAAATAAAGATTTCACCCAAGCAATTTCATCTTTGTTTTCGCTTAAATGAGTATGTACATAAACATCTGGAAACTCTTGTTTTAACTGCCCTGCTCTTTCTAACTGTTCAGGTGTAGACGTTGGTGCAAAACGTGGGGTAATCGCATATAGAGCACGGCCCTTGCCATGCCATTTTTCAATGAGTGATTTGGTGTCGCTGTAAGCCGTTTCTGGTGTGTCGCACAGCGCTTCAGGGGCATTTCGGTCCATGAGTACCTTACCAGCAATTAAACGCATTTGAACGCGTTCTGCGGCTTCAAATAAGGCATCAACTGATTCAGGATGAACCGTACAGAAAACTAGTGCTGTGGTTGTACCATGCTTTAAAAGTTCCTGAACAAAGAACTGAGCAATTTCATTTGCATATGCTTTGTCTTGAAACTGGATTTCAGTTGGAAAAGTATAGGTATTAAGCCAGCTTAAAAGTTGCTCGCCGTAAGCTCCCACCATTTCGGTTTGCGGAAAATGAATATGGATATCAATAAATCCGGGTACAATCAATTGTTCTGGGTAATGTTGGACCTCAACTCCCGCAGGAAGATGCACTTGAGCTTCTTCCCATGTACCAAACCATTTGATTTTTCCATGTTCACTAATCAATACACCATCTTCTAAATAACGCACTTGATTTGGAATATCAGTGGGCTCAGAGACGGTTTGTTGGATATCTAAAAAACGACCACGCACAACGGTGGTATTTGCGATCAATGACATGGAAAGCCTTTATATTTTCACTTTTTTCGATTGATTGTACCCCACTTAGCCAATATTTAAACGGTATAACGTTTACTTAGTCCCCATTCAGCCAAAATCCGTCGATAAGTTGTTGATGAACGGTCTGCTTCAAAATGTGCTTCCATCATTAAATCAAGTGGCAGGTCTTCAGGCTTTTGTGATTCGACCATATCTTGGTCTTCTGCAAAAATTTGGGCATTAAATGCATATACCTTTTCTAAATCGCCTGTTTGATCAAAGTTACGGGTAAGTGGAACAAATAAACGGGTTTTATTGCTTGAGATAGGACAGCAGGCATTTAAGATTTTTAAGACCCCACCTTCTGGAAAATTGACCGTAAGCACAGCTGAAAAAGGCGGATAGACATCAAAAGTGCGCTTCCATAAAAAGCCTTCTGGTTCGAGATGTTTTAGCTCGTGCGGATAGTTACTGACATTGCTGATATAGACTGTTTTTAAGCCATAACTAGTACGTTCAGTATGATATTTGGGTACGACAGGGTTCTCACGATTCGCAAAAGCATTGTGATGTACCCATGCAAAATGTGCGACATCGATAAACCCTTCAAGTTGGCGTCCGCTAGACCCACCAATATCGACAAAAGGTGGCAAAATTGATTGATGCTCAGCATGCTCCCAAGTATCTAATACAGGAATATTGGCTTGAGTAACGTCACGACTGTGAATACTGGTCCAAATCAGACCATATCGTTGCACGACTGGAAATTTGGTTAGAGAAAAACGGTCAGAAATTTTGGTTAACTCTGGTTGAGCGGGTATTTGGGTACACTTCCCTTCGGTGTTATAGCGTAGACCATGATAGGGGCACACAATTTCTTCACCATCCACCCACCCTTTGGTTAAAGGCACACCACGATGTGGACAAATGTCTCGGACTAAATGAATCTCTCCACTTTCTGTCTTATACAGAGCCATATTGACGTCTAATAAAGTCACTCGTTGCGGTGCAGTAGAGATGTCTTGAATACGCGCAACCGGATACCAGTGAGTAGATAAAATTTCCCAATCTTTTGCATCAAAACTGCTGTTACACGGCATAGATAGCGGCGTTAAAGTTGGAATAGCATTCATGGCATCGCTCCTTAAAAAAATCAGGGCTCTCGCGAGCCCTTAAAATCTAGGCTTTTTTCTTTTTAGGAAATGCAAAGAGCTTGCCAATCTTGATTTTTAATAAAAAATAAGAATAAAAGTATTAAATTACATAAGATTAAGTCATTAATTTTTTAAATTTTTGTTCTAATTTCGCTTTGAAAAATGAAAGTTTATTATTCGTTATATACTTAAAATGCACTGATTAATCGCAAGTAAAGCCCAATAAAAAAGCACTTTTAAAGTGCTTTTTTATGTAGAACCCTTGATACGAGGAATTACGACTGCAACTGCTTTTTGTTGTGTCGTAAAGAGAGATAAGCAGTGATTGCTAACACTATTACGATAAAGCTTAACGAGATCCAGATTGGCATGTGGAATACATCAAGTAACAACATTTTTGCACCAATGAACAATAAGATGATGCCTAAGCCATACGGTAAGTAATGCAGTTTAGAAGCAGCGCCAGCAAGCAAGAAGAACATTGCGCGTAAACCTAAAATTGCCATTAAGTTCGCTGTTAAAACAATAAACGGATCGCTTGTTACTGCGAAAATAGCAGGAATTGAGTCTACTGCGAAAATCACGTCTGAAGCTTCAACCAAAATCAAAACTAGAAATAACGGCGTTGCCCACAATAAACCATTTTGACGTACAAAAAATTTGTCACCTTCAAGCTGTGGTGTAATACGCATGTGCTTACGTAACCATTTTAGAGCTTTAATGTCTTCAATATTGGGTTCTTCTTCTTGGCCTTTTAAGAATTTGAAGCCTGTATATACTAAGAACGCACCAAAGATATAAAGCACCCAAGAAAACTCTTGAACAAACCACGCACCAATAAAGATAAAAAGAGTACGTAATACGATTGCGCCTAATACGCCGTAGAGCAAAATTTTACGTTGTAGTGCAGCTGGAATAGCAAACGCTGCAAAAATCATTAACCAGACGAAAACGTTGTCAATTGCGAGGGACTTTTCGAGTAAGTAACCTGCGAAGTATTCCATTGTTTTTTGATTTGCTAAGGTCACACCAGCAGTTTGCTGTAGATACAACCATAAACCACCACCAAATAACATCGCGACGCTTACCCACGCCACACTCCAGTAAGCAGCTTGCTTAATTGAGACATCTTGGCCTTGTTTTTGTTTAAAGCCTAAGAAGTCTACTAAAAGCATGACAATGACAATGCCAAAGAATGCTATATACAGCCATAAATTGCCGATCGATTCCATAAATCCTCCTCACATCCGGCAATTGGGCATAAAAAAACCTCGACCAGTTGCCAGATGAATTAAACATCTATATCAACATGATCAAGGTCTTGCCTACATCATGAATTTCACGATGCTCAGATACCGACTTTTTAATAAAAGTGTATTGACGATATCTGACACATAACATTGCTGTTATGTTTGGAGGAGGCTACTCCCCTTGTCAAACTAAATTCTGTATTGGATAAAACATATCCAATTTCACATAGAATGGCAGATTTTTTTATATTAAGCAACTGAACTTAATGTCATGGTTTTAATATAAAAAAAGATCTACGGATTATTTAATCAAACCGCGGTCTAAAAGCGGTTTGCATATAATCTGGTAAAGGTGAATAAAGAATGCAGTCAAACTTGTACCGTAAGCATTCCAGAAGTAATAACCTGCCGTATTGACCAGAAGTGCGACAATAAAAGCCCCCAACATATCTAAAGGGAAATGCACACCTAAATAAATGCGTGACCATGCCACCACAAATGACAAAAATAAAAGAATGATTCCAATTATTTTGCGCTGAGCAAACAAATAAGACAGAGCGATGGTGCTGAAAATCAGCATATGATTACTGGGAAAAGACGCTGTTGGCGCATGTTCAATAAACGTGGTACCGACACCCATCACAAACGGTCTGGAGTGATGGTAAAACAGAGAGATAACGTAACCTGCTAAAAGCGATATGCAGGTTAAAAATACAGACTTAATGACTCTATTTTTTAAATCTTGATCACCATAGAACCATAAAAATGTAAGGATGAATAAAAGAATATAGAGGAGATCATTAGCAAAAAAGATAGCAAGACGAATGATAAATTGACTCGCATCCTGAGCCCCATTAATAACATGGAATAAGCTTAGGTTGAGTGTTTCTAAAGACATTCATATTCCAAACAAGAACAAAAACGTGGGCTATGATAAAGAATTAAGCCTATTGTCTTGATAAAGAATTGTCACAAAAATGAAATATAGTTTGTTTGTGAGTAAAGATTAAACAGCAGGTCTAGATATTTTTTAATGCGTGTTCTGGGCATTAATATTAAAGTGTTAACGTGTTGGCACTTTATTCGAGAACGTTATTTTATGACTACTCAAGAAAAACAGAAAAAATTAAGTTTGAGGCCCCTATCTCCAAGAGATCCAGAACAGCCGCATAGAGCAGCGACTCCCCTCGAATTATTGTTCGATTTAATTTTTGTGGTCGCGATTGCCACAGCAGGTCAGCAGTTACATCACGCGATTATTGAAAATCACCTATGGCATGCGTTACCAAGCTACCTAATGGTATTTTTTGCGCTGTGGTGGGCATGGATGAATTTTTCGTGGTTTGCTTCAGCTTACGATAACGATGATGCATTGTATCGATGCCTTACCTTTGTACAGATTGTGGGGTCATTGGTGATGGCCGCAGGTATTCCTGATGTATTTCGTAGTCAGGATTTTGACATCATCATTATTGGTTATGTGATCATGCGCATGGCACTCGTTACCCAGTGGTTACGTGCAGCAAAACATGATCCTGAGCGGCGAATTACTGCGTATCGCTATGCTGTAGGTATTGTATTAGTTCAGGTGGGTTGGCTCGTTGCTAATTTTGGACAAATGCTATCTGTTCCTTTATTTTTATTTCTGGTTGCGATGGAGTTATTTATTCCTATCTATGCAGAAAAATATTCACCAACGCCGTGGCATCCGCATCATATTGTAGAACGCTATGCCTTACTCACGATTATTGTTCTGGGTGAATCAATTGTCGGTAGTTTTAATGCTATACGTGACGCCTTAGCCGCTCAGTCAATGAATATCCCTGCCGTTTTCTTAATGATCGGTGGATTGATGCTGATGTTCGCAATGTGGTGGGCTTATTTTGATCGTAGCGAACAACACTATCATTTTAAGGGGGTACGTCCTTTTGTTTGGGGGTATGGCCATTATTTTGTTTTTGTCAGTATTGCTGCAGTGGGGGCTGCGCTTGCTGCCGCTGTAGATGTTACCACCCATCATGCCCATATTTCCGATTTATATATGGGAGTAGTGGTTGCCGTGAGTGTGGTTCTCTATACCACCTGTATTTGGGTACTATACGAGTTTGAATGTTTAACGGGAATCAGCAAATGGTTCTACCCGATCACCGCGCTCATTATTTTATGTATTCCGTTTATTTGTAATAACGTGGGATATAGCGTTTTTGCGATGGGGATTATCTATAGTTTACGTTTAATCGTTTCTAATAGATTTATGGCTAATATAGAGCCAGAAAAAGTTTAAAAATAATTGATATAAAAAAACGGGTTTCAATTTGAAACCCATTTTTTTTATTGAATCATCTGAAGCGGAAGTTAAGCAGCTTTTGCTTTTAATGCGCTCATGAGTTTTTGATGTAAGCCACCAAACCCACCGTTAGACATAATCACAACGGCATCGCCCTCACCTGCTTTATTGACAATACGCTCAATAATTTCATCAAGAGAGCGGCTCACTTGAGCATGGTTAGAAGCAGCTTCAATCACAGGTTGTAAATCCCAATCTAAGCCTTCTGGCTGATACCAGATGACTTCATCTGCTAAGCGTGCTGAATGTGCCAAGCCATCTTTATGACTGCCCATACGCATTGTATTTGAACGTGGTTCAATAATGGCCCATAAACGGCGTTCACCTAAGCGTTTACGTGCGCCATCTAAAGTGGTGTCAATTGCAGTTGGGTGGTGAGCGAAGTCATCATAAACCTCAATACCATTGACTGTACCGAGCAACTCCATACGACGTTTTACGCCGCCAAAGTTAGACAAAGCTTCACAAGCTTGTTCAAGCGTAACACCTACATGTTGAGCGGCTGCAATCGTTGCCAAAGCATTCGCTACGCTATGTTGCCCTGTCATGGTCCATTTAACTTCGCCAACGACATTGCCATTTTCGAGTACTTTAAAATGGCTGCCATCAATTGAGATTAATTCAGCAGATAAAGCAGCTTTTTCATTCGCTTCTAAACTTGTGCGAATCACTGGTGTCCAGCAACCCATTTCAAGCACTTCATCAATATGAGTTTCAGTAATCGGCGCAATAATACGGCCTTCACTTGGAATGGTACGCACAAGATGATGGAACTGCTTTTGAATCGCTGCTAGGTCATCAAAAATATCGGCATGGTCAAATTCAAGGTTGTTTAAAATCGCCGTTTTTGGATGATAATGAACAAACTTAGAACGTTTATCAAAGAAAGCAGAGTCATATTCATCGGCTTCAACGCAGAAGTATTTTCCACCGCCTAAACGAGCGCTTTCGCTAAAACCAAGTGGAACACCACCAATTAAAAAGCCTGGATTTAAACCAGCCTGATCAAGTACCCAAGCCAGCATGGTGGTAGTCGTGGTCTTACCATGAGTACCTGCTACACCAAGTACATGTTTACCTTGTAAAACGTGATCGGCAAGAAACTGAGGACCAGAAATATATGGCAAACCTTCGTTAAGCATATATTCCACGGCATCAATACCACGTTTCATGGCATTGCCGACAATGACTAAATCTGGATGCGGTTGTAAATGACTACGGTCGTAGCCTTGCATGAGGGTAATGCCTGCGTTTTCTAACTGGGTAGACATTGGTGGGTAAACGTTTGAATCGGAACCGGTTACCTTATGTCCTAAATCACGAGCTAAAAGTGCTAAAGAGCCCATAAAAGTGCCACAAATACCCAAGATATGCAGATGCATTGCTCGCCTTCTCCACTGCTTTTGTACACAATATTCATATGAATAACTGTGTGTGCATTATTGATAAATTTGCCAGCAACGATAGCAAGGCTAAACTCGAAAAGATAGTCAAAAATCGTTGTTGTTCTATGTGTTTGAGGGCCTGACAAAAGCGCATCTTTATTTTTGGGATTTAAGCTGAATTACAGTTTTATCTTTTATAATATTTTGATCCATATTAATACTTAAATCATCGTGATGATGAAGGATGTGCCTTTGAGCCCAACGGTTTTAGCTTTTGCTTTCTTAATTATTTCTAACTGCTTTATGACACTTGCATGGTATGGGCATCTTAAATTTTTGCATCATGCTCCACTCTGGCAAGCGATTTTATTCGGTTGGATTATAGCCCTGCTTGAATATAGTTTTATGATTCCGGCAACTCGTATGTTGAGTGCACAAGGTTGGTTACTCGGCGAAATGAAAATTACACAGGAAGTGGTCACACTGATTGTGTTTGTACCCTTTATGCTTTTCTTATTTAAACAACCATTTAAACTGGATTATTTGTGGGCGATGGTATGTTTATTTGGTTGCGTCTACTTCGTATTTAGAAGCCAGTAAGCTGCAATGACTTGCGTGGAATGATTTATTCTATTTGATCACAAGCCCTGCTCTTCTAAATGCCTGATTATCTTGCAGGATCTTTAAATAATATTAATAAAATTTGAGAAAGTGTCATTGTTAAACCATGACATTATTTTGACGAGATTAAAAATATTCGCAGAGCTGGTCAGTTAAATTTTCGTGAGATGAAAAATCAGTCTATAATAATGGGCTTCCGAACCATTTAAAACTTGGCTCTCGTCGAGATTTATCTTCTTTTACTTATGTCTCTGGAACATTAGCAATGAATGCGGCCGCAGCACAAGACGCTCAACCTCTCGTTGGAATTATTATGGGTTCTCAATCTGATTGGGCAACTCTCGAAAACACAGCCAATATGCTTAAACAGCTTGGTGTCCCATTTGAAGCGGAAGTGGTATCTGCTCATCGTACTCCAGATCGTTTATTTGAATATGCAGAAACTGCGCGTGATCGCGGTATTCAAGTGATTATTGCCGGTGCAGGCGGTGCAGCGCATTTACCTGGAATGTGTGCCGCAAAAACTGATTTACCAGTTTTGGGTGTGCCAGTTAAATCATCAATTTTAAATGGCGTAGATTCTTTGCTTTCAATCGTACAAATGCCAGCTGGTATTGCAGTGGGTACTTTAGCGATTGGTCCAGCCGGTGCGACAAATGCTGCAATTATGGCGGCACAAATCTTAGGTTTAACTCGCCCTGAAATCGCAAAAAATGTTGCTGATTTCCGTGCTGCGCAAACTGATAAAGTTGCAAGCAAAAATATTCCGGGTCAGGTGTAAGAGGCTGAGATGGATAAAACTATCGGTATTTTTGGTGGTGGGCAACTGGGCCGAATGATGGCTCAAGCAGCGTTACCATTAAATATTCAATGTACTTTTTTTGAAGCAAATACAGATTGTCCTGCAGGTGTTCTAGGTCAAGTCTTTTCTAGCCAAGATGAGCAAGGCTTAAAGCAGTTTATTGAAAGTGCTGATGTTTTTAGTCTTGAGTTTGAAAATACGCCCGTTGAAGATGTGGATGTTTTAACACAAACCAAAGCATTGCACCCTCCCCGTATTGCTTTAGCAACTGCGCAAAATCGTTTGTCAGAAAAAGCATTGTTTGATGAGCTTACTATTCCTGTAGCGCCGTATCGTGCTGTAGATAGTCTAGAAGGCTTGAAAAAGGCTGTTGCTGAGCTTGGTTTACCGATTGTGCTTAAGACTGCAACTGGTGGATATGACGGTAAAGGTCAGTTTGTACTTCGTTCAGAAGACCAGATTGATACGGCGTGGGCTGAACTTGGTCCTGCAAAAAGTTTAGTTGCCGAAAGCTTTGTTAAATTCTCTCGTGAAGTTTCAATTATTGCGGTGCGCGGCCAAAATGGTGAAGTAAAAACTTGGCCACTGGCTGAAAATCACCATCATAATGGCATTTTATCGCATTCAATTGTTCCAGCACCGAATAGCGAAGCTTTGCAACCTGTGGCTCAAGACTACATTACTCGTTTGTTGAATCACCTCAACTATGTTGGTGTGTTAACTCTAGAGCTATTTGTGACAGAACAAGGCTTATGTGCAAATGAGATGGCACCGCGAGTGCATAACTCAGGTCACTGGTCCATTGAAGGCGCTGTTTGTTCTCAGTTTGAAAACCATATTCGAGCTGTTGCAGGTCTACCATTGGGTTCAACAGATGTTGTTCGCCCAACGGTTATGATCAATATTATTGGTCAGCATCCTAAAACTGAAGATGTACTTGCCTTAAATGGTGCTCATCTACATCTTTATAATAAGTCTGAACGTGCTGGCCGTAAGTTAGGCCATATCACTTTAATGCCTGTGGATAGTAATGAATTGACGACGTTATGCCGTCAATTGGCAGAAATTTTGCCAGAACCACTCGCTTTAACAGCAGATATGACCCTCTAAAATATTTCTAATTCTCTAAAAAGCGATCTTCGGATCGCTTTTTTTATCTTTTAAATTTAAAAAATAATAAATCATGGGTAATTTTTTTTGTGGATAACTTTTTATAGAAATTTTTGAATTTAAATATTGATGGTGTTTTTAAATTTAAAAAGTGGAACCTGATTATTTTGAATTTAAAGTTAGTTATCCACAAGGGAGTTTTGTTTATAGCTGGTGAAAGAGCTTATGGCTTTTGAATTCAAAACCGATGGTGCTTGCTGAAGTGTTTTAAATTTAAAATAATGTGGCAAGTTTAAATTTAAAACATGGCGTGATTTTTGAATTTAAAAATATAGATTATTCGATTAGTTGGACTTCTTGTGTCATAAAGGCTGATGAAATATAGAATGTAATCAATGAATAGTGTTGTTTTTGCCTGATTGTGGATAAGTTTATCCACAGAAACGCCTGCGTTATAGTTTAAATTTAAAGTAAGACTTTTGAATTTAAACTATAAGCTATTATTTTGAATTCAAAACTAGTGATGTGCATGGGGGAAGTTTTAAATTCAAAATAAAGTGGGAAATTTGAATTTAAAACACTGGAAATGAATTTAAAGAAGAGATTATGAATTCAAATTTACGTTTTCTCTCTGAAATTTTAGACTCATAATGGTATGGTACTTAAAAATTTAAATTCAAAAATTGAAACTGGGATAATATGCGACGTTTTTCTTGTATTGTTGGCTCTGTATTTTTAGCAATGACTCAGGCTCAAGCAGAGCTCGTAATTAATGGTTCTACAATATCTAGCAATGCTACTGTTCCAGTAGTAACTAGCGAAGATTATACGCCTAATAATAATTTCCAAAGTTGTTTGGCAAACTTACGTTCTCAAGCAATTGCTGCGGGAGTCTCGGGAACAACTTATGACCGTTATACTCAAAACTTAACTCCAGATTATTCAGTGATTGATAAATTAAATTATCAACCAGAATTTTCGACACCAATTTGGGATTATCTTTCTGGCTTAGTCGATGAAGAGCGTGTTGAGCTCGGAAAACAAAAACTGGCGCAATATCGCGATGTTTTAAATCGTGCTTCTCAAACCTACGGCGTGCCACCTGAAACAATTGTGGCAGTGTGGGGTGTAGAAAGTAATTTTGGTGATATTTCTGGAAAATATCCTTTATTACAAGCACTCGGGACTTTAAGTTGTGAAGGTCGTCGACAAAGTTATTTCCGTACTGAATTTTTTGCCACCATGCGTATTTTACAGCGCGGTGACTTAACCGAAGATCAATTGAAAGGTTCTTGGGCTGGGGCATTTGGACATACGCAATTTATGCCATCGACCTATGAACGTTTAGCTGTTGATTTTGATGGAGATGGTCGTCGCGATTTAGTATCGAGTACCGCAGATGCATTGGCATCAACGGCTAATTTCTTAAATAAAGCCGGTTGGCAAACAGGAATGCCATGGGGTTTTGAAGTAAAAGTTCCTCAAGGCATGTCAATTGATGGAGAAGGGCGACGCTCAAAGAAAGCATTAAGTAGCTGGAGTGCACGAGGGGTAACTCGAATTGACGGCTCTCCACTTGTCCAAGGAGCTTTATCTGGCAGTACTTCGGCAGGTTTAATGGCACCGGCAGGTGTAAATGGTCCAGTATTCTTAGTATTTAAGAATTTTGACGCTATCTACAGTTATAACGCTGCGGAAAGTTATGGTCTTGCAATTGCTCATTTATCTGATCGTTTAAAAGGCGCTCGTCCTTTTGCAACATCTTGGCCAACTGATGATCCAGGAACTTCACGCGCGGAACGTCGTGAAATCCAACAGTTTTTGCTTAATCGCGGTTACGATATTGGTGCGGTTGATGGTCTTATTGGGGATAAAACCCGTGTGGCTATTCGTCAGGAGCAAACTCGTTTAGGTTTAAATCCAACAGGGCGTGCAGGGCAACAAATCTTACGCGCATTCCGTCAAGAACAGGCCCAAAAAATGATGCAATAAACTGAAAATAATAAAAAAGGTCTGCATATGCAGACCTTTTTTATTAAATGCTTGTATAAGATTGCTAATCTAATTTAACCGCTTCTAAAATATCAAAAATAACTGAAGTGACATCTTGGCTTAAATCTCGATCATTAAAGATTTCATACGCAGTGATTGTAACATCTGTATCACTTGGTAATTGCTTTTGTTCTTCTTCAATTAAATGTTCAATCGGTAACAGAGTCTGTTTCACTTCAAGATGTAGAATATCTTTATATTCAATATTTTCATCTTCAAGCTCAATTTCATGCTCATTGAAAAAGGGGATTAGAATAGAATGAAGATACGGTTTGATTTCAATAATATCAAACAGTTCAATATCACGTGTTTGTTCAATTGTGCTGATATGATCATTTACTTCAATCAGGATATGATAGTAACTCATCTTCATCTCCATTCTATTTTCGTTAGCTCTTATAACCACAATAACATGACTTTGATATGAATTTCGATGTATCTAATTAGAAATAGATACATCATTTTATATCAAGTTCTTAATTATTGAGGTAAAGCACTTAATAGATCACGATCAGCATCTGTAAGACCGGTGACTTTTCTGTCACCATCTTTACGTACTGAGTACATCAATGCATTTGGTTGATCGCTGTGTTTTAAGCCAAGTGCATGTCCTAACTCATGAGCAATTGTTAAACGTAAATCATCAATAGATTTAAACTCATAAATCACAATCTGTTTGCCGTTATAGATACCTTTTTTAAAGACATCAGCTTGAGCATTTTGCTTAAATTGGTTCAATGAATTATTGAACTCATTGTTAATCTGATTAAAGTGCGTAACTTTGACATTTAAATCTTTAGCTTGCTCATTATATGCAGCAATTTCTTTCTTTAAAGCAACAGTTTGTTTTTGCAAATCTTTCTGAGTTTTAGCCAAAGATTTAGCACTGTATTCAGGTGCTAATTTGCCTTGGTTAAGCTGCATCATTTGCTCGTCAAGATTTTTCAATTTGCCATTCAAAATCTGCTTTTTATTTTCAAGGTCAGATTGAGTTTGGCCAAGAGTTTGTTTCAATTGCTTAATTTTTTGTTGTTCATCAATTACACGTTGCTGTTCTTGCTGAAACTGAGCTGCAATTTTTTGACGCTGTTCAGAACGACTTTGGCTATTATCGTAAACTAGACGGATTTCTAACTTTGCATTTAGATCATAAGTAAAATAATCCTGACCAGTGCCTTGTTTCCAAATATCCGCAGCTTGTTGACTAATCTGAATCAATTGGTCTTGGCTTAAACCAAAACGTGGGTCAATTTCAGCAATTTTATAAGTCAGATGCTGACCCACTTTTTGCTGGATTTGAGTATTAGCTGGAGTAGCAAGATTAGCATTAGCCTGAAAATTTGAAAAAGCAAAGGCTACGCCTAGTAACAAAGATGTTAAACGCATAATTGACGGGGGAGATTTTAAAAAAAACGTATTATAAGAATATAGAGTGAAAAATCAATCAAAAAATGTACAATTCCGAGAAATAAATGAGACTTTAGTCTCATTATGTTTTACCAAATGCCAAATTATTTTTTAGAAAAAATTCAGTATATTTAGTTTTATTTAGTTTTTTTAATTATTTAACTTTAATGATTTCCCTCAATTGAACTATAACTAGAGCCTAATAGCTCTAAATCTGAATCTGTTAATTTGAAATTATAGATATCTTGCTCTTTTAAACGGGGGTACATTAAAGATTTAGGATCCGTGGTATGTTTTAGTCCTAGAGCATGACCAAACTCATGAGCAAGGGTCAAACGTAAATCATTTAAAGAGGCATAACCATAAATTTGAATTTGGTTTTTGCTAAATAAGCCTTTATGAAAGGGCTGAATACTGGTTTTTTGCTCTAGCTTAAATTGTGTCATTAAAGTTGTTAAATCACTTTGCTCTTGATTTAGTTTTTTAATTTTTGTATTAAGTAATTGAATTTTAAGGTTTAAATTATTTGATTCGTTTTGCAGATTTCCAGACTTTTGCTGTAATTCATTTTGCTGCTCTTTTAACTCACCGGCATGATAGTATCGATGTTCCCCTTGATTAAAGCGTGTTACGTCTCGTTGATATTGCTCAAACTCAGCTTTTAGGCTGATCTTTTTTTTGCTTAAATCTGATGATAGCTGATCAACTTCTTGTTTGTTTAAAACAATTTCTTCATTTTTAATGCGCCATTGTTCCTGCTTTTGCATGAGTGAATTCAAATTTTCCTGTTGCTCGCTTTTCATCATTTGATGATCATCATAAATTAAGTTAATTGATAACTCTGCTTCAGGATCATAAATAAAATAGCTTTTTCCAGTCTCTTTGTGCCAGATTTCGGCAGCTTGTTGGCTAACTTCAATAAATTTTTCTTGAGTTAATTGAAACCGTGGATCAATAAAAGCAATTCGATACTTTAAAGGTTGATTAGATAAACCCCTTGGTAGATTACTTTGAGCAAAAATCGTTGTTTGAAAGCCTATGCATAAACATAAGCTCAATCCCCACCATAGAATTTTTTTCATGGCAAAATAAAAAATATAAATAAAATCTTATTGTTAGCTACTTAATTTAATTCGTCAAAATGATAAAAAGTACAGGAGAGTGGGAGAGCTTTGTGATCTTGGTAGAAAAATTTAAAAAGATGTTTTTAGACTTGGCAATAATGGAATAATTACTGGAATAAGTAACAGTGTATTTTAGTTTATAAAATCTTTTTTATAATGAATAGATTAGTTTTTATGATTGACTTTTTTGACACTAGAAAATTTAAAAATATATTTAAAAACCTATTGTTATTTTTTGTAACCAATAAAAAACCGCGCCTAAGCGCGGTTTTTTATTAAAGAAACAAATTATTTTTTGTCATCTTTAACTTCAGTAAACTCTGCATCTACAACGCCATCATCAGCTTTTTGTTGACCTGCATCGCCACCTTGGAATGCATTTGGATCAAAGCCTTCTGCACCACCAGCTTGCTGTGCTTGTTCATAAGCACGTTGAGTGATAGGCATTAAGATGTTTTGTAAAGCTTCAGTTTTAGCTTTGATATCTTCAACATCATTTTCTTTGGTTGCTAATTCAAGTTCAGAAACCGCAGTACTTACAGCTGTTTTTTCATCTTCAGTAACTTTATCACCAAGATCTTTAACTGCTTTGTTCGAGCTTGAAATCAATGCATCAGCTTCGTTACGAGCTTTTGCAAGTTCTTCAAACTTACGATCTTCTTCAGCATTCGCTTCAGCATCTTTAATCATTGCTTCGATTTCAGCATCAGACAAACCTGAGTTCGCTTTAATCTGGATCGATTGCTCTTTACCAGTGCTCTTATCTTTAGCAGATACTTTCAAGATACCATCAGCATTGATGTCGAAAGATACTTCAATTTGTGGCACACCGCGTGGAGCAGGTGGAATGTCGCCTAATTGGAAGTTACCCAACAATTTGTTTTGTTGAGCCATCTTACGTTCACCTTGGTAAACAGAAATGTCTACAGCAGGCTGGTTGTCAGCAGCAGTAGAGAACACTTGTGATTTCTTCGCAGGAATCGTCGTGTTTTTCTCAATGATTGGTGTTAATACACCACCCATTGTTTCAATACCTAAAGTTAATGGTGTTACGTCTAATAAAAGAACGTCAGTTTTGTCACCAGACAATACTGCACCTTGAATCGCAGCACCGATTGCAACTGCTTCGTCAGGGTTCACGTCTTTACGTGGCTCTTTACCAAAGAATTCTTGTACTTTTTGTTGTACAAGTGGCATACGAGACTGACCACCAACCAAGATTACGTCAGAGATGTCAGAAGTCGAAAGACCAGCATCTTTAAGCGCAATGCGGCAAGGCTCAATTGTGCGAGCAACTAAATCAGCAACTAAACCTTCAAGTTTTGCACGAGTTACATTGATCACTAAGTGTTTAGGACCAGTCGCATCAGCAGTGATATATGGAAGGTTGATTTCAGTTGCATTCGATGAAGAAAGCTCGATTTTTGCTTTTTCAGCAGCTTCTTTCAAACGTTGTAACGCAAGTGGATCATTTTTCAAGTTCACACTTTGTTCTTTCTTAAATTCTTCAACCAAGAATTCAATTAACGCGTTATCAAAGTCTTCACCACCAAGGAAAGTATCACCATTTGTTGATAACACTTCGATTTGTTGGTCGCCATCAAGGTCTGCGATTTCAATGATTGATACGTCAAAAGTACCACCACCTAAGTCGTAAACAGCAATTTTACGATCGCCTTCTTTTTTGTCCATACCGAACGCAAGTGCAGCAGCAGTTGGTTCGTTAATGATACGTTTAACGTCTAAGCCAGCGATTTTACCCGCATCTTTAGTTGCTTGACGTTGAGCATCGTTAAAGTAAGCAGGAACAGTAATAACTGCTTCAGTTACTGTTTCACCTAAATAATCTTCTGCAGTTTTCTTCATCTTTTTCAAGATTTCAGCAGAGATCTGTTGAGGCGCTAATTTTTTGTCGTTTACTTCAACCCAAGCATCACCATTGTCAGCTTTGATGATTTTATAAGGTACAAGACCGATGTCTTTTTGTACCGCTTGATCTTCATAACGACGACCAATTAAACGCTTAATAGCGAATAATGTATTTTTCGGGTTAGTTACTGCCTGACGCTTAGCACTTTGACCCACTAAGATCTCACCATCTTTATAAGCGATGATCGATGGAGTTGTACGTGTGCCTTCAGCGTTTTCGATTACTTTTACTTTATCGCCTTCAAGTACAGCAACGCATGAGTTGGTAGTACCTAAGTCAATACCAATAATTTTTGCCATGTGACTTTTTCCTCAAAAATTCTTTTGCAATGTTTTTGCTTGTTATCCGATATGAGAGTGAATCTATTTTTTTCAAGCGTTTTAGCTAAAAAAAATCTAAAAACTCTCAAAAATTTGTCTATTGACCGACCATAACCATAGCAGGGCGCAATAAGCGGCCATTTAAGGTATAGCCTTTTTGTAAAACAGTACCGATTTCATTCGCTTTAGCATTTGGATCAATACCAACTGCTTGATGTAAATCTGCATTGAAACCATTTTTAGTGTCAGCTTCTACAACGCCAAATTTTTCAAGCGCAGTTAAAAGCGACTTCAACGTTAATTTGATACCTTCAAGTACTGGTGTTTCTTCATTACCCGCCGCTTGAATTGCGCGCTCTAGATTGTCTACAGAATCCAATAATTCTTTTGCAAATTTTTCAAGCACAGTTTCTTTGTGCTTTTCAGACTCACGTTGAATACGCTCTACACTTTTCTGTGCTTCGTAGACAGCATTGGCTGTACGTGCTTTTTCAAGTTTCAGACTTTCTTCTAATTTAGTGATTTGCGCTTGTAAAGATTCAACGGTAACGTCGTTTGCTTGCTCTACACCTTCAGCCTGAGTTTGCTCATTAGATTGCTCTGCTTGCTCGTGTTGAATGTCTTGAGCTTGCTCGTTTTGCTCATTAGCCATTGATGATCTCCGTTTAAATGGGTTTTTAAACATGTACAGTCCTTTTGGCATCAGCATTTACTGGGTAAAACCTGAACTGCCATGCATATGCTGTAATTCATTAATAGGGATGAAGTATGGGCATTGCCTAAAAATTCAAGCGTACACGGCAATTTAAAACTTTTAATTTTGCGGTTTTAAGTAAAAATCTAAATTTTCGATCATAAAAGCAATAAATTCCTGCGTTATTTTGGGTAAATGTTGTCTTGATGCATATACCACTGACAGACTTAATTCCGGAGCCGAAAAGTTTTTAAATAGAGGAACTAGAAGTTTTTCTTTTAAATCTTTCTTAACTAATAGTGAGGGCAACATTGCCACACCTTGGGCATGTATACACATGTCATAAACAGCATTTACATCATTACTTTTAAAGGTCACGTTTAAAGGATAATTCTGCGGTTGTTGTTCTTCATCAAAAAGAGTCCAGTATTGATGCTGGCTATGGTGAGTTAAACATTCATATTGAATAAGTTGTCTTGGGTGAGAGAGGGGGCTGTGCTCTTTTAAATAGTCAGGATGAGCACAAAATACCGATTCAATCTGACAGACTGGTCTAGCAATTAATCCATCTGCAACTTTTTGCGTTATACGCAAGGCTAAATCGACCTGTGCATCAATCAAGTCAATTGTATTTTCAGTAAGATATACGTCAAATTGAATATGTGGATGCTGCTTTTTAAATTGACGAATACATTCCCCAACACCTAATTGAAATAAAAATAAACCACAGGTAAAGCGAATCGTACCGTTATGTTGTTCAGGTGCCGCCAGCTCTTGTAGAAGTTGTTGTTGTTGTAAAATATTTTCGCAGTAGAGTAGGGCTTTTTCACCGGCTGGAGTGAGAGATATTTTTCGGGTATTTCTTTGAAATAGTCGAGTTGAGAATGTGTGCTCTAGGTGCTCAAGATAGCGAGAAACCATGGCGCGGGAATAATTAAGATGTTCGGCAGCTTTAGTTAAATTGCCATGTTGAGCAATAGAAACAAAGACGTGTATGGCTTTTAACGTATCCATATGCTTTATCATTATTACAATATATGCAACAGTTTATCTTAATTTAGTGCATTTATCTTACAGAGATTGCAATTTAAAGTATTCCTCATGAAATTGGAGAATACATAATGAAATTTTTTAAATTAACTGCTTCAGCCCTAGCAACTGCCACAGCTTTGACAATGGCTTCCTCAGCTTTTGCGCAAGATCTAAAAATCCAAAGTTTTCTGGCTAAACCCGAACATTTTGGCGTGACTTCTACTTTAATTGAAGGCGATAAAGAAGTTTTATTGGTTAATGCGCAATTTTCAAAATCTGAAGCATTACGTATTGCTGCCGACATTATCGATAGCGGTAAAACGCTCAAGACAATTTTCGTAAGCTATGGCGATCCAGATTATTACTTTGGCTTAGATGTATTTAAACAATACTTCCCAAATGTACAAATCATCGCGACGCCTGAAACTGTTAAACATATTCAAGATACTCAAGCGCTTAAAGTGAAATATTGGGGCCCACAAATGGGTGCAAATGCTCCTAGCCAAATTATTGTGCCTCAAGCTTATACTGCTAAAACTTTAAAGCTGGAGAATGAGTCAATCGAGATTAAAGGTAAGAAAGAACTTACTTATTTATGGATTCCTTCTTCTAAAGCAGTAGTAGGTGGTATTCCAGTATCTTCAGGCATTCATTTATGGATGGCAGATACACCAAAAGTTAAAGACCGTAATGAAGTGATTCAAACTCTAGAAAGCATTAAAGCACTTCAACCTCAAACAGTTGTTCCTGCTCATATGGTTGAAGGAGCTCCACAAGGTTTAGATGCGGTTAACTTTTCGATAGATTATCTCAAAAGCTATGAGAAAGCGGCTAAAGTAAGTAAAAATGCGAGTGAGCTGAGTCAACTCATGCAAAAACAATATCCAACATTAAAAAGTGTGGATAGCCTGGAGTTAGGTGCAAAAGTTGTAAAAGGCGAGATGCAGTGGCCGTAATTTAAATCGAAATATCGTAAATTTGTAGAGAAGCCGTGGTGTATACTCGGCTTTTTTAATGGAAACAGGAATTTTTAAGCAAAAAACCTCTGTAACATTCTACGCACCTTATATAGCGTTTCTATAAATAGAATTTTTTTGAGTAGGGTAAAAGGCTCAGATCAAAATTGAAAATTGATAAAATTAAACAAAAGCTTAAGTTGCTATCTTTATATAAAAGATAGAGCTAAGAGTGGGAAAGTGAATTTAATAAAAAATTGCACAATTTGTACTTCTATTACTACAAAAGACAACCAATGATACGCACGCCAGAAAAAAAAATTGTGAATTATAGGCAGCGCGAAGATGATCTTTGCATTTAAGTGTTTGTCGTAATGAAAGGAAAGCGATTATGAAAAAATTAGGTCTTATCTCTGTAGTACTTGCTGGTGTTGCTTTTACAGCTGTTGGTTGTGCATCTGAAGCTGGTTTAAATGCATCAGGTTCTGCTCAAACAAGTGCTAGCCCATCTGGCGTACAAGCTGGTGTAGGTGTTGATGCTGGCGTTTCTGGCCAAGCGCAACCAGGTCAAGTTGATGCTGGCGCTTCAGGTTCAGTTTCAGGCTCTGCAACTGCTCAGTAATTCTTAGCGATAAGAACATTTAAAAGATTATGGAATACATATATTCAAGATGCCGGTTTATATATGAAATGAGCTGCTACTCATTATTCTATAATTAAGAGAATTTAGATGTCTCAAAAAAGCCCCAAAAGACTTAACTTCTTGGGGCTTTTTATATAGTAATGAATTTAGTCATCATGACGAGAATCTCGGCGATTATGATCCCGATCTTCTACTCGTTTTTTATCCCATTCGTGGCGTCTTTTATCGTCATCACGGTGTTTTCTATCCTCGTCATGGCGTTTTTTATCCCATTCTTGACGATTTCGATCCTGTTCGCGAGCAACTCTTCGTTGTTGCTCATATATTCTTTGACGTTCTTCCCAGCGTTTCCGCTCCCAATCATTATATCGACGTCCATCATTGCGATCATAGCGATTAGTATCATGATCATGGTAACCATAACCACCACGATAAGAAGGGTCGTCTGTATAAGCCACACAGCCTACAGTTAAAAGACTGGTTGCTAATAAAGTAACAACTAGCTTTGTTGACATAATCGTACCTCTTTTTGTCTGTTAACAATAATTGGCAAAAAAGTCCTGTTTTAAGTGACAGATTTGTTAATGACATTTGCTTTAAATCAGATTAGCGTAATTTGGGTTTTACCTTTGTATCTTGATTACGTGAGTTGTATGCGAATATAGTCAAACAACAACAGAATTCTGTAGAAAATATGAAGGATAAGAGGAATTCATGGAGATAGGCATGACAGCATTCAATCAAAAAATTCAAACATTGCTAGAAAAAGGCCAAGGGCCCGCTGCTCGAGCTCTTGATAAGTTACCTCGATTAGCTCAAGAATCACTTGCCAAAATTCTTGGATATTCTTATCAATATCCAGATCTCGACTCATTTACTAAATGTATGATGGCTGTACAAATTAAACAGGGTCGTGTCGGTTTTATTGGCTCAGATCCAATTGAATCTAGAAGGCTGTTCGATACTCAAATGCTGGCTATACGCCAGAAATCAACTGATATTGATTCAGTAGAAGATATTCGTTTACCTCTCCAAAGCGGAACTGTTTTCGCGAGACACTATCATCCGGCACCTAATAAAAAATTACCTCTTCTTGTTTTCTACCATGGGGGAGGGTTTGTTGTAGGTGGTTTAGATACTCATGATGAGGTTTGTCGTATATTGGCAAAATATGCAAAAGTACAAGTCCTCAGTATCGATTATCCTCTTGCGCCTGAGGTTTCACCTCAACATTTAATCCAATCCTGTGAAGATGCTTTGGCTTGGGTATATCAAAATCGTAGACAATTAAAAATATTAAAAGGTCGAATTGCGGTAGCGGGGGATAGTGCAGGTGGAAACATCAGTACCGTCGTGGCTCAAAGATCAGTAAATAAACCTTATGCTCCTCAGGCCCAACTTCTCATTTATCCTGCAGTTGATTTCAAGAGCCGACATCCTTCCTTCTATGCCTATAACGAAGGATTAGTTTTGACGGATAACGATATCAATAATGTCACTCAATATTATGCAACCCAGCATAACGTAGAACTAGATGATCCTATTATTTCTCCAACCTATGGCAATTTGAAGAAGAATCCTCCAGCTTTTGTGATTACTGCTGGGCATGATGTATTACATGATGAAGGGAAAATCTATAGCTATAAGCTACGCCAAAATGGTGTCAAAATGCATTATGAAGAATATTCAGATCAAACTCATGGTTTTATAAATTTGACGCCTATTTCTAAAAAGGCCAAACGTTACACTATTGAGCTCAGTAAAAACTTTAGAAAATTTTGGGATAAAAATAGCTAAATAAAAATTTGGTCCATGTTTCACGTGGAACGTGGACTCATACACAAATCTAAAATATAAGGCTTTAAATAAAAGATAATAAATACTCACTAGAATTCTTTTATATAGACGATTAAATTTAACCTTTATCAAGTTTTGCATTTTATTGTAGGAATATATGAAAAAATTATTAGTGCTATGTTGCTTGGGTTTAAGCAGTCATTCTGTCTGGGCTGACACTTTAGTTGAAATGCAAACAAATTTAGGCAACATAGAAATACAACTTTATGATGAGAAAGCCCCAATTAGTGTGAAGAATTTTAAAACCTATATAAAGTCGAACTTTTATAAAGATACGATCTTCCATCGCGTAATTCCTGGTTTCATGGTGCAGGGTGGTGGACTTACTGCAAATATGCAGGAAAAGACAACCCGAGCACCAATCAAAAACGAAGCTGGAAATGGAATTGCTAACACCCGTGGAACTTTAGCAATGGCTCGTACTGCAAATCCTGACTCTGCTACTAGTCAATTCTTTATTAATGTTGCAGATAATAGTTTTCTAAATCGTTCGGCTGGTAACGCAGGTTATGCAGTTTTCGGAAAAGTAATTAAAGGAATGGATGTGGTTGACCGTATTGTAAAGGTACCTACAACCAATGATGGCATGCATCAGAACGTTCCTAAACAACCTATTAAAATAATAGAAGTGAAAATCAAAAAAGAATAAAAATAAACTATTTATATATTTTTGTTAAATATCAGCAACTTAAATTAATATTTTTACTTTTTTTGATTTTAGTTGGGTGAAAAAGAATCGATCAAGCACATATATTTAGAAAAGTGCTTGCGTACCAATTTTTTTTCCCTATAATGCACTCATCCCGACGCGATACATGAGAATATCTTAGCTTACAGGGTTAAGATGAAAAGCTTAGTATTGTGTTGAATTCTGTCTCTGACGAAGAGCAGAAAGATCATTAAGAAATTATGAAGAACAACTTGTGTGGATTTTTACTGATTGATTGATCGAAATATTATCATTGATTGATTGGTTTAACTTACTCGAAGTTTATTTGAGCGAAATTTAAGTCAGAAAATTGATGAGCCAGAATTGGCACCTTGTCTTTAATAAGGTGCAAAATGATTTTTAACTGAAGAGTTTGATCATGGCTCAGATTGAACGCTGGCGGCAGGCTTAACACATGCAAGTCGAGCGGAGTGATGGTGCTTGCACTATCACTTAGCGGCGGACGGGTGAGTAATGCTTAGGAATCTGCCTATTAGTGGGGGACAACATTTCGAAAGGAATGCTAATACCGCATACGTCCTACGGGAGAAAGCAGGGGATCTTCGGACCTTGCGCTAATAGATGAGCCTAAGTCGGATTAGCTAGTTGGTGGGGTAAAGGCCTACCAAGGCGACGATCTGTAGCGGGTCTGAGAGGATGATCCGCCACACTGGGACTGAGACACGGCCCAGACTCCTACGGGAGGCAGCAGTGGGGAATATTGGACAATGGGCGCAAGCCTGATCCAGCCATGCCGCGTGTGTGAAGAAGGCCTTATGGTTGTAAAGCACTTTAAGCGAGGAGGAGGCTACTTTAGTTAATACCTAGAGATAGTGGACGTTACTCGCAGAATAAGCACCGGCTAACTCTGTGCCAGCAGCCGCGGTAATACAGAGGGTGCAAGCGTTAATCGGATTTACTGGGCGTAAAGCGCGCGTAGGCGGCTAATTAAGTCAAATGTGAAATCCCCGAGCTTAACTTGGGAATTGCATTCGATACTGGTTAGCTAGAGTGTGGGAGAGGATGGTAGAATTCCAGGTGTAGCGGTGAAATGCGTAGAGATCTGGAGGAATACCGATGGCGAAGGCAGCCATCTGGCCTAACACTGACGCTGAGGTGCGAAAGCATGGGGAGCAAACAGGATTAGATACCCTGGTAGTCCATGCCGTAAACGATGTCTACTAGCCGTTGGGGCCTTTGAGGCTTTAGTGGCGCAGCTAACGCGATAAGTAGACCGCCTGGGGAGTACGGTCGCAAGACTAAAACTCAAATGAATTGACGGGGGCCCGCACAAGCGGTGGAGCATGTGGTTTAATTCGATGCAACGCGAAGAACCTTACCTGGCCTTGACATAGTAAGAACTTTCCAGAGATGGATTGGTGCCTTCGGGAACTTACATACAGGTGCTGCATGGCTGTCGTCAGCTCGTGTCGTGAGATGTTGGGTTAAGTCCCGCAACGAGCGCAACCCTTTTCCTTATTTGCCAGCGAGTAATGTCGGGAACTTTAAGGATACTGCCAGTGACAAACTGGAGGAAGGCGGGGACGACGTCAAGTCATCATGGCCCTTACGGCCAGGGCTACACACGTGCTACAATGGTCGGTACAAAGGGTTGCTACCTAGCGATAGGATGCTAATCTCAAAAAGCCGATCGTAGTCCGGATTGGAGTCTGCAACTCGACTCCATGAAGTCGGAATCGCTAGTAATCGCGGATCAGAATGCCGCGGTGAATACGTTCCCGGGCCTTGTACACACCGCCCGTCACACCATGGGAGTTTGTTGCACCAGAAGTAGGTAGTCTAACCGCAAGGAGGACGCTTACCACGGTGTGGCCGATGACTGGGGTGAAGTCGTAACAAGGTAGCCGTAGGGGAACCTGCGGCTGGATCACCTCCTTAACGAAAGATTGACGATTGGTAAGAATCCACAACAAGTTGTTCTTCATAGATGTATCTGAGGGTCTGTAGCTCAGTTGGTTAGAGCACACGCTTGATAAGCGTGGGGTCACAAGTTCAAGTCTTGTCAGACCCACCATGACTTTGACTGGTTGAAGTTATAGAAAAGAAGATACAGAACTGATGATGTAAGCTGGGGACTTAGCTTAGTTGGTAGAGCGCCTGCTTTGCACGCAGGAGGTCAGGAGTTCGACTCTCCTAGTCTCCACCAGAACTTAAGAGAAGTTCGGATTACAGAAATTAGTAAATAGAGATTTAGATCTTAGTTTATTAACTTCTGTGATTTAAGTATCACGGTATTAAGCATGACCTGACGAAGGCGTGTTTATTCATTAACAGATTGGCAAAATTGAGTCTGAAATAAATTGTTCACTCAAGAGTTTAGATTAAGCAATTGATCTAAATGAATTGAGAACTAGCAAATTAACTGAATCAAGCGTTTTGGTATATGAATTAGATTGAAGCTGTACAGTGTTTAAGTACACAGGCAACAGATAGTAGCGATGAAGAATCGCACGGACAACACTCACTTGTAGGTGTTGACGACTGTTTGGGGTTGTATAGTCAAGTAATTAAGTGCATGTGGTGGATGCCTTGGCAGTCAGAGGCGATGAAAGACGTAATAGCCTGCGATAAGCTCCGGGGAGGCGGCAAATATCCTTTGATCCGGAGATTTCTGAATGGGGGAACCCACCTACTTTAAGGTAGGTATTGCAACATGAATACATAGTGTTGCAAGGCGAACGAGGGGAAGTGAAACATCTCAGTACCCTTAGGAAAAGAAATCAATTGAGATTCCCTTAGTAGCGGCGAGCGAACGGGGATCAGCCCATTAAGTTATGTGTGTTTTAGTGGAACGCTCTGGGAAGTGCGAACGTAGAGGGTGATATTCCCGTACACGAAAGGGCACACATAATGATGACGAGTAGGGCGAGGCACGTGAAACCTTGTCTGAATATGGGGGGACCATCCTCCAAGGCTAAATACTCCTGACTGACCGATAGTGAACCAGTACCGTGAGGGAAAGGCGAAAAGAACCCCTGTGAGGGGAGTGAAATAGATCCTGAAACCGCATGCATACAAGCAGTGGGAGCCGACTTGTTCGGTGACTGCGTACCTTTTGTATAATGGGTCAGCGACTTATATTCAGTAGCGAGGTTAACCGTATAGGGGAGCCGTAGAGAAATCGAGTCTTAATAGGGCGTTTAGTTGCTGGGTATAGACCCGAAACCAGGCGATCTATCCATGAGCAGGTTGAAGGTTGGGTAACACTAACTGGAGGACCGAACCCACTGTCGTTGAAAAGCCAGGGGATGACTTGTGGATAGGGGTGAAAGGCTAATCAAGCCTGGTGATAGCTGGTTCTCCCCGAAAGCTATTTAGGTAGCGCCTCGGACGAATACCATAGGGGGTAGAGCACTGTTTCGGCTAGGGGGTCATCCCGACTTACCAAACCGATGCAAACTCCGAATACCTATGAGTACTATCCGGGAGACAGACTGCGGGTGCTAACGTCCGTAGTCAAGAGGAAAACAATCCAGACCGCCAGCTAAGGCCCCAAAATCATAGTTAAGTGGGAAACGATGTGGGAAGGCATAGACAGCTAGGAGGTTGGCTTAGAAGCAGCCACCCTTTAAAGAAAGCGTAATAGCTCACTAGTCGAGTCGGCCTGCGCGGAAGATGTAACGGGGCTAAAACTATGTGCCGAAGCTGCGGATTTGACTTTAAGTCAAGTGGTAGGGGAGCGTTCTGTAAGCCGATGAAGGTGTATTGAGAAGTATGCTGGAGGTATCAGAAGTGCGAATGCTGACGTGAGTAACGACAAAACGGGTGAAAAACCCGTTCGCCGAAAGACCAAGGGTTCCAGTCCAACGTTAATCGGGGCTGGGTGAGTCGACCCCTAAGGCGAGGCCGAAAGGCGTAGTCGATGGGAAATTGGTTAATATTCCAATACTTCTGTGTAATGCGATGAGAGGACGGAGAAGGTTAAGTCAGCCTGGCGTTGGTTGTCCAGGTGAAAGGAAGTAGGCATGCATCTTAGGCAAATCCGGGGTGCTCTATGCTGAGATCTGATAGCAAGCTGTACTTGTACAGCGAAGTGGCTGATACCATGCTTCCAGGAAAAGTCTCTAAGCTTCAGTTACACAGGAATCGTACCCTAAACCGACACAGGTGGTCAGGTCGAGTAGACCAAGGCGCTTGAGAGAACTCTGCTGAAGGAACTAGGCAAAATGGTACCGTAACTTCGGGAGAAGGTACGCTGTTGTTGGTGATGGAACTTGCTTCCTGAGCTGATGACAGCCACAGAAACCAGGCCGCTGCAACTGTTTATTAAAAACATAGCACTCTGCAAACACGAAAGTGGACGTATAGGGTGTGATGCCTGCCCGGTGCTGGAAGGTTAATTGATGGGGTTAGCGTAAGCGAAGCTCTTGATCGAAGCCCCAGTAAACGGCGGCCGTAACTATAACGGTCCTAAGGTAGCGAAATTCCTTGTCGGGTAAGTTCCGACCTGCACGAATGGCATAATGATGGCGGCGCTGTCTCCAGCAGAGGCTCAGTGAAATCGAAATCGCTGTGAAGATGCAGTGTACCCGCGGCTAGACGGAAAGACCCCGTGAACCTTTACTGCAGCTTGACATTGAACTTTGACCTTACTTGTGTAGGATAGGTGGGAGGCTTTGAAGTTGGAACGCTAGTTCCAATGGAGCCGTCCTTGAAATACCACCCTGGTAATGTTGAGGTTCTAACTCTGCCCCGTAATCCGGGGCGAGGACCATGTCTGGTGGGTAGTTTGACTGGGGCGGTCTCCTCCTAAAGAGTAACGGAGGAGTACGAAGGTGCGCTCAGCGTGGTCGGAAATCACGCGTAGAGTATAAAGGCAAAAGCGCGCTTAACTGCGAGACCCACAAGTCGAGCAGGTACGAAAGTAGGTCTTAGTGATCCGGTGGTTCTGTATGGAAGGGCCATCGCTCAACGGATAAAAGGTACTCTGGGGATAACAGGCTGATACCGCCCAAGAGTTCATATCGACGGCGGTGTTTGGCACCTCGATGTCGGCTCATCTCATCCTGGGGCTGAAGCAGGTCCCAAGGGTATGGCTGTTCGCCATTTAAAGAGGTACGCGAGCTGGGTTTAGAACGTCGTGAGACAGTTCGGTCCCTATCTACCGTGGGCGCTGGAAATTTGAGAGGATCTGCTCCTAGTACGAGAGGACCAGAGTGGACGAACCTCTGGTGTACCGGTTGTGACGCCAGTCGCATCGCCGGGTAGCTATGTTCGGAAGGGATAACCGCTGAAAGCATCTAAGCGGGAAGCCTACCTCAAGATAAGATTTCCCTAGGACTTTATGTCCTCTAAAGAGCCGTTCGAGACTAGGACGTTGATAGGTTGGATGTGGAAGCATAGTGATATGTGAAGCTGACCAATACTAATTGCTCGTGAGGCTTGACTATACAACACCCAAGCAGTTGTATATAAAGCATCAATCGATTCATTAATGTACAAAGCAACTTGATTTAGTTATATGCTTAGCTAAAATGAACAAATAAAGTAAGATTCAATCAGCCCATCTGTAAAGTTTTGGAAAACGCATCGGCACATTAAGACCAATGCAAGTATCCATACCAGTTGTGCTGGCGACCATAGCAAGAGTGAACCACCTGATCCCTTCCCGAACTCAGAAGTGAAACCTCTTAGCGCTGATGGTAGTGTGGGGTTTCCCATGTGAGAGTAAGTCATCGCCAGCTCATTATTCTAAACACCCCCTACTTAATCGTTGGGGGTGTTTTTTTGTGCGCGGAATTAGTGAGAAAAATAAAACTGAAAATATTATGAAAGATTCGTGCTATAAATAATTACATAGTTAAAGTTTTAAAATCAGATTTGCATACTAAGTCTGTTCTATGAATATAATAATGATGAAGTTTGTTATTTTTAGGTGCTTACGTGAAAATTAATTCCTTCTCTTCAATACCTGAGGATGATGAAGAACTCTCTCTCCCTGAATTAGTCTATTGGGCTTCTTTAGGTGATTTAGATCAGGTAGAGCAATTACTTTTAGAAGGACAAGATCCTAATCAGGTAGATGATGAAGGCTATAGTGCTTTGCAAGCAGCTGCTGAAAATGATCATTTAGAGATAGTTAAACTCTTGGTAGGAAAAGGTGCTCAAGTCGCTTATAAAAGCGAATATACAGCGCTACAGCTTGCAGAAATGGCTGGTAATATAGACGTAGTAAATTATTTAAAAAGCTTATAAAAAAAGGCCTCTTAATTTGATTATAGAGGCCTTTTAAAATTTAAGATAAATGATATTTCTGTAGTTTCTCAACAATTGATTGAAGTCCTTTTACTTCAAATTCATTAGCTTCGAATTTTTCATCTTTATTGCGTTTAAATATATCCCGAATCTCTATTACAGCGTTGGGATCAATGATACTTAAACTTGAGGTGACTTGACGTATTTGGCTAATAGAGCGAGAACCATTCGTTGAACCATAACCAATAAATGCAGCTGGTTTATTACTCCATTCTTTACCTACATAGTCCAGAGCATTTTTTAAAGCTGGACTGTAGCCATGGTTATATTCGGGGCTAATAAAGATAAATGCATCAGCTTTGGCAATTTTATCTGCCCATTCTTGTTGTTTAGGTTGATCATAAATTCCGGTAGCGGGTGGGTGAGATCCTGAAAATAGAGGTAAATCCCATTCTTTTAAATCAACTACTTCGGTTTGGAAATCATTTAGACTCAATGTTGGAATTGTTGATTTTAGCCAATTGGCAATTTTAATGGCTGTACGGCCTTCACGAACACTTCCCACGACAATATAGACCAGCATGTATTTTTCCTAAGGATTTTTATACTTATAACTTAATTCATTATATGGGTAGCTGAGAATATAGAATTTGTAAGGATTCTTATGTTATGAAAAAAATTAAATAATAAAAAGCCCTCATTGAGAGGGCTTTTTATTTACATGAGTTTAATACCTTGTTGGCCTTCAGGAGTAACCTTGAATATTTCTACTTCAAAGGTAATATTTTTTCCGGCTAAGGGATGATTAAAATCAATTTCTGTAATGTCATCATTAACTGACTTCACTACACCAAATAACGTTGTTTTTGCCTTATCTTCAAATTCGATCATGTGACCAGGAATAGGGCGTTGTTCAAACTTAACTGTATCGAAAGTTTGAATATTTTCCTGATTCCATGGACCGAATGCATCTTCTGGTGGAAGGTGTACTGTACGACGGTCACCAGCACGTAAACCAAATAATGCTTTTTCAAAGCCTGGTAAAAGATTTCCGTCACCAATAGTCAAGCTAACAGGTTCTTCACGGTTACGTGTATTATCAATTTCTACACCATTTTCAATAGCGACAGAAAAGTGTAGATCGACTTTAGAGCCGTCTGTAATACGAATTTCTTCGTTAGGTTGGATAATTTCGGTCATATTATGCATCCGAATTTTGGTTGCGTTGCTTCTCAAGGAAAAATGTATCGATGAGTAGCAAGATGGTACCTAAGGTAATAGCACTGTCCGCAATATTAAAAGCTGGAAAGTGATGATTTTGGTAATAAACATGAATAAAATCGACTACATAACCTAGGGTAATACGGTCAATTAAATTGCCTAAAGCTCCACCTAAAATTAAAGCGATGGCTACAGGTAGCACCACCATTTTTTTAGGCATACGAAGCAACCAAAATACAAAAAGGATTGAAACTAAGCCTGCTAAAGATGTGAAGAAATAGCGTTGCCATCCTCCTGCATCAGATAAAAAGCTAAAGGCTGCACCATAGTTATGTAATAGTGTCCAGTTTAAAAATGGAAGCACAGGCACTGGATCTGCGTAGTTCAGATGCGTACTTGCAATCCATTTTGTCCATTGATCCAACACAATGGCAAGGACAGAAAGTCCAAGCCAAATGAGGTTGTGTGGATAAAACTGGAATAAGCCTTTTTTAGCTTGTGAATTAGGCATATTTTCTCACTTCGCCACGACCAGTGACGTTCACAATACAACGACCACATAAACCTGGATGATCGGCATGTGTATTTACATCTGGAAGGACATGCCAGCAACGTGCACATTTTTCGCCTTCAGCTGCAGATATTTGTACACGTAAGCCTTCCATTTCAGTTGCCTCACCTTGTTCAGCAAATGGATGTACTACTACTTGAGAAGTAATAAGAACAAAACGGAGTTCATCAGCCAGTTGGTTTAAAACTGTTTGTAATGATTCATTTGCCCAAAGTTCAACTTTGGCTGAAAGATTACTGCCGACAAGTTTAGCGTTACGAGCTGCTTCAATCTGTTTATTTACTGCAGATTTTACGCTAATCAATGTTTGCCAATCTTCTTCAGAAAGCAGGTTTGCTTTTGATGAAACAGGCAAGTCATACCATTCTGAAGTAAATACATACTTTTCAGTTTGTTCTGGAATGAGTGGCCATGCTTCTTGAGCAGTAAAGCTTAAGATTGGGCTCATCCAACGGATAAATGCTTGAACAATATGATAAAGCGCTGTTTGTGCAGAACGGCGTGCCTGAGAATCTGCTTTAGTGGTGTATTGACGATCTTTGATAATGTCTAGGTAGAAACCACCTAAGTCATTAATACAGAAGCTTGTTAACGCACTACATACCACATGGAAGTTCATTTCTTCATAGGCAGTAATAATCGTTTGTTGTACTTCATTTGCACGCTGCAAGATATATTGATCTAGAGCAATTAAGTCATCGATAGCTAAAGCATCTGTGCTCGGTTTGAAACCATTTAGGTTAGCAAGCAAGAAACGTAGCGTATTACGAATACGACGATAGCTATCACTTACACGGCTAAAGATTTCTTTAGATGCTGCGATTTCATAGCGATAGTCACTAGAAGCTACATATAAACGTAAACCATCAGCACCAAGCTGTTTAATGATTTCTTCAAGCGGAATGTAGTTGCCTAAAGATTTCGACAATTTACGACCGTTTTCATCCACTGTAAAACCATGTGTTAACAAGGCTTTATATGGTGCACGATTATGAATTGCCATAGATGTTAATAAAGAAGACTGGAACCAGCCACGGTGTTGGTCTGAACCTTCTAAATATAAATCTGCAGGACTTTCTAATTCTTCACGTTGCTCAAGTACAGCATAATGCGTTGTACCAGAGTCGAACCATACATCTAGCGTATCGCGAATAGCGTTATATTGTGCAGCGTCTTCACCAATGAAGTCTTTCGCGTCACGTTTGAACCATGCTTCGATACCTTCTTGTTCGATCAGTTGAGCAACTTCTTCGATAAGTTCAGGTGTACGAGGGTGTAATTCGTTCGTATCTTTATGAACGAAGAAAGGAATTGGAACACCCCAAGTACGTTGACGTGAGATACACCAGTCCGGACGACCTTCAATCATTGATTCAATACGGTTTTTACCCCAATTCGGTACAAACTCGATATCATTTTCAATCGCGTTAAGCGCACCTTCACGTAAACCTTTTTGATCCATGTTAATGAACCATTGTGGTGTAGCACGGAAAATAATAGGAGTTTTGTGGCGCCAGCAGTGTGGGTAGCTGTGTTTAATTGGTTGATGAGCCCATAAACGACCTACAGCACCTAAAGCTTCGATAATCTTTGGGTTGGCTTTATAGATGTGCTCACCAGCATAGATTGGAGCAGTTGGTAAATAAACACCGTTACCACCGACTGGATTATCTACTGTAAGGTTGTATTGAAGACCTACTTTATAGTCGTCTGCACCATGGCCAGGCGCTGTATGTACTGCACCTGTACCGCTCGTTGCGATAACGTGCTCACCTAAAATCACTGGAACTTGACGATCAGTGAGTAAAGGATGTTGTAAGGTAAGATTTTCAAGTTTGTTGCCAGTAAAGTCTGCTAAAACTACTGGATTTTCAAGTTTATAACGTTCAATTGCTGAAGTAACTAAGTCTTTAGCAAGAATGAAGTTTTGCTTGCCACGCTCAGTAGTTACTTGTACCAATTGATATTCAATTTCGGCATGCAAAGCAACGGCTTGGTTAGCAGGTAATGTCCACGGTGTAGTCGTCCAGATCACGATATCTGTTGAGTCTTGAACTTCTACATTTAAACGAGTACTTAAATCTTTGAGATCTACAACGCCAAATCCAACGTCAATTGCGTCAGATTTTTTATCTTCATATTCAACTTCAGCTTCAGCAAGTGCTGAACCACAGTCCATACACCAGTTCACTGGCTTTAAGCCCGGCTGGATATGACCATTTTTCTGGATTAAGCCTAAAGTACGAACAATATCGGCTTCTTGTTTATAGTTCATGGTGAGATAAGGATTATCCCAGTCACCTAAAATACCAAGACGTTTAAAGTCAGTACGCTGTAAATCAATTTGTTTTAGAGCATATTCACGGCAAAGCTTACGGAAAGTAGCTGCGTCAACTTTTTCGCCAACTTTACCTACTTTTTCTTCAACTTTTAGCTCGATTGGCAAGCCATGACAGTCCCAACCCGGAACATAAGGTGCATCGAAACCTGCCAAAGTACGGCTTTTTACAATCACGTCTTTGAGTACTTTATTGACTGCGTGACCTAAGTGAATTGTACCGTTCGCATATGGAGGGCCATCATGCAAAATATATTTTTTCTTGCCAATACGCGATTCACGAATCTGCTGATAAATGTTGTCGGTATACCACTCTTCTAACCATTTCACTTCACGTACTGCCAAATTTGCTTTCATTGCAAATTGAGTATCTGGCAGGTTTAGCGTGGCTTTGTAGTCCACTGCATTCTCAGGAGTTTGCTTATCGCTCATGCAAGTTTTCATCCAGTTTAATCAGCTTGGGAGCCGACATGTTTTACAATCAAAATTCGAATTAAAAAGGAAATTGTGTCGTGTCGTTACGGTATTGTCGTAACTGCTGCACGTCATTATCAATTCCTGCCTTAAGTGCCTCAAGCGAAGGGTAGTTCAATTCACCATGAAGATAGTGAAGGAAAGTCACCCGCATAAATAAGCCATACAGATTAGCAGAAACATCAGGGAAATGTACTTCTAATCTCCACTCTGGATGTTCTTGCTGAATGGCTGGACGTGTACCGACATGCCCCGCGCCATATAGGCTGTTTTCATGATATCCGGCAATTCCCGGTTTTTCAGGTGTATCTTGACGCACTTTTTGAGTGAGTGAAGTTGTTTCACAAATGACTTCAACACCATAAATCCCATTTAAACACGGCTTGTGGCGGTTGAGGCGAACGTTAATGGTTGGAAAATCCAGAGTTCGGCCAATTTGGTCGCCATATTGGACACGTCCGGTAATACTATAAGGACGGCCTAATAATTTAGCTGCTAAGGCAAGATTTCCTGCCTGAAGAACTTGGCGAACACGAGTTGAACTTACGCGTTCACCTTCGAGTTCAATCGTATGTAGATTTGTGACCCCAAATCCGTAATCTTTTAAAAATTCGCTGTTGCCTTGACGGTCTTTGCCGAAATGAAAGTCATCTCCTAAAACCAAAGTTTGCGCGTTTAATTTATCTTTTAATAAGTCTGCAAAGGCAGATGCACTCAGGCTACGGAAATGCTCATCAAATTTAGCAACTGCAATGTAATCAACCCCAAGCTCGGCTAGATATTCAACTTTTTCCCGTAGTGAATTGATACGAGGAGGAGCATCGTAGCCCTTAAAGAATTCAAGAGGTTGTGGCTCAAAAATCATAACCAATGTTTTTAAGCCTTGTGCTGCAGCAATTTTTTTGAGTTGAGCAATCATCGCTTGGTGACCTAAATGGACACCATCAAAATTACCAATAGTTACCGCTGTTTGAGGTAACTGAAAATTGGGCGATAACGCATTAAGACGAAGCAGTTTCATGAACTTAAAATATGGCTATTTTTGCAAGGGCTATATATTGCCATAATCTCACAGATTCGTCTTGTTGTTGTGTTTTTACTCAGTTATTTTTCAATATGAATATCTTTATATCTAAAATACTGATGAATTAAATAAAAATAAATCAATTTTTCTTATTAAGAGTTTGCTCTACTATATCTTTATCCACTCTTTGATTAGAGAATTAAGATGAAAAAACCTTTTTACCAATTAAATCATAGCAAAGATGTTATACGACATTTTACCCCAAATTGGTTTACAGCGACTATGGGTACTGGTGTGGTCAGTATGATTTTAATTCAGCTTCCATTTGCTCAATCGTTTTTATTCACGTTAGCAACTTTGTTATGGCAATTTAATATTGTTTTATTTAGCGTTTTTTCTGCTCTCTATTTATTGCGATGGTTTCTTTTCCCTCATGAAGCGAAGCAAATATTTAACCATCCAAATATGAGCTTGTTTTTAGGCGCTATCCCAATGGGGCTCGCTACAATATTGAATGGCTTTTTAAGCTTCGGTATTGGGCTTTACGGTGAAGTTGCGATACATATTGCTCAAGCTTTATGGTACATCGATGTCTTTTTAGCGCTAGCAATTGCGTGGATCGTACCGTTTTGTATGTTTAGCCGTCAGAACCATCAGCTACATACGATGACCGCAATCTGGTTATTACCAGTGGTTGCCTGTGAAGTAGCAGCAAGTTCAGCAGGCATGTTAGTCGCTCATTTACCAGCAGATTTGCATAGCTTTCATTTATTAATGGCTGGCTACGTACTTTGGGGAATTTCTGTTTTACCAGCGTTTGCTATTTTGACAATTCTAATGTTGCGTATGGCTTTGCATCAATTACCTGAAAAAGAAGTCGCAATTTCTAGCTGGCTTTCTTTAGGCCCGATTGGTACTGGTGCATTAGGTTTGTTGTTACTAGGTGAGCAAGCCCAAAGAGTAGCGCCAAATGTAGGATTTCACCAATTTGCGAATGTCTTTCAAGCTTTAGGAATTGTAGGCAGTCTGGTGCTTTTAGGCTTCGGGTTATGGTGGTTGGGTCTTGCGATTTTAACAACGCTTCGTCACGCAAAGACAGGTATTCCATTCAACTTAGGTTGGTGGGGGTTAACTTTTCCATTAGGCGTATTTATTTTGGCGCTATTTAATTTAGGGCATCAGGTTGAAATCGTATTTTTACAATATGTTGCTGTGGCATTGAGTCTTTTATTATTAACAATGTGGGGCGTGGTAATGAAGAAAACGCTAGCAGGCGCATATAGCGGCCAACTGTTTTTCTCTCCTTGCTTAATCGCCTTACAACAAAAAATGCAGTAATGATGAAAAGGTGCAAAAAGCTTTTGCACCTGATTTATACTTATTTTCTAATTTATTTAATTTTGATTTGAGCTTTTTGAATGAATACCGATATTGCTTTAATTATGGCGCTTCCTAATGAATCTAAAGGTTTGTTTGAACAAGCAGGTGTTGAAGTCCATTACAGTGGTATAGGTAAGATTAATGCTGCCTTTAAAGCATTTGAGGTTATTCAAAAAACAGGATGTAAAACTTTAATTAACTTGGGTACAGCTGGAAGCTCTGCATTTAATCGACATGATTTAGTCGAGGTGAAGACTTTTGTACAACGTGATATGGATGTTTCACCCTTAGGGTTTGAAGTAGGTGTAACGCCATTAGATGATCACTTGGCAGCAGAGATTCATCTTCATTCGCATTTTACTGATTTACCAAAAGCAATTTGTGGAACTGGTGATTCATTTGAAACGGGTCAGCCAAAAGTAGCTTGTGATGTGGTGGATATGGAAGGCTATGCCTTGGCCAAAGTCTGCCATAAGTTAGGTGTACGCCTGATTTCGGTGAAGTATATTACTGATGGGGCAGATGACACGGCACATGTGGATTGGGAAGAAAATTTATTATTAGGTGCTCAAAAACTTTTGGCTCTTTATCAAAATCACTTCTAAAAAAAGATCGGCAAATTTGCCGATCTTTTTTTTGTTTTAACGAGGCAATACGCCGTAGAGCATCAGGTGGACTGTATGCTCAATTGAGCGTTGGAACATGCTTCGGTTACGAAGTGTTTTTCCGGTCACCATTTCCATTTGGGTTGCAAAATCTGCGTAGTTTTGCGTAAGGCCCCAAATATTTAAAATTAATAATTCTGGGTCGATATCTGGTGAAATTTTCCCTTCTTCCTGCCACGTCTGAATGACTTTAGCTTTGCGCTTAAATAGTTTTTTTAATGGCCCTTTGAGTATAGGTAAAATATGCGGAGCGCCTTGAATGATTTCTAATGCAAACAATCTAGATGCTTTCGGTTGGCTACGAGACAGTTCGATTTTTTGTATTAAATAGTGAGATAAGGCTTCGGCTGGTTCTAATTCAGATTCTAAAGTTTGTAAGGGAGCCAACCATTTTTGTAAAACAGTTGTGAGCACTTCTACATATAAAGACTCTTTATTTTCGTAGTAATAGAAAATATTCGACTTATGCATGTCGGCGAGTTGGGCAATTTCATCCAGACTTGCGCCAGTGAACCCATAGACTGAAAATACGTCAAGGGCGGCAGCAAGAAGCTGATTGCGCTTTTGGGTACTCTTTTTTTGTTCCATCTGCTGCATAATTAAAAAAATAATATTCCCATTGTAAGGGAAATTGTTTGATTTGTGCACAGGTGTCTTGCTTTTTTAATCAAAAAACGGCTAGTTATTTGCGTAATAGATATACTATTGTGCAAAAAATAGTGAGATTCACTAGTTTATTGTTATTCTTAAAAATATTTTTTAAATTTCGCCCTAAAAAAGAGCAATAAAACAGCAGTTTTATTGCTCGTAAATTGGGTGTTTTTCGGTTAAACAGTTCTCATTATTCATCACAACCCTAAGTTGCCAAAACCGCATCGAGTACTTGTTGCTCAAGTTGGGAAAAACTAATACTTTTTTTACGAGGACGTGGCAAATTAACTTGGAAACTTTGAGCAATTTGCCCCTTATCTAATAAGATAATACGGTCAGCTAATTGTACTGCTTCACTTACATCGTGTGTGACTAAAATGGCAGTAAAACCTTGCTCTTTCCACAAGCGCTCAATCAAGCTTTGCATCTCAAGACGAGTTAGGGCATCTAATGCACCTAAAGGTTCATCTAACAACAAAATACGTGGTGTATGAGATAATGCACGTGCTAGGGCTGTACGCTGACGTTGTCCACCTGAGAGTTGTGAAGGCCATTGCCCAGATTTTTCTTTTAAACCGACTTTTTCCAGTAATTCTTCCGCTAAAGAATGTTGGGCTTTAGGTAAACCCAGTTGAACATTTTGAAGGATATTTCTCCAAGGAAGTAGGCGTGGGTCTTGGAACATTACTCGAATATCATCGTTAGTAATGCCTTCACGCAAATGTCGGGCAGATTTGAATTTGATTTCCCCAAAACTGGCTTTTTCAAGTTGAGCAATTAAACGTAGTAACGTACTTTTGCCACAGCCACTTCGACCAACAATTGCTAAAAACTCACCTGGCTGAATGTGTAGGTCAAGATCTTCAAGGACCTTTACCTCGCCATAGAATTTATAAAGTTGCTCAATCAGAATCTCTGCACCTAATGTCGGTTCTTGTGATTCTGCTGGACTTTCAGGAATGAGCTGCACTTCATTTTGATTAATATTTAAATTCAGATTTGTCATGTTCTAAGCTCCCTTATTTCTGATATCCAGAGTGCCAACGTAGTAAATAGCGTTCTAAAAGTTGTGCTAAAACATCTGCCAGTTTGCCTAGTAAGGCGTAAAGAAGAATACCGACCAGAACGACATCTGTTTGTAAAAATTCACGTGCATTCATGGTCATATAACCAATACCTGCTTGAGCCGAAATGGTTTCAGCGACAATGAGCAATACCCAAACCAAACCTAAAGCAAAACGTAGACCCACTAAAATAGAAGGCATTGCACCTGGAAGAATAATTTCTTTGTAGAGCTGCCAACGTGAGAGTCCGTAGCTTTTGCCCATCTCAATCAATTGAGGGTCAACTGATCGAATACCGTGATAGGTATTGATATAAATTGGAAAGAAAACGCCTACTGCGACCAAGAATAATTTCGCTGTTTCATCAATACCGAACCATAAGATTACGAGTGGAATAAGTGCTAATGCGGGAATGTTGCGAATCATTTGCAAGGTTGTATCGAGCAGGGTAGAGGCGAAGCGTGAAGAGCCATTAAGTAAACCTAAGAGTAAACCTAAGCCACCACCCACCAAAAGTCCAAGCAAAGCGCGACCAGCACTTACCTTAACGTGATGCCATAATTCTCCACTAACGAGTAAGTGCCAAAAAGCAGAAACGACGGCAGTCGGTGCTGGTAAAATGCGACTTTCTAAAAGACCTGAACTTGAGGCAATTTGCCAAACAACCAAAAGAACAATTGGGAAAATCCAAGGCAGCAAATGCTGCCCGATTTGTTTTGTTCCACGTGAAACAATACTTTCATCTTTACTCATGCAGGCTCCTTGACGGAATCATTTTGCTTCTTCTCGTCTGGAACATAGTTGTTAGCAATAATTTCACCGAATGGGCCGGTTAAATTAGGTTGAGCAAGTTTGGCGCGAGTTTCGATTGGTAGTAGTGGAAATACTAATTCTGCAAACCGGATAGACTCTTCAAGATGCGGATAGCCAGAGAAAATAAAGGTATCAATACCTAAATCAGCATATTCCTGAATGCGGGCAGCGACTGTTTCTGGATCACCTACAAGTGCTGTACCAGCGCCACCACGGACTAAACCAATACCCGCCCAAAGGTTTGGAGATACTTCAAGTTTGTCTCGATTACCGCCGTGAAGAGCTGCCATACGCTGTTGACCTACAGAGTCCATCTGCGCAAATTTTTTCTGTGCCGCAGCAATAGTTGCATCATCAAGATATTGGATAAGTTCGTTAGCTGCTGCCCAAGCTTGTTCATTGGTTTCGCGAACAATCACATGTAAGCGAATGCCGTAAGTTAATTTACGGCTTTTAGCCTCAGCTTTGGCACGAACATGTTCGATCTTTTGTTTGACTGCTGCTGGGGGTTCACCCCAAGTGAGATAAGTATCCACTTGCTCAGCTGCAAGATCGACAGCGACGTCTGAAGAGCCACCGAACCAAAGTGGTGGATAAGGCTTTTGCACAGGTGGATAAAGCAGTTTTGCATCGTCCACTTGTAAGCGTTCGCCGTGAAAGGTAAATGCTTCACCTGTATGTGAGCGTGTCAAAATTTCACGCCAGATTTTTACATATTCATTGGCAGTTTGATAACGGGTCGAGTGATCTTCATATAAACCATCGCCGCGCAGTTCAGCTTCATCACCACCAGTCACTAGGTTGAGTAACACGCGACCATTCGACAAGCGATCAAATGTTGCAGCCATGCGAGCTGCCAATGCAGGTGTTGTTACACCTGGACGTAACGCGACTAAAAACTTAAGGTGCTGAGTTGCATCAATCAGGCTAGCCGCCGTAATCCAAGGATCTTCACATGAACGACCTGTTGGAATAAGTACACCTTCATAACCTAAATTATCTACTGCCACAGCAATTTGCTTCATATAGGCATGGTCAACCTGACGAGCACCTTTACTTGTACCTAAATAGCGACTATCACCGTGGGTAGGAATAAACCAGAAAATTTTCATGTGCATTACCTATATGTCTATTGAAATTACTTGGCAATCCAAACAGCTTGTTTGATGCTGATTGGTTTTGGAATGATGCCTTGTTGAGTAAAGATGTCTGCGAGTTGCTGCTGCTCAGCAATCACTTTGCTGTTCAGCGGAGCGGCTGATGAAGGACGAGGACGGCGTTTAATAAATAAGTCACTGGTCGCAGGCTTTAGTCCTGTGCTTTGGCCAATGGCTGTTGCCGTTTCTGTTTGATGGCTTTGAACCCATTTGTCAGCTTGATTGATTTGTTTGATGAGTCCAGAAACAGCTTTCGGATGTTGTTTAACAAAGTCTGGAGCGGCTAAATAAAATGTATAGTTCGGGCTTAAGCCTTTACCTGATGCAAGAATACGAGCTTGATCTTCTAGTTGTGCTGAAGCGAAGTAAGGGTCCCAAATTGCCCATGCATCAACAGCACCTTTTTGAAATGCTGCGCGAGCATCGGCAGGAGTAAGCCAGATTGGAGTAATGTCGCTCCAGTTTAGACCTGCTTTACGTATGGCTTGTACAAGTAAGTAATGTGAACTCGAACCTTTTTGCAGCGCGATGCGTTTGCCTTTAAGATCTTTAAGTTGTTTGAGCTGCGAGTTTTTAGGAACTAAAATTGCCGATGCCAATGGTTTAGCTGCTTCATAGGCAATGTAATATAAAGGCTTACCAGCTGCTTGAGCGTAGACTGGAGGAGTATCCCCAGTAACTCCGACATCAAGGGAACCGACGGCTAAAGCTTCTAAAATTTGTGGGCCAGCAGGGAACTCATTCCAAGAGATTTTGGCATTTGGGAATTCTTGTTCAAATAATTTTTGCTGTTTGGCAATCGCAAAATTAATTGAACTTTTTTGAAAACCGATACGAAGCTCTTTCACCGTTGGGTCAATTGCCCAAGCTGGTGCTGCGATTGTTAAGCCTAATACAGTGACTGCGCTGATGCGTTTAGCTAATTGTGCCCACTGACTCTTATTAAATAATGACTGATGTTGCATATTGATATCCTTGTTCCCCTTGAGGTCAGGCACAGCATTTATATGATTATTTAAGCTGTGCCCAAGCTGGGTTTATTTCAGTTTTAGAATGGCATCTTGAATGGTGAGCTTGTTAGGAATGAGCTTTTGCGCATAAAAGGCATCAGCTACTTGTTGTTGTTCTTGTGCCACCTTGTCAGAGATTGGCTGAACTCCAAAACCCATACGTGAAATGGAAGTTTTGAGTACATCAAACTCAAGTGCTGTAGGTTTTTCGAGTAGTTTCGCAGCTTCATCCTGATGTGAACTCACCCATTCAGTTGTCTGGTTAAGGGTTTGCACAACTGTGCTCAGAACTTTTGGATTATTTTCTGCAAATTTACGGTCAGCTAGATAGAACTGATGATTGCTTACCAAGTTTTCACCAGTCGCTAAAACTCGAGCTTGAATTTGATGTTCAGCTGCTGCAAAGAACGGATCCCAAATGACCCATGCATCTACTGCACCTTTTTCAAAAGCTGCACGAGCGTCTGATGGCGGTAAATAAACAGGTTGAATATCACTTAAGTTTAAGTTGTTGGCTTCTAGAACTTTTAATAATAGGTAATGAACATTCGAACCTTTATTAAGAGCAACACGCTTGCCTTTTAAATCTTGAATAGAGTGGATTGGAGAGTCTTTTTGTACCAATAGTGCTTCAGCTTTGGGTGCAGCAGGTTGGTTTGCGACATAGACTAAATTGGGATTGGCAGCCTGAGCAAAGATGGGTGGTGCTTCACCTGCTTCACCGAGTGAAACGCTCCCTACATTTAAGCCTTCAAGCAATTGAGGTCCAGCAGGAAACTCAACCCATTTTACTTGCACGCCCTGTTCTTTTAGTACTTTTTCTAGGTCACCACGAGCCTTTAAAATAGGAAGAATGCCATATTTTTGATAGCCAATATTTAAAGTTGTGGTGGCCTGTTCCTCTTTTTTGGCACAACCACTTAACATCATCACTCCAGCAAGGCTGGCTGCGATGACTGAATATTTTGCCCATGAAGTGGTGTTGAAAAGTGCCATGAGATTTCGTGCTCCCCGAAAGAGAAAAAGAAAAAATAATTGGATGAGCAGATACCCTAAAGGGATTTTTATTTCAGAAAAAATAAGTATTCGGTCTTTATTTATGCAAAAAAAAGCTAAAAACAATAGGCTATAAACTTATGCAAAAAAGTGATTTATCTAATAGAAATATATTTAATGAATTGCGGGTAAGCTCATGTAAATAAAATAAAAAATATTAAAACATTAAAAAATAGAGATTTAAAAAAAGTACAACCATAAATTAATAGTGTTTATGGATGTACTTTTTTAACTAAGCTTATCTGAAATAAGAATATCTTAAAAAGAGCAAAGGCTAGGGAAGTAGTTTCTTAAAGACTAAAGAATTCCTTTGGTAGTTATAAAGTGCCTGACGGGCATTCGGTAACTCATCCACACTGACCTGATGAAAACCATGTTCTAAAAACCAGTGAGCAGTACGTGTTGTTAAAACGAATAATTGACGAATACCTTGTTCTTTGGCTTTTTCTTCAAGAAATTGCAAAATTTGGCTACCACGGTTTGATTTACGATAACTTGGATGTACTGCAACGCAGGCAATTTCTGCAGAACGAGTTTCGTTAAATTCAGTCGGAATTGGATACAGCGCAGCACACGCTAAAATCATACCGTCGCGTTCAATGACAGCGAACTGGCTGATTTCTTGCTCCAGACGTTCACGTGAACGATAAACCAAGATACCTTCTTCTTCTAAAGGACGTAATAAATTCATTAAACCACCCACATCTTTAATATGGGCCATGCGAACTTCTTCATAATGCGCATCGGTAATCATGGTTCCTATACCATCTCGAGTAAATAACTCTTCGAGAAGGGCGCCATCATAGGCATAGGAAATAAGATGAACGCGGTGTACACCTGATAAAGACGCTTTTTTTGCTTGTTGCAAATGCAAAGTGAGTGTTGGACTGATGGTTTGGTATTGTTGAATATAGTAGTCTAATTGATGTGGGCTTAACTCACGTAATATTTGTTCATCTTCATTCAGAAGACCTTGTTGCTCTCCAAGAAAAATGAGTTTATCTGCTTTTAAATAAGTTGCAGTTTTTGTCGCAACTTCTTCCGCCCGCAAGTTAAAGACTTCGCCTGTAGTGGAATAACCTGTTGGCCCCAGTAGAACAATATTATGATTATCGAGGTGTCGTTCAATTGCATCGGTATCTATTGAACGAACTTCACCTGTAAGCTGGAAATCCATGCCATCACGAATGCCATAAGGTTTAGCAGTCACAAAATTACCCGATACGACATCTATTCGAGCACCGTACATCGGTGAGTTTGCTAAGCCCATAGAAAGCAATGCTTCAATTTCTAGACGAATAGAGCCTACGGCACTCATGACACAGCTTAAAGATTCGCGTGTAGTAATACGGCTGTTGTCATAAAAAGGGGTTTCAATTCCTTTTTCCTTAAGATTTTGATTAATTTGCGGACGTGCGCCGTGCACGAGAATTAAGCGAATACCAAGAGAGTGAAGTAACGCAATATCATGAATGATATGTTCGAAGTTAGGATGACGGACTGCTTCACCACCAAACATCAATACGAATGTTTTATCGCGGTGAGCATTAATGTAGGGTGCTGAGTGTCGAAACCAGTGTACATAATGCTGGGGGTTATTATGCGACTTTTCTAAAGACTTGCTTGGCATACCGATCTCGAATCAACAGCAAAAAGATATAAAGATGATTCTAAACAAAAAAGATTAAAGCCGCATGTTTTAGATAAAAAAACACCCAAATCTAAGTTTGGGTGTTTAAATTTTTTTAAATTAGTGAACTACTCTAATGATTTTATGGCTTTGTTCATTTACCAACACGTAATTTCCATTCACCTTGTACCATTTTTGGTAGCGACCCGGCTTAGTTAATTTTTGATGCTGACGATAGTCAATCACGTAACGTGAGTGTTGATATTCATGGGGTACAACCTGACCTGCTCGCCACACATTACGATGGTCGTCTTTTTTAATTACTTTAACGGTTTTTACTTCATGGTTTTGGTAGTTGCCATGGTGGTTATGATCGTTTGGTGCTGCCATTGCTGTTGTTGCAACTAAACCACTAAGTGAAAGGACAATCGCTGTTGTTAATTTTTTCATTGTAAACCTCGAGTGATGAATTAAATTTCAATAACTAAAGATTAGTGAACAATTACAGATAAATCGTGGAGGCTACGAAGAATAAATGTGAAAACTAACGATGAAATAAGAAGAAATTAAGAAAATATGAAATATTAGAATATAAAAAATCTCTTTATTTTTAAAATATTTAAGCAATAAAAAAAGGATAAAACCACAAGGCTTTATCCTTTTCGCTCAGCGATAGCGAGGTTCTATCGCTTTAAAAACCACGAATACTCACAATGCTATTAGAATCAGTGTCGACTAAAATATAGTCATTGTTGATTTTGTACCATTGTTGGTTTCGGTCTGGTCTTGGCAAGTTACTGTCTTTATAGTCAACTTTATAGCCATTGCCACGATAGTGCTGTGGCATAACATAGCCAGGCTGCCAGCGATGCTGTTTAAGCCGTTCAAAACCACGTTCTTCGCGCATACGACGTTCGTCACGGACACGATCTTCATCATGATCACGTCCAAATCCTGGCCCACGATCGTTCCATTCACCGCGTGGTCCTCCACCTTTAGGACCTTTGGGGCCATGGCCTCTGTCAAAAGGAGGATCAGCAAAGCTCGCCATACTTGTGGTGAGTACGGCTATGGAAAGGGTTAAGATTGTGAACAACTTTTTCATGATGCATCCTCGTTTACATCTGATGTCTCTCATGTTGAATACTCTACGCGCAAAATGCAGAGAAACTGTGAAGATCATTTAATGGTTCAATTAAAATTACGGATAGATCAAGAATTTTTATCAATAATAAAAAAGGCTTGGATATATCTTTTCAGGTATAGGCAAGCCAGATTTGATGATTGGCCGTAATTTAATTTAGCTTTTCATCTTTAACTTTTTAATCCTGTGCATCGATACTTTGACCATTGAGCGCCAAGCTATCTTCACCCATTAAATAGAGATAAGCAGGCAAGATCGACTCTGGTGTAGGTAGTGTTTTCGGATCTTCTTGTGGATAGGCTTTAGCACGCATTGCAGTACGCGTTGCACCTGGATTAATGCAGTTAAAACGGATATTAGGATAAGTATGTTCCGCCGCAAAAATTTTGCTCACCGCTTCAATTGCAATTTTTGAGACAGAATATGCGCCCCATAAAGCACGTGCTTCACGGCCTACACCCGAGCTGGTAAATACGACAGAGGCATTTTCTGATTTTTGCAAAAGTGGTAATAAGGCTTGAGTCAAAGCAAAAGGCGCGCGTAGGTTAACCGCCATGACATCATCCCAAGTTTCGGTTGGATAATGTGCTAGCTCTACGCGTTCACCTAAAATACCTGCATTATGCAAAATACCGTCTAGGCGTCCAAACTGCTTTTCGAGCGTATCGACTAAAAAGTCATAATCACGGTCAGAAGCACTTGAAAGTTGTAATGGTAAAATCGCTGGTTGCGGTGCACCCAGGCTTTCAATTTCATCATAAATAACTTCAAGTTTATTTAAGGTTCTACCATGCAGTACAACGGTTGCACCATGTAGGGCATAAGTCAGAGCGGCAGCTCGCCCAATTCCATCGCCAGCACCGGTGATTAAAATAATTCGATCTTTGAGTAGATCCGGACGAGGTTGGTATTCTGAATATTTCATTGGTAAACCTCCTTCTTTTTATATTGATAAAACAAAGAACTGTTAAAAAAGCCTATAAAACTCTTATGTTAACCTATCATACGCTGATTTTCCTGTAGAGCAGGAAGCTTTTGACGTAACATATGGTGTAATTCTGTCACCGTATTTACAATCGAGTCGGCCTGCCATGCAGCGAGATCATCACGATGTTCGATTGGTAAATAGCCATATGCAGCCAAAATAGTATACATATTGGCATATCGACCAGCATCAATATCACGTGGATGGTCACCCACATAAATAATTTCATTTGCTGGGATATTTAACTGTTTAGCCGCCAAATACATTGGTTCTGGATCTGGCTTAGTTTTACTGACATCTTCAGGACACACCAAAACCGCGCAGCGTTCGGTCAGATTTAACTTTTCTAAAAGAGCTTCACTTAATCCGCGTGGTTTATTGGTCACAATACCCCACGGAATTTGCTGAGCCTCTAACTCTTCTAAAAGTGGATACATGCCTTCAAACAGGTCTGTATCAACCACAATATTATTGCCGTAAATATCTAAAAAGTTTTGTCGATGTGCCAAGAAAATTGGATTGGTCACATCCAGCTCTGGATAGACCAATTTCACCATCGCACGTGCACCTTCAGAAACCTGAGTGCGAATGAGGTCGGCATCAACAACAGGGCGTTTTTCATCACGGCACATTTGCTGAATAATACGAATGAAGTCGGCAGCCGTATCGATAAGAGTACCGTCTAAATCAAATAAAACAGCTTTCATCATGCACCTGTATTTATCGTGTGAACCATATAATTAACGTCAACATTTGGCGCTAACCAGTAATGCTTGGTCAGCGGGTTGTAGTGCAGTCCTGTCATTTCTTTTAGAGTAAGACCTGCATTACGAATGTCATGTGCCATTTCAGATGGTCGAATAAATTTATGATAATCATGTGTACCTTTTGGCAACATGCGTAGTACGTATTCTGCGCCAATAATGGCAAATAAATAAGATTTTGGGTTACGGTTAATAGTTGAGAAGAACACATGGCCACCCGGTTTAACCAAAGCCTGACAAGCTCTTACAATAGATGCTGGATCTGGAACGTGTTCCATCATTTCCATGCAAGTTACCACATCGTATTGACCTGCTTGTTCTTGTGCTAATTCTTCTACAGGAATTTGGCGATATTCAATATTTTGAACATTGTCTTGCTGAGCATGCAAACGGCCAACAGCTAGCGGTGCTTCGCCCATATCAATACCAAGTACATCTGCTCCACGACGTGCCATGCTCTCTGCCAAAATACCGCCACCACAACCGACATCAAGTACTTTCTTACCAGCAAGGCCGCCTACACGCTCATCAATCCAGTTTAAACGTAGTGGATTAATTTGATGAAGTGGGCGAAATTCAGAATGTTGATCCCACCATTTGGCAGCAAGTGCTTCAAACTTTGCGATTTCTTGTAAATCAACATTCAATTGCGACATGGTGCTACCTCTAAACTTGAGTTATCTTTTTGGATATAGTTCGCCGTTAGTGTAGCGATTATTGGGAAAAAAGCGATAAACCCAATAAAAAACTTCACAGAAGCAAAACGAATTTAGCATATTTGTTTTATATTTAGAGCATAAGCTAATGCATAACAACTTAGAGGAAAAGCTGTAGCAATGAAAAAATTGGTTTTGGGTGGTTTAAGCGCAGCAATTATGGCCGTATCGGGTGGTGCAATGGCAGCAGATTTTGTTGCTGGTAAAGACTACACCGTGATTGCCAATCCAGGCAAAGTGGAAGTTCCGGGGAAAATCGAAGTTCGAGAGTTCTTTTGGTATGGATGTCCACACTGTTTTAAACTTGAACCGCATATGCAAACGTGGTTAAAACAGATTCCTAACGATGTGCGTTTTGTACGTACACCAGCTGCAATGAATAAAATGTGGGAACAAGGGGCGCGTACTTATTATACATCTGAGGCATTAGGTGTACGTAAACGCACGCATTTACCATTATTCCATGCGATTCAGGTGAATGGTCAGCAAATTTTTGATCAGGCTTCTGCTGCGAAGTTCTTTACTCGTTATGGCGTGCCTGAACAGAAGTTTAATAGCACTTACAACTCATTTGCCGTGACTGCAAAAGTTGCCGAGTCAAATAAACTTGCTCAACAGTACCAATTAACAGGTGTTCCTGCGGTTGTCGTTAATGGTAAATATGTTGTACAGGGTGAAGATGGTAAAGTTACTCAAGTTCTTAATTATTTAATTGAGAAAGAACGTAAAGCAAAATAAGTTGTTTAGGCTTTACTTCAAAAATGGGCTTCGAATGAAGCCCATTTTTATTTAATTAAAATTTATATCGATGTTTAATTTTTTGTTAATGATCACGAAATATTTCAATTAATTTTTTGGGTTTTCATCTTCAATTTGAAAATTTAAAACATCAAAATTAACAGTTTGAGTGGGCAGTGATAATGCCTGATTAATATATAAATTAATTAATTTTTGGCGAGAACCAATAGAGCGCTGGTAATACGTAGAATTTAAAAGCAGTGATGCACCATAAGTCAGTGACCAAATATAAGACAAATAATCACGAATCGACATATCATAATTTAATGATTTTAAATAATTTTCTGTAATATCTTTAATTGCTAAAATACGCTGTTGGCGGATTTCATAAAGCTCTTCGAAAAGATGCTTCAACTTAGACTCTGTCATTGTCAGATTTTCTTCAAGTTGATGCAATAAAATGGTTTTTCCCGGCGTGAGCAAATGATGAAGCATGTAATGAGGGGCATACTCTTTGAAATCTGTATTATATTTTTTAGAAATTTCTAAAATTTGCTTTTCATTTTGAATAATGAGCTCAAGCAGAAGCTCATTTTTACTTCTAAAATGCTTATAAAGTGTGCCTTTAGCAATATCTAGCTCGGCCACTAACTCATCTAGAGTAATTTCCTGATTGTTTTCTAGTAACAACTTTTCTGCCACGCTTAGAATTTTTTCTTTGCGCATCAAAAACTGTGTATGACGATCAAGATTCATAGGTATTCCCACACCAGTTTGGCCTAACTAATAATTTACTTCCTGTAAAAAAGAAAAAGACTTTTCTCGAAATTTTTAGCCTTTTTCTTTCTCTCTTTACGTATTACCACATAACCTGTTTTTTGTCATTTGCCGCTTCTAACGTTCCCAGTTTGCAATCCCTCTAAAGAGTAAGCGAACTTGTGTAGACGCATTTTCAATAAAGGCAGTTTGTTGCAGCTTGAGCTGATCACCTTGATATTGTTTTGATAGGTTGAGCCATGTCATTGCCCATGTAAATGACATGTTGGTCAAAATAGTGGATAGGACATTTAAGTCTTGAGGTTGTTGAATATGTTTAAAATTTTCGAGTTTAGTCAGATCAGTTGTTAGATCTTCAATCAGAAATTCGATTTCTCTAGCAATGGCTGCACGAACCGTTTCTGAACCGCCCCAACGCTCGGAAATCATAAATTGCCACTGCTTAGGGCTATGATTTACCGCCTGAACAAATAGCTCAATGCTGGTCTGAGTTTTGGTCGATTTATGTTGTAAATAACTTTGACCCAGTTGATGTAAAACACTTTTTAAATGTAGCGCGACTTGGTCAACCAGTTCCTTGCCAAGTTCATCCATATCTTGAAAATGGCGATAGAACGCTGTCGGTACCAAACCAACTTCACGTGCAACTTCACGCAAACTGATACTACTGAACGAGCGCCCAGACGTGCTCAGATGCAAGGCTGCATCTAGAAGTGCTTGACGACTTTGCTGTTTTCGTTCATCCCGTATCGACATTAAAAGAGCCTATTTAAACCGTGAGCCAGAGTCTAACAAAAAAGAGCAAACTTTCATAAAAAAAATAGTGAACAAGTGTTGACTGAGTGAACAGTTATAAATATAGTGTACATATGTTCACTATACGAACATGTGTTCACTCAAATAAATAGCCAGATACAAAAGAGGAACGTATGAACGCAACACTTAGTTATCAGCCACATTTGGTCCGAGAAGATTTCGTTGATTTTGTTTTGCAGAAAATTAACGTGACTTGGGCTTGGAAACGCGTACTTGCAGAAGTTATTGCAGTTCAGTCTCTACATACCGATATGGTGCTTATTAAGCTTAAACCGAATCGTAATTTTAATTTCGATCAGGTACGTGCTGGGCAAAGTATTCTATTAACACTACTGATAGATGGAGTTTACCAACAGCGTAGTTATTCAATTATTGAAGTAACTCCTCAAGGTGAAATCTCTTTAGGTATTAAAGTACAAGGCTTAGTGTCTAGTGCAGTTCAACGATTGCATGTTGGTGAGTGCATTGAGATTTCACAGCCACAAGGTGATTTTACTTTGCACCAAGACCAGCAACCTGCGATTTTAATTGCGTCAGGGAGTGGTATTACTGCAATTTATTCACTGTTGCAGCAAGCTTTGAAGCAGCAGCTTAAACAGATTCATGTCATTTACTTTAATCGTGCAGAAATTTTTCATGCTGAATTAAAAGCTTTGGCAGAAAAGCATCCAGAGCTTCACTATCATTTTTTTAATACAGCCGAGCAAAAGCAGCATTTAACTGAAGACCTATTGCAAAAGTTGGTTCCTGATTACGCACAGACCGCAACGTATGTGTGTGGACACCACGGCATGATGCAACAGGCAAATGAAATTTATGCGCAGCAAAGTGCTCAGTCGCAGCTTCATCAAGAGTTTTTCATGCCTGTTCAAATTGAACAGTCTAATGAAGCACAACCCATCGTATTTCGTCGTTCACAACAAAACTTTATTGCCACGACAACGTTATTAAGCAGTGCAGAGCAGGCTGGTTTACGTCCACAGCATGGTTGTCGTATGGGTGTATGTAACCAATGTACGTGTACCAAAGTCAGTGGTGTTACCCAGAATATATTAACAGGTGAAATTGACGATCAACCAAATCGTGCAATTAAGTTATGCGTGAACCAGGCATTAAGCCCAGTCACTATTGATCTATAAAAACAAACATAAAAGAGATTTGAGGATACCATTATGAATATGGCAGTAGAACTTAAAGCAACATCAAAATCGGCACATTTAACCCCAGAGCAAACAGAAGCTTTTGGTCGCCGTATTGAAGAAATTCGTCTTGAAGTGATGAAAGATCTTGGGGAGCAAGATTCAAAATATATTTACAAAGTACGTAATTTTGTACGCTACACCGAAATTGCATCACGTGGCATGTTGATGTTTGGTGGTTGGATTCCACCTGTATGGTTGTTGGGTATGGCTATGCTAGGCGTATCTAAAATCGTTGAAAACATGGAACTCGGTCATAATGTGATGCATGGTCAGTTTGACTGGTTAAATGATCTGACGCTTAACGGTGCAACCTATGACTGGGATACGGTGTGTACAGGTGAAGACTGGAAATATACCCATAACTATAAGCATCATACCTATACCAATGTGTTTGGCATGGATCATGATATTAGCGGTTATGGTGTGATGCGCATGAGCCGTGAGCAAAAGTGGGAAACCCGTTTTTTATTCAACGTGCCAATGGGTTTTGTATTGTCAACAGGTTTTGAATGGCTACTGGCTTTACAACGTCTAGAAATGGAAAAAGTGTTGTTTGATGGCACCAAAACTTGGAAAGAAGTATATGTAGAATCCAAAAATCTACGTAAAAAAATGGTACGTCAGTTTGGTAAAGATTATGTGCTGTTCCCACTCATTGCAGGACCAATGTTCTTGCCAGTATTGGTTGGTAACTTTTTTGCTAACTTGATCCGTAACTACTGGGCATCGACCGTGATTTATTGTGGCCATTTCACAGAAGACTCTGAAATTATCACTGACAATATTGATAATGAAACCAAAGCAGAGTGGTACTTGCGTCAGATTCGTGGTTCAGCAAACTTTACTGGCGGTAAAATCATGCATTTCTTGAGTGGTAACTTGAGTCATCAAATCGAGCACCATTTGTTTCCCGATGTACCTGCCAACCGCTATCAAGAGATGGCACCTAAAGTACGTGAAGTTTGTGCAGAGTTCGGTCAACAGTACAATACCGCACCCTTTGGATCTCAAATTGTGAGTGTATATAAACGTCTGGCTGTTCACTCTTTGCCTGATAATGTGGTTGATCGTTTGGTGTCGACCAAGCGGACCTTTGTTGAGACAGTGAAAGGCATGTTTGGCAAAGCTGTTTAATTAAAGATAGAGCATTGTTTGAGTTATCAAGCGATGCTCTTTACCAATAAGTAAAAGGGAAAGTACGTGTAATTGAGATATACTACGGTGCAATTATATTTGTGCCATTGTTTTAAGGAATCATTATGCGTATTGACCAAAGAGCATTAGACCAGTTACGTGAAGTAAAAATTACACGCAACTATACCCGTTACGCAGAAGGTTCAGTTCTGGTTGAGTTTGGTCATACCAAAGTATTGTGTACTGCAAGTATCGATAATTCAGTGCCACGATTTTTAAAAGGAAAAGGACAGGGCTGGGTTACTGCTGAATATGGCATGTTACCGCGTTCAACCCATACTCGTAGTGACCGTGAAGCAGCACGTGGTAAACAGTCGGGCCGAACACAGGAAATCCAACGTCTGATTGGTCGTAGCCTACGTGCCATGGTGGATTTGAAAAAATTGGGTGAGAACACGATTACAGTTGACTGTGATGTGATTCAAGCTGATGGCGGGACACGAACAGCAGCCATCACTGGTGCAGCTGTTGCTTTGGTTGATGCGATGAATGTATTGCTCAGCAACAAAAAAATTAAACAAGATCCACTAAAAAGTTTAGTGGCAGCAATCTCTGTTGGTATTTATCAAGACGAAGTATTACTTGATCTTTGCTATGAAGAAGATTCGAACTGTCAAACTGACTTAAACGTGGTGATGACACAAGCTGGCGAATTTATTGAAATTCAAGGTACAGCTGAAGATAAACCATTTACTCGTGCACAAAGCAATGACATGTTAGAAATGGCTGAAAAAGGAATTGCCGAGCTGATTAAAAAGCAACAAGAAGCTTTAGGCTGGTAATTTTAGGCTTTCTAAAAAAACGCATCTTCGGATGCGTTTTTTTATGTCTTCATCAAATCGACATAAAAACATCACCTGCCTGTCACTTTTTCACTTTATTAGTAGTTCGCATTTAAACCGTTTGGAAAAAACCAATGCGAAAACTTTCACTTCTATTAATTACTTCTTTAGCACTTCTGCTCAGTGCTTGTAACGATGATAACGACTCAGATAATTCATCGCCAACAACACCGCCAACCAGTAATTGCAAAATGCACTGTGCACCATAATAAGAACTTAGGATAGAACTAATGAATCGTCGCGAATTTCTTTTAAATTCTACAAAAACAATGTTTGGGACAGCTGCTTTGGCGAGTTTCCCTCTGAGTATTCAAAAAGCCCTTGCAATTGATGCTAAGGTTGAAAATGGGACTATTCAAGATGTTAAACACATCGTGATTTTGACTCAGGAAAACCGCTCATTCGATAATTATTTCGGAACACTAAAAGGCGTGCGTGGTTTCGGTGACCGCTTTACTATTCCAATGACGGAAGGGCGAAAAGTATGGGAGCAATATGATGCTAATAAAAAGAAAGTATTGCCTTACCATTTAGACAGCCGTTTAGGAAACGCACAGCGTGTTACTGGTACAAATCATTCATGGTCAGATGGTCAAGGAGCTTGGGACAATGGTCGTATGAGTGATTGGGTCGCGCATAAAAAACCACAGTCGATGGGCTACTACAAAAAACAAGAAGTCGAATATCAGTTTGCTTTAGCCAATGCTTTTACGATTTGTGATGCCTACCACTGTGCTATGCATGCGGGAACTAATCCAAACCGTAAATTTATCTGGACGGGAACCAATGGCCCTACAGGTGCAGGTGTAGCTAGTGTGGTAAATGAATTTGATGGGATTGGGCCATCAACAGAAGGTTATGAATGGACGACTTATCCTGAGCGCTTACAGCAGGCTGGGGTGACATGGAAAGTTTATCAAAACATGCCAGATAACTTTACCGATAACCCGCTTGCAGGCTTTAAACAATATCGCCGTGCAAACGAACAATCTGGTCAACCTGTCAGTAACGACACGCCGACATGCCCTGCATACGATGAAAAAATCGATGCAACACAGCCGCTTTATAAGGGTATTGCTAACACAATGCCCGATGGTGGTTTTTTGGGAACCTTTAAAGCTGATATTGCACAAGGTAAATTGCCGCAAGTGAGTTGGTTAGTCGCTCCTGCGACCTATAGCGAACACCCCGGACCATCTAGTCCTGTGCAGGGCGCTTGGTATATGCAGGAAGTATTAAATGCATTAACTGAAAATCCTGAACTGTGGAGCCAAACCGTTTTATTGGTGAATTTTGATGAGAATGATGGTTTCTTTGACCATATTCCTTCACCAAGTGCACCGTCTAAAGATGAAACGGGTGTAGTTCAAGGGAAAACGACATTAAGTGATCAACAAGTATCTTATGAATACTTTAACCATCCAGCAGTAGCGACTTCAAAATCTCAACCTGCAACAGACGGGCGGGTGTATGGGCCTGGGGTACGCGTTCCAATGTATGTGATTTCTCCGTGGAGCCGTGGTGGCTGGGTGAATTCACAAGTCTTTGACCATACCTCTATTTTACAATTCTTAGAAAAACGTTTTGGTGTGCAAGAGCCAAATATTAGTCCATATCGCCGTGCCGTATGTGGTGACTTAACGACAGCTTTTGATTTTAAAACACCGAATATTTTGCCTGTCGCTGAACTAAATGGGAAAAAAACAAAAGCTGAGGCCGATGCGATTCGTGTTGCTCAAGAGCTATTGCTGCAAGTTCCGATTCCAAACCAACAGGAATTTGCACAGCAGGAAATGGGAATTAGACCATCGCGTGCTTTGCCATATATTTTGCACACCAGTGCCAAAGTCGATGCAGCACAAAAGACTGTAAAGCTGATGTTCTCAAATACTGGCAAGCAGGCAGCTGTTTTTCATGTGTATAACCGATTAGATCTTACGGTAGCTCCTCGTCGTTACATGGTTGAGGCGGGTAAACAGCTTGATGATGTATGGAATACTATAAATGGACAGTACGATTTATGGGTGCTCGGTCCAAATGGTTTCCACCGCGCGTTTAAAGGTAATTTAAGCCAAGCCAACCAAACTCAAGCATTGCCAGAAATTAGAGTCTGTGTGGAAGAGTGTGATGCGAATTTGTATTTAAAAGTGCGTCACGATGGTAATAAGTCAGTTAAGCTCACAGTCAAAGCAAATGCTTATTTTCCAAATAAGACATGGGCTATAGAAACGAATAGTTCTGAAAAAGAACTGGTTTGGGATATGTCTGAATTTGGAGGTTGGTACGACTTCACTGTGACCTTAGCTGATGATGCTACTTTCAGCCGCCGTTTTGCGGGTCGTATAGAAACTCAAGAAGATTCAATTTCTGATCCGTATATGGGTTATGTAGAGTCTTAAGCTGGTAAGTTTTTCCCTTAATGAGGGTATTGGAATTTATTCCTCATTAGCTGGTGCTAAAAGTCATCTGCAACCTGTCTATAATCTATAAGGATCTTATTTTTGCAACAAAATAGGATAAAGGATGAAAGTGGGCAGGTTTTGCAGATGGCAATGCCTTTTGCCTTGCATGGCTTTAGTCGCCATTCAGGGCAAAACCAAAGTAACAGAATTAGCTGTTGGCAAAAAAAATCTAGACGGTAAGACTCCGTCGTGTAGGTTGATAAAGAGAAACAAGATATTCCTGTCACGATAGTAAATACAGGGTTTAGGCTGTTGATATAAAACTTTATTTGCGGGTGAGGCTGTTGTACCGATGAATAATAAAAATAAAGACTTACCTTTTGTAACAGAATCTCCTAAGCCTCGTCATATTTATCTTTTACCTTGGAACCCTGATTTTTTTAAAGCGATGGGGAAAATTTATGCTACAAGGTTTTATTGTATTATTAGCAGTAGTTACATTTGTTTTAATGGCTGCTGACCCACGAGATAATGGGGCACAAGCGACTCAGTCAGCATGGCAAAAAACACAAGCCACGGATATGACCAAGTCGCAAAAAAATACTAATAATGACGCAGATTTTATTTAAGCATTAAAACGCATTGATAAATCAACAGCTCTAACATCTTTAGTCAGCACACCCATAGAAATGTAGTCAACACCAGTGGTGGCAACTTCGCGCAAGTTTTCAATGGTGATATTGCCTGATGCTTCGAGCTTACAGCGGCCAGCAACATGTTTTACAGCATCAATCATTTGTTGTTGACTGAAGTTGTCGAGCATCACAATGTCTGCACCTGCTTCAAGCGCTTGATTTAACTCATCCCAAGTTTCAACTTCGACTTCAACAGGTTTACCCGGTGCAATTTGATGTGCTTGTGCAATTGCCTGAGCAATACCGCCCGCTGCCATAATGTGATTTTCTTTAATTAAGAATGCATCAAATAAACCGAGACGATGGTTCTGTCCGCCACCAATAGCCACAGCATATTTCTGTGCAATACGTAAGCCTGGTAAGGTTTTACGTGTATCGAGAAGTTTTGTATTTAAACCTTCAAGCTGTTGAACGTATTCAGCAGTTTTTGTTGCAACCGCAGATAAAGTTTGAATAAAGTTTAAAGCAGGACGCTCTACAGTAAGTAAGCTACGTGCAGAACCGGCAAGTTTTAAAAATGCTTCGTTTGCAGCAACACGTTCACCTTCTTGTTTTAACCAAGTCACCTGAACGGTATTGTCATAAGCTGAGATGAGTGCATTGACCCAAGGTTGTCCAGTTAAAACCATATGTTCACGGCTAATAATGGTCGCGGTTGCCTGCTCATCTTCAGGCGTGAGCATAGCGGTAATATCGCCGTCCCCAATATCTTCTTGTAATGCTTGTTGAATATTGATTTGAATTGATTGTTCAAGCAAAGACTGAGGTATGCTCATACGGTTTCCATTTTGTAGATGACCCTAAAACTTGCGATATATTAGCACCGTCGACTTTAAAAATAAGCTGTTTTATGAGATTAATCGTGATAAACAATCGCATTTACTGCTTTGCAAAGTAGATAACTGCTTTAAACTAAAACAATGGGCAAGCAATTTATTGGCATCTCAATGAAGCAAATCACACCGTATGAAGTTATAGATGGACAATTAAAAGGGGCGAGACAAATCCCTTCTCCAAATTTTAACCAGCGGCCGACTGGTACCGAAATTCAAATGATCGTCGTTCATAATATTAGCTTGCCGCCGTCTCAATTTGGAGGCGGATATATTGAGCAGTTTTTTCAAAATAAATTAGATTGGTCAGTTCATCCCTATTTCCAGACTATTGAAGGCATGCAAGTTTCTACACACTTGCTGATTTTACGTAGTGGGGAGGTCCTACAGTTTGTTAATTTTAATGATCGGGCATGGCATGCAGGACGTTCGAGCTATTTAGCCAAAGTAGAATGCAATGATTATTCAATTGGAATAGAACTTGAAGGAAGTGATGATTTACCGTTTGACGAAGTACAATACGAAGTATTAACCGATGTAGTTAAGACTATTCGTCAGGCTTATCCCGAAATTAAAAACCATATAGCAGGGCATTCAGACATTGCACCGGGCCGAAAAACTGATCCGGGACCTTATTTTAAATGGCAGCACTTTAGACAATTACTTGCTCAGAAAAAAAGTTGAGTTCATTCATCATTTCACAACGAAAAGATTTTCTAGTTTCATTACAATAGCGTCTTTCGAATATAGCTGTAGGTGAGTACGATGGCATTGTGGCGATCGACTTTTATTGTCAGTGCAATGACGATGTTGTCACGAGTGTTAGGCTTAGTACGTGACGTCGTATTGCTCAACGTGTTTGGTGCAGGTAAAGATTTTGATACCTTCGTCGTCGCTTTTCGTATTCCCAACTTCTTTCGACGATTATTTGCCGAAGGCGCCTTTTCTCAGGCCTTTATTCCAGTATTAACTGAATATAAAACAGGCCGAGCACACGCTGAAGTACAGATCTTGATTAGTCGGGTATTTGGCTGCTTGCTAACAGTCATGACCCTACTGACTTTCGTGGCTATGGTTTTGGCACCTGCAATCATTTATATGTACGCACCGGGTTTCCATAGCGATCCTGAGAAGTTCGATTTAGCAGTCAGCATGTTCCGTCTGACCATCCCATATTTATTATTTATGTCACTGACTGCCTTTGCTAGCAGTATTTTAAATAGTTATGGCTCGTTTGCTTCACCAGCTTTTTCACCAGTTTTGCTGAATGTTGCGATGATCGCAGGTGCATGGTGGCTTACACCGTATATGGCTGAACCAATCAAAGCCTTAGGTTGGTCAGTGGTCGTGGCAGGGATATTACAGTTAGCTATACAAATTCCTGAATTGTGGCGTAAAAATCTACTGATTCCACCTAAAGTTGATTTTAAACATGAAGGTGTAGAACGCATTTTAAAGTTAATGCTGCCAGCATTATTTGGGGTATCTGTTACCCAGATTAATCTGTTGTTAAATACGATTTGGGCTTCTTTCATGCAAGATGGTTCAGTATCTTGGCTCTATAGTGCAGAGCGTATGACTGAATTGCCGTTAGGTTTAATTGGCGTTGCGATTGGTACAGTGATTTTACCTTCACTTTCTGCACGTCATGCAGAACAGGATCAAGCCAAGTTCCGCGGTATGATCGACTGGGCTGCAAAAATTATTGTATTAGTTGGCTTACCAGCAAGTATTGCCTTATTTATGCTTTCTACTCCAATTATTCAGGCATTATTCCAACGTGGCGAGTTTGACCTACGTGATACACAAATGACAGCGCTTGCACTACAGTGTATGAGTGCTGGTGTGATTTCATTTATGCTGATTAAAGTCTTTGCGCCTGGTTTTTATGCACAGCAAGATACTAAAACCCCTGTACGTGTTGGTTTAATGTCAGTCGCAGCGAATGCTATTTTAAACGTTGTATTTATTGGTTTCTTTAAGCTAATTGATTGGCATGCAGAGCATATGGCGCTTGCATTGGCATCTTCAGGCTCGGCTTTAGTAAATGCGGGTCTACTCTATTTCTATTTACATAAGCGTAATATTTTCCGATTTGATTCGCATTGGAAAAAATTAGGGCTTCAATATGGTTTGGCTAACCTTGCCATGATTGCAGCACTTTGGTTTGGGTTAAATTGGTATAACGGTGAAGTTTCACAATGGTTACGCATTGCCGAAGTGGTTGGATTGTGTGTAGTCGGCGTAGTCGCTTATCTGGTGGCTCTAGTTGTTACAGGTTTTCGTCCTAGAGACTTAAAACACTAAAAATAGACAATAGACTAAATAGTTTTGTTTATATTATGAAGTTAAGTTTTGATTCTTAATTACTGGAAAATAGGGTTTAATCTTATGGATATATTTTCTTTTAGAACTTTGTTAATTATATTAACCTTTAACCCTATTTTGGCTAATGCTGAAATTTATAAAAATGGTGAAGATATTACAAGTATATTAAATAATCAAATCCAAGAGAATAAAACCATAAATATTCCTGCAGGTGATTTTAAAATAGATGCAGAAACTTCTATTATATTAAAAGATAATGTTACAGTAACTATGAGTCCTCAGACAATTTTAAATGTAATACCAAATAAAAGTAGCAGTTATCAAGTTTTTAGAATACATAATGTAAAAAATGTTACAATTACGGGTGGGGTAATTGTAGGTGATAAATATACTCATAAAGGAGTAAGTGGAGATTGGGGGATGGGAGTTGAAATAAAAGATTCTCAGAATATTCATATATCAAATATGTCAATTAAAAAAATGTGGGGTGATGCAATTTATATTGGTTCAAAGGGATTATATAATAATGATAATATATATCTTGAAAATTTAAAATTAGATGATAATAGAAGACAAGGAATTTCAATTATTTCTGCTCAAAATTTATATGCAAATAAAATTTCAATTAGTAATACTAGTGGGGCAGCACCAGGAAGTGGTATTGATATAGAACCAAATGATAATAAAGCCTTTTTAAAAAATTTAAATTTTAAAAATATAATTACAAAAAATAATAGAGGTATGGGAATACAGACAACCTTAAAATTTTATAAAGAGAGTTTAAATCCGATAAGTATTAATATTTACAATCATAAAGATTTTGGCTCTAATTTTGGTTTTTTAGTTAATGGGGTAGATTCTAAAATCAATGGAAAGATAACTGTTTTAAATACAGATTATAAAAAGAATAAATATTCTAATTTATGTTTTAGTAAGTGGGAAAACTCAAAGTTTACTGTTAATTTAGAAAAAATGAATAATGATAAACAACTTTATATTGGACAATGGTGTGAGGATTTTAGAATTAATAAACAGATTAAATTTAAATAATTTTATAAAAAGAGACTTAGATAGTTTTATAAGTCTCTTTTTATATAGTAAATCAATGTACTTGCAATAATTCAATATCAAAAATTAAAGTGCTATTTGGACCAATCGTATCACCAGCACCGACTTCGCCATAAGCAAGATTCGCAGGTATAAAGAAACGGGTTTTTCCGCCTTCTTTCATGGTTTGTAGACCTTCTGTCCAACCGGCAATGACTTGGCTGAGCTGAAACTCAACTGGATGATTACGAGCAATAGAACTATCAAATACAGTTCCATCTAGTAAACGACCTTCATAATTTACTTTAACGCGAGAGGTGGCTTTCGGTTTTTGTCCATTACCTTCTTTTAACACTTGGTATTGGAGACCAGATTTAGTCGTTATCACACCAGATTTTTTTGCATTGTCAGCAAGAAATGCCGCGCCTGCTTGAGCGTTTAGTTGACCTGTTTTTTGAAATTCGACGAGTTGTTTGGCTTCTAATGTTTTCTTATAGTCATTAATCGCTTTCGCCATTTCTTCATCAGTTAAGCGTGCTGTTTTACTTTGAGAGCCTTCTTGGAGACCTTGGTAAAAAATATCAAGATTCAGATCTGTTAGCGCATCCGTATTATTACGACCCATTAAATAGCCATAACTATAACTAAATTGTTCTTTTGCTGGACTTTTATTCGTTATAGGAGTTGCAGCAAAAACAGATAAACTCATTGTTGATGCTGCAATAATTAAACCGATTTTTTTCATGCCGTTTTCCAAAAAAAGGAGAGTAGTGTTCTACTCTCCTGAATGTTTTTATTTCACTGAAATAAGTTCTACATCAAAAATCAGTGTACTGTTTGCTGGAATGCCAGGAACTTCCTGTGGACCATATGCAAGATTTGACGGAATGAAGAACGTCGCTTTACCACCTTCTTTCATTAATTGAAGTCCCTCAGTCCAACCTGGAATTACTTGATTAAGAGGGAACTCAACTGGCTCGCCGCGTTTATAAGAACTATCAAAAACCTGACCGTTAATTAAACGACCTTCATAATGTACTTTAACAACTGACTGAGTTGTTGGCTGTTTGCCAGTACCTTCTTTCGTAATGATATATTGCAAGCCAGAAGCGGTTGTTTTTACACCAGCTTTTGTTTTATTTTCTGCAAGGAACTGCGCATCGGCAGATTCAGTAGGAATACCAGCAGCTTGTTCCGGTTTATTTTGTTGCTGCATTTTTTGCTGCAATTCTTTTTCATAAGCGGTTACAGCAGCTTTTAACTCTTCTTGAGTATAAGCACTTGGCTGCTTACTACGAGCGTCATGAATGCCTTTTACAAATGCTTTTGTATCTAGCTCAGGCGGAGTTTGCTGAGCAACTTCGTACCCAAGAACATAACTGATTTTTTCAATTGGAGAGGCATTTTTATTTGCCTTGCTTCCGACTTCTGTGGTCGGATGTTGGCTTGCATAATATACTGGTACAAGTGCAGCACCGCCTAAAACTACAGCGACAGCAATGGGTAAGGCTTTACTCATAAAAGGTTCCAAAAATAATCATTTGAGTCTAAAAGGCTGCTTTTGATCTTAGCATGCTTAAGCATAGAATGTTTAAGAAAAAAAACGAGTGGTTTTTTATATATTTTAGTTAGTTTTAGTAGGGATATACTTAAAAAATCTTAAATAAAAAAAACCGGATCATTTGATCCGGTTTTTTTATGACTTTATGCTTAATCTTCTTTTTGTGCTTTATAAGCATAGGCGTAGTTATAGCCGTAACCATAACCAGCACTAGCACGTTGAATGTCATTGAGAATAAAGCCGTTGACTTTAACACCCGCTTGTTCAAAGCGATTAAGTGTTAATTCAAGCTCTTTCATTTGTGATTTAGCATAACGAGCAACAATTAAGTTCACACCAGTGTATTGCGAAATAATAATACCATCAGTTACTGCAAGTACTGGTGGAGTATCAATAATGATGTGGTCATATTGAGTTTGTAGCTGTTCAAGTAATTCTTTAAATTGGTTTGAGCTTAAAATCTCTGAAGGATTTGTTGGACTCTTACCACGCGTAATCACATCAAGGTTTGCCACAGGAGTCTTATGCAAAACTTTTTGTAGATCAGCTTGTCCACTCAATAATTCAGAAAGACCTGGTTTGACATCAACATCGAAATATTTGTGCATATAACCGCGACGCATATCGGCATCAATGAGTAATACACGTTTATCACCTTGTGCAAAAATCGTTGCGAGGTTGGTTGAAATAAATGATTTACCTACTTCTGGAGAAGGGCCTGCAATCATAATGATGTTATTTTTCGCGCTCGCCAATGCAAAGTGAATCGCAGTACGGATACTACGTAAGCTTTCAATTGCAATATCATCACTATTTTTAACAGCAAGAATAGGAATACTCTTCTTCTTCTTTAAAATTTTGATGCGACTTTCTTGAATTGGAGAGCGTGGAACTGTTGCATAAACAGGTAAATCCAGTTCATTTTCAATTTGTCCAGAATCTTTAATTCCTGTACGTAACATATTACGAAGTAACGCAATAACTGTCCCAATAAATCCGCCTAAGAATAAGGATAAGATAAGGACTTGTAACTTTTTAGGTTTAATGGGTTCGACTGGCTCAACGGCAGTATCAACTATGCGTACATTTCCGATCTCACCTGCTTTTGCGATACGGAGTTGCTGATAAGAGTTGAGTAGTGCTGTATAAAGCTGAGTTTTAACTTCAACTTCGCGATACAGCTGTAAATATTGGCGTTGTACATCTGGTAATTGTTTCAAAGTACTGTTGAGCTCACCAATTTGTTTATTAACGGCTGTAAGTTGACCATTAATTTCACGCATTGCAGGGTGTTCAGCTGTATATTTTGCTGCCATTTCCGCTTGTTTTTGTTCGAGCTCAGCTTTCTTTGTTTCTAGTGTAATACTTTGAGTTAAATATAACTCTGATTCTTTAGTCACATCAACAGTGTTGTACTGTTGACGGAATTTGTTAAATTGACGTTCTGCATCATCTAATTGCTTTTTAAGATCTGGGAGTTGTTCATCCAAAAACTTTAAAGTTTGAGCAGATTCTGCGGAACGGCGCTCAACATTTTGGGCGCCGTAGGTTACTAAAATCGCATTTAAGACTTGAGTAATATGTTCTTTGTCATGCCCTTGGTAATTTAAGCCAAGAATACCCGTTAATTTACCGCGTTCTGCTACAGAATAATTTGAACTTATGTTGTCTACAGCTGCTGGAATAGATAGTTTTTCAATATTATATTTTGAACTTAACAGATCTCTAGTAAAGATTGCGACCTTCCATATTCCATTGGCTCCTGTAATTTGATTATTTTGATTTATTGGAGCAGTGAGTACAACCTCATCTGTCTCAGGATCTATTAATTTAAAAGATTTTTGATTAAAGCTTAATAAAAGATGTTTGTCTAAATAATATTGAGGTACTTCAAATCTTCGTATATCAAAACTTTTAGTGCCATCTTTAAATAAAACTGAGTTTTTAGTGTATTCAGCTTTATATTCAGTGTCACTTAATAAACGATGAGTCAGTGTGTTTTCTGTACTGGAAACGTGAATATCTAGATGTAATTCTTTAATAACCGAGCCTAGAACTAACCGAGACTTTAGAATTTCAATTTCAGCTTGAGCAGGAGATTTTTGCTCAATCATCTGTGATAAATCACCTAAAAGTGCAGCAGAAGCCCCTTTGCTGTCTTCAACCTGAACTAATGCATCAACCGAGTAGGTATCTGGCGTCACACGTAAATAGAGTAGTGCACATACAAGGCTTAAAATAATGCAGAGGGCGATAAGTTTCCACTGAGCAATCAGTGAAAAGAATAATTCCTTTAGATCAATTGTATCTTCGGTATTAGTATTTTGGTTCATAAGCTTAAAATCTGAATGTTAAATATAAGGTTTCCAGTCATCAACACATTGTTGTATGAGTTGGCAAGTTTCATCAAAAATAGTTTGATCATGCTGATAAGGATCTGGCACATTTTTGTTTTGCCAATGGCCTAAGCGATAGGTTTTTCCCTTTGCAAAAGGCCAGGTTTGCTCAATATGTTTTTGCTGGTTGTGACTCATGACTAAAATCAGGTCAGCTCTTTTGATATGCTCCGCATTGAGTTTACGCGCAACATGCGGTTGCATATCAATGCCTAATCGTTGCATACAAAGTCGAGCTTTTTCATCAGCTTGATGACCAATAAGCCCTGAAATACCGGCAGACTCAATATTTAACTGGGGATATTGCTGTTTTAAAAAATATTCTGCCATTGGGCTACGGCAGATATTTCCAATACAGACGACTAAAATATTTTTAAACTCCATGAAATTATTGTCCCAATCGATCTATATTATATAACGCGCTTGAGAACGGAATAATTTGATTGACCACACGCTGCCAGCGAGTCAAGCCAGTCGCATCAACATATACAATATCATTACTACGTAATCTAAACTGATTCGCTAATCCAAAGTCCCCAATGCTCATTAAGTTTAAATGGTAGAGTTCAGTTGTTCTGTCATTTGGATTGGTGCGTAACACATAGATTTTGCTAGCACTAGCAGATAAGGGATTTAAGCCTAAACTTTCACCTAAAGCATCACTTAGTGTCATACCTTGATCACGCATTGGCAAGGCTTGATTTTTACCTGCTTCGCCCATCACATAAATTTTCTGGTTTTCGCGAGTGCTGACGTAAATAGTATCGTTTGGTTGAACTAATAACTTATGTAATGAATAACCTGCTTTCTCTAAATCTATAGTATTTAGATTATAGGTTTGACCGTTTCGAATAAGTTGAATGTAAGTATTGTCACCTTTATCAGTTACTCCTCCAGCAAGACCTAGAGCTGCATAGACACTAACAGGTTGGTCACTTAAGTAGAACTGACCACCCTTTATGACGCTGCCCTGAACAGAAAAGCGCTGTCCCTCATAAGATAGTACACGTACTATCACATCTGGGTTTTTTAAGAAGCGGGAAAGTTGGCTACGAAGTTCGCGATTGACTTGAGCAAGAGTTTTACCTGCTGCTTTATAGCGACCAACTAAAGGAAATTGAATGTAGCCAGTTTGGTCGATTGGATAACCACTTGCCTGAATTGATTGCTCATTATTTATATTGTTTACTGGTGGAGTAATTTCAGGATATGCCCAAAGTTGGATTGAAAGAACATCACCTGAGCTTAGGCGGTATATAGGTTGTTGATTTTTAAATAAAGACTGGTAGTTGTTGCGATAATCAGTTTGTGCAGGTTGAATTGCAGGTAACGTTTCTTGAGAGATTTTAACAACATTAACAGTGGTTCCGAGGTCGGTTCTATATACACCCTCATCTGGAACATCATAAGTTTGTAAACCAGAAGTGACAGCACAACTAGCGACACTTAAACTCAAGGCAAGAACAGAAAAAAACTGACAATATTTCACACGGAACCCTTTGTGTATTTATCTTTAATTGATATCAGTTGATATCGTTAATCGTTTAGCACTAAGTGCTTATCTTAGATATAGACGTTTGTGATTCTAGCCGAAAAAAAATTAAAAAACACAGAAAAATCGTACAGCTTTGTATGATTAATTTATTTGTATAATTTAGAATTTCTAAGAGAAGGACGGTTGGTTTCTTAAGAATTACTCAAATATAAGCAGTGAAAAAGCTTGTAAACACTTTTATACAATTGCTTTATAGTTGTTGAAAAAAAACTGATATAGTTACGCACGACGATCTTTAGTCACGATGAATCATTGTTTATATATACAAATTTGTAAGGAATAAGGCTAACTTTTATGCAACTTGCCGAATTAAGAATAGCGATTATAGGTTTAGGTTATGTAGGCTTGCCATTGGCAGTTGAGTTTGGCAAAAAAGTGCCAGTTGTAGGTTTTGATATTTATCAAAAACGTATCAGTGAATTAAAAAACGGTCAAGATCATACGTTAGAGGTTTCCCCAGAAGAATTAAAACAAGCAACCCAATTAAGCTATACCGCAAGTTTAGAAGATTTAAAAGATTGTAATTTTTTTATAGTAACCGTACCAACTCCGATTGATGACTATAAGCAACCAGATTTAACGCCTCTAGTTAAAGCCTCTACTAGCATTGGTAAAGTTCTGAAAAAAGGTGATATTGTCGTATACGAATCTACAGTTTATCCGGGTGCTACAGAAGAGGTTTGTATTCCAGTACTCGAAGAAATTTCAGGTTTGACTTTTAATGAAGGTTTCTTCGCTGGTTATAGCCCAGAACGTATTAACCCAGGCGATAAATTGCATCGCGTTACTAATATTTTAAAAATCACTTCGGGTTCTACTTCTGAAGTTGCTGATTATATAGATGAAGTTTACAATTTAATTATTGAAGCAGGAACACATAAAGCACCTAGTATAAAAGTTGCTGAAGCTGCAAAAGTTATTGAAAACACTCAACGCGATGTCAATATTGCTCTTATTAATGAATTAGCACTTATTTTTAATAAATTAGGCATTGATACAGAAGAAGTACTTAAAGCTGCGGGTACAAAATGGAACTTCTTACCATTTCGTCCAGGCTTAGTAGGTGGACATTGTATTGGAGTTGATCCATATTATTTAACTCATAAAGCGCAAGCAATTGGATATCATCCAGAAATTATTTTAGCAGGGCGCCGATTAAATGATTCAATGGGAGCATATGTTGTTACTCAACTTGTAAAAGGAATGATAAAAAAGAAAATTCAAGTTGAAGGTGCTAAGGTTTTAGTATTAGGTCTAAGCTTTAAAGAAAATTGCCCAGATATTCGTAATACTAAAGTTATCGATATTGTAAAAGAATTACAAGAATATCATATGGATGTTGATGTATATGATCCTTGGATTGATAGTGAGGAAACTCAACACGAATATGGTATTACTCCAGTTAATCAGCCTACGGCAGGTCAATATGATGCTGTAATATTAGCAGTAGCCCATAATGAATTTAAGGAAATGGGTATTGAGGCAATTCGATCTTTAGGTAAAGCATCGCATGTTCTTTATGATCTGAAATATGTTCTAGCTCAATCTGAGTCAGATATCCGTTTATAATATTTGTTGAGAAAAAATATGAATCAATATGAACAAGTATTGGAACAGCTTAAGAACACACCTAAAATATGGTTAATAACAGGCGTTGCGGGTTTTATCGGATCAAACCTGTTAGAAACTTTATTAAAGTTAAATCAAAAAGTAATTGGTTTAGACAACTTTGCTACAGGTCATCAATATAATCTGGATGAGGTAGAGGGTTTAGTTACTAGTGAACAATGGAAGAATTTCACTTTCTATAATGGTGACATTCGAAACTTAGAAGATTGTCAGAAGGCATGTGCAAACGTTGACTACGTTTTACATCAAGCCGCTCTCGGTTCTGTTCCGCGCTCAATTGCCGATCCAATATTGACAAATAGTGCCAATATTACGGGTTTTTTAAATATGCTCGTTGCAGCAAGAGATGCGCAGGTCAAAAGCTTTACATATGCTGCGAGTAGCTCTACATATGGTGACCATCCGGCATTACCAAAAGTAGAAGAAAATATTGGTAATCCATTATCTCCTTATGCGGTAACTAAATATGTAAATGAGCTTTATGCGGAAGTTTTTGCTCGTACATACGGTTTTAAAGCAGTAGGTTTACGTTATTTTAATGTATTCGGTAAACGTCAAGATCCTAATGGAGCTTATGCAGCAGTTATTCCAAAATGGACGGCAGCTATGATTCAAGGAGATGATGTATTTATCAATGGCGATGGTGAGACCAGCCGTGATTTTTGTTATATCGAAAATACAGTACAAGCCAATATTTTAGCGGCCGTCGCAAATGATGAAGCTAAAAATCAAGTCTATAATGTGGCAGTAGGGGATAGAACTACCCTAAATGATTTATTTAAGGCTATTAAATCTGCTTTAAACGAAAATGGAATCTCTTGTGACAAAGAACCTGTTTATCGTGAATTTAGAGTCGGTGATGTAAGGCATTCTCAAGCAGATGTAACTAAAGTCAAAACATTACTAGGATATGATCCAAAATTTAGAATTTTTGAAGGTATCTCACAAGCAATGGTTTGGTATAAGCATTTCTTAAATTAAATCATATGCTATCACTATTAAATAAAGCAAAATGGCTCATTGGTGGAAATTTCGTTTTCGCATTTTCTCAATGGGTCATCTTAATTTTTCTTGCTCGTATGACGACTCAGGAGAACTTAGGCCAATACTCATTAGCCTTAGCAATAGTTACTCCAATTTTTGCTATTTTTAATTTACAGTTAAGACCGCTCTATATTCTGGACTTAAATGGAGAAAAAAAGTATAGATATTCAAATTTCTATTATTTGAGATTAATAACTTCAATTGTTGCTTTGTTTGTTTGTTTGTTTGTTAGCTTTTTTTCAAATGTTTTGTTTGTTGTTGTTTTTTTAGTTGCATTTTTAAAATTCTTTGAAGCATATTCAGATATTATATATGCTTATTATAATGCACATGATCAAACCAAATTAATTAGTAAATCATTATTTATAAAGGGTGTATTTTCTGTTGGCGCAATGTTAGTAGGCCTTTATTTTTTTAATTTTTATACGGCATTGATATTATTTTTATTAATTTATTTTTGTGTGTGGCTTGTATTAGATAATTTTTATATTCTAAGAACTAATGAATTAAAAAAAATAAGAATAGATTACTCAATTATGAATTTAGCTATACCTATGGGTATTTCATTAGGTATTGTTACTTTACAAAGTAATATTCCCCGTTTGTTTTTAGGTCATTATATTGGAGTTAAGGCTGTAGGGATTTTTACAGTTCTAAGTTACTTTATTATTGTGGGAAGTATATTCATAAATTCTATTTGTCAGTACCTTAGTCCTCGATTAACAAGAGCTTGGAATAATAATCAAAATGAATTTAGAAAAATATTGTTTTTAGCTATAACTATTGCTGGTTTTTTAGGGATAATGGCTATTATTGTAAGTTACTTCTTTGGTGAGTTTTTCCTAAATCTAATTTATGGGGAAATTTATAAAGAATATACATATGAGTTTAATCTAATAATGGTTGCAGGTTTTATTCTTTATATTTGTACAGTTTTAGGTTATACATTAACAGCTATTGGGTTTATTAAAAAACAAGTTTTTTTGTTTTCAATAGTTTTAATTTTTAGTTTATTGATCTCATATTTATGTATACCTGAGTATGGAGTGCTAGGAGGAATATACACTTTAATAGGTAGTTATAGCATACAATGTATTCTATCTATATTTGTTATATTATTTTTATCTAAAGAGAAATTAAAATGAAAATTATGTTATTTATTACTGGCTTAGGCATGGGAGGGGCCGAGAAAGTTGTTTGCGAGTTAGCTGATAAATTATATGAGTTGGGACATGAAGTTTGTATTGTATATTTTACGGGTGAAATTATAAGAAGGCCGAAGAATAATATTCAGATATTTTATATACCACTTAAAATTAGTTCATTTTTTTTAAGTTTATATTCAGTTATGAAACTTATTGATCAATGGAAGCCTCATGTCATCCATTCGCATATGTTTCATGCAAATATAATTGCAAGATTGGTAAAAATAAATAAAAAAAATATTCGTATTATTTGTAGTTCTCATTCTAATTATGAAGGTGGAGCATTACGTATGATGATGTATGCTATGACTGAAAAATTATGTGATGTGCACACAAATGTAAGTTCTAATGCTGCAACTGCATTAATGCTTGCTGGTGCAGTAAGAAAAAGAAAAATTAAAGCCGTTTATAATGGTATTAATGTAAAAGATTATTATTTAGATGAAGTGGAAACCAAATACTTACATAAAGAGTTTAACTTGAAAGGTGAAGCTAAAATTATAATTACAATAGGGAGGATAGATACTCCTAAAGATTATCCGAATTTACTAAAAGCATTTAAAATAATTTATGAAATAGATGATAATACTCACTTATTTGTAGTAGGAAATGGGCCAAAAAAAGAAGAAATCATGCTATTAGCTAATAATTTAGGTATCAATAGTAATGTTAAATTTTTAGGCATACGGAATGATATTTCTAAGCTGTTAAATGCATGTGATTTATTTATTTCATCTTCTGCATGGGAAGGATTTGGTCTAGCTATATTAGAGGCAATGATTTGTAAAAAACCTATTGTAGCAACTGAAACAGATGGTGCGAAAGAATTATTAAATAGTGAAAATTTGGTTGAGATTGGTAATCCAGAACTTTTGGCTAAAAAAGCACTACAAAAACTTCAGAGTAATTTGAGAACAATTGAATATAGTGGAATTGAGAGATTTGATTGGAATGAAATCTCTAAAACTTGGCTATCTTTATATGAAGGAAAAGATTTTTAAATGATTAAGATATCTAGTACACTCTATATTTTAGCTGGTCTTTTAGTACTTTCTGGTGCTTTTTACTCTATAGACTTTTTAAAAGTAATTTCTCTAGGGGTATTTGGTATATGTATATTCATTTTTTTTGTGTTCGCATTAACTGGAAATAAAAATAATTTAATCTTAGATAAAAGTGGTATTATTTATATTTTATTTATATTTTCTTTTGTGTTGATGTTGATATCGGCAGCATTAAATAATGCTATTGATTTATTTATAGGTGTTCTTTTATTTCTTTTATTAGTAATTAATTTTTCTATTTTTAATTTGAATAAAGCTTGTTTTGATTTTTTTGATAAACCTGTTAAATTGACTTTTTTAATTATTACTTTAATAAATTTTTCATTTGGTTTTTCCATTCCATTTAATGGTGCATTTTCTAATCCTAACTCCTTAGGTGGAATTTATGCAATGTTATCATTTTTATCAACAGGTATATTATTAGATAAAGCTTATAATTCTAAAGGTAAAAAAATTGATTATTATTTATTACTTATAATTTTGTTAAGTACTTTCCTTACGTTAGTATCAAACAGTAGGATATCCTTTATTAGTTCTTGTTTGTGTTTAATAGTATTGTTTCTATATTTTATGATAAATAGTTTTAATTTAAAGAATGGAATTAGTATTAAAATTAGTTTTTTTAAGAAGATGGTAGCAACTTTAGTTGTTGGTATTAGTGCTATCCTTATTCTTTGGGAGGAGATTGAGGACATCTTTGTAAAAAAAGTAATGTATAAAATGGATGACGGGGGAGGTGTTACGGGTGGAAGAAATGAAGTTTGGGATGCAATTATTGATAACAGTTTAATATTTGGTCATGGTAGATTTTCTCCACACTTAGAATATTTTGATTTAGCAGCCCATAATACTTTTTTAAGTATATATGATCAGTTTGGATGGTTAAGTTGTTTTTTCTTCGCCATAACTGTTGTTTTTGTTGCTTTTAATGTTTTTAATCCCAAAAATATAAGAAGCTACGGAATTACTCCAAGTTTTATATGCTTTTCTTTTCTTTTCTTATCAATTTCTGAAAGTATGATTAATAAAACTATTTTCTTTTGTTTTTTAATGATTGTAAATTTAAATTCTTTTAAAAAGAATAGTGTTTTATAAATGAGGATTGTTTATGACTAGAAGTATCTCTATTGATGTGCTAAAAGTTATTTTGGCACTTTTTGTTATAGCTCTACACTCTAAAATATTTATAGATTTTAATGATATATTATATTTTTTTTCAGTTAATGGTATTTTTAGGATAGCAGTTCCAGTTTTTTTAGTCATTACAGGTTACTATTTTTATTTAGTTACTAATTTTGCTGCGTGGTTAAAGAGAGTTGCTTTTTTATATATAATATGGATGTTTTTTTACGGTCTTTTTTATATTGATTTTTCTTTATCTGTTTATGCTTTATTGAAAAATATTTACTTTATTTTATTTGGTTATCATCATTTATGGTATTTAATAGGAACCGTTTTTGGTGGTATTTTGTTATTTTATGTGAAAGATTTTAATGTTAAATTTCAATTTTTTTTAGCAATTCTATTTTTTACTTTAGGATGTATAGTTCAATATTTAGGAAACTTCCATTTATTTAACTCTAAGTGGGATATGGTGTTAAATGCTAATCCTATTTATAGAAATTTTTTAACCGTTTGTTATCCCTTTTTAACTTTTGGTTATCTTATTCATAAATTTAATTTAACTGCTAAATATAAAAAAATTGCCCCATTTGCTGTAATAATTTCTTTAATTCTTCTATATGTTGAAGTTTATGTTAATTATTTCTTTATAAGCAAAACAGATCCATTAGATCTAATGTTTTTCTTAATGTTATTATGTCCCTCTCTTTTCATATTTGTTTTTAACTTAAATATTAAAGGGCAAGGGAAAAAGTTGGCACTTTTTTCAACAGCTTTATATTTGATACATCCTTTATTTCAAAATTTACTTAAATCTTTTAATATCAATTCAATTGAATTGTTTCTCGTGACCGTTGTTCTCAGTTGTTTAGCTTCTATCGTATTGATCATGTTAAACAAAAAAATTAAGGTTATTTTGTGAGTGAAGTTGAAAACAAAATGAAATTTTTAATGATTAGTAGTTTTTTACCTTCAGTTTTAAATTTTCGTGGAAAATTACTAGAGGCTATTCATCATCAAGGCTATGAGATTCATATTATTGCCCCCGATCTTGAGCTGTTTCAGCCTGAACTGGACAAACTAAAATCTCTTGGTTACTCAGTTTACTCGGTTGAAATGCAAAGAACAGGGACTAATCCAATTGCAGATATAAAAACACTATTTGAAATCTATAAAATTATAAAGAAGATTCAGCCAGACTATGTCTTGTCATATACGATTAAACCTGTGATCTACGGCACGCTTGCTACTTATTTGGCAAAAGTGCCAAATCGTTTTTCACTCATCACAGGATTGGGATATGCTTTTCAGAATGTAGACGGTACAAGTAAAAGAAGCACGTTTCAAAAAATCGTACATTGGCTTTATAAACAAGCATTAATAAGATCGTCCAAAGTTTTTTTTCAGAACCCTGATGACCTTGCTTTATTCCAACAATTAAATTTATTAAGTAATAAGGTTCCAGCCGTAGTTGTCAACGGGTCTGGTGTTAATGTGACTGATTTTGAAGTTGTAGGTTTACCGCGTACTTTGAATGGTGACGTTAAGGTTTCTTTTTTATTAATTGCTCGATTATTAGAAGATAAAGGTATAAGAGAGTATGTAGAAGCAGCCAAATTAATAAAAAAAGAATATCCTCAAATTGAATTTAATTTAGTGGGTTGGATAGATGAAAATCCAACCGCGATAAAACAGCAAGAATTAGATTCCTGGATAGATGAAAAAATTATTAAATACTGGGGGAAGCTTTCTGATGTTCGTCCCGCTATTGCTGAAACTTCAATTTATGTATTACCTTCCTATAGAGAAGGCACACCTCGTACTGTCTTAGAAGCAATGTCTATGGGGCGAGCTATTATTACAACAGATGCTCCTGGATGTAGAGAAACTGTAGAGCACGACGGAAATGGTTATTTGGTTGAAGTAAAGTCTGTCACTAGTTTAGAGATGGCAATGAAAAAATTTATTCAGAATCCTGAATTGGCTGAAATTATGGGAACACGCTCTAGAGAAATTGCATTATATAAATATGATGTACATCAAGTGAATCATCATATGATGACAGAAATGGGAATTAAATAAGTGTTAAAACGTTTACTTGATATCATTATTGCTTCTATAGCCTTAATTTTGCTCTCGCCATTATATTTCTATGTTGCATATAAGGTGAAAAAAAACTTAGGCTCGCCAGTATTGTTCCGCCAAGTTCGCCCAGGTTTACATGGGAAACCGTTTGAAATGATTAAATTTCGAACCATGAAAGACGCAACAGATGCGCAAGGTAATCCTCTGCCTGACAATGAGCGTTTAACCCCATTTGGTAAAATGCTTCGTTCTACCAGTTTGGATGAAATGCCTGAGCTTTGGAACGTGATTAAAGGTGATATGAGTATTGTAGGTCCAAGGCCCCTATTGATGGAGTACTTGCCACTTTATAATAAAGAACAGGCGAAACGCCATGATGTACGTCCAGGAATGACTGGCCATGCTCAAGTTAATGGACGTAATGCAATTGGTTGGGAAGAAAAATTTAAACTTGATACGTGGTACGTTGAAAACAGATCGCTTTGGTTAGATTTTAAAATTATGCTGCAAACCGTTAAAAAAGTAATCGCTAAAGACGATATTAATGAAGCGGGTGAAGCTACGATGACCAAGTTTACAGGTTCAAAGTCGGAAGCAGATAAATGAGTAACCAGATCTATGCGATTTATGGTGCTTCAGGCTGTGGCCGCAGTTTGATGCCTGTTGCAAGACAACAGCTTCAACGTCAGGGTATTGCGGCTGAAATTTATTTTATTGATGATAGTTTACAAGAAGAAAAGATAGTAAACGGACATACGGCCTTAAACTATCAAACTTTTAAATCAATAGAATGCTCTAATAAGTATGTATTAATCGCTATTGCGAATAGTCAAATTCGTGAAAAAATTGCAAATCAGTTGGCTACAGATAATATTAAACTTTGGTCTGTACAAGCTGATAATACAGTCATTATGGATAATATTGAAATGGGTGAAGGTGCAGCACTGAGCCCTTTTGTTTCAATTACATCAAATATAAAAATCGGTAAATGTTTTCATGCTAATTTATACAGTTATGTTGAGCATGACTGTGTGATTGGTGACTACGTTACATTTGCTCCAGGCGTTAAATGTAATGGCAATATTCGTATTGAAGATCATGCGTACATTGGTGCTGGAGCCGTCATTAAACAAGGTACACCTGACAAGCCGTTAGTCATTGGTAAAGGTGCTGTTGTTGGTATGGGGGCTGTAGTAACTAAAAGTGTAGCAGCTGGCGTAACAGTTGTGGGCAACCCCGCCAGAATTTTAGAAAGAAAGTAAGAAGTATTTTTTTATTAGGAAATCAGAATGTTAAACACTGCATTTGAACCATGGCCAAGTTTTACTACAGAAGAAGCTGACGCAGTCAAAAATGTATTACTATCAAATAAAGTAAATTATTGGACTGGTCAAGAATGTAGAATTTTTGAAAAAGAATTTGCCGAATTTTCTGGTACAAAATATGCGGTAGCTTTGGCAAATGGTACCGTGGCATTAGATGTTGCATTAAAAGCTTTAGACATTGGTGCTGGTGATGATGTTATTGTGACGTCTCGTACTTTTCTTGCTTCAGCAAGTTCTATTGTAACGGCGGGTGCTAATCCTGTTTTTGCCGATGTAGAATTAGATTCTCAAAACATTTCACGACGTACGATTGAAGCTGTCATTACACCAAATACGAAAGCAATTATTTGTGTACATTTAGCTGGTTGGATGTGCGATATGGATTCAATTATGCAACTTGCTGCTGAGCGTGGCATCTATGTTATTGAAGATTGCGCACAGGCTCATGGTGCAAAATATAAAGGTAAAGCTGCAGGATCAATCGGTCATATTTCTGCTTGGTCTTTTTGCCAAGATAAAATTATGACAACTGGTGGTGAGGGCGGTATGGTCACCACAAATGATGAAGCACTGTGGAAAAAAATGTGGTCATATAAAGACCATGGTAAAAGCTACGATAGTATTTATAATAAACAACATCCTCCAGGTTTTCGTTGGTTGCACGACTCATTTGGTACCAACTGGCGAATGATGGAAATGCAAGCAGTTATTGGTCGAATTCAGTTAACACGTATGGCTGAATGGACACAAAAACGTACTGAAAATGCCGGAAAGATTTTAAAAGCGTTTGAAAGCTCTCCTTACTTTAACGTTCATATCCCTTCTGATGACTATGTACATGCATATTATAAATGTTATGTGCAAGTGAATTTAGAGACGTTACCAGAAGGTTGGACACGTGATCGTATCATGCAAGAAATTAATGCCCAAGATGTGCCTTGTTTTAGTGGCTCTTGTTCTGAAGTTTATTTAGAGCATGCTTTTGATGGAACCCCATGGCGTCCAGAGAAACGTTTGGAAAATGCACAGCAATTAGGTGAAACAAGCTTGATGTTCTTGGTACATCCAACTTTAAGCCAAGATAGTATAGAAAAAACAATTAGTGCAATTAATGCTGTTAGTAGAGCTATACAATCATAAAAAATGCGAAGCTATTCACTAGCTTCCTTTTGAATTATGATCTGATTTAAAGTTATGTAACCGCTGCGTAAATTTTATTTCTAGTTATATGAGAAATGAGTATAAATATCGCACGGTTACTAGAACGATTAGAAGAGTATTGTGAAAAAGATTATTTATCAGTTTGCGTCTGCCCCAAGACTTGCCAAACAATGTTTTTTGGTTCTTGTAGACCTTTTTGCGTTTCCTGTTATTTTGTGGTTATGTTACGCCATTCGACTATTTGATTTAGGTGCTGATGTTATCCCAGGTATTAACTATGGAGTAGCCATCGTTACTATCGTTGCTATTTTAAGTTTGATGGTAACAGGGGTATATCGCTTTATTGTTCGTACTTTTAACGAAGCTTTTATTGCAAAATTAGCGCTTGCTGTTTCGCTAATGGTCATCGTTTTATATAGCTTAAATGCATTCTCGGCAGCTTTTGTTCCAACTTCAATTCCATTGATGTTTGGTTTCTTAATGTTTAGTTGGGTTTGGTGTAGCCGTGCATTTATCCGTTTTATTATAAAGACTGCTTTACTCACAGGGGAAGAAAGAAAGCGTATCGCAATCTATGGCGCAGGTGATGCCGGTCAGCAAATTGCAGCTGTGCTTTATCGTTCTGGTAACCATTTACCTGTCTTCTTCATTGATGATAATCCATCTTTGCAAGACCATATGGTTGGTGGTTTAAAAGTACTATCTTTAGAAAAAGCGTTACAACGGTTTAAAAAATATAGAACTGATGAAATTTTATTAGCATTACCCTCAGTAGGTCGCGTACGTAAAAGTGAAATTATCCAACAGTTAGAACCAGTACATCTTAAAATCACTGAACTTCCTGGCCTTACTCAGCTGGTTGATGGTGAACTAAAAGTTGCTGATATTCGTGAAGTAGACATTATTGACTTATTGGGACGTGACCCAGTACCCCCTGTAGATCATTTACTTGCAAAAAATATTCATAATAAAATCGTGATGGTAACAGGTGCGGGCGGATCTATTGGCTCGGAGTTATGTCGACAAATTATTAAAAATCAACCTAAAATGTTGATTATTTATGAAATTACGGAATTTGCTCTTTACAGTATAGATAGAGAATTGCGTCTAAGCGCTCAATGTGAAATTGTTCCAATTTTAGGTACGGTTCAGGATCAACAAAAATTAGAGCGTATTATTGAGCAATATAGTGTACAGACTGTTTATCATGCCGCTGCCTATAAACATGTACCTTTAGTAGAATGTAATCCAATTGCAGGATTAAAGAACAATGCGATTGGAACAGCGAATAGTTTAAATGCAGCTGTGAAAAAAGGGGTTGAGACATTCGTTCTCATCTCGACTGATAAAGCCGTACGTCCAACCAATGTTATGGGCGCCTCAAAACGCATGGCCGAACTTTATTGTCAAGCAATGGCTGAAGCTCAGAAGCAAACTCAAATTAGTATTGTACGTTTTGGTAATGTATTGGGTTCTTCGGGCTCTGTAGTGCCGTTATTTAAAAGTCAGATTGCAAAAGGTGGTCCTATTACTGTGACTCACCCTGATGTAACACGTTACTTCATGACTATTCCTGAAGCATCTCAGTTAGTTATTCAAGCTGGTGCTTTAGGTAAAGGTGGAGATGTCTTTTTACTTGATATGGGTGAACCTGTTCGTATTCAGGATTTAGCTCGACAAATGATTTCTTTAAGTGGTTTAACTGTGCGTGAACAAGACTCAGTCCAAGGGGATATCGAAATTCGCTATAGCGGATTACGCCCTGGGGAAAAACTTTACGAAGAATTATTAATTGATCAAGAAAATACTGAATATACCGAGCATAGTAGAATTCTTCGATCATTTGAAAAGTTCTACCCTCTCACTGAAATTCAAGAAGTTTTTGATCGAGTTAATAATATGACTGCTGTTCAAAAAGATATTGATTGGGCTCTTTGTCAACTCGAACACTATGTTGATGGTTATAAACGTAGTAAAGATATTATGGTTAATTAGAGAGTGAATGTGTGATTAAAAAGGCAGTTTTACCGGTAGCTGGATTAGGTACACGTTTTTTACCAGCAAGTAAGTCAATTCCCAAAGAAATGGTCACAGTGGTTGATCGCCCTGCAATTGAATATGTCGTGCGTGAAGCTGTAGAGGCTGGAATTGAGCAAATTATTTTGGTAACTCATTCATCTAAGGCATCAATTGAAAATTATTTTGATCGAAACTTTGAACTAGAAACGACTCTAGAGCAAAAGAAAAAATTCGATTTACTTGAAGAAATTACACAGATTATTCCTTCTCATGTAAGTGTGGTAAGTGTAAGACAACCACAACCTTTGGGTTTGGGGCATGCTGTTTTATGTGCAAAAAGTATTGTTGGGCAAGATGATTTTGCTGTGTTATTGCCAGATGTATTGGTGCAAGATAACTCAGGAAAAAATGATTTATCGCGTATGATTTCACGCTATGAGTCAAGTCAAGCTGCTCAAATCATGGTTGAAGCAGTAGCAGATCATCTTGTAGATCAGTATGGAATTGTTGATGTAGAGCAGAGCCCGAATGAGGGTGAAAGTATTGCTATGCGGGGAATTATCGAAAAGCCTGCTATAGGTTCTGCACCGTCTAATTTATCTGTGGTAGGGCGTTATATTTTACCCGCTAAGATTATGCAGCTTTTGGAAAATACTCCGAAAGGCGCGGGCAATGAAATCCAGTTAACTGATGCGATTGCAATGCTTCAAGAAACGGATACCGTTGAAGCCTATCGGATGCAAGGCCAAACTTTTGATTGTGGTAGCAAGCTTGGTTATTTGAAAGCTGTACTACACTATGGGGTTGCACACCCTAAGTTAGGATTGGAATTTAAACAGCTGATTCAAGAACTTAAATTATAAAATTTTGTAGTTCTGCTCAAGTATTTGTAAAAACTACTGAATATAGTAGCTGAGCAGTATATTCTCTTCCTGTAAAAGGAAGAGAAATCTATAAAATACGAAAAAATCAGGTGTGCAATGAAAATCGCAGTATTTGGAACAACGTTACATGCCGGTGTGATGGCAGCGTTATTAGCTGAATATGGTAATCAAATTTACTGGTGTACAAGTGTCACCTGTGAAGAAAATATTTCTGTACTTTCCTATCAAGATCAAGACGTAAATAATTATTTAAATAAGCAGCGAAAAGCGGGTTTCTTAAAAGAGAGCCCTTTTTCTGAGATTCCTTTAGATATTGAAGTTTATCTATTTTGTTTTAGCCCAACACAAATTGAACTTGCGTTAAAAACAGTAGAAAAACTAAGTGAACGGCCAATTGTTCATCCGCGATTAATGATTAATGGCTCTACTTTTGGTTTGCATGGTACAGAGAAATTAAAACAGTATTTGCCAAAAGATGAGTGGGTTTACTTTCCTGATGTGATTCAGGAAGGTAATGCCATCAATAGTGTATTGAATGTAAAACATGTCATTGTTGGTGTTGAATCTAGGGATGCGAGTGAAACTATGCAAGAGTTATTGCGTCCTTTTTTCCAATTTAGTTATCAATATTTATTTATGCCGATTTTAGATGCTGAGTTCACCAAACTGAGTATTTCAGGCATGTTGGCTACCCGCATTAGTTATATGAATGACTTGGCTATGGTCGCTGAAAAGTTAGGTATTGATATTGCGAATGTAAAGCATGGTATCGCTGCTGACACACGTATTGGCGCTGCATATTTATCGCCAGGTGTAGGATTTGGCGGTGAGAACTTTTCGCATGATATTTTAACCCTTTCGAGTACTGTCTCTGAAACTGGAACAAAAAGTCGACTTTTGGAACAGGTCTGGGCGATTAATGAGCAGCAGAAAGAAATTTTATTTCGGAAGTTATGGAATTATTATCACTGTAGTCTAAATGGCAAAACAGTTGCGATTTGGGGTGCTTCTTTTAAAGAAAATACCTCGAATATACATAATTCACCGATTCATATTTTATTAGCCGCATTATGGGCACAGGGTGTAATAGTACATCTGCATGACCCTCAAGCTTTAGATGAAATAGCTGCAACTTATGGGCATCGTGAAGATTTAATTTTATGTACTGATCAATATGAGGCGGTACGAGATGCTCATGCATTATGTCTAGTCACGGCGTGGAAGCAATATTGGAGTCCTGACTTTAAGCAACTACAACAGTTAATGAAGCATCCTTTAATTTTAGATGGACGTAATATTTATGATCCTGCCTATGTAAAGGCGAAAGGTTTTGCTTATGAAGGAGTTGGTCGCTTATGAGTAAATCAATTGAGCAATTTCCAAAGGAATTAGTTTCACCTTTAGCCCATCTTCAAACTTTAGGCGAAAAAAACTCAAAATTACATATAAAAGAGTTATTTGCTTTAGAGCCAGATCGTTTTCAAAATTATTCTGTAAAATTTGATCAATTATTTTTTGATTATAGTAAGCACCGCTTAACCAAAGATATTTTGGGACAGTTAATAGCTCTTGCAAATATTAAAAATTTAACTGAATGGATTAATCGCCTTTTTTCACAAAATAAAATTAACTGTACTGAGCAACGTGAAGCAATGCACTGGGCATTGCGTTTACCAGCTGACTATTCAAAGTTTTCAGATTTAACAGAACAAGTTCATAGCCAGTTACAACGTATGTATGCCTTAGTGGAAAAAATCCATGCGGGACAATGTCGTGGCTCAACTGGTGAGGTAATTCAAGACGTTGTTAATATTGGGGTGGGCGGTTCTGATTTAGGACCACAAATGGTCACTCATGCTTTATCTGATTTTAAGGTAAAAACAGCTAAACCTTTAAATATTCACTTTGTATCTACGATGGATGGTAGTCAGTTATCTGAGTTGCTCCATCAACTTCGTCCTGAAACAACTTTATTTATTATTTCATCTAAATCTTTTGGTACGATTGATACCTTATCAAATGCACAAACAGTTCGTCAGTGGCTTGAAAAAGTGTTAGGAACACATGCTCGTGTATTAAAAAGTCACTTTATTGGTATATCTACAAAAGCTGACAAAATGTCAGAATGGGGAATCGCGCCTGAAAACCAGTTATTACTGTGGGACTGGGTAGGTGGGCGTTATTCTCTATGGTCTTGTATCGGTTTACCTATTGCTTTGACGATTGGTGTGGAAGGCTTCCAGCAGCTCTTAGCAGGAGCTCATGCCGTCGATGAGCATTTTCAAAATACGAGTTTTGATCAAAACATTCCGGTGTTAATGGCATTGTTAGGAATCTGGAATAATAACTTTTTAAATATTCAGACCCATGCAGTATTACCCTATGATGGGCGATTAAAATATTTTGCGGCTTATCTGCAACAGTTAGAAATGGAATCTAATGGGAAGTCAGTACAGCGCAATGGCCTAAAAGTTGAGCTTGATACTTGTCCTATTATATGGGGCGAGGTTGGACCCAATGCCCAGCATGCTTTCTATCAGTTGTTACATCAAGGTTCACAAGCAGTAAGCTGTGATTTTATTGCGCCAATTCAACGTTATAACGCAGATCATTTTACTTATGTGGAAAATGCGGAAGCTCTCGTTGAACAACATCATCTGGCACTTTCAAATTGTTTAGCACAATCAAGATTATTAGCTTTTGGTAATGAAGCTTTAGACTCGACTGAATTAGAGAATTTACCAATTTATAAGCAATATGAAGGTAATCAACCAAGTTCTACATTATTATTAGATGAGCTAAACCCGTATAATCTAGGAATGCTGATCGCTTTATATGAACATAAAGTATTTGTTCAGTCTGTGATTTGGAACATTAACCCGTTTGATCAATGGGGTGTTGAAAAAGGTAAACAGATTGCTGATCAGTTACTTCCGATTTTAAATGGTATTCAAAGTGATTTTTCAACACTTGATGCCTCGACTCGGGGGTTAATTAAAATATTGTTAGGAAAGGTAGATGGCTAAAATTCTAGTCACTGGAGGGGCCGGTTATATAGGTTCCCATACTTGTATCGAGTTATTAGATGCAGGATATGAAGTCATTGTTTTTGATAATCTTTCGAATAGCTCAGAAGAATCTTTAAATAGAGTTCAAGATATCACTCAAAAAAGTTTAACTTTTGTGCAGGGTGATATCCGTAATGCAGATGAACTTGATCGTGTTTTCGAAAATCATTCAATTGATGCTGTTATTCACTTCGCAGGTTTAAAAGCGGTCGGTGAAAGCCAAGAAAAACCGCTCATTTATTTTGATAATAATATCGCGGGTAGCATTCAACTGGTTAAATCGATGGTACAAGCTAAGGTTTATACACTAGTGTTTAGCTCTTCCGCTGCTGTATACGATGAAAGCAATATATCGCCATTAAACGAAGACATGCCAACAGGTATGCCAAGTAATAACTATGGTTATACTAAATTGATTGTTGAGCAATTATTGCAAAAGTTATCGGCATCTAATCCACAGTGGTCAATTGCATTGCTTCGTTATTTTAACCCAGTAGGTGCACATAAGAGTGGCCGTATTGGTGAAGATCCACAAGGTATTCCAAATAATTTAATGCCTTATGTGACTCAAGTTGCTGTTGGCCGCCGTGAGAAATTATCCATTTATGGAAATGACTATGACACGGTAGATGGCACGGGCGTACGTGACTATATTCATGTGGTTGACTTAGCGAATGCACATTTGTGTGCTCTAAATAATCGTTTACAGTCGAAAGGTTGCCGAGCATGGAATATCGGTACAGGCAATGGTTCATCTGTTTTACAGGTTAAAAATACCTTTGAACAAGTTAACGGCATACCTGTAGCCTTTGAGTTTGTAGCTCGTCGAGCTGGCGATGTTGCAACATCTTTTGCAGACAATAGCCGTGCAGTTGCTGAGTTAGGTTGGCAGCCTCAATATGGCTTAGAAGATATGCTCAAGGATAGTTGGAATTGGCAGAAGCAAAATCCTAATGGATATAATTAAATACCAATAAAAAAAGGAGCTTATAGCTCCTTTTTTTATTATGAATTAGTTCTGAATCAACCCAGTCAACTCATCTACATAATGTTGCATTGGCTGAGCTTGGCGGTCTGCACGGCTTTCAATGTTGAGGCGTAGTAAAGGCTCAGTGTTTGACGCACGGACATTAAAGCGCCATGAACCAAAGTCTAGACTTACACCATCAGTGCGGTCAATTTGTGGATTTTGATCGGCATAGAAATCAAAAATCTTTTGAATAGTGATCTGTGTGTCAGCCACTTTAAAATTGATTTCACCGCTACAAGGAAACTTGGTAATCATATTTTCAACAAGCATTGAGAGTGATTGTCCTGTTTCAGAGAGTAGGGCAATGGTGAGTAACCAAGGAATCATGCCGCTGTCGCAGTAAGCAAAGTCACGGAAATAGTGGTGAGCACTCATTTCTCCGCCATATACAGCATTGTGTTCGCGCATGACATCTTTAATAAATGCATGACCAGATTTTGACTGGACGGCAACACCGTTGTATTGATTAACGATATCAAATGTGTTCCAAACCAAACGTGGGTCGTGAACAATTTTTTCGCCAGGTTGTTTAATTAAGAAAGCTTGAGCTAAGAGGCCAACAATATAGTAGCCCTCAATGAACTGTCCTTTTTCATCAAATAAGAAACAGCGGTCAAAGTCGCCGTCCCAAGCGATTCCCATATCTGCTTTATGCTCAATTACAGCATTTCGGGTACTGTCACGGTTTTCAATTAAAATTGGATTAGGGATGCCATTTGGGAAAGTACCATCTGCTGCATGGTGAATTTTAATAAATTCAACGGGTACGTTAAGCGCTTTAAATTTTTCTTCGATTGCATCAATCACATGACCCGCAGCCCCATTACCCGCGTTTACCACTAACTTTAACGGGCGAATTTTTGCAGGTTCAATATAGGTAATTAAGTGATCAACGAACTCAGGCAAAATATTATAACTTTGAGTAGTACCTTTTTGGCTAACCTCTTCAAAGTTATTGGTTTCTGCTAAAGCCTGAATTTCTTTTAAACCCGTATCTGCACTAATTGGACGAGCATTTTCTCGTACAAGTTTCATGCCGTTATAATCCATTGGGTTATGACTAGCAGTAACTTCAATTCCACCTTGTACATCTAAATGAAAAGCGGCGAAGTAAACTTCTTCGGTACCTGTCATGCCCAAATCAAGCACATTCACACCCGCATAATTTAAACCGCGGATGGTCGCTTGTTTTAAATCCTCACTGCTTAGACGAATATCACAACCAACTACTACAGTCTTTGGTTTGTAGATCTGTCCATAAGCACGGCCAATTTTATAGGCGATTTCTTCATTCAATTCGGTGCCGAGTTTGCCTCGGATATCATAGGCTTTAAAACAGGTTAAAGTAGTCATTATTCAGTTCAATACAAATGATTTGAGTTTTGAGCATTATTATACATTTCTCAATAAATGGTTATGTTTATAGTTTTTATATTCAAGTTTTACGCTTTATTTCTGTAGATGATATTTAAATTTATAAGAACGTTTTTTACGACTTTAGTCTAATAATAAAAGTTCTAAATTAGAAAGAGCTTGATTTTACTTACCACTATTGGTCATACCAATTTTAATGGTTATTTAGTGATTGACCTTGATAATAGCTGTGTTTATGATGCGACCTGTGGTTTAAGGAATAACATTTGCACTTAAATTTTAATTGGTCATACCAATTGTGCTAAATGTTTAAAATTTTAAGGTACAAAAAATTCGCCTCGGCATTTCAAGGAGATGACAATGCTCAATATGTGGCAACAACTTTATGACCCTTTAAATAATATTTGGCTGTCCAGTGCAGTTGCATTAATCCCGATTATTTTCTTCTTTTTAGCATTAGCAGTTTTTCGTTTAAAAGGCAGTATCGCGGGTACAGGCACAGTCATTATTGCATTATTGATTGCTCTCTTTTTCTATGAAATGCCGGGTCAAATGGCCTTTGCTTCTATCATTTATGGTTTTTTCTATGGTCTATGGCCAATTTCATGGATCATTATTGGGGCAGTCTTTCTATATAAAATTTCGGTAAAAACAGGCCAGTTTGAGGTTATTCGCTCAAGCATTTTGTCAATTACCGAAGACCAGCGCCTACAAATGCTATTGGTTGGTTTTGCTTTTGGTACTTTCTTAGAAGGGGCAGCGGGTTTTGGTGCTCCTGTGGCAATTACCGCCGCACTACTTGTAGGTTTAGGCTTTAAGCCACTTTACGCTGCTGGTTTATGTTTGATTGTAAACACGGCGCCAGTTGCGTTTGGTGCAATGGGTATTCCAATTATTGTGGCGGGGCAGGTTTCCGGTGTAGATACCATGGAAATTAGCCAGATGGTTGGGCGTCAGTTGCCATTTTTAACGTTGATTGTGCTGTTCTGGATCATGGCGATTATGGATGGCTGGCGTGGTGTGAAGGAAACTTGGCCTGCTGTATTGGTTGGTGGTGGTGCTTTTGCGATTGCCCAATATCTTACATCTAACTTTATTGGTCCTGAATTACCGGATATTACCGCGGCAATTGCTTCATTGGTCAGCTTAACTGTGTTGTTCCGTTTCTGGAAACCAAAACATATTTTCCGTTTTGAACCTGAAGCTGGTCAAACTTTGGTTCAGCAGCCTACAACCGTTCAACGTTATAGTATTGGAAAAATTGCTAAGGCGTGGTCTCCATTTGCGATCTTAACTGTCATGGTCACAATCTGGAGTGTTAAGCCATTTAAAGCATTATTTGCAAAAGATGGTGCTCTTGAGCACTGGATTTTTAAACTTGAAGTGCCGTACTTGCATAAATTGGTCGAAAAAATGCCACCAATTGTGGCAGAGATGAAGCCATACGAAGCGATTTATAAGTTTGACTGGTTCTCTGCAACAGGGACTGCAATTTTTATTGCTGCAATCATCACTGCTATTTTCTTGAAAATGAAAGCGAGTGAAGCAGTAACGACTTTTGGTGAAACACTCAATGAGTTAAAAACACCGATTTATTCCATTGGTATGGTGTTGGCTTTTGCCTTTATTGCAAACTATTCAGGTTTATCTGCAACTTTGGCTTTGGCTCTATCACATACGGGTCATGCGTTTACTTTCTTCTCGCCATTCTTAGGTTGGCTTGGTGTATTCCTTACAGGTTCAGACACCTCTTCAAATGCTTTGTTTTCTGCACTACAGGCGACCACAGCTCAGCAAATTGGTATTCCAGAAGTATTACTTGTAGCAGCGAATACCAGTGGTGGTGTGACAGGTAAGATGATTTCTCCACAGTCGATTGCGATTGCTTGTGCAGCAGTAGGATTAGTTGGAAAAGAATCTGACTTGTTCCGTTTCACGGTAAAACATAGCATCATATTCACTGTCTTTGTTGGCATCATTATTACGGTTCAGGCTTATCTGGTGCCGTGGATGATTCCATAACTCCAGTGAAGGAAACGCGATGAGAATCTCCGATCAAGTGGTCATGAAATTGCAGGCATTAATTGAAGAGCGTCACATGAAAAAAGGTGATCGTTTGCCTGCCGAACGCCAGCTTGCAACAAGCTTAGGAGTTTCTCGTCCTTCTTTGCGTGAAGCGATTCAACAGCTCAATAGTCAAGGTGTACTCAGTAGCCGCCGTGGAGATGGGACTTATATTCAGCAGTTACCTGAACAGTGGCCACAGCAACTGATTGTAAATCCAATTAGTAACCTGATTGAAGAAGATCCGCTGTACCGTTTTGATGTGCAAGAGGCGCGGTTATTACTTGAAGGTGGCACAGCATGGTATGCCGCATTGCGCTCAACACCTGAAGATCGCGCCAAAATCCGTCATTATTTTAATGAAATTAGTCGTCATCAAAATGCGGGTGACTCAGCACAAGCTGCGGTGGCAGATGCTGAATTCCACTTGGCGATTGCAGAAGCATCTCATAATGTGGTGCTGATTCAGATGATGCGTAGCCTGTTTGATTTGTTGCAATACAACGTCTTGTTGGGACGTAAAAAAGTTTATAACGATCCAATAAATAGTGACTTGCTGAGTGAGCAGCATTTTCAGGTCATGGATGCGATCGATCGTAAAGATCCCGAGGCCGCACGCCAAGCTGTCTGCGGTCATATTGAATTTGTGATTAATCATGTGCGTTCTCTGGATGAAGACGAAGCTCGCCAGAAACGTGCAAATCGTTTAAATAGAGTTGATTCAAAATGATTATTTCTTCTGGCAATGATTATCGTGCTGCGGCACAGCGTCGCTTACCTCCATTTTTATTTCATTACATTGATGGTGGAGCGTATTCGGAACATACCTTAAAGCGTAACGTACAAGATTTGTCAGAAATTGCATTGCGTCAGCGTGTGCTTAATGACATGTCAGCGTTAAGTTTAGAGACAAAACTGTTTAATGAAACATTGTCGATGCCAGTTGCGTTGGCACCGGTTGGTTTAACAGGCATGTATGCACGCCGTGGCGAAGTGCAGGCAGCGATGGCAGCCGATAAAAAGGGCATTCCATTTACGCTTTCAACGGTTTCGGTGTGTCCGATTGAAGAAGTTGCGCCTGCAATTAATCGCCCAATGTGGTTCCAGCTTTATGTATTACGTGACCGTGGGTTTATGCGTAATGCTTTGGAACGTGCAAAAGCGGCGGGCTGCTCAACACTTGTGTTTACTGTAGATATGCCTGTGCCAGGTGCGCGTTACCGTGATGCCCATTCGGGAATGAGTGGACCAAATGCTGCAATGCGTCGTTATATGCAGTCTATGTTTCATCCACATTGGTCGTGGAATGTCGGCTTAATGGGCCGTCCGCACGACTTGGGCAATATATCTAAATATTTAGGTAAACCGACTGGTCTTGAAGATTATATTGGCTGGTTGGGCTCGAACTTCGACCCATCGATTTCATGGAAAGACCTTGAGTGGATTCGTGAATTTTGGGATGGCCCAATGGTGATTAAGGGGATTTTAGACCCTGAAGATGCCAAAGATGCCGTGCGTTTTGGTGCAGATGGTATTGTGGTGTCAAACCACGGCGGTCGTCAGTTAGATGGCGTGATGTCATCTGCTCGTGCATTGCCTGCAATTGCTGACGCAGTGAAAGGTGATTTGGCGATTTTGGCCGACTCAGGCATCCGTAATGGCCTAGATGTGGTGCGTATGTTGGCGCTCGGTGCTGATACGGTTTTGCTTGGCCGTGCATTTGTTTATGCCTTGGCAGCAGCAGGTGGGCAAGGGGTGTCGAACTTGCTTGATTTGATTGATAAAGAAATGCGTGTTGCGATGACGCTTACGGGTGCTAAGTCGATTTCGGATATTAATGCGGATTGTTTAGTACAGGCGATGAAGCTCTAATATTTTCGTATTAACTTTGATGATATTGGCACGACGGAGTCTTATCGGGAAAAGTTCAATATAAGTAGCTAATTGACGTTACTTTTTTAAAAAAGTAACCAAAAACTTTTGTTTCGATGACGGTACGTCCTTGCTACCGCATCGAAACGGCGGCATCCCTGCCGCCAACCGCGATAGTAAATATAGGGCTGATTCACATTAGAGAATGAGCTAATTAAATTATAAATTACAAACGGTAAGATCCCGTCGTGTTGGTCTAATTTGATAAATGGATGACCAAAAGGAAACCATCATGCAAACATTTTCTCCTCAAGTAGTGATCGAACGTTTACAGAATATTGTAGGGCGTTCGCATGTTTTGACTGATGATCAAAGTATGCGTCAGTATCGTCAAGGTCGTCGTTTTGGTGAGGGGAAAGTACTTGCTGTGGTGGTGCCGGGGAGCTTGCTAGAGCAATGGCAGGTGCTCCAAGCTGCAATTGATGCTGATTATGTGGTGATTATGCAGGCGGCGAATACAGGACTCACTGGTGGTTCAACCCCGTATGGTGATGATTATGATCGTCCTGTTTTAGTGATGAGTACGCGTCGTTTAAAAGGCATACAAGTCATTCATGATGGTAAGCAAGTGATTTGTTTACCGGGTGCGACCTTAGATAATTTAGAGCAAATTTTAAAAGGCTATGATCGTGAACCGCATTCAGTAATTGGTTCATCTTGTATTGGGGCATCGGTACTTGGCGGTGTGTGTAATAACTCGGGTGGTGCGTTGGTACGCCGTGGTCCTGCGTATACTGAGCTGGCGTTATATGCTCAGGTGAATACTGCTGGTCAATTAGAGCTGGTGAACCATTTAGGGGTGAATTTAGGCTCGACTCCCGAAGAAATTTTGACACGTTTAGAGAAGCAGAAATATAAAGCCGTAGATATTTTAGATGATGGCGAAAAGCAGGCATCGGACCATCGTTATGCATACGATGTGACTCAGGTCGATGAAGATACACCCGCGCGCTTTAATGCAGACCCGTCACGATTGTTTGAAGCCTCGGGTTCGGCTGGTAAAGTCTGTGTGTTTGCGGTACGCCTTGATACCTATGAAAAAGTAGAGAGTAATGTCTTTTATATTGGCAGTAATGATGCCGATGATTTAACCGCTATTCGTCGTTACTTACTAACCTCACTACCAAGCTTGCCGATAGCAGGTGAATATATTCACCGAGATGCTTACTTGATTGGTGAAAAGTACGGAAAAGACACGTTCTTATTTATTGAAAAATTTGGCACAGCCAATGTTCCCAAAGCTTTTGCGATGAAAGATAAAGTCGATGGTTTCTTAGAAAGATTTAAAATTAAAGGTTTAACGGATCAGATTTTACAGGCAATTACCTTCTTTTTACCGAGTCATTTGCCTAAGCGTATGACCGAGTATCGAGATCGTTATGAGCATCATTTAGTGCTGCGTGTCGAAAATAATTCAAAAGCACAGACCGAGCAGTTTTTAAAAGAATATTTTGCAGTGCATCAGTCAGGTAGCTATTTCGTATGTAGTGAAGAGGAAGGGCGAAAGGCTTTCTTACACCGTTTTGCGATTGCAGGGGCAGCAATTCGTTATCGAGATACGCATCGTAGTGAAGTTGAAGATATTGTGGCGCTTGATATTGCGTTACGTCGCAATGACCGTGAGTGGGTAGAGCAACTGCCAGCCGAGATGGAAAAGAACATCCTTCATAAGCTTTATTATGGGCATTTCTTTTGTCATGTTTTTCATCAGGACTATATTCTTAAAAAGGGTAATGACCCTTTAGAAATGGAACATCAAATGTGGAAATTACTCGATGTGCGCCGTGCTGAATATCCAGCAGAGCATAATGTCGGGCATCTCTACATTGCTAAACCTGCCTTAGCCAATTTCTATAAAAAACTCGACCCAACTAACAGTTTTAATGTGGGGATTGGGCATACCTCAAAACTGAAGTATTGGGGCAAAAGCAAACCTTAGTATTGAGATATAAAAAAAGGCGCCGAAGCGCCTTTTTTAATAGCTGTATTATGCCGCTTCTGTTGATTTAGTAAGCACTTCTGCAACTGCTTTAGCAACAGTGTAAACATTGTTCATGTTTAAACCAGCAACACAAATACGACCACTGCGTACTAAATAAATTGCATATTCTTCACGCAAGATATCAACTTGTTCCGCAGTTAAACCTGTGTAGCTGAACATACCTTTTTGGTTTACAAGGTAGCTAAAGTCACGATCTGGTAGTGCTTTAGTGAGTTCGTCTTTCAAGATGCTACGCATTTTAATAATACGCTCACGCATCTCTTTTACTTCACCTTGCCATTGTTGGTTAAGTTCAGCGTCATTTAACACTTCGTCAACCAACCATGCACCTGTTGTAGGAGGGCTAGAGTAAATACGACGTACAGTCGCTTTTAACTGACCGAATGTGCATTGAGCAGCTTCTGCATCATCACAAACGAAAGTTAAGCCGCCAACGCGCTCGCCATATAAAGAGAAGATTTTAGAGAACGAGTTGCTCACAATGAAGTTTAGACCCGCTTGGTCTAAAGCACGGATTGCATACGCATCTTCTTCCATACCGTCACCGAAACCTTGGTAAGCGATATCTAGGAATGGAATAAGGTTACGATCTTTTAATACTGCAATCACTTGGTCCCATTGTGCTGGATTTAAGTCAGCACCCGTTGGGTTGTGGCAGCATGGGTGCAATAACACAATGCTTTGCTCAGGCAAAGTTTTAAGTGTAGAAAGCATACCGTCAAAATCTACACCACGTGTTTCGTTATCGAAATATGGGTAGAAATGAGTCTTGATACCAGCGCCATTGAAAATCGCAACGTGGTTATCCCAAGTTGGTTGGCTTACCCAAACGTCTGAATTTGGGAAATAATTTTTTAAGAAGTCAGCACCAACTTTCAACGCACCTGAACCACCAAGCGTTTGGATCGTCACAGCACGGCCAGCTTTAACTGCTGGGCTGTTTGCACCAAATAAAAGTGCTTGAATTGCTTCACGGTAAGGTTTGAAGCCTTCCATTGGCAAGTAAAGTTTGGTTTTACCGTTCTTAGGCTCAATACGCTTTTGCGCCTCAAGAATGGTTTCTAACTGAGGAACAATACTGTCTTCGTTATAATAAAGACCAATACTCAAGTTTACTTTCTCAGAACGAGTATCAGCGTTGAACTGTTCCATTAAAGATAAAATTGGGTCGCCTGCGTATGGGGGGATATGTTGAAACATCAAAAAAGTCCTTTCATTCAACAATATGCATAGAGTTAAGTTTTTTCTGTTTCGAAAAATACGTTACATCTATGTCGATGCTCAATAATGTACCAATAAAGCTACCATGAAGCACCTGATAATTTCACTAATATCGATATTTCCCAGAAGAAACGATAAAAAAGATGTAAAAGAAATTATGGTAAATAGATACTAATTTATAACTCATGATTTCATTTAAATAGATTGTCTACAATCTTGCTGTAATACATGCCTTGTAGACTAAAGTTTGAAACAAAAAATTAGCTATCTAAAACTGATACCAGAAAAGCCATAAAACGATAGATAAAATTATATTAAACATTTGTTTTGTAATAACTAATAGGTAGGCAGTGTAAGTGTCTAAATATAGGGTGAAATAAGCGGTCAAACGATAAAAGTTGACCTGATGCGTTCTCTAAAGTGTCAACAATCACCTTGATTTTTTTCATTCATACCGCTATAAAACTGATAATTGATTAGAAATTGTCGACAATATGCAAGATTTGACCTTCGCACCAGAGCCATTACAAAGTCAGGGAAGAACACTGACCGAGAATGTATTTAAACAAATACAGACGGCGATTGTTTTGGGTCAAATTCCGGCAGGTAGCAAAATTTCTGAACCCGAACTGGCAAGAACTTATGGCATTAGCCGTGGGCCTTTGCGTGAAGCGATTCATCGCCTTGAAGGGCAACGTTTGGTTGAGCGCACAGCTCATGTTGGTGCACGCGTGGTTTCGCTTTCACTGCAACAGTTTAAAGAGCTTTACCAAATTCGTGCGTCTTTAGAAGGTTTAGCCTGCAATCTTGCTGCACAGCATATTGATAAAAAGCAAATTTTGGCGCTACGTGATGTTTTGCGTATGCATGCTGAAGATGAAAACTTTAAAGCAGGTAAAGGATATTACTTGCAAGAAGGGCAGGATGATTTTCACTACTGCATTATCAAAAGTAGTGGAAATAAAACCCTAGAAAAAATGCTATGCGATGAGCTCTATCATCTCATCCGCATGTACCGAATTCAGTTTTCAAACACACCCGATCGACCGAGCAAAGCTTGGGACGAACACATCCGTATTTTAGATGCAATTGCAGAAGGCGATGGTGAACTTGCCGAGCTGCTCATGCATCGACATATCAATGCTTCTTACAAAATTATTGAGCAAACACTGCTACAAGCACAAGGAGAACATAACAATGGCTAAACAATCCGCAGGTCAGCTATTTCGCGATGCAGTAGCCCAAGAAAAGCCATTACAAGTGGTTGGAACCATTAACGCCAATCATGCACTTTTGGCAAAACGTGCAGGTTATAAAGCGATTTACTTATCAGGTGGTGGTGTAGCCGCTGGTTCTTTAGGCTTACCTGATTTGGGAATTAGTAACCTTGATGATGTATTGACAGACGTACGCCGTATTACCGATGTATGTGATCTTCCATTATTGGTCGATGCCGACACAGGTTTTGGTGCTTCTGCATTTAACATTGCCCGTACTACAAAAGCACTGATCAAGTTTGGTGCTGCGGCAATGCACATTGAAGACCAAGTGGGCGCAAAACGTTGTGGTCACCGTCCGAACAAAGCCATTGTGACTCAAGAAGAAATGGTTGACCGTATTAAAGCTGCGGTTGATGCGCGTGGTGATGACAGCTTCGTGATTATGGCACGTACCGATGCATTGGCAGTAGATGGTTTACAAGCTGCAATTGACCGTGCAGGTGCTTACATTGAAGCGGGTGCAGACATGTTGTTCCCTGAAGCAATTACCGAGCTTGATATGTACAAGCAATTTGCTCAGACAACTGGTGCACCAATTTTGGCAAACATTACCGAGTTTGGTTCTACACCACTGTTTACTACTGAAGAGTTAGCATCTGCCGATGTAAGCCTTGCGCTTTATCCGCTTTCTGCTTTCCGTGCCATGAACAAAGCAGCCGAAACTGTATATGAAACTTTACGTAAAGAAGGTACACAAAAGAACGTGGTTGATATTATGCAAACGCGTAAAGAGTTATATGAACGCATTAACTACTATGCGTTTGAAGACTACTTAGACAACGCATTTGCTAAAAAGAAATAAGAAGTAAAACACGGTACATATGCCGTGTTTCCCAAATAATTTAAATAGATAGGAAAGGACAATCTTATGAGCTCAAATGAAACAACAACAGGCTTCAAACCAAAAAAATCAGTTGCACTTAGCGGACAAGTTGCAGGAAACACAGCACTTTGTACCGTAGGACGTAGCGGTAACGACTTGCACTATCGTGGCTATGACATTCTTGACCTTGCCGTCGGTAGCCAGTTTGAAGAAGTTGCTCACTTGCTTGTACATGGCAAACTACCGAACAAAGCTGAACTCAAAGCATATAAAGCAAAATTAAAAGCACTTCGTGGCTTACCAGCAGCACTTAAAACTGCACTTGAACAACTTCCTCCGTCTGCACACCCAATGGATGTAATGCGTACAGGTGTTTCAGTTCTTGGTTGCTTAACTCCAGAACACGAAGACCACAACGAAGCGGGCGCAAAAGACATTGCTGATAAATTAATGGCGAGCCTAGGCTCAATGCTGCTTTATTGGTACCACTTCAGCAACAACGGTCGTCGTATTGAAGTTGAAACTGATGACGACTCAATTGCAGCGCATTTCTTACACTTACTTCATGGTGAAAAACCATCTGAAGAGTGGATTGAAGCAATGCATACATCTCTCATTTTGTATGCTGAGCATGAGTTCAATGCGTCTACATTTACTTCACGCGTGGTTGCAGGTACAGGTTCAGACATGTACTCGGCAATTACTGGCGGTATTGGTGCACTTCGTGGACCTAAACATGGTGGTGCGAACGAAGTTGCATTCGTAATTCAACAACGTTATGACAATGCAGACGAAGCAGAAGCAGATATCCGTAGCCGTGTTGAGAAGAAAGAAGTTGTGATCGGTTTTGGTCACCCAGTCTATACAATTTCTGACCCACGTAACGAAGTCATCAAAAAAGTTGCGCACGACTTAGCACAAGCGCAAGAGAACACCAAAATGTACCTCATTGCTGAGCGCTTAGAAGCAGTGATGAAAGATGCGAAAAACATGTTCCCGAACCTCGACTGGTTTAGTGCAGTGAGCTATCACTTAATGGGTGTTCCAACTGCAATGTTCACACCATTATTCGTAATTGCACGTACAGCAGGTTGGTCAGCTCACGTGATTGAACAACGCCAAGACGGCAAAATCATTCGTCCAAGCGCGAACTACACAGGCCCTGAAAACCTCAAATTCAAACCATTGGCGGAGCGTGGTTAATGAATACAAAATACCGTAAACCGCTGGCAGGTACCCAGCTTGAATATTATGACGTGCGTCAAGCCGTTGAAGATATTCAGCCAGGCGCATACGAAAAACTGCCTTACACATCTAAAATACTTGCAGAGCAATTGGTACGCCGTGCCGATGCCGAGAATTTAACTGCTTATTTAAAACAGTTAATTGAAAGCCGTCAGGACTTGGACTTTCCTTGGTACCCAGCGCGCGTGGTGTGTCATGACATCTTGGGTCAAACTGCACTGGTTGACCTTGCAGGTTTACGTGATGCGATTGCCGACAAAGGTGGCGACCCATCTAAAGTTAACCCAGTTGTGCCGACTCAGCTTATTGTCGACCACTCTTTAGCAGTGGAGTACGGTGGTGCTGACCCAGACGCTTTTGCAAAAAATCGTGCTGTTGAAGACCGTCGTAACGAAGACCGTTTCCACTTTATTGAGTGGACTAAAACTGCATTTAAAAATGTCGATGTAATCCCTGCGGGGAACGGCATTATGCACCAGATTAACCTAGAGAAAATGTCTCCGGTGATTCAGGCGCGTGATGGCGTAGCATTCCCTGACACATGCGTTGGTACAGACTCACACACGCCACATACAGACGCTTTGGGCGTAATTTCTGTGGGTGTTGGTGGCTTAGAAGCTGAAAACGTAATGTTGGGCCGTGCATCTTGGATGCGTCTGCCAGACATTATTGGTGTTGAGTTTGTAGGTCAGCGTCAAGCAGGCATTACTGCAACAGATATCGTACTTGCTTTAACCGAGTTCTTGCGTAAAGAGCGCGTAGTGGGTGCTTACCTTGAGTTCTTTGGTGAAGGTGCTGACAGCATGTCTGTGGGTGACCGTGCAACCATTTCGAACATGACTCCAGAATATGGCGCTACGGCTGCAATGTTCTACATCGACCAAAACACAATCGACTACTTACGCCTAACAGGCCGTGAAGATGCTCAAGTGGCATTGGTTGAACAGTACGCAAAAGAAATCGGTCTTTGGGCATCTGACATGACCAAAGCAGAGTACCCACGTGTACTACGTTTTGACCTATCAAAAGTAACGCGTAACATCGCTGGTCCATCAAACCCACATGCACGTGTTTCAACTGCGGACCTAAAAGAAAAAGGTATTGCTGGTGTTGTTGAAAACCGTTCTGATGGCTTAATGCCTGATGGCGCAATCATTATTGCTGCAATCACTTCATGTACCAACACTTCTAACCCACGTAACACCGTGGCGGCAGGTTTGTTGGCACGTAAGGCAAATGAGCTAGGTTTGGTTCGTAAACCTTGGGTGAAATCATCATTTGCACCGGGTTCAAAAGCAGCTGCACTTTACCTTGAAGAAGCGGGTGTTCTAAAAGACTTAGAACAACTTGGTTTTGGTATTGTGGCTTACGCTTGTACGACGTGTAATGGTATGTCGGGCGCGTTAGATCCAGTCATTCAACAAGAAATTATTGACCGTGACTTGTACGCAACAGCAGTACTGTCTGGTAACCGTAACTTCGATGGCCGTATCCATCCATATGCAAAACAAGCGTTCTTAGCATCTCCACCGCTTGTTGTGGCTTATGCAATTGCGGGCACAATTCGTTTTGACATCGAAAAAGATGCTTTAGGTCATGACAAAGAAGGTAACCCGATTTACTTGAAAGACATCTGGCCATCTGATGCTGAAATTGATGCGTTAGTTAAAGAAGCTGTGAAGCCTGAACAGTTCCGTAAAGTCTACATTCCAATGTTTGACTTAGGCGTAACAGAAGAAGCTGAAAGCCCACTTTACGACTGGCGTCCACAAAGTACTTACATCCGCCGTCCACCATATTGGGAAGGGGCGTTGGCTGCACCACGTACTTTAGCGAACATGCGCCCACTTGCAATTTTGGGTGACAACATCACCACTGACCACTTGTCGCCTTCAAATGCGATTTTGATGGACTCAGCTGCGGGTGAATATCTTCATAAAATGGGCTTACCAGAAGAAGACTTCAACTCATACGCAACTCACCGTGGTGACCATTTGACTGCACAACGTGCAACATTTGCGAACCCGAAACTCTATAACGAAATGGTAGTTCGTTCAGACGGTACCATTAAGCAAGGTTCAAAAGCGCGTGTAGAGCCAGAAGGCGAAGTGATGCGTATGTGGGAAGCGATTGAAACCTACATGAACCGTAAACAGCCATTAATTATTGTTGCGGGTGCTGACTACGGTCAGGGTTCAAGCCGTGACTGGGCTGCGAAAGGTGTACGCCTTGCAGGTGTTGAAGTGATTGTGGCAGAAGGTTTTGAACGTATTCACCGTACTAACTTGGTGGGTATGGGCGTGTTACCACTTGAGTTTAAACCGGGTGTAAACCGCAAGACTTTAAAACTAGATGGTACTGAGCTTTATAGCGTGATTGGTAATATCGCGCCGCGTTCGACTTTAACTTTAGTGATTGAACGTGCTACAGCGGATGGTAAAGAAGAGATTCTTGAAGTGCCAGTGACTTGCCGTTTAGATACAGAAGAAGAAGTTTCTGTATATGAAGCGGGCGGTGTATTACAGCGTTTTGCACAAGACTTTTTAGAAGGCCAAGTGGCTTAATATTGAGTTAAAAATAATTGATACGGTTTTAAAAGCCCCGCTTTAGAGTGGGGTTTTTTATTTATTTACACATAGTTAATTAATTATAAAGAATGACTGCATATATTATATTTTTTAAAATTATTTTATTTTTGTCATCAAATTCTCTTTAACTTACATTAAGATACGCGGCTCTTACACTTAAATATAAATCACAATAGATTTCTTGGAAAAATATCAATGCGTAACTTATTCATTATTTCAATTTGCTCTCTTATATTAACTGCTTGTGGGACGATGCCTTATGTAAGTACAGAGTACCCTTTACGTGCAGGTTTAATTCAACCTGTGAAGGTTATTGGTAAGGCAGATGTAACCAATGCTCAAACTTCAGATGAACGAGTGATTGTATATTCTTATATGGGCACAAAACTGGACTCTAGCATTAAGTCTATTACAGAAACGATGGTACAACAGACTCAAAAAGAACTATTGAAAAATGGTCAACCTGTTGATGGTAATGGATCGAAATCGATTGCGATTAAAGTAAATTCATTACGTAGTACCTACACCAATCTGCTTTTCTGGCGCAGTAAAATTAAATTCGAAGCGACTTTAGGAAATGGACAAACTATTCCATTTACCGTTCCTCATACGAGTGGTGTGTTAGTACAAGATTTAAATGGATGTATTGCAGAAGGGGTAATGACTTTACTCAATGATGCACGTGTAAGAAGCTATTTAGCAGAAAAATAAGAATATAAAAAAAGCCCGACATCCTGTCGGGCTTTTTCGTATTTGGTTGCTAGATATGACTCCTGTCGTATCTCACGCTCCTAGTGCATGAACCTATTATTGTTGTTTTATGTTCCGGAACATCCTGTTCCTGTATGAACTCATGATAGGAAAAAAGTGGTAAGTCGCCAATCCGCTAAATCCCTAAAAGTTTGTAAGATAAATCGTACAAATAACATTTTTTGCATTTATGCCATCATCATCGGGCGAAATGGACAATTGACAATCACTCTAACTGGGTTATATTCCTGTTTAATATCTATACGATTACAGGAATGCAATCATGGTAACAGCTGGCGAAAAACCCGGAACAGGCTTCTATTTCTGCGCTCAATGTGGCCAGAGAGTGTTTTTAGAAATTAATACAGATCGTTTACCACCATGCACTAAATGCTATTGCACTGAGTTTAAACGTTAAGAATAAAATAATATTTGCGTTCGCATTTAACAAAAAGCCCTGTCACCCGATGGGGCTTTTTGTTAGTTTAAAATAAGACTTACATAACAAGACCCGCGATGGGCATGAAAAAGGAAACCGTTATGGAAACTATATTAGGTTTATGTATTGGCGTGGGGCTGAGCGCTGCCTGCGGTTTTCGCGTGTTTGTACCGTTGTTAGTGATGAGCATTGCAACAATGATGGGATGGTTTGAGCCATCAAAAGGTTTTGAGTGGTTGGCCATGCCATCGGTTTGCTTGGCTTTAGCTGTGGCAACAGTATGTGAAGTTGCAGCTTATTATATTCCATGGGTCGATAACGCTTTAGACACGGTCGCGACTCCTGCGGCCATGATTGCTGGTACGTTAACGACCATGGCTGTGAGTAGTGGTGAAATGTCACAGTTCGCAGGTTGGGCGGCAGCGATTATTGTGGGCGGTGGTACGGCAGGTGTGGTGCAAATGAGTACAGTTGCTGCACGTGGTGTTTCAACTGCAACCACAGGCGGCTTAGGGAATTTTGTTGTCGCTACAGGGGAGTGGATTGGAGCAATCTTGCTTTCGGTTTCAGCTTTGTTAGTTCCTGCGCTTGTTGCGATTGTGGTGGTTATTGCTGTTATTTTGGCAATACGTTGGATACGCCATAAAAAGCAAGAACAGGCGCATAGTCCGCTATAGGTTAACTTCAATATCATTTTTAAATGACCATAAAAAAAGCCCAACATCCTGTTGGGCTTTTTCGTATTTGGTTGCTAGATATGACTCCTGTCGTATCTCACGTCCTGATGCATGAACCTATTATTGTTGTTTTGTGTTCCGGAACATCCTGTTCCTGTATGAACTCATCATAGGAAAAAAGCAGGGTGTCGCCAATCCGCTAAATCCCTAAAAGTTTGTAGGTTAAAGCGTACATTCAGAAATGATTTAACTTTTCAAAATGAATATGAATAATAGCCACCTTGTTACTTTAAGAAAAAAATCAAATGCGTATTAGAAAATCTTCAAGACTATTAGTTCTTAATGAAAATTATCAAATTTTGTTATTTCAGTTTACCCATACAAATGATGCTTTGGCTGGACAATTATATTGGGCAACCGTAGGTGGCGGGCTTGAGGAAGGGGAAACCTTCGAGCAAGCAGCTTGCCGAGAGCTTTATGAAGAGTTAGGCGTAGTACGACAGAATGTAGACACGCATGTTGCAACACGCAATTTTGAAATGATGTTGCCGAGTGCGGAAGTTGTAATTTCTAATGAAAGGCTCTTTATTGTTTTTATTAAAAAAGAAGAAGTGAATACGTCAAACTGGTCAGAACATGAAAAACTTGTGATTAGTAAAAGTCGTTGGTGGACATTTGATGAACTAAGCCAAACCAACGAGACTGTTTATCCAAACAACATTCCTAATATTCTTGCAGATAGTCTGCCAGAGATTTTTAAACCCTAAAATCCCAATATTCAGATATAAAAAAAGCCCAACATCCTGTTGGGCTTTTTCGTATTTGGTTGCTAGATATGACTCCTGTCGTATCTCACGCTCCTGGTGTATGAACCTATTATTGTTGTTTTGTGTTCCGGAACATCCTGTTCCTGTATGAGTTGATATTAGGAGAAAAGCAGGGTGTCGCCAATCCGCAAAATCCCTAAAAGTTTGTAGGTTAAAGCGTACAAGGATGTTAAATACTTTATGGAGTTCTAAGAATTACGTCATTATTAACGTATTAGAACTCTAACTAAGCTTTATAATATCCACTTAAATTTAAAGAAGAAAATGATCATGGCTTTAATAGAAAAAGTGGTTCCTGTGGTATTTAGGGAAATAAATAATAACTTGGAGATTTTAGTATTTAGACATCCGTTAGCAGGAATTCAAATCGTTAAAGGCACCGTGGAGCATCAAGAAAAGTTAGAACACGCCGCTTTGCGTGAGCTTTATGAAGAATCTGGAATAAAGAGTGCTCAAATTCATTCATACCTAGGTAAACATATTCCTTCAGAGGCAGGGCCTGATTGGCATGTTTTTGTGTGTAGTACACATGAGACTTTAAAAGATAAATGGTCACATTTTTGTGAAGATGATAATGGATTAACTTTCGATTTTTTCTGGCATCCTTTCTTAAGTGCTACAACAAAAGAATGGCATCCTCTTTTTAAAGAATTATTTGAATTTATTAAATCTAAATACAAGTTCAACTAACTAAACAACTTTAGGCCCCTGCGCCACAACAGGCTTTAATCTTTTGCGCTGATTTAAAGTAATAAACTATTGCGGCACAGAGATAAAGGGGCTAAGCCAAGCGCTTAACCCATCTCATTTTTGTCACACCGTTGCATGACGTTAAAGAAAGTAGGGGCAAAGTCCTGTGGGAGAACAGGACTTTGCAAACTGACATGTTCTAGGCGTTGCATGAGCTTAGGAGAGTAAGCTTGTTCAAGTCGCTGATAAATACAGTCACAACTGGTTTTGCTGTGTCCACCCGACAGGCAAATTTTTTCAAAATCCTGTTGGGTGTGTAATTTACAGCCCGAAATACCCAAGCTGCCTAGAACGAAACTTAAAGCCAAAATAGGTTTATAAATTGTCATATTATTCTCATAATAATTTATATCTATGAGTAGAATAAAAAATATAATTGGTTTTAGGGTTTTAAATAAATTTTAGGTAATAATTAATCCTCCCATAAATATAGGAAAATAAAATAATTAAATTTTTAAAATAAAAATAATTTATAAATTTAAAAAATAAGGCAATAGAAAACCCAAATTTTAAATAAATAAAATGATTAAATTGGAGAGGGAATAAGTTTGAAAAGTATCATGGTCAACTCCTTAAAAAATGGAGTCCTACCACCAGATCACCGTCAATTGATTATGGTGGTAGAACGAAAGAGGGTTGACAGACTGGAAACAAAGGAACCAGCACACACAAAGGTGTCCCCCTTCCGCCCTACCATAGAGAAAAAGGGGGCGAACGAGTTCCCGACACACAAAATAAGAATTTTGCATATCGTCTTTGTTATTCGCGGTCTGTCAAAACCGTCTGGCAATGTAGGCCAGCAACGAGATAATAATCGGTGATTTTAATTACGTCAATTTAATATTTAAAATATTTTTGATTTAATAATAAAACTAAATTTATTCTTAAAATAATAGAATTAATGTTTATATTTAATTAGAAAAAATAAAGAATAAAATGATTTGGATATATAATTTTATTAGTAATCGAAATTTATCATTTTATAAATAAAAATATTATAGGCGTGACCGACTTTATTCTAAACTTTTAAGAACTTCTTTAGCATCTACATCGCCTGCATTGGCAGCTTGCTGAAACCATTTCTTTGCCAGTTGTGGGTTTTTCGGCGTGCCTTCACCATTTAAATACATTTGGGCCAAGTTGTACTGGGCATCACTTTCGCCATGCTCAGCCGCTTTGGTGTACCACTTAAGCGCTTGCTCATTACTTTGTGAGACGCCGTGACCTTTATTATATAGCTGAGCTAAATTATATTCTGCGGGTGGGTAGCCTTGTTCGGCAGCACGACTAAACCACTCAAACGCCTGCACATAATTTTGCGCAGTTCCTTCACCTCTGTCATATAACACCCCTAAGTTATATTGCGCTTTAGCATGACCTTTGGCCGCAGCCTTAGTAAAATAATCAAAAGCACGCTTGGCATCTTTTTCGACGCCAGCACCTGTGTAATACAGCATTCCTAAACTATATTTTGCACCTACACTTCCATTTTGGTCAGCAGCCGTTAACCATTTAAAAGCTTGCTCAAAATTTTTAACAACGCCTTGTTCGCCACTTAAAAGCATCATGCCTAAATGATATTGAGCAACGGGTTGCCCTTGTTCCGCACGATATTGAATATCGGCGACACTCGGTTCAGCAAATGCTGAAGAATGAAGTGAGAAAATCACGGTAAATATATAAAAAGCAGACTTTTTTATTTTCATATCTCATCCTGAATTTTATTAATTTGAAGATTTATTTAATTTTATATCTATTTGAATATAAAAGAAAAATGTCAAATATGTCTCTGTGGCTGATATCACTTTAAAATGATCTGATTTTACTTTTTAAATATCTATTTAGTAAGAAGTTAACCTAAAACAGCATATTTAGACCAGTTACATTTTGAAAATGAGTATAGATAGACAGGTCAGTATTTTTTTAATTAAAATGCGGCCTAAATATAAGTTTGATTGATAATAAAAATGCAGATGAGTGTGTCGAGTATATTGGAACGTTTAGGCCTTGTTTCACAAAATCGTGCTGTTCATATCCAATTCTCAAATCAGTCTTTAAATCAGCAAGTCTTCTTACAACGTATTGAAGGCGAACATACGCTCAATCAGGGCAGCGTTGCTGAGTTACTGTGTCTGTCGACAAACGCGCATATTGCATTAAAACAATTTATTGGCTGTCAGGTTGCTGTCGATCAGGTCACTGACATGGGCCAGTTTTTTAGAACTACAGGTATTATTACCGAAGCGAGCCAAGGGCAAAGTGACGGCTCACTCACCATTTATAACCTCACCTTAAAAGACCCAACCGCACTCTGGCATAAACGCCGCAATAGTCGCGTGTTTATGAATAAAAGCGTGCGGGATATTAGCGAAATTCTGTTTAAAGAATGGCAGGGGAAAAGCCCGTTATTTGCCTCAAGCTTAACGCTCGATACGGCAGGTTTAAGCAAAGACTACGATGTGCGTCCGTTTGTGATGCAGTCAAATGAAAGCGATTATGACTTTTTAACCCGTTTGTGGCGTAGTGAAGGTATTAACTGGTTAGTCGATGAATCACAGCTTTTGGTTGCTGACCCGAATGCTTCTATTCAGCCACAAGTACTCCGTTTAATTGACGAGAATCAAAATTATAAAGCTCTTGAACGCCGTAGCCTACGCTACCAGCGCAGCAGTGCTACAGAACAGTTCGATACGATTACTCAAGTCAAAGCTGAGCGCCGTTTACAACCAACTTCGGTTCATGTGCAACGCTGGCAAGCCGATGCGCTGCAACAAGAAGAAGGCAGTGGTAGCGTACAAGGCACCCAAAAGCACAGTGAACACTATGACAATGCGAGCCTAAACCTTGAAGATGCATGGCATGTTAGCCCCGCGTGGATGCAGGACTTAAACGGTGAAGACCAAGCCACAGCTTCAGGCAATAGCCAGATTGAACAGCTTAACCAGCACATCAATGCTTATCATCACCTGAGCTCTAAACAGTTTACGGTTTCAGGTAACGTCCGTGATGCACAGGTGGGTTACTGGTTTGAGCTCAATGATCACCCTGAACTTGAACGACACGACAGTGCTGATAAAGAGTTCTTAATCTTAAGCAAACACTACTATAACCAGAATAATTTACCGAAAGAATTACAACAGCAACTCGAGCGCTTATTACCAAAAGACAAGCTCAAAGCAGCCCAACTCGACAGCCAAAATCCTGAGCAGCGCCACTTTGCTGAGCTGAATGTCGTTCGACGCAACACTAAAGCTGTGCCTGAATATAGCCCACTAGAACACCGACCAGCAGCTTACCCGCAGCGCGCTAGGGTTGTGGGGCTGGAAGGAGAAAGCATCCATGTCGACCAGTGGGGGCGTATTAAAGTTCGTTTCTTGTTTACCCGAACTGACGACCATAGTCATGACGGTGGAGCAGGAAGTAACGATAATGACACCGACTCAGCTTGGGTCGATGTACTCACCCCGTGGGCAGGTGCGGGTTATGGCGCACGCTTCTTGCCACGTGTCGGTGAGATCGTGGTCATCGACTTCTTTGACGGCAATATTGATCGGCCATTTGTGGTGGGCCGTATTCATGAAGCTGAACGGCATCCAACCCAGTTCGACCAGAAAGGCCAATTACCTGACACTAAAAAACTCAGTGGTATCCGCTCCGAAGAAGTCGATGGTAAAGGTTTTAACCAGCTACGTTTTGATGACACCACAGGACAAATTAGTGCCCAGCTACAAAGTAGCCATGCAGCTAGTCAGCTCAACTTGGGTAACTTAAGCCATCCAAAAGACAAGGCGGAAAGTGATGGTCGTGGTGAAGGTTTCGAACTCAGAACAGACCAATGGGGAGCGGTAAGAGCTGGTAGTGGTTTACTTGTTAGTACCCACAAACAGGATCAAGCCCAAGGCGTACACCTTGATGCAAATGAGGCCAAGCAACAAATAGAAGGCGGTCTTAGCAATGCCAAGGCACTCAGTGAAGTCGCTAAAAATCAGCAAACTGACCCGTTAGAAAATTTAGAAAACCTAAAATCCTTTATTGAAAAACTTGAGCAGCAAGACAACGCAAAAGCCAAAACCTTTAAAGAGGCGATTATGTTGCTAGCGAGCCCAAATAGCATCGCGCTGAGCAGTAACGAAGACATTCACTTAAGCGCTGATGGCCAGCTAAACCAAACTGCTGGAGACAGCATTAATCTGTCTACCCAAAAGAACTTGATTGCACATGCCCAAAATAAAATTAGCCTTTTTGCGGCTCAAGAAGGGGCAAGACTGTATGCAGGTAAAGGCAAAGTCGAGATACAAGCACAAGGCGACGGGGCAGATTTAATTGCCCGTAAAGCTGTTCAGATTATTTCAGCAGAAGACAAAATTGAAGCGACAGCAGCCAAAGAAATTGTGCTCACCGCAGGCGGTTCTCAAGTCAAAATTACTGGTTCTGGCATTTTTATGACCACCGGCGGTAAATTTGAAGTGAAGGCTGGACAGCATTTGTTTATGGGGGGCGGGAGTGCGAATAGTTCATTACCGTATCTACCCGAACAAGGAAAGCAAAAATATGGTTTATGGTTTGATGTAATGGATAAACAAGGAAATAAACTAAAACCTGGCACGGGATATATTATTTTTGACGAAAATAATAAAGAAATCGAACGTGGTCAGTTAGATCGAACAGGCTTGGTTAAGTTAGAAACGGAAGAGCCGAACAAGCAATATAAAATACATGTGGAAATTTAAACATGAATGATGCTGCTATTGCTCTACAAAGCTTTGCAAAACAAACCTGCGGTCATGCATGTGTCATGCCTCCTATACAACCTGTAGTACTAGATGTCTATAAACAAAGTTTTACTGCATTTGTTGGTGGTGCTGCTGATAAATATCAATTTCTGGGGCGCCCTTTAGATATAGATTTCCCAGATGATATTGGAGCTGGACCTACAGGCATCATGAAATCATGTATGAGAAAATTTAAAGAGGCATCTGGCTCACAGATAAATAAAGCTAAATTTGAGTACTATGGTTATGAAGAAGCTTATACTAATGATAGTGTTGTAAGACGATATAGAGGAAAATTATTATTAAATTTACTCACAGATATAAAAAATATTTTGAAAGAGGAACCAAATACACAAATAAATTTAGTTGGACATAGTTTAGGAGGATGGAATGTTGCAGGATTATCAGAAGAATTATCTAAAGCAAAAATCTGTACAGTTCATACTCTTATAACAATAGACCCAGTGGGCATTAGACTTAGTAAAAGTGGTATGGGAACAGATAGGGCCCGTATTTATTATTTAGAGCCAGACCCAGTTGCGAAAAAATGGATTAATATCTTTTCTCAACCTTTAAAGAACTATAGGGATGATTATATAGCAATCTTAGGTGGAAGATGGAACGATGATGATACGGCAAAAGCTAATTTTAATAGTGTTTCTACTTATCATCATGGAGAAGCATCTGAAATGTTTTTTGAAAAAAAGTTTTTGGAAAATAAAATGTCAGCTTCAGATCTTTTAGTTTCTGAGTTAAAAAAGGTCATAAAATGAGAAAAAAATTATTTTTATTGAGTTCCTTGTTTTTAATAGGTTGTAGTGAGAGTTTTTCAAACTTCACAATAGATAATGTAGTTAAAAGTAATGAAAAGTTAAGTTTTTCTATTAATTTTAAAGATAATAAGATTTTAGATAAAATAAGAGAGTCATCATCAAAAAAAATTGTTTGTAATAATACTGCTAATCACAACCAAATGTTAGATGCTTATATAAATAAGATTGAGAATAACAAAATTGATGTATCTGTAGAATTTTGCTCAAATAATGATAATAGAAGCTGCGAGCCTATAGATATAAGTTCAGTTAAAAAAATTAATTTAGAATGCCAAGCAGTTTTCTCTGCAATGATTGGTAATGTCTCTAAATCAGAAAAATTTCCAATTATATGGGAAGAAAAATAATTAAATAATTTTGCACTCTATAAGCATAAATTTAAAAAGTAGAAGAAGCCTAATAAATTACGCTTCTTCTCTCATAAGAAATTATTTAAGCAGCTTGAATTGCTTCTCCACAAAGAGAGACGGTTTCTTGCTTATGCTGGTGTAAGTACCAAAACTGCTCCGCAATGGTTTCTGGATGTACTGTGTAGGTCTTATCTTGTGCGCCTGCTGTTCCATCTACGAAGCCATTCACAATCACTTGGCTTACGTAAACATTTGAGTCAGCAAGACTATGAGCAAGTAAGTTAGTGGTTTTATATTGAGCAGCGGCAGCAATTGCTAAAGATGAATATTCTTTAGCAACCAAATCAATTCCTACTGCATCGAACGCAAAAATTCCATTGGTTGATAAAATACTACCGTTATTCTTTTCTAAATCACGTAAGCAAGCTTGTACCGTAGCAATATAGCTTGAAACGCGAATATGAAAGCTTTTGGTTAGCTCTAGTGGAGGGGTTTTTAATATGTTGCCTTCAATATCATGAAAAGCATTCCAATGAATATTTTTAATCTCTCCTAATTGATCTTTAATACGTTTAATAAGATTTGGTATGTTTTCAAGAACCGCTAAATCACATGTAAAAGCATAAGCTTCTATACCTTGTGTTTTAAGTTCTAAAATGGCCTTTTCGAGTTTTTCGGCATTTCTTGCCACTAACCCGATTTTATAGCCTTCTTTACCAAATTTATGTGCTACGGCTTTAGAAATACCTGTTCCATAACCAAAAATTATAATATTGTTGTTCATTATAAAGTTCCAAAAAACCAATTATTTGGTTAGAAATAGTTTATAATATGTTTTTATAATGTATTCAAGCGAAAAAATTATATCTGAGAATAATGTAGAAAAAACAAAACAAAAAATCTTAACAATCGTAATCAGTAAGTTTGCTTTGAATGATCTGGATGGACAACGATTGATAAATTTGCAATATCATGAAAAGCGTTGAGCAATTATTATTGAATCAGCTAAACGATTGCTAGTGAAACAGTTCTTATAAGTAATATTGATCTTAATCAAAACATTCTAAATAAATCGCCTAGATTAATTTTTAATTTGACTTCTCTATCTTCCTATCATAAATTAATTGGAACGATCATTCCTGTTAGATGTGTGTATGCGAACTAAAGAATTTGAAACTGATGAAATTGCTGATGCTGCAATGCAGGTTTTTTGGCGCCGCGGTTATGCTGCTACTTCAGTTCAAGACTTGGTTGACGGTACAGGATTATCTAGAAGTAGCCTTTACAACACCTTTCAAAACAAACAGGGTCTATATCAACAAGCATTACAACGCTATGAACTTTTAACTACACTAAATAATGTGAAGTTGTTGTCTGGTTCAGGTTCTCCGAAAGCGCTTATTCGACAATTACTTCTTAATATTGTTGAAGATGAGCTAAGTGATCCAGAACACAAAGGGTGTCTTGTTGCAAATGCGTGTTTGGAGCTGGCTGGCCATGACGAAGATGTCGCTCAATTCGTTGTAAGTAACCTACAGAAACTACAACATGCTTTAGAGAGTTTGTTAATTAAAGCTCAACAGTCGGGTGAAATTTCTTCTACCCAAAACCCGCGTGCGTTAGCGAGTTTTTTTGTAAATACTATTCAAGGTTTACGTGTTTTGGGGAAAGGCAGCCCGCTTGAGCAAAGAAAGCAATGTTTAATGGATGTAGTCGAGGTTGCTTTAAACGTTTTATAAAATTCATTTAAACCTTAACTATTGTTGAGCTGAATAGTTAAGGTTTTTATTTAATTTAAATTGGAATGATCATTCCTAAGTAATATTTTTAGTTCACATGGAGAACAAAAGTCTTTCCATCCTAACGCTATAAAACGAGTTATAGCTATGCAGAGAAAGCGAAGAAACTTGAAAAAGAATGTGAGAGTAAAACTTTATGAATATTAAGAGTAATGGAACATCTACTCAGTTAACCGAAAAGTTTTCTGCTCAATTACCGATTTGGAAACTGTTGGCTTTTACAGTTGCAGGCTTTCTGACCATCATGACAGAAACCATGCCAGCTGGGCTTTTGCCCCAAATCAGTCAAGGGCTAAATATTTCAGAGGCTTATGCAGGGCAGCTTATAGCCGTATATGCCTTAGGTTCTGTTTTAGCGGCAATACCGCTTATTAGTCTCACCCGTAGTTGGAATCGGAGACCCTTATTACTCAGTGCTATTGCAGGTTTGTTTTTATTTAATGCGATTACTGCTTTATCAAATGATTATATTTTGACGTTAATTACTCGTTTTATTGCAGGTATGGCCGCGGGTGTTATATGGGGGCTTTTAGCGGGTTATGTAAGACGCATGGTGGCAGCATCGTATCAAGGACGAGCTTTAGCAATTGCTGGAGTTGGGCAGCCAATTGCTTTATCTATTGGTGTCCCTTTAGGTGCGTGGTTGGGAACGTTGTTTGAATGGCGTGGCGTATTTTGGATCATGTCTTTATTGGCATTGATTTTATTTGTCTGGATTCGTTTTAGTATTCCAGATTTTGTGGGCCAGCCAGCACACAAAAAGTTGCCCATTTTAAAAGTTCTTTTAATGCCGGGTATTAGAGCTGTTTTAGCAGTTGTCTTCCTTTGGATATTGGCTCATAGCATTCTCTATACTTATATTTCACCTTTCTTGGCCTCGACAGGGCAGCTATACAAAGTTGAGACTATCCTTTTTATATTCGGCATTTCTTCTATAGTCGGCATCTTGATTACGGGGATGTTTATTGATCGTTCATTAAGAAAAATAACGCTTTTAAGCTTATTTATCTTTGTAATCGTAACAGCGCTCTTAGGTTTTTATAGTTCTTCAAGTTTTGTCGTACTGGTGGGTGTAGTGTTATGGGGAGTAACTTTTGGTGGTGCTCCAACACTATTACAAACAGCATTAGCAAATACTGCGGGTCATGAAGCAGATGTAGCGCAGTCCATGTTAGTCACGGTATTTAACCTTGCTATCGCATTCGGTGGAATGGTGGGTGGTGGATTGCTTGAAAGTTTTGGGGCTGCCTATTTTCCATGGTTTATGCTGGTTTTTGCCCTGATCGCGTTATGTACTGTTTACCATGCCCAGAAACATGGTTTTATTTCTTCATAAAAGATTTTGCCCTTCATGGTTAAAAGTGAAGGGTGATTTACTTTTATAGTCTGATGTACTGTCACTTAAAATAATTAATGGCTTGGTAAAATAAACCGTAAAAAACAAATAAAATGGAATTTAAATTTAACTAATTATTATGAAATGGAAATATATTCTTTTTAATTTTAATTATTGCGTAAAAATTCCCAAAAATATTTAAAATTAGCTGTTCTTAGAAAAACAATCCCACAGGGTACTGGCTAAACTATATCTCAAGGGTGTGATAGGGATCGAAAAGAGTAGCATGCACCAAAACGTATAACGTTAGTGTGTACTCACCCAAAAGGTCTCGATTCGGCTTAGGACGCTATAGATCAAAAGTTTATAGGCATAAGGTTCTAACTTACAAAGTTATAATTGTTGAAGTAAACCATAGATGGTTTCCCTTGACACCCTAAAAAATTCTCTATAATAAAAATTATACTTTACAAGAATATAATTCATGAATAAGCCTTATCTTTCTACCTTGCCGTATGACAGCCAAATCTCATCTCAATTGAAAAATGCTTACTTCCACGACTCGTGGAGTATTGTGCTGGGTCAACCCGACCTGAATGTATTTGGGCAGCTCATCAAACTGTTCCATCACACTCCTCAATGGATAGAATGGAGTATGAACTTGCGTAATAAAATTACTTCAAAGATCGGGCTTAAAGATTTAGGAAGTTTTAAGCAGATTGATTCGAATAAAAAAGAAAATGAATATGTAGCTGGTGATCGGATTGGAATTTTTACCTTGCTACAACGTACCGAAAATGAGTTAGTCATTGGAGATGATGATAAGCATTTAAATGTGACTTTATCTATTTATAAAAATGAAAATACTCAAGTGCTTACAGTGACTACAGTGGTACATATTAAAAATTTGCTTGGGCGATTGTATATGGTACCTGTAATTCCTGCTCATCGAAAAATAGTGCCAGCGACTTTACAGATATTAGGTTAGAGTACTATTTTTATTTACGATGCAATCAGCAAAAATCGTTTATATACTAATCTTATTATCATAATAACGAGCTGAATAATATGGAAAATAAAAACCATTGTCGCCAATGCGCTGTTTGTGGAAAGAGTTTTCCTTTAAAAGATCTTGTGTCTGGTGAAGTCATTCGGAATGTCATTAGTGATGAAATTATAAAAGATCATCCAGACTGGACTTACTCAAGCTTTATTTGTCGCGCAGATCTGGCAGATTATCGAATTAAATATGTGCAGTCGCTATTACGCTCGGAGAAAGGCGAACTCTCTAATTTAGAAAATGAAGTGATTGGCAGTATGCAACGCCATGAGCTGATTAGCCGAAATACAGAAACAGATTTTGATCAAAAATGGACGCTTGGAGAAAAACTGGCAGATAAAATAGCCACTTTTGGGGGGAGTTGGGCATTTTTAATTTGTTTTGCTTTATTTTTAATAGGCTGGATAATTTTAAATACAGTTGTGATGGTAGTACGTCCAGTCGATCCGTATCCTTTTATTTTGCTTAATTTAGTTTTGTCATGCTTAGCTGCAATTCAGGCGCCGATTATTATGATGAGCCAAAATCGCCAAGAAGCCAAAGACCGCTTACGTTCTCAACATGACTATCAGATTAATTTAAAAGCGGAACTTGAGATTCGCCACCTGCATGAAAAAATGGACCATCTTTTGTCGCATCAGTGGGAAAGGCTTGCACATATTCAAGAAATCCAGCTCGATCTTTTAGCTGAAATGAATAAAAAACGATAAAGATTTTCTGAGTTTCACGTGGAACATGAATAGAGCGTTATAGATTATTTTGCGGTAGGTCTGAAATTTCTTTATGATCTGCCGCCATGCTCCATTGCTGCTTCTACGACCATGCCTTTAAACGACAATTTTGTTTACGCTCCACCACAAGATCCACTTTCAATCCTCTTTGAAGATGACGATTTGGTTGTGGTTGATAAACCTGCAGGTTTGTTATCAGTAATGGGTCGTTTACCTGAACATCATGACAGCGCTTATTTACGCGTGTTGGAAAAGTTCCCTTTAGCTAAGGTTACCCATCGTTTAGATATGGCAACTTCAGGTCTACTCATGTTTGCCAAACATCGTGATGCAGAAGTTGCGGTAAGTAAAATGTTTCAGGCTAGAACAGTCAAAAAACATTATATTGCTTTGGTGCAAGGCCAAGTCACAGAAGAGGGTAGTGTTGAAGTTCCACTCATTACCGACTGGGAAAATCGCCCAAGACAAATTGTACATTTTGAACTAGGCAAACACGCTAAAACCTTGTTTCAGCCTTTGGTTTATGATGCTCAAACAGATCAAAGTCGTGTTTTACTGGAGCCAGTAACAGGGCGTTCGCATCAGCTACGTGTGCACATGATGCATATTGGACATCCGATTATGGGTGACAAGCTTTATCATCCTGAGCCTAAACGTTTTCATTTAAACCGAATGGCACTACACGCAGCATATTTGGCTTTCCAACATCCATTAAATGGAACGAATGTAGTGATTGAATCGCAGATACCTTTTTAAAATTTATATACAATTAAAAAGTTAATTTGATGCAATTGGGAACGGAATATATACCCAAACTGCAATAAAAGTCGGGTATTCTTAAGGCCGAATAATATTAATACGGCGACAACAACAAGGATCATTCTATGACTCGTGACTACGAACAATTTCCAGATGACGATAACGGCAATGTACTTTGGCAAATGGCTGAAGATGGGGATGATTTAACCGATTTACATGAAATTGAATTTTCTATTGCTTTTCAAGATCAGAAAAATGCAGAGCAATGTGCGCTCTATTTGCTTTACCAAGAACAAAAAGTTTCACTTTTCCAAGATGACTCTGTTGAGCCAAATGAATGGGTGATTACTGTCTTTGTCAACATGGAACCAGAGTATTCAGATATTGTTGACTTAGAGCAATGGTTTACCAGCATCGCTGAAAAATTTCAGGGCGAATATGATGGATGGGGCTGTATGGCCTATGTCTTTGATGAAGATGACGAAGAAGATGACCTGCTACAATAAGGTCTAAAATAAAAGGTAGGAGATAATCATGAACTTATCTCAAAAACAAATTGCTGTACGGTTTTTAGAGCTTGCCGCTGCTGGCGAGGTCGATGAAGCTTATAGCAATTATACTGCTCCAAACTTTAAGCATCACAATCCTTATTATGCGGGTGATGCGACCTCTTTGAAGGAAGGGATGCGTGAAAGCGCGGCTGAAACTCCAAACAAAGTCTTTGACGTTCAACATGTGATTGAAGATGGTGATTTGGTCGCTGTGCATTCTAAACTTGAAATGCAAATGAATGGGTTAACCACCTTGGCAGTAGTTCATATTTGTCGTTTTGAAAATGGAAAAATTGCTGAGTTTTGGGATGTCGGTCAAGTACAGCCCAACCCAATCGTCAATGAAAATGGTATGTTCTAGTGAAAAGCCCGAAATGATTCGGGCTTTTTTATTTATGGATGAATCAAAATTTCCACTGTGCTGAAATTGAAGCATTGAGCGGCTCACCTGGTTGAATCCACAAATCGCTATAGCTTGAGACGTAGTAGGTTTTATCAAACAAATTATTCACATTAAGTTGATAGCGTAAACGATCAGATGGGGCATAGTAACCATTTAAATTGACCAGTGTATAGCTTGGTAAATTAAAGCCATTATCAAGGTTATGACCACTGCGCTCGCCAACATAGGTAAGGTTAGCTCCTACACCTGCTTTTCTTGCACCTTCTTGTAGAAATTCATAATTGGTGCTTACTGAACCTTGATGTTTGGGTACATTGCTCAGACGTGCACCTTTGGCAAGGTCTTGGTCTTTTTCAATTTGAGCATCGGTATAACTATAATTGGCATTAACCAACCAGCGGTCATTGATCTGACTATTTAAATCAAATTCAAACCCTTGGCTGCTGACTTCGCCTGCCGCGGTTTGAAAGTTACTGTCAATTGGATCGGTTGTCAGTACATTCTGTTTTTTCATTTTAAACAAAGCAAGACTCAGCACACTTTGGTCATTCATTTTATATTTGGTGCCGACCTCGTAGCTTTCGCCTTTTTCAGGAGCGAAGGTTTGTCCATTTCGGTTCATACCACTATTCATTGCAAATGAGCGACCATAGTTTGTATAAAACGCCCATTGGTCAGAAGCTTTAAAATTTACTCCGAAACGTGGACTATTTTGATGAAGTGTCTGGCTATTTTCAGTCTGAGTCAGGTGATTTTTAAAGTCTTGCTCGACCTGATCAAAACGGTTACCAAATAACATACTCCACTGATCATTTAAAAAGATCTGGTCTTGAATATTGAGTGCAAAATAACGCTGGCGCTCTTTAGTATTGGTAAAAGGAGCTAAGTTCGGTAAATATTTACCATATTCTGGTTGGTAAATATCAATAGTATTTGGAGTGTCTGAGCTGTGGTTGCGTCGCAGTTGATATTGTTGATAGTTGAGTTGACCAAGCTCGGTTGAAAGTAAAATTTCATGGCGCGCCCAGGACGTATCAAACTTACCAAGTAATTCCGTCTGAGCCAGCACATCTTCACTTTGATAATCACGATAGCGGCGTTGGCGTTCTAAAGTACGACCCTCGGCTTGTATGCGTCGTGGTTCTGTTGAAAAGCCGACCATTTGGGCGTCTTTATAGCTAACCGCACTATTTAGCTTCCAGTCAGGGCTAAACTCGTGACTAAGACGTAACTGGTAAAAGTAATCTTTTACTTTCATCTCGCCGTCATCAGGTTCTCCCGTAAATGTTTTCGGATCCATCACAAACTGGTGATTGACTGTGCTCACACCACGGTCAAAGGTTCCTTGGTGTTCAGTAAATTCACTGTCAAAGTCGAGTTGTGTTTGGTCTGAAATTTTCCATGTGAGCTGTGGTGAAAAGAACCAGCGTTCACTGCTGACATGATCACGGAAGCTTTGATTATCTTCGTGGGCAACCGCTAACCGATAGGCCAGTTCATCGTTAATCGGCGCGGTGTGTTCCAGACTTATTCGATATTGTTCTTGGGTATTGGCACGTAAGTTAACTTCACTTTCGCTTTCCCACTGTGGTTTTTTACTGTTGAGATTGAGCAAACCTCCTGTTTCCCCACGGCCATATAGCGCAGCCATTGGCCCTTTTAAAAATTCTAAAGAGTCAATATTTACAATGTCTTTAGGAGCACTAATCCCTCGGTTTACACTCAAACCGTTTCGAATCATGGCTGCTCCTAAATTTGGGTCACCACTAAAACCTCGGAAAGAGTAATTATCCCAAAAGCCGCCGCCATAATTATTTTGATGAAAAACGCCACTGACTAAAGTCAATGCATCATCAATCCGCTGCACGTCTTGTTGTTCTATTGTTTGCTTAGAAACAAAAGCACGATTGAACGGCACATCCAAAACATCGTGAGAAAATTTAGTCGCCGAGCTATTTTGGCTCACATCTTCTTGAGAACTTTCAGCTTGAATACGTATGGTCTCAAGTACCGTTGACGTTTCTTCTCCCCAAGTGAGTGTCGATATAAACGATAATCCTAACGAAGACAACAATCCTAATTTGTGTTGCATAAATGAACAGCCATAAAAGACAAAAGGAATTAAATGTAATAATATAACGTTACATTATTTTATTGATTATCGCTATGTCTTTAGAAAAAAATATTGAGCGTTTACAGTCGATTGATGCCTTACGTGGTTTGGTCATCCTCATTATGTTACTCGACCATGTGAGAGAAACTTTCTATTTGCATAGGCAGGTTATAGACCCAATGGATGTAACAGTAACTGAACCTGCCTTATTTGGTAGTCGGTTATTGGCACATATTTGTGCGCCGATTTTTGTACTTTTAACTGGAATTTCAGCTTTTTTATTTCAATCAAAAAAACAGGATTTACAGCAAACTCGAGCTTTTTTATTAAAACGTGGCTTATTTTTGATTGCATTAGAGCTCACGCTTGTGAACTTTGCGTGGACAGCAACCTTTCCACCTGAAGTCATTTATTTACAGGTGATATGGGCGATTGGTATTAGCATGGTGGTGTTGGCTTGCTGCGTGAGTTTACCCTTACCTGTGATCGTTAGTGCAGGCCTAATCATTGTTTTTGGGCATAATTTGTTAGATTCAGTGCACTTCTCACAAGGCACACTACAAAATATATGGTTCGTTTTACATGAACGTGGTTGGATCGAGTTTGCAGGGATCAAGCTTCGCACAAGCTATCCTGTTTTGCCTTGGATCGGGGTGATTTTACTGGGCTATGCCTTAGGTCAGTTCTTTAGTTCAAAATATTCAGTAAAGCAAAGAAGCCGCGCTTTACTCAGCCTTGGTTTAGCAAGTATTGGGTTGTTTGTTTTACTACGGTTTATCAATATTTATGGCGACCAGCCTTGGCAACATTTTGAGTCATTACAACTGACATTAATGAGCTTTTTTAACCTCACTAAGTATCCACCATCTTTATTATTTATTTTACTGAATGTTGGAATTGGTTTGATTGTGTTGGTTGTTTTTGAACGAATGCAGCAATACTCGTTTTTAAAACCATTGGTGGTGTTTGGTTCAGTGCCTATGTTCTTTTATTTATTGCACTTATATGTTTTGAAACTGATATATGTATTTGCGCTAAGTGTGTGGGGAGCTAACTATGGAAATTATTTGTCGGTCAACCATGTGTGGATGTTGTGGTTAATTACGATTGCGCTGTCTTTTACACTCTATCCAGCGGTTAAATGGTTCTCGAAATTCAAACATCAAAATAAACATATTTCGATTTTAAAATATTTTTAAAACGTGAGTAAAGCGAGTCTAGACAAGCCTCGCTTTACTTGCTTACATCTAGATATAGAGTTTCTTTCACTTCTTCCATGACCACATAACTGTGTGATGATGCTGAAGCAGGGAGTTTCTTTAAAAGATCTCCTAATAAGCGGCGGTATGCGCTCATTTCTTTTAAGCGAGCTTTTACAAGATAGTCAAACTCACCTGAAATAAGGTGACATTCGAGGACTTCAGGAATCTCAACTAAGTCTCTAGCAACCTGATCAAATACATCGCCTGATTTGGCAGATAACTTAATTTCTAAAAAGACGAGCAGGTTACGGTCTACGTAGGCTGGATTTAACCTTGCGTAATAACCCATGATAATGCCATCGCGTTCAAGACGCTTTACACGCTCTGAACAGGGAGTTGTCGATAGGTTGACTCTCGATGCCAATTCACTAATCGCAATTCGTCCTTCGCGCTGCAAAATATCCAGAATCATGCGATCTATACGATCTAAGGGGCGCATAGATATTTCCTCTTTTTTTAAAATTCTCGCGAGAAAAACATAAATTTACCTAGATTATACCCTGAAAAACAGTGAAATAAACTATTGAAGCAGAAATATACTAGTTAAATAAACTGGTGTGCGTGAGGGAATAGAAATGCGCGTAATTGTATTAGGTAGCGGCGTTATCGGAGTGGCAAGTGCCTATTATCTAGCTCAACAAGGAGCTGAGGTCACTGTTCTTGACCGTCAGGCAGGCCCTGCTGAAGAAACAAGCTTTGGCAATGCAGGTCAAATTTCGCCAGGGTATTCAACCCCTTGGGCAGCACCAGGAATTCCTTTTAAAGCTGTGAAGTGGATGTTCCAACACCATGCACCGCTTGCGATTAATTTAGATGGCAGCATGTGGCAGTTACAGTGGATGGCGCAAATGCTAAAAAACTGTAATCCACAAAGTTATGCTGTGAACAAAGAACGTATGATGCGTGTGGCTGAATATAGCCGTGATTGCTTACGTGAACTTAGAAAAGATACAGGCATTAATTACGAAAACCGTGCGAAGGGTACTTTGCAGCTATTTCGTAAAGAAGCACAAATGGAAGCGGTTCAACGCGACATTAGCGTGCTACAAGAATGTGGCGTGAGCTACGAATTATTAAATGGCAACGAACTTGGTCGTGTAGAACCAGCGTTGGCAAATACGCAAGATAAACTGGTTGGTGGTTTACATTTACCAAATGATGAAACAGGTGACTGTTATTTATTTACCAATGCTTTAGCTCAAATTGCCAAAGAGTTGGGTGTTAACTTCCAGTTCAACCAGAACGTAGAAAAATTGATTGTTGAAGGCGATGAAATTAAGGGTGTTCAGGTCAATGGTAAAGTTTTAACTGCTGACCGTTATGTTTTAGCGTTTGGTAGCTATTCACGTGATTTCTTGAAACCACTCGATCTACAGTTGCCTGTATATCCTGTGAAAGGTTATTCGTTAACGATTCCTATTGTTGACCCTGCTTTTGCTCCGCAATCTACGGTGCTTGATGAAACTTACAAAATTGCGATTACTCGTTTCGACCAACGTATTCGCGTAGGTGGAATGGCAGAGTTAAGCGGTTTCAATTTAGGTCTGAACGAAGACCGCCGTGCAACCTTGCAAATGGTGACTCAGGACTTGTTCCCGGGTGGTGATATGGCGCAGGCGTCTTTCTGGACTGGTCTACGTCCAATGACACCAGACAGTACCCCAATTATTGGTGCGACTCGCTTTAAAAATCTGTTCTTGAATACAGGTCACGGTACTTTAGGTTGGACCATGGCGTGTGGTTCAGGAAAATTAATTAGTGACATCGTATTGAATCATAAGACTGAAATCAGTACAGATGGTCTTTCAATTCAGCGTTATTCACACGCGCATGCTGCATAACGGACGTTAGGAATTAATCATGCCTCGTCCTATTACCGCAGTGATCCACCGTCAAGCCTTACAAAATAACTTGGCGGTGGTACGCAAGGCTATGCCAAACAGTAAGGTCTTTGCCGTTGTAAAAGCCAATGCTTATGGACACGGAATTGAACGTGTCTATGAAGCGTTTAAAGCAGCAGATGGCTTTGCCTTACTTGATCTTGATGAAGCAAAACGCATTCGTGCTTTAGGCTGGACAGGCCAAATTTTGTTGCTCGAAGGGATTTTCTCTCCTCAAGATTTATTTGATTGTGTGCAGTATCAACTCAGTTTCACTATTCATAGTGAAGCGCAAATCGAGTGGGTAGAAAAGCATCCTTATCCAGCCCAATTTGATGTTTGCTTAAAAATGAACAGTGGTATGAACCGTCTTGGTTTTAAACCACAGCACTATGTTCAGGCATGGGAACGTTTAAATAACTTGGCAAATGTGTCCAAGATTACGCACATGATGCATTTTTCAGATGCAGATGGTGATCGTTTTGGCCATCAAGGTATCGATTATCAAATCACTGCATTTGAAGAAATTATTAAAGATTTACCGGGTGAAAGGTCGGTAAGTAATAGCGCGGCAATTTTACGCTATCAAGACCAGCTCAAATCAGATTATGCACGTAGCGGCATCATGCTTTATGGCAGCTCGCCAGATTACCCGACGCATAGTATTGCGGACTGGGGCTTACAACCGACCATGAGCTTACGCAGTGAAATTATCTCCGTTCAGCATTTAGAGCCGAATGAAAGCGTAGGTTATGGATCAAACTTTGTCGCAGAGCAGCCCATGACGATTGGAATTGTCGCTTGCGGTTATGCCGATGGTTATCAACGTATTTCACAGACTGGCACTCCTGTTTTGGTGAACTCTGTACGCACTCGTACAATTGGTCGCGTTAGCATGGATATGCTGGCAGTCGATTTAACCGGCATTGAGAGTGCCAAAGTCGGCAGTGAAGTGGTGCTCTGGGGCCAATCAAGTACAGGTGTTGTTTTACCTATTGATGATGTCGCAGTTTCATCTGGTACGGTGGGTTATGAACTGATGTGTGCAGTCACCGCCCGTGTTCAATTTATTAATCAGGTATAAGGAAATCCGAATGTCACATTCAGATATACAAAAGATCAATAGCAATGAAGTCATGAGCGCTGTGACTGTTTTTAACAAAGTAGTTTATCTGTCAGGTCAAGTACCTAAAAATACTGAGCAAGACGTGGCAGGCCAAACTCGTGAAATTCTTGCAACGATTGATGAACTTTTGGCATTAGCCGATACCGATAAATCTCGCTTGCTCTCTGCACAGCTCTATTTAAAAAATCTTTCTGACTTTTCAACTGTAAATGCAATTTGGGTTGACTGGTTAAAAGGGTGTGTTGCTCCATCACGTGCCACAATTCAGGCCGATTTGGTCAACCCAAATTGGTTAATTGAAATTGCCGTGACGGCAGCACAAAAGTAATTCGTTTTTACTCCAAAAATGATGATGTATCTAACAGAAGGAAGATAGATACGGTTTATCCAGTCATTTTTTGGTGAACAGATTCAGTGACCTATGGTATACGGTTCGATTTTCGCCATAGGTTGCTGATCTTAACAAAGGAATTCAAAAAGGAATTTTAATATGACAACGGCTCGTCATTCAGATACAGAAAATTCTCCTGATCATCTGCAACGAAAACTGTCTAACCGTCATTTACAACTGATTGCAATTGGCGGTGCAATTGGAACCGGCCTATTTATGGGTTCGGGCAAAACCATCTCCCTCGCAGGTCCTTCAATCCTTTTGATCTATATGATTATTGGAGGCATGTTCTTTTTCATGATGCGTGCAATGGGCGAGTTGCTCCTTGCAAATCTGCATTACAAATCTTTTGTTGATATGGCTCATGACTTGATTGGTCCTTGGGCCGGTTACTATTTGGGCTGGACCTATTGGTTAGGTTGGGTGCTGGTTGGTATTGCGGACCTTTCAGCGGTCATTAACTATTTAGGTTTTTGGCTGCCCGATGGCACAAGCTTTTCTCCTACTCAGCAGGCTATGATTAGCGCAGGCTGTGTATTGTTTGTGATGGGTCTTAACCTACTGACAGTCCGCCTATTTGGTGAAATTGAATTTTGGTTCGCACTCATTAAAATCTTGGCGATTATTGGCCTGATTGGTGTGGGTGGCTATATGATTTTTAGCCATTTCCAAGCTCCTCAAGGCGCTGTGGCAAGCGTGAGTAATGTGTGGTCACATGGCGGTTTATTCCCGAAAGGCACCGAAGGCTTCTTGGCAGGATTCCAGATTGCTGTATTTGCTTTTGTCGGGGTTGAACTGATTGGTACAACGGCTGCTGAAACGAAAGATCCAGAGAAGAATTTACCTAAGGCAATTAACGCAATTCCAGTACGTATTATTTTATTCTATGTGTTAGCACTCTTTATTGTGATGTCAGTGACACCTTGGGATCATATTCGTGCAGACAAAAGTCCGTTTGTTGAGTTGTTCTTAAATGCGGGTATTCCGGTTTCTGCCATCATTATGAACTTAGTGGTGCTATCTTCGGTGATGTCTTCAATGAACAGCGGCGTGTTTTCAACCAGCCGTATGTTGTTTGGTTTATCAAAAGATGGTCAGGCACCAGGTGCATTTGGTCGTTTATCAAAACGTGCAGTACCTTCAAATGGTTTGATTTTCTCATGTATCTTTATTATGGGTGGTGCAGTACTTCAGTACTTTGTTCCAAACACGATGGAAGCATTTACTCTGGCAAGTTCACTCTGTGTGATTCTATTCATTAGTGTCTGGAGTCTCATCATGGTGTGCTATTTGCGCTATCGTAAATTACGCCCTGAATTACATGAAAAATCAACTTTTAAAATGCCAGGTGGCGTTTGGATGAGTTATATCGTTCTGGCATTTATGCTTTTCACTTTAGTCATCTTGGCACTTGAGCCAGATACGTTGAAAGCACTCTATGTCAGTCCAGTATGGTTAGTCATCTTAGGTGTCACCTATCATGTGCTATATAAACCCCGCATGAAAAAACTAGGGCGTGAACTCGTCAACGATCATTAAGTTTTATTAAAAAGCCAATCAATCATGATTGGCTTTTTTTATTTTTATTGGATTTTTTATCGGAATAATATTGTTTATTTTTAAATCATCAGTGCAATTTTGAGGGTGTTGGCAAAGTACATATAGCATTATCACATGCTAAACTTCGGCTAATCTGGAGTACCCAGATCGATTAATTAAAATTGCCGTGAAGGCAGTACATAAATAATGTGACTTAAAAAAAATCAGGACAAACGATTTATCAATTAAGGAAAAATATACTTGAACATCTTGTCCTGAGGTATAGACTCAGCAACCCTCGATATACGGTTCGTTTTTCTCCCTATAGGTTGCTGATTTTAAGTTAAGCAAAATATAAAAAGGACTTCTAATATGACAATGGTTCATCATCCAGATGAGGCAGGCTCCCCTGATCATTTACAACGGAAATTAAATAATCGCCATCTACAAATGATTGCAATTGGCGGTGCAATTGGAACCGGTCTATTTATGGGCTCGGGCAAAACCATCTCCCTCGCAGGTCCTTCAATTCTCGTTATCTACATGTTAATTGGTGGCATGTTCTTTTTCTTAATGCGTGCATTAGGTGAACTACTGCTTGCTAACTTACATTACAAGTCATTTGTCGATATGGCATATGATTTGATTGGACCATGGGCTGGTTATTATATAGGTTGGACCTATTGGTTAGGCTGGGTACTGGTTGGTATTGCGGATTTATCTGCGGTCATTAATTATTTAAGTTTTTGGCTGCCCGAAGGCGCCAGTTTCTCACCAATGCAACAGGCCATGATTAGTGCAGGCTGTGTACTATTCATTTTAGGGCTTAACCTTCTTACGGTGAAGTTGTTTGGTGAGGTTGAATTCTGGTTCGCACTCATTAAGATCTTGGCAATTATTGGCCTGATTGGTGTGGGTGGCTACATGATCTTTACTCATTTTCAAGCTCCACATGGTGAAGTTGTGAGTGTAAGTAACGTGTGGTCGCATGGTGGAATATTTCCAAAAGGCGTAAGCGGATTTTTGGCAGGTTTCCAGATTGCCGTGTTTGCTTTTATTGGTGTTGAACTGATTGGTACAACAGCAGCTGAAACGAAAGATCCAGAAAAGAACCTACCGAAAGCAATTAACGCGATTCCAGTACGTATCATCCTATTTTATGTGTTAGCACTTTTTGTGGTGATGTCAGTGACTCCTTGGGATCACATTCGTGCAGACAAAAGTCCGTTTGTTGAGTTGTTCTTAAATGCGGGTATTCCGGTTTCTGCCATCATCATGAACTTGGTGGTGCTGTCTTCAGTCATGTCATCTATGAACAGCGGTGTGTTTTCAACCAGCCGTATGCTGTTTGGTTTATCAAAAGATGGTCAAGCGCCAAGTGCATTGGGGCGTTTATCAAAACGTGCCGTACCTTCAAATGGTTTGATTTTCTCATGTATCTTTATTATGGGTGGTGCAGTACTTCAGTACTTTGTTCCAAACACGATGGAAGCATTTACTCTGGCAAGTTCACTCTGTGTGATTCTCTTTATTAGTGTATGGCTTCTGATCATGGCGTGCTATTTACGTTACCGTAAGTTGAGTCCAGAGTTACATGCTAAATCGACCTTTAAAATGCCGGGTGGAGTGTTGATGGCGTATGTTGTCGTTGCATTTTTCTTGTTCACTTTAGTGATTTTGGCACTAGAGCCAGATACCTTAAAAGCATTATATGTCAGTCCATTATGGCTGGTTGTTTTAGGCGTTAGCTATCATGTGTTTTATAAACCGCGCATGAAAAAACTAGGCCAAGAAAGTTTTGATTAATTATTCATAATTTCAAAAAAGCCAATCATTCGTGATTGGCTTTTTTTATTTGATATCTAATCCACCAATAAATGCTGATATTTATCGGCTTGTTTACGCAAATAATCCCAGACAAGTTTAATGCGCGGTTCATGCTGTAAATCAACAAAAGTCAGCATCCAAAAGGTATGAGTAAAGCGAACTTGCTGCTCTAAAACCACGTCTAGTTCTGGTTTATCATCTGCTAGAAACTTGGGTAAAATCGCAAGTCCTGCACCAGCACTCACCGCAATTTGTTGAGCCAAAATACTGCTGCTACGGAAGTTCGCATTAAGCTTTAAGGGTAAACGTTCTAAACAGTACAACTCAGGGCTATACACCAGATCATCAATATAGTTCACAAAGCGGTGTTGGGTTAAATCTTCTAAACCACGAATGGGTGGGTTTTGTGCCAGATAGTTTTGGCTGCCATAAATTTTCAAGCAATAGTCTGATAACCGCGTAATAATGTAGGGTCCGGATGTTGGACGGTCAATGGATACCACAATGTCTGCCTCACGGTGGGAGAGCTTAATCATTTTGGGTACTGGAATCAGGTCGATGGTGAGCAGTGGATATTGAATAGAGAACTCAGCCAGTAAACGGGCCAAAAATGCAGTGCCAAAACCTTCAGGTGTGCCAATTCGCACACGACCTTGCAAAGGTTGATGTGGTTTTTCAATTTGTAAGAAAGCTTGCTCCATTTGCTCAACTCGAGGAACAAGTGCCATCCCTTCAAGTGTCAACTCATAACCAGTCGCTTCACGCTTAAACAGCGTTGTACCCAAAGCAAGTTCTAGGGCCTGAATCCGTCTAGCCACTGTACTGTGTTCGACACCAATAATCCGCGCAGCGTTGGTCAAGGTTTTAGTCCGCGCTAAAACCAGAAAAAAATGTAGATGATCCCAATCTACTTTCATTTTTGTTGTCATCCTTGTGCATATTTGCACAACAATCGTGCATGAATTTCCGTTGGTGGTCAAAGTTTTCTTTGCTAGTCTCAATTGAAACTGGAATAAAGAAAATATAATCAAAAAGTATTTTCTAATAATTGAACACAATAAAAATATGGCCTACGGAGAGGTTATGAACACAATCCAAAAAATCGAATTGGAAACCGCTAAATTACTTATTAACGGAAATTTTATCGAATCTGAAACACAGGAATGGCAAGACATTGTTAACCCTGCGACTCAGGAAGTGATTGGTCGTGTACCATTTGCAACGGTTAAAGAAGTTGACGCTGCCATTCAGGCTGCACAAGATGCGTTTGCTTCTTGGCGTCAAACTCCAATTCAGGCACGTATGCGCATCATGCTTAAGTTACAAGACTTAATCCGTGCCAACATGAAAGAAATTGCCCAAGTACTAACGGCGGAACAGGGCAAAACCTTGGCAGATGCAGAAGGCGATATTCAGCGTGGTCTAGAAGTAGTTGAACATGCATGTTCGATCGGTACTCTACAGATGGGTGAATATGTTGAAGGTGTCGCACGAGGTGTAGATACTTATACCTTGCAACAACCTTTGGGTGTCTGTGCGGGTATTACGCCGTTTAATTTCCCTGCCATGATTCCGCTTTGGATGTTCCCAATGGCAATTGTGTGCGGCAATACTTTTGTTTTAAAACCATCAGAACAAGATCCGTTATCAACTATGATGCTGGTTGAGCTTGCGATTCAAGCAGGCATTCCAGCAGGTGTGCTCAACGTTGTGCATGGCGGTAAAGAAGTAGTTGACCGTCTGTGTACACATAAAGACATTAAAGCGATTTCATTTGTGGGTTCAACTACGGTTGGAACACATGTTTATAACCTTGCAGGGCAACATGGCAAACGTGTGCAGTCGATGATGGGTGCAAAAAACCATGTGGCTGTCATGCCAGATGCCAATAAAGAGCAAACCTTAAATGCCTTGGTCGGTGCAGCATTTGGTGCAGCGGGGCAACGCTGTATGGCATTGTCAGTTGCGGTAATGGTGGGTGAAAGTAAACAGTGGATTCAAGAATTAGTTGAAAAAGCGAAAACCTTAAAAGTAAACGCAGGCCATGAGCCAAATACTGACATTGGCCCAGTCATTTCAAAACGTGCTAAAGCGCGTGTGCTTGATTTAATTAATAGCGGTGTTGAGCAAGGTGCAGAGTTGCTACTCGATGGTCGTGATGTTCAAGTTCAAGGCTATGAATCGGGCAACTTTGTAGGCGCGACGATTTTTAGTGGCGTAAATACCGACATGCGTATTTATAAAGAAGAAGTCTTCGGTCCTGTACTTTCCATTATTTGTGTAGACACCCTTGAGGGAGCGATTGCTCTAATCAATGCCAACCCATTTGGTAACGGTGTAGGTCTATTCACACAAAGTGGTGCGATTGCACGTACTTTCCAAAACTTAATTGATGTTGGTCAAGTTGGTATCAATATTCCAATTCCTGTGCCAGTGCCTTTCTTTAGTTTTACTGGTTCAAGAGGTTCAAAACTTGGTGATTTGGGACCATACGGCAAACAGGCTGTGCAGTTCTATACACAAACCAAAACTATTACCAGTCGCTGGTTTGAAGATAGCCATGAAGTTGGTGCAGTAAATACAACTATTAGTTTACGTTAAGGGGATCACGGATGAATATCGCCTTTATCGGTCTAGGCAATATGGGCGGCAGAATGGCCCATAACCTCCTTAAAGCCGGACTCAATGTTTATGGATATGACCTCAGTGAAGTTGCTATTCAGCACTTTGCCGAGGCAGGTGGTGTGGTCTGCGACAGCCCACAGGCAGCAGCGAAACAAGCTGATGTGGTCATTAGCATGTTGCCTGCGGCCAAGCATGTTAAAGAAGTTTACTTGGGTGAAAATGGTGTTTTAGAAGTGCTAAAAGCAGGTAGCTTATGCATTGATAGCAGTACCATTGACCCACAAACCATTAAAGACATTGCCGCTGTTGCGCAAAGCAAAAATATTAAAATCTGTGATGCACCAGTCTCAGGTGGAACCATTGGTGCTCAAGCAGGAACTCTAACCTTCATGGTGGGTGCCGATGAGCACACCTTTAACGAAGTGAAATCTGTGCTCAGCCACATGGGCAAAAATATTGTTCATTGTGGCGATGTCGGTGCAGGTCAAATTGCCAAAATCTGCAACAACCTGATTTTAGGTATTTCAATGGCTGCTGTTGCCGAAGGTATGGCACTCGGTGTGAAGTTGGGCATCGACCCACAAGCATTGGCAGGTGTCATTAATACCTCAAGTGGCCGTTGCTGGAGTTCAGATGTGTGTAACCCATGGCCACATATTAATGAAAATGCGCCAGCATCTCGAGGCTACCAAGACGGTTTTGCGACTCAGTTAATGCTAAAAGATTTAGGACTTGCTGTAGAGGCCGCGGGCCAAGTCAAACAGCCAGTTGTATTAGGTGGCATGGTACAGCAGCTTTATCAGCAAATGTGCATGCGTGGTAATGCTAATCTCGATTTTTCAAGCATTATTCAGCAATATTTGCCACAAGAAGCATAACAGCAAAGCCAAAGGATGGCTTTAAACACATTAAACCCTGTCGTGAATAACAACAAATCCGGACTGAGGGAAAAGATATGATGGATTATCAAAATGCTGCACAGGCTTTCGATTTGGAAAGTACTGCAAAACAGATGTTATCAGGTTCACTTGATGCCTTAAATGCTTGTTATGAATGCTGTGATAGACATGCCGATGGCAACAAAATTGCGCTGTATTGGCAAGGAAAAGACGGACGAAAAGAGCAATATACCTTCCGTGAACTAAAAGAATGGTCGAGTCAGTTTGCCAACTTTTTAAAATCACAAGGTGTGAAAGCAGGCGACCGTATTTCAGGGCTATTACCGAGAACACCTGAACTGATTGTGACTATTTTTGCAGCTTGGCGCATAGGTGCAGTCTATCAACCCCTATTTACTGCATTTGGTCCAAAAGCGATTGAGCACCGTATTCAGCTTGCACAAAGTAAGCTAGTGGTAACCGATGTAGGTAATCGTAGCAAGCTTGATGAAATTGAGAATTGTCCTGCAATTGTGACGGTGGCCGACACACAAGGTACTCCGCTTAAAGTAGGTGATTTTAACTTTTGGAATGAAGTGAAGCAGCAGTCCGATCAATGCGATCTGGTTATGCGCAGCATTCAAGATCCTTTCTTGCTCATGTTTACTTCAGGCACTACCGGGCCAGCGAAACCATTGGAAGTGCCATTAAAAGCACTGATTGCCTTTGGTCGATATATGCAAGATGCCATTGGTTTAACTGAAGAAGACTCATTTTGGAATATTGCAGATCCGGGTTGGGCATATGGTCTGTACTATGCGATTACTGGGCCGTTATTCTTGGGCCACTCTACTTTGTTCTATGAAGGTGGTTTCAGCACAGATAGCCTATGCCAAATTGTGAAAGATTATAAAATTAACAACTTGGCAGGCGCACCAACTGCTTACCGCATGATGATGGCGGCTGATCCAGCACAAATGGCGCCGTTAAAAGGCCTATTCCGTGTCGTTAGCAGTGCAGGTGAACCGCTCAACCCAGAAGTGATTCGCTGGTTTAAACAAGTCTTAGACGCTCCGATTTATGACCACTATGGGCAAACTGAAGTGGGTATGGTGGTGTGTAATCACCATGGTTTAAAACATGAAATTCATGCTGGTTCAGCAGGTTTCCCAAGTCCGGGCTACCGTGTTGCGATTGTCAATGAACAAGGTGAAGAACTTCCGGCAGACACACCAGGAATTTTAGCGGTCGATATTAGCCAGTCTCCAATGATGTGGTTCGGCGGCTATAAAGAAAGCCGTAAATCGCCTTTCGTGGGTCATTACTATTTAACTGGCGACACTGCCGAGTTACATGCTGATGGCAGCATGAGCTTTGTGGGCCGCAGTGATGATGTAATCACCACATCAGGTTACCGCATTGGGCCTTTCGATGTAGAAAGTGCCTTACTCGAACATGACGCAGTGATTGAGGCGGCAGTGATTGGTGTGCCTGACCCAGACCGTACCGAAGTGGTTAAGGCATTTGTAATTTTGGCTGCGGACGCTCAACCTTCAGAGGCACTTGCTGAACAACTTAGCCAATTTGTTAAAAGACGACTTTCTGCACATGCGTACCCGCGTTTAGTTGAATTTGTGAGTGAATTGCCTAAAACTCCAAGTGGTAAAATCCAGCGCTTTTTATTGCGTAATCAAGAAATTGCTAAACAACAAGCTAAAGCAGGGTAAAGGAAATAATAATGCAATTTACCGAAGAACAATTACTCATTCGTGATATGGCGAAAAGTTTCGCCCAAGAACAAATTAAGCCTAATGCCAGCGATTGGGATCGAGACGGAACGTTCCCGAAAGACACCTTAGCCCAAATGGGACAACTCGGTTTTATGGGTATGCTTGTTTCAGAGCAATGGGGCGGTTCAGACACAGGTAACTTAGCCTATGTACTGGCCCTCGAAGAAGTGGCAGCAGCAGATGGCGCGACTTCGACCATCATGAGTGTACATAACTCGGTTGGTTGTGTGCCTATTTTAAAATTTGGTACAGACGAGCAAAAAGAGCGTTTTTTAAAACCTTTGGCACAAGGTGAAATGATCGGCGCTTTTGCCTTAACGGAACCACATACGGGATCAGATGCGGCAGCTCTTAAAACTCGAGCGGTGAAAGATGGCGATGATTACATTTTAAATGGTGCTAAGCAATTTATTACCTCTGGTGATAATGCAGGCGTCATTATTGTATTTGCAGTGACCGATCCAAGTGCAGGCAAAAAGGGCATTAGTGCATTTTTAGTCCCACGCGAGACACCGGGTTATGAAGTGATTCGTGTTGAAGAAAAACTAGGTTTGCATGCTTCAGATACCTGTCAGATTGCCCTCACAGATGTACGCATTCACAAAAGCTTAATGCTAGGCAAAGAAGGTGAGGGTTTAAAAATCGCCCTCGCCAATTTAGAGGGTGGTCGTATTGGTATTGCTGCACAGGCAGTCGGTTTAGCACGTGCGGCGCTCGAAGAAGCGACTCACTATGCAAAAGAGCGTATCACTTTTGGAAAGCCAATTTTTGAGCATCAAGCTATAGCGTTTCGCCTTGCCAGCATGGCAACTGAAATCGAAGCAGCGAGACAACTGGTTCACTACGCTGCGCGTTTAAAAGAAGCAGGTCAACCGTGTCTCAATGAAGCTTCAATGGCCAAACTATTTGCTTCAGAAATGACTGAACGTGTGTGTTCGAGTGCCTTACAGGTGTTTGGTGGTTATGGCTATCTTAAAGACTTCCCGATTGAGCGCATCTATCGTGATGCCCGTATTTGTCAAATTTACGAAGGCACAAGTGATATCCAACGTTTAGTGATTGCGCGTAGTCTATAAAACCAGAACAAGGAATAAATAATGCAGTGGCAAAGTATTTTATTAGAAAAGCGTAATGGGGTTGGACTGATTACATTAAATCGCCCTCAAGCGCTCAATGCTTTAAACAGCGAATTAATTAGTGAAATTAATCAGGCATTAGATCAGCTCGAAAAAGACCGCGAAATTGGCTGCATGGTATTGGCAGGTTCTGAAAAAGCTTTTGCCGCAGGTGCAGACATTAAAGAAATGGCTGATTTAGCATTTCCTGATATTTATTTTGATGACTTTTTTCATCTTGCAGACTGTATTGCACAGCGCCGTAAACCTCTAATTGCAGCGGTGAGTGGCTATGCATTAGGTGGTGGCTGTGAACTAGCACTCATGTGTGACTTTATTTATTGTGCTGACAACGCTAAGTTTGGCTTACCTGAAGTCACCTTAGGGGTAATTCCGGGTATTGGTGGTACACAACGCTTAACCCATGCCATTGGTAAAGCCAAGGCAATGGAAATGTGTTTTACCGCTCGTCAAATGGGTGCTGTAGAAGCAGAGCAAAGTGGTTTAGTCGCACGAGTGTTTAGTAAAGAAGAATTACTTGAACAAACCTTGCAAGCCGCAGAAAAAATTGCGGCACGATCTTTAACTGCAAACATGATGCTCAAAGAAACTATTAACCGCGCTTTTGAAGTAAACCTTACCGAAGGCTTACGTTTTGAAAGACGTATGTTCCATTCAATTTTTGCAACATCTGACCAAAAAGAAGGAATGCAGGCTTTTGTTGAGAAACGAAAGCCAAATTTTAAAAATCAATAAGAGATCAATAAAATGAATACAGAAAATCACTTAATGATTGAGCAACAAGGTAAGTTGGGCGTGATTACCTTAGACCGTGTGACTCATCTCAATGCATTGTCGCTAGATATGATTAAAAGTATTGGTGCCCAATTGGAACTGTGGCGAAATGATGCTGCTGTTCAGGCAATTTTAATCAAATCAAATAGTCCAAAAGCCTTCTGTGCTGGTGGCGATATCCGCTATCTCTACGACAGTTATAAAAATGGCTCGGCTGATTATAAAGGCTACTTTAGTGCCGAATATAAAATGCTAAATATACTGCGTGAATATGCAAAGCCAGTGATTGTTGTGCTTGATGGCTATGTTTTAGGTGGCGGTTTTGGTTTAGCTCAGGCTTGTCACATTGTTGTGAGCAGTGAAAAGTCCAGATTTGCTATGCCTGAAACAGCGATTGGCTTTTTCCCAGACGTTGGCGCAACACACTTCCTGTCTCGCCTTGATGATATTGGCGTTTATATGGCAATTACGGGTGAGCAGATTAGCAGTAGTGATGCGCTTTACCTCGATTTAATTGACTACCATGTGCCAAGTGAGCAGTTACAAGCTTTGCAGGATGCTCTCGTTGAAGCGCCAAGTTTACGCAAAGAGGGAATTGAACACATCATTACCCGATTTATTACTCGCCCTGCTGAAAGCGAACTCAAACAGTTGGCCGAAGGCATCCGTAAACACTTCGGCTTTCAGCATTTAGATGAAATCGAACAAAGTCTTGAAAATGAACAAGATGAAGGCTTAAAAACTTGGGCAAGTAAGATGCTTAGTATTTTGAAGCAGCGCTCATTTATTGCCAAACAAACCAGCTTAAAACTGCAATATTTAGGGCGGGGACTATCTTTACCGCAATGTATGCAGCTTGAGCGTGATTTACAGGACATCTGGTTTGAGCATGGTGACTTTATTGAAGGGGTTCGTGCCCTTATAGTCGATAAAGACAAACAACCACAGTGGCAAGAACGTAATTCGAAATTTGAGCCAATTTTAGAAAAATTGAACTAAATCGAATTACAAAAACATAAAAAGCTTAAGGAGATAAAGCGAGACCTGAAAATGCTTATGGTCAGGGCTGGTCATAAGCATAAAAAAGACAAAATAAGAAAATCTAAAAAGGAAATTGCGATGCAAACAGTACATGGAAACGGTTCACATACTAAAAAGTCATCACATCGATTAGCAGGTATCTCTAGCATGGTCGGCACCACTATTGAATGGTATGACTTTTTTATTTACGGTGCGGCAGCGGCGCTGATTTTTAATAAATTATTTTTCCCAAATCTGGATGCACTGACGGGTGTACTTGCTGCATTTGCCACCTATGCCGTTGGGTTTATTGGCCGTCCACTAGGTGGTTTAGTCTTTGGTCATTTTGGTGACAAAATTGGCCGTAAATCGATGTTGCTGTTGACTCTGATGCTCATGGGGATCCCAACAGTACTCATTGGCTTATTACCGACTTACGAATCAATTGGTTATTGGGCTGCGATTGGTCTGGTTATTTTGCGTTTCATTCAAGGAATGGCAATGGGCGGTGAATGGGGCGGTGCTGTGCTTATGGCCGTTGAGCATGCACCCGAAGGTGGTAAGGGCTTTTGGGGAAGTTTACCTCAAGCGAGTACGGGTGGCGGTTTAATGCTAGCCTCAATCGCACTCGGGCTGGTGTCGTTATTACCTGAACAAGCTCTATTTAGCTGGGGTTGGCGTTTACCGTTTCTTGCCAGCATTATTTTACTGGTAGTAGGTTGGTACATTCGAGTGAAAGTACCAGAGTCACCAGATTTTGAAAAAGTAAAACAGCAGTCTGAAGAAGTTAAAGTTCCTGCTTTACAAGTTTTTAAAAATCATCCGAAGCAACTCATCACCATTATTTTGGCGCGTGCTGCCGAGAATGCATGGTTCTATATTGCTTCAACCTTTACATTGGCTTATACGACTGCACAACTTGGGATCGCACGCCAAGACATTTTGTTTGCCACCATTTGCGGTGCAATAGTCATTCTATTTATGACACCATTCTGTGGACATTTGTCAGATAAAGTCGGCCAACGCAATATGTTTATGTTTGGTCTATGCGTTTTAGCACTTTACTGCTATCCATTTTTCACCATGCTCAACACAAAAGATCCGGTATTAGTCTGGACAGCAATTGTTTTAGCGATTGGAGTGGTCTTTCCAATTATGTACGCACCACAAGCTCAGCTTTTTGCCCGTCAATTTCCGGCAGAAATTCGATATAGCGGAATCTCAATTTCGGTACAGTTGGCTGGGGTACTTGGTGGTGGTTTAGCACCGTTAATTGCAACCAAACTTTTAAGTATCGGGCAGGGTAATCCTTATTTAATTATGATTTATATTGGATCTATGGCTATCGTTGCGATTATATCGACTTCATTTATGCCACGTGATTGGAATACTAAAACTGATGAGGCTTACCATAAGAAAGCAGACTTAAATTTGAAAACCAAAATTACTGAGTAGTCTTAATATTAAGTTTGAAGCTTTAAACAGAGAAAAGCCCTAATCTTTTGACTAGGGCTTTTGAAATTTAGCGAGCGAAACGAGATTAGGGCTTAAGACCTTCATCTTTGCAATGTCACCAATATTATTTAACCAACTACACTTCAATCAAGCATGCAAACATAGCATATCCATCAATAACCATTGGCGGTCCTGCACGATGAGCACGGAAACCCGCAGCACGTAATAATCGCTCTACACCAAGAGGTGAGGTCGTAATGAGTTGTTTTGCACCTTGTTCTCTTGCAAAGTTGATCGCTTCTTGCAGAATGGCAATAGACACAGGAGATGACACTGCTTGACTAGCAGAGGTCGGCGGATTCGAGAAATCTACAGCTGAAAATCTTGATAATTCCCAGATTTCTGATGAGCAAGGAATCGGCATGCCATTCATTAATTGAGGGAATATTTCACCCAGTAAATAGGGTTGAGTCGTGGGTAGCAGTCTGGCACAGCCAATAATATTGGATTCTCTATCTTGAGCGACGACATAAGCTGTATCGACTTTATCAAATTGATCTAGTTCTTCATTGTGTGGACAGTTCAACTCCCACCCTAAATGTTCAACAAATACCTTGTAGCGGTAACTTTTAAATTTAGTATATAAGCCTTCTGAAAAATTGTTTTGAAATCCAGCAATAATATTCATTACAAGTGCTTCCACTTATTTTTCAGGCGACTTTACTCGACAGCTGAAAAGGTGGTAACTGTAAGAATTTACAGGTTTCTAAGAGAAATTTGGACTTAATTTAGTCTTTGTTTGCGTTGTATTGATTTGAGCATAAATGAACTGTTCCCAAAACAACGTATCTATTTTTTTTTCGATTAATGTTTCAGTAATATCAAATCCAATATCTGTACCAGATACATCAACAATCATGATATTGCTTCGAGGTAGCCCAATTCGTTTTAAGCTAGCAATTCCATTTTGCTCAACAAACTCCCAGTCCCATCCAGTACTTAAAGCTGGGGTCAGTGATGTTGCCCATTCAGTAAACCCATAATATAGAATTTGAGAATCCTCAATTTGTGTAGATTCAACAATAGATATGAGGTGTTGGAGGGGGTAATTCATAAGCTGATTTTCATTCATCCGAATAAAACCATCAGTTGAGATTGAGAAATCAGGGTGTATTGTGACCATGCTACCTGTTCAAGTGACTTGAATTACAATTCTATAGATAAATAACATAAATTATTGCCAACAAAATACTGTTATGTTTTACAGGTTAATCGTAATCTGATAGTGCACAACGTTAAGCTGTTCTTTAGAAAGTACTTCAGGCAGTGAGGTTTAATTATGCAGAAACTGAGCACGCTGTAGCTTCAATATGAAAGGTACCCGTTTCAAGATTATTAGTGGGGTAAATTTATCCTGTGCATTGTAGATAATATCTATCCTTATTATTAAAGCAATGTTTTTGAGATCACTATAATTATTTTAAATTTTACCTAATAATAAATAAAAGGCTCATACGGAGTATATTGTGAGTGGATGTTATTCTTTAGTTAAATTAATATAAATATACAAATAAGAATAAATAATAGACGCTTTTTAAAAATAAAAAGTACTCATTTTTGTAATAAAATGCATTCTTTATATTTGAGATTTTCAAGCATAATTTACATATGCAATATAACAACCTTAAAAAGCTTTCTGAATATAGTTTATCCGAAGAATTTACCACCCTCTCAGGCTTAAAATGTTGTTAATTGGATTATGAATTCACTATATGCAACTAAAAAGTGCTTTATGAATGAGGTCTAATGAGAGTAAATGGAAAATTGGCAAGAGGATCTACTATCAGCATCCCTGATGGTAAAAAATAAATATCAGCTATTTGAGGTCGTCAAATCTACGGCTTTAAAGCTTGGATTTGATTATTGTGCTTATGGTATGCAGGCACCATTATCTATTGCTGAACCAAAAATGATTATGTTGAATAATTATCCCGAAGCATGGCAGAAGCGTTATGTTAAGCAGCAATATGTAGTAGTTGATCCAACCGTACAGCATTGTATGTTGTCACTTCAACCTCTTGTCTGGTCGAGCCAATCTGCAAACACACAAGCTCAAAAAGATTTTTGGGAGGAAGCGCGCTCTTATGGGTTGAATGTCGGTTGGGCACAGTCAAGTCGTGACTTTATTGGTACAAGAGGAATGTTAACACTAGCAAGATCCACTGACCAATTATCAGAAAAAGAGCAGAAAGCTCAATATACCAATATGTTTTGGTTGTCTCAGACAGTACATTCCAGTATTGCTAAAATTGTGAATGAAGCAGAATTTACTCAGTTTAATCTTTATTTAACCAACCGAGAAAAAGAAGTTCTACGCTGGACTGCGGAAGGTAAGACGTCAGCAGAGATTGCCCAGATTATCGGGGTGACTGAAAGAACAGTAAATTTTCATCTTGGAAATTCAATGCAGAAGCTAAATGTGAATAATAAAATTTCAGCAGCTATTCGAGCCGTAATGTTGGGAATTTTATAAAGGCATATATAAAAAACAGAGAAATTTAATAGCGGGTTTTAATAAGATAAATTATTATATGGCATGTATTTAAAATTAATTACTTGAAAATATTTTAATTAAAAGTGTTTTAATTGAAATTTAATTTATATAGAAATTTTTATTTTAAAATAGATTTTATATTTTGGTTTTAATAATAAAATAATGAATGAATTTATTTTATTAATAAAAATATTTTTTAATTAGTACTCTTGTTGGAAACTTTAGTATTCGTGTTTTATAGACCCTTGAAAGATGAAGTCTATTGACTTATTAGAGTTATATATTAGTCACAAGGCTGTACATAATTTTAAGCTATTCAAATGCAAATTTAAGCAGATTCCTTTGGGGCTTTATCCTTGTAAATAAAGGCTATGAGAAGATCTTGCCTGAATCATCTATTGCCTTTAAGTAAAGAAAATACATAGTCAATTAGATGCTGAATAGAAGGTCTACAATCAAGAAATTCACAAAATAAGAATATGAACAGGGCCTCTGGTTGGTATGCCAAAAACCTTTAGAAATCCTATTAAATATTAATGAAATAAGAGGAATTGAATTCGAGTTTTAATTTAATTGTCAGTGTTCACAATATCGAACTGAATAAAAATAATTTATGAAAGATACCCCGTGTCTTAATTTTCAATAAAAACAAGCCAACCTGTAAACCCTTACAGGTGTAATAAAAAACATTAGCACATAAAATATAATGTGAATTTATATTTTAAACAAAAAATTATATTCATTTTTATTAAAAGCCCTCAGCTAGAAATGTAGTTTCTGAATTAGCAAATTTAAGGGTGAATTATAAATAATCGGAGTAAGTTATGGCTGTAATGGGTACGGATAATATCATTGCAACTTTGGAATCCCACGCAAATTCAAATGGAGCTAAGGTTGCTTTCGAGTATTTGGGACGCCAATCTGCTGGTATTCAATCTCTAACGTATGCAGATCTGAATGAACGGGTTCAATATCAAGCCCAAATATTAATGAATCTTGTCGATAGCGGTGATCGTGCCGTATTGTTGTTTGAACCTGGGCTAGACTTTATCGTTTCGTTTTTTGCCTGTCTGAAAGCTAAGATTATCGCAGTACCTGTCAGCTTGCCTTTTAATCGCAACGGTTTTTCAAATATTTTGAATATTATGAATGACTGTGAGCCAAAGATAGTCCTCACAACTAAAAAGATTCTTGAGCTATCCGGTCTTATTACATTAAAAGCTCAAAATGAAAATTTAATATTGCATGCTGTTGATGCGGAATTACAGCGTGACTTGGTGGAAAAGGATTTTCCGCATATTGATGAAGAAGATATCTGCTTTCTTCAATACACTTCAGGGTCAACAGGTTGGCCTAAAGGTGTGATCGTCACCCATAAAAATATCATGGCAAATGAAGTCATGATTGCTGAAGCTTTTGGCACACAAGTTGATGATATCGGTCTTACATGGCTACCTGTCTATCATGACATGGGGTTGATCGGTTCGGTTTTGCAGACCGTGTATGTGGGTCTGACCTGCTATGTAATGTCACCGCTGGATTTTATCCGTAAACCTCTTAAGTGGCTGAAATTCATTAGCGAGAAAGGTGTCACGATTAGTGGTGGACCAAACTTTGCCTATGAGTTGTGTCTACATCGCATCTCGAACGAGGAAGCTGCATCGCTTGATCTGAGTCGTGTACGTGTGATGTTTAATGGTGCTGAGCCGATCAAAGCTAACGTCATGCAGCGTTTTATGGAGAAGTTCAATACTCAGTCGAAATTGAGACTGGATACTTTCTTGCCGTGCTACGGCTTGGCAGAAGTTACGCTCTTAGTCAGTGGTGTGACTGGGCCTCTCAATGCTATTTCAATCGATCGTGAAAAGTTGAATGCCAATTTGGTGCAGACCAGTAAAGATCAAACCGCCGTGCAAGTGGTGAGCTGTGGCAAGATTTCTACACACATTGATTGTCGTATTGTCAATCCGCATACCCGCAAAGAGGTAGGAGCTGATGAAGTCGGTGAAATCTGGCTAGCAGGCGAGAGCGTTACTGCGGGTTACTGGCAGAAGCCAGAGGTCAATCAGGAAACCTTTGCTGCTACCATCCTCGATAAAGTAGGTAAGCCTAGTCAAGTGCATTACTTGAGAACTGGTGATATGGGCTTTGTCAAAAACGGAGACCTATATGTGACTGGTCGCCTCAAAGATGTGATTATCATCCGTGGCAAGAACTATTACCCGCAAGATATCGAGTGTTCTGTCGAAGTGGCGCATCCTGCTGTCCGTAAAGGTTGTGTCGCAGCAGTGAATTTCGGTAATTCTGACGGTGTCACGGTTGTGCTTGAGATCAAAAAGAAGTCGATAGACAAGACTCTTAATTTTGAAACCATCAGAACTCTGGTTAAAGAGCAAGTGGCGGCTGATATCGGCTTGCCTGTAGAAGGTGTTTATTTGCTGCATCAAGGTCGGATCAACAAGACCACTAGCGGCAAAATCAGAAGAAGAAAAATTAAAGAGCAGATCGAGCGCGGTCAACTGATCTGTTTAACCCATCCAAACCGTAGAACGGTGATGGCCCGAAACTATGTCAAGAACGGCTTAGAAATCATCCGTGATCGTGAGCAGCGGGGGCAACTGATTCGTTATAGCTCCAATCTACTCAACTCAATGATCAAGGAAAGAGAAGTGCGCGCGCTCATTTTTAATCGATTGAAAAGTGCTTTGTTTTAATCCTTACCCTTTAATCATTTGAGCAAAAACTCATGTCACTTACATCTAATTTGCGGCAGTTTCAATCTGCTGCTCGTCTGGAGCAAATTTTAGGCTCCGTACATGATATCAATAATGATTTTTCTTGGTCCGCTGCCATTGAGCGTGATGAGAAAGAACAATACCCTCAGCGTGCTGTTGATTTTCTGAATGCCGTGGGCATGAACCGTTTTTATGTACCTTCAGAGCTTGGAGGTCGCATGGAAATTGGTGAAGAGTTGCTATATCTGCATCGTGTGCTGGCGCGACGTGATCTAACCATCAATTCGACCTATAGCACGAATGCTTGGTCTGTGATCGTATGGATCGGTGGTAATGCGAACCAATGCCAAAACATTGCTAGTCGAATTTTGAGTGGTGCTGCACCTGCGCTGGCTTATAGTGAAAAAGCGCATGGAGCTGACCTTTTATCTAGTGAAGTAACTGCACAAGCTACTGAAAGCAAGTACGTCTTAAATGGCGAAAAATGGTCAATCAATCGCGCGACTCTAGGTGACTCTTTAAGTCTGATTGCTAAAACGTCGGATGACCGTGGTCCACGTAGCCTGAGTGCATTCTGGCTTGATAAACGCCATATGGTTTCTAAGGAAACTTATAGCCTGAACCGTCTGCCAACAGTGGGTATGCGTGGGCTAGATATTAGCGGTATTGGCTTTAACAATGCTGAAATTCACAAAGATGCTCTGATCGGTGAAGAAGGTCAGGGGTTGGAGCTTGGACTCAAGACGCTACAAGTGACGCGTGCATATTGCAGCAGCTTCTCTCTGGGTGCTGGTGATACGATGCTGCGCATCGCGACCGAGTTTGCTATCGAACGCGAGTTGTATAACAAAAAAGTCATTAGCATTCCGCTCGTACGTGAGCAACTCGCTACTGCTTATGCTTATCTGTTAGCAGCTGAGGTATTATCACTCGTTGGCGCGCGCGGGCTACATGTCTGTATTAATCAATTCAGTACATGGTCACCGATCATCAAGGTACTGGTGCCTGAGTATGTCGAGTCATTGGCTAAGATCACTTCCTCGGTACTTGGGTCACGTTTTTTCTTAAGAAATGCATATGCTGATGGAATGTACCAGAAAGCCTTCAGAGATCATCTGATTGTTAGTGTGTTTGACGGTAGTAGCACCGTCTGTCTAGACAGCCTGAGTTTTCAACTCAAATCTGCCAATAAAGGGCGTAGTAAAAAAGCCAACCATCTCGACCAAGCTGAAGCTAAATCACGCTATCGCCAGTTATATGACTTACAGGTGAAGACGGACGCTATTGATTTTCGTGAGCTTGAGATTTTCAACCGCGATGGTGACTTGGTGATGGAGTCATTGGGAACGATCATCGAGATGCTCAACGATGCGGACGTTACAGAGGGATTGACTACTGAGATCCTGTCCTCGCTACGTGAGCGTGCTGATCAGCTTCTTATCGAGCAGCGCACGCTAGATCAAAAAATTCAGGATTATTTCTCAAATTCAGAAGCGGCTAAAGAGTTTGAAACTTTGCGTTTCAGTCTGGCCCGCGATTATGCCGAGCTATTTTCTCGTATTGCTGTGTTGGGTTTCTGGATCTTTAACCGTCATGGCTTAAGACCAGCTTTGCAGGATGGTGCATGGCTGATCATTTTCCTAAATGCTGCTGAAGGGCAGACGATCCCTCCAATGACATCACTGCGTGAAAGCACATTGGCAGATCTGCTAGACCGAATTTCAAACAACCATATGTTATCTGTCATCGATTTTGCACTGGCACCGCGTGATGCCCAACCAGTTAAAGAGGATATTAACCCATGAATAAAGATAAAGCTTACTGGAGCGAAATCATTCGTACGCTAGTAGCCAAAGAAATGCGTGTCGAACCAGAGGCTCTTGATCCGCAGCAAAAATTTACTAGTTACGGTCTTGATTCTATCGTCGCTTTGTCGGTGTCAGGGGATCTGGAAGATCTAACACAACTGGAACTTGAGCCGACACTACTATGGGATTACCCGACCATTAATGCGTTGGCTGAATATATTGTTTCTAAGTTGCAGCAGGGAGTTGCTTCGTGAATAACCTTGTACGACTGGAACCTGCAATTTTATCGCGCCATGCGATTTCTGCAGAACAGCTCGGCATCTGGTATATCCAGCGGCTTGAGTCAACTTGCAGTGCCTACAATATGGTGGTGGCCTTTGATGTGAAGGTCAACCAGCCATTAGGCAACAAGCCAATGGAGATTCTAGAGGCGGTAATGCATGATTATCCGCTGTTGCGTGTCAGTATGCCTGCCAATGATCAAGGTATTGAGCAACTCATCTGGGATCGAATCTATCCTAATATCGTCTTCTCTGATGCTCGCCATGTCGATGCATCTGATTTGACGCAATTGGTCGAGCAGGATACTAAACAGCCATTTGACCTGACTCAACCACCGCTGTGGCGTATTCATTGTTATGAACGTGGTGAAAATCACTATGTGATTGCAGTCGTGATTCATCATGCCCTCATGGATTTCTGGTCGATTGGTCTCTTACTGCGTGATGTTGGCAAACGTTTTGGACTAGTTACAGAGTCAGACGTAGTGAACGGAATCGAGTTCGCACAGTATGCCGATAAGCAGCAGAGTACTGCGATTGACGATGCTGATGAGAGTCTAATTTTCTGGAAAAATGCATTGCAGCATGCACCACACGTGCATAGCATTCCGCTTGATTATCCTCGGCCGGCTGTGCAGCAACACAAAGGTAGCTCACTGGTGTTCCGTGTGCCTGAATCAGTGTCGTCTGGTCTTGTGAACTTAGCGAAAGATTATGAGATCACGCTGTTTGGACTCGTACTATCTGGCTTCTATATCCTGCTACATAAGCTATCGAATGAAAATGAACTCGTTATTGCTACACCTGTAGCTGGTCGACTTGAACGCTCGTTGCGCAATGCGCTGGGGCAGTTTGTCAATACGATTGCTATTCACATGGACATCGATGCTGATCAGACTTTGCGTCAATTTACACAGCAGGTGCAGGAACAATTAAGACAGAGCCTCAAGCATCAAAAAGTTGCCTTTTCCAGAGTGGTTGAAGCTGTTTCACCAAAGCGTGATGGTAGTATTAACCCATTAGCTCAGGTGGGAATGTTCTGGGAACGTCTAGGTGGTATGGATGAGTTTAAAGAACTACTCCTGCCAATCCAGACCCCAGCGACCTTGGTTGGTCAAGATTTGACGTTAGGAAGTTTCCCAGTTCGCCAGCAAGAAGGTCAATTAGATCTTACGCTGGAAATGGGCGGTGATTATCAAGGCGAACTGGTTGGTGTATTGAAATATAACTCTGAGTTATTTTCTGCACAGTCTGCCGAGAATATGGTGCAACTGCTGCAAGCTGTACTATCAGAGATGGTGGCTCATCCTGAACGTAAGATCGTTGAGTTAGATATTGCGCCTGATTATGTGGATTGCATCCAGTTTGAGACCCTACGTGGGCAGGCTACTGATTATCCTCAACATGATCTACTTGGAATGATTCTAAAGCAGATTGATGAGCGTGGTGACAATCATGCTTTGACCTCAAAGGGTCATGCGGTTAGCTATCGTGAGTTAGGTCAACATATCGCTGGTATTGCTGACTATTTACGTGCGCATGGCGTTACCCGTGGCGATCGTGTAGGTCTGATGTTAGATCGTACAGCTTTATTGCCAGCAGCAATCCTCGGGATCTGGGCGACAGGAGCAGCTTATGTGCCGCTAGATCCTAATTTCCCAAGTGAACGTTTACACAACATCATCGAAGATGCTGAACCTAAAGTCATCTTGGCTCAAACAGAGTTGATGGATGCTCTTAACGTTTCTGTGCTGCGTTTAGATATCAATCAAGCTGGTGTTGTGTCGCTAGAGCAAGTGCGTGAGACGCTGGCCTTTGGTGAGACTGCTTATGTGATGTACACCTCTGGCTCGACAGGTAAGCCTAAAGGCGTACGTATTGGGCATCCTTCAATCATCAATTTCTTGTTGTCCATGAATGATAGATTGCAAGTAACTTCTGAAACTCAGTTGTTAGCAATCACCACTTATGCGTTTGATATTTCAATTCTTGAGCTACTGATTCCGCTGATGTACGGCGGTGTAGTGCATGTGTGCCCACGTGAGGTATCACAAGATGGCAATCAATTGGTGGATTATCTAAATGTTAAGTCGATCAATGTTTTGCAGGCAACACCGGCTTCTTGGAAAATGCTCTTAGACAGTGAATGGAGCGGCAATGCAGGGTTGACAGCACTCTGTGGCGGCGAAGCGCTAGATACTATTCTTGCAGAAAAACTGCTGGGTAAAGTCGGCTGTCTTTGGAATGTCTATGGACCGACCGAAACTACAGTGTGGTCTAGTGCAGCTCGTATCACCGATGCAAAGTGTATTGATTTAGGCGAACCACTAGCGAACACCCAGCTTTATGTCCTTGATGAACAGCAACGTTTAGTCCCACCGGGCGTCATGGGAGAGCTTTGGATTGGGGGTGATGGTCTAGCAGTTGATTACTGGCATCGACCTGAACTGACAGATGCGCAATTTAGAACTTTGCCATCTCTACCAAATGCTGGTCGACTCTATCGTACCGGAGATAAAGTCTGTCTGCGTACGGATGGAAGTTTGACTCATCATGGACGTCTAGATTTCCAAGTCAAGATTCGTGGATTCCGTATTGAACTAGGCGAAATCGAGAATGTTATTAAACAGATCGACAGTATTACAGATGCAGTCGTACTGGTTAAGACGACAGCCAGCAACGACCAGAAACTGGTGGCTTATTTAACTGGACATGAGATTGATATTGCTAGTTTGAAAAAGACGATGCAAATCCATCTACCAGCTTACATGGTACCAAATACGTTTATGACGTTGGATGAATTTCCAATGACAGCCAACAATAAGTTGGATCGTAAAGCGTTTCCTGAGCCTGTGTTTGAACAAAGTAACGATTATGTTGCACCACGTGATCCGATTGAAATTGAACTCTGTACTACCTTTGAGCAGATTTTGTCGGTTAACCGGGTTGGTATACATGATGACTTCTTTGATTTGGGTGGACATTCGTTACTTGCTGTGAAGCTTGTTAATCACCTTAAAAAAGCATTTGGCACCGAACTATCAGTTGCTTTGCTGGCCCAATATTCCACTGTGGAGAGTTTGGGTGAGATCATTCGTGAAAATAAAGAAATTAAGCCTTCTATTGTAATTGAACTGCGCCGTGGAACTTACGAGCAACCACTGTGGTTGTTCCATCCAATTGGTGGTAGCACCTTCTGTTATATGGAGCTTTCGCGCCATCTCAATCCGAGCCGCACCTTGCGTGCTATTCAGTCTCCGGGCCTGATTGAAGCAGATGCTGCTGAAGTTGCGATTGAAGACATGGCAACACTCTATATTGCTGAAATGCAAAAGACTCAGCCTGAGGGACCTTATTTTCTTGGTGGCTGGTGCTTTGGTGGTGCGATTGCATACGAGATCAGTCATCAGTTGCGTCAAATGGGGCAGCAGGTCACAGGTATTGTCATGATCGATACCCGAGCGCCGATTACAGAAAATGTGCCTGAAGATGCCGACGATGCGATGCTTTTATCTTGGTTTGCCCGCGATTTGGCTGCGCCTTATGGCAAAAAGCTGACGATCCCAGCGCAATACTTGCGTGAATTGAGTCCAGATCACATGTTTGATCATGTACTTAAAGAAGCCAAGGCCATTAATGTCTTACCTCTAGATGCTGATCCATCAGATTTTCGACTTTACTTTGATACCTATTTAGCGAATGGCATCGCACTCCAGACCTATTTCCCAGAACCTGAAGATTTTCCGATCCTCTTGGTTAAGGCTAAAGATGAGCTGGAAGATTTTGGCGAAAGTTTAGGCTGGGACCAACTGGTTAAAGACACGTTTACACAGGTGGATCTGCCTGGTGATCATTCATCGATTATGTACGCTGAGAACGTCGTGGCTGTTGCCCAGACGATTGATCAGATGTATCCAATCCCTGCATAAAAAATACAAGAAGGTAGAACCACTATGGTGACCATAGAACATGCTTTCCTCATGCCGGCCGAGATTGACAAGGTTTTCAACTACCTTGCAAACCCAGCCAATGATGCAGGCTGGCAATTGTCCTGTAAGCATTCTGAACTGCTAGACAATACTCCGCGTGTGGGCAGCAAGTATGAAATCGGTTTTAGCTTTATTGGACGTGAGATGTCCTTTAAAGGTGAAATCACACATCTAGTACCGAACGAATTATATGCGTTCAAAGTCGTGGAAGGACCTTTCCTCTACACAGGTACTTATCGCTTCAAACCACATCCTGAAGGTACATGGATTGAGTGGGTGTTTGAGGCTGAACCAGGCAGCTTTTTTGGTGTATTGCCTCCAGCACTGCTGAAAAAGATGGTTCTTGCTCAGTTTAAAAAAGATGTTGCTAATCTTGAAGCATTGGCTCAGAAGGGCGAAGCCTATGAGTCGGCTGGTAACGATAGTAAGCAAACGCATGAGACCACTAAACCACTTCGTAAGACTCATCAGGTGATGGAACAATACTCGCGTTGGATTCTCAGACATCGCCGTATTGTGCTGACAGTGGTCATGCTCTTGACCATTGCGTTGGCGTATCTTGCATCTGGCGTAAAAATTATTATTGATCCAGACGCGCTTGCCCCTAAAGGACATCCTTATATCACCTCGACCAAGCTGATTGAAAAGAAATTCGGCTCCAAGTACATGGTCGTGATTGGTATTACACCAAAGCAGGGGGATATTTATCAGCCGCAAGTGTTAGAAAAAGTCAAACGCATTACCGAAGAAGTTGATAATGCTCCGGGTGTGGTTCGATCTACTCTAATGAGTCTGGCTGCACGTCAGGCCAAAGGGATCACCGCCAATTCAGATGGATTTGATGCCAAGAAACTATTGCCGAACAGTTCTGTAACTGAGAGTGATGTTGATCAGCTGAAAAAACTGCTGGCACTCAATCCAATCTACATGAATTCGGTAGTATCTAAAGATCAGAAAACTGCTGCTATTTTGCTTGAGCTTGAGGAAAGTCCAGAAGGCTTCCAAAAGATGATGGGCCCGATCAACAAAATCGTAGCGGCTGAACAGTCTAAAGATATGACCATCAGTGTTGGTGGTAATCCAGTCTATTTGGATAAAGCTGAAGATTACTCTAAGCGTATCAACATTTTGTTCCCGATTGCCATACTGGTCATTGGGTTATTGCACTTCGAAGCATTCCGCAGTAAGCAGGGTTTGATCCTGCCACTAGTTACAGCTTTACTGGCTGTGGCGTGGGGTATGGGTATGATGGGTCTGTTCAAACAGCCAATGGATATTTTTAACTCTCCTACACCAATTCTGATTCTGGCCATTGCGGCGGGGCACGCCGTACAGTTGCTCAAGCGATACTATGAAGACTTTGATCGTCTGATTGCCCAAGGGATGGAGCCTAAAGCTGCAAATAGCGAAGCCGTGGTGCAGTCTATGGTTCGTGTTGGTCCAGTTATGATACTGGCTGGCGGAATTGCAGCGGCTGGATTCTTCTCGCTGTTGACCTTTAATATTCCGACTATCCGTTCATTCGGTATTTTTACAGGAATCGGGATCATCAGTACGCTGATCATTGAGATGACTTTTATTCCTGTACTTCGCTCGATGTTACCACCGCCTTCGGTTACCAAGGTCGCACGCAAAGGTTTACCGATTTGGGACTGGATTCCAAAACGAATTGGTGATGTCATTCTGTCAGTTCGTCCGCGAATGATGCTAATGACTGTGATTGCAGTACTGGGTGTTTTTCTTGCTCTCGGTACTAGCCGTATTGTGGTAGATAACGATAGCCGCAACTTCTTCTCGCGCGATCTACCAATGCAGCAAGACGACAGATTCTTGAATCAGTCTCTTGGTGGTACAAACAGTCTTTACATCATGGTCGATACTAAAGTTCGTGATGGTATTGAAAACCCAGAAATCCTAAAAGCGATTGATAATACAGAAAAGTTCGCGAATTCAATTCCAGAGGTCGGTAAAACCATCTCTATCGTGGACTATATCAAAAGAATGAATCAGGCAATGAATGCCGATCAGCCACAGGCATTTCAGGTTCCAGCAACTAAAGATATTGTTGCTCAATATCTGCTGTTGTATTCAATGTCTGGTGAGCCGACTGATTTTGAATCTTACATTGATACAACTCAGCGCTATGCCAAGATCACGATTCTGCTAAAAACAGGGAGTAATCACCGCATTAAAGAAATCCTTGAGTCGCTAAAAACGTATATGGCGGGTCAGTTGGGTGATAAAGCTGTCGTGAGTTTTGGTGGTGATGTGACTCAGACCATTGCTTTAACTGAAACGATGGTTCACGGCAAGCTCATGAACATTCTACAGATTTCATTTGCGGTATTCTTTATCTCTGCGCTAGTTTTCCGCTCGTTCTCTGCTGGACTCATTGTCCTAACACCACTTCTATTCTCGATTCTTGCAATCTTTGGTGTGATGGGCTGGCTCGACATTCCGCTCAATATTCCGAACTCTCTGATCTCAGCCATGGCGGTTGGTATCGGTGCAGATTATGCCATTTACTTCCTCTATCGCTTGCGAGAAATCTTGAGTGAAGAGGGTGGTGATATCAAAGATGCTATTCGTAAAACTTTAAGTACGGCTGGTAAAGCTTCGCTTTTTGTTGCGACTGCTGTTGCTGGTGGGTATGGCGTATTGTCCTTATCACAAGGCTTCCATGTGCATCAATGGCTAGCGATGTTTATTGTGATTGCGATGCTTTTCAGTGTATTTGCAACCTTAATTATGGTACCTACAATGATTCTAATGTTGAAACCTCGTTTTATTTTTCCCTCAAATAAGAAGAACATTACCGTTGCACAAACGGTTGTGACAAGTCTCTTGTTGGGTACGGCGCTCACAATGTCGATGCCTAAAACATCTCATGCAGATGAAGTCCAAGACATTGTTAATCGTAGTGATGATGCCTCTAAGTTTTTGAGTTCAAGTGCTAGTGCCAAATTTGTGCTGACGTCTAAAAGCGGCGAGCAACGCGTACGTTTGACTAAAAATATGACTAAGCTTGCTGGAAATACTCAGAACAATATGCGTTTGACTGAGTTCATCTCACCAGCAGATGTACAGGGAACTACGACGCTATTGATTGAGAACTCAAAAGGCAGTGATAGCATGTTTGTCTATTTGCCTGCATTGAAAAAAGTACGTCGTCTTGCATCAGCGAATAAGGGCGATGCTTTTATTGGTACGGACTTTAGTTATGGTGATGTACTTGGCTATAAGTTAAGTGACTGGAAGTACACTAAACTGGCAGATGGCAAATTTAATGGCAAAGATTGCTACACGATTGAAGCAACGCCAATCAATAATACTGTGAAGAGTGACTTTGGTTATAGCAAACGTCGTATGTGCATCCTCAAAGATAACTTTGTTACAGCAACCATCGACATTTGGGATACAGCAGGTAAGCCGTTAAAGCATATTGAGTTCACGGATATCCGTCCTTACGGCAAAGTGAAACCAAGATGGCAGGCCATGAAATCGATGGCGAAAAATCTGCAAACTCAACATATGACACAAGTTATCGTCAGTGATTTTGTCGCAGAGAAAACCTTATCTGATAAGATTTTCTCACCGCAGAGTCTTGAAAAATGACGCAAGGTACCTTTTGGGTATTTGCATGCTGCAGTAGCTTTATGCTACTGCAGCATGCTTATGCAGATGACAGCGAAATTAGTTTTGTGAGCCAGAACTCGGCTAGATTCGATGTGTGGTCATCGGATCGTGATTTAAGTTCGTTAAAAAACATTGGACAAGCAAGTTTCTGGTCCAATGGTACGCTCAAGTTTAACCCAGAGTTTAAGATCCATTACGATATAAATATTGGAGACGAAACGGACCATACTGTAAACCCAGATCAGGTGAGTAAGGTAAATCGTAACTTACGTGAGTTGTATGCTTCTTATAACTGGGATCAGACAGTCTATGTCGATGTTGGTCGCCAGATTGTAGTCTGGGGGAGAGCTGATGGAATTAACCCAACAGATAATCTATCGCCCCGTGACTATACGCGCCTAGTGCCAGATGAGACAGATCAACGTATTGGAAATGATGCAATCAAATTGACATATATTCCTGAATCAGGAACCAATAAATGGACAGCATTGTGGTATCCGCGTAGTCGTTCAGATGTGATTCCATTACGCCAGATTTCTGGTGTCCAGTATGAAATAGATAAGAAGAGCCGTCCTGCATTTGCAATGCGCTGGGATTATTCTGTAGATGGTTTAGATGTTGGGGCATCGTATTTCTCAGGTTTGGATCACATGCCCGATCTGTCAATTCTTTCTGCATCTCCAACAGGGGAGGCAACATTGCAGCTGAAAAATAATCCTATGTCCGTCTATGGATTTGATTTCAGTTATAACCATAACGATATCGTATGGCGCGGTGAAGCGGCATATACCCATACTGACTCGAATGGTAGTGAAGATCTTACGCACAAAAAAAATAATCTGACCGTGGTCTTGGGGCCAGAATTAGCATTGAAGAATTCCACGCTGAGTTTGGTCGGCGTATACAAACATACGGAGGACTTTAGATCTGCCGACAGCCTAACAAATCCATCATTGAGTGCAGTCTACCGTTATCAGCAAACAATCAGTAACCAATATCAGCAGAATCAGTATGGAGCTATGCTGCGCTATGCACTTAACTTACTGAATGATAATCTAAAATTAGAAGTAACAGGATTCTATTTTGCACCAGAGCCTAATGAATTGTTGAGAGTACGTATTAATTACAGCCTTGATGATCACTGGCAATTGAATGTAGGTGGAGACCGCTTCTGGGGCAGAAATGATACGGTGTTAGGACAATTTAGAGATAACAGTCTGGTGTATGCCCAGATTCGATATAACTTTTAAGATAATTCGCTCCAAAATAATGCTGGAGTTTGCAGTCCCTAATAAGGTGATTTATGGATAATTTAAATAACGCAAAAAAAGATAATTTTTCACAGAAGACCATATTAGTAACAGGTGCAGCGGGTTTTATTGGCAGTAGGTTGATCGTTGATCTCCTGCGTGAAGGTCATCAGGTGATTGCTGCGCTGCGTAATGCCGCAACCAAGAAAGACAAGCTGTTAGGCTTCATTGCAATGCAAGGGTTGGTTGATCCATCTATTTCTTTTGTTGAATATGATTTGAGCCGAGACTTTAAGCTGGACTCTTTACTATCAGATGCTCAAGCAAAGATCCATGTTATTTATCATCTTGCCGCATCATTTAATTGGGGCATTAGCAAAGCTGAAGCTGAGCGTACCAATATTAAGTCAGGACTTGCCTTAATTGAATGGGCTGCAACATTGAAGCAGCTTGAGCGATTTATCTGGATTGGTGGATATCGTGTGGCTGCTCCACGACAAGAGTCAGCTGATGAGTTGTATTGCAAACATGGTGGCTATGAAGCTTCAAAAATCTTGGGTTATCAAGCTTTCATTGAGGCCTGTAAGCGTTTAAATGTGCCGTGGACTGCAATAAATCCGGCGACAGTCATTGATGGTTTCTATACATATGGCGATATGCAATACATTGGTGTCGCTGACATGCTTGATAAGCTCTATCAGGGACGTCTGCTGGCTTTGCCAGGTGGCCGTGACACATTCCTACCACTGTGCAATATGCAGTATATCGTGAGCTTTCTAATCCGAACGATGTCTTATCCTGAGACTATTGCTCAGGAGTATATGTTGCTTGACCCTGCGACACCGAAACTTCATCGTCTCATTCACCTAGCTGCCGAGCACTTAGGAGTCAGCGCACCACATTTACAACTCCCCAAAGGTCTATTAGAGAAATTGCCTGAGGTACTGCTTGATGGTTCTAAAGAGCAACTCTCTTTCATTTCTACCGAGCACTATCATGTTGCTGGGGCAGAGGCACAGGCCGCTAAAATGGGCATCGCGGACCTGATCAATATCAGTCCTTATTTCTCTCACTGGATTGATCGTCTAGTGCTTAGCCATTTTGGTCGTATGCAAGTACCAACACCTAGTCATTTCAGCTATCAGAATCGATATTGGACAGAAATCTATACTAAACAGCCAATTAGTTCTGACACATCATCTGCATTATTTTTACATGGGATTCCATTCGATAGTACATGCTGGTCTCCAATCATTAATAAAATCACATGCGATCAGGTCGCTATGATGGACCTACCGGGACTTGGACGTTCAGGCAGTTATGAGATGATGGAAGACAACAACCATCAATTTATTGATGCCGCGGCAAAGCTTTTAGCACCAAATAGTATTGTTGTTGCACACTCGTTAGGATGTCTTTTTGCGTTGAATCTTGCAAAGAAATATCCAGATAAAGTTGCACGCCTCATCCTCATATCGCCTTATTTTGTTCAGGCACAGGCCGCTAAAATGTTTCAGATAAAAACCATATCTAATCTGATTTTCCGTTTTGTGCCAAAAGATATGATTGCGAAAGACCTACATCCAGATGGACAACAAAATCCTTCTGTTGGTTATGCAATGGATTCTTTACGTCGAGTGTCGGTAGCCAAGCACATTAGTGAGTATATGCACCGCATTAGTTTGCCGCAGCAGCGGGCAACTCAAACAGCTTTGTTAAACGAGCTTAGCTCGAAAGTTGAAATCATTGTGGGAGAGAACGACCCAATTGTTACCACAATAAGCTCAGATATCCCTGTACATATCATCGCTGGTGCAGGCCATAATCCGCATATTACACATATAGATGCGGTTTCTGACTACCTCGTACCAGTTCTGAAGAAGTACAACAGCACCACAGCTTCTTAATGTCTGATCGTGCCCAAGTGCAGGTTTATATTTGCCCAGTTTCACGGGTACCACAAGACCATTTGATATTGAGTCATTATCTCGGCTTTCTCAGTTCGGCAGAGAAGCTGAGATATGATCAATATCATCCTAAGGCGGCTCGCCTTTTCTTGATCTCTCGCGTATTAGTGAAGACTGTCTTGGCGGATAAGCTAGGCATTTCCTCGCATGAGGTTAACCTGCAATTACATCCCAACGGCAAGCCTTTTGTACAAGGCAGCAAGGCTGTGTATTTTAATCTTACTCATTCAGCGGACGTCATCATCCTTGCTGTGACTGAAGAAGGGGAAATAGGAGTGGATATTGAACAGGATCGTGAGTTCGAGTGGATGCGTGTTGATAGTGTGTTAGCACCGATTGAAATTGAATGGATTAAAGAGAATGAACTCACTGATCCATTCAGTGCATACCAGCGGTTTTTTCAAATATGGACCTTAAAAGAAGCCTATATTAAATGTACTGGCGAAGGAATGAGCCGTCATTTAAAAATGCTTAACTTTCATGTGTCTGCTGAACATATACAGTTTCTCGACTCAACCAATGATGCTCAAAAGACAGAAGAGTATTATTTTGAAAGCTATATATATGATTCTAACTTCATCTTTTCTATATGTTTACAACAAAGTTGTAGCCTAGAGCGCTTTAACTTGGACTGTTTTCAATTATTACCTTTTATCTCTACGCATCGAATAACTCCAACGCCTTGCAAATATAACTAGATTTAATCGTTATAACTGGTGATTTAAAAATTTGAATCTAGTAATGAAATACTTGGCCTTGAACTGAGCCATTCTCAATAAAGTATGTTGTGAATACATAGACCGCAAAAATTATGAATCAATAAAAAGAAAAAAGCCCCAGTCTTTCGACTAGGGCCTTTTAAATTTGGAGCGGGAAACGAGACTCGAACTCGCGACCCCAACCTTGGCAAGGTTATGCTCTACCAACTGAGCTATTCCCGCATATATAAGCAGTTTTTACGAAAACTTTCTCAAAAAAAAACCAATTTGGAGCGGGAAACGAGACTCGAACTCGCGACCCCAACCTTGGCAAGGTTATGCTCTACCAACTGAGCTATTCCCGCGTGCCGCTTATAATACATTAAGCGAAACATGGGTCAACAACTTTATGCAAATAAATATGCTGATTGCATAAAATAAAATCAGAAATGAGCAATTAGATGTATTTTTATCGTTAAGTTGCCGAATAAATAGACATTTTGTTTGAAGCCAAAGCGTACAAGAGCAACTTTTGTTTGTGTGTAGACAGGGTATACTAGGTTCAAATATACGAATAATCGTAAAAGGAACAGCTATGAGTCTTGAACAACAATTGATTGAACGGTTACAAACCCTTGCACCTAGCCATTTGGAAGTCATCAATGAGTCTGCTGGACATGGTGGTTATTTTCCAGGTAAAGAGTCACATTTTAAAGTGATTGTGGTGAGTGAGGAATTTAACGGATTACGTTTGGTTCAACGTCATCAAAAAGTTTATGCCTTAGCTTCCGACTTAATGAATCCAGGTCAAATTCACGCTTTAGCAATTCATGCTTATTTGCCAAGTGAATGGCAAGGTCAGGCACCTGCTAGCCCAGAATGTGCACATGCACCTAAAAGCTAAGGGCTAATTTCATGGATGCACATTTACTCACTAAAATTATTCATATGACTGCGGTAGCTGCCGCACTTATGGTTTTTGTCTTACGCGCTTCAACTCTGTTTGTGGGCGTGCAAGGGGAGCAACCAAATCCGGCGGGACGCAAAATATTAGTTGCCTTACAGCATCTATCATTTACCGTAGTTTTTATTACGGGCGCAATTTTATTGGTCATGAAAGACTTTCAGGTACAGCCGTGGTTTTACGCTAAAATTATTCTATTTTTAGTCTTGTTATCTTCTCTGATGAAAGCCTTTAAAAAAGATGACACTCTTTTATTGGCGCAACGTAGGGCTGGTTTAATGATTAGCGCTATCGCATTTATTGCTATTATTATTTTAGTGATTGTGAAGCCTGTTTTTGCTTAATTGTTCTACATTCTTTGCCTTTTTGCTTAAGCTCTAGGTTAAACTGCGTACAGTAAAAAAATATGCAGAGGGAAACATGTTAACTCGTGTGGTGTTTAACCAAAAAGGCGGTGTAGGGAAATCAAGTATTACTGTAAATTTGGCTGCAATTAGTGCCAAACATGGCTTCAGGACATTGGTCATTGATCTTGATCCTCAAGCCAACTCTAGTCAGTACCTTTTGGGGGATGACGCAACTTATTCTGCTGAAAAATCAATTTTAGAACCAAATATCGAAAATTTCTTTGATGATGTGTTGGGAAACAATCAACAAAAGAGTTTAATCGGTAATGCATTAGGTTCGATTTTAAAAGCCCCACGAAATAAAGATATTGATAGCTTCGTACACTCAACTCCCTTTGCAAAATTAGACGTGCTTCCTGCTAGCCCAACACTTGGTGCTCTTGAACATGCGCTTGAAAGTAAACATAAAATTTATAAATTACGTGATTCGATTCAAAACTTAATTGGACGATATGATCGTATCTATATAGATACACCACCTGCATTTAACTTTTTTACTTTATCGGCACTCATAGCAGCAGATAAAGTCTTAATTCCTTTCGATTGTGATGTCTTTTCAAAGCGCGCGTTACAAACATTGATTGAAAATGTTCTCGAAACGCAAGATGATCATAATGATCGCTTGGAAATTGAAGGAATTGTCGTCAACCAATTTCAAGCTCAAGCAAAATTACCTCGGGAAGTGGTTCAGCAGTTGAAAGATGAAGGGTTGCCTGTACTTAATAGTATGTTACCGCCTTCGGTTTTAATGAAAGAATCGCATCAGAAAAATTTACCTTTGGCTCATTTGGCACCAGAACATAAATTGACTCAAGCTTATGAGACATTGTTTGGTGAGATTGAGCCAAAACGATAAGAGAAAAATGATGAAAGGCTTATATATTGCGCCTTTGGTGGCAGCCACTTTATTGCTAGGCGCTTGTGCTACGACGGTAAAACCGACTTACGTGTCTCCGACTCAGTATCAATCTTTGGGCTGTCAACAGCTACAAAGTGAATATAACCGTATTCAACAATATATCGACAATGGCGTACAAACTCCAAAAAGTACTGGTATGGGTGTTGGACTTGGACTCGGCGGTGGATGGGGACGAGGCGGATGGGGATTCGGTCCATCTATTTCTGTAAATATGGGACAATCTTCGTCAACCAAGAACACCGAACTTTCACGTGTTTTAGGTCAGCAAGAAGCAATAGTTCAGGCTGCTCAATTCAAAAACTGTCCAATTGTTGTTCGAAAAAAGGCGAATTAATAGTCTATTTTGCATCACAATATGCTAATTAAGGCATATTGTGATGAATAAAGTTTAGCAAAATGTTTCATAATAAAATTAATATAAATCAATGTTTTTAAAATTTTAAAGCTTAATAAAACTTGTATTTTCTCTAATCAAAAGCCCTCACAAACTTGCTATATTTTGCCTATTTCGTTTAAGGTGGCCCCATCTTGGATGTTGTGGAAATTTTATGATTGAGAGTTGGTTTTTTGTATTGGCAATGTTGGCTGTTTTACTCATTCCGGGGCCGACAAATGCTTTACTTGCAACCGCTGCTCATTCTCAAGGTTTATCTAAAGCATTCTGGCTTATTCCAATGGAGTGGTTAGGCTATGCTTACGGTATTAGCTTTTGGGCTGTATTTATTCATTTAGCTGCTCCAATCTGGCCAGCACTACTGCTTATATTGCATATTACGAGTGTGCTTTATGTATTCTGGATTTCTTTTCATTTATGGAAGAACACTCATTTACAACAGTTCAGCCAAAGTCATCGTAATATTCGCCCTCGCCAATTATTCTTATCTACCTTAAAAAATCCTAAAGCTTTGCTGTTTGCAGCGGGTATCTTTCCTGCCGAAGCATGGAATTCGCCTGAAAATTTTCTTATGGTATTTGGTGTTTTTACATTAATCTTAATTCCAGCGGCAAGCTTCTGGATGATTTTTGGACGGGCATTGTTAGCGGGTCCAATCAAAAAAATAAAAGCCGATCATTTATATAAAGGATCGGCCATGTTACTCATTTTATGTATGCTTCCGGTGGTATTCCGTTTCTTTTAATTAGTCCCGAACATTGGCTTTTCGGTTTTTGAGTTTTTCACGCATAAATCCGATGATTCCTGGTAAAACGCTAATAATAATGATGCCGAAAATAAGATGGGTAAAGTTATCTTTAACGATTGGCATATTTCCAAATAAGTAGCCTAACGTTACAAAAGAAGCGACCCAACAGAGTGCTCCAATCAAATTATAAGTTAGGAAGAACTTATAATTCATGCTACCAGCCCCAGCAACAAAAGGTGCAAAGGTACGGGCAAATGGAACGAAACGAGCAAAGATAATGGTTTTGCCGCCATGGCGAGCAAAGAATTCTTGAGTTTTAACTAAATGCTGTTTATTAATGAATCGAGAATTCATTTCAAAAACACGTGGACCGATAAAACGTCCAATATGGTAATTTACTGTGTCACCTAAAACGGCAGCAATGAAGAGTAGAGTGCCCAATACCCATGGATCCATCGCACCTGTAGATGCTGCTAAAGCACCAGCCGCGAATAGCAAACTATCTCCCGGCAAGAACGGCATAACCACTAAACCGGTTTCAACAAAAATAATTAAAAATAAAATGCCGTAAATCCACGTTCCGTAATTTATAATAAACTCGGCGAGATGTTGATCAACGTGTAGAATAAAATCAAGAAGTTCCATGATAAGAGCAAGTGGCAAACCGTGCTCAAATCCTAGCAGTGAGCCTATAGAAAGTCAGTATAAAACATCAAAAAAATACAAATTGATCATCTCGTTTATGCAACGATATATATGGATTTTGAGTATTTAATTATCAATGTCCCAAACCTAGAATGAGCTCATCAATAAATAAGCATTTAAATAAAGGTGGCAATATGTTTAATCCAAATGTAGTGGTCAAAAATATCGTAACGCAATCAGGTGCAGACAGTTTCATTAGCCTCATTGCGCGTCTTCTTATCGCCTATATCTTCCTTGTTGCAGGTTGGGGGAAAATTACTGGTTATGCAGCAACTGCTGGATATATGGAAGCAATGGGGGTTCCAGCTGGAATTCTTCCTTTAGTTATCTTGGTTGAGTTTGGTGGAGGTTTAGCCTTGTTGTTTGGTTTCCAGGCGCGCTTTGCGGCTTTTGGGCTTGGAATCTTTAGTATCTTAACTGCATTTTTATTCCACCAAGGTGGTGCTGATGCAGCGGCACAATATAACAATGGCATCCATTTTATGAAAAACCTTGCAATGGCGGGTGGTTTATTCTTCCTGATGCTTCATGGCGCTGGACGTATTAGTCTGGATCATGCAATCGAGAAATAATATTCAAGACAAAATAAAACCGGATGATCAATTCATCCGGTTTTTTTTATTTCTAGGGCTGTAAAATTAGAGCATAAACTGGATTTGTAGTTCCCCAACAACAAAACCAAGTACTGCGCCTACTGCAATGAGTGCCCATTCATCTTCTTTGAACGCAGGACGTAACATACCTTCAAATTCAGATGGTGTTAATTTTTGCATACGTTCAATTAAAGTACTGCGAATATTCATAGCATCTTCTGCATAAGACTCTACGTATTTCATTGTCTCTGGTAGTCGTTGCATAATACGTTCAGCAACTTGCGATTTCATATCCTGATATTTTTCTCCGCCAATTGCATATACAACCAACGGGCGAATAACACCTGCTTGCATATCAATTTCTTGTTTGACATGGCGGTTAACCAGATCAATAACACGTGCAGAATGTGTACCAGAAAATAACTCTTCCATCATATGGCGAGAAGTTAAAAGCTGTTTGGAAATTAGCGCTGCGTAGTCGGCGGCAACTTCATTTTGGCGTTTAATAAACAAACCTTGCCACGTATAACCCAATATTTTCTTAGGATAAAGTGGTCTAAACATCATTTGTAATGCAATCCAGTCACTGAAAAACCCCACAAAGCCACCAAACATTGGCAGCATCCAAGGATATTTACCTTGCGTGACAATCCAGCACAACATCTGAATCACACCAATACCGAAACCGAAGAAAAATCCGACATTACTGAAAAACTTAAATTCTTGTTTGCCTACTCGTTTAAAAATATTGTTGAGCAGGCGTTTGTCTTTAAGTAAGTTACTGATAACAAGATGTTTAATATCAAAATATCGGTTCACATCACGTTGTACTTCACTCATGATGTGTTCAACAATCTCGGGCGCTTTTGATTGCACACGACGAATGAGTCTTTGACGCGCAAACTCTGGCATGCCTTCCCATAACCCTGGCTGATATTCTTGCGCAACATCACGGGTAATATCTTCAGCTGCTGCAAGCAGTGGTTTTTCTATTTCTTTGGCAATACGTTTAGGATCTAAGCGTGCAAAAATTTCTTCAGGTTTAATGAGTTTAGCTGTCATGAGCTCAACAGCAATTGTTGCCATTTTCTCGGCTTTGCGTGGCACGATGCCTTGCCAACCCAGAAACGGTTTAATGCCTTTAAATTCAAGTGGCGAAAACATCATCTGAATGGCAATCACTTTAGTGATGTAGCCAATTAAACCACTCATAAAAGGAATAGAGATATACAACCAAAAATGTTGCTGGAAATCTGCAATCATAGTTTGAAGCATTGTTGTTCCTTAGATTTCTATTGATTTTGATAGGGGGCAACAAGCCATAAAAATGGATAATTGTTTAAGCACAGACAAATATCGCTTATGGTATTTACCTTTCCATGGTAATGCCTGTTTTATCGGCTCATCTTAACATCAAATTCATGGTGATGTTGAATAGAATGTGATGAATTTATCAATACGTGTGAAGTTTTTTAGATTAGTTCAGATCATTGATAAATATAGGTAAATATTAATTTATATCAAAGAATTCAGCGATAGAAATGATTCAAAAATGAAAAAAATAAGATATATGATGATTTGCGGTGCGCCGAAGCGTGAAAAATGTTAAAATGGCGCGCTTAATTCTTTTGCCATTTAGTGGTTTGTCATGACTACCAATACTCAAATTACTGAAGATCGTATCCTGATTCTGGATTTCGGCTCTCAATATAGCCAGCTCATTGCACGTCGTGTACGTGAAGCCGGTGTTTACTCTGAAATGTATGCTTTTGATATGTCTGAAGAAGACGTTCGCGCTTTTAAGCCAAATGGCATTATTTTGTCAGGTGGACCTGAGAGTGTGCATGAAGAAGGCAGCCCACGTGCACCACAAGTGGTGTTTGAGTTGGGTGTTCCAGTATTGGGTATTTGCTATGGTTTACAAACCATGTCTGAACAGTTAGGCGGTAAAGTTGAGCCGGGTACTGTACATGAGTTTGGTTATGCCGAAGTTGATATCGTTAAACGTGACCAACTGATTGGCAACTTACAAGATCGTGAAGACCAACTTCATGTTTGGATGAGCCATGGCGACAAAGTGAGCCAGATTCCAGAAGGTTTTAGCATTACTGCAAGCACACCAAGTTGTCCTGTTGCTGCTGTAAGTGACGAAACACGCCGTTTCTATGGTGTGCAATTCCACCCAGAAGTAACGCACACGGCAAAAGGTGAAGAATTACTTGCAAATTTTGTTCATAAAATTTGTGGATGTGGTGGTCTTTGGACACCTGAACACATCATCGACTTACGTGTAGAACAGCTGCGTAAACAAATTGGTGATGAAAAAGTTCTTTTAGGTCTTTCTGGTGGTGTTGACTCATCTGTAGTTGCTGCACTTTTACACAAAGCAATTGGCGACCAGTTGACATGCGTATTTGTTGACAATGGTTTACTTCGTTTAAACGAAGGTGACCAAGTGATGCAAATGTTTGCTGAAAACATGGGTATTCGTGTAATTCGTGCAGATGCTGAACAACGTTTCTTAACTGCATTGGCTGGTGAAGTTGATCCAGAGAAAAAACGTAAAATCATTGGTCGTGAGTTTATTGCAGTTTTTGCCGAAGAAGCACGTAAACTTGATGGCGTGAAATTCTTGGCACAAGGTACGATTTACCCAGACGTGATTGAATCTGCTGCAAGCAAACAAGGTAAAGCACACGTTATTAAATCTCACCACAATGTGGGTGGTTTACCAGACGATTTAGAGTTTGAATTGGTTGAGCCTTTACGTGACTTGTTTAAAGATGAAGTTCGTAAATTAGGTACTACACTTGGCTTGCCACACAGCATGATTTACCGTCATCCATTCCCGGGCCCTGGTTTAGGTGTTCGTATTTTGGGTGAAGTGAAAAAAGAATATGCAGATATTCTTCGTCTTGCTGATGACATCTTTATGCAAGAGCTTCGCGACAGTGGCTGGTATGACAAAACAGCTCAAGCATTTGCTGTATTCCAACCTGTTAAGTCAGTTGGTGTAGTAGGTGATGGTCGTCGTTATGCGTGGGTGATCGCACTTCGTGCAGTTGAAACAGTTGACTTTATGACAGCTCGTTTTGCACATTTACCATACGAATTGGTTGATAAAATCTCAACGCGTATTATGAACGAAATTAAAGATGTATCACGTGTTGTATACGATGTGTCATCTAAACCACCAGCTACGATTGAGTGGGAATAATTTTCCTCTGTTTGTTGGTAAAGAAAAGGACGCGTTAGCGTCCTTTTTTATTACTTAACTTTTAAAGATTAAAATTAATTTTAATAATTATCAAAATGATAAATCTATTCTTATTACTTATACTTGATAAAAGATATATTAAGATATATCTTAATAATTATAAATTGATCATTTTTAGGTTTTAAAAGATGAAACAGCAATCAGAACATCATCATGCTGAACACAACGAGCATCATCGAGAACATCACCGTTCAGGGCGCCGTGGAAGGCTTTTTGAAGCAGGTCGTATGAAACTTTTAGTACTTCATCTCATTCAGAAAAGCCCTAAGCATGGTTATGAAATTATTAAAGAAATAAGTGACTTGGTGGGTGATGGCTATACGCCGAGTGCAGGAACCATTTATCCAACGTTAACCAGTCTTGAAGAAATGAATTTGATTAATTTGCTAGACGTAGAGCGTAAGCAATATCAAATCACGGAAGACGGAGAGGCTTACTTAACCGAGCAACAAGACAAGTTAACCGAGTTATTAGAAAAATTACGCTTAAGACGGGAAATCCACAGTAATGATGAATTAATCGACATTCACCGTGCAATGGAAAACCTAAAAACTGCCTTACGTTTGAAATTGAACTCGGCAGGTTTACAACAAGAGCAAATTTATCAAATTGCTGAAAAAATTGATCAAGCTGCGGTTGCGATTGGACGGCTATAAGTGGGGAAGTGGAATGTTAGACCTACAGCATAAAATCAAAGAAGCAGGCTTAAAAGTCACTCATCCAAGACTTGCTGTTTTGTCTTTAATTCAGCAACAAACAGAAGATCTGACCGTCAAACAGATTTACCAAAAGTTATATGCCCAAAAACAGAAATTAAGTTTAGCCACGGTTTATCGGGTGGTGAACGACTTAGTAGGAGCAGGTTTAATTTCAAATCGTCAGCCACAACGGGACGAAGCTAAATTTAATTTGCCAACAGTTGAGAATAATCAATTATTGCAAATTCGCTGTACAGATTTAACGGTCGTTAAACAAGAGGAATTTTTAGCGTCTTTACAGTCAGTGTTTACACAATTTCAAGTTGAACTTAGACAAGTTGAAATTATTCAAAGTCATTAATTTTTAATAGAGAATTTATATATGAAACAACATCAATATCATGTCACTGTACAACATCTAAAAAACGCGAAAGGAGAAGCCTCTACCTATACTGAACGTCTTGAGTTCTATGTAGGAAATCATGATGATATCTTTGAAATTGTCGAACGCTTAAAAAAAGTAGATTTTTTTGATGATGAAACTACTAAAGCTTTTGGGGTTGGTCTAAAACTTTTTAGCGAAGTCATGTTGGAAAATCGAGACCATCCGCTATTCCAAGAGTTTTTTCCACAATTTGGGCAGTTTATGAAAAATCTAAAACAGCTCGTTAAAACTCAATCATCTTAAGCTGCTCAATGCAGCTTTAGTTTTTCTATAATTAAAAATTATTGTCTCATTCATAACACCCTGTGTATTACTAAAAGACTATATTGAATAATGAGTGTATTGTTAAGATCATTAGAACAACTCATTGCAAAAGCATAGGTAAAAGAGAGTAATATCATGAGCAATAATAATGATTACGATATTTCTGATTCAAAGGATTGCGAGAAATTTGCCAATCAGTTTATTCAGGAATTTCCAATTCGCTCTGCTGAAATTGGACAGGGGACAGTCATTAAGCGGGCTTTACCTAGCCGACAAAAACGAATGATTGGAGCGTGGTGTTTCTTAGATCATGCAGGTCCAGTAACTTTTCCAGCAGGTGATGGTCTAGATGTGGGTCCTCATCCTCATATTGGTTTGCAAACCTTCACTTGGATGATTGAAGGAACCATGATGCATACTGATAGCTTAGGTTCAAAACAACTGATTCGTCCTAAGCAAGTTAATTTGATGACGGCAGGTCATGGCATTTCACATACAGAAGTTGCACCTGACACAGAAACTCAAATGCACGCTGCACAGCTCTGGATTGCTTTGCCAGATCATAAGCGCAATATGGATCCGAAATTTGAACATTATCCTGAGCTGCCTGTTGTTGAAAAAGATGGTCTAGAATTTACCATTCTTGTGGGTGAATATTTGGCAACGACTTCTCCAGTAGTGGTACATACACCGTTAGTTGGTGTCGACTTAATTGCTAGCGAAGATACTAAAACTCGTATTCCATTAAATCCTAATTATGAATATGGTTTTATGGCTTTAGAGGGTAGTGCTCATGTAAATGGTCATGAGTTAACTGCTGACAACATGGTGGTTTTAGATACTGGACTGAGTGAAATTGAGATTGAAGTAAAAAAGGGCAATCGTATTTTGTTAATTGGTGGTGAACCGTTTGAAACGCCAATTTTACTCTGGTGGAATTTTGTTGCACGTACAATGGATGATTTAAAAGAAGCGCGCGAGCAATGGATTAATCATGATGCACGTTTTGGTGAAATTCCAGATTATGTGGGTGCACGTTTAGAAGCCCCTGTTCTTCCAGACCAAATGAGAGCATCAAAATGACAGCAGTAATTGCAAGCAGTAAAGCAAAGCCCCTTGCTGAGCAATGGAAGGGCGAAATCACCAGTGGTCGTCATCAATATTTTTGTGATGAGCCTGAAAAGCTTGAAGGGCAAGACCAAGGCCCAGCACCCTATGATTTGCTCACTGGAAGTTTGGCTGCGTGTACGCTTATTACTTTAAGAATGTACGCGAAGCATAAAGGTTGTGATTTTGGTGAATTCTCGGTTGAAATTGATTTTCATACCAATAGAGAGCATGAAGAACATATTGAACGTCGTATTGTTTTTAAAGACTTACCAGGTGAAGAACTTCAGCAAAAAATCTTAACGGTATGTGGTAAAACGCCAGTTACTAAAACTTTGTTACGTAGTTTAGACATTCATACTGTGCTTGTTACAGTGTAAAAATGCTATTTTGTGGAGGTGGATGATTTTATATCCATTCCACAAATGGAATAAAACAGCATGTTCACATGCTGTTTTTTATGTAAAAAGAAAAATAAAAGCAGGCAATAACATGATTAGTGTACACCACCTGGAATGTTCGCGATCGTTTCGAATTTTATGGGCTTTAGAAGAGTTAAGCTTAGATTATGATATTCATTATTATCAACGCTTACCTAACTATTCCGCTCCAGAAACATTGAAATGTATTCATCCTTTAGGTAAAGCTCCGATTTTGACTGATGATGAGCAAGTCATCGCAGAATCTGCTGTGATTTTGGAATATCTACAACAGCGTTACGATCAGAAGCAACAATTTAAACCTACACAGCCCCAAGATTTACAGCAGTATATTTACTGGATGCACTATGCAGAAGGCTCACTTATGCCACTATTAGTCATGACTTTGGTCATGAATAGTGTAAACAAGCATGTGCCATGGTTAATTCAACCAGTAGCAAAAAGAATCACGGAAGGGGTGAAGGCAAATTTTGTCCGCCCACGTATGAAAGATCATATTAGTTTTTTAGAAAACTATTTGGCAGAGCATGAATATTTCGCAGGCGATTTTTCATTTGCTGATATTCAAATGAGTTTCCCACTGGAAGCTTTGCAATCACGTTTGCAAGGGAAATACCCTAATATTCAGGCTTTTTTACATCGTATTCAGCAAAGACCTGCGTTCCAGAAAGCGAAACAAAAGGGAGTGGGTTCTAATGAAAGGAATTGTGCTGATATTTAAAAGAAAAGGAACAATTACTTGTTCCTTTTTTATTTGCTTTACTTGCGTTTGATCACAATAGAGTCAATGCCACTGTGTTGTAAGGTCTGTTGAGCAGCCAATGCAGCATCTTGGGAGTCATAAGGGCCTGAAATAACACGGTACCATATTTGCCCATTTTCACTACTTTTGACTACATCTGCAGATAAGCCATTCAAAATAATTTCTGCACGGCGAGCATCGGCCTGATCGGGGTCGTTATAGCTGCGAACCTGTAAAATATAGGTAGGCTGCTGAGGAGCGGTGGCTGATGGGTTAGTATCAATTCCTGCACTTTCTGAAGCTGCTGGTTGAGCTGCACTTGGTGCCTCAACAATCATGGCTGTACCTTGATTTTTGCTTTCAGGAATCGCTTGTTCAGGAATAGGTGTTACTTGCTGTTGAGGCAATAGATCGTAAAAACGGTAGTCTTTATTGGTATCTTCTTCTTGATAGTGCTCAGAGGTAATCTGATTTTTTGCGGGAACAGGTTGCCAAGGTTTCCAAAGCATAAGCATTACAGCGATACATAAGACCGCCAAAATAGCGACAAGTGTCCCTAACCATTTAGGAATTAGGGGCTTTTTAGGCTTGTTAGGTCTTTCAGATACACCGCGTTGCGTTTTGCCAAACACGTGGATTATTCCTCTGTATTTTGATTGTTTTAATTCGAGTTTGATCTCGTATTACGATGCTGAAACAGTGGCTCGTATGAGCTATTTTAACTCTACAAACCACTGCTTACTATATTGCATGACCTTTATTTATTGCCATGCAATATTATTTTTACATAGATTCTGGTGCAGATACACCAAGCAATTCTAAACCATTGTGCAACACTTGTTGTACATTGATTGAAAGTAATAAACGTGCTTGTGTAAGCTCAGCATCATCGCTTAATACTTTATGTTCATTGTACCAAGCGTGGAACAAGGCAGCTAATTCTTTTAAGTAGTTACCCACCTGATGTGGTTCATACGCATTTGCAGCTCGCAATACTGCGTCTGGATAAGCTGCCAATTTAGCAAGAATCTCAGTTTCAGCATCAAGAGACAAGCGTGCTGCATGTGGGCGGGCAGTGTTTATATCGAATTGTAAGTTTGTGCTTGCTGCTTTTTCTAGCATGCGGCAAATACGTGCATGTGCATATTGGATGTAATACACAGCATTGTCTTTACTTTGTGAAACAGCAAGGTCAAGGTCGAAGTCAATGTGTTGTTCGCTCTTACGCATTACGTAGTAGAAACGAGCCGCGTCATTACCTACTTCTTTGCGTAAGTCACGTAAAGTCACGAACTGGCCTGAACGAGAAGACATTTGAACCATCTCGCCGCCACGCCATAAACTTACGAACTGAACTAAAAGTACAGTCAATTTTTTAGAGTCGTAACCCATTGCATCAATTGCTGCTTTTACGCGAGAAATATAGCCGTGGTGGTCAGAACCCCAAATATCGATTAGGTCGGTATAACCACGTTGTAGTTTATTTAAGTGATATGCAATATCTGATGCGAAATATGTAGTTTGGCCATTACGACGTTTAACAACACGATCTTTTTCATCACCAAATTCAGTTGATTTAAACCAGATGTTGCCATCTTTTTCATAAAGGAAGCCGCGTTGATCAAGTGTTTCTAACGCTTCATCAATTTTTGCACTAAGAGACGCTTCACTAAACCATTGATTGAAAGTTACACCGAAATCAGCAAGGTCATCTTTAATATCATCTAAAATGGCATGAAGAGCAGCTTGATGGAATACACGGTAGCCTTCACCTAGTAATTGTTGTGAATTGGCAATAAGACCATCAATATGTTTTTCTTTGTCGCCAGATAAAACGACTTTATTGCCATCGCTATCTAGTTCTTCTGCATATTGTACGTCTTCTGGCACATCTTTATAGACATCAGCCACGTCACGAAGGTAGGCATCGCCATCTTTATCAATAATAGTCTGTGCGATTTCTTTAACGTAATCGCCTTGATAAGCATTTTTTGGAAATACAAGGTTTTGACCAAGTAATTCTAAATAACGTAAATAAGTAGAAGTCGCCAAAATATCCATTTGACGGCCAGCATCATTCACATAGTATTCACGGTCAACTTTAGCACCAGTTGCTTCAAGTAACGTGGCAACAGTCATACCATATGCAGCGCCACGGCCATGTCCTACATGTAGACTAGACGTTGGGTTTGCAGAAACGAATTCGACTTGAATCTTTTTCGCTGCGTTTGCCTGACTGCGACCAAAAATTTCTTTTTGTGCTTGAATCTGGTCAAGAATAGCAAAGCGTTGATCTGCATTTAAAAAGAAGTTAATAAAACCAGGTCCTGCGATTTCAGCTTTACTGATATCTGCTACTTCTGGTAATGCAGCTAGAACTTTCTCAGCTAAATCACGTGGTTTCATACCAGCAGCTTTCGAGCCGATCATGGCAATATTAGAAGCAAAGTCGCCATGGCTTCGGTCTTTGGTGCGCGTTAAGTTGCTTGTGTTATTCCAGTCGGAAGGAAGCACGCCTTCTTGTTGAAGGTTTTGCACTGCATGGTCGAGAGCTGCTTGTATTGCCGTATTCATATCAATCGAAAATAGATGTCGCAGAAAAACGTCAAATATAGCAAATTTCCTATGCGTTAGGGGAGTGGATTTAATATTCCAGTAATTCTTTTTGTGCAACTTACTGAGTATTATTTTTTTAATGAATATTGCGGGGTGGACTATCTCATTATTATAAAAACAAATAAATACAAGCCTTCTGTGGCTTTTTAATCGGGAAATTATGCCGAAAACCTACTATTATTTCCTGAGAAAATATCTAGTAGTATTAAAATATATGGTTTAGGCTTTTAAATTTAAGAGAATAAAAGATTTTATGAAAACTTAAAATTATTAAGATGTTGATATTTATTGTTTATTTTTATATATGTTTTAACTAAATAGTCTTTAATTTTAACATCACAGTTTAAAATATCTATTTTGAAGGAATTAGGCTTAAGCTTATACGCACAAAGAGTTTTAGAGACCATACAAAAACGTGTTTTTCTCTACTCTAAGCTGGAAAATGAGATAGGCAATGATATCAGGACACCCAAGTAAACACCCCCTTTATATTCCATATGCAGGTTTTACACTTTTAGAGTTACCACTTTTAAATAAAGGTTCGGCTTTCACTGAAGAGGAAAGAAGTAACTTTAACTTACACGGTTTACTCCCCCATATTATTGAAACTATTGAAGAGCAGAGCCAGCGCTCTTATCAACAATATTGCGCTTTCACTGATGATATCAATCGACATATCTATCTGCGTAATATCCAAGATACTAATGAAACCTTGTTCTATCACCTAATCGAAAATCATCTTGAAGAAATGATGCCGATTATTTACACCCCAACAGTAGGTGAGGCATGTCAGCGCTTCTCTGATATCTATCGTCGTCATCGTGGTGTTTTTATTTCATATCCAGATCGTGATGTGATTGATGATATTTTGCAGAACGTAAATAAAAATAATGTAAAAGTCATCGTGATTACTGATGGTGAACGTATTTTAGGTCTTGGTGACCAAGGTATTGGCGGAATGGGAATTCCTATTGGAAAACTTTCGCTTTACACGGCTTGTGGTGGGATTAGTCCAGCTTATACATTACCAATCACAATTGATGTAGGAACGAATAACCCACAACTGTTAAATGATCCGATCTATATGGGCTGGCGTCAGCCACGTATTAGTGGCGATGAATATTACGCATTTGTAGATATGGTGATTGATGCTGTGAAGCGTCGTTGGCCAAAAGCATTAATTCAGTTTGAAGATTTCGCACAAAAAAATGCGATGCCACTTTTAGAAAAATATCGCGATAAAATTTGCTGTTTTAACGATGATATTCAAGGAACAGCGGCGGTATCGGTTGGTAGTTTGATTGCTGCGAGTCGTGCAGCGGGCAAGCAATTAAAAGATCAGAAAATTGCTTTCTTAGGCGCAGGTTCGGCAGGTTGTGGTATTGCAGAGCAAATTGTTGCTCAAATGGTTGCCGAAGGTCTAACTGATGCAGAAGCACGTGCTCGCGTTTATATGGTAGACCGTTTTGGTTTGATCACTGAGAATCAACCAAACTTGCTCGACTTCCAGCGTAAGTTGGCGCAAAAAGCTGAGGTGGTTGATCAGTGGGGCAATATTGAAGAAGTGATTTCACTGCTTGATGTTGTTAAAAATGCTAAGCCTACAGTGTTAATTGGTGTTTCTGGTCAGCCAGGTTTGTTCACAGAAGAAATCATTAAGACTTTAGCTGCAAATTGTGAACGTCCAATTGTTATGCCGTTGTCTAACCCAACTTCACGTGTTGAAGCTGTACCAGCTGATATTGTGGAGTGGACTGAAGGTAAAGCATTAATTGCAACAGGTAGCCCGTTTGCTCCTGTGAATCATCACGGCAAACTTTACAATATTTCGCAGTGTAATAACTCGTACATTTTCCCAGGCATTGGCTTAGGCGTGATTGCATCGGGCGCTAAGCGTGTGACCGAAAATATGTTAATGGCATCAAGTAGTGCTTTAGCAAATTGTTCTCCATTGCTTAAAGATCCACAAGCTGATTTGTTACCGCCGTTAGGTGAAATTCAACAAGTTTCTAGGGTTATTGCGTTTGAAGTTGCGAAAGCAGCTATGGCTGATGGTGTAGCTGTAACGATTAGTGATGATTTGCTGAAACAGAAAATTGATCAATCATTCTGGAAACCTGAATACCGCAAATATAAACGTATTCCTTTCTAAAAATGAGAGTGTAAAAAGAGGAGCTTAAGCTCCTCTTTTTTATTAATATGTCTCAGTTTCAATAAAACATAATTATGAGAACTTTTTCATGAAGAATATTTATATTTTAATTTTTATAGGCGCTTTAATGGCTTGTAGTGATAAAGATCCGCATAAAATGCAAAATGATTCTAATCATGAATCTGGTGTGGTGCAGACGGAGGCGAATAAATCACATTCTGCTGTAAGTAAGGCTTTACCTGTAAGTGAAAAGAAAGAGAGTGCAATTAAAACAAAAGAAGCTGATCAAATAGCTCAAATTTCTTGTTCAAATCCAAATATTACAGAATGGTATGGTTTCGATGAGGCAGTTGCTGAACCAAAGTGCGAAGTCGTAAAGAATTTCAAATTATCAGCTTATAAATGTGATATTTCCAAGAATGCCTTTGGTGCAGATAAAGATGCCATTTTATTGGAGAATCAAGACAAACGAATTTTTGTTTATTCAACTTCTAAAGATTGTAATGAAATGCTGGAAATAAGAAACTCTAACGCACCATAGGTTGCTGTTTTAAGATCTTATTTTTATTGATTTGTGCGAGAGATCCATAATATCTATATAAAATGACAACGTATTTATTTTACCTCTCTTCGGTCTGAAATAAAAAAGTAGCTACCTTGATAGCTACTTTTTTTAAATTTTACCCTTCTAGAATTTCTTCTAGTAATTCTTCACTAGGTGCAAAGTAATAAGCACCATCAAGTGGTGTCACGAAGTGTAATAGGCGGTCGTGAATACCATCTCCACTTGTACCGAACATACGCTTTAACATGGCATCAATAATGCTGAGGTCTTTAGTATAGGCAATGAAAAATAAGCCCTGATCGCCTCGACCATCGCCATAAGGAAGGCTATGACGCAAGATTTCCATTTCTTCGCCTTCATCATCTTCAACAACAGTGCGGGCAACATGGGCATTTTCTGGTTTAACGTCATCATCTAATTCAATAGATTCAAGTTTGGTGCGACCCATAACATTTTCTTGCGCATCAACTTTCAATTTTTTCCATTTTTCTAAATCATGAGCATAGCGCTGCGCGAAAATGAAACTACCATCGGCAAATACTCCAGCCTCTTCGGCTAGAAGAGCTGTTTCTGCACGGTCATCTGGGAACTGAGGATTTTCCGTGCCGTCTATAAAACCTGTCATATCTCGACCATCGAAATAGCGGAAGCAAACACGTTCATCAAGAACTTCGACTTGATCTTTAATACCTTCAAAAAACGCTTGGCTTAATGCAAAACAAATATCAGAGCGCATGCTGGCAATGTGAATAAGCACATCTGCTGGCACAGCTGGCATATTGAATGCACCTTGTTCTGGCTCAAGCTGTTTAAATCCTACAGGAATTTGCGAATAGAGCTGTTTCCATAGTTCGGGACCAAAAGCGACTGCTGTTTTAATTTGAGCATCAGAATGCTGAGTCATGAGGCGGTCACGTGCTTCAAATAAAGCTTCAATTTGTTTTTTTAATTCATCAATTGATAAGTCTTTTAAACGAAGAACAATGAAACGAGCATGATCTGATGGCAATGGTAAAATGACAGATTGAGCAGTCATTGGAAGGTATCTCCTCAATTATAATTTGGTATGAGCTTGAATTATTGTGCCTGATGCGAAGAGCTGTTAGTAGTCTATTTCTTGATTTTATTGTTTGAATTCTGACTAAGATAGCTTTATAAAACAGTATAATTCCACTTTTATAGTCTATTTTTCACTATGTCTCTGCAAGTTTGGTTTGCTTATATGTTGGCCTGTTGGGTAATTAGTATCTCACCGGGTGCGGGAGCAATTGCTTCAATGTCGAGTGGTCTAAACTATGGTTTTAGGCATGGATATTGGAACGCAATAGGTTTACAAATTGCTTTACTACTTCAAATTATGGTGGTGGCGGCAGGTGTAGGCGTTTTATTTGCAACGACACCTTTGGCTTTTCAGTTTGTTAAATGGTTTGGTGTGGTTTATTTGTTATATCTTGCTTATTTACAGTGGACGGCACCTGTAAAAGATATAGAAATCCAACAAGAAAAAAGAGATAAATCTGTATTTGCGCTATTGCTAAATGGCTTTGTAGTCAATATTAGTAATCCCAAAGCGATTGTATTTCTATTGGCTGTTTTACCCCAGTTTCTAGATTTGGGTAAGCCCCAGTGGATACAGTACCTGATTATGGCTGTAACAATGATTACGATTGATTTGATTGTAATGGCTGGATATACAGGGCTAGCATCAAAGGTTCTAAGATTACTTCGCTCCCCTAAACAGCAAAAATATTTGAATCGTGGTTTTGCTGTGATGTTTAGTTGTGCGGCTTTATTATTAAGTACAGTTCATCAGGCGTCCTAATTTAGGCCGCCTGTGTTTGATTTTTTAGCTTTTGAGTTATAAAAATAACAGCGAAAGTTAATGCCATACATAAAACAATACTCAAGCCTGTAGAGATATTGAGCGCTGCGCTTGACCATAGCCCCACACTTACCCCAAGCTGGGCTAACACGAACGCCCAAACGACCATTTGCTTTGGTGAATTTGCTAGTAAGCGGGCGCTTAAAGCAGGTATTACCAGTAAGGCACCCATAAGCAAAGAACCTACAGCACGCAAAGCTAAGACAGTAAATAAAGCCAATAAAAGCATGAAAATAAGACGTTGCCAGTTCGCATTTACCCCTTCACTAATTGCAATGTCCGGATCAATTGCAAACTGTATTTGCGGCTGCCAAAAGCGGTAAAGAATTGCGAGTGATAGCGCAATAATTAAAGTGAAAACAGGTAAGTCGGGCCAATCAATGCTGAGCAAGTCGCCAAATAAATAACTTAAAAGTTCTGGTCTTAAACTTGGAACATGTTGAATAAACAATAAACCGCTACAGAGTAATGTCGCTGAACATAAGGCTAAGAGCGCATCATTGGGTAAACGATTATCATGCAGGGCCCATAAAATTGCGACTAGTAAAACAGCAGTGCCTGCAACACCAAGCCAAAGAGGAAGACTTAAAGCACCTGCGATAGCAACCCCAAGTAATGTACCGTGTGCCATGGTGTCAGCAAAAAAAGACATGCGTCTCCACAGCATTAGACAACCAAGAGGTGCGGTTAAAAACACCAGCAAGGTTCCCATAATCCATGCGGGCAACAATAATTGTAACCATTCCATCATGGCTTAAGCTTCCGGTTCTGGGTGGATGTGTGGACGGTCGTTATGAGGGCAGGGGTGTGCTGCATCACCGTGAGCACAATGATCATGATGATGTTGATAGAAAACTCGTTGAGTTCCAAAGATAGCCTGATATTCAGGATGTTGTTGAATATTTTCAGGTAGCCCACTACAGCAAATATGCTTATTTAAACATACTACACGGTGTGTTCCTTCCATCACCCATTGTAAGTCATGGGAAACAATTAAGATCGCACAGCCATATCGTTCCGGCAGACTACGGACATACTCATAAAGTTCTGCTTCAGACTGAATATCTAAGCCTTGCATCGGTTCATCAAGAACTAAAATATCTGGTTGGCGAAGTAGTGCACGCGCTAGTAGTACGCGTTGGCGTTCACCACCGGAAAGTTGTTGTACTTTTGATTGTTGTAACTTTGAGATACCGGTGTCTTGAATAATTTCCTGACGCAGGGCAGGGGTACATTTTTCTAAATCAAGTAGATCCTGAACACGTAAAGGCAGGCTGTGTGAAGGATTGAATTTTTGTGGCACATACGCCATTTTGAGTTTTTTATAATTAATAATGCGTCCACTGCTCGGCTGGAGAATACCAAGTAGAACTTTAATCAGTGTTGATTTACCAGCACCATTTGGTCCGATCAAAGACACAATTTCGTTTTGATGTAGAGCAAAATCAACCTTTTTTAAAATTTCCCGACTATCACGATGAACAGAAACCTGCTCAAGCTGAATTAATACCGGATCTAACGAGTTGTGCGGCACTGTTGGCATTTCCCCGAAATTTCAATAATGCTGTGTTGAGCCACGAACTCATCTGACGCTGCAAGTTGGTCAAGCTGGTGAGTTAAACCTTGAGAAGAGGCTTCTTTAACCATGTGACATTCGGTGCAAATTAGGAATGCTGCTTGGTGGCCTTCGCGAGGGTGGCAACAGGGAATATAGGCATTAATAGAAGTTAGGCGATGGATCAAACCTTTTTCTAATAAAAAATCTAAAGTTCTATATACAGTTGGAGGAGCAGCCGGGCGATCAGTTTGACTTTTTATACGTGCGAGTAAGTCATAGGCGCCCATTGGACCTGAAGCATTTAAAATGAGTTCCAAAACTTCTTTGCGCAAAGGCGTAAGTCGTGCGCCAGTCGCAGAACATAAATTTTCTGCTTCAGCTAAACGGTTTGCGACATTATGGTGATCATGCACACCATGCAAAGAATCATGATGTTCATGCGAGCAGGAACTCATAGAAATAACCTCGAATTTTTAACGGAATATTAGCATGAAGCGATGCTTCATTCGATTAATCTTAGGTATTTTTGTAACTTTGTTATATTATAACATGCTTCGAGCTAATTTAAATTGATGGTCTGTCATGTTCCGTTTTTTTGTTTTCAGTATGTTCTCTCTTTTGAGTACGTTAGGGTGGAGTCAGGGTTTGGTGGTTTCTACACACCCGATCTATCTGATTGCAAAAGAAGTCACTCAAGGTGTTGAAGAACCACAACTCTTATTAAAGGGACAAACTGGGCATGACGTACAATTAACCCCAGCGCACCGTAAAGCAATTAATGATGCATCATTGGTGATCTGGTTGGGGAAGGCTCATGAAGCACCTCTAAATAAATTGTTAGGTAATAATAAGAAAGCAATTGCCTTATTAGATAGTGGCATAGTTTCTATTTTACCTCTGCGTAGTACACGCGGTGCGGCTTTACCTAATACAGTAGATACCCATGTGTGGTTAGAACCTAACAATGCGGTTCGAATCGGTTTCTTTATTGCAGCTTTACGTTCTCAGCAGCATCCTGAAAATAAGGCAAAATATTGGAATAATGCCAATATCTTTGCTCGCAAAATGTTTCAGGCAGCACAAGCTTATGACAGTACAAGTAATGGTAAGCCATATTGGTCATATCATGATGCCTATCAATATTTAGAACGCTCTTTAAACTTAAAGTTTGCAGGTGCTTTGACAGATGATCCTCATGTTGCACCAACAGCAGCTCAAATTAAGTATCTTAATGATAATCGACCAAAAGATCAGATGTGTTTGTTGGCGGAAAGTTTTACCACTAAAAGTCAGTATCAAAAATTAGGTAACATTACTTTTCAGCCTGTAGACGAGAGCATGAATAACGAGGATGATTTCGTCACTGCATGGAAGAAACTGGCTATAAAAACAGATAAATGTGTATTAAGTACGCAAAAGTAAGATAAAAAATAAACAAAGGCTGACTGTAGCGTCAGCACCACCTGTCATGAAAAACCCCGACTAAAGTCGGGAAAAGATTGCATGTTCAGGGGTGTAACTCTATAATGCCTGCGATTAAAAGCGATCATCAGCTAAACTTGTCAAGCATTTATGCTGTGAGTGGATAAATAATGAGCCGAACTAGTCGCTTGATTGACCGACGATTAGCAAAAGCTTTGGTCTTCTTACAAGCATGTATGATCCCTGTTTCCGCCCTCGTGGCGTGGAGCATAAAAGACATGACAGCAGCATTAAGTGCGGCACTTGGTGCACTGGTTTGCTGGCTTGCTATGGGTTATTTCTCTTGGCAATCCTTCAGAACAGCAGGTGCGAGAGCATCAAAACAAGTGCTGTCTAACATGTATAGGGGCATGTTAGGCAAATTTGCAATCATGATCGTTGGATTTATTTTGATTTTGAGCAATGTTAAACCTTTATCACCGTTAGCATTGCTGTTTGGTTTTATTCTCGTTCAGGCAATGTCGTGGGTCGCTCCGTTTTGGGTGTCACGTCAACAAAAACGGGTGTAGAAACAAGAAGAATTGAAGATTTTTTGGAGGGTGGCGAGATATCGACAGTACGCCGATGTTCGTAACCCTTCTTTTTAGTAATTGACATTGACCAGGTGTGATTTATGGCTGCTGAAGAACATGCCCTCACTTCGACAGAGTATATCAAGCATCACTTGACCAATATGACCTATGGCAAAATGCCAGACGGTACATGGAAATTGGCTGAGACTGCTGAAGAAGCTCATTCGATGGGGTTCACTGCAATTCACTTGGATTCAATGGGTTGGTCAATTGGCCTTGGTGTTATTTTCTGTTTGATGTTCTGGATCGTTGCGAAAGCTGCTAATGCAGGTGTTCCAACTAAATTCCAGTCTGCAATTGAAATGATCATCGAGTTTGTTGACTCAAGTGTCCGTGATACTTTTCATGGCAAATCACGTTTAATCGCTCCGCTTGCACTCACTATTTTCGTGTGGATTTTCCTCATGAACTTAATGGACTTGATCCCAGTTGACTGGATTCCTCAAGTTGCAGCGTTTGTAGGTGCAAACGTATTTGGTATGAACCCTCACCACGTTTACTTCAAGATCGTTCCATCTACAGATCCAAACATTACTTTAGGTATGTCTTTATCTGTATTTGTACTTATCTTGTTCTACAGCATCCGCGAAAAGGGTGTTAGTGGTTTCGTAGGTGAATTGGCACTTAACCCATTTAACCCAAGTAATCCAGTTGCAAAAGCGTTGCTTATTCCAGTGAACTTGATTTTGGAATTGGTAACATTCCTTGCTCGTCCGATTTCATTAGCTCTCCGACTATTCGGTAACATGTATGCCGGTGAGTTGATCTTTATCCTAATTGCTTTATTGCCGTTCTGGATTCAATGGGCGTTGTCTGTGCCTTGGGCGATCTTCCACATTCTTGTAATCACGTTGCAGGCATTCATCTTTATGATGCTTACCATCGTTTACTTGAGCATGGCAAGCGAAAAACATTAATGGTATTGCCTAACTATCAAACGATGGTTGGGCTGAATTTTTTTTAATTTAATTTGGTAATAACCTAACCTCTGAGGAATTTTTCATGGAACTCACTTTAGGTCTAGTTGCAATTGCATCTGCTATCTTGATCGCTTTCGGTGCTTTAGGTACTGCGATTGGTTTTGGTCTTTTGGGTGGTCGCTTTCTAGAAGCTGTAGCTCGTCAACCAGAATTGGCTCCACAACTTCAAACTCGTATGTTCTTAATCGCGGGTCTTCTTGATGCTGTGCCTATGATCGGTGTTGGTATTGGCTTGTTCTTCATCTTCGCTAATCCATTTGTAGGTTAATCATCTTAATTCCTAAATCCACTATTTGAGGAATTGCAATGAATATCAACCTCACATTGATTGGTCAAGCGATTGCGTTTGCATGCTTTGTTGCATTCTGCATGAAGTTTGTTTGGCCACCACTAATCAATGCGATTAGTGAGCGTCAGCGTAAAATTGCTGATGGCTTAAATGCAGCAGAAAAAGCGAAAGCTGATCTTGCCGATGCACAATCGCAAGTAAAGCAAGAGCTTGATGCAGCTAAAGCACAAGCGGCTCAATTGATCGAACAAGCGAACCGTCGTGCAGCACAATTGATCGAAGAAGCGCGTACTCAAGCTGCGGCTGAAGGTGAGCGTATTCGTCAACAGGCTAAAGAAGCTGTTGATCAAGAAATCAATTCTGCTCGCGAAGAATTACGTCAACAAGTAGCTGCCTTGGCAGTAACTGGCGCAGAAAAAATCCTGAACCAGCAAGTTGACGCAGATGCTCATAATGCCATGCTGTCACAGCTGGCTGCTAAACTTTAAGAGAGGCGAATCATGGCTGAACTCTTGACGTTGGCACGTCCGTATGCCAAAGCAGCATTTGCTTATGCTTCTGAGCAAGGTGCAACAGACAATTGGTCGAATGCGTTACAAGTGCTCAGTGCTGCGGTGCAAGACGAAGCATTTTCCGCTTATTTAAATCGCCCTGAACTTACTCCTGTGGAGCAAGTGAAGCTTTTTGCTAAAGTTTTAGGTGAAGATCAATCTCAAGCAGTGTCTAACTTTTTGACACTTCTTGCAGATAACGATCGTTTAATGTTGTTACCTGAAATTGAAGCAGAATATGAACAGCTTAAATCACAGAATAACAACAATGTGGATGTCGTGATTGAATCGGCTTTCCCATTAACTGCTGAACAAGAACAACTGTTGAAATCTGCTTTAGAAAAGCGTTTTAACAGTACTGTAACTGTTTCAGTTGAAGTTAAACCTGAGCTTATTGCAGGTGTTGTAATTCGTGCAGGCGATCAAGTGATAGATGATTCTGCGCTTAACAAGCTTGAAAAAATGCGTACTCGTCTTCTTGCATAATGCAAATGATGAAGACTGAACTAATAAAAGATTGAGGAATAGCGCAATGCAACAACTGAATCCATCCGAGATCAGTGCGCTCATTAAACAGCGTATCGGAGATCTGGACACCAGCGCGACCGCTAAAAACGAAGGTACCATTGTTATGGTATCCGACGGTATCGTGCGCATTCACGGTCTTGCTGATGCAATGTACGGTGAAATGATCGAATTCGACGGCGGCTTATTTGGTATGGCACTGAACCTAGAACAGGATTCAGTGGGTGCCGTTGTTTTAGGTAACTACCTAAGCCTTCAAGAAGGTCAAAAAGCTCGTTGTACAGGTCGTGTATTAGAAGTTCCAGTTGGTCCTGAACTTCTTGGCCGTGTTGTCGACGCTTTGGGTAACCCAATTGATGGTAAAGGCCCAATTGATGCGAAATTAACTGATGCTGTTGAAAAAGTAGCACCAGGTGTAATTTGGCGTCAATCTGTAGATGAGCCTGTTCAAACTGGTTATAAATCAGTTGATACAATGATTCCTGTTGGCCGTGGCCAACGTGAGTTGATTATTGGTGACCGTCAAACTGGTAAAACAGCGATGGCGATCGATGCGATTATCGCTCAGAAAAATTCTGGCATTAAATGCGTATACGTTGCGATTGGTCAAAAACAATCAACAATTGCAAACGTTGTGCGTAAGCTAGAAGAAACTGGCGCTATGGCGTATACAACTGTTGTCGCTGCTGCGGCTGCTGATCCTGCTGCAATGCAGTACTTAGCTCCGTACTCTGGCTGTACAATGGGTGAATACTTCCGTGACCGCGGTGAAGATGCTCTTATCATTTATGATGATTTGTCTAAGCAAGCAGTTGCTTACCGTCAAATTTCATTGCTTTTACGTCGTCCACCAGGTCGTGAAGCGTATCCGGGTGACGTATTCTATCTTCACTCACGTCTTCTTGAACGTGCTTCACGTGTATCTGCTGACTACGTTGAGAAATTCACTAATGGCGCAGTAACTGGTCAAACTGGTTCTTTAACTGCATTGCCAATTATTGAAACTCAAGCGGGTGACGTATCTGCATTCGTACCAACGAACGTAATTTCGATTACTGACGGTCAGATCTTCTTAGAAACATCATTATTCAACGCAGGTATTCGTCCTGCTGTGAACGCGGGTATCTCTGTATCTCGTGTTGGTGGTTCTGCTCAAACTAAGATCATCAAAAAATTGTCTGGTGGTATCCGTACTGCTTTAGCACAATACCGTGAATTGGCTGCGTTTGCTCAGTTCGCTTCTGACCTTGATGAAGCAACTCGTAAACAACTTGAACATGGTCAACGTGTAACTGAGTTAATGAAGCAAAAGCAATATGCTCCTTACTCAATTGCTGACCAAGCTGTTTCTGTTTATGCATCTAACGAAGGCTATATGGCTGACGTAGAAGTTAAGAAAATCGTAGACTTTGATGCTGCGTTAATTTCTTACTTCCGCTCTGAATATGCTCCGTTGATGAAACAAATCGATGAAACTGGTGATTACAACAAAGACATCGAAGCAGCAATCAAAGCAGGTATTGAAAGCTTTAAAGCGACTCAAACTTACTAAGTTCAGTTTTAGTTAAGTTTGGTTCACGGATCAACCTTCGGAAGCTCGAAAGAGCTTTCGAATACTAGGTTAAGCGTATGGCAAATTTAAAAGAAATTCGCGCCAAAGTAGCTAGTATCAAGAGCACGCAAAAGATTACTCGCGCGATGCAAATGGTAGCTGCTTCTAAAATGCGTCGTGCGCAAGAGCGCATGGCTCAGGGCCGTCCGTATGCCGATAATATGCGCCGTGTAATTGCTCACTTAGTCCAAGCAAACCCTGAATACAAACACCGTTATATGGTTGATCGCCCAGTTAAGCGTGTTGGCTATATCGTAGTGTCTTCAGATCGTGGTTTGGCAGGTGGCTTGAACATTAACTTGTTCAAGAAAGTTGTGCAGCATGTCAAAGCACAACAACAGCAGTCAATTGAAGTTGAATTTGCTTTAATTGGTCAAAAAGCGGTTTCGTTTTTTAAGAATTACGGCGGTAAAGTGCTTGGTGCAACTACCCAACTTGGCGATGCGCCGAGTTTGGAACAGTTAACTGGCTCAGTTCAAGTTATGCTTGATGCATTTGATAAGGGCGAATTAGATCGTATCTACCTCGTATCAAATGGCTTCATTAATGCAATGACTCAGCAGCCTAAAGTAGAACAACTTGTTCCTTTAGCACCAGCAGAAGAAGGCGATGATCTCAACCGTACTTATGGTTGGGACTATATCTACGAACCAGAAGCAGAAGAATTGTTAAATGGTTTGTTGGTTCGCTATATCGAGTCTATGGTTTATCAAGGTGTGATTGAAAACGTTGCATGTGAGCAGTCAGCTCGTATGGTCGCGATGAAAGCAGCGACAGACAACGCAGGACAACTGATTAAAGACCTACAACTCATTTACAACAAGCTGCGTCAAGCCGCGATTACTCAGGAAATTTCCGAGATCGTTGGCGGTGCCGCTGCCGTTTAACATTATTAAGTTTGAATTGAGGAGACAGCAATGAGTAGCGGTCGTATCATTCAGATCATCGGCGCGGTTATCGACGTCGAGTTTGAGCGCAATAGCGTTCCTAAGATCTATGACGCTCTCCAAGTTGACGGTACTGAAACTACATTAGAAGTTCAGCAACAGCTTGGCGATGGTGTTGTTCGTACCATCGCAATGGGTTCTACAGAAGGTCTTAAACGTGGCCTTAACGTAACCAGCACAAATGCACCGATTTCTGTTCCAGTAGGTCCAGCTACGCTTGGTCGTATTATGGACGTTTTGGGTCGCCCAATTGATGAAGCAGGTCCTGTAGCGACTGAAGAGCGTTTGCCGATTCACCGTCAAGCACCTTCTTATGCTGAACAAGCAGCTTCTACTGATCTTTTAGAAACTGGTATTAAAGTCATCGACTTACTTTGCCCATTTGCAAAAGGTGGTAAAGTTGGTTTGTTCGGTGGTGCTGGTGTTGGTAAAACCGTTAACATGATGGAGTTGATCAACAACATCGCGAAAGCTCACTCAGGTTTATCTGTGTTTGCTGGTGTTGGTGAACGTACTCGTGAAGGTAACGACTTCTATCACGAAATGAAAGATTCTAACGTTCTTGACAAAGTAGCAATGGTCTACGGTCAGATGAACGAGCCACCAGGTAACCGTTTACGCGTAGCGTTAACTGGTTTGACGATGGCTGAATACTTCCGTGATCAAAAAGACGAAAATGGTAAAGGTCGTGACGTATTATTATTCGTCGACAACATCTACCGTTATACACTTGCAGGTACTGAAGTATCAGCATTGTTAGGTCGTATGCCATCTGCGGTAGGTTACCAACCTACACTTGCAGAAGAAATGGGTGTTCTTCAAGAGCGTATTACGTCTACTAAATCTGGTTCGATCACATCGATCCAAGCAGTATATGTACCTGCCGATGACTTAACAGATCCATCGCCTGCAACTACATTTGCTCACTTAGATGCAACAGTAGTATTGAGCCGTGACATCGCATCTTCTGGTATCTATCCAGCGATCGATCCACTTGACTCAACTTCACGTCAGTTAGACCCATTAGTTGTTGGTCAAGAGCATTATGAAATTGCACGTTCTGTACAGAACATTTTGCAACGTTATAAAGAGCTTAAAGACATCATCGCAATCTTGGGTATGGATGAGTTAGCTGAAGAAGATAAATTGGTTGTTTACCGTGCGCGTAAAATCCAACGTTTCTTCTCTCAACCATTCCACGTAGCTGAAGTGTTTACTGGTGCTCCTGGTAAATTAGTATCGCTTAAAGAAACGATTCGTGGCTTTAAAGGTCTATTAGCTGGTGAATACGATCACATCCCAGAACAAGCGTTCTATATGGTTGGTGGTATTGACGAAGTGATTGCTAAAGCTGAGAAACTCTAATTTAAGGAGATCATCTCATGGCGACTATGCAATGTGATGTCGTAAGTGTTAAAGAGTCTATTTACTCTGGCGCAGTAACGATGTTAATCGCGAAAGGTTCTGGTGGTGAGCTTGGTATTTTACCAGGGCACGCTCCACTCGTAACCTTGCTTCAACCGGGCCCGATTCGTGTTCAGTTGGAAAATGGTACAGAAGAAATCGTCTATGTATCTGGCGGTGTTTTAGAAGTTCAACCTCATGTTGTGACGGTTCTTGCAGATACTGCAATCCGTGCAGACAATTTGGATGAAGCTGCAATTTTAGAAGCACGTAAACATGCTGAACAATTGCTTGCGAACCAAAAGAGTGATTTGGACTCTGCTGCTGCTTTGGCTGCCTTGGCAGAAACAGCTGCACAGCTTGAAACTATTCGTAAAATCAAAAACCGCGCACTTTAAGTGTGGGTTTGAGATAAAAAAAGCCACCGTAAGGTGGCTTTTTTTATGATATGTATTTTAGATTAAGAGTCAGTTTTTGAATCTGATTTTTCATCTCCAGCCATAATCATAGCTGCGAGTTTAACCATATCCATTTGAATGGTATTCAGTTGCTTTTCAATTTTGTCAAAATTGATTTGATCTAATTTCCCGTTTAATAGCGGCATGCTAAGAGCTTGTTGATTGGCCTGTAATAAACTTTGGCGGATATTCTCAATTTCCTGACTTTTGATATCCAAGGTGAGAAGAGCTTGATTTAAACCTTGCAATTGCTGTTTTAAAGTTGCAACAGTTGTTTTTAATTCATTTTGATCTTTATCTTGAATTGCTTGTTCAACGTCAAGTTGAGTATCTTTAAGTTGTTCAACATAATCTCCAGCTTTAAGTTGTAAATTAGCTGCATCTCGAACCATATAAAAAATATTACCGCTTTTAAGTTCATTTTTACTCTGAGCGATATCTGACTCTTGGCGTTCAATAGATTGATCAGATGTCTGTTCGTTTATTTCAGTATTTTCTTGTGCAGTAGCATGGTCTTGTGCCTGATCACACCCGAGTAAAAGCATGCCTGAGGCAAAAATTACAAAAGGAAGAAAAGCACCCTGTAAAACTTTTTTCATAACTACAAACAACATCAAATAAAGCAAAAGGTACTATAGGCATAAAATATGGAGAAAGATTGTATTTTTGCAAACAAACAACACTTTGACCAGATAATAAAAAAGAGCGTAGAAAACGCTCTTTTTTACGTTTTTTTAAAACGTTATTTTGCTAATTCTGCTTCAACTGCTTTAACGATTTGTTCATCATCTGCAGTTATGTTTGGGGCAAAACGTGCTACTACTTCGCCATTTTTATTAATTAAGAATTTTTCGAAGTTCCATAAAACTTCTGGAGCTGGATTAGTTGGAATACCTAAACCTTCTAAACGCTCACGGAAAGGGCCTTCACCGGCACGTTCTGGTTGAGCGGCTGTCAAAGTTGCATAAAGTGGATGCTTATCTTCACCTGCAACAGACACTTTAGAAAATAAAGGGAAGTGAACATCGTAATTTAATGAACAGAATTGCTGAATTTCTTCATCAGAACCTGGTTCTTGTTCTTTAAAGTTGTTTGCAGGGAAACCTAAAATTTCAAGACCTTGATCTTTCTTTGCTTGATAAAGCTTTTCTAGACCTTCGTATTGAGGAGTTAAACCACATTTAGAAGCAGTGTTTACAATAAGTAAAACCTTACCTTTGTATTGTTCAAGATCAACCGTTTCGCCTGAAATGGCTTTTACTGGAATGTGATATACAGATTGTGTCATGAGTCTTTCCTAAAGATTTTAATTGATATCAAGTAACGCATTTGTTTTAACTGCTATTGAGGGGTAGTGCAATAATATTCGTGTTCAAAAAAGAAAAAGTTTTTAAAGATAAACTGAATTTTAGTTATTTCTGATTTGAATAGGCGTTTGCCCAGTATAGCGTTTAAAAAACTCGATAAAACTTGAGCTATGTTGGTAACCTAAATCGTATGCTAAACGTTTAATGGATGTCCCTTGGCGGATCTGATGAATGGCATAAACAATTTTGGCTCGGTTACGCCATTCTGACAATGAAAGCTGAAGCTCTTGTTGACTCAAACGTAATAAATGGCGATCACTGACCGAGAAGTTTTGAATTAATTGTTGTAAAGAATGATCAAAAAGTAAGGGGTCTGAAAGTTTTTCTAGAATAGGTAATAAAACAGGATGGCGTGTTTGCGGTAAATAGTGTGAATATGCAGGTGCTTGTTTGAGTTGATCGAACAAAACTTGTAGAAGATGCTCTAAATATTCAGGGTTTTCGATTTGTTTTTGCTGTTCGAGAATTTGTAAAACTAAGGTTCGAAAGAAAGGCTGAATACTAAAGCATTTACAGACGTCACCTAAAATAGAACAGAGGCTAGGGTGTAGTCGAATACAGATATAGTGAATTTCGTGATCGATATGAGTAGATTGATGAACCGTTTGAGGTGGAATCCAAAGCCCATAGCTTGGGGGAGACAAGTAGATTTGTTCCTCTACTTGCATTTCCAAAATGCCATTCAAACTGAAATTAAAATCTCCCCAGAGAGATGCGTGAGGACGAACAATATCTTCTTTTTGGTATAGAAATTCATGAACTTCTATACTGTTCAATAAAGAAAATTGCTGGTCCTCATTTTTCATTTATGTGCTCTGATTCATATTTTAATTTTCACAAGTAGCTTTAGGATTATTTAAACCTTTTGCTAAGGTAAATGTACTCAGTAATGCTAGGGCAACAAAGCTTAATACACCATAAATTAAAGTATTTTCATTGAAATGATCAACTACATATCCACCTAATAATGAACCTGTCGCAATCATCACCTGAAACATACCTACAAAAAGTGGCATACCTTTTTCAACTGCATTTGGTGCATGGACAAACATCCAGATATTTGCTGAGGTAGGGAAAGCACCAAATGCGAAGCCCCATAAAGCTGTTAAGACAATAGCACCAAATTCATGAATGGCAAAAAGTGGAAATCCAAAAAATACAATCGCAAAACAAGCACTAACAAAGGCAAGAGTATATCGGACATTTAAATTACCGCTATATCCGGCAAATGCATTTCCGAAAATACCTGCAATTCCATAGAGCAATAGTAATGAACTAATTGTTGTGCCGTTAAAGCCTGCAATATTTTTGAAGAAAGGTGCTAAATAGCTATAGGCACAAAAATGAGCAAGTCCGATCAGTAAAACAATCAACATACCACTACGTGCTTTAGGAGTACGTAATAATGCTGGTAAGTCTCTTATATGAATTGCGGAGTCTGGAACAAGTTTAGGTAAGAAGATTAATTGTAAGATTAAAACAATTAAACCAATTCCTGCTGTAATTCCAAAAGCACTGCGCCAACCATAAAACTCACTTAACCATGTTCCAATCGGAACACCTAAAACTGTCGCAAAAGTTACACCAGCCATTACTACAGCTGTTGCTTTCGCAATAGGAAGATGCGAGGGAGCTAATTTCCCACTTAAAGCAATTGCTGTCGCCCAGAATCCACCAATTGAAATACCTAAAATTAAGCGACTGAGTAATAAAATATGGAAGTTTTCTGCAAAGGCAGTAATGGTATTGGCAATGACCATAATGGCTGTCAGCAAGATAAGCACATAACGCCGATCAAGTTGTTTTACAGATACAGGTAATAGAGGGGCGGCAATTGCTGCCATAATGCCGGGTACAGTAATAATAAGACCTGCTGTACCTACAGAAATATTTAAATCTGTTGCAACACTATTTAAAACACCAACAGGTAAAAATTCACTTGTTACTAATGCAAACGCTGCAATCGCAACGGCCAAAATGGCAAACCAGCTCCCTTGAGGGGAGGTCGTGGGTCGCGCTTTAGAAATAGAAGATTGGTCCATAGGAAATCCTTACTTGGCTAAATTTAGAGTGAAGAAAGGCAATTTATTAATTAACTAACGATCATTATGAAAATAAAATAGTTGATAAAAAATCGAACGTCAATTAATTTAATAACGATTGTTATAAAAATAGATGTGATCTTTATGACAAATAGGCATGAAACGAATTTAGCTGTTACAGAAGACGCTCTGAAAAAAAAGCGTGGACGCCCTAAATGCTTTGATGAACAACAGGTTTTGCAAAAAGCAATGTTGCTGTTTTGGGAGCATGGTTATGAAGCAACGTCTATTAGTGATTTAACACAAGCTTTGGAAATTACAGCACCTAGCTTGTACAGTGCCTTCGGCGACAAAGAAGGGTTGTTCTACAGATGTGTTGATTACTATTTAGCTCATGAAGGATGTCCAATTGACACTATATTTGTAGAAGCAAAAACTGCAAAAATTGCTGTTGAGTTATATCTTTATGACATTGTTAAAAGATTGGTTCAGCCGAATAAGCCAGCAGGTTGTATGGTGGTTGTTGCTGCTATGAATTGCTCTGATGCAACTCAAGATGTACAGCAAAACCTATTAGATAAGCGCATAAAGACAAAAGAAAAATTATTAAAACGCCTTCAGCAAGGTGTGGAGCAAGGGGATTTATCTTCTCATGCACCTTTACAGGAAGTGACTGATTTTTATACTACTGTTATTCAAGGGCTTACTATTCAAGCGAGAGATGGTGCGAGTAGTGAGCAATTACATAAAGTGGTAGGGCATGCCGTGAAAGCTTGGGCATTATTTTAGATTCTAGAAAAAGATGATGTCCTAAGTTCAATATCAATGTCGGAAATACGATATTTCAATTTATTAAGACATTCTTCAAAATAAAATCTCTTTTGTAGATGGTGTATTACTATGAGTCAGGTCATGAAATATCACAAATGGGCATTTATTTTTCCCATTTTGGCAGTACTGATTTGGTCTTTAAACATTGTAGTCACCCGCTATGTCTCGGATTATATTTCTCCAGTAAGCATTAGCTTCTATCGGTGGCTAATCGCTTTTATTATTTTGACTCCATTTATGTTTATGCCTGTGTGGAGACAAAGACGACTAGTAATACCATATTTGCCTAAGTTGGCTGTGTTAAGTGCATTTGGGATGGTGCTTTATCAAGGGCTTGCTTATACGGCTGCCCATTATACCAGTGCAACCAATATGGGTATTGTGAATGCATTTATCCCTATATTTACGATCTTTGTTTCGCTTGCCATTTTAAAAGATGTACCTAATCGATATGCAGTTTTTGGCAGTATTTTATCTTTCGCTGGTTTGTTATATGTCATGTCCCAAGGGAATATTAGCCAGTTATTAAGTGGAGGTGGACATCTTGGTGATGCATTAATGATTATTGCTGTATTTTTCTATGCATTTTATGGCGTTTTCCTTAAAAAGTGGCAGCTACCTCTACCAATCATGACGAGCTTATATGTCCAGATTGGTTTTTCTGTTGTGTTTCATCTGCCTTTAATTTTCTGGTTTGGACTGGATGCTTTAAATGCACAAAATGCGCCAAGCGCTATTTATGCAGGAGTATTTGCTTCACTCATTGCGCCTTTAGTTTGGATGTTAGCTGTTCAGCAATTAGGTCCTAATAGAACTAGTATTTTCATGAACTTGGTTCCAGTCTTTACCGCAATTATTGCAAGCGTTTGGTTGTCTGAGCAGTGGACTATTTATCACACAATAGGTGGCGTAATAATTTTAATTGGTATCGTTATGGCTCAAAAGAAGGTGAGCTCTAAAAAGAGTGAACTCATACAAGAGCAAAACTAAAGCGGTTAAAAAAACTATGGCATATTTTTAAAAAACTGATAAAAATATGCCATTTTTTTATTAGTTAAAGTTTTTCTATATGATTTATAAATAGTTTATAAAAATAGATTGAAATATAAATATTAAAAAAGCCGAATAAAAATATTAATATAATTTTAATTATTAAGCGAAAAACCTTAAATTCCCTACACTTTTCATGTTTTTTTTAGAGAAATAATATATTTCTCACATTTGATCACTTACTACATAATAGCGACCACTACGAAAGATGCTGTTTTTTGCAAATTATCTTTCGTTGCAGAGATATCCAAACCCTCTGGATGCGGTATATACCCATCCTTTTTTATGCTCAGTTATCCCTATATAACTGAGCTTTTTTTTGTCTGAGATTAGGCGCGGATAATCTCTCCAGTGAGAGCATTAATAATTCTACTTGGCTGCTGACTTTGGCCTAAATCACCATTGAGATAGTTTAATTGTGAACCAAAGTATTGGCAGGCGTCTTGTAGTGAATGAGCAGGCTCTTGCCCACTTGGGTTGGCACTGGTCGAGACAATAAACCCATGAAAAGCATTGCATAATGCTACACATAAAGGATGCGTGGTCACTCGAACAGCGACAAGAGGATGTTCACCTTTAATCCATGAAGGAATATGTTCGCCAGCAGGTAATAGCCAAGTTGTAGCTCTTTCTGAAAGTTTGTGATTCGTCCAACAATCAATAATTTCGTGTTGAGTCGCTTCAGGTAAAGAGGCCAACAGGTGTTCAACTTGACTAATATGACCTGCTAATAAAATGACCCCTTTTTGAATAGGTCTTTGTTTCAGCTCTAGAATTTTTTGGAAAGCTTGTTCATCAAAAGGGTCACAACCTAGCCCCCAAACGGCCTCAGTTGGATACGCCAAGACTTGACCTTGATGTAAACTTTCGGCTGCTTCGGTAACTGAGGTGGTAATCATGGTAATACTCTTCCTTTCAATCAGACAGAATTGCTGTTGTGCGCGCCTTTACTAAGAGCGACAACGTAAATACAGTCCTGATTGTTGCATACATAAACCAAGTAGTTCTAGTTCCATGAGTGAAGAGGTGAGTTCTGCCACAGTCTGAGAATGGTGTAGAACAAGCTGATCAATATTTTGTCCGACCCAGTCTAAAGACTGGTAAAGGTTAATTAAATGCTCAGGAATTTCTGGGGCGCAAGCAACGACTACCTCCTCAGTTGAGTTTTGCTGTTGGCTTTGCCATTGGGTAGGTAAAGCAAGGTCCTCAACAATCTGTTCAGGATGATCGACTAAAATGGCTCCCTCACGAATGAGCTGATGGCAACCTTGATGGAACTCACTATAAATATGGCCAGGAATAGCAAATACTGTTTTACCTTGTTCGGCAGCTTTGTTGGCAGTAATGAGAGAACCACTTTTTAAAGTCGCTTCTACCACTAACACCCCTAAACTCAGACCACTAACAATTCGGTTCCTGCGAGGGAAATGCTGTTGTAAGGGCGGCGTACCTGGCAAAAACTCAGTAATAATGGCGCCGTTTTGAGCCAAGATCTGCTCTGCAAGTTTTTTATTTTGAGCTGGGTAGGTACTATCTAAACCTGTTCCCGTTACTGCAATAGTACGTTGATGTGCTGAAGCTCCTTGGTGAGCAGCTTCGTCAATGCCATATGCCAAGCCACTACTTACGTAAAAACCTTTTTCACTTAAGTAATACGCAAAATCATAAGCAACCTGACGACCATGTGGGCTTGGTTTTCGACTACCTACAATTGCAACTTGTGGTTGCAATAAGGCTTGAGCTTGGCCTTTTCCAAAAATGATGGGTGGATGGTCTGTATATGGTAATAATTGCGTAGGATAGCCAGAATCATCTGAGGTTAAAATAAAGTCCGTATGTTGCTGGATCTGCTGAATCAGTTTTTCAAATTGAGCCTGACCCTGAGCAGTTTGAAATTCATCTACACGTTTTAAATGATTAGCATGTAATCCGAGATTGCGCCATTCGGACAACCCCGTAGGTTGGACCGCCTTTTCACAGCTACCAAAATAATCGACAATTTTTTTGAAACTAACTAAAGAGTGCTGCACCAAATACCACACTTTAAGCGTGTGGTAATGGTGTGAAGAAAGTTGAGTGAGCATTGTAAAGTGTATATCCAGCGTTAATCATCAAAACGAGGTGGCTGAATACTTGAACCTACTTTAATAGGTAAGTCACTTTCTAATACATAGGCATAGCTAAGCTGATCAAAGGTTCCAAAAACCATCAGACTACCAATCTGTTGTCCAGGTAATTGTATTGGTTCTTTGGTTTTTGGATCTCGAATGGTTTCACCTTTTTGGGTAATATCAAAAACTTGCCCCACTTGAATCCCTTGTGCTGCACCTCGGTCCAAAGTCACCACACTATTTTTGGCAGCGCTACCAATTGAACCCATTACACGAATGATCTTTCCGGCATCTGTAACTTGTTTGGCATCTACTGGATAAAATAAAGTAGGCAGTGTTGCATCTTCTTCTGGCATAACCCGATCGCCACGACGGACTTCGGAATCGTAGCTATCAGTTAACTCAAGTGTTGTTATGTCCTTTTCAGAAGAGATGGCAATCCCTGAGGCAACTTGTTGTAGTTCAATACCTAGACTGTGCTTTTTACCTTTACTGTCTGTGAAATAGTAAGGTTCACCTTCACGGTAAACTGCATAACGTTGACCATTAACTAAACCTTGTCCGCGTGCATAAATAGTTTGACCTTTTGCTGCAAGCACACGTTGATCGGCAGTTCCCACGATATATGGAGTATGTTCAATTGCATCGGCTGGTAAAATTGTGCTGTGTTCCAACCACTGTTTGATATGTTCAAGCGGAATAACAGGTACGTTATCGTTGAGAGATTCCACGCGAACTTGAGGTTGCAAGTTTGTCATTTGGCCTGTGTAGCGACGAATAATGCCAACACAACCATCTCCCTCATCCTTACCTATTAATGGTCGACCAGCTAAACTGCATAACAATAATCGGTCACCAGGATAAATCCAGTGTGGATTTTTGACATGTTGATTATTTGCCCAGATTTCTGGCCAGCGCCAAGGTTTAGTTAGGAAATGACCGGAAATATCCCACAGGGTATCTCCGCGTTTTACAACGTAGACATGTGGTGCATTACTTTTTAGAGAGGGTGGATTATGGTTCGGACTAGCAGCATGAACCTCTGCTACTGTACCCATTGCAACCCCTGTAAAAAGTGCGAAAGCAAGTAAATGCTTTTTTATCCCCAAAGCATGAAATTCAACCATGCCGTTAAAAACCTTTTTCATTATGATAATTCCTAAAAATTATGCGTGCAGATGCGTTATAATAGGCGGCTTACACACAATTTTTCGATGAAGTATTTCCTTCATTTGGTTTTTCAATCAATGGCATAAGTGAGGACGTCAGTATGGCCTTATTACCTATTTTAAGTTTTCCTGATCCCCGTCTTCGTACCATTGCTAAGCCTGTTGAAGAAGTTACTGATGAAATTCGTCAACTTGCAGCAGATATGCTTGAAACCATGTATGCCGCACCCGGTATTGGTTTAGCAGCTTCACAGGTAGATCGTCATATTCAGTTAATCGTTATAGATTTATCTGAAGCTAAAGATGAACCCTTGGTTTTTATTAACCCCAAAATCACTCCACTGACAGAAGATAAGCAGCAGTACGAAGAAGGCTGCCTATCGGTGCCACAAATATACGATAAAGTTGAGCGCCCGTCACGTGTGAAAATTGAGGCAATTAACCTTGAAGGTCAAGCATTTGAGATAGAAGCTGATGGACTTCTCGCTGTTTGTATCCAACATGAAATGGATCACTTAAATGGCAAATTATTTGTGGATTATTTGTCGCCACTTAAACGTCAGCGTGCTCGAGAAAAAGTCGAAAAAGTTGTTCGTCAACGTGAGCGTGAAAAAGTTGCAGTAAAACGTTAAAAATTTCTATTCTTGAAACATTAATATAGTGTGGATGTGATTTTTGGTTTTTCGTAGTGGTTTATTGCTTGCATGTGCAGCAGTATTTTTACAGGTTGCGGTATTTCTACAGCCGCTATTACCGAAGCAATATCAAATTGCTCCGGTCTGTGAAACTATTACTCGTGCTTTGCTTAAACCTAAAGCACAAATGGAAACCATGTCACATACCATGCATTCACATCATGAACATCATATTGAACAGGCACAAGCTTCCGGACAACATGATCATCATGATGCAAATCACCAGTGTCAATATTGTACCGTCTATGCCAATCTAGTTTTACCACCTGAATTCGGCGTAAAAGAAGTCTTAGTCCGCATACAAGTCCGCTTAGTCGCTTATCAACAAGCATTTCGACATGTTTACTTTGCGCTACAGCGACTTTTCCTACTCCCGCAAGGGCGCGCACCACCTCTATTTGCATAAATAAAAGCAATTTTTGTTGGGGTCTTAACTGACTTCAATATCACTTTATTTATGTTTTAGAGCGTATAAAAATGCCACATTCTAAATTTTTATTACAACCTTTATGGGTTGCGATGTTTGCTGTCTCTCATTCAGGTCTAGCTTTTGCTGATTCTCAAAAAAATGATACCGATACAAATTCACTTCATTCATTAGCACCCATTGTTGTTACAGCACAGCAAGGCAATGATGCAAATGGCTTGATCGTACATGCAGATCCAAAGCAGCCAATTCAGCCAGTACCTGCTACAGATGGCGCAGACTATCTACAAAGTATTATGGGTTTCAACTCAATACAAAGCGGTGGAACAAATGGCGATGTGACATTCCGAGGCATGTTTGGCTCACGCATCAAAATTCTAACGGATGGTACAGAGAACTTAGGTGCCTGCCCAAACCGTATGGATGCTCCAACTTCTTATATTTCACCTGAAAGTTATGACCGTATTTCTGTCATTAAAGGTCCGCAAACGGTTCAATATGCCAATACAGGTTCTGCTGCGACTGTTCTTTTTGAACGTCAGCCTGAAAAGCTCACCACAGAAAAACCTTATCGTGGACAAGCGAGTGTCTTGCTAGGTTCATATGGACGTATTGACCATAATGTTGAAGCGGCAATTGGTGATGAGAAGAAATATATCCGTTTAAATGCCAACCGTTCAGAGTCGAATAGTTATCAAGATGGTGACGGCAATACCGTGCCTTCAGCATGGAAAAAGTGGAATGCTGATGTAGCACTTGGCTTTACTCCAGATGAAAACACATGGATTGAACTCACAGGCGGAAAATCTGATGGTGAGTCGCTTTATGCTGGACGCTCAATGGACGGTTCTCAGTTTGCGCGTGAAAGCTTAGGTCTGCGGTTCGAAAAGAAAAATATCACTGATGTCATTAAGAAAATTGAAGGGCAGGTGAACTACAGCTATAACGACCATATTATGGATAACTTTAGCTTACGTACACCACCATTAGTTGAAATGATACATGGTGGTATGACCATGTTGATGCCGAATGCCATGGCAATGCAAGTAACGCGCCGTACACTAAACTCGCGTTTAGCCATGACTTCTGAATGGAATAAGTGGAGTTTAATTACAGGTGTAGATTCTCAATTTAATAAGCATGGCGGTAGTATGTCATCACCAAATATGCCTTCTATGAATGTTCCATACCGTCAAGATATGCGTTTTCAATCATACGGTGCTTTTGGTGAACTTGGTTATCAGTGGAATGACCTCAACAAACTGGTTACAGGTGTACGTTTAGATCGAGTCACAGTTGAAGATGAACGTGCCGACTCTCAAGCACAAGGTTTCAATACTAAACTTGAAAAGACTTTACCAAGTGCATTTGTTCGCTGGGAAAATCAACATCCTGAGCACGACCTAAAAAGCTATATCGGTTTAGGTTATGTAGAGCGTATGCCTGATTATTGGGAACTTTTCTCGCCCAAACATGGTAATGCTGGTTCAACCAACACCTTTAACGGTGTAAATCCAGAGAAAACACTACAGTTAGATCTGGGCTTCCAGCAACAACATGGTGCTTTAAATACATGGGCTTCTGCTTATGCGGGCTTAGTAGATGACTACATTTTAATGAGTTATCACCATCACCCAAGTACTGGAATGGGTGGGCATGATATGAGCCATGATATTACTGCAGGTGCTAAAAATGTCGATGCAACCATCGCAGGTGCGGAAGCGGGTATTGGATATCAATTTACCGACCATATTCAAGCAGATTTGAGTGCGATGTATGCATGGGGTAAAAACACTACAGATGACAAACCACTACCTCAAATTTCACCTTTAGAAGGTCGTTTAAATATCCGCTATGTAGCTGACAAATATAATTTAGGTCTATTGTGGCGAGCTGTTGCTGAGCAAAATCGTGTGAGTCTACATCAAGGTAATATCGTGGGATATGACCTAAAACCAAGTAAAGGTTTTTCAACTCTTTCTCTAAACGGAAGTTACAACCTTCGTAAAGATATTGATGTCTCTGTTGGTGTCGATAACGTATTAGATAAGACCTATACAGAACACTTAAATAAAGCGGGTAGTGCAGGGTTTGGATTTGCGAGCGAAGAGCAGTTCAACAATATCGGAAGAAATTACTGGGTTCGTATGAGCATGAAGTTTTAATAAACTGTAGCGAATGAAATGAACTGAAAATATTAATTTAAAGAGAGAAATGAAATGACAAATAAATTATCGCCTGAACAATCGTGGTGGGGATGGAAGTTACTTATTGTGGCTTCTATCTTGAGTTTATTATTTATGATTATCTTTTACTTGGCGATCAACAACGAGCCTGACTACATGCCAAGTCAAAAAAATAAGCAAATGATGGAGTCACCTGAGCAAATGAATCACGCTGAAATGCATAGTTCGTCAGCTCAATAAGCGCCTTAATATTTGAAAAAGGAAGTCTGGTTAACAGGCTTCCTTTTTTTATTTTTAGGTTTTAAAAATTATTGATGCATACTTGCTAAGGTTTTTGCCTTACCTTGATTCTGATAAAGCGTTAAGCCAAGCTTTTGTATATTGCGACCTGATTTGGATAAAAACTTTTCAACTTTTGGTGAAAGCTTTGCGCCACTATAAAGTAGTGAATTACGCATAATTAGATAATAAGCAAACCATGAAGCAGACTGCTGAGGCAATCCGAGTAGTTTCATTCTTTTCTTACCAATAAAAAACTGGGTAAGTTCTAAATGTTGTCGGTAAGCAAGTTTCTGCTGCAAAGAGCGTAAATGCAGATATTTTCTCTCAAAAGGCTCTTTAGATAAGCTCGATCCTAATTCAACACTGCTATGATCAGAGCGAGGGTGAGCAAACTGCATCCAGTAAAGTAACCGCCAACCTTCAGTTTCAGATTGAATAAGCCATTTTTCATCAATACCCATCAACCAGCCAACATAGCGCCAAAAATGTAAAAAAGTCTTAGCTTCTTGTTTCGTTGGCCATACACCTAAAGCTCTAATACCAAGTAAAACTACACTGCTAAAAGCTAAATTAGTCATTGCTAAATCAAATTGATTAAGTGGAATTCCCCAAATTTCACTATCCCAACGATCAGACTTTTTTAATTGTCGACGAACAAGTGCATGAATAAAACGAACATAAATCGTTGACGTGAAACCTGAGCTTAAACGAGAAAGCCCCTGAGGTTCAGTAATATCAACCCACCATTTTGTAGTTTCTGCTAAACGAGTACCCGCTTGTTTCTTCAATGCACCTGTTAAAATTAGGGGCTGATTAAATCCAGGATATAAATATCCTGCCATTAACGATAAATCTCTAAGAATAAAACCATTATTTATTCCTAAACGATGAGTAAATTTAATAGCCTCATCAATTTGGTACTGGTCTAACCATTCGGGCTTCTGTTCAATGTAATTAAAGAAATTTTCCAAATCAGTAGGTATTGGCTCAGATAGGTCATCGCGGCCTTGAAATAATATTTTCTCGAAAATCATTCGGTGACCTTTGGGATCTTGCATAACCCAATCAATCACCTTATCCATTTCAATATCCCCTTCACAAAGAGCACGTTGTAAAGATACATATTCTGTATAGTTTGGTTGAGCTGGTTTTTCGCAACAGACATTTAAAAACTGCGTAAAGAAATTACTGTCTTGCATGTCATTAAAAGAAGCAAGTCGAGTTGGGCTAATCGTTTGCATATCGTTACTTACTTATTGAACTGAATAATAAATAGGCTAATATGAATAATTATTCGCATTCAATTCGCATTTAACGAATAAACAACCGATGAGAAAAGCCCCACAGCAACAGCGTTCAAAAATTATTGTTGACCATATTTTAGAGGCGACACAACACTGTATTGCTCAATATGGGTTACTACATACCACAACTCCTAAAATTGCAGAGAAATCTGGAGTAAGTGTAGGTTCGATTTACCAATACTTTGAGAATAAAGATCAAATCATAGAAGAACTATTACGCCGTAAAAGCGAGCTATTAGGACATCAACTTAAAGAGCTGGTTGTGCAGCAAGGAAATATTCCTTTAGACCTGCTCATCCCCTTGGCGATAGAGCTAGGGTTTAATGCATTAAAAGCCGATCATGGATTTTTTATAGAAGTACTGAAACATTGGCATAACTATAGCCATTCGCAAGCTGCTCAGATTTTAGAAAAGCATTTTTTTGAAGTAGGGCTATATACATTTAGTAGAAATCCTCATCAGTGGGACTTCGAACAGGTGAAGCATAAATCCTTTGTAATTATTAATAGTACGCTTTTTACGATGATGCGATATGTGAGTCAGAACAATTTTCTTATATCAGAACAACAACTTAAGCGCGAATTGTCGAGCATGATCTTGGCTTATTTAGGTCAAAAATAAATAATTAAAATAATTAGATATATAAAACAATAGGTTATATTTGTTGTTGGTTTAAAAGTGAACGCTCAAGTCATAAGTTTCTAATTTTCGCTTGCCAATGAAATTTAATGGTCTATAATGCACATCCATCGGCGGTGATGCAGATAAGAACTTGTTGAAAAACAGTTACTTGGAATTAAGTTGATTACTTTAGGTAGTGAATTTGAAGAGAAGTTGGTTTTGAGAATAAGTTTTAAAAATATCGAAATTACCTGTTGACTTTTAAGAGATTGAGAGTAATATAGCCGACCTAGCTTGCTGGTGACGAACCAGGAAGAAGATCATTAAGAAATTATGAAGAACAACTTGTGTGGATTTTTACTGATTGATTGATCGAAATATTATCATTGATTGATTGGTTTAAATTACTCGAAGTTTATTTGAGCGAAATTTAAGTCAGAAAATTGATGAGCCAGAATTGGCACCTTGTCTTTAATAAGGTGCAAAATGATTTTTAACTGAAGAGTTTGATCATGGCTCAGATTGAACGCTGGCGGCAGGCTTAACACATGCAAGTCGAGCGGAGTGATGGTGCTTGCACTATCACTTAGCGGCGGACGGGTGAGTAATGCTTAGGAATCTGCCTATTAGTGGGGGACAACATTTCGAAAGGAATGCTAATACCGCATACGTCCTACGGGAGAAAGCAGGGGATCTTCGGACCTTGCGCTAATAGATGAGCCTAAGTCGGATTAGCTAGTTGGTGGGGTAAAGGCCTACCAAGGCGACGATCTGTAGCGGGTCTGAGAGGATGATCCGCCACACTGGGACTGAGACACGGCCCAGACTCCTACGGGAGGCAGCAGTGGGGAATATTGGACAATGGGCGCAAGCCTGATCCAGCCATGCCGCGTGTGTGAAGAAGGCCTTATGGTTGTAAAGCACTTTAAGCGAGGAGGAGGCTACTTTAGTTAATACCTAGAGATAGTGGACGTTACTCGCAGAATAAGCACCGGCTAACTCTGTGCCAGCAGCCGCGGTAATACAGAGGGTGCAAGCGTTAATCGGATTTACTGGGCGTAAAGCGCGCGTAGGCGGCTAATTAAGTCAAATGTGAAATCCCCGAGCTTAACTTGGGAATTGCATTCGATACTGGTTAGCTAGAGTGTGGGAGAGGATGGTAGAATTCCAGGTGTAGCGGTGAAATGCGTAGAGATCTGGAGGAATACCGATGGCGAAGGCAGCCATCTGGCCTAACACTGACGCTGAGGTGCGAAAGCATGGGGAGCAAACAGGATTAGATACCCTGGTAGTCCATGCCGTAAACGATGTCTACTAGCCGTTGGGGCCTTTGAGGCTTTAGTGGCGCAGCTAACGCGATAAGTAGACCGCCTGGGGAGTACGGTCGCAAGACTAAAACTCAAATGAATTGACGGGGGCCCGCACAAGCGGTGGAGCATGTGGTTTAATTCGATGCAACGCGAAGAACCTTACCTGGCCTTGACATAGTAAGAACTTTCCAGAGATGGATTGGTGCCTTCGGGAACTTACATACAGGTGCTGCATGGCTGTCGTCAGCTCGTGTCGTGAGATGTTGGGTTAAGTCCCGCAACGAGCGCAACCCTTTTCCTTATTTGCCAGCGAGTAATGTCGGGAACTTTAAGGATACTGCCAGTGACAAACTGGAGGAAGGCGGGGACGACGTCAAGTCATCATGGCCCTTACGGCCAGGGCTACACACGTGCTACAATGGTCGGTACAAAGGGTTGCTACCTAGCGATAGGATGCTAATCTCAAAAAGCCGATCGTAGTCCGGATTGGAGTCTGCAACTCGACTCCATGAAGTCGGAATCGCTAGTAATCGCGGATCAGAATGCCGCGGTGAATACGTTCCCGGGCCTTGTACACACCGCCCGTCACACCATGGGAGTTTGTTGCACCAGAAGTAGGTAGTCTAACCGCAAGGAGGACGCTTACCACGGTGTGGCCGATGACTGGGGTGAAGTCGTAACAAGGTAGCCGTAGGGGAACCTGCGGCTGGATCACCTCCTTAACGAAAGATTGACGATTGGTAAGAATCCACAACAAGTTGTTCTTCATAGATGTATCTGAGGGTCTGTAGCTCAGTTGGTTAGAGCACACGCTTGATAAGCGTGGGGTCACAAGTTCAAGTCTTGTCAGACCCACCATGACTTTGACTGGTTGAAGTTATAGAAAAGAAGATACAGAACTGATGATGTAAGCTGGGGACTTAGCTTAGTTGGTAGAGCGCCTGCTTTGCACGCAGGAGGTCAGGAGTTCGACTCTCCTAGTCTCCACCAGAACTTAAGAGAAGTTCGGATTACAGAAATTAGTAAATAGAGATTTAGATCTTAGTTTATTAACTTCTGTGATTTAAGTATCACGGTATTAAGCATGACCTGACGAAGGCGTGTTTATTCATTAACAGATTGGCAAAATTGAGTCTGAAATAAATTGTTCACTCAAGAGTTTAGATTAAGCAATTGATCTAAATGAATTGAGAACTAGCAAATTAACTGAATCAAGCGTTTTGGTATATGAATTAGATTGAAGCTGTACAGTGTTTAAGTACACAGGCAACAGATAGTAGCGATGAAGAATCGCACGGACAACACTCACTTGTAGGTGTTGACGACTGTTTGGGGTTGTATAGTCAAGTAATTAAGTGCATGTGGTGGATGCCTTGGCAGTCAGAGGCGATGAAAGACGTAATAGCCTGCGATAAGCTCCGGGGAGGCGGCAAATATCCTTTGATCCGGAGATTTCTGAATGGGGGAACCCACCTACTTTAAGGTAGGTATTGCAACATGAATACATAGTGTTGCAAGGCGAACGAGGGGAAGTGAAACATCTCAGTACCCTTAGGAAAAGAAATCAATTGAGATTCCCTTAGTAGCGGCGAGCGAACGGGGATCAGCCCATTAAGTTATGTGTGTTTTAGTGGAACGCTCTGGGAAGTGCGAACGTAGAGGGTGATATTCCCGTACACGAAAGGGCACACATAATGATGACGAGTAGGGCGAGGCACGTGAAACCTTGTCTGAATATGGGGGGACCATCCTCCAAGGCTAAATACTCCTGACTGACCGATAGTGAACCAGTACCGTGAGGGAAAGGCGAAAAGAACCCCTGTGAGGGGAGTGAAATAGATCCTGAAACCGCATGCATACAAGCAGTGGGAGCCGACTTGTTCGGTGACTGCGTACCTTTTGTATAATGGGTCAGCGACTTATATTCAGTAGCGAGGTTAACCGTATAGGGGAGCCGTAGAGAAATCGAGTCTTAATAGGGCGTTTAGTTGCTGGGTATAGACCCGAAACCAGGCGATCTATCCATGAGCAGGTTGAAGGTTGGGTAACACTAACTGGAGGACCGAACCCACTGTCGTTGAAAAGCCAGGGGATGACTTGTGGATAGGGGTGAAAGGCTAATCAAGCCTGGTGATAGCTGGTTCTCCCCGAAAGCTATTTAGGTAGCGCCTCGGACGAATACCATAGGGGGTAGAGCACTGTTTCGGCTAGGGGGTCATCCCGACTTACCAAACCGATGCAAACTCCGAATACCTATGAGTACTATCCGGGAGACAGACTGCGGGTGCTAACGTCCGTAGTCAAGAGGAAAACAATCCAGACCGCCAGCTAAGGCCCCAAAATCATAGTTAAGTGGGAAACGATGTGGGAAGGCATAGACAGCTAGGAGGTTGGCTTAGAAGCAGCCACCCTTTAAAGAAAGCGTAATAGCTCACTAGTCGAGTCGGCCTGCGCGGAAGATGTAACGGGGCTAAAACTATGTGCCGAAGCTGCGGATTTGACTTTAAGTCAAGTGGTAGGGGAGCGTTCTGTAAGCCGATGAAGGTGTATTGAGAAGTATGCTGGAGGTATCAGAAGTGCGAATGCTGACGTGAGTAACGACAAAACGGGTGAAAAACCCGTTCGCCGAAAGACCAAGGGTTCCAGTCCAACGTTAATCGGGGCTGGGTGAGTCGACCCCTAAGGCGAGGCCGAAAGGCGTAGTCGATGGGAAATTGGTTAATATTCCAATACTTCTGTGTAATGCGATGAGAGGACGGAGAAGGTTAAGTCAGCCTGGCGTTGGTTGTCCAGGTGAAAGGAAGTAGGCATGCATCTTAGGCAAATCCGGGGTGCTCTATGCTGAGATCTGATAGCAAGCTGTACTTGTACAGCGAAGTGGCTGATACCATGCTTCCAGGAAAAGTCTCTAAGCTTCAGTTACACAGGAATCGTACCCTAAACCGACACAGGTGGTCAGGTCGAGTAGACCAAGGCGCTTGAGAGAACTCTGCTGAAGGAACTAGGCAAAATGGTACCGTAACTTCGGGAGAAGGTACGCTGTTGTTGGTGATGGAACTTGCTTCCTGAGCTGATGACAGCCACAGAAACCAGGCCGCTGCAACTGTTTATTAAAAACATAGCACTCTGCAAACACGAAAGTGGACGTATAGGGTGTGATGCCTGCCCGGTGCTGGAAGGTTAATTGATGGGGTTAGCGTAAGCGAAGCTCTTGATCGAAGCCCCAGTAAACGGCGGCCGTAACTATAACGGTCCTAAGGTAGCGAAATTCCTTGTCGGGTAAGTTCCGACCTGCACGAATGGCATAATGATGGCGGCGCTGTCTCCAGCAGAGGCTCAGTGAAATCGAAATCGCTGTGAAGATGCAGTGTACCCGCGGCTAGACGGAAAGACCCCGTGAACCTTTACTGCAGCTTGACATTGAACTTTGACCTTACTTGTGTAGGATAGGTGGGAGGCTTTGAAGTTGGAACGCTAGTTCCAATGGAGCCGTCCTTGAAATACCACCCTGGTAATGTTGAGGTTCTAACTCTGCCCCGTAATCCGGGGCGAGGACCATGTCTGGTGGGTAGTTTGACTGGGGCGGTCTCCTCCTAAAGAGTAACGGAGGAGTACGAAGGTGCGCTCAGCGTGGTCGGAAATCACGCGTAGAGTATAAAGGCAAAAGCGCGCTTAACTGCGAGACCCACAAGTCGAGCAGGTACGAAAGTAGGTCTTAGTGATCCGGTGGTTCTGTATGGAAGGGCCATCGCTCAACGGATAAAAGGTACTCTGGGGATAACAGGCTGATACCGCCCAAGAGTTCATATCGACGGCGGTGTTTGGCACCTCGATGTCGGCTCATCTCATCCTGGGGCTGAAGCAGGTCCCAAGGGTATGGCTGTTCGCCATTTAAAGAGGTACGCGAGCTGGGTTTAGAACGTCGTGAGACAGTTCGGTCCCTATCTACCGTGGGCGCTGGAAATTTGAGAGGATCTGCTCCTAGTACGAGAGGACCAGAGTGGACGAACCTCTGGTGTACCGGTTGTGACGCCAGTCGCATCGCCGGGTAGCTATGTTCGGAAGGGATAACCGCTGAAAGCATCTAAGCGGGAAGCCTACCTCAAGATAAGATTTCCCTAGGACTTTATGTCCTCTAAAGAGCCGTTCGAGACTAGGACGTTGATAGGTTGGATGTGGAAGCATAGTGATATGTGAAGCTGACCAATACTAATTGCTCGTGAGGCTTGACTATACAACACCCAAGCAGTTGTATATAAAGCATCAATCGATTCATTAATGTACAAAGCAACTTGATTTAGTTATATGCTTAGCTAAAATGAACAAATAAAGTAAGATTCAATCAGCCCATCTGTAAAGTTTTGGAAAACGCATCGGCACATTAAGACCAATGCAAGTATCCATACCAGTTGTGCTGGCGACCATAGCAAGAGTGAACCACCTGATCCCTTCCCGAACTCAGAAGTGAAACCTCTTAGCGCTGATGGTAGTGTGGGGTTTCCCATGTGAGAGTAAGTCATCGCCAGCTCATTATTCTAAACACCCCCTACTTAATCGTTGGGGGTGTTTTTTTGTGCGCGGAAATTAATGAAATTGAAGAGTTTTAACTAAAAAACTTCATATTATTTCAATCTTTGCTTATGATTTAAACAATTAAAATAGAGTTTCTGCTTATGCAGTTTAAAATCATCGCGGCTCATGACCTAGATAAGCAACAACGGCAACAAATTGCTGAGCTGTGTTTTGCTGCTTTTGATGAAGATCCTTGGAGTCAATATACCTTCATGCAAACTGCTGTACATATAATAGGTATATTGGACAATACTATTGTGTCACATGCTTTATGGACAGATCGAATTTTCACCTTAAAAGATGATGTCATTGTAAAAACTGCTTATATAGAATATGTGACTACCGACTACAAGATGCGCGGGAAAGGGCTCGCATCGCAATTATTAAGATATTTAACTAATCTTTTAAGTACTTTAGGTTACGAACTCGCGGCATTACAGCCCGAAGATGAAGCATTTTATGAAAAATTAGATTGGATTTCGTGGTTGGGATATTTATACATCAAACAAGATGTTTCCACTTATCTAACAGATGATTATCAAATTATGCTATTTCCATTGACCACTAAGCTAAAAGAGCGACTAACGTATAATTTAGAAGAAGATACTATTTGTGCTGATTGGAGAGAGGGTGAACTTTGGTAACTCACGATATAAAATTTTGAAAAACATTAGCTTTAATTTATGACCAGACGATGTGCGATATTAGCCTGACGTTCTCTTATTTTTAATGCATGATATGGATAGATAAATAAACTTATTTAATCTAATAATTTGTTTTTTAAAATAATTTTTTAATTTTTATTTATTAAAAGAAATCTATGACAAGAGACACTGTTCATTTGAGAATTTAGGTATTACTTAGCTTTTCTACTTTCCTGTTTATTATAGAAGCTTATAATGATTCAGAATCATTCCAAATCTAATAAGGATATAACATGTCTACTGATCAGCAATTTCCAACACCCAATAATTTAGGGATCGCAGTTTATTCAAATAATGCAGAAGCTATTGGTAATACTCCTTTAGTTCGCATTAACCGTTTGATTAAAACCGGTGCAACCGTATTAGCAAAAGTGGAAAGCCGTAACCCTGCATTCTCTGTGAAATGTCGTATTGGAGCGGCACTAATTGCAGATGCAGAAAAGCGCGGCGTATTAAAAGAAGGCATGCAAATTGTTGAACCAACCAGTGGTAACACGGGGATTGCACTAGCTTTTGTTGCAGCTGCTAAGGGTTATCCAATTACTTTAACTATGCCAGCAAGCATGAGTCTTGAACGTAGAAAAGTATTAAAAGCACTCGGTGCCAATTTGGTTTTAACTGAACCTGCGAAAGGGATGAAAGGTGCGGTTGATGAGGCTGTACGGTTAGCAGCTGAACAGCCAGATGTTTATTTTCTGCCTCAGCAATTTGAAAACCCAGCGAATCCACAAATTCATGTGGATACAACTGGTCCTGAAATTTGGCAAGCAACAGATGGGCAAGTCGATATTTTGGTTGCGGGTGTAGGTACTGGCGGCACAATTACTGGTATTTCTCGTTATTTCGAACAAATTCAAAATAAACCTTTGTATTCTGTAGCCGTTGAACCTGCTGAGTCTCCAATTATTACTCAAACTAGAAATGGGGAGAACATTACACCTGCACCACATAAAATTCAGGGAATTGGTGCGAACTTTATTCCAAAGAATCTTGATTTAGATCTTGTTGATGAAGTCTTACCAGTGACTAGCGAAGAAGCAATTCAGTGTGCAAGAAACTGTGCAACCCAAGAAGGTATTTTAGTGGGTATTTCAAGTGGAGCAGCTTTGGCTGCGGCAGCTAAGGTTGCAGAACGCCCTGAAAATGCTGGTAAAACGATTGTTGTTATTCTTCCAGACAGTGGAGAGCGTTATTTATCTTCTGTTCTGTTTGACGGTTTATTTGACGAATAAAATTAACCGCATAAAAAAGCCCATCTATTGATGGGCTTTTATTTAAGCTTATTTATAAAGCACTTTTTAAAGCTTTTTGATGATGTTTAACAGATCGAGCATATTTTTTAGCTTTGTGCCGTGTCCAGAAGCTTCGCTCATATCCAGTTGGGCCAACATTATAATAAGCCGTAGCCTTAAACCAACTATCTGCTGATTGATAGTAATGATTTAAAATATATGCGCCACATTGAATATTTGTAGATTCATCATACAAATTACCAGCACAAGTTTGTTGCCAATAGCTGGGAATAATTTGAGTTAAACCTACTGCACCCGTAGGCGAGAGAGCATTAGTATTGTAACTTGATTCTTGTCTTATGATCGCGGCAAGTAAAAGAGGCGGCACATTATATTGGTCAGCACTTTGAATAATAATTGGAGATAACCGATTCGCTGTGCTTTGCGGAACAGAATAAGCTTTTTGTAGGCCAGACGAGAGCTTATTTGAACGCCATGAAAATGAACCACTATTCGGGCCTAAGCTGGTACACCCCGTCATTATTGTCATTAAAGCAATTACGAAAAATTTGAGACTCAAAATTTGTATTTGAGCAGGTTTAAAATAATTGTTAGATAGAGATGAGGTAAGCAAAATACAAAACCGATAATCAAATTTCAAATGAAATCATGGTATTCAGCTGTAACTAATCGATCAATATAAGTTCTGTTGCTCAGCACAAGCAAATAGTGAGAATTTTGTATAATTAAAATGAAAGAACCCCGACATCCTGTCGAGGTTCCTTCGTATTCAGCTTATGTAGCTAACTCCTGTCAACTACCGCTTCCTGCGTTCTTATTCTTCTTCAATGAGACATCCTGTCTCTCTATGTTTCATATAATATGAAAAAATACTGAAGATGAATATCCGCAAATCGCCGCAAGTTTTGTACGCTTTAACTTACAGACGGACTTCTTCAACTTTCTTAAATACAATGTCGACAAGTTTCTAGGCTATAGGAGCAGAAATCGATACACTTGGAAAAGCCAACAGCCATGCAATAATCCAAGCCGATACCCACAATGAAAGAAAATGATGATTTAGTCCCACTACTTTAAAAGTTCAAATACCTGAAATGATAAAAGACATCATTTCAGACAAAACTAAGAGGAATGAAAATTTCTGTTCTTTCATTGGCTTATATTCCTTTATAAGTATTTAAGGTCAATGCAAAATTTTCTCCAAATTGTTGAGCAGTTTTAATATCTCCTTCATCAAACCTATCGGCATTACTGCCATGTTCAGCCTGAGCCATTAAGCCTGACCATGAACCGAGACGATTCGCTGCTTGAGTATAAGGAATACCTTGGTGCTGTTCAGGCATAATCGGGTTGCCGACCCATAACATGCCGTGTTGCATACAAAAGGTAAAAAGTGAAATGAGCGTCGATTGTTTATCACCTGCAGGGAGGGAAGATACGGTAAAACCAGCCGCCAGTTTTCCTTTAAATTTCTGTTTTTTCCATAATGGACCTGTTGCATCCATGAGTTGTTTTAACTTGGAAGATACACCACCTAAATAAGTAGGGGATCCCCAAATTAAGCCATCATATTGAATTAGTGTTTCTGGGTTTTCGACAAGATGTTCAGCATTTAGCAAATCTACTTTAATATCTTTACGGCTCAAGATGCCAGTTTGAATTTGCTGAGCAATAAATTGGGTGTGGCCTTGGCGACTATAGTAAATAATGGCAACGGTTTTCATGAGTAGTTTCCTCTTTATTTAAAGTTGAAATAGTTTTGCAGTGAGATATAAGCCACAACCAAAAACACTATGGTTCATCAAACTTTTTAGGCAGTTCAAAAAAGGGTGAGGTGTTTTTGATGAAGCAAAGCCACTACCCATCGCAGGTTGCATAATAAAAAAAGGAATAAGAACGGTGACTACACCAAACAGAAGTGCTGGATAAAACTGAGGATGGCTAAGCCAAGTTGAGCCGACAATGAAGAGAAAGCTCAATGCAAAGATCAGCCCAACACTATAATGAGCAACCCAACCTAATAAATATTCATCTTTAATTTGAGGGCTTTGAGCTATAGATTGATGGATGATTTTTCCGTGGAATATCCAACCGACCCAGCGGCCGAGAAAGGCGAAATTTAAGGTCGGAATTTTAAAGATATTCAATATTAACAGCCAGATATCCATAATAATTGTTGCACCAATACCGAGACATAAAGCCTGAAAGAACAATGTGGAGAGATTCATTTTGAAACCTTGCTTTTATACGTCTGAAACGTGATAAATTTATTGTGCAAGTTCAAGTTCACTTGAAGTCAAGAGGCTGTTATGGATATTGGTGAAGTCGCTAAAAGAGCAAAAGTCACAACGGCTACGCTACGCTTTTATGAAGAGAAAGGATTAATTAAATCGATAGGGCGGCAAGGTTTACGTCGGCAATATGGTAAGCAGGTGCTTGATCAACTAGCACTCATTGCTTTAGGTCGTGCCGCAGGTTTTTCTTTAAATGAAATCGTAACAATGTTTGGACAAGATGGTAAGCCTGAGCTTGATCGGCAAAAACTAAAAGATAAAGCTGAACAGCTAGAGCACATGGCAAAGCGATTGCATTTTATCAGCCAAGGATTAGAACATGCTGCGGTATGTCCTGCTGAAAATCATATGGAATGTCCAACATTCCAGAACTTTTTAAAAGCAGCAATTGCAGGAGAATATCAACCAACGAAACTTTAATCAGTTTTTTAGCAAGAAGTTTAATTTTCTACTGAGCAGTTGGGCTTGTCATATTTTCGCCATAAAGATTTCATCTTTTTGAAGTAAAAACTTCATATAAGCTTGATTAAATTTGCTTAATTTTTTTACCAAACGTATAAAACTATGAGCAAAAAAACATTAGTGGCATTATTGTGCTGTGCCAGTTTAGGGTTGACGGCATGTAACGATGATAACGACCAAGAACAAACTTCACCTACTGAAAACCTGACTGAACCAACCTTAATTTCTTTTGCCAAGTTACCTGTAGAAACCTATGCAGCTGGTCCAGACTCTGGGGCATATGTGAAAGGTGCAAATGGAATTTATCCTCCATTTAAAGGCCAACCTGTACAAGGCTTTTCTGCTGCATTAAAAAATGAAGATGGCAGTTATATGGCAATGGCTGATAACGGTTTCGGAACTCAAGATAATTCAGCAGACTTTCTACTTCGTATTTATAAATTAAAGCCTGATTTCAAAACTCAAGCTAAAGGCACGGGTCAAGTAACTGTGCAAAGCTTTATCCAGCTACGTGATCCGAACAAATTAATTTCATTTAATATCGTGAACGGTAATACGCCTGAGCGTTTATTAACGGGTGCTGATTTTGACCCAGAGTCAATGCAACGTACTAGTGATGGCACTTATTGGATTGGCGATGAATTTGGGCCTTATTTACTTCATTTTTCAGCAGATGGCGTGTTATTAGATGCACCGATTGCTCTACCAAATCCGTTAAACCCGACTCAAGAATTACGTTCACCACAAAATCAGTTTAATAAAGCACAAATTAATTTTGTAGAGCCTTTGGTTCAGCAAAGTGGTGGTTTTGAAGGAATGGCAATTTCACCAGATGGGCAGTATCTTTACCCGCTTATAGAAAAGCCAATTAAATCAATTCGAGAAACAGAAAGACAATTGCTGATTTCTCAATTTGACCTGAAGAAAAAAGCGTATACAGGGAAATATTATTGGTTCCAGTTAGACAGCAAGGCAACCAATATTGGTGACTTCCAACTCTTTAATGATAAAGAAGGGATCATTATTGAACGTGATGCGACCCAGAATAATTTAGGCGGCTATAAAAAATTAATTCGTATTAAATTAAATGAGTCAGGCCAACTAGTAAGCCGTGAAGATTTAGTCGATTTAATTAAGATTGCTAATCCGAATATGTTGTATGGCACAGCTAGAGCAGGGGATATTGGTACGGGACAGGTTTTTGCTTTCCCATTTGAAACCATTGAAGATGTGATTATTGAGAATGGTACAACGCTTACCGTTTTCAATGATAATAACTTCCCTGGATCTACAGGACGTAATGCAAAATTGGCTGATAATAATGAGATTATTCAGATTCGTTTGCCAAAAGCTTTATTCTAAGTTTTATAAATAAAAATTAAAGCTGCGGCGGATTTTGTTCCGCCGTATTTATGCCAAGAATAAAATATTGAGCAAAGTTTAATCAAATTAATTTCTATATTGTTGTTTTCGCATGTTTTATAAACAGGGAAAATGAATGAAATTCATGTTAAAATGATCAGCTTTCATCTTTAGATGTCTCTCCTCCATCTGCTAGCCGAGATTCGCAAGCCATGTCTACTGCCTACACCATGCAGACTGCGCCAAAAGCGCTGTTTGATTACGACAAATATTGGGCGTCGTGTTTTGAACCCGCACCATTTTTGCCGATGTCACGAGAAGAAATGGACCAACTCGGCTGGGATGCATGTGACTTTATTTTAGTCTGTGGCGATGCTTATATTGACCATCCATCATTTGTATCGGGTGTAATTGGACGTGTGCTTGAAGCACAAGGTTTCCGTGTCGGAATTATTGCGCAGCCAGACTGGACCAATGTTGAAAGCTTCCGCGTTTTAGGTAAGCCAACAATTGCTTGGGGTGTAACCGCAGGTAATATGGATTCGATGATTAACCGTTATACGGCAGATCGTAAAATCCGTTCTGATGATGCTTATTCTCCAAACAATGAGCCGAACAAACGTCCTGACCGTGCTGCAACGGTATATTGCCAACGTTGTCGTGAAGCATTTCCAGACGTACCCGTGTTATTAGGTGGTATTGAAGGTAGTTTACGTCGTATTGCCCACTATGATTATTGGTCAGATAAAGTCCGTCGTTCGATTTTGATGGACTCAAAAGCCGATTTGCTCATGTATGGTAATGGTGAGCGTGCCATTATTGATGTGATGCACCGATTAGCTAAAGGTGAAAAAATCCACGAAATTACAGATGTTCGTGGTACAGCATTTATTATTAATAAACATAACAAAGCATCAAAAGCAAAGTTTGTTGAAGTTGCAAGTAATGATGTAGATAGCATTGGACGTGTTGATCCAATCATTAACCCATATGTCATGACTGAAGATATTGATGGCTGTGAGGTTGAAAAAGAAAAGGGTAACTCTTTAGCTCAGTATCAAGATTTCCAAAAAGAGTTTGTTGCAAATCCGATTGTGCGTGAAGGCGACAAATTAGATGACGACACTCAAATTGTTCAATTAAAGCCGGCACCGTCAAAAGCAATTAAACACAAGTTGCCACCACGAGAGTTAGCGGTAATTCGTTTACCTTCTTTTGAAGAAGTGGCAAATGATCAAGTGCTTTACGCGCATGCAAACCGTATTTTGCATCTTGAGACTAATCCGGGTAATGCACGTGCACTCGTTCAACGTCATGGTGAGCGTGATGTCTGGATCAATCCTCCACCAATTCCTCTAACCACTGAGGAAATGGACTATGTATTTGATCTTCCATATGTACGGTTACCGCATCCTACATATGGCGATGCGCGTTTCCCTGCATTTGATATGATCAAATTCTCGGTCAATATTATGCGTGGTTGCTTTGGCGGTTGTACTTTTTGTTCGATTACAGAACATGAAGGTCGTATTATTCAAAACCGTTCTGAAGAATCAATTTTACGTGAGATTGAGAAAATTCGTGACACGGCACCAAACTTCACTGGAATTATCTCAGACTTAGGCGGTCCAACAGCAAACATGTACCGTTTGCACTGTAAAGACCCTGAAATTGAGAAGAACTGTCGTAAACCTTCTTGTGTATATCCGGGCGTTTGTCAGAACTTGCATACCGATCATGCACCTTTAGTGCAGCTTTATCGTAAAGCACGTGCGATTAAAGGTGTGAAGAAGATTCTGATCGGTTCGGGTTTGCGTTATGACCTTGCGGTATTGAACCCTGAATATGTGAAAGAGTTGGTACAACATCACGTTGGTGGTTATTTAAAAATTGCGCCAGAACATACTGAAAATGGTCCTTTATCTAAGATGATGAAGCCGGGTATTGGTACGTATGATCGTTTCAAGCAAATGTTTGACCGTTTCAGTAAAGAAGCAGGAAAAGAGCAATACCTAATTCCTTACTTTATTGCAGCACATCCGGGTACTTCAGATTATGACATGATGCACCTTGCAATTTGGCTTAAGAAAAATGGTTTCCGTGCCGATCAGGTACAGACGTTCTATCCATCGCCAATGGCAACCGCAACGACCATGTATTATTCGGGCAAAAACCCGCTTGCTAAAGTAGCTCGCTATACTGAAAAGGTTGATATTGTAAAAGGTGACAAGCGTCGTCGTTTGCATAAAGCATTCTTACGTTACCATGATCCAAACAACTGGCCATTACTTCGTGAGGCTTTAAAAGAAATGGGCCGTGCCGATTTAATTGGTAATTCAAAGCAGCACTTGATCCCGACCTATCAGCCACAAGGTACTGCTGATGGTGAATATAAGTCCGCACGTAAGAAGAACTCTTCTGTCGCGGGTGATTCAGCAAAACGTGGTCAAGGGCAATCTCGTTCAGTAGCAGGACAAAAACGTCCACAAAAAGGACAGGTTCTAACCCAACATACAGGCTTGCCTCCTCGTGAAACAGGTGAGAAAAGACCATTTGGTGGAAAAAGTAAACCTAAAAGCAAAGTTCGTGGATAGTGATAAAACAGGCTCTTAAACAGAGCCTGTTTTGTTTTTAAAGTGTCTGTTTAAATCATATAGTGAGATTTTTGCAGATTAAAAGTACAAAAAACGTAACGAATAATGATAAATAGCAAAAATCTGACGAGCTGCACTTGATTGTTGTAGAGTCTATGATTATAAATAATGTGAGGGTGGCTAAATTTAAGCCAAGCTTGATAACTACAAGTGAAATTACTAAGTGAACCTTTTAAAAAACGGCTGTGTCGTTATCAATTAAAACAAAGTGTGATCTAGCAAAATCATTATAAAAAACCTAAAGGATTGGACCCATGTACTATTTAATCACGATCTTATTATTATTTCTGGCTGTTGTGATGGCAGTGAAAAGTCTTTCACGAAGGCATCAACATGATAGTGCCTTGAAACGCCGTGCAGTCTTAACCAGTCATGAGCAAATGACATTAACCAGACTACAAACAGTTTTACCTAAATTTACTGTGTTGGCACATGTATCGTTTGATGCACTATTAACTACAAAATATGCGCATACACGTCGAAAATATCAAAATATGGCGGCTGATTTTGTTGTACTTGATCAAAATTATCAGGTTGTTGTAGTGGTTGTTCTTGGAGAAAGTGGTTTACGCCGAGCTCATCAACAATATGAACGTCGTCTATTACAACTGGCTGGCTATCGTGTACTGCATTACAGTGAAGTGCCTGATTATCACGATCTAAGAAGGGACTTATTGACTCCAGAAACAGAGATGGCAACTTTACATGCAACGCCGCAATTAGAAAGAATGTCAAATGCTTTTGTGAAGTCTTAAAAATTAGAGACTATAGCAATTGATCGGAGAACTCATTAAAGAAGACCTAAATAACATGCTGACATTAAAAATTTTAAACCCACAAAAAAATTGAGCAATATAATTAGAAATATTGCTCAATTTAATGCCGTTTTATATTTATAAAAATTATGGAAGTACTGCAACAACCGTCATTTCTACAAGCACATCTGGCGCATAAAGTTTAGATTCGACACAAGTACGTGCTGGTGGATGTCCTTCACTAATCCATGCATCCCAAACTGCGTTCATTGCTGCATAATCTTTGTCGATATCTTTTAGAAAAATCATAACAGAAAGAATATGGGTTTTATCAGTTCCAGCTTCTGCCAATAGACGGTCAATATTATCTAAAGTTTGTTGAGTCTGTGCTGTAACATCTACGCTCGTATCATCTGCGAGTTGTCCAGCTAAGTGTACTAAATTACCTGAAATCGCAACTTCGCAGTAGCGTGAAGTCACGTGTAAACGCTTTACCGTCATAAAAATGCTCTAGAGTGGCTTTATTTAATAGTATTGATTTTATGAAGAGTTGCTATGAGGGTGCAAGCAAGTAGAACGGAATTTCAGTAGATTATTGTGATGAAGGGATGTCAAAGCCATGTATCAGATGGGCCCTGTAATATTCGGATTTGGTCGTCACGCCAATCACAGGACGATATGCCGAAAGTAAAGGTTGCTTTTGGCATGTTGCAAATACATGGGTAATGAATATGCGCTGATTAGGTTACTCTAAACTTGGAGTAAAAGGGAATAGCTTTTGTTTAAAAGTTGCTCTTTTGGGTAAAAATTAGACAATCACCAAAGGTTAAGTTGGAAGTCATCCGCTTGAGTCTGTAATTGATAAACTCCTATACCAATTAAACGAAACTGGAAATGTTCGGGAATCTGCATTTCATTTAATAATAAAAATAAAACTTGGATTAAGTCTTGTAACGACTGGATGGGTCTTTTAAAGCTTTTACTATGTTGTAATGTTTGAAAATTCTTGAGTTTAAGTTTGATATTCACACCACGCGCATTGAGCTGTTTTTTCTCTAAGCTTTGCCATACTTTTTCGGCTAATCCCTGCCAATAAGGCTGACATTGAACCAAGGTAAAGTCACTATCGAAAGTTGTCTCTTTCGAAATTTGTTGGCGAGCTCTTTCAGCTTGAACAGGTCTATGATCAACTCCCTGCGCATATAGGTAGAGTTGTTGTCCATATTTACCAAAGTGGTGAACTAAAACAGCCTCTTCAATTTTCTGTAAATCGCCCAAAGTATGTAATTGAAGCTGCTGTAATTTTTCCTGAGTGACTTTGCCGACGCCAGGAATTTTTTTAAGTGGAAGGTCTTGAATGAAATTGGCAACCTGCGAAGGTTTGATTACACATAAACCATTAGGCTTGTTCCAGTCCGAAGCAATTTTTGCTAAAAATTTATTAGGGGCTACACCTGCGGATGCAGTCAGTCCAGTTAACCGAAAAATATCTTCCCGAATGTGCATGGCAACTTCGGTTGCACTCGCAATCTGTTTTAGGTTTTCAGTGACATCTAAATAAGCTTCATCTAAAGATAAAGGTTCAATAAGCAGAGTATATTGCTGAAAAATAGAGTGAATTTGAGCGGAGACTGTACGATATTTTTCAAAATTTGGCTCAATAATAACCACTTGAGGGCATAATTTTCTTGCCTGAGTCATCGACATGGCTGAGCGTAAACCAAATTCGCGGGCAGGATAAGATGCAGCAGCAATCACAGCTCGCGGATGATGCGAAGAAATAACCACAGGGAGATGCTTTAGATCAGGACGCTCTCGCAATTCGACTGATGCATAAAAGGCATCCATATCGATATGAATGATTTTGCGCATATTATTGTGCTTTCACGATGCCTTGCAGCTGTAAGAATTGGTGCCATTCTTTGACTGAACCCTCATAAACATTTAAGTCTACGGGCTTTGTCATCCCTTCAATTTTACCCTGATTACTATGCTGCCAGAAGAGCCATTTTCTCTTGTCTTTAAGTTCAGGTTTACCTTCATAATCACGAACCCAAAGTGGTGTATTGGGAAAACTACCGATTAACACAATGTGGTAAAAAGTTTTAGAAATATAAAAGATAGGCTGTTTGCCATAATGCTGTTTTAAGCGATCATGCATGATGCCTATTTCTTTAAGTAATTGTTCTTTGGTATGTGCATTAATACAATTGCCGTCATATTCCAGATCAATAACGGGTGGAAGGGCATCTGATTTTTTAGGCACAGTCGCAATAAAGTTATCTGCTTGCGTTTTACCATCACGACATAAACGGTAAAAATGATAAGCCCCTACATGAAGCCCATGTTCGCGGGCTTTGAGCCAGTTTTCTTGAAATTTTGAATCTTTGTAATTGCCACCTTCAGTCGCTTTTAAATAAACGAATTGAAACTTTTCTGGTGATATTTTTTTCCAGTCGATATCACCTTGATGGTGAGAAACATCGAATCCTTGAACTGGATAATCTTGCGCAACGGCTTTTTGTTGATAGAACAGACCAAAATAAGCTAGGAATCCCATAACACATGTTAAGCCAATTCCGATTAAGGTATTGTACCGTGCTGTGGAAAAGGTTTTAGCCAGTTTGGTCATGCAAAACTCATTAAAAATATGAAGCCGACATCATAGCGTGATTCAGGAGTCAGAAACCACGCTAAAAATGCAACGGCTTATACGGGGGTATTTTTTGGAATTTGCCAGAAAATAAGAGCCGCAATTACATTGATACAGCCGAGACAAATTAAAGTGACATGGAATGCTGTAGTCACATGAGCTGCACCATAATAGCTGGTGAATACATTAATGAGTGTACCTGCCAGTGCCACGCCAATACTCATTGATAGCATCATGATCATCGATAAAAAGCTATTGCCGCTACTCGCATCTTGTTGAGGTAGATCTTTTAAGGTCAATGTGTTCATGCCAACAAATTGTAATGAGTTTAATGTGCCGAATAAGAAAAAGTGCAAGGCTCTAAACCAAGTTGGAGTGTCGACTGTCATGATGGCGAAAGAGGCAATACATAGCCCGACCAGTGTTGTGTTGATGAGTAAAAAACGTCGATAGCCAATTTTTTGAATAATAGGTCTGACAATTGGTTTTGAAAATAACGATCCTAAGACTAATGGGATCATCATTAAACCTGCTATGAAAGGTTCAAAGCCAAAAGCCACCTGTAGCATGAGTGGTAAAACAAAAGGTAAGGCATTACCACCAAAGCGGGCAAAGAAATTACCTAAAATACCAATCGCATAAATTTTGTTTCTAAAAAGACGGCTGCGGAACAACGCATTTTGATGAGTATGAGAATGATAGGCATACCAAAGTGTTGCGATTATGCCGACCACTAATAACGAAATGCTGAACCATTTTGAATATTCAGGTGAGGCTAAATGTTCAATACCCAAAGACCAGCCAATCATGGCCACCACTAACAAGATGAAACCACCTAAATCAAATGTTTTGACTGAAGGCTCTTTTAAATTAGGCATGACTTTTAATGTCATTAATATGCCTAAGATACCCATGGGAATATTAATCAGGAAAATCCAGTGCCAGGTTGCAACTTCAACTAACCAGCCACCTAAAGTTGGACCAGCCAACGGCCCGAGTAAACCTGCAAGACTCATTAAGCTCATTGCAGCTAAAAACTGAGTTCGGGGAATAATTCTTAAAAGTGATAGTCGGCCAACAGGAAGTAGTAAAGCTCCGCCTACGCCTTGGATGACTCGGAAAAATAAGAGCTCATTGAGACTCTGAGAAAGACCACAACCTAAAGAGGCTAAAGTAAAAATAACGATTGCCGATAAGAAAATATTTCTAACACCAAAGCGGTCTGCTAACCATCCACTTAAAGGAATGCAAGCCGCTACTGATAAGACATAGGCCACTACTACGCTGTGCATGCGCAAAGGATTTTCATTTAGATGGTGAGCCATTGCAGGAATAGCAGTATTTACAATCGTTGTATCCAAAGCCTGCATAAAAAAGCCAATGGAAACCAAAAGAACGAGTAAGCGATATTCAGGTTGCAAGGCTTGGTGAGTCGGCGTGGCATTCATAACATTTGAAAGTTAACGTTTTGGTCTAGTGTAAAACAAATTGGAGCTAAAAGAAGCAAAACTAATAAGAAGCCTATTATGGTGAAATTCACATGAAAATGTCATCAGAATTAAATGGTGTGCTTATAAATTAATCAATTCAAAATAAGCTATGGATATTAAAATGAAATTTAAGTTTACAGCATTGCTCGTTGCAATTTTATCAGTGGGGATAAGTGCTTGTAATGATAGTGACAATACCGTAAGCCAACCAGAAACCGAAATCACTCCAAATAGTATTCAGTTAAGTTTACTGGGACGTTATGAAACAGGTATTTTTATTGAAAGTGCAGCGGAAATTCCTGCTTATGATCCACAAAGTAAACGCTTATTTGTAGTAAATGCACAAAAAGGTTTGGTTGATATCTTAGATGCTTCTAAACCTGAGAAACCCGTCCATATTAAAGAATTATCTGCTCGCCTATATTTAGCGGATTCAGAGGTAAATAGTGTTTCAGTACATAATGGGATTGTAGCTTTAGCTGTACAAGCAAAAGTCAAAACTGATCCGGGGATTGTTGTATTTTTTAAAGCCAGTGATCTTAGCTTTATTAGTAAGGTTGAAGTTGGTGCTCTGCCGGATATGTTGACTTTTACACCAGATGGTCAGAAAGTTTTGGTCGCAAATGAAGCTGAGCCTAATGATGATTATTCTGTCGATCCTGAAGGTTCAGTGAGTATTATTGATGTGAGTAATATTCAGCAGCCAAAAGCAGTTATTGCTGATTTTAAAGCATGGAATAATCAAAAGGCAGCATTGCTAGAAAAGGGTATCCGTATTTTTGGACCAAATGCGACTGTCGCACAAGACTTAGAACCCGAATATATTACTATTTCGGATGATAGCAAAACTGCTTGGGTCACATTACAAGAAAATAATGCATTGGCGCAAATTGATTTAACTCAACAAAAAGTGATTGAGCTTTATCCTTTGGGTTATAAGGATTATGGCATTGCGGCAAATGCATTAGATGTTAGTGATCGTGATGGTCCACAAGATAGCAAAGGTAATCCAACTGGTAAAATTAATATTCAGCCATGGTCAGGTCTGGTGGGCATGTATCAACCAGATTCAATCTCGCATTATATGGCTAATGGCCAGACTTATTTGGTAACTGCCAATGAGGGTGATGCACGTGAATGGCTATCAGATGAGGATACCTATTTTGCAGGTGATATCACTAAAGGTTTTGCTGAAGAAATTCGTGTAAAAGATTTATTCAAGAAAAAAGGATTTAATGCAGACGGAGATTATCCTGCACATCTGCAAAAAATTGTAGCAGGTGTAAAAGGCGCACGTTTGAATCCAGCGATTTTTGGCTATTGTGGTGCAACGGCAACTGATGCTGCTGGTTGCCGTGAAGATAATCAGTTAGGCCGTTTAAAAGTCACTTGGACCAAAGGCTACCAGACTAATAATGATGGCTCACCTAAATTAGATGCTGATGGTTATCTAACTTATGACAAGCTTTATGCTTATGGTGGGCGCTCATTTAGTATATGGAATACTAAAGGGCAGTTAGTTTGGGACTCTGGTAGCGAATTTGAACGTAAAATTGCTGAGCTATTCCCAGATTATTTTAATAGTGATCATGAGGAAGTGACATTTGATAGTCGCAGTACGGGCAAGGGACCAGAACCAGAAGGTGTTACTGTTGGGACCATTGGTAAGAAAACATATGCTTTTATTGGATTAGAGCGAGTAAGCGGTATTATGGTCTATGATATTACTAATCCGCAAAAGCCGCAGTTTGTTGAATATTTTACGACTAGAAATTTCAAAGAAACTGACATGGCAAAACAAGGTGACTTAGGCCCAGAGGGTTTAATCTTCATTTCGGCAAAAAATTCGCCAAATGGTCAGCCATTATTAGTAGTAGGTAATGAAGTGAGTGGTAGTACGGCAATTTATCAAATTAATTTAAAATAAATTAAATACAACGTACAAATAAAAAGAGCCTATCAGGCTCTTTTTATTATTTAGAAAATTACACAACAAATCTTTTCGGCATTTTTAAATTTTTAATGACGTTATAAATTTGATTAACATCATCACATACAATTAATTTAGCACGGTGCTGAAGTGGGAGGAAACCTTCTTGAACCGCATGATCTAACTGGGTAATCAATGCATTATAAAAGCCATTTACGTTATATAAAATCATCGGTTTTTGGTGTTGGTTGAGTTGGCCCCAAGTGGCTATTTCCAATATTTCTTCGAAAGTTCCTAAACCACCGGGTAATGCAATAAATGCACTTGCACGCTCTGCCATCATGGCTTTGCGTTCGTGCATGGTTTCTACGACATGTAATTCGGTTAAGCCTGCATGGGCTACTTCATAATCGAGCATAAATTCAGGAATGACACCTACAGCTTCTCCGCCGTTTGCGAGAACGCTTTCAGCAACTTGTCCCATTAAACCAATACTGGCACCGCCATAGACTAAACCAAAACCTTGGTCAGCAATTCCATGAGCGAGTTCAATCGCCTTTTCTCGGTAGATTGGGTTATTTCCTGCACGTGAACCACAATATAATGCAATAAGAGGTTGTTTTGTTTTTACAGCTGTTATTGGTGAATCATTTACTGCCATTGTTAATACGCTATTCATTGTTCTATTTTCACCTTATCACGTTCATATTTCTTGTCTACAGTAAGCAAAAGATATGACAACTTTATAAGCAGATTTATAGGAAAGATTCATGTTTTGTATGGGTTTGGTGAATGCCTGTCATGAACAAATAAAAATGATGAATTTATGTTAAATCTTGCCTATACTAAAAATTCGTTTAACAACATATGAACAAATATGGGTAGTGGTTGTAGTCGCTCCGTTTTAATTTCTTGTCCTAAAAAAACATTTTCCCCACTTTGTGTAGGCGCGCCTGTTGTGTTGCCAAATAAAGATAAAATCCAGTCAGCACAGGAGCAGGATCGATGATCTTTGAATGGATGTCTGATCCCTCTGCTTGGGTGGGCTTAGCAACTTTAATCATTCTTGAAATTGTATTGGGGATCGATAACCTCGTTTTCATCGCTATTTTGGCCGAAAAACTGCCGCCAGAGCAGCGAGCTAAAGCACGTATAATTGGTTTAGTGCTTGCCTTGGGAATGCGTCTTATACTCTTAGCCTCAATTGCTTGGGTCGTGACACTAACTGAACCACTTTTCCATATTCTTAATCATCCATTCTCTGGTCGTGATTTGATCTTGCTGTTTGGTGGTGTGTTCTTGCTCTTTAAAGGCACCATGGAATTGCATGAGCGCATGGAAGGTAACCAACTTCATAAAGAAGATAATCCTGTTCATGCTGCGTTCTGGATGGTTATTGTCCAGATTGTTGTGCTTGACGCCGTATTCTCGCTAGATAGCGTGATTACAGCTGTAGGTATGGTGAAAGAGCTGTCAATCATGATGGTTGCAGTGGTCATTGCTGTCGGAATCATGTTGTGGGCATCAAGACCACTGATGGACTTTGTGAATAAGCATCCAACGGTTGTTATTCTGTGTCTTGGTTTCTTGATGATGATCGGTTTCTCTTTGGTGGTGGAAGGTTTTGGTTTCCATATTCCGAAGGGTTACTTATATGCTGCAATTGGCTTCTCTGTTTTGGTGGAAATTATCAATCAGAGCATGCGCCGCAATCAGGAAAAACTGGTTACAACCACAGACTTGCGTTATCGCACTGCCTCTGCCGTTTTACGTATGTTAGGAAGTAAAAGCAGTGGTTCTAGCTCAGATACGCAATCTTCTGATAAAGAAGACGTATTGGCTACACAAGCTTTTGCAGATGAAGTTTTTGACGAAGAAAATGGCGCTTATCACAGTGTGCTAGTGCAAGGAGTTTTGAGTTTATCAGAACGTCCTGTAAAGTCTGTTATGACGCCACGACCTGAACTTGAATGGATTGATTTAGACGACGAGCCAGAAGTTTTAAAAGAACGTTTAATGTCAATGACACACTCTCGTTTGATTGTTGCACGTGGTGAACTTGATAATATTGAGGGTATTGCACTTACTCATAAAGTTCTAAATGGCTTCATTGAAACAGGTGTGGTCGATTTCCAAAAGCATTTACGTGAACCCGTCATCGTGCATGAAAATGCTCAAGTACTTATGGTGATGGAACAATTGCGTCAAGCACCTTTACAAATGGCAATCGTTTTAAATGAATACGGTTCAATTGAAGGTATTGCAACGCCAATCGATATTTTAGAAGCGATTGCGGGTGAATTCCCTGATGAAGATGAGCTAGATGCAGCCGCTGAGAGTTTGGCAGATGGTTCATTAATACTTGAAGGTTCAACGGATATTCGTCACGTATCGCTTTTATTAGGCCGTGATTTGGTTGATGAGAGTGAACAGTATTCAACTTTGTCGGGTTACTTGTTATTCCATTTAGGCCGCTTGCCAGAAAATGGTGAAGCTGTTGAAGCAGATGGTTATCGCTTTGAAGTGATTACGATGGAAGGTCATAAAATCGAGAAAGTTCATATTGTTTCTATCGAACAAGATGAATCAAAAGATTAAATGACATTTTAAGCCTAGAAACATCATAAAATAGCTCAACTCTGAGCTATTTTTTTATTTGAGAAACACAGAATGACTCAACACACTTGTCCATGTGGAAACGGTAACTATCAAGAATGTTGTGAGCCGTTACATTTAGGCACAGCAAAAGCCCTGACAGCAGAGCAGCTTATGCGTTCGCGTTATAGTGCTTTTGCATTACAGCAAATTGATTATATTGTGAAAACAACCGCTTTAGGCCAGCAAACTGCACTTGATAAAGAGGCTATTGCAGACTGGAGTAAACAAAATCAATGGTTGGGTTTAGACGTCGTTAACGCCAAAGAGAGACTAGATAAAACCCATGCACAGGTTGAATTCAAGGCACATTATCATGATGGGCAAAAAGCTCAGGTTCACCATGAGGTTTCACATTTTGTATATCAGCAACAACAATGGTTTTTTCTTGATCCTACTGTAGATATGCATGTCACTATGAAACAGCCTTGTATATGTGGCTCTGGAAAAAAATTTAAACAATGCTGTGCACAATTCCTATAACTTTATCTTAAAATACGCGCACCGTTTGGCCTGAGGGAAAGGGCAATGTTACTCACCGTTATTTATATTATTGCGATTACTGCTGAAGCCATGACAGGTGCATTGTCTGCTGGGCGACGGAGTATGGACTGGTTCGGTGTCGTACTGATTGCCTGTGTGACTGCTTTAGGAGGCGGGTCGGTACGTGATGTATTACTCGGCCACTATCCTTTAACTTGGGTAAAACATCCTGAATATTTGGTTCTGACGTGTTGTGCTGCATTTGTCACAATCATTATTGCTAAATGGATGCGTCACTTACATAACATCTTTTTGGTACTCGATGCCTTAGGCCTAATTGGATTTACCATTATTGGTTGTCAGATTGCCTTACAAATGGGGCATGGTTTTGTCGTATCGGCAGTAGCAGGGGTGCTAACTGGAGTTTCTGGCGGTATTTTACGTGACATTTTATGTAACGATGTCCCGTTCGTTTTCCGTCGCGAACTGTATGCGAGTATTGCTTTTGTCGCGGTCATTTGCTACTGGGTATGCTTAGATTTGGGATTCAGTTTAGAGTTAACTGTTGTTTCAACCTTAATTTTCGGTTTTACTCTGCGTCTGATCGCGATCTATTTTGGCTTAGAAATGCCTAAGTTTATTTATAAAGATGACGATGCAGAATCAGCTTCATCAACCGATGAACATTAATCATGCAGAATGCGATGTGAGCATGCTATAACAATTAAATATTGTCTTGCTCACTTATTTTTCCAGTAGAGTTTTCTTATGGATCTGGTTTCACGTATACAAAATCTTCCAATTGGCAAATTCCACTACACATTATTGTGGGTGGTTGGGTTAGGTTGGATGTTTGATGCGATGGACACCGGTATCATTGCTTTTATCATGACAACGCTTGTTAAAGACTGGGCATTAACCCCAGCCCAAAGCGGTTGGATTGTGAGTATTGGCTTTGTAGGAATGGCTATTGGAGCAGTTTGCTCGGGGGCTTTAGCAGATCGGTTTGGTCGAAAGACAATATTTGCCACGACCATGGCAATTTATAGTATTGCGACTGCCTTATGTGCTTTTGCTCCAGATTTAAAATGGTTATTGATTTTTCGTTTTATTGTTGGCCTTGGACTCGGCGGACAATTGCCTGTTGCAGTGACATTGGTGAGTGAATATATACCCTCACATGTACGTGGTCGTTTTATTGTATTACTTGAAAGTTTTTGGGGTTTAGGTTGGTTAGTTGCGGCGTTAATTTCCTATTTTATTATTCCTAAATTTGGCTGGCATATTGCATTTCTAATGGGCGGCCTCCCTCTGATTTATATTTTAGTGATTTGGAAAAAACTCCCTGAGTCGATACCGTACTTGATTAACCGTGGTCGTATCGAAGAAGCGCATGCTTTAGTACAAAAACTAGAAGCTCAGGCGGGTGTCCAAATCGTTCATCACATTGAAGTTGTACCTGTAGCCATACAACAAAAGGTCTCTTTTAAACAACTTTGGAGTGGTCCTTTTGCACGTCGTAGCTTAATGCTGTGGCTCATCTGGTTTGGAATCGTGTATTCCTACTACGGCATTTTTACGTGGTTGCCAAGTTTATTGGTGAAACAGGGCTATGACATTGTTAAATCTTTTGAATATGTTTTGCTGATGATTTTGGCACAGCTACCAGGTTACTTGGCTGCGGCCTGGTTTGTAGAGCGATTGGGTAGAAAAATTACACTCGCTTCATTTATCGGGTTTTGTGCACTGTCTGCATATTTCTTTGGACAAGCCGACAGCGTAAACAGCATTATGTTTTGGGGCTGCCTCATGTCGTTCTTCAATTTAGGGGCATGGGGAGTGTTATACACCTATACGCCAGAACAATATCCAGCCAATATTCGAGCTTTTGGTTCGGGCTGGGCATCGGCAATGGGGCGTTTAGGTGGAATTTTAGCGCCAATCGTTGTTACCCATATGATGGTTGCAAAGCATGGGTTTAGTCATGTTTTCATGATGTTTACAGTTGTTTTACTTTTGGTTGCAGCCGTAATTTTAATATTAGGTGAAGAAACCCAAGGGAAAAGACTAGAGTCGATAGGCCTATAGTTTTGCCTAACTTTATAGCAAGTAACTAAAAATATAGAGAGATGAGACATAATTTGACGCTCAGGTGACAGACTCCCTCTTGTGTCTGTAACATAGCCCACTTAGCATAAGACTCATTTAAAATAACGACTGATTTGGAAGATAAGCTGACTATGACCAGCCTTGCGCATCAAGCGACAGAAAACCGCTCTGTGGCCGAATTTACTGAACAGGCTTACCTGAATTATGCGATGTACGTCATTATGGATCGTGCATTGCCGCATATCAGTGATGGCTTAAAACCTGTACAGCGCCGTATTGTCTATGCCATGAGCGAGTTAGGCTTAAAAAATAGCGGCAAGCCAAAAAAATCAGCGCGTACAGTAGGTGATGTGCTCGGTAAGTATCATCCTCATGGTGACTCGGCATGTTATGAGGCGATGGTGTTGATGGCTCAGCCGTTTAGTTATCGCTATCCTTTAATTGAAGGGCAAGGTAACTGGGGTGCACCAGATGATCCTAAGTCATTTGCTGCGATGCGTTATACCGAAGCAAAACTTTCTGCCTACAGTGAGTTGTTGTTAAATGAGTTAGGTCAGGGCACAACTGACTGGCAAGATAACTTTGATGGTTCATTAAAAGAACCTATTACGTTGCCAGCGCGTATTCCTAATATTCTACTCAACGGTACAACCGGTATTGCTGTTGGTATGGCGACCGATATTCCGCCACATAATTTACGTGAAGTGATTAAAGGAACGATTGCGTTAATTCGTAATCCGCAAACTTCAGATGAAAAATTGGCTGAATATATTCCAGCGCCAGATTTACCAACAAAAGCTGAAATTATTACGCCGCCAGAAGAATTACTCAAAATCCAGACCACTGGTCGTGGCAGTTACCGCATGCGAGCGGTGTATACCATAGAAAAAAATGAAATCGTGATTACTGAATTACCTTATCAAGTATCGGGCTCTAAGGTGATTACTCAAATTGCCGACCAAATGCAGGCTAAAAAGCTACCATTAGTCGTTGATGTGCGTGACGAGTCGGATCATGCAAATCCAACACGATTAGTGATTGTACTTCGTTCTAACCGCATTGATGCTGAAGCGGTGATGAGTCACTTATTTGCCACCACCGATTTAGAATCGAGTTATCGTGTTAATTTAAACATGATTGGTGAAGATGGACGTCCTCAGGTTAAATCGATTCGTCGTATCTTGCTTGAATGGATTGAGATCCGTAAAAAAACGGTAACTCGCCGTTTAGAGTATCATTTAAACCGAATTGAAAAACGTCTGCATATTTTGGCAGGTCTTTTAATTGCTTATCTTGATATTGATACCGTCATTCGTATTATTCGTGAAGAAGATCAGCCTAAACCTGTATTAATGGAACATTTCAATATTGATGAGATACAGGCAGAAGCAATTTTAGAACTCAAGTTGCGTCATTTAGCAAAACTTGAAGAGATGGAAATCCGTCATGAACAAGATGAGCTTGCTGCAAAAGCAGCCATTATTCGTGAGCAATTAGAAAATCCAGAATCTTTAAAAAATCTGATTATTGGGGAATTAAAAGAAGACGCGAAAAAGTTCGGTGATGAACGCCGTTCTCCAATCGTGGCGCGTGCTGAAGCTGTTCAGATTAAAGAACAGGATTTAATGCCAGCTGAACCAGTAACGGTGGTTTTATCTGAAGCGGGATGGATTCGTGCTGCAAAAGGTGCGGATGTTGATGCAGAGAACTTAAACTATCGTGCGGGCGACCAATATTTAAGTCACGCTGTGGGTAAAACCAATCAACGAATTTATTTCCTTGATGAGACAGGGCGTAGTTATGCCTTACCTATTAGCAGTTTGCCATCAGCAAGAGGTTTGGGCGAACCATTAAGTTCTAAACTTGCTCCTGCCAGTGGTGTGTCGTTTATTCAGGTTTATCTAGAAGATGAAGAATCTGAACTTATTGCTGCCAGCACATCTGGTTATGGGTTTAAAACTCAAGCCAAACAGTTAGATACCAATGCCAAGGCAGGGAAAACATTCTTGTCTGTTCCTGAAAAATCAAAAGCTTTACCATTGATATCTGCTCAGAATATGACACATTTGGCTGTGCTCAGTTCAACAGGCCGACTCTTAATCATTGATTTGGCAGAACTCCCAAATCTAAATAAGGGTAAAGGTAATAAGTTGATACAACTTGACGCGAAAGAGCAAATTTTATCCATGACAACCCTGAACTTAGATGAAATAATTCAGGTGGTTGCAGGTCAGCAACATCTAAAATTAAAAGGTGATGATCTACAAAAATATATGGGTAAACGAGCTTCAAAAGGTCAGCTCTTACCACGTGGATATCAAAAAGCAAATAAACTGTTGATTCAGAGATAAAGCTAGCGTCTGGCAACATAAATACGCTATATATGGCAACATGTTCAAGCAATGAACTGAACTTGTTGGTATTGAATAACGATTAAAAGGACAGCAATTTGGAGTACGTAATTTGTACTCCATGCAAAAAATTTGGCAGGGTTAAATTGTCAAAACTTCTGTCTCATAATCTTGTTCGAAGTGTCATGAATGTGCCAATAAGTTTTAAATATGTTCTGGCACCAAGAAGCTAAAGAATAGCTGGGGCATTGAATAACAGTTATTACTAAGGATTACGAATCGGAGATAATGGCATTATGGAAAAAATTTGGTTTGCAGAATACCAAAAAACAGGGATTCCAGAAACAGTAGCATTGCCTGCGGAAAATACCTCACTTGTTGATATTTTTGAGAGTAATTTCCAAAAATTTGGTTCTCGCGATGCCTTTATCTTTATGGATAAAGCGATGTCATTTAATGAGTTAGAGCTTGCAAGCCGTAAGTTCGCGACCTATTTGCAAAATTTGGGGTTAGCAAAAGGAACTCGTGTGGCAGTGATGATGCCGAATGTATTGCAGTATCCTGTAGTTGCATTAGCTGTGTTACGTGCAGGTTTAGTGTTAGTAAACGTTAACCCACTTTATACGGCGCGTGAACTTGAGCATCAATTAAATGACTCAGGTGCAGAAGTACTTGTAATTATCGAAAACTTTGCCAGTGTTTACCAAAGCATTTTGGGTAAAACTCCAGTGAAGCATGTTGTAGTTGCATCAGTCGGAGATATGCTTGGTACACTCAAAGGTACTCTGGTGAATTTTGTACTACGTAAAGTACGTAAACAAATTCCAGCTTGGAATATTCCAGGGCACGTTAAATTTAACTCAGCATTAAATAAAGAAAATGCGAGTAATTATAAGCGTCCGACTTTAACTTTAAGTGACACTGCTGTACTTCAATACACTGGTGGTACAACAGGCGTTTCAAAAGGTGCAGAGCTTACCCATCGTAATCTTGTAGCAAACTTACTTCAGTGTGACGGTATTTTCCAAAGTAAATTTGGAGCAAACGATGGTGCTAAAGGCGACCGTATTGTTTGTGCATTGCCGCTTTATCATATTTTTGCGTTCATGGTTTGCGCGATGTACGGTATGTATAAAGGTCAGGCAAATATCCTGATTCCGAACCCGCGTGATTTACCAGCTGTTATTAACGAATTACGTAAATATCAACCATCATTCTTCCCAGCGGTAAACACATTGTTTAATGCTTTAGTGAATAATGAAGAATTCAAACAACTTGACCATAGCAATTTAAAAATGGCGATGGGCGGTGGTATGGCCGTTTTACCTTCTACAGCAGAAGCATGGAAGAAAATTACTGGTACAACCATTATTGAAGGTTATGGCTTGTCAGAAACTTCACCGGTAGCAACTGCAAATCCACCTGCTTCTACTGAATTTAGCGGCACTATTGGTATTCCGTTACCTTTAACTGAAGTTGCTATTTTAGATGATGACGGTAAAGAAGTTGCTTTAGGTGAGCAAGGCGAAATCTCGATTCGCGGTCCTCAAGTGATGAAGGGCTACTGGAATCGTCCTGATGAGACAGCTAAAGTCATGACAGCGGATGGTTTCTTCCGTACTGGCGACATCGGTGTGATGGATAGCCGTGGATATACAAAAATTGTAGACCGTAAAAAGGATATGATTTTGGTTTCTGGCTTTAACGTTTACCCAAGTGAAATCGAAGAAGTTATTGCTAAACATCCAAAAGTATTGGAAGTTGCAGCCATTGGTGTTCCAGATGAAAAATCAGGTGAAGTGCCAAAACTCTTTATTGTGAAAAAAGATCAAAGTTTAACGACTGAAGAAGTTTTGAGCTTCGCTAAAGAAAACTTAACAGGCTATAAACGCCCTCGTTATGTAGAGTTTATGGATGAATTACCAAAATCAAATGTAGGCAAAATTTTACGTAAAGACTTACGTAAACCAGCCTAATCAGTTAATAAAAAAAGCGCCTTAGGGCGCTTTTTTTATTTTAGTTTTTATGGCTTTTTATAAACCAGCGGTCTATATAAGGGCGTCCAATTCCGACCATTCCAACAAAAACAAGCATTGTGCCGAGTTGCAGGCGTAGGTGAGTTAAATCAAGCTGACCATAACTTAAATAATTATCTGCTAAACAATATATCGTAATCACAATGAGCCAATGCCACAAAGTAAGTCGTTTAATACCGACTGCAATAAAGGTAATTGTTAAAATAACAAAGGTGCCAAGTGTCGATTGCCAATTCAAATTTGCACAAATCACACTAAGTAAAAAAGCCATAATAGGGAGTACGATCTTTAATATGCGATCTATCTGAAGTTGATTCTGTTTTTGCTTATCCAAGACTTCAAACAATTCTTTTTGATCAGGTTGTTGCATACATGGCCCTATTAATCAGTGATGACAAGTGATTGCATAAAATTTCAGGTAAAAACGCAATGTTATGATAGCATGATCAACAGTATTTTCAGTGATGGATGGCACTATGCAGGGCATCAGCGGCATTATCTATATTATTTTAGTGGCATGTTTGCTGCCATACGCATTTACCGTAATTGCAAAGTTTACAGGTGGTTTTCAGCCTGTTGATAATCAAAATCCGAGAGCCTTTTTTGCCAAAACAACTGGTCTGGCTGCTCGTGCGAATGCCGTACAACAAAATAGCTTTGAAAGCTTACCTTTATTTTTAACGGCTATTTTAATGGCCGAATATATGGTTGTTCCGGAATATTTTATTCTGAGATTAGGCTGGGCATACATTATTTTAAGAGTTATTTATGGGATCTGTTATTTAAGTAACTGGGCAACTTTGCGCTCGATTGTTTGGTTCTTATCTATATTGTGTCCAATCTTCTTATTAGTGGTTACGATTAAACTGACTTGAGTGTCATTCTGTCATCATTCATATCAACTTTCGCATGTGCACATTGTATAATCGGCATCATTTTGACGATATCCACGCTATAATCGAGTGGATTTTACATCTGACTTCATAACGAAAGAGTATTGATATGAGTTACAGCGATATCCCAGCAGGTAAAGATGCCCCAAATGACATCTATGTCATCATTGAAATTCCTGCAAATGCAGCACCAATTAAATATGAAATCGACAAAGATTCTGATGCATTGTTTGTAGACCGGTTCATGGGCACAGCAATGTTCTATCCAGCGAACTATGGTTATGTTCCAAATACTTTGTCTGAAGATGGTGACCCGTTAGACGTACTTGTTGTAACTCCACATCCTGTTACTGCGGGTTCTGTAATTCGTTGCCGTCCAGTGGGCAAATTAAAAATGGAAGATGACGGTGGTATCGATGCGAAATTAATCGCTGTTCCACACGAAAAATTGTCTCCATTGTATAAAGACGTTAAGGAATATACAGATCTTCCGCCGCTATTGATTAGCCAAATTGAACATTTCTTCAGTCACTATAAAGATTTAGAACCAGGTAAGTGGGTAAAAATCAGTGGTTGGGAAGGTGCTGACGTTGCTAAAGCTGAAGTATTAAAAGCAATTGAAGCTGCTAAATAAGCTTTAATTGATAAGGCTCAGAATGCCTTAATTGATATTCTGAGCTTAATAAAAAACCTACATCTGTTGCCAGACGTAGGTTTTTTTATGCTTGATAAATTTGTGAATTAGAATAATTTCACAGGAATATCAAGGAATAAACGCCATTCGTTTGTGTCACCAATGTAAGCACCTTGGTATGAATCACTTGCACGATAGTACGAGTTACGAATACGAAGGCTTGCATCTTTAGCAAAACCGCTTTGAACTGTATATTTCACTTGGTTGAAGAACTCACGTTCTTGAGCACTGTCAGTTACATTTCTAACTTTGATGTCCCAACCATATACATAAGCTGTAGTCCAGTTTAGACCAGGTAATACGCCCAACTTACCAAAATCAACGTTGTATTGAATTTGTGCAGATTTTTCATCGTTACCGATGAAGTCAGACATGTAAGAGTTCGGTAAATAAATACTTTGGAAACCATCAGCGTTTTGACCATAGTCATAACCAACATTACCACTGTTTTGTTGGTATGCTAACATCACACTATGTGGGCCAGTCGCATAAGTTCCTGAAATTGCCCAAATATTATTTGTCTTTTCTTCGCCTGCGATACCATCATTACCATAATTTGGTGCTACAGACCCAGTTGCCGAATAAGTATGGGCACTTGCATCGAATTTAGTGTGGTAGCCACTAAAATCGTAAGTTAATGAACTGTCATTCGCCAAAGGCTGTTTAAAGTTTACATTTACATAATGACGTTCAAGCGCATTTTTGCTGTCTAAACCATAATAAGATGCATTTAAATTATCATCAAATTTGTACTTAGCACCCCAAACAATGGCACGATCAAGACCTCTACCAGAAGCATCAGCATCAGTATTGATTTGATCAGACATTTGGTCTTTAGTAAATTTACCAGCAACCAATTCAAGATTCTTGATTTCATGGCTAGTTAATAAAGTACCTGTAAAGTATTCAGGTACCATACGTCCAGTATTACTTGCAAGAACAGGTAAATCGAGTACTTGAGTACCGTAACGTACTGTTGTATTCGAGAAACGTGCTTTAACGCTACCACCACCACGAGCCCAGTGATCGTAAGCCGAACCGTCGTTGTATTTTGGAATCATTTGGTTTCCGGCATTTTTATTTTCGCCGATTTTAAATGAACCATCGCCAACAACGCCAACGCCGAAGCCAACAATACCAGGGGTGAAACCAGAATCGATACTTACAATTGCTGACTGAGCAAATGAGCTAGTATCTTTCGCGCCCTGTTTTTTGTCACGACTGATATAACCTGTACGGAAGAGAATAGAACCGTTCGCATCTTCAACAAATCCTTTTGCCTCACTTTGCTCGCTTGCCTGAGCTGAGGAAATTATTGCCGCAGAAATGAGAACTGCTAATGTAAGTTTTTGTGCATTTAGCATATTTAAAGAACCTCATAAAAACGATAATCCTGTGCCTTGTTATTGTTCAGGGCCTAGGATTTGAATCAATTGTATAAGTAATCTATAAAAAAGATATATTTTTGTTGATTTTATTTTATATATGCTATGCAGAAATTGATTAATGTGCTACTGCTTGTTTACTAAATTTACCATTAATCTTTTATACTTAATGTATTGTTTAAAATAAAAAAAGTAATTTATTTTTTAGTGTATTTTTACCATTTATTTTATATTCAAAGCTCAAAAAATAGTTGATTCTTGTGTCTATTTTTTACTCTTTTTTGTTGGATATGTTTACTTTTTAATCTTATCTTAAGTTCCTTTTTTTACTGCTCTCTTATAAAAATTCTTTAAAATGTTACTATATAACATTGGTTTGAATCGTGATGTATAAAAATAGATCACTATAAAAGACCAATTTAATTCAGTTGGGTTGGTCAAATTTAGTGCGATATTCTGCGTAAAGTTTGTGCATTATTCTTTTTGCTCATATTGTTGTTTAAAAAAGACCCAAAATAGTTCATAAGCTTTAAAATAGAAAAAATAAAGAAATCTAATTAAATGAAATGCCCATTTACAGACCATTAAAACCCCAGCTTTAAGAAATTTACGTAATTTTTATATTTCTTCTTCAAGGTTAAATAGAAATTTTACATTGAGTAAATGAATACTTCCCATCTCGGTTATTAGTTTCCGATAAGGGGTTTTCGTATGTTCGTTATTTCTAATCGCACAAGAATTTTATTTTATTTCATTGTTTTTCATGGATATAAATTTGTAAAAATTAAACAGGGGTTTTATTGTAAAGCAAGTTTGATTTCAAAATTAATGAAGTGTGCTGATAGCAAATATGGAGTTGGCACAGCAATTGCTAAAGCTTAAGTAACACAATGTGTTTTATATACATAAATCGTGCATTCATTATGGGGGAGATCAAAATGATGAAATTTGCACTTAAGACCTTAGGTCTTGGTATCTTTGCAGCAGGTTCAACCATGGCTATGGCTGAAGATGCACCATCTTTTTATGGTATCACAGCAACAGGGAGCGTCGCAGCAACCACAGACTACCGCTTCCGCGGAGTTACCCAATCATCAAATAATCCAGCCATTCAAGGTGGTTTTACTTTTTCTCATAAGTCGGGTGCTTATGTTGCGCTTTGGGGTTCAAGCGTTGACTTTAATACGCCAGGTGTTTCAACTGAAACTGATATCTCATTAGGTTATACCAATACCTTAAAACTGTCAGATAAGCTGGCACCGACCTATGACGTGGGTGTAATTCATTACGGTTATATTGGTTCTGACTCAAAATTTACTAACCCATACAATGGGGATACTGGTTTTGACTTTAACGAATTTTACGGAAAATTAACTTTTGCTGATTCTTTATTTAAAGGTGATGCACTTAGTGTGGGCGTAAGCTACTCAGATGATTATTGGGGCCACTCTGATGAGTTCTGGTATTTCAATGTCGGCTATTCAGCACCAATTGCAGATACAGGATTTACAGGCCTTGCTTCAGTTGGTTATAACAAGCTTAAAAATAAAGATTCTTTACTTGTCGTTGCGGGTGGACCAGGTGAAGACGATAGCTATATCGATTATAAAGTTGGCGTAAACTATAACATCTTGGGTATTGTTGCTGAGCTAGATGTTGTTGGTACAGACATTAGTACTTCTGGCATGACTGATGCTCAGAAAAAACCTTATGACACAGGTCTGGTGTTTAGTTTAACTAAAACATTCTAAGTTTATGCTGTAAAAAAGCGGGTTTATTGACCCGCTTTTTTTATTAGTTTTCTATTTCAGAAAGTAGCTGTTTTAACTGATTAAGCTCAATATCGTTGGCTTTGAACAGTGGCTTACGTGGTGAACCAGCAGTAACACCTTTTAGCTGCAAACCTGCTTTAATCGTTTTAGGTAAACCACCAGTTACAATAAAGCGTAGTAGAGGAAGTTGTTGATAAAATGACTTCTGGGCTTGTTCTAATTCACCATTTTTTACATGTTTGATAAGTTGTTGAGGTTGTTGACCTAAAAGATTTGGCGCTGCTGTACACCAACCGCTTGCTCCAGCACATAAAGCTTCTAAAGCTAGAGGATTACAGCCGTTATAAAATGGGAGTTCTCCTTTTGATAGCTCTTGAATTTTATGCATACGCTGAATGTCACCACTACTTTCTTTCACCATCGTAATATTTGTAATGTTATTAAACATACGCACGATTAATTCTGGAGACATATCAACACCGCTAGTCGCAGGGTTGTTATAAATCATAATCGGTAAAGTCGTTGTTTGGGCAATTGCCTGATAATATTCAAAAATCTCTTGGTCTGTTAGCTTCCAATAAGATACAGGAATCACCATAAGTGCATCTGCACCATATCTTTGCGCGATCTGTGCCTTTTTGATGGCTTGATCAGTGGTGAGTTCGGAAATCCCAATAATGACAGGTAAGCGTTTATTAATACTTTTAATTGAAGTTTTAGCCACTAAGCACCACTCATCCCATTCAAGATAAGCGCTTTCGCCTGTACTACCTAAAGGCGCAATTGCATCGCAGCCGTTTTCAATAAGCAAATCGAGCATCTGTTTTAAAACAGGAAGATTAATGGTGTTGTCATCAGAAAAAGGAGTAACAGGGTAGCCAATAATGCCGTTTAGTTTCATGGTCGAAATCTCTTTTTAAATACAGTCAGAATGTTTTTTCAAAGCTTTACGTGCGTAGTAAGCAAAGTTCACTTTGTTGCGTTTATCGGTAGACACCCAGTCATGAGCTTCTGTTGCTAAATCGTGGGGGATCGGCTGAATTTGTCCTGCCGACATGGCTAGTAGTTGTAGTTGAGCTGCGCGTTCAATTAAAAGAGCCAAGTTGCATGCTTCTTCAATAGTTTTTCCTGTGACCAGTTGACCATGGTGAGACAACAAAACAGCACGGTTTTTACCCAGGGCAGAAGAAATCAAAATACCTTCTTCATTGCCCACAGGAACACCCGGCCAATGGCCTACAAAAGAGCAATCTTCGTAAAGTGCGCAGACATCCATTTGAGAAATCATGAGTGGAATTTGAAGCATGGATAATGCAGCTACATGAGTCGGATGTGTATGGATAATGCAATTCACCTCTGGGTGTTCTTTATAAATCCATGTGTGAAAGCGGTTGGCTGGGTTTGCCATACCTTCTTGATTAATGGGTTCTAGGTCTTGATTCACCTCAAGCAAATTTGAGGCAGTAATTTCATCAAAGCCTAAACCAAAACGCTGAGTAATAAAGGTCTCTTTATTTTCACTACGACATGTAATTTGACCTGCTAAACCAGCATCATGGCCATGATCAAATAAAATACGACAAGTGAGTGCAAGCTTTTGGTAGTCAGTTAAATCTGAGTCGCTAATCCACTTTTGCATGTCTTGCTGTGCGTGTTGCATGAGGTCTTGTTTGTTTACAGAAGCAGTCTTCATCTCTTCTCCAGTCCAGTTGACCAAATTAAGTAAGTGAAGGCAGAATAGAAAACAACTGGATGAATCAATACATCCAGTTTTAATAAGTTATATGGTCCAGATGGGGCAAATATGCTAAGACCTTGGCAAATACATTTTCGTATCGATGAAAGAGAAGAAAAGACGGTTTTTTTAAAACTGACCAATTTGATTAGTCAGGAAATTTTAAGTGGCCGGTTGGCACAAGGGACTATGCTGCCGGGGTCTCGTAGCCTATCAAAAGAATTAGGAATTAATCGGAAAACAGTGCAAGCGGTCTATGAAGAATTAGAAGCACAAGGATGGCTTGTAACTCGCCCTCGAAAAGGCACATTTGTGGCAGATGTTTTGCCAGACAAACAACTCCAAATAGAGTCAGTATCTGAGCGAAAAGTGAATGAGAAGCCAATTATTCAAGAAGTTGCTTTATATCCACATAACGATGGTGTGCCAGATCCACGGCTTATTCCCTACGAACTATTTTCACGCGCCTATCGGCATGCACTAATTAAAATTACTCAAAACCAGTACATGGGATATGGCGACCCGCGGGGAATGATTGAGTTAAGACAAGCCTTACAACAAATGCTATCGATGGAGCGTTTTATGAATGCTGCCGAAGATGAAATTTGTATTGTACGGGGTAGCCAGATGGGAATTTTTGTTGCATCCCGTGCATTACCCAATCGGCAGGGAATTATTGTTGTTGAAGAGCTGTATTATCCATCTGCTTTTAAAGCGTTCCAATCGAATGGTTTTCAGGTCGTTTCTGTCAAATTAGATGAACAAGGTATTGTTATTGAGGATTTAGAACAGATTTTACAAGAACATTCTGTCGCTGCCATTTATACAACCCCGCATCATCAATATCCTACAACTGTCACGATGCCAATGAATCGTCGTCTTCAACTCTTAGAGCTTTCAAAAAAGTGGGGGTTTTATATTATTGAAGATGATTATGACCATGAATTCCATTATGACAGTCGGCCTATGCCACCTTTAGCGAGTTTGCCTCATTCTGAATTAGTCATTCATGTTGGCTCATTGTCTAAAGTTTTTGCACCAGGGATTCGTTTAGGCTACATCGTGGCATCTTCACCAATCATTCAATCGATTACTGAAGATATTTTATTGATTGATCGACAAGGTAATAATATTACGGAACTTGCTTTGGCAGATTTAATGCAACGGGGTGAAATTAAAAGGCACATCCGTAAAATGAAAAAAATATATCAGCTACGCCGTGACCATGCGTTAACTGAGTTTCACCGAATTTTTGCAGAGCGTGTTCAGATACAACCACCCGCAGGTGGAATGGCGTTATGGGTGAAATTCCAGAAACCATTTACTCAAGATCAGCTGATAAAATTAAAAGAACTCAACATTGATACAGAGTATAAGTTTAAACAAATCGAGCCTTCTAATCGTTGTATTCGTTTTGGTTTTGCAGCTTTATCAGAGAAAGAAATCACTTCTTTAATCGAAACCTTAAATGATGTTCTTAATAAAGGAACAGCGGACTCATCATCCGCTGTTTCATTTTAAGAATGATTGCCGCGATAAGAGAGCGCTTCTGTAAGGTGAGAGCTTTGAATCACCTCACTTTGAGCCAAATCGGCAATGGTCCGTGCTACTCGTAAAACACGATGATAAGCACGAGCTGATAGATTTAAACGTTGCTGAGCCATTTCAATCATTCGCTGTGAAGTACTATCAAGTACAGCATGTTGTTCTAGTTGCTTCGGTGAGAGTGCCTGATTTAAACAATTTTGTCTTTGCATTTGTTGTTCATAAGCAGAAATCACGCGTTGCCTTACAGCCGTAGAGTCTTCAGTAGGTGTTGGATCTTGCAGTTCCTGAGCTTTTAAAGGCGGTACATCAATATGTAAATCAATACGGTCAAGTAACGGTCCAGATATACGGTTCTGATAGCGCTTAATACTTTCAGGCGAACATTGGCAACGGCTGTCTTGATTAAATGCGTAGCCACATGGGCAGGGGTTCATCGCTGCAATCAGTTGGAAGTTAGCCGGATAAGTAATTTGCCGAGCTGCTCGTGAAATAATAATTTCTTTTGACTCAAGCGGCTGGCGTAAGACTTCAAGCACTTTTCTATCAAATTCGGGAAGTTCATCTAAAAAGAGCACACCTAAGTGAGATAGGGTAATTTCGCCGGGTTTGGGGTGAGAGCCGCCCCCAACGAGTGCAATCGCTGATGCTGTATGATGGGGCGCTCGAAATGGACGTTGACCAAAAGTATGCGGTGTATTTGAAATCGAATAAATACTCGCAACTTCAAGTGTTTCTTGATTAGAAAGAGGTGGCAAAATTGAAGGAAGACGTGAAGCGAGTAAAGTCTTACCTGTGCCTGGTGGTCCTTTAAAGAGCAGAGAGTGTCCTCCCGCGGCGGCTATTTCTAGTGCGCGACGTGGGCGTAGCTGACCTTTTACATCTGCCAGATCAAATTTATAAGGCATTTGATTTGATGTGGTTGAAGGTTCAACCGAAGTTAGAGACTTTGTGCCCAGAAAATGTTCACAGACTTCTTTTAAGTGGCTCACTGGATAACATTCAAGATCCGGTAAATGGCTAATATCCTGACTATTATCGAGAGGTAAAAGCATTTTATGCTTGGCCTGTTGACAAGCCATTGCCAAAGTTAAAGTACCTGACACTGGTCTTACATGACCATCCAGCGCTAATTCACCAATTAATTCAAAATCTTCGGCACAGTTTTCTGGAAGCTGGCCAGAGGCAATTAAAATGCCTACAGCAATTGGTAAATCTAGGCGTGACCCATCTTTGGGCAAATCTGCTGGTGCAAGATTAATGGTCAGCCGTTTGGTTGGAAATTGAAATCCACTATTAATAATGGCTGAGCGAACTCGGTCTTTACTTTCTCTTACTGCCGCCTCTGCTAGTCCGACAATGGTAAGAGAAGGTAAGCCTTGACTCACATGTACCTCAACTTCAATCAGAGGTGCATGTAAACCCAAAAGTCCCCGTGTATAAATTTTAGAAAAAGACATCTTATTGTTCCATTATGGTGCTTCATTTTTAATCGTTGTAAAGTATAAGTGCGCTACGTTGGTGCTTATTTTTTATTCTTTAAAGTTTCTTCTAACAGACTTACTTGTTTTTGTAGCTCTTCTAAACGTTGATTGGCTGACTGAAGTGCAGTTTTTTGACGATCAATCTCTTGTTTAGAAACAAGGTCTAACTTTTCGACTGCTTCATTTAATAATGCACGTAAATTTTTTTCCAAATCTTTTTTAGGCTCATCAATTTGTTCCAAAATGGCCTGTAGTAAAGTTTCTAGCATAAAATATCCAAAGTGTTGTATTACCTTATAGTTTACAGTTTAACACTGCTTGAACTTGGGATATAGGTTTCAATTCTTTTAGTACAAATAGAACATTAAAACGACACTCAACAATACTGAAAATTCATTTTATTTTTAATAGCTCATCTACATCTTGATCACTAAATAGGTTATAAAGAAAGTTCATGCAATAGATTCATTTCCCTCAACCTTTGAAATATTGGCATGAAAATTGAACATAAAACCTTACTGGTGAAAAGAAGCCGAAGGAAACAAACATGAAGCTTGTAACTGCAATTGTAAAACCGTTTAAATTAGATGATGTGCGTGAAGCGCTCTCTGACATTGGTGTACAAGGGATTACCGTAACTGAAGTTAAAGGTTTTGGTCGTCAAAAAGGACATACAGAACTCTACCGTGGTGCAGAGTATGTAGTTGATTTCTTACCTAAAGTAAAAATCGAAATTGCGATCAGTGATGAAATGGTTGACGCGGTAATTGAATCAATTACTCGTGTAGCAAGCACTGGAAAAATCGGCGATGGTAAGATTTTTGTGACGAATCTGGAACAAGTAATCCGTATCCGTACGGGTGAAACTGGACCAGATGCTGTCTAATTGGCACAAAGCTTGCTGAGTAGAAAATAACTCGCAAATGAGGTTGGGGGACACGAATGAAAAAAATGCTTATGGCGCTGAGTCTATCAGGCGCTCTTTTGGGTGGTACTGCCGTTTGGGCAGAAGATGCTGTAACAACGCCTACATCGGAAGTTGCGGCTACATCAACATCTCCAGCTACTGCAACCACTGCAGAAGCACCAGTTGCTGAAACTCCAGCAGCTCCAGCACCAACACCAAAACTTGATACAGGCGATACAGCTTGGATTTTAGTTTCAACAGCTTTGGTTTTATTAATGACCATTCCTGGTTTGGCACTATTCTACGGCGGTATGGTACGTAAGAAAAATGTATTAAGTACTATGATGTTCAGCCTTTCCGCTGCAATTTTAGTAAGTTTGCTGTGGGTGATTGCTGGGTATTCAATCGCGTTCTCTGGCACAGGTGCATTTTTTGGTGATTTGTCTAAAGCAATGCTAAACGGAGTCGCGTTTGATGCATTGAGCGGGACAATTCCTGAAAGTCTCTTTGTTATTTTCCAAATGACCTTTGCCATCATTACAGTTGCAATCCTTAGTGGTTCTATTGCAGACCGTATGAAGTATTCAGCTTTCATGGCATTCATTGCAATTTGGGTACTTGTTGTTTATGCACCAATTACTCACTGGGTTTGGGCAGCAGATGGCTGGTTATTTAAAGCAGGTGCGTTAGATTTTGCTGGTGGTACAGTTGTACACATCAACTCAGGTGTTGCAGGTTTAGTTGCTGCTTACATGCTTGGAAAGCGTATTGGCCTTGGCCGTGAATCTATGGCTCCGCATAACTTAACTCTAACTGTGATTGGCGCAAGCTTACTTTGGGTGGGTTGGTTTGGCTTTAACGGTGGTAGTGCTTTAGGTGCTGGTGCTCGTGCGAGTATGGCGATTTTAGTGACTCAAGTTGCTGCCGCTGCTGCTGCATTATCATGGTTAGTTGTTGAACGTATGATTCGTGGTAAAGCCTCTGTATTAGGTGGTGCTTCTGGTGCTGTCGCTGGTTTGGTTGTGATTACACCAGCAGCAGGTTTCGTCGGTGTGGGCGGTGCTTTAGTCATGGGCCTTATCGGTGGCGTAGTGTGCTTCTGGGGTATCACTGCACTTAAACGCTTACTTAAAGCCGATGATGCTTTGGATGCATTTGGTTTACATGCTGTAGGTGGTATTGTCGGTGCGATTTTAACTGGCGTATTTTACAGTGATGAAATTATCAAAGCGGCCAACGTTACCTTGGCACCAACATTCGCTGGTCAATTATGGGTACAAGTTGAAGGCGTATTGGCAACCATGATTTACAGTGGTGTCGCGACTTTCATTATTCTTAAAGTGATTGATCTTGTGATTGGTATCCGTGTGAACGCTGATGATGAGCGCATGGGTCTGGATTTAAGCCAACATGGCGAACGTATTGAATAATCATTATTAATAATCTGCTGTCTTAAAAAACAGTCTTGCGCTGTGATCAAAGCGATGCTTTGATCTTGCTCGGGACTGTTTTTTTGTCTTATAGAATGCTGGTTCTGTAAGTGTAGAAATTTTGCTACACTAGGTCAAAGTAATCGACCCTATAAATCCGCTATGCATTGTCCATTTTGCAACGCCGCAGATAGTAAAGTCATCGATTCACGTTTAGCCGCCGAAGGCTGTCAGATTCGTCGACGTCGTGAGTGTGTAAGTTGCGGTGAACGTTTTACCACTTTTGAAAGCTATGAAGTGGTAATGCCCCGTGTGATCAAATCGAATGGAAAAAATGAACCTTTCGATGAGGCCAAGCTACGCCGTTCGTTAATGCATGCTCTGCAAAAACGTCCGGTCACACAAGAGCAGATCGAAACAGTTTTAAGTGATATTCAGTTGCAGATTCGCCGTTTAGGTGAGCGTGACGTGAAGTCTCGAACAATTGGTGAAGTCGTCATGCAATCTTTATTTGCACTTGACCATGTCGCTTATGTGCGATTTGCTTCTGTATATCAAGATTTTCAGGATGTTGAGGCGTTTCGCCGTCAAATTGAGCAAATGCAACAACGTGAACAATAACGATTTGAGATTTTTATGTCTGAGTTGAAACAAGATCAATATTGGATGCAGCAAGCCATTGAACTTGCCAAACGAGGTCTATATTCGACTAAGCCTAATCCAAATGTTGGTTGCGTGATTGTCAAAGATGATCAGTTAATTGGTGAAGGCTTTCATCCTAAAGCAGGTCAACCACACGCTGAGGTTTTTGCTTTACGTCAAGCAACTGAACAAGCACAAGGTGCAACAGCCTATGTCACGCTTGAACCATGTGCACATTATGGCCGCACTCCTCCCTGTGCAGAAGCACTGGTTAAGGCACAGGTTAAAAGGGTAGTTGTGGCATGTCCTGATCCAAACCCGCTTGTTGCGGGTAAGGGTGTTCAAATTTTGAAAAATGCCGGAATTGAAGTAGAAGTTGGCATTTGTGAAGATTTAGCAGAAAAATTAAATCAAGGTTTTTTAAAGGCGATGTCTACGGGCATGCCTTATGTACGCTTAAAAGTAGCTTCAAGCTTAGATGGACGTACAGCAATGGCGTCTGGTGAATCGAAGTGGATTACCGGTGCAGTTGCACGGCAGGATGTTCAGCATTGGCGTGCCATTTCAGGAGCCGTGATTACAGGCATTGAAACTGTGATTGCAGATGATTGTCAGCTTAATGTTCGCTCACTGAGTCATATTGATATTGAGACAGTTGCTCAGCCAAAACGGGTTGTTTTAGATCGTCGGGGGCGTTTGCCACTTAACGCTAAAATTTTAGAAAACCCTGAAACTGTGATGGTCATGGGACCATATCGCGAAGAACTTGCCAATTTAGGCGTGATACAATTAGAAATTCAGCCTTTAAAAGTGCTGTTACAGACCCTATCTAAGCAACATCAAATTTATGATGTATTGGTGGAAGCCGGTGCGACATTATCTACTGCCTTTTTACAAGAAGGTTTGGTAGATGAGTTGATCAGTTATATTGCCCCAACATTTTTGGGGGAAAGTGCAAGAGCCATGTTCAATGCAGAGTTTGAATATATGGCACAACAACTTCGTTTTACACTTCTTGATGTGACACAACTTGATCAAGATATACGCTTAAGGTTAATCCCTACGCAAGAGAAAGTATGAATTCAGAGCCTTCGGTTTATCACAAACGTCGTCATGCGGCCCGTACGACAGACGAATATCTTTTCCATCAGCTTGTTCCTTACCTAGGTAACAAGCGCCGATTGCTCCATCTAATTTTAGAAGCCCTTGAAATTACAGGGACACTGAATAGCAAGAAAAAGAATCCTCCGATTTTTGCCGATTTCTTTGCCGGCAGTGGTGTCGTGTCTCGTTTGGCGCGTCAAAATGGTTATCGTGTGATTGCAAATGACTGGGAACCTTATAGCCATGCATTAAATCATGCGATTTTAGCTTGTACCGATGCACCTGCTTTTAAAGAGCTGGGTGGTTATCAGAAGGCAATCGATTATTTAAATCGTTTACCTGAAGTTAAAGGTTGGGTAACGCATAACCTTTGTCCACGTAACGATGATGTATACGATCCAACCCGTGACCGTTTGTTCTTTAAACGCCGTAATGGTATGCGTATTGATGCGATTCGCCAGCAGATTGCAACATGGCAGGCACAAGGTGCAATTAATGATGTAGAGATGAGTGCTTTGCTCGCGCCATTACTCTATTCAGCAAGTTTTGTGAGTAACACCAGTGGTGTATTTAAAAGCTTTCACCAAGGGTGGGGCGGACGTACACAAACTGCATTGGAACGAATTGAGTCATTACTTTGGTTAACACCAAGCCGTTTTTGCGAGATTGGTGATCGTAAGCGTCCTGCTGCTGAAATGTGGTGTGTAGATTCCCAGCATTTAGCAAATCAAATGAGTGGTTTTGAAGTCGATGTTGCCTATCTCGATCCACCATATAACCAACATGCATATAGCAGTAATTACCATGTTTTGAATGCATTAACTTTATGGGATCAGGTTGATTTACCGTCACCAGATACCAAAGGTTATAAGAGTGGAATTGATAGAGCGTGGCGTAAAGAGCGCCCGAGTCCATATAACTCTTCTAAATATGCGAAAGATGCGTATGAAAAGTTACTTTCAACCATCAATGCCCGCTATATTCTGACCAGTTATTCAACTGATGGTAATATCGAGCCGAAAGATTTGCTTATGGCTAATTTGGAGCGCGGTAAAGTGACCTTGTTAACACAAGATGTTCCGCGCTATCGAGTAAGTAAACAGCGACAGTCTGAACGTGCACGCGTGCTTGAGTTTATTGTGATTACTGATACTCATGCTAAGTCAGGACCACCATTACGTCAGTTATTAGGCCAGCTTTACCACTTCGCCGAGCTAGGTGGTGTAGATACCTCAGGTAATAGTACACAGCTCGCACTTTGGTAAGCGCTGCAATTTAAGCAGTGTAAAAAGATTTGGAGATTGAGCCATGTTTACAGGCATTATTGAAAGTTTAGGAAAAGTCGAAAGCCTGCAAAGCGTAGGTGGTGATGTGCGTTTACGTATTCAGACTGATCTGGATATGTCAGATGTACATTTGGGTGACTCAATTGCAACCAATGGTATTTGTCTCACCGTGATTGAATGGGGCGATAACTGGTACGCAGCTGATGTTTCTCGTGAAAGTTTGAATCGTACGACTTTGGGTAACTGGAAAGTTGGGCAACGTGTCAATGTTGAAAAGGCAATGTTGCCGACAACACGCTTTGGTGGACACATTGTAAGTGGTCACGTTGATGGCGTAGGTGAAATTACCGTAGTGCGTGAAGATGCTCGCTCAATCTATTATGAAGTTACGGCACCCGCAGAACTTGCTAAATATTTAGCAGAAAAAGGTTCTGTGACTGTAGATGGGATTAGCTTAACAATTAACCACTTACGTGGAAATATTTTAAGCTTAAACTTAATTCCGCATACAGCAGAACGTACTAACATTGGAACGTGGCAAGTTGGCAGCAAAGTAAACCTTGAAGTCGATGTTTTAGCGCGTTATATCGAGCGTTTATTGCTAGGTGACAAAGCTGCTGAACAAAAAACAGAGTCAAATATTAGTATGGCTTTTTTAGCTGAGAATGGTTTTTTAAAATAAAAGCTAGATCGTTAAAATAAAAAAACCGGACACTTGTTCCGGTTTTTTGTTTTGAAAATTTAGTGCTTAGTTAGCGTAACAGAGTGGGTGCCGACCCATGCTTTGTTATGCTGAGTGCGAGTAATTGTAAAATCACGTTTTTCGGACTCGCGTGTCAGTAATATAGATAAAGAGTTAAAGTCGTTATGACTCATATAAAATTCTTGTGCTGAAAACGTCCATTGCTCACCCTGATTTAGCTGTTCAACTTGCTTTGAAATCTGATGCAGAATGTCCATCTCTTATCCTCATTAATTATCTTAAAATTGCAGCTTTTCATTCTTATAATCAATTGATCTATAAGAATAATCTATATGTCTATTTTGTGACATATAGGTGTCATTTTTATGACAAGAAAAAGATTTAAAGGTTTACTTTTCTATTTTTTCATCAGAAAAGTTAGAATTTTTCAAAATATAATCTATTTCTTCTTGAGCTGCCGAATGTAGCTTGGCTCGGAAAGCTGTTACAGACTGCTCAATTAAGCTTTCAGCTTCAAGTTCTAAACGAATGCGTAAACTTTCAAGCTCAGATAAGATTTGATCATCGGTAATACTAAGTTTTACGCCAGCAGAGTAATTGACTGTTGGTGTTTCAGGGTTTTTCTGATAACGCGCAGTTTGTTCTGCAACCTCTTGTTCTAAATGACCACGTAATGTGTGTAATGTTTCAGTCTGTTCATTAAACTTGCGAATTTCGTCTGCTTGCAACTCCGCAGCATACGCAGCTTCTGATGCTCGTTTGTCAGCAAGCGCTTTTTCTAAAGCAAGTTGACGGCGAATACGTGCTTGCTCAATAAGCTCTGCTTTAAGATCTGCGTAGGCTTGTTCAATTTTTTGCTGTGATTCTAACTGCGCTTTTTCGTCATTTAAAACCCAAAGCTGAATAGGTGCTTGGGGTTCAAGTAAGTCGCAAATACGTGCCAGATCCTGTTGATAGGCATGACGGACAGCTTCAGGCGCATTTAACCATCTTTTTTTAAAATCTTGCCCGACATTTAATGCCACCATGTTTCTCCTTGATCAACAGTATTTACATTTTAGCGCGTTATAATTTAAAGGTCCGCGGTTCTATACCCAAACGGCGATACATTTTAAATTTTTCTCGACCAATTTGCTTGGCTGTTTCATTATTTTCAACAATTTCTATAATGTGACTAAAATGATCAACTTGTTCAAGTGCATGATTGTTAAAATTAAATACTAACAGGCCTTGTTCAAGCGGTTGTTTAGCCGAAATACATACAGCAGCATCAGTCTGGTCAACGCCATGCGCAATGAAACTGACAGGGTCGAAGTCCCATAATCTTTCATCAAGAATCTGTTGTAGTTGCACATCTGAGCAATACCACCAGATTTTAGGATGCTTCTGTAATATTTTTCGACATAAACGGCAAGCACTATCGACTTGCCGTTCTTCACTGGTTTCAAACAGATAAAAACTAACTTTAGCCATTCGTATTTACACGATTCGCTAAAAATTGCATGAGGAGTGGTACTGGACGACCAGTTGCACCTTTAGCTGCGCCTGAAAGCCATGCTGTTCCTGCTACATCTAAATGAGCCCAACGATATTCACGTGTAAAGCGCTCAAGGAAACATGCTGCCGTAATCGCACCGCCATATGGACCACCGATGTTTGCAATATCTGCAAATGGTGAATCAAGTAATTCTTGATAATCATCAATCACTGGCATACGCCATACACGGTCAAACGATTGCTCGCCAGCTTGTTGGAGTTCGGCTGCCAACGCATCATCTGGTGAGAATAAACCGCTGAGTACTTTGCCTAAAGCGACTACACACGCACCTGTTAAGGTCGCAATATCAACCACTACTGCTGGATTGAAGCGTTTAATATAGGTCAATGTGTCACACAGTACTAAACGGCCTTCAGCATCTGTATTTAAAATTTCAACAGTCTGACCGCTCATGGTGGTCACAATGTCACCTGGACGAGTTGCTTTACCAGAAGGCATATTTTCTGCTGCTGCAATTGCACCAACTACATGAATAGGCAGTTTCGCTTCGCATAGGGCACGGATTGTACCAAGTACAGAGGCTGCACCGCACATATCGAATTTCATTTCATCCATGCCAAGGCCTGGTTTTAAAGAAATACCGCCTGTATCAAAAGTTACGCCTTTACCAACGAGAACAACTGGAGCTTGATCAATCTGTGCTTGATATTCGAGCGTTACAATACGGCCCGGACGTTCAGATCCTTTGCTGACTGCAAGAAAAGCATACATGCCTAAATCAGCCATTTGTTGCTCATTTAAAACAGTTACTTTAAGTAAGTCTGGGAATTCAGCTGCTAAAGCTAGAGCTTGTTCTGCCAAATATTCTGGGAAACAAATATTCCCAGGACGGTTGCCAAGGTCTCGTGCATAAGACTGTCCAGACTGGACTGCATGTACTAAAGCCAGTTGCTTTTCATCTAGGCTAGTTGTTGAACTAATTAAATCAACCTGTTGTAACACAAATTCATTTTTTTTCGATTTAAACTCATCATAACCATAAGCTGCTTGAGTTAAGCTTAAAGCAAATAAATAATGGTGCTCGACAGGTAACGCAGCAATATCAATTGCGATATGCTTAAATTTATTTTGTGTCGATTTGATAATAGTTTGAGCAAGTTTAGCTAATTTAACTGTCTGAAGTTCGGCTGTTTTTCCTAAGCCAAGTAATTGGCTGTGAGGCTGATTTGAAATCTGGCCAAATAAAGGCAGAGTTTCATTGAAGTTGCCTTTAAATTGGGTAGCGTTCAGAACGCTTTCTAGGTTATTGATTTGATATGTGTTGACGTTGCTTTGTAGCTGTTCAGAATCAACTAAAATCCACAAAGATTCATTAGATGTCTGTTCGGGAAAAGTTTTATAAGTTGTAAATTTCATGGCTGCCGTGATTGCCTATAGAAAGTTATGATGAATTAAAACATTGAAACACTTTCAAGCATAGCGTTGCAATGTGCGGTTTTATATTTTTAACATTCGGGTAAACTAGCAGTCGTCCCGATTAGCCTTTTGGAAGTATTACTTTGATTATTCGGCGTTATCTCGTCAAGCAAGTTGTCTCTACCTCATTGGTGGTCATTTCCTTATTGACCCTAATCATGATGGGTGGTCGTCTGATCAAATACTTTGGTGTGGCGGCACAGGGGCGTTTAGATGCCAGTATCTTGTTTAGCATCATTGGATATCGGTTACCTGAATTTCTAACTCTTATTTTACCATTGGGGTTTTTCATTGGTTTAATGTTGGTGTTTGGTCGCTTATATGTTGACCATGAAATGGCAGTCTTGAATGGTAGTGGTGTGAGTCGTCATCAATTGGCGCGACTACTGATTCCAATGACAATTGTTTATATGGTGTGTCAGTCTGTGCTTATGCTCTGGATGACGCCGTGGGGACTACGTGAGTTTGAAAAGTTAACCACCACCCAAGCGGTTCGGACAGGCTTCGATTTGGTTCGCCCAAGAGAATTTATTTCTTCTGGACCTTATACGATTTATGCAGGTTCACTATCTGAAGATCGGAAAAACCTAAAAGACATTTTCTTTTATCAACGCGCGACCAAAGAAGATAAGCCAGATGTCATGATCTTGGCAAAAGAAGCAACTCGTGTAGAAGTTGCAAATGACACAGCCAATGTCGTTGATCTGGTGCAAGGCCGCCGTTATGAAATATTTCCGGGACAACCAAAATATACACAAGCAGAGTTTCAGTCTTATCGTCTACGTTTAGAAAATGACAAAGATGTTAAGTTTGAAAGTGGTGATGTAGAAGCATTATCAACGACTAAACTTTTTGCAAAAACGAATGATCCAGTCATAAGAAGTGAGTTGGGATGGCGTTTGTTTGGACCATTCACCATTCTTATCGCTTTAATGCTTTCTGTGGCATTGTCTGAGGTGAGCCCAAGACAAGGTCGCTATTATCGTCTTATTCCGGCGGTTTTTATTTTTTCCAGTCTGATCGTATTAATGATTGCAATCAAGACTCGTATTAGTAAAGAAGAACTCGATATTTGGGCTTATCCTGCTGTGTTGGTTGTTTATGGCGTTGCAGCTGCCTTATTTTCACGTAAACAGAAGTTGGCACCAAAAATCAAGAAACAGATCAAGCGAGTGAAATTATAATGTTAGCACGTCGAATAGTCGCCAAATATGTGACGAAAACCACTGCGCTTGCAATGTTTGGCACCACAGTTGTTTTGTCGATTTTACAGATATTATTTACGTACCTTGGTGAGTTGGGTGAGCTCAAACCAGACTATAACGCATGGCAAGCTCTCATCTATGTGTTCTGGGGAGCGCCTCGTTATCTATATGAAATTTTGCCTATTTCTGCCTTGATTGGTGCTGTAATTGGTTTAGGGTCACTGGCAACCAGCAGTGAACTTATTGTCATGCGCTCCGCTGGTATTAGCTTATGGCGTATTGTCGGTTGGGTGATGCGCTCATCTTTGTTGCTTATTATTTTGTCTTTTGCTTTAAGTGAATGGGTTATTCCATATACGAATGAAAAAGCGGAAAGTGTTAAAAGTCACCGCTCTGTAGCTGCTTTAGGCGAAGTGAAAGGTTATTGGTCACGTGAAGGGCAGCGATTTATCTATATCGACTATGCTAACTCTCAGGGCAACTTAAAAGATATTCAAGTGGTCGATTTTGACCAGAACTATTACTTGCAGTCATTAATTAATGCACAGCAAGGGCAGTTCGTAAAAGATGGTCAATGGGCTTTGAAGAAAGCAGAACAAATGGATATTTTGGCGGCAGGAAATGCCATCAAAACTGACCATGAAGAACAATCGCTTTCTTTAGCATTACAGCCTAAATATGTGCACATGGTGACGTTAGATCCTGAAGATTTATCGCCAAGCCAGCTGATTAGCTTCATGCGCTATATGGATGAATATAGTCAGGTTCCAAAGACCTATCAATTGGCTTTCTGGCAAAAAGTTGCCTCACCATTTTCATTGATTGCTCTGGTTCTCGTGGCGTGTTCATTTATTTTTGGGCCATTACGCCAACAATCGATGGGTTTCCGTTTGGTAATCGCATTGTTTATTGGTTTGAGTTTCTATTATTTGCAGGATTTCTTGGGTTACGCCAGCTTGGTTTATGCCCCATCTCCAGCGTGGTTTGTGCTTATACCTATCTTATTAATGTTTGGTGCCGGAAGTTATTTGCTTTACCGCGCTCGCTAGTAATAACTGATATTTATGGTTTTCATCAATCGCAGATATTGGTGAAAGTCATAGGAAAAAATAGAGTATTGACCGAAAATTCGGTAAGATATTGTGACGAAATTGTAGACAAAAGAGAAATAGATTATGACGGATGCAACTGCTGGCAAGATTCCTCACGTTCTGGTCATTATGGATGGTGTTGGACACCGTGAAGCGACTGAAGATAATGCCTTTCTTGCAGCAAAAACACCGAATTTGGCGGCAATGACAGCAAAGCATCCAAATAGTCTAATTTCTGGTTCTGGTGAAGATGTTGGCTTACCTGATGGACAAATGGGTAACTCTGAAGTTGGCCATATGAACCTTGGTGCTGGTCGTGTCTTGTATCAAGACTTTACCCGTATTACTAAAGATATTCGTACTGGCGACTTTTTTAAACATGAAGTGTTGATCGACGCTGTTGAAAAAGCTAAAGCTGCTGGTGGTGCTGTTCATATTATGGGATTGCTCTCAGACGGAGGTGTTCATTCCCATGACGACCATATTGTGGCGATGTGTGAGCTTGCATTAAAACGTGGAGCAAAAGTTTATTTACATGCTTTCCTTGATGGTCGTGATACACCTCCACGTAGCGCTCAGTCGTCTTTAGAAAAATTAGATGCATTATTTGCTCAATACCAAGGTCAAGGTCGTATCGCAACCATGATTGGTCGCTACTTTGCAATGGATCGTGACAACCGTTGGGATCGTGTTGAGCAAGCTTATCGCTTGTTAACTGAAGGTGAGGCGCTTCGTACTGCACAAACAGCAGTGGAAGGGCTAGAGTTAGCTTATGCAGCCAATGAAAACGATGAGTTTGTAAAAGCGACTCGAATTGGTGATGTTGCTAAAGTGCAAGATGGCGATAGCGTTGTATTTATGAATTTCCGTGCTGACCGAGCTCGTGAAATTACTCGCGCATTTGTAGAAAAAGACTTTGCAGGCTTCGAGCGTAAAGTTGTACCAAATCTTTCTAAATTTGTGATGCTTACACGTTATCAGGCTAGCATTGATGCACCAGTTGCATACATGCCAGAAGCATTGAAAAATTCATTGGGTGAATATTTATCTTCTCTTGGCAAGACTCAGTTACGTATTGCCGAAACTGAAAAATATGCGCATGTAACGTTCTTCTTTAGTGGTGGACGCGAAGATGAATATCCGGGTGAGAAGCGTATTTTAATTCCATCTCCAAACGTTGCGACATATGATCTTAAGCCTGAAATGAGTGCTTATGAAGTAACTGATGAATTGGTTAAAGCCATTAATTCTGGTGAATACGATTTATTGGTTGTGAACTATGCTAATGGTGATATGGTAGGCCATACAGGTATTTTTGATGCGGCAGTTAAAGCAGTTGAAGCTGTCGACCTTTGCCTAGGACGTGTCTATGAAGCGGTTATGGCAAAGAAAGGCCATATGTTGATTACTGCTGACCATGGTAACGTTGAACAAATGCAAGACTACGAGAGTGGTCAAGTTCATACTCAACATACAACGGAACTTGTACCGTTTATCTATGTTGGCCCAACACAAGCAACAATTGCAGAAGGTGGTGTGCTTGCCGATGTAGCACCAACGATTCTCAATTTAATGCAGATTCCTGTTCCTGCCGAAATGCAAGGACGTAACCTGATTACATTATCTGCATAAACCAAAGGTGATTGGATGCTGCAACACATTAAATATAAAAAACTTATTGTAAGTATGTTGCTGTGTTGCAGCCAATTTGCTTTTGCGGCGCCAGTTGTAAAAGAGAAATTGTCACCTTTGCATTCTGATTCGGAAGAACCGGAACATAGTTATGCAGAGGTGCCGATCGAGTCGATTCAACAGTTTGTTCAAATCTATGGAATCGTTCGAGATAACTATGTCGACGTGAAGTCTGACGACGCCTTATTTCAACAAGCCATTAAAGGGCTAGTGAGTGGGCTAGATCGTTATTCACGTTATTTGTCGGCAGAAGAATATCGTCAATTGATTCAATATACCGAAGGTGACCTTGCATCGGTTGATTTTGCGTTAAGCCCTGAATTGCATCTCCATAAGTGGATGATTCGTGATCTTAAAACGGGTTCAGACTCGTACAAGTTAGGTTTGAGAAATGGTCAGACTATTCTCAAGATTGATAACCAAGATTTAAAAAATTTAAACCAAGATCAGGTGCTCGGGCTACTTTATGGCTCTATTGGAAGTACGCTTCAAGTACAAGCAGAAGAGTTAAGTGGAAACATTAACTTAGTTCGTAATAAAAAAATAGAAACTGATATAGAACCTGTAATGCTACATAATCAGGTTTTAGTACTCAAAATTAGAGTATTCCAGCAAGACACTGCTAATGAAATTAAACGGTTAATTGAAGAAAATAGTTCACCACGTTTAAAAGCCGTTTTAATCGATTTGCGAAATAATCCAGGTGGATTGTTATCAGCAGCAGTCGAGTCAGCAGATTTATTTTTAAATAATGGAATTATTGTTTCAACTAAAAGCCGGTCGGAAGGTAATCAACAATTTCAGGCTTTGCCCGGCAATGAATTTCAAAATATAAAATTAGGTATATTAATTAATCATCGCTCTGCATCGGCCGCTGAAGTATTTACTGCAGCCATGAAAGAACACCAGCGTGCATGGGTCATGGGTGAAAAAAGTTATGGAAAAGGGGTAGTGCAAAAACTATTTCCTTTGCCAAGTGGCGCGGCACTACAAATGACTGTCTCACACTATTACACACCAAACGGTAATATGATTGAAGGGCAAGGTATTCAGCCTAATCAGAGCTATCCTTTGCCCCCAGAAATGAAAGAAGACGTCTATTTAGATCGCGTTGCAGACTTATTTCTAAAGAAAAAGTAATTCTTATACTTCTTCTCCCAATTCTGTATCTAAGCCAAACTTTTTCAGTCGATAGCGTAAAGAACGAAAAGTCATTCCTAGCTTTTTAGCTGCTAAGGTTCGGTTCCAATGAGTCATATCTAGTGCGTTTAGCAGAATATCTTTTTCGATATTTTCTAAGTAGCGTTCTAGGCCTTCCAGTGGTAATTTTGGTCGGGCCTGAGTAATCGCAGTCGATGTGTCATTCACTGGTTGAGTGGTGATTTGAGAGTTAACGCTACTGCCTCTGAGAAGAGGTGCTAGGTGTGTTAAATCAATAAATTCATCATCACTTAAGGTAATAGCTCGTTCAATCATATTTCTTAATTCACGAACATTACCCGGAAAATCTTGCTGTAATAAATAAGTTTCACCAGTTGTAGTTAATTGTTTGCTTGGAATTTCCCATTCCATACAAACCTTTTGAATAAAGTGATTGGCTAATAGCAAAATATCGCCACCGCGTTCACGCAGTGGTGGCAACATGATATCCATCACATGAATACGGAAAAATAAGTCCTGACGGAATTTACCTTGTCGAACTAATAAATCTAAATCTTGGTGGCTGGCGCTAATCACTCGAAAATCAACATCAATTTCCTGATCTGAACCTACTGGACGAATTTTCTTTTCTTGCACTGCCCGAAGCAATTTAACCTGCATACTTAATGGTAATTCGGCAATTTCATCTAAAAATAAACTGCCGCCATGAGCAGACAAAATAAGGCCTTGTTTGTCTTGGGTCGCTCCAGTGAAACTGCCTTTTTTATGCCCGAAAAGTTCACTTTCCATGAGCTCGGTTGGAATCGCGCCACAGTTAATCGCAATAAACGGACCTTCGCTACGGTTACTCAAGCGGTGAATAAGATTAGCAACAACTTCTTTACCTGTACCAGACTCGCCTGTAACAAACACAGGAGCTTGAGAGCGGGCTATCTTTTTAATAGCAATACGTAAGTTTTGTATTGGCGGAGAACGTCCAATTAATAGATCATTTTCCAAAGTGGTTTCACCAAACTCATGCTCTGGTTTTGGCTGATTTAGCGCTTTTTTTAATAACTGATCTAAATGAATTTGGTTAATAGGTTTACTTACAAAGTCAAAAGCTCCCGCCTTTAACGCTGCAATTGCAATATCCATATTGCCGTATGCAGTTAAAACTGCAATTGGTGTGTGTGGGTAAGTTTGAGAAACGTGTTTAACCAATTCTAAACCGCTACCATCGGGTAGGTTTAAATCGGTTAAGCATGCATCATAATGAAACTGAGTAAAGAGTTGTTTGGCCTGTTCAACCCGATAAGCAAGATGTGTCTTAATCCCCATTCGTGCAAGAGTCATTTGCATTAAAAGGCACAAATCTTCTTCATCGTCTACAAGCAAAACTAGTGGTTGCTGTTCTGCCATTTCCCCAAAAACCTAATAAAAAATCAATATATTATTGAGCATTCCATTCGGAAACATGCCCCTTGTTTTTGCTCTACATAAGTGAGCTTTGCATGGTTTGCCTCACAAAAACTATGAGACAAATATAATCCTAAACCAGTTCCATTAATTTCGGTACTAAAAAATGGTTTAAATAATTGAGATATATCACGTTTTGAAACCCCTTCGCCGTAATCGATCACATCAATATAGAGTTTATTTGTTTGTGAGTGAATGTTGATCAGAACATGAGGTGAATCGGGCGCATTATGGCGTAAAGCATTTCTGACAAGGTTAATGAGCACCTGTCTGAGTTGTTTCTCGTCAAATAATAATTTTAAGGATGAATCAGGAATTTTAAGCTGTATAGAATGTCTAGCATCTAATAGATCTTCATCTAATAGTGTCTTTATGAAGTCGTTTAGTCCAATCTGGATTGGATAAGTTCTTTCGCTGCTAGCAAGCCCTAAGGTATCTTGAACAATACTATCGATGCGTTTTGTTTGCTTACCAATCATATGGCGTAAAGTATTTTGCTGTTCTAAATCACTATCTTTAAATAATTCGTTTGCCTGAACAATTGCTGCTAGGGGATTACGGATTTCATGTGCAATACTTGCTGAGAGTTGCCCTAAGGCAGCAAGTTTGAGTTGTTGAGCTTGCTGATTAATGTGTTGCGCATCTTGTAAAATGAGTAGCGTCAATGCCTGTTGCGGTACTACAAGATGTTGGACTTTAATATTAATAGAATAAGCCGATAGCTGAGACTCAAAAATAAATCGATCACCTTCTTGTAAGTTATCAAACTTAAGAATTTCAAATAAATCGGGGTGCCATTTTGCTAAAGGGTATTTTTCACTGGCAAATTGAGGAGGAATCCCTAACAGAGAGCAGGCAGCTGGATTACTTAAAACAATGTCATAGTTTTCATCTAGAACTAGATAGCCTTCTTCAATTTGTTCCAAGATATAGCGGTTGATATTTTGTAGTTGATAGAGTTCTATAGATTGGTGGAAAGTCAGCGCTTCAAGTAATTTAAAACGTTGAACCGCAATTTGTCCGATGCCATGCACCACAAAAAATAAGAAGGCCAATAAGGCACTATTACCAATCGTATTTAGATTATTGTAGTCAAATAAACTACCAACAAAACGTTGGTAAATAATCGCAATGACCGCAAGTAATGTAATGAGTAAAGACATTCTTGCGCTGAGTAAAATTGCCGAGGTAAATATAGCAATCACATACAGCAAACTGAGTTGCAGATTTGGTTCGCCTACAGAAAATGTAAGTAAACTCAAACAGATAACATCAACTACAAAAAATAAAATAAGCTGCTTTGTGGCTTGAGTTGCAACAAACTTAAAACACAAAAGCTGAAGAAGGCTTAATATGGAATAGCCAAGTAGTGTGTAAGAATATAAAGCGGGTTGTTGTAGACTATTGTCGATTTGAGCATCGGTTAAAACCAAAATAATATTGAGGCTAACCGCAATAATAAGACGATATAAACCATACCACGTGCCCAAACGAAAAATCGTATTGGACAACGATGAGTTTAAGGGAAATTGCATATAAGTTTGATTACGGTTTGATCAGACCATAACGGATCGCAAGATGAGTCAGTTTAACGTCACTATCGATGGCGAGTTTTTCAAAAATACGGTAGCGGTAAGTATTGACCGTTTTAACACTTACAAAAAGTTTGTCCGCAATTTCCTGAGCGCTAATACAATTTACAACCATCATTGCAACTTGCATTTCTCGTTCGGATAGAGCGTCAAAAGGTGATTGCTGGGTGTCAGATAGATAGGAACTCGCCAACTGCTCAGCAATATCGGCACTGAAGTATTTACCGCCTTGCATGACTTTGTTGATTGCCCGAACCATTTCTGTAATTGGAGCACCTTTAGTGATATAGCCTTTAGCTCCTGCTTTCAGCAGAAGAGAAGGGTACGGTTCTTCTGATAAACCACTTACAGCAATAACTTTTGTATCTGGTGCGGTTTGTAGTAAACGACGTGTCGTTTCTACGCCCCCGATGCCTGGCATGTTGACATCAAGCAGCACAACTTGAGGATGTTTCTGACGAACAATAGCAATTGCTTCTTCACCCGATTCGGCTTGTCCAATGACCTCTACATCGGCATGATCTTCTAACATACGGCAAATGCCTGTACGTACAAGTTCATGGTCATCCACAACTAAAACTGTAATCAAGAAGACCTCCTTTCTTTCAAAAAACAAGTTTTTTGTTACATAAAGCAAAATTAGCTTGCAATGGAATGACAAAATTAGCAATCCTATTCTTATATAGTGAGCGAATAGTTGTGCACAATTGTGTCGGTAAAAGCGTTATACCTTATCCCTCAAATGTAAGGCATAATTATAGTAAGCGCAAATGTGTATCACCCTGAGTCGAGTATTGTGCCGTGAAAAATTCTAAAAAGTCTTTAATACATGTGCTAAGCATGTCTATTTTGCTTAGTTTGAGTTCAACAAGCTTTGCAGAACTCGTCAATAACCCGTCCTCAGGGAGTAGTGGTACTGCAAGCTTAAATTGGTCTTCAGCTGATGCTAGCCAATTTTTGAATGAGGAAGATGATGAACCAACTCCACAAGGTTCAACGTCTGTAACTACGACATTGCGTGGTGGTAATGCACCGAAAGTTATAGCATCTGCTCCTAATCTTGCACCGATTCGTGATACGAGTGGTTACAATGCTCAGCCGAGCGTAAGTGCTCGAGCTGCGTTAGTGATGGATGCACAAACGGGTGAAGTACTGTTTAGTAAAAATACCAATGCTTCTGTGCCAATTGCGTCTATTACCAAGTTAATGACAGCAGTGGTAACAGCAGATGCTCGTTTAAACATGTCAGAAGAAATTATGCTTGAGCAAATTGATTTTGCTGGGGCAAACGGTAAAAATTCAAGTTCAACACTGCGTGTTGGCGACAAGATGAACCGTGCAGAAGTGTTGTTATTTGCTTTAATGAAGTCTGAAAATCCGGCAGCGGCGGCTTTAGCGCGTACTTATCCAGGTGGTCGTCCTGCATTCGTAGCAGCGATGAACTCTAAAGCACGTGCTTTAGGTATGAATGCAACTCATTATTATGAGTCAACTGGTTTAGATCCACGCAATGTATCTTCTGCGCGTGACTTAGGAATTTTAGCGAGTACAGCTTCTCAATATGGTTTGATTCGTCAATTCTCGACTACACCGACCTATGACTTTAACTTGGGTTATCGTGTTTTGAAATCTAACAATACCAATGCTCTAGTGCGTAATGGTGGTTGGAATATTAACTTGTCTAAAACAGGTTATATCAATGAAGCAGGTCGCTGTGTTGTCATGCATACGACTGTAAACTCGCGTCCAGCAGTGATTGTATTACTTGGCGAGCCAAGTACGCAGGCACGTAATAACGATGCAACTAACCTATTAGGTTGGTTAAGTAATTTACCAAAACGTATTTAATTTAAATATTTTAAAAACGCTTCTATCAAGAAGCGTTTTTTTATGGCTATAAAAAAGACATAAAAAAACGGCTGTGTTGAACAGCCGTTTTTTTGAAAACTCAGATTTTACATATTAGATAAAATTGAATCTTTTACTTGGCTCATTGTTGCGTCAATTGACAACATAACTGCATCAGCACATTGTTTGATTGCAGTGTCAGGATCTTTCAAGCCATTACCAGTTACTGTACATACAATGACAGAACCTTCAGCAATCTTACCTGCTTTAATGTCGCGAATCGCACCGCCAATAGAAGCGGCAGACGCTGGCTCAACAAATACACCTTCATACATAGAAAGTAAGCGTTGAGCTTCTAAAATTTCGCTGTCTTGAAGTTCATCGAACCAGCCTTTAGAGTCGCGTACTACAGCTTTTGCATGGTTCCAGCTTTGTGGATTACCAATACGAATTGCAGTTGCAACTGTTTCTGGGTTCTCAACTGGAGCACCACGTAAGAATGGAGCTGCGCCAGAAGCTTGGTAACCAACCATTGTTGGTAAACCTTCAGGTTTTGGACCAGTGAATTGATCAGTAGCTGCATCATAAATCACTTGTTCAAACTGATCAGCAGGTTGATTTGCTACAGCTTCGGTATAACCCATCCAGTGAGCTGTGATGTTACCCGCGTTACCTACAGGTAAGCAGTGATAATCAGGTGCACGGCCTAAAGCTTCAACGATTTCATAAGCAATAGTTTTTTGACCTTGCAAACGGTAAGGGTTGATTGAGTTTACAATCGTTACAGGAGCTTGATCAGCAACTTCTTTTACAAGACGCATACCATCATCGAAGTTACCACGGATTTGCATAGTGATCGCACCATACATCATCGCTTGTGCCATTTTACCCATTGCAATTTTGCCTTCTGGAATCAAAACAAATGCTTTGATACCTGCACGTGCAGCATAAGCAGCAGCAGCAGCAGAAGTGTTACCAGTAGATGCACAGATAATCGCTTTAGAGCCTTCTTCAACCGCTTTGGTTACAGCCATGGTCATACCACGGTCTTTAAATGAACCAGTTGGGTTTAAGCCCTCATATTTCACATAAATTTCAACATCTTTGCCAATAATACGTGGAATATTCTCAAGTTTAATGAGTGGGGTGTTGCCTTCACCCAAAGAGATAGCACGAGTAGTTGCCGAAACTGGCAAACGGTCACGATAACGATCTACAAGACCAGTATAACGATTGGCATTAGACATGATGGTGTTCCAATTAGAGGTGAAGCGGGAGAGGGAATCTTTCCCTCAACCTGATTAACTATCGAGCGATTCTAAACGAATTCTTACGATTTCGCCACGAATTGCAGGTAAGGCTTGGATTTGTGCAAGAGCCTCATCCATTTTAGATTCAACGATTGGATCGGTCAGAATCACGATTGGAATAAGGTCTTTTAAACGAGATTGTTGCATGATGGCATCAATACTAATTCCAGCGCGGCTTAAGATGGTAGTAACATCTGCAAGTACGCCAGTTTGATCTTCTGCATTTAAGCGGATGTAATAACCTGTGGTCATTTCTTCACGACTTAAAATTGGCACATTGGTTAATGCTTCAAAAGCCAACTGAGGAATTGTTCCTGCACCGTCTTCGGTATAAGAGATGTCACGAACAATATCAATTACATCGGCAACAACAGCAGAAGCTGTTGGACCAGCACCAGCACCAGCGCCGTAATAAAGTGTAGGGCCTACAGCATGTGCTTGAACTAAAACAGCATTTTTAACACCGTTTACATTTGCAATAAGCTGTTCATCTGGAATGAGCGTTGGGTGAACACGTAGTTCAATACCCTTTTCAGCGCGACGTGCAATTCCGAGGTGTTTAATGCGGAAACCAAGTTCTTCGGCATATTTCACATCTTGTGCGGTAATTTTACTAATACCTTCGGTATAAACCTTATCAAACTGAAGAGGAATACCAAAAGCACAAGACGCTAAAATTGTAAGCTTGTGCGCAGCATCAATACCTTCAACATCAAAAGTTGGATCTGCTTCTGCATAACCAAGTTCTTGAGCTTCTTTTAATACATCATCAAATGCACGACCTTTTTCACGCATTTCAGTCAGAATAAAGTTGCCTGTACCGTTGATGATGCCTGCCAACCATTCAATATGGTTTGCAGCAAGGCCTTCGCGGATGACTTTAATAATTGGAATACCGCCAGCAACTGCTGCTTCATAAGCAATTTGTACAGCATTATCTTCGGCTGCTTTAAATAGTTCATTGCCATGTTCAGCAAGTAAAGCTTTATTTGCAGTCACGACTTGTTTGCCGTGTTTGATTGCTTCCATGATAATTTCGTAAGCAGGATGGATACCACCCATGACTTCTACAACCACATCAACATCTGGTTGGCGAACGATATCAAGTAAATCTGCGCTTTGTTTAATCCCTTCCAGCTCGAGATCTGGACGAGGACGACGTGTTCCAACGTGGGTAATTTGAATTTCTCGACCGGTGCGACGTTTAATTTCAGCGGCATTTTCTTGTAGTAGTTTAAGGGCTCCTCCACCTACGGTTCCTAGACCGAGTATTGCCAGGCGAACTGGTTTCACGTCACACTCCATTCATCATTTAATCATTTAGTTGAAGCTAGATCATAGCTAAAAAAAACGCCAGACTCTAGCGCTTTTAGTACCTGTTCAATGAATTAGAGTGCGATGTTTAGAAAAGAAGAGTAGATCAGTCTTTAAACACGGGTAGGTAAAGCATTATTTATTGAAAAAACAAAGCGCTGCAATGAGAGCAGCGCTTTTTATAAGAGATAGATGATTAATCATTCATCAACTTTGAGTGGATTATTTATCCAGACGTTTAATTAATTCATCTGGTGTTAGATATCCACCTAAGTACTCACCATCAACACTATAAATAGCAGGTGTACCATTTACACCCATGTTTAAGCCAAGTTGATATTGTTCTCGAACAGGGTTTTTACATTGAGCAGGTGGAATATTAACCCCTTGTACTGCTTGGCTAAAGGCAGCTTTACGATCTGCGCTACACCATACAGCTTCCATGGTCGGCATAAATTGCTCGCCACGTGGCCAAGCAATATAGCGTACCTCAATACCCTTTTCATTAATTTCAGGTATGTGCTCATGTAGCTTATGGCAATAAGGACAACTTGCATCGGTAAACACATAAATCACGTGTTTAGCCTTACCTTTTGCAGGGTAGACAATAAGATCTTCATTTTTTAACGCAGCAAGATGCTTTTTATTTTCTGAAGCTTGAAGATTATCTCCAATATTATGAAGCTCTTTGCCTCCTAATCGGATTACATCACCCTGAATTAAATATTTTCCATCACTGGTTGTATAAATCGATGTCATCCCTTCGAGATTTACCCAGTACAAATTAGGAACTTCTGTCGGCTTGATATCTAAAATTTTGGCGTTGATATTTGCATTCTTAAATTGTTTCTGCAAAGTTTCGATCAAGCGCTGCTTATCATTACGTTCGATAATGGTTGAAGCTTCCCCTGTAGCAGGTGCAGTCGCTGTGAGCGCATCTTCTTTTTGTGGTTTGTTTTCTTTAGAGCAAGCACTGAACAAAAGGCTAGATGCCAGCGTGCAGGCAAGAAAAATTTGAGAGCGGGTAAAAGACATAGATAACCCTTATTTCATCAGTATTTATAGTCAGAAGCTGCTAAGCATAACAAAAAATCTAATGTGTATTGTTAAAACTTTCTTAACCTTTGTGAACGAAATCAAATGATTGATATGAAATAATGGTCTGGAGCTTTAAGGCTTTATCATCCTCTAGGGTGATGTTTTTCATGTAATTGTTGCATTCGTACTTGTGCAACATGCGTATAGATTTGTGTTGTAGATAAATCGCTATGACCCAGTAACATTTGTACTACACGTAAGTCAGCGCCATGATTGAGCAGATGCGTTGCAAAGGCGTGACGTAAAGTGTGAGGTGAGAGTTCAGCTTGAATATTGGCTTGAAGCGCATAGCGTTTAATAGCATACCAAAAGTTCTGACGACTCATAATTCCGCCATGTTGAGTCAAAAAAAGATAGTCAGTTGAGCTTTTGTAGAGTTGAGGTCGAGCATTACTTAAATAGCGTTCTACCCATTCACAGGCGAATTGTCCTAACGGAACCAAACGTTCTTTATTGCCTTTACCTGTAACACGTAAATAGCCTTGTTTTAAATTAATGAGTTCTAGTCGCAAGTTAAGTAACTCTGAAACGCGTAAACCGCAGGCGTAAAGCACTTCAAACATTGCTCGATCACGTAAGCCAAGTGCTGTATTAATGTCGGGTGCTTGGATTAGCGCTTCTACATCTTCTTCAGATAGATCTTTGGGTAATGCTCGTCCAATTTTTGGAGAGTGATGGGTTGCAACCGGATTGTCACTACGTAACTTTTGTTCACGTAAAAATTTGTAAAACTGACGTAGGGCAGATAAGCAGCGGGCAATCGAGCGCGGACTTTTCCCTGCTTTTGTCAGTTCAATAAGAACATCTGCAATATCATCACTTGTCCACTCTGGAAGAGCAATTTTTTTATGGAGTTCGCTGCATTGAATAAGGTCTGATAAATAAGCATTTCGTGTATGGGGACTTACTGTCTGAGCGACTAAATAGTCGCGAAAACCTTGTAAAAAGCTTAAATATTCAGGAATTTGAACTGGGCTTGGAATACGCGGTTTTTTATTCAACATACACTACATCCTATAAACCTCTGTACTGTAAAAGAAACTTTAAGGTTTGTCGATTAAACTGAATAAGAAGTGAAATCTAACCTTATTTGGTAATTATTCTCATTTATATGTATACTAGAAAAAAAGGTTTAGGATCGGATGCGGTGCGTTTATCAGCTTTAAAAGTGAAGCAAGCGGCGACCATCACCAAAGTGAATCGGATAGAAGTAGAGTCCGATCAGCAAGATTTGGTCGCAATTCGTTTGGAAAGTCTGGGTTTTGTACCAGGCACACGAGTGGAAGTGATTACCAAGGGTATTTTTGGTGGTGATCCGATCTTGATCCAAATTGGCTTTACTCGTTTCGCTTTGCGTAAAGCAGAAGCGGAAAAAATTGAAATTCTAATAGAAGAAGGAGTACCCGCATGAGTGATGCGTTACGTATTGCCCTTGTGGGAAACCCGAACTGTGGTAAAACCTCTCTTTTCAACCATTTAACTGGAACTCGACAAAAAGTTGCAAACTATGCGGGTGTAACTGTTGAGCGTAAAGTAGGTCATTTTCAGTTACCTTCGGGCCGAGCAGTGCGTGTACTCGATTTACCGGGTACATATAGTTTAAATGCAACTAGTCCTGATGAAGTTATTACTCGTGACGTTTGTTTGGGTAAGATTGCAGAAGAAGGGCAGCAAGATGCCTTTTTGTGTGTGGTTGATGCCACTAACTTAAAATTGCATTTAGGGCTGGTGCTGGAAATGATTGGACTAGGTCGTCCGATTTTACTTGTACTGAATATGATGGATGAAGCACGTCGTCGCGGCATCCAAATTAATACTCAAAAGTTATCTCAACGTTTGGGTGTGCCAGTTGTTGAAACAGTTGCTGTTCGTAATGCGGGTATTGAAAATTTACTACATGCCCTTGATCAAGAAAAATACAGTGTGCCACAAACTGAATTGAGTGGCTTAACAGGGACTCATCATCAAAAAATCGATATGATTTTTAAAGATGTTGTTCATTATGTTGAGCAGGGCGATAAGCGTACTGATTTTCTAGATCGAATTTTCTTGCATCCAATTTTAGGTTTACTAAGCCTTGCGCTCATGATGTTTATTGTGTTCCAAGCAGTTTTTGCGTGGGCAGCTCCATTCATGGATGGCATTGAAGGTTTCTTTGGCTGGTTGGGTGAGGTAATAGGAAGTGTGATTACACAGCCACTACTGCATAGCTTGGTTGTTGATGGAATTATTGCTGGTGCAGGTGGCGTAGTTGTGTTCTTGCCACAAATTCTGATCTTATTCTTCTTCATTTTAGTATTAGAAGAATCAGGTTATTTACCGCGTGCAGCATTCTTGCTTGATAAATTAATGTTTCAAGCTGGTTTAAGCGGGCGAGCTTTTATTCCGTTACTTTCAAGCTTTGCCTGTGCAGTACCAGGAATTATGGCTACGCGTAGTATTAGTGACCCTCGTGACCGCTTTACGACCATTATGGTTGCGCCATTAATGACCTGTTCGGCACGTTTGCCAGTATATGCCTTGCTGATTGCTGCATTTATTCCAGAGAAAATGGTCTGGGGTATTTTCAACTTACAAGGTCTGGTGCTATTCGGTCTGTATATGGCTGGTATTGTGAGTGCGCTTTGTGTTTCATTTTTAATGAAATTCTTCCAAAAAGATAAATCTCAACATGCCTTATTGCTAGAGCTACCGAGTTATCGCTTTCCTGATTTAAAAAGTGTGGGAATCGGTTTGCTGGACCGTGCAAAGATCTTCTTGAAACGCGTCGGCGGAATCATTTTTGCGCTCTCTATTTTGCTATGGTTTTTGTGTACTTTCCCACAACCACCAGAAGGGGCGACATTACCTGCCATAGATTATAGTTTTGCCGGTATGCTCGGACACCTTATTCAACCTTTATTTGCTCCAATTGGTTTTAACTGGCAAATCTGTATTGCTTTAATTCCAGCTATGGCTGCGCGTGAAGTTGTGGTTGCAGCATTAGGTACAGTTTATGCCTTGTCTGCAACGAGTGACGATGCAGTAGCTCAAGGTTTGTCGCATTTGATTAGTGCGGATGGTTCGGGCTGGTCTTTGGCCACAGGTTTGTCGCTTTTAGTGTGGTTCATTTATGCTCCACATTGTTTGGCTACATTGGCAACAGTACGCCGTGAAACAGGTTCATGGAAACATGTTTCTGTTATGACTGCCTATCTGTTCGGTTTGGCTTATTTGGCATCGTTTGTTACCTATCAAATTGCTTCCCACTATTGGGGTTAAGGCAAGAAAGGAGGTTGTATATGATTCAATATCTGATTATTGCAGTTTTAGTGATTTGGAGTACTGTAGTTGTTTTTAAAAAGGTATTTCCAAAAACAGCAAATTCAGTCTTTTCTACACTATCTGTATTTTGTGAAAAGCAGGGTTGGATAACCTTGGCAAAATGGCTTAAACCAAAAATGACCTTTGGTTGTGCTGGTGGCTGTGGTTGTTCAAGCGAAGATAAACCTACGAATACAGTTCAAGAAATTAAGCCGATTAAATGGCAATAAATTTAGTATTTCTTGTTTCGTCTAAAAAGCCATCATATTGATGGCTTTTTTACGCACTGACACAAAAAAAGATGAATAAAGTTCAAACTGAAAAAGCATTCAAAACAGCAAAGTGCTAACATTTTTGCCATTCTGTCGATTGATAAATTGTGGGGCAAAAATGTTAATACAACGTGGTGGATTAAAAGTTGTCGCAGGCTTGGGAATATCAGGCGTTTCTGCTGTTAATTTCCTGCATGAACAAGGCTACCAAGTTGCAGTAACAGATTCTCGTCCCACACCGCCTGGTTCTGACCAGATTCCAGCTGGCGTTAAAACCAGTTTCGGTCAACTTGACCAAGAATTATTATTACAAGCAGAAGAAATTATTTTAAGCCCAGGCCTTGCACCGCAATTACCAGAAATTCAGGCAGCTATTGCTCAAGGGATTTCAGTAGTAGGTGACATTCAATTATTACGCCGTGCGACTGAAGTGCCTATTGTGGCTATTACGGGTTCTAATGCGAAAAGTACAGTAACGACTTTAATTGGTTTAATGGCTAAAGATGCAGGTAAAAAAGTTGCTGTGGGTGGAAACCTAGGACGCCCAGCTCTAGACTTGCTAAAAGATCAACCAGAGTTACTTGTACTTGAGCTATCCAGTTTTCAGCTAGAAACTACATCTCATTTAAATGCTGAGGTTGCTGTAGTTCTTAACATGAGTGAAGACCATCTAGATCGTCATGGTGATATGTGGGGTTATCACCAAGCAAAACACCGTATTTTCCAAGGCGTTAAAAAAGTTATATTTAACCGCGATGATGCTTTAAGTCGCCCTCTTGTTCCAGATACAACACCGATGCAAAGCTTTGGTCTAAATGCACCAGACTTAAATCAATATGGTGTTTTAAGAGATGGAGATGGCGCGCTTTGGCTTGCACGTGGTTTGCAGCGTTTAATTAAAAGCTCAGATTTATATATTCAAGGCATGCACAATGTAGCCAATGCTTTAGCTTGTTTAGCATTAGGTGAAGCAATTGGCTTGCCTATGGAATCTATGCTTGAAACGTTAAAACAATTTAAAGGATTAGAGCACCGCTGTGAGTATGTGAGAACTGTACATGATGTGCGTTATTACAATGACTCTAAAGGAACCAACGTTGGTGCTACACTTGCAGCAATTGATGGTTTAGGCGCTGCAATTGAGGTTAAGAAAGGGAAGGTTGCCTTGATTTTAGGTGGGCAGGGTAAAGGTCAAGATTTTGGTCCATTACGTTCTTCTATCGAAAAATATGCCAAAGTTGTGGTATTGATTGGTGAAGATGCTCCAGTTATTGAACAAGCAATTCAGGGCGCAACCAAAACTTTGCATGCAGCAACACTCAAAGAAGCTGTAGAGCTGTGTCAACGTGAAACACAAGCTGAAGATGTGGTGTTGTTATCACCAGCCTGTGCAAGTTTTGATATGTTTAAAAGTTATAATGACCGTGGTCAGCAGTTTGTTGCCTGTGTCAATTCGTTGGTTTAAAGAAAACATGATTAGGAATGTAGTATGGCAGGCTTAGCTCAGACCACAATCCAGAAAATCAATCATTGGTATGAACGGATATTGCCTAAATGGCCAGCGGAAGTGACGCCACGTAATGTCCTGATTTTCTGTGTCGTTGCATTATTGTGTATCGGTTCAGTGATGGTGGCATCTGCTTCGATGCCCTATGCTGAATATATGCATGAAAACCCGTTTCACTATGTGATTCGTCATGGTATTTCGATTGTCGCTGCGGCTGTGGTGGCATATTTGACCTATCGTATATCACTCAATACTTGGTTTAAAAACACTTTCCCGCTGTGGCTGTTGACCATGGTTCTGTTGCTTGCTGCTTTGGTGGTAGGTTCAGAAGTGAACGGTTCTACACGTTGGATTAAGATCGGTGGCTTTACTTTACAGCCAACCGAGGTTGCCAAAGTCATGATGGCAATCTTTACCGCAGACTACGTTGTGCGCCGTGCCAAAGAGGTTCGTACTCACTGGAAAGGCTTATTACGTTTAAGTGGGGTTATGGCAATTACGGTTGGTTTGATTATTGCTGAGCCTGACTTGGGTGCTACGATCGTAATTGTATTGATGATGGTCGGGGTATTCTTTTTAGCTGGTGCACCGCCAACACAGTTCTTAATTATGTTAGGCGCTATTGTAACCGGTATCGTATTTTTGATCTTATTTGAGCCGTATCGTTTCCAGCGTTTGATTTCGTTTACCGACCCATGGGCAGATCCATTAGGCGTGGGGTATCAGTTATCAAATGCATTAATGGCCTTTGGTCGTGGTGAGTGGTTTGGTACAGGCTTAGGGCACAGTGTACAAAAGTTATCTTATTTGCCAGAAGCACATACTGACTTTATGTTGGCGGTGTTAGGCGAAGAATTTGGTTTCTTTGGTATTTCGATTGTCATTGGTTTGTCTTTCTTGATGTTAGCATGCTGTATCAAAATTGGTCATCGTGCATTGAAACATCATTACCTTCGTGCAGGCTATTTAGCTTACGGTATCAGTATTATTTTCTTGCTCCAGATCTTGGTAAACGCGGGCATGAATATGGGTTTGATGCCGACTAAAGGTTTAACTCTGCCATTTATTAGTTATGGTGGTACATCTTTAATGATGTGTGCTGCGATGATTAGCTTGATCTTAAAGATTGATGCTTCAACCCAAGAAGTAAATCCAGAAAGGGAAGAATCAAACTTCTAGTTAGGTATTTAGGCATGAGAAAACCCGATTTGATATCGGGTTTTTTTATTTATAGGTATGTTCCGCTGAGCTCTTGTCCATGTGGAATTAAATCTATATTCCACTGTGCTACAGCCTGCTTTAGCATCATTTTAGGCTGGTCTAAACCAACCTTGGGTTGTCCCAATGCTTGGATGGCTTGTTGCAGCAATTGAGGAGCTTTAGATAAATCGAGTGCTTGAGCAAGGTTTTGCTTAGAGAGCTTTTGCCCTTGATCATTCATGGCGAGAGGGAGGTGTAGATAGCTCAGTTTAGGGTATCCTAAGAGTTTGCTAAGCCAAATCTGACGTTCGGTGTTATCTAATAGGTCTGAGCCTCGAACGACATGGGTGATGCCTTGTAAATAATCATCCACAACGACAGCAAGTTGATAGTTAATAATCCCATCACGACGTTTAAGAACAAAGTCTCCAAGGTCGTGTTGTAGATTAGAGCAATGAAGTCCTTGTAGTCGGTCATCAAAACAGATTTGTTGATCTTGAACTTTTACCCGAATTGCTTGGTCTTTAAAATCAAGATTGAGATTGCGGCATGTGCCCGCATAGATTGCATTTGAACCCAGCATTTTGCGTGTACATTGACAAGCATAGATTAGACCCTCTTTTTTAAGTTGATCTAGTACACTTTCATAAATGTCTAAACGGTTTTTTTGAAAGATGATTTCTGCATCGGGTTCGAACTGGAAGGCTTCCAGTGAGGTGAGGATATGCTCTTCACTGCCCGGATAAATACGAGGGATATCTGTGTCTTCGACACGAACCAGCCATTTGCCTTGGTGAGCTTTAGCATCACAATAACTGGCGACGGCGGTAATGAGTGATCCAAAATGCAAAGGGCCGGTTGGCGAGGGCGCAAACCGACCTGAGTATGAAAAGCTAGGCTTTTCTTGAGTAGCTACAGCGGTCATATTAACCGTTATTTTGCTTCTCTTTAATTTCTGCCAAAGTTTTGCAATCAATACATAGAGTTGCAGTTGGACGTGCTTCTAAACGACGTACACCGATTTCGATACCACATGTTTCACAGAAACCGTAGTCTTCGTTTTTAATTGCTTCCATAGATTGTTCGATTTTACGAATCAACTTACGTTCACGGTCACGTGTACGCAATTCAATTGCAAACTCTTCTTCTTGGGTAGCACGGTCATTCACATCGGGCAATGCAGTTGATTCGTCTTGCATCGTATTCAACGTACGATCAACTTCAGACATTAATTCAGCTTTCCATGCCTGCAGAATTTGTCGGAAATGCTCGAGCTGTCCTTCAGACATGTACTCTTCATTTTTCTTAGGTTGATAAGGTGCAATACCAAATAAACTTGCAGTTGTGCCTATGTCAGAAGTTTTAGGTTTCACTTTACGTGCACGTTTTGCAGAAGCTTTGTCACCTTCCACTACAACTTCTGTATGTTCATCCAAAACTTGGTTGTGGTTGTCATTCGCCATAATAGGGCATTCCTCATCATACACGTATTATCTATACGCAAAAAATATGGTGATATGCAAGTGTTTTTATAGAAAACCATCGATGGATTTTCCCATCGGGTCGTCATCATATAGATTTTTCCTGCAAGATGATAGTCATTCTGCCCCGTAAATATTTTCAAAACGTGTTTAGCCTAGTCATAATTACATATAAGCATATAAAAAGTAGAGCTAATAGCCTGAAATATCAGTATTTATAAGGCCCTGAAAATTTTCAAGACGGAAGACTTTTGTTTCAAAACTACCATCGTTTTTTAGACGAATGTAGCGGTAGCCAGGAGCATTTTGGTCTAGGGCAAACTCATTACTAAACGGTTTGAACTGAACGCTTGTCGAGGGTGTCGAGAAAAATTCGATCCCTTGCCAAGTGTTTAGTGAGTCTTGGTGAACGTGCCCGCAGATTAAAGCTTTTACATTTTTAAATGGAGCTAATGTTGTAAGCAACGCATTAGAATTTTGTAACTTGTGATGATCAATCCATTTAGATTTCATGGCAAAAGGATGATGATGACAGGCCAGCAAAACAGGGTTATCAGAAAACTCTTCGAGTAATGTCTCTAAATTTTGTAGTTGTTCTGGTGACAGGTGTCCATCAATGTGACCTTTTACAGCACTATTTAATAAAATAACGCGCCAGTTTCCTAAACAAATGACCACAGGTTCCTGATGGTTTTCTTTATGCAATGGAAAATGGTCAACGTTATCATGATTACCCAGTGTCTGAAAAAATGGCAGACCTAACGTTTGCATATATTGGATATAACGTTTGTAGGTAATAGGCGTTGGTGCTTGAGCCAGATCTCCAGTATGGATAATGGCATCAGTTTCAGGATGTCTTTTCAGGATCTGTTGAATAATGGCATGAAAACTTTCTTCAGGATTCATCCCCACAAATTCTAAGTGCGGATACTCCAATAAATGGGTATCGGTAATTTGTATAATGACATGGTCTTTTTGTGAAAGTGTTGAGACTTGAAAAGTCACCGTCCTACCTCGTCGGATTTTATTATCGTTGTGATGTGTTGAGATAGCCATTGTAACGCCATAATGACAGGAGCATTTCTCAAACGTCCTTGACTCAATAATGTTGATATTTCGCTGTAATCAAACAAGTGTAAAAGAATATTTTCACCTTCATCAGGCATGCCGAAAACTCCGCCTTTTGTTGGTAAATCTGTTTCAGCAGCATATAAGTGAAATAGTTCTGAACACGCCCCAGCAGATGGATAAAAGCTGAATAGATGTTGTACATGATTAATCGTACATCCTGATTCTTCAAGCGTTTCACGATGAATGCAGCTTTCAGGAGTCTCGTCTCCATCTAATACACCTGCAATTATTTCCAGTTGCCATGGTGAATAGGCATCATTAATTGCGCCAACCCGAAATTGTTCAATCAGCGCAAATTGTTGTCTTTGATCGTTGTAGAGTAGAACGCCAGCCGCTTCAGGACGATGAACAAGTTCACGCTGTAATACATGAGTATATTCAGGCTGATTAAATAGACGATGTCGAAGGCTGACTTTTTCAACTTGAATAAAACCACGGAATAGAGATTCACGTGATGTTACTTCGACATCTTTAGATGTATAACTTGGACGTTCAACAATACTCATGATTCGATCAGGACGAAATCTATTTATTTCATCCTAACCGAGAATCATAGCTAGGCAAGTGTTTTTTTTGAATATTTACACTTTATGATACAGTTTTTGACCTTGTTCCTGATAAACCTCTTTCATGGCTTTGAGGCCTTCTTCAACCTCTGAATTGCTATTAGTGAGGTTGTTGGCATAGTCACGAACATTCTGGGTGATTTTCATCGAGCAGAACTTCGGTCCACACATTGAACAGAAGTGAGCAGATTTATGAGCCTCTTTTGGTAAGGTTTCATCATGCATGCTACGCGCTGTATCTGGGTCTAGACTTAAGTTGAACTGATCATCCCAACGGAATTCAAAACGAGCTTTTGACAAGGCATTATCGCGAACTTGCGCACCCGGATGACCTTTCGCAAGATCAGCAGCATGTGCTGCAAGCTTGTAGGTAATAATTCCGTCTTTAACATCTTTTTTGTTTGGTAGACCCAAATGTTCTTTCGGTGTGACATAACAAAGCATTGCTGTGCCATACCAACCAATCATGGCTGCGCCAATTGCAGATGTAATGTGGTCATAACCCGGAGCGATATCAGTCGTTAAAGGCCCAAGTGTATAGAATGGTGCTTCTTTACACACTTCTAGCTGAAGGTCCATGTTTTCTTTAATCATGTGCATTGGTACGTGACCAGGGCCTTCAATCATGACTTGAACATCATGTTCCCATGCGCGGTGTGTAAGTTCACCTAGAGTTTTAAGTTCGCTGAACTGTGCTTCGTCATTTGCATCTTGAATACAGCCCGGACGTAAGCCATCACCTAAGCTAAATGAAACATCGTAGGCTTTCATGATTTCACAGATTTCATCAAAATGAGTGTATAAGAAGTTTTCTTCATGATGTGCTAGGCACCACTGCGCCATGATTGAACCACCACGCGACACAATACCCGTTAAACGGTTTGCTGTAAGCGGCACATAGCGAAGCAATACACCTGCGTGAATCGTGAAATAGTCAACGCCTTGCTCAGCTTGTTCAATAAGTGTGTCTTTGAAGATTTCCCATGTTAAATCTTCTGCAACACCATCAACTTTTTCAAGTGCTTGATAAATTGGTACTGTCCCGATTGGAACAGGTGAGTTACGAATAATCCATTCACGTGTTTCATGAATGTTTTTACCTGTCGATAAATCCATAATGGTGTCGGCACCCCAACGGGTTGCCCACGTCATTTTTGCAACTTCTTCATCAATTGAAGAGCCAAGCGCTGAGTTACCAATGTTGGCATTAATTTTAACCAAGAAGTTACGACCAATAATCATTGGTTCAAGTTCTGGGTGGTTAATGTTGGCAGGAATGATCGCACGACCTTCAGCAACTTCTTGGCGAACAAATTCAGGTGTAATTTCTTTTAAGTTTTTTGCACCAAAATTTTGCCCAGGATGCTGGCGCATATCAACACCTTCACGCTGGCGCTGATTCTCACGAATTGCAATATATTCCATTTCAGGTGTGATAATACCTTGCTTGGCATAGTGCATTTGAGAGACATTTTTGCCAGCTTTAGCACGGCGTGGGTTTTGAATATGAGCAAAACGAATGTCAGCGGTGCGAATGTCTTTTAAACGTTCTTGACCAAAAGTTGAAGTTAAACCAGAAAGTACGTCAGTATCGTTACGTTCTTCAATCCAGTTCTGGCGAACTGAAGGTAAACCTTTGTCTAAATCAATTTGAACATTTGGATCTGTATAAACACCTGAAGTGTCATAGACCATAACAGGGGGATTATGTTCACCACCTAGACCAGTTGGAGTATCTGTTAAAGAAATTTCTCGCATTGGAACCTGAATATCAGGACGAGAGCCTTCAAGATAAACTTTTTTAGAAGCGGGTAAGATGCGGGTTAAATCTTTTGCATCTTGTTCATGTTGTGCTGAAATTTCAGCTGAAGAGAGATTCGTTAACTGGTTCATTACATGATCCTTATGAATAACATCAACGAATCAAGCACGACCAAAAACGATGGCGGATTTATCTTTACGAGATAAATTTAAGGCTTAAGTTTTCAGATGGCTTGATTCCTACGCAGGTCTTAACCTGATCAGGTTCAACGGTACTCATGTTCAAACTTGTGTTGCGATAACACAAAATTTACACAATCTCAGCGAGTTATTACTCGCGCTCCGTCAAGCGATTTACAGACTAACATGTTTTAGGTTGGGTGGCATTGTCAATTTGTATCTATACAAACAGCATCTATATGGCAGTCACGATAGACTTCAGTGTTCCATGGGGAGTCTAATTTTAATAGCTGCTCAAGTTGTTCATGAGTCATCTGATAATTTGATTTTTTATCGCCATTCTTATCAGTTAAATCTATTTTAAATTGCTTATTACGCTCTTCTACAGGCGTGGCAATAAATTTAAGAAATTGCTCGGCAGGTTTCGTTAAACTCGACTGATTTTGTGTAGACAGAAATTGAATTTGTTGAAGTGCATCTTTATCAAACCATGTGTTCGGTGCATATTCATCTGAAACAGGGGTGTTATCTAGACCAAAGAAAATAAAATAGCGATATTCGTTAAAGAGCAGTTTTGCATCACCAATAAAGTGGCTTTTTGGATATTTTTGAATAAATTTTTCCCAAAATAATGCACGTTCAGTGAGCTCTTTCCAAGAAATAGCCAACGCACCATCGTTATAAAAAATATTTTGATTGTCTTTCGCCATACGAGTTAAGAACTCTTTTTGGTCAGCAGGTAAGGCTTTAGAAAAAACATCAACTAAATAGTTTGGCTGACGTCGATAGGTGAACATGCCTTCGCCTTGATAGAGAAGTTCAATATAGGCTTGGCCTTCATGTTGAAGTAAATATTGATCACGTGAGCTCAGTTGGTCGAAGAGCTTTTTCTGACTTTGAATTACCTTTTTAAGGTTTTGCTGTTTATGTTCTAAAACAGCATAGCCAAAAGCTTCAAACGCTCTACCTGTTTTTTCAGTGTAGTCTTGTTTAATAAAACGTTGATACATGGCTGTTGATGCATCAATTAGCTTAAGCTGTTCATCATTTTTTAACGAAGGAACACAGGTTTTAAGCTTTTCATTAATTTGATTTAAGTCTTCTATTTTACTGTTTTGATTAATCGTGTGCATAGCTACCATAATTTGTAAGCAACTACTGTCTTGTTTTTGAGTGGCCTTTTGCTCTGTTGATTTTTGCTCTTTAGATACAGCCTGATTTTGCTCTGATGTTTTATTACATCCAGCTAAAAGTAGTGCGCTGCACATACTCATCATTAGAACTTTTTTCATGATTATATTTTTATCGAAGTGAACATTGCTCAAATTATAACTCGGAAAAAGATTGCATCATTGTTAGAAATCTTTATTATTAGGTAGATCGGTCTACTTAATAGTAAAGCTATGAATGATAAATCTGCAAGACAGAAAATTCTCGATGCTGCTGCAACTTTGTTTTATAACGATGGCATTACTGCAACAGGAATTAACTCTGTTACGGCTAAAGCAGATGTTGCTAAGATGTCGCTTTATAATAATTTTTCTTCAAAAGGCGAGCTTGTCGATGCCTACATTGCTGCGCGTCATCAAGAATGGCTTGATCTCTACCAAAAGCGTCTAGAAAAAATAAAAACAGCTAAAGACGCTATCTTGGCCGTGTTTGATGCCTATCAAGACCATGCAGAATTTGCCTATGAAAAAGGCTTTCGAGGTTGCGGGTTGTTGAATGCTGCGGCTGAGTTTCCTGCGAATAGTGCAGGGCGAAGTTCGGTAAGACAACATAAAGAAGAAGTCGAGGCTATTGTTGCTGAGCATTTAAAAAAATTGATACCAGACTCACAGCGGATTAACTATGTGGCGACGCAGCTTTCTTTTCTTTTAGAGGGTTCTATGGCAAGAGCAGGGTTAGAAGGTAACAGTCGTCAACTTCTATTAGCAAAGCAAATGGCAGAAGATATTTTAAGTAGAGAATGCCCACATGATTAGCCTCATTAAAAATAGTAGTTATGGGGGCACAATTGCGATTTTAGTTGCTTCCGTTTTGTGGGGAACAACAGGTACAGCGGCCGCATTTGCACCGACACTTGGCCCACTCGCTATTGGTGCCGTAGCGATGGGCGGAGGTGGTCTTTTACAAGCTTTGGTTGCATCAAGAGCGATACGTGAAAACCGACAATTTATAAGGGAAAATCTTTTAATACTGCTTTTGGGTGTGGCGGCTGTTGGTATTTATCCTTTGGCTTTTTATTCTTCAATGCATTATGCAGGTATTACGATTGGCACCGTGGTTTCAATTGGTTCTGCTCCACTGATCGCAGCAATTTTAGAGCGATTTTTTGATCGCAAAGCTTTGTCCGCCATCTGGTTTCTAAGTTTTCTTTGCGGTGTGCTTGGCGTAACAATGTTGTCGATGGGTGAAAGTCATGCGGTTCTAGATAGTGCAAATCAATGGAATAAATACTTCGGTATTTTTCTTGGGCTTGTCGCAGCTACAACTTATTCGCTTTATTCATGGGCTGCAAAAAGATTAATAGATCGGGGTGTTGCCTCTAAAGCTGCAATGGGCATGATTATGGGGGGAGGGGCAGTTATTTTGCTTCCTACTTTGCTGGTTACAGGTGGTGGGTTATTACAAAGCTCAACCAATTTACTTGTTGCTGGTTATATGATGCTGATTCCTATGTTTTTGGGCTATTTACTTTTTGGTTTTGGACTAAAAACAGTAAATGCCAGTAAAGCAACGACCTTAACTTTATTTGAACCTTTAGTTGCTGCGATTTTTGCCATTGTGTTGGTAGGTGAGCATGTTTCATGGTTGGGTTGGATAGGCATGTTTTTGATTTTTATTTGTATTTTAATATTGTCAAAAACCGAGAACGCTTAAAAACTAAAACTTTTAATGGCTTGAGTTTGATTCGAATTTTTCTTAGTCTTAAAGGCAAGTTTTATCGTTGATTTGAACAATGAAAATAAAATTAATGGTCGCTGTTGGCCTTTGGAGCTTTGCATCTTCGAGTTTTGCTCTAGATTTGGTTGAGACTTATGAGCGCGCAAAACAAAATGATCCGACATGGCAAGCCAATCAACAACAATTTGAAGCAGATCAACTTAATTTAGGCTTGGCAACAGGAGCGTTATTACCCACCGTTACACTGTCTGGAAACATTACCCGTAATCGACAAACTGTAAAGCGTTCAAACTTTCCGGGTGTTGACCAGGAAGGTCTTTCAGATGCTTTGGTGAGTAACACGTCAACGACTCGGCAAGCGACCTTAACTGCACGTCAGCCATTATTTCGAATGGACGCTTGGGAAGGTTATAAACAAGTTAAAACTTCAGTTGCCTTAAGTGAAATCACCTTAAGACTGCAAAAACAAGATCATGTTTTAAATGTAGCAGAAGCCTATTTTAATGTGTTGCGTCAGCAGGCTCTGAGTGTTGCATACCTACAAGAAGAAAAGGCTTTGCTTGAGCAGCTGAATATGATGAATGCCAAACTCAAAGAAGGTTTGGTTGCACGGAGTGATGTGAGTGAAGCAAATGCTCAATACCAAAATGCTAGAGCCAATCGTATTTCAACCAATGTTCAATTACTTTTAGCCCAAGAACAGCTTTCTGAATATATAGGTTCTTATCAAGATAAACTTGCTGTATTGCGAAGTGACTTTAGTTTTCAAAAGCCTTATCCAGCAGAACTTAATGATTGGACTTCTTTGGCCCAGCAAAAAAATCTAAAGATCCAGCAAGCCCGTTTACAGCAACAATATAGTGAAGATCAGCGCCGTGTAGAAAAAGCCGCGCTTTATCCTCAAATAGATGCTGTGGCGAGCTATGGTTATACCAAACAGACCCCAGAGACTCTTATTTCCACTGACGGAAAATTTGATCAGGTTGGGGTAGAAATGAACTGGAATTTATTTAATGGCGGGCGTACTCGAACATCAATTAAAAAAGCGACTGTCGAAGCCAGTAAAGCTCAGGCTCAACTTGATGCAGCCATCCGCCGTGCCAATGTCGATGTGAAAAGTGCATTTATGCAGGTCGATACAGACCAAGCCAAACTCGAAGCAAGAAAAGCTGCAATGGATTCATCTTCTTTAGTTTCTCAAGCCTCGAAAGCGAGCTATAACGAAGGCTTAAAAAGTATGGTTGATGTTTTATTGGCGCAGCGTAATGCTTTTTCGGCAAAACAGGATTATCTTAATGCTCAATATGACTATTTATTGAATGTACTTCGTTTAAAAGCTGCGGTAGGTCAGTTAGGTGAAAAAGATCTGGTTGAGCTTAATAGCTGGTTAACTTATCAGTAATAAAAATGCTTTTATCTGAAATTTAATTTTGTCATAAAAACTTAATGATTGCTGTGTTCTAATGCTCAATCATTTTATTCCTGCGCCATCATATTGGAGGCTTCCCTTGAGTCCAAGTAATCCGGTGTTAACCCATCATATTTCTTCTCAATTTAATGAAGATTTGCAAGATGTAAACACAAAGTTTATGACCATGGGTGGCTTGGTCGAACAACAGGTCGCTAATGCAATTCATTCTTTACTTGATACCGACGCTAATTTAGCGATTGATGTTCAATTTAAAGATAATGCAGTCAATCAATATGAACGTGATATTGATGAAGGCTTGACGCTAATTTTGGCGCGTCGTCATCCAGCAGCGATTGACTTGCGTATGGTTATTGCCATGAGCAAAGCCAATACTGACCTTGAGCGTATTGGTGACGAAGCTGCAAAAATTGCCCGTATTGCGCAGAACCTTTGTGAAGAGGGTGGTTCGCCTCGTGGCTACATGGAAACACGTCATATTGGTAATCAGGTTCGTGTCATGATTCATGATGCACTTGATGCTTTTGCACGTTTAGATGCAGACCAAGCTTTGCGTGTGCTTTTAGCTGATGCTGACATTGACCGTGAATATCAGTCAGCAACGCGTACATTAATGACCTATATGATTGAAGATCCACGCCATATTGCACGTGTTATTAATGTTATGTGGGTTCTACGTTCTTTAGAGCGTATTGGGGATCATGCACGTAACATTGCTGAGCAAGTCATTTATATGGCAAAAGGCTTTGATGCTCGTCATACTAAAATTGAAGAAATTGAAGCTAAAGTTCACGAAAAGTAATTTTGAGCTGAAATATTTAAAAGCCTTGTTTAAAACAAGGCTTTTTTATTTTTAAAAATAATAAATAAAAAAATGTCCCGAACTTTGGGGGGAAGTTCAGGACAGAAAATCAAATGCATAAACACGACAGGGATCGTGCTCTTCTTGCTATAAATTGATATTAAGTTCTTGGCTTTTTGATGTCATGTAGAGTCCTGTTCGCTCTATGTAAGGCTTTTTATGCTTGTGTAAGTTTCACGTAAAAAAAGGCAGGTCTATGTATATAGACCTGCCTTTTTAATGATAAATGAGCTAGAACAAACGGATTATTCTGGTTTCCAGCCTTCAGCTTTTTCTACGCTTTCATCATTATTAAAGAACTTCTCACGTTGTTCTTCAAGGAACTTCTTCGCATCTGGTTCAAACACGTTTAAGCGTTTTTCATTAATCAGCGTAGTTTGGTGTTGTAACCATTCTTGCCATGCTTGCTTAGAAACATTTTCAAAAAAATCTTGGCCTTTAGCACCCGGAAAAGGAGCAAAGTCTAGACCTTCCATTTCCTTTTGATATTTGCGGCAAAATACTTGTCGACTCATGATTTATCCTTAAGCGTATAACTGTTCTAAACGTGTATGGGCACGGGCAATCGCAGCTTCAACCTGTTTTGGTGAAGTTCCGCCAATATGATCACGTGCATTTACAGAAGCTTCTAGTGTTAAGGCTTTATCAAATACATCTGCTGTAATTAAGTCAGAGAATTGTTGTAATTGCTCAAGTGTTAACTCAGATAAATCTTTTTCTTCAGCAACACCTAATGCAACAGCTTTACCTACAATTTCATGAGCATCACGGAACGCAACGCCTTTTTTCACTAGGTAGTCAGCAAGATCGGTTGCTGTTGAGAATCCGCGAAGTGCAGCTTCACGCATGATTTCAATATTTGGAACCAATGCAGGAATCATATCTGCGAAAGCCATGAGTGAACCACGAACCGTATCGATTGCATCAAATAAAGGTTCTTTATCTTCTTGGTTATCTTTGTTGTACGCCAATGGTTGACCTTTCATGAGCGTAAGTAAGCTAATTAAGTCACCAAATACACGGCCTGATTTACCACGAATAAGTTCAGGAACATCCGGATTTTTCTTCTGTGGCATGATTGAAGAACCAGTACAGAAGCGGTCGGGAATATTCACAAATTTGAACTGTGCAGAAGCCCAAAGGATTAGCTCTTCAGACATACGTGATAAATGCATCATGATCAGTGCAGCAGCTGCGTTAAACTCAATTGCAAAGTCACGGTCAGATACTGCATCAAGTGAGTTTTCAGATACAGCTTCAAAACCTAACAGTTCCGCTGTGTAAGGGCGGTCAATCGGGTAGGTTGTACCAGCAAGTGCAGCTGAACCAAGCGGCATACGGTTAACGCGCTTACGACAATCTTGAAGACGTTCAGTGTCACGAATTAACATTTCAAACCAAGCCAGTAAGTGGTGGCCGAAAGTCACAGGCTGAGCAGTTTGTAAGTGTGTGAAGCCCGGCATAATTGCATTTACATTTTTGGCAGCCAAGCCTAACAAGCCTTTTTGTAAGCGTTCTAATAATTTTAAAATATCATCAATTTCGTCGCGTAGGTAAAGACGAATATCGGTTGCAACCTGATCGTTACGGCTACGACCTGTATGTAGTTTTTTACCTGTAATGCCAATACGTTGAGTCAAACGTGATTCAATGTTCATGTGAACATCTTCAAGATCGATGCGCCACTCAAAGGTACCAGCCTCAATTTCTGAGCGAATGGTGTTTAAACCTTCAATAATGTCATCGCGTTCTGCTTCTGTGAGTACGCCAACTTTCGCAAGCATGGTAGCATGCGCAATGGAACCCGCGATGTCTTGTTTATAAAAACGCTGGTCAAACTGAACAGAGGCGGTAAATTCGGCTACAAAAGCATCCGTCGCTTCAGAAAAACGACCACCCCACATACCTGAGGTTTGGTCTGGGGTTACTGAATTAGGGGGATTTGAAGATGTGGTCATGGTGGCTCAGTAAAATAAAAAAGAGTATATCACTTGCCGAAGCTCAACAAACAAAGTTGTTTCCTACAGCATACCGAAATCAAAATTCTTCCTATTTTTTTACGAAAAACGGGCGTTGGCAACACTTATTCGAATTAATTATCGCAAGTAATGTTTTGGCACTGGTCTTGGCATTGGCTGAAGCGCAGTCTTGGCAAGCATTAAGCGGTGGACGCCTTTTGCAATACATCGTTTTTATTAATTGGGTTATATTGTCATTTTTTGCCTTGGTTGAACGCTTTCAAGGTTTTTTTAGCAGTTTACGTCAAGAATTTGCCTTGGTTATTGGCTTTGTCATGTTGCAAGGTATTGTTGTTTTAACCACATTCATGAGTAATTTTTTTCAGTTTGGTCTTTTAAATAAACATGCTTCTTTGACACAGAACTGGGGCATTTATTTTACCAATGTACCTTTATATTTAAGCTATGGAATATTGCTCGGGGCTTTCTGTTTACGGTATTTATATGTCAGAGAACAATGGTTACATCAGCAATATGCAGAATTAAATGCCCGTATTCAGGCTATGCAAGCGCGAATTCATCCTCATTTTTTATTTAATAGTTTAAATAATGTAGTCAGTTTAATTGCGATAGATCCAGATAAAGCAGAAAGCATGCTCATTAGTCTGTCACGTTTATTTCGTGCCAGCTTCCAAGAATTGAAATTGGTGAGTCTGCATGAAGAAATTGAGCTGAGTAAACAATATTTAATGATTGAGCAGGTGCGTTTGGGGGAGCGTTTAAAAGTAGATTGGAAAATCGAGCTTTCACCTGTGCAACTGAAACAGGTCACCATTCCTTTATTGACATTACAACCTTTGTTAGAGAATAGTATTTTTCATGGGGTAGAACCAATGATGGGTAAGGCAACCATAGGGGTATTGGTTGAAATATTGCAAAATCAGGTCAGTATAGTCATTACCAACCCATATACAGACGATACAATAAATTCAAGGAAAGGGCATGGAATCGCGCTTGAAAATGTAAAACAGCGCCTGAAAGCATATTATGGGAGTTCCGTAAGATTTCAGGTTTATAAAGGTGAAACCTTATATACCACCATTATGAGCTATCAATATCAAACAAAATAATAAGTTAGTCAGAGTTAACCATAAAAACATGGATCAAGTTAACGGTGACAAGGAGGATGAATGAAGGTGCTGATTTGTGATGACGAACCACTTGCAGTGGAGCGATTATCACGTTTAGTTTCAAAGATGGGACATGAAGTTGTATCAACGGCTCAGCATGGACAAGAAGCCTTGGAACAGGCGCGGCTTCATCAACCGGATGTAATTTTACTTGATATTCAAATGCCAGGTATGAATGGTCTTGTCTGTGCGGAACAGATAAGTCAGCTACATCCTCGACCTGCGATTGTATTCTGTACGGCCTATGATCAACATGCATTGGAAGCATTTAAGTCTCAAGCTCAAGCTTATCTTCTTAAACCAATTGATCCTCAAGAACTTGAACAAGTTTTTAGTCAATTGACTCAGCTTACTCAAGCACAGCTTAATGCCTTGCCACAACATGATTTTTTGCATGATCTAAAAACACAGCGACATCAAATTGCTGCAAAAACCTATCGTGGGGTTGAGCTGATTCCTGTTGAAAATATTTATTATTTTTTAGCCGATCAAAAATATGTCACGGTGCGTCATCAAAATGGCAGTGTATTAATTGATGAAACTTTAAAAGAGCTTGAAACCGAATTTGCAGATCAATTCATTCGTATTCATCGAAATGCATTGGTTGCAGTTGCATATTTAGATGGACTGGAGCTCGTTAGCTCTGGGCAATATCAGGTTCGTTTACGTGGACTAGATGAACGACTTTCAGTGAGCCGTCGACATTTATCTATGCTTAGAGAGCGGATTCACCAGCTCTAAACTTAAAAAGAGTTATCTTGGACGTGCGAGATTTTACTTGCAATTTTAAGGGATCAAGTTAAGTTTAGGGTGTATTGTTTGACCAGCCCATGCTTGAATTTATGAAAACCTTGAAAATTGCTACACGACAAAGCCCACTTGCTCTCTGGCAGGCAGAATATATTCGTGCCCGATTACAGGAGCTTCACCCAGATTTAACGGTGGAGTTGGTTAAATTTGTCACGCAGGGCGATAAAATCTTAGATACTCCTTTAGCAAAAATTGGTGGGAAAGGGCTGTTTGTTAAAGAGTTAGAAGCAGCACTTCTAGATGGGCGTGCAGATTTAGCTGTACATTCAATGAAAGATGTCCCGATGGCTTTGCCAGATGGTTTAACCTTGGCAGTAATTTGTGAACGTGAAGATCCATTAGATGCTTTCGTTTCAAATCAATTTGAAAAATTTGCTGACTTACCTCAAGGTGCAAAAGTTGGTACCTCAAGTTTACGTCGTAAATCTCAAATTTTAAAACAACGTCCTGATTTGCAAATTATTGACTTGCGTGGAAATGTTGGCACACGTTTAGCAAAGCTAGATGATGGTCAATATGATGCTATTATTTTAGCTAGCGCTGGTTTGAAGCGCTTAGGGTTGTCAGAACGTATTCGTCATTGTTTAGCACCAGATATTAGTTTGCCTGCGGTGGGTCAAGGTGCATTGGGCTTGGAATGCCGTGCAGCTGACCAAGATGTATTAGCTTTAATTCAACCATTATTACACGAAGAAACTGATGTTTGTGTACGTGCTGAGCGTGCTTTTAATGCCTATCTTGAAGGTGGTTGTCAGGTTCCAATTGCAGGTTATGCCACACTACAAAATGGACAAATCCATATTGAAGGGCGTGTTGGAAGTCCTGATGGCCAAACGTTACTACGTGCTGAACTGACAGATGAAGCCAGCAATGCTCATCAATTGGGTGAAAACCTTGCTCGAAATTTACTTGACCAAGGCGCGGGCGAGCTATTAAAGGCTCTCTACTAAACCATGTTGTTTATTAATACTCGACCTGATTCTCGTGCAACTGAACTAACAGAAGTTTTGCAAAATAAGGGATTTCAGGTTGAGTCTTTACCTCTTTTAGAACTCGTTGCCAAACCTTTTTCTGAACATTTACTTCAGCTTTACCAACACTTGGTTAAGGCTCAAGTTATTGTTGTCGTTAGTCCAACCGCTGTTGATGTGGGGATGAAGTATTTGGCACAAAGCGGCTTAAAACTAGCTGCCTTAAAACATATTCAGTGGATTGCCGTTGGACAGTCAACGGCCAATTGTCTAAATGAATATGGAATAGAAGCACATATTCCAGATGTTGAAACCTCAGAAGGGATGTTGAATCTACCTATTCTTCATAACATGAAGCAAGCTGGTAGCATCGCTTTTTGGCGAGGAGAGGGTGGACGTCAATTTATGATGGAAACTTTGCAGCAGCAAGGCATTCAGATTTTAAATTTCGTTTTATATCATCGGCAATGCCCAGAAGCCTCATATTCTACATTCAAACATCTGACACAGAATTCAAATTATAATTTAAACAAATGGCTAGTCTTAATTACCAGTGAGGCCAGCTGGAAATATTGGTTAGAGCTTTGTTCAAAAAATAATGTGCAACCTGATTGTGTATATTTGGTTTTAGGACCACGACTTTTTCAAATTGTTAAAGAATATCGCGATCAACAACAGGCTTATTTTCACATTATTCAACTTGAAAATTTATCGCCTTCGGGGATGATTCATCACATTCAGGCATTATAAGGATTTATATGAGAAAACTTGTTTCTATCATCATTTTACTGGGCATGGCTTGGTTGGCTAAGCTCAGTTACGATATGTGGCAAATTTCTCGTACTGTTCCCGAGCTTAAGCAAAGTCTGCTTCAATCAGAACAGCACTATGCCAATCTAAATGATCAATTGGTTGCTTTACAGCGACAACTACAGAATCAACCTGTAAATACAGGCGATAAACTGAGTTCAGTGGCTCATCCAGATGCTCCACCAGCAGGTATTGCTCCTACAGTTTTAATTAAACAAAAGTTAGATTTAATTCAATTTGCAATTGATCAACAACAATTGATTTATGCGGTTGATCAATTAAGTCAGTTACAGCAATCCCTTGCACACTATGAAATTGCACCTGCATTGCAACATAGCTTGAACCAATCGCTTGAGCAGGATAAACAAGCAGTTCAACAATTCAGTTTGGCCCAAAATCAACGTCATCAATTGATTGATGATTTATTACAGACGATTGATAAAAATATTCAGCAAGCCTTAGCTCAGCCTAAACTTGAGATGGATCAATCCGAGTCTGTATCTTGGTGGAAAAGATGGTTCCGTATAGAAAAAGTAGAAACGCCGTCTATTAATTTAATGAATCGAAGCGTGGTGCTCAAAGAAGTGCAATTACGATTATTAATTGCTGAACAGGCACTCAATCAAGGCAAAATGACAGAGTACCAAAACGAGTTGCAATCTGTGATGCAAAAGCTAGATGAAATGCCCGATGCAACGAGTCAGCAGTTAAAAAAACGTATTGCTAAAGTGGCACATTTATCTGTCGTGCCTGTTCCTAAATTATCTACACTTGGTCTAATTGGCTCATAAGGAGGAGATATGAAACACCTCCTGTCGGTTTATTTCGTAATTAGTTTAATACTCTTTGCCGCTTTAGCTTTATTGAGCTACGGCTATGGAATGGGGTATGTCTATATCTACTGGCGACAATTGCAGTTGCAATCAAATGTCTGGGGTTTAACCCTAGCTTTTGTGGTCATGAGTTTTATTGCACAACTTTTATGGCTTTGGATTAAACGTTATTCCTCTCGAGAACAGAGGAAAAGTGAAAACATTTTCCAGTTTAAAAACCTTCACCCCTATGAACAATTAGGTATCGTCTGGTTATTAGAGGCCGCTGAAGACCAACGTGTATTTATTGAACGTGTTTTTACTCAGTCAGCGCTTTTAAAAAATATCATTGATGCCAAGTTTTTAGTTGCAAGTGGGGATTATCCAAAAGCATTAGCTGCTTTAGATCAATCACCGCCTATGGCATTTGAACTGGCAGAGTTAGAGCGAATCGAAATCTTTTTAGCCCAAAATGAAGCTGAACGTGCATTAACTCATCTTGAGTTTTTATATCAGCATCAGTTATCGCCTTGGCTTGAGGAAATTGAAACTGCCTACCAGCAACGATTAACTGCATTATGGGGGCAATTGGCGCTGCAACACCCATGGGTATATTTACGTTCAATGAAGTATGGTTTGCTAGATGCTGAGCACCGTGATTTATGGTTGCAGCAACTTCTTCAGCAGTTTGATGAAGCTTCTATTGACGACCTACATGCCTTGCAACAACGTTATTTAGATTTAGAGTCTGAGATTCAAACTCGACCTTATAGTAGTAAGTTGTTATGGCTCAAGCTATTGGCGCGTATTCCTGATATGAGCATGCAGCATGCAGCCTTAACACTACACTTATTAAAAGAACAGTTCGATCCAGAAGTGTTTTACCTGTGGTTTCAGCAACAACTGCTGAAACAAGTCCCAGACTATGCAGATGTCGAAGAAAAAATTATTGAATTTGAAAATCAATATATGAATTTGCCAGTTTTAACCTTTGCAAAATGGCATGTCTATATGGCAACTGGACGTCAAGTAGAGGCTGAAACATTATTATCATTATATCCAGATAATATTTTAATGAGCTATTTACGTATTAAGTCTACGCTTAAAGAAGATGAAGTGTTAATCAAACAGTTAAACCTAATCTTTGAAAATGATGCGAATTTTTTAAAATTTAAAATATGAGGCAAAAATGAAAGAACTGTCTGTCTACCCGATAATATATGAACAGAAAGTAGCGTGGGGAGATATGGACGCTTTCGGTCATGTCAATAATGTACAATATTATCGATATATTGAAAGCTCACGTATTTTATATATGGAAGCTATAAATATATTAACGCCGCAATTATATACCGTTGTAGCTTCAAGTCAGTGTAAATATTTAAAGCCAGTTTTTTATCCAGATGAATTGAAAGTCGGTGTTCGCGTGGAAGAGCTCCGTAATAGTGCATTCCGTATGGCTTATATATTATGGAGTGAGGCACAACAACAAATCGTGGCTACTGGTGAAGCTGTTATGGTCTGCGTAGATAAATTAACAGAACGAAAATGTGAAATACCTCAGGAAATAAAACAAAAAATTATTGAGCTAGAAAAAACAGTTGGCCATGACTTAATACATTTATCTTAAATAAATATTAATAAAATATATTTCATTTATAATTGGTAATGTAATTAAAAGGTAATTTTTTTAGTTATTCTGATGAACATGGCTTTCAAACTATTGCTTATTGAATAGATTATAAATAATATTGGTCTTGATTTTATCTTTTTAAATTTTGTCTGTATTATTTTGAATTGTCTGTAAGACTGGAGTATTTATTAATGAAACCGGATATCAGTGAATTATCTGTTGAAGAGTTAAAACGCTTACAAGAAGAAGCGGAAGCTTTAATTGCAAGTAAAAAAGATCAAGCAATCGAAGATGCTTATAATCAAATTATCGAGATCGCTGAAAATGTAGGTTTTAGTGTTGAACAACTTCTTGAGTTTGGCGCTCAAAAGCGTAAGAAAACAACACGTAAATCTGTTGAGCCACGTTACCGCAACAAAAACAATTCTGAAGAGACTTGGACTGGCCGTGGTAAACAACCACGCTGGTTAGTTGCTGAAATTGAAAAAGGCGCAAAACTTGAAGATTTCTTAATCTAATCGTATTGCCGATTTAAAAAACCAGGCAGATTTGCCTGGTTTTTTTATGCATGAAAATATCTAAAGCGTGCTGTAAATATTATTTAAGAAATTGAGTGTTTAAATTCATCTTTAAATACATTGTTGAGATCAAATTTGCATTTAGTTCTTTTAGCACTCAGTTTTCATGATTTTGTCATACGTTCAACTTATAGTCTTAATACCGAAGCCAAGCCCGATTGCTTGGTTTTTTTATATGAAGTGAATTGGCGATGTTGAAAAAGTATGCATAATGTCAGACTAGGGAGCTACTCTCAAAATAAGGACGATAATTTGCATGTTGGTAAGGCTGAATGAAGAAAAAGTCTAAGCAATGGAAGTGGTGGTTATTTGCACTCATTGCATTTTTAATTTTTATTATTTTACAGATCCCAGCGACTTGGCTTATTTCTAAATTTTCAAAGAATAATCAAACTCTACACAATGTAAGTGGAAATATCTGGCAAGGCCAAGCAGATTGGCGGCGCGGTACTTTGAGAGGTTCTATTCATTGGAAAACTAGACCTCTAGACCTATTTTTATTAAGGTTCGCTGCTGATGTAGATATCCATAGTGGAAATACCCAGTTATCTGGGGTAATGGCCTATGGTGTTGGTAAAAAAGTACTTGTAAGGGCAATGAATGGTCAAATTGCGCCAGAAACATTAAAACAAATTGTGAACTGGCAATGGCCTGTGAACAGCATCCAGTTAAAAGATATTGATTTTAATTATAAAAAAGAGCAAGGTTTTGCTGCAGTTGATGGTCAATTGCATTGGGGTGGCGGTGCTTTAATTTATAATATGGGTGACCGTCAAGACCGGATGAATATGCCTTCTTTAAATGGGCAATTAACGGATCAAAATGGACAATTACAAGTTGATATACGTGATCAACGCAGTCAAAAAATGGCAAACCTTTTATTAGATGCCAATATGATGCTTGATGTGCAGCTTACGCAAAGATTATTACTGAATATCCCGTCTTATGATGGAAAAGCTGGTTTAGATACATTTGTCATTAGTTCTCGCCAACCTTTAGTACAAGGGGGTAGCTAATGAAAGTATGGATTGAAAAATTACAGCACCTACAATGGCAAAAACTAGATCGGTTAAGTGTAGTTGTATTTGCCGTTTTAGTTTTATGGCTGTGTTGGAAATTGGCTTCATTGTTTTGGTGGGTGATTGCGCCTCCTCAAATGATGCAGTTTGATCGGGTGGAGTTAGGATCACAGCAACCGCAAATTCCTAACATTAGTACTTTTTCACTTTTTAATGAACCTTCAGCCAATGCAGCTCAGGAAAATGTCAACCTAGAATTACAAGGCGTGATGCTGGGTTATCCGAACCGTTTTTCTTCGGCTGTTATTAAGCTTGATAATACTGCTGACCGGTATCGGGTGGGAGAAACAATAGGGTCTACATCTTACCAACTAGCAGAAGTTTATTGGGATCACGTGATATTGCGTCAAGGTAATGGAAGTACGCGTGAACTTCAGTTTAAAGGTTTGCCAAACGGTTTATATCAACCTATGACGCCAGATGCCTCACAACCAGCTGCGACTACGCCTCAGTCATCGGCACCTGTTAATACGACTCAAGAGGCGTTAGGACAGGCTATTCAGCAAATGCAGGGGAATCGAGAGCAGTACCTCAAAGATATGGGGGTAAGCGGGAACTCAGGCGAAGGTTTTGAAGTTACAGAACGTACACCCACTGCGCTTCGAAATAAGTTAGGTTTAAGGCCGGGTGACCGGATTGTTTCTTTAAATGGTCAAACGGTTGGGCAAGGACAAACGGATGTGCAGTTACTTGAACAGGCTCGTCGAGCTGGGCAAGTGAAATTAGAAATAAAACGTGGTGATCAAGTGATGACCATACAACAAAATTTTTAGTGATAACACGTCACCATAAGAGTTAGGAATTATCGCAAGTTATGGCTTTATTGAATCATCAACGTCCACTTTGGGCATTACTTGCAGCTGCCCCATTGATTGCGACAGTGAGTAGCAGCGTTTATGCCCAGACATGGAAGATCAATTTACGTGATGCTGACTTAACTGCATTTATTAATGAAGTTGCAGACATCACGGGGAAAAACTTTGCAGTAGATCCGCGAGTGCGTGGCAATGTCACAGTAATATCGAATAAACCCCTCAATAAAGATGAAGTTTATGATCTTTTTCTTGGGGTCTTAAATGTAAATGGGGTTGTGGCAATTCCTTCTGGGAACACTATCAAACTGGTGCCAGATAGTAATGTTAAAAATTCGGGAATTCCTTACGACTCTAGAAATAGGCAGCGTGGTGATCAAGTCGTCACTCGAGTTATTTGGCTTGAAAATACGAATCCAAATGATTTGATCCCGGCACTTCGCCCTTTAATGCCTCAATTTGCACATATGGCTGCGATAGCAGGCACTAATGCGCTGATTGTTTCGGATCGAGCTGCAAATATCTACCAACTTGAAAATATCATTCGTAACCTCGACGGTACGGGGCAAAATGATATTGAAGCTATTAACTTGCAATCAAGTCAGGCAGAAGAAATCATTACTCAACTTGAGGCGATGAGCGCAACGGGGGCTTCGAAAGATTTTAACGGTGCACGGATTCGTATTATTGCAGACAACCGAACGAATCGTATTTTAGTAAAGGGTGATCCTGAAACACGTAAGCGTATTCGTCACATGATTGAAATGCTGGATGTGCCTTCAGCAGACCGTTTAGGTGGCTTAAAAGTTTTTCGATTGAAATATGCAAGTGCAAAAAATTTATCTGAGATTTTGCAAGGCCTTGTAACAGGGCAAGCTGTTTCTTCTTCAAATAGCAATAATAATTCTTCTAACTCGTCGAATCCGATCAATAATTTAATGAGTAATAACCAGAATTCCAGCTCATCTTCATCTGGTTCAAATGGTAGCTCAATTTCTACGCCATCTATTAATCTAAATGGTAATTCAAATAATAGTAATCAGAACAATATTTCTAGCTTTAGCCAAAATGGTGTAAGCATTATTGCGGATAATGCTCAAAACTCGTTAGTGGTTAAGGCTGATCCACAATTAATGCGTGAAATTGAATCTGCTATTCAGCAGCTCGATGTTCGCCGTCAGCAAGTTTTGATTGAAGCTGCAATTATTGAGGTTTCAGGAGATGACTCTGATCAGCTTGGTATCCAATGGGCATTAGGTGATTTATCTAGTGGGATTGGTTTACTTAGCTTTAGTAATGTGGGGGCGAGTTTATCTTCAATTGCTGCTGGTTATTTGTCGGGTGGTTCTGCTGGAGCGGCGTCCGCTATTGCTGGCGGTACCAATAAAGGTAATGGTGCAACTTTTGCTTTGGGGAATTTTGAGAACTCCCGCAAGGCTTATGGTGCATTAATTCAAGCACTCAAAAGCAACACTAAGTCAAACTTACTGTCGACCCCATCGATTGTGACAATGGACAATGAAGAGGCTTATATCGTTGTCGGTCAGAACGTTCCATTTGTAACAGGGTCAGTCACTACGAATAGTACAGGTATCAATCCCTATACAACTGTTGAACGTAAAGATGTGGGTGTGACATTAAAAGTTGTTCCGCATATCGGTGAAGGCGGTACGGTTCGTCTTGAAGTTGAGCAAGAAGTTTCGAATGTTCAGACTAGTAAAGGGCAAGCAGCCGATTTAATTACCAATAAACGTGCTATTAAAACTGCTGTATTGGCCGAACATGGACAAACAGTTGTTTTAGGTGGTTTAGTGTCTGATGATGTTGAGCTTAGCCGTCAAGGTATTCCGGGGTTAAGTAGTATTCCATATGTAGGCAGATTATTCCGGTCAGACAGTCGAAGTAATACGAAGCGTAATCTTCTTGTTTTTATTCATCCAACAATTGTGGGTGATGCGAATGATGTGCGCCGTTTGTCTCAGCAGCGTTATAACCAGCTTTACAGCTTGCAATTGGCGATGGATAGAAATGGCAACTTTGCCAAACTGCCTGAACAGGTTGATGACGTCTATAATCAAAAAATGACACCACCAGATATTGGCTCTCAGCCCAAAAATTATCAACAGGTTCCTTCAGGTGGTAAAAGCTCGACAGTAATAACACCTGTAGCAGTAGAGCCTGTGGTTCGAAAGCAAACCTTGCAGTTGCCCGAACCTGAAGTTAATCGTACTAAAAATACCGTAACAACAACGACACTGCGTCCAAGCACAGTGCAGTAGTAGCATGTTATGATTGATAAAAATGAATAGGACATACGCATGACTTGGAAATTACAAGCAATTACTGGCGAAATTACTGGCCAAGAAATTAGTGTTGATCGTGATATGTTGGTTGGGCGCCATCAGGATGCTGATGTCTTGTTACAAGCTGCTGAAATTTCACGTCGCCATGCTGCTTTGCTTTTAAAAGATCAATTGCTATGGGTGCAAGACCTTAATTCATCGAATGGCACATTCATAAACGATATTCGTATTGAGCAAGAAAAACAGTTGCATGATGGCGATATTGTTCAATTTGCTAGCTTTAAGTTTTCTGTATTAGCGCCTGCGAAAGAAATATTAGATTTGCCTGAAATTGAAGTAGAACCTGTAAATACGGCATCAACCCAAGATTTAAGTGATCAAGGAATGCCGAGTCTTACAGAGCGTGCTGTGGAAATAGAGGTTAGTCGCGATGGCATGCCGCAAAATATTTCTATTCCAAAACCTGCGCCGATCCCGGAAGGCGTAGATATTAATGTAAAACCGCAACAGGCACCTGTTGCCTTTGAAGAGCCTGTTTCTCGTGTTGCTGAAGAAAAAGAGCAACAGAAGAATGCCTCAGTTGGTTTAATCACTATTATTATTTTAGTAATCTTAGCTTTATTGGCATGGTTGTTCTTTAAATAATCCGTTACTGCTTTTACAATCAAGGCATGCTAAACGCATGCCTTTTTAATTTTGAGAAGAAGAAAATGTCTGTTGCACAACTAAATAAGCGCGATTTAATTTTATTTGATCTAGATGGAACATTGGTTGATTCTGCTGCTGATTTGTATCGGTCTATGAATTTAAGTTTAGAAGCGCTCAATTGGCCTTTGGTAACAGAAGCTCAGATTCGAGAGTGGGTGGGTAAAGGCGCCTCAAAACTCTGTGAAAGTGTTCTTTTGCATATTTTTGGAAAATTAGATGCTGAACAGCATAAAGTTCTCTTACAGAAATTTGTTGACATATATGGTGCAGAGCTTTGTGTAAATACTCAAATTTATCCGGGAGTCACTGAGTTTTTAAAGCATTGTAAGGCTTTGAATATACAGATGGCATGTGTTACCAATAAGCCTGTGCAACTTGCTCAAGGGTTACTTGATGCATTAGACCTTTCTCCTTATTTCCAAGTTGTACTTGGGGGTGATAGTTTGCCAGAGAGAAAGCCACACCCATTGCCTTTGTTGCATTGTATGCAAAGCTTAAACATATCTGCTTCGCAATCATTAATGATTGGTGATTCAAGTAATGATATTGAGGCTGCGCGTCGTGCGGGAATTGATTGTATTGTGGTTAGCTATGGCTATAATCATGGAGAAAATATCTATGATTGCCAACCTCAGCAAGTGGTTGATAGTTTGGCTGAGTTAATTATCTAATGAGTGAAATGGAGATCAGCATGAATAAGCGTATGGTTTTTCGATGGCGTGTCTAAATCGAAACTAGAAAAACACCGTTTTAAATCGAAACCATATTAGAGAAAAATTCATGACTACTTTAGCGCAATTCGAACAACTTAAAGCATCAGGTTACAACACTATTCCAGTTTATCGTCAGCGTTTGGCAGATACGGAAACACCTTTATCTGTTTTTGCTCGTTTTAAGGAGCAAAAACAAGCTTATTTATTTGAGTCGGTTGAAGGTGGTGAAAACTGGGCGCGCTACTCCATGATCGGTTTAGGTGAGTCAACAGTTTTTTCATGTAATGCAGGGATACTGTCTATACAGCATGCTGATGGCTCGATTAAACAAGAAGATTGTCTAGATCCATTTGAATATATTCGTGAATTTCAAAAGCAATTTACAGTTCCACCAGCTGAGCTTTTGCCAGACTTACCAAGTTTTACTGGCGGGCTGGTTGGCTATTTGGGCTATGATGCAGTTCGTTATATTGAGCCGCGCTTAAAGAATGTGCCTGCGGCTGATCCAATTGCTTTACCAGACTTGTGGTTGATGCTCTCAAAGACGGTCATTGTCTTTGATAACTTGAAAGATACCTTGTTTTTAATTGTCCATGCCGATACAGCACAGCCACATGCTTATGAAGATGCGCAGCAAAAGTTAGATCAATTGGAACAATTGTTGGCTACACCAGTTAGCTTGCAAGCTAAGCCGCATACACCGCCTCATTTTGAATCGATTACAGGTAAAGCGAAATTTCTTGAGACCATAGAAAAGGTTAAAGAGTACATCCGTGCGGGCGATGTTATGCAGGTTGTTCCTGGACAACGCATGGTTTCTGACTTTGATGGAGAGGCTTTACAGGTTTACCGTGCTTTACGCCATTTAAATCCTTCGCCTTATTTGTTCTTAGTACAAGGTCAAACAATTACGGATCAAAAACCATTCCATATTGTAGGGTCATCACCTGAAATTCTCTCTCGTCTTGAAAATGGTATTGCGACAGTTCGTCCGCTGGCTGGTACGAGACCACGCGGAAAAACTAAAGAAGAAGATATCGCTTTAGAAAAAGACTTACTTTCTGATGAGAAAGAAATCGCAGAGCATTTAATGTTGATTGACCTTGGTCGAAATGATGTTGGGCGAGTTTCTAAAATTGGTAAGGTCAAAGTGACTGATCAAATGGTCATTGAACGCTATTCGCATGTCATGCACATCGTTTCAAATGTACAAGGTGAAGTGCGTGATGATATCGATGCATTAGACGTATTTAAGGCAACTTTTCCAGCAGGTACTTTATCTGGCGCACCGAAAATTCGTGCAATGGAAATTATTGATGAAGTAGAGCCTGTGAAAAGAGGTGTTTTCGGCGGGGCAGTGGGGTATTTAGGATGGCATGGTGAAATGGATATGTCGATTGCGATCCGTACGTGTGTTATTCGTGATAAAAAAGTGTATGTACAGGCTGGAGCGGGTTTAGTTGCTGACTCAAATCCTGAATCAGAATGGAATGAAACCCAAATAAAAGCTCGCGCAGTGATCAAAGCGGTTGAATTATCATCAAACGGATTGATTTTATGAGTTTTTAGCAGTTTTTTTTAAAAAACTGCTTGCATCGTTTGGAAGTTTTGCTAAACTGCACACCGTTCCGATACGAAACGTACGAAACACTAAGAAGCGCCGGCATAGCTCAGTTGGTAGAGCAACTGACTTGTAATCAGTAGGTCCACAGTTCGAATCCGTGTGCCGGCACCATTTAAAGTGTGAGGTTGTTAAGTGTAGGATAACACTGAAATAAGTGTGATATGGTGAGATTCCCGAGCGGTCAAAGGGGGCGGACTGTAACTCCGCTACGAAAGTTTCGAAGGTTCGAATCCTTCTCTCACCACCATTAACTTCGATTGAAGTGCTAAGTATACCAGCATCGTGCGGGAGTAGCTCAGTTGGTAGAGCGGCAGCCTTCCAAGCTGCATGTCGCGAGTTCGACCCTCGTCTCCCGCTCCATCGAAGGATAATCGCTCTTATAGCTCAGTGGTAGAGCACTCCCTTGGTAAGGGAGAGGTCTCGAGTTCAAATCTCGATAAGAGCTCCAGATACAGTTTAGTAGATTTTCTACAAAGATTTAAAAAGCAGGCTTATTAGTCTGCTTTTCAAGTATTGGGTGTTTGATTTTTTAGGCGATATGTCGATGCTGAGTTTTACTCAGAATTGTGTTCGACGTAAACGAGGACTATAAACATGGCTAAGGCTAAGTTTGAACGTAATAAGCCACACGTAAACGTGGGCACAATTGGTCACGTTGACCATGGTAAAACAACTTTAACTGCTGCGATTGCAACTATTTGTGCAAAAACTTACGGCGGTGAAGCGAAAGATTACTCACAAATCGACTCAGCACCTGAAGAAAAAGCACGTGGTATTACAATTAATACTTCACACGTAGAATACGATTCTCCAATCCGTCACTACGCTCACGTAGACTGCCCGGGCCACGCCGATTATGTTAAAAACATGATTACTGGTGCTGCTCAGATGGACGGCGCGATCCTTGTATGTGCTGCGACTGATGGTCCAATGCCACAAACTCGTGAACACATCCTTCTTTCACGTCAGGTTGGTGTACCTTACATCATCGTATTCTTAAACAAGTGTGACCTTGTTGATGATGAAGAATTACTTGAATTAGTAGAAATGGAAGTTCGTGAACTTCTTTCTACTTATGACTTCCCAGGTGATGACACTCCAGTTATCCGTGGTTCTGCGCTTAAAGCGTTGGAAGGCGATGCTGGTCAATATGGTGAGCCTTCAGTTCTTGCTCTTGTTGAAGCGCTTGACTCTTACATCCCAGAACCAGAACGTGCTATCGACAAAGCATTCTTAATGCCAATCGAAGACGTATTCTCTATTTCTGGTCGTGGTACTGTAGTAACAGGCCGTGTTGAATCTGGTATCGTTAAAGTTGGCGAATCAGTTGAAATCGTTGGTATCCGTGACACAGTAGTAACGACTGTAACTGGCGTAGAAATGTTCCGTAAATTGCTTGACGAAGGTCGTGCAGGCGAGAACTGTGGTGTTCTTCTACGTGGTACTAAGCGTGAAGACGTACAACGTGGTCAAGTACTTGCTAAACCAGGTACAATCAAGCCGCACACTAAATTCGATGCAGAAGTATACGTACTTTCTAAAGAAGAAGGTGGTCGTCATACTCCATTCCTTAACGGCTACCGTCCACAGTTCTACTTCCGTACAACTGACGTAACTGGCGCAATCCAATTACAAGACGGCGTTGAAATGGTTATGCCAGGTGACAACGTTGAAATGTCAGTAGAGTTAATCCACCCAATCGCAATGGACCCAGGTCTACGTTTTGCGATCCGTGAAGGTGGTCGTACTGTAGGTGCTGGTGTTGTTGCGAAAGTAACTGCATAAGCATAATATAGTAGCGGATTACGTCTCAGGTTGAGGGCTTTGGCTCTCAACTTGCATTATAGGTCAGTAGTTCAATTGGTAGAGCGTCGGTCTCCAAAACCGAATGTTGGGGGTTCGAGTCCCTCCTGGCCTGCCATATTTTGAAATAAAAAGCTTGATGCTGGCTTAGTTGTTCATATAATAAGTCGCGAGTTCTACGACGAGTACAAAAATGTCGAATGATAAATCGCGCGACGCATTGAGCGACGCGCCAATTCCTCAAAGAAATAATTCTGCTGAAGTTGTTCGTTCTGGTTCGCCTCTAGATATTGTTCTATGGGTGATTGCGATTGCATTATTGGTTTTAGCTGTTATGGCGAATCAGTATTTACCAGCGCATTGGGCGCCTGCCAATAATATTTGGGTACGCGTTGGGGCAATTTTTGCTTGTATCGTTGTGGCTTTAGGTTTATTATACGCCACCCATCAAGGTAAAGGCTTCGTTCGTTTGCTAAAAGATGCACGAGTCGAATTGCGTCGAGTAACTTGGCCAACAAAACAAGAAACAGTCACCACATCGTGGCAGGTTCTATTGGTTGTAGTTGTTGCATCATTAGTTTTATGGTGCTTTGACTATGGTTTGGGTTGGTTAATTAAGTTGATTATCGGGTAAAAGAGCTATGAAACGTTGGTACATTATTCATGCCTACTCTGGCTATGAAAAACAAGTGTTACGTTCACTTACAGAACGAATCCAGCGTAGCGCTGTTGCTGATAGCTTTGGTGATGTCCTTGTTCCTACCGAAGAAGTGGTAGAAATGAAGGATGGTAAGAAACGTAAATCTGAGCGCAAATTCTTTCCTGGCTATGTGTTAGTTGAAATGGAAATGAATGATGATACTTGGCATATCGTTAAAGAATGTCCAAAGGTTCTAGGTTTTATCGGTGGTACACCTGAAAAACCAGCACCAATCACTCAGCGTGAAGCAGATGCGATTCTTGCGCGTGTACGTAATACTGGTGAAGCACCACGTCCTAAGACGATGTTTGAGCCAGGTGAAGAATTACTTGTTATTGACGGTCCATTCACAGACTTTAAAGGTGTGGTGGAAGAAGTTCAATATGAGAAGTCGCGTTTAACGTTGACGATTAACGTATTTAATCGACCAACTCAGGTTGAACTCGAATTTCGCCAAGTCGAAAAAACGATTTAATCTTAATTGGTTGAAAAGCGCCCGATTTTATCGGGCATTGTTGTTGTAATAGAAGTGTATCGTAAAGATTGGGGAGCCTAGCGGCGTTTGTACCCAGAGGTATTTTAAAATGGCTAAGAAGATTGACGGCTATATCAAGCTGCAAGTTCCAGCTGGTAAAGCAAATCCATCTCCACCAATTGGTCCTGCATTAGGTCAACGTGGTGTAAACATCATGGCATTCTGTAAAGAATTCAATGCTGCTACACAAAAAGTTGAACCAGGTCTTCCAATTCCTGTAGTGATTACTGTGTACAACGACAAGTCGTTCACATTCATCATGAAAACTCCTCCAGCTTCTATTCTTCTTAAGAAAGCTGCTGGTATCCAAAAAGGTTCATCTGTACCAAACAAAACTAAAGTTGGTAAGTTGACTCGTGCTCAGTTAGAAGAAATTGCGACTACTAAAGAACCAGATTTAACTGGTGCTGATTTAGACGCACGTGTACGTACCATTGCTGGTTCTGCGCGTTCTATGGGCTTGGAAGTGGAGCTATAAGACATGGCAAAGTTAACTAAACGTCAAAAAGCCATTGCTGCTGCTGTTGAAGCAAACAAAGTTTACACTTTGGAAGAAGCAGTACAAGTTCTAAACAGCCTACCTGCTGCGAAATTCAAAGAATCTTTGGATGTAGCTGTAAATCTTGGTGTAGACCCGCGTAAATCTGATCAGGTTGTTCGTGGTGCGACTACATTACCTGCTGGTACTGGTAAAACTGTACGTGTAGCGGTATTTGCTCAAGGCGCGCAAGCAGAAGCAGCTAAAGAAGCTGGTGCAGACATCGTAGGTTTTGATGACCTTGCTGAAAGCATCCAAGGCGGAAACCTTGACTTTGATGTTGTAATCGCTGCTCCTGACGCTATGCGTGTTGTTGGTAAGCTCGGTACAATTCTTGGTCCACGTGGTTTAATGCCAAACCCTAAAGTTGGTACTGTAACTCCTGATGTAGCGAATGCTGTTAAAAACGCTAAATCTGGTCAGGCTCGTTACCGTGTAGACAAAGCGGGTATTATCCATGCTGCGATCGGTCAATTAGGCTTTGAAGCTGCTGCTATCCGTCAAAACGTTGAAACCTTAGTTGCTGACTTGAAAAAGTTAAAACCTGCAACTTCTAAAGGTGTATACATCAAAAAGATCACTTTGAGCTCAACTATGGGTCCTGGTCTTACTGTTGATGTAAGCAACGTTTCTAACTAAGTTTAAAACTTAGTCAAGAATTTTAAAGTCCTGATTGAGGGCAGGGTGTAGAGAATCATAGATTTTCTACACCCATTCAAAGTATTGCTTTGTTTCCTCACTCATCAGGCGGACTTTGAATTGATAAATGTAAATTTATCAGCGTCAAAGACCACAGGCGAAGAGACTTCTTTTGAATATCTTCTTAATAGCCCAGCCTGCGTAGACGCGGTGGTGTGATTTATTCCTCCTCCGCGTGCAAGTCAAATCCTTATTGACTTGCGAATTGGGAGTGTACTTTTTTGAGTACATAAATCACCGTTAGGAGGTTTTACAATGGCTCTTCTTATTGAAAGCAAAAAACAGATCGTTGCTGAAGTGGCTCAAACTGCTTCTACAGCGTTCGCTGCCGTTGTTGCTGACTATCAAGGTTTAACCGTTGAGCAATTAACTACTCTTCGTGTTGAAGCTCGTAAACTGGGTGTTGCTACACGCGTTGTGCGTAACACTTTGGCTAAACGTGCTCTTCAAGATACGCAATTTGCAATCTTGAATGACAACCTTGTTGGCCCAACAATCTTAGCATTCTCAACTTCTGAAGACGATATGGGTGCAGCTGCACGCTTGTTTGAAGAATTTGCTAAAACTAACAAAGCATTTGAATTAAAAGCTGCTGCATTTGACGGCAAACTTTATCAAGGTGCTGATGTTAGCGTTATCGCAAATCTTCCAAACCAAGAAAAAGCGCTTACTATGCTCGCATCTGTTCTTCAAGCTCCTATTTCGAAATTGGGTCGCTTACTTACAGCGCTTCAAGAGAAAAACGAGTCAGAAGCTGCTTAAGCTTAAATCTACTTCCACACCATTCAATACCCATTTGGAGTTAATCTCATGGCTTTAACAAACGAAGAAATCCTAAACGCAGTTGCTGAAAAAACTGTTCTTGAACTTGTTGAACTTATTTCTGCTTTTGAAGAAAAATTCAACGTATCTGCTGCTGCTGTAGCTGTAGCTGCTCCTGCTGCAGGCGCTGCTGCTGCTGAAGAACAAACTGAATTCAACGTTGAGTTGACTTCTTTTGGTGCTAACAAAGTAGCTGTAATTAAAGCAGTTCGTGAAGCAACTGGCCTTGGTCTTAAAGAAGCTAAAGACCTAGTTGAAGGTGCTCCACAAGTTCTTAAAGAAGGCATTTCTAAAGAAGAAGGCGAAGAACTTAAGAAGAAACTTGAAGAAGCTGGTGCTACAGTTACACTTAAGTAATTGTAAAAGGAGTCGGTTTTTAAATCGGCTCCATAAAATGGCTGATGGCTCTTGGGTCATCAGCCTTTTTGCGTTACAATAATCGGCTCGATTTTTGTTTGTTCTGTACAATAAGTGTCATATTTCAGAATAATCAAAGTAATTTCAAATGTTTACCAATATTTTTATTTTTAAAAAATATTGTTAAGCGTTTTAATACCACTAAAAATTGCAGCATTTGTAAACAGTGGTGGCCATATCGGCCTGTGTAATTCCTTCTGAGCCCGTTCTGCAGGCGGGCTTGGTTTACTTTCCGAGGACTCCAGATGGCATACTCATATACCGAAAAGAAACGGATCCGTAAGAATTTTGGTAAATTGCCCCAAGTAATGGAAGCACCGTACTTACTTTCGATCCAGGTCGATTCGTATAGAACGTTCTTGCAAGGTGGCAAAACTCCAAAAAACCGCGAAGATATCGGTCTCCAAGCCGCATTTCGTTCAGTTTTCCCTATAGAAAGTTATTCTGGCAATGCTGCTTTAGAATTTGTTGAGTATAGCCTTGGTAAGCCTGAGTTTGATGTGCGTGAATGTATTTTACGTGGTTCGACTTATGCGGCACCAATGCGCGTAAAAATTCGTTTGATTATTAAAGATCGCGAAACTAAATCTATTAAAGACGTACGTGAACAAGAAGTCTACATGGGTGAAATGCCACTCATGACAGACAATGGTACCTTTGTAATCAATGGTACTGAGCGTGTAATCGTATCTCAATTACACCGTTCACCTGGCGTGTTCTTTGATCACGATAAAGGCAAAACACATTCAAGTGGTAAAGTACTTTATTCTGCACGTATCATTCCTTACCGTGGTTCATGGTTAGATTTCGAATTTGATGCAAAAGATTTAGTTTATGTACGTATTGACCGTCGTCGTAAATTATTAGCAACTGTTGTATTGCGTGCATTGGGTTATAACAATGAACAAATCTTGAATTTGTTCTATGAAAAAGTGCCTGTATATCTTGATATGGGTAGCTATCAAATTGACCTCGTTCCAGATCGTCTGCGTGGCGAAATGGCGCAATTTGATATTGCAGATAATGATGGCAAAATCATTGTTGAGCAAGGTAAACGTATTAATGCTCGTCACGTACGTCAAATGGAAGCTTCTGGTTTAGCTAAGCTATCAGTTCCCGATGAGTACTTGTATGAGCGTATCACTGCTGAAGACATTACTTTACGTAATGGTGATGTGATTGCTGCAAATACATTGTTAAGCCATGAAGTTATGGTGAAACTGGCAGAAGGCGGTGTTAAACAATTCAATATCTTGTTTACGAACGATATAGACCGTGGTTCATTTGTTGCTGACTCATTACGTGCTGACACAACATCTGGTCGTGAAGAAGCATTAGTTGAAATCTATAAAGTAATGCGTCCAGGCGAGCCACCAACAAAAGAAGCTGCTGAAAACTTATTTAATAACTTATTCTTCTCTTCTGAGCGTTATGACTTATCTCCAGTAGGTCGTATGAAGTTTAACCGTCGTTTGGGTCGCCCATACGAAGTTGGTACTGACCAGAAGTCACGTGAAGTAGAAGGTATTTTATCGCACGAAGATATCATTGATGTATTACGTACATTAGTTGAAATCCGTAACGGTAAAGGTGAAGTCGATGATATCGATCACTTGGGTAACCGTCGTGTACGTTCTGTTGGTGAAATGACTGAAAACCAATTCCGTGTTGGTTTAGTTCGTGTTGAGCGCGCTGTTAAAGAGCGTTTAAGCCAAGCAGAAACAGATAATTTATCTCCGCAAGATTTAATTAACGCAAAACCAGTTGCAGCTGCAATCAAAGAATTCTTTGGTTCAAGCCAATTGTCTCAGTTTATGGATCAAAACAACCCATTATCTGAGATTACACATAAACGTCGTGTTTCTGCGCTTGGGCCTGGTGGTTTAACGCGTGAACGTGCGGGCTTTGAAGTACGTGACGTACATCAAACTCACTATGGTCGTGTATGTCCAATTGAAACGCCGGAAGGTCCAAACATTGGTTTGATCAACTCGCTTTCTGTTTATGCAAAAGCTAATGATTTTGGTTTCTTGGAAACACCTTACCGTAAAGTGGTAGATGGCCGAGTAACTGATGCTGTTGAATACCTTTCTGCTATTGAAGAAGTGGGTACTGTTATTGCACAGGCCGATTCTGCGATAGATAAAGATGGTAACTTAACAGAAGATATGGTTTCTGTTCGTCATCAAGGTGAATTTGTACGTATCTCACCTGAAAAAGTGACGCATATGGATGTATCTGCACAGCAGGTTGTATCTGTTGCTGCATCACTTATTCCATTCCTTGAACACGATGACGCGAACCGTGCATTGATGGGTTCAAACATGCAACGTCAGGCCGTTCCTACTCTACGTGCGGATAAACCGCTTGTAGGTACAGGTATGGAAGCGAACGTTGCACGTGACTCTGGTGTATGTGTGATCGCTAACCGTGGTGGTGCGATTGAATATGTAGATGCTTCTCGTATCGTTATTCGTGTAAACGAAGATGAAATGATTGCAGGTGAGGCTGGTGTAGATATTTACAACCTCATTAAATATACACGTTCTAACCAAAACACTTGTATCAACCAAAATATCATCGTGAATTTGGGCGACAAAGTTGCTCGCGGTGACATCTTGGCAGACGGTCCGTCAACAGATATGGGTGAGCTTGCGCTTGGTCAAAACATGCGCGTAGCGTTCATGACGTGGAATGGTTACAACTATGAAGACTCGATCTTGTTATCTGAGCGCGTACTTCAAGAAGACCGTTTAACTTCGATTCATATTCAAGAATTGTCATGTGTAGCGCGTGATACTAAGTTGGGTGCGGAAGAAATTACTGCCGATATTCCTAACGTAGGTGAAGCTGCGCTTTCTAAACTTGATGAATCGGGTATCGTTTATATCGGTGCGGAAGTTACTGCTGGTGACATCCTTGTTGGTAAAGTAACGCCTAAAGGTGAAACTCAGTTAACTCCTGAAGAAAAATTGCTTCGTGCAATCTTCGGTGAGAAAGCAGCTGACGTTAAAGACTCATCTTTACGTGTTCCATCTGGTACTAAAGGTACAGTTATCGATGTTCAAGTCTTCACTCGTGATGGCTTAGAGAAAGATGACCGTGCAATGGCAATTGAAAAAGCACAGCTTGACTCTTACCGTAAAGACTTGAAAGAAGAATACAAGATCTTTGAAGAAGCAGCTCGTGAGCGTGTAATTCGTTTGCTTAAAGGCCAAGAGTCTAACGGTGGTGGTTCGACTAAACGTGGTGATAAGCTCGTTGAAGATATGTTGTCTGGCTTAGAGCTTGTTGACTTACTTGAAATCCAACCTACAGACGAAGCAATTGCTGAACGTTTATCTCAAATTCAAGTGTTCTTGAAAGAGAAGAGTGCAGAAATTGATGAGAAGTTTGCAGAGAAGAAACGTAAGCTTTCGACTGGTGATGAGTTAACAACAGGTGTTCTTAAAGTTGTTAAAGTTTACCTAGCAGTTAAACGTCGCATTCAGCCTGGTGATAAAATGGCTGGTCGTCACGGTAACAAAGGTGTTGTATCTAACATTTTACCTGTTGAAGACATGCCACACGATGCTAACGGTGTACCGGTAGATATCGTATTGAACCCATTGGGTGTACCATCTCGTATGAACGTGGGTCAGATTCTTGAGACTCACTTGGGTATGGCGGCTAAAGGGCTTGGCGATAAAATCGAAAAAATGTTGAAAGAACAGCGTACAGTTTTAGAACTACGCGAATTCTTAGACAAGATTTATAACAAAGTTGGTGGCGAGCAAGAAGATCTTGATAGCTTAACTGATGCTGAAGTTTTAGCTCTTTCTGGCAACTTACGTGCTGGTGTGCCTTTAGCTACTCCTGTATTTGATGGTGCTGAAGAAAGCCAAATTAAAGACCTACTTGAATTAGCTGACATTTCACGTACTGGTCAAACAGTATTGTTTGATGGTCGTACGGGTGAACAGTTTGATCGTCCTGTAACTGTAGGTTACATGTACATGCTCAAATTGAACCACTTGGTTGATGACAAAATGCATGCGCGTTCAACTGGTTCTTACTCACTTGTTACACAGCAGCCGCTTGGTGGTAAAGCACAGTTCGGTGGTCAGCGTTTCGGTGAGATGGAGGTTTGGGCACTCGAAGCTTACGGCGCAGCATATACTCTTCAAGAGATGTTAACTGTTAAGTCGGATGACGTTGAAGGTCGTACACGTATCTATAAGAATATTGTAGATGGTAACCATTATATGGATCCAGGTATGCCTGAATCGTTCAACGTATTGACCAAAGAGATCCGTTCTTTAGGTATCAACATTGAACTGAAAAATGGTGACTAAGTCGTAAGACTCACGATTTTTTAGGAAAAAACAATATTTGTGACCCAGTCGGGTAAGCGTTGCTTCCCGACACACGGAGAAAAAAATTGAAAGACTTGCTCGATATCATGCGTAAGAAAACGGACTCAGATGGTCATGCACCAATTGAGTTTGACCGTATCCGTATTGGTCTTGCGTCACCAGAAATGATTAAGTCATGGTCTCATGGTGAAGTTAAAAAACCTGAGACAATTAACTACCGTACTTTTAAACCAGAACGTGATGGTTTGTTCTGTGCCAAAATTTTTGGTCCAGTAAAAGATTACGAATGCTTGTGTGGTAAATACAAGCGTATGAAATACAAAGGCGTCATTTGTGAAAAATGTGGCGTTGAAGTAACTACAGCGAAAGTTCGTCGTGAACGTATGGGTCACATTGAACTCGCTTCTCCAGTTGCTCATATCTGGTTCTTAAAATCGTTACCATCTCGTATCGGTTTATTACTTGATATGACGCTTCGTGATATCGAACGTGTATTGTATTTCGAATCATACGTTGTAACTGACCCAGGCATGACTCCGTTTGAAAAGTATCAACTTTTAACAGACGAAGAATACTTCAATGCACTTGAAGAACACGGTGATGAATTCACTGCGAAAATGGGTGCAGAAGCGATTCAGGACTTGTTAAAAGATATCGATCTTGAAGCGGAAATCGCACGTTTACGTGAAGAAATTCCTCAAACGACTTCTGAAACGAAGTTGAAAAAAGCGTCTAAACGCTTGAAATTGATGGAAGCATTCAACGATTCAAACAACAAGCCAGAATGGATGGTGATGAATGTACTTCCTGTACTTCCACCTGATTTACGTCCATTAGTTCCACTTGAAGGTGGTCGTTTCGCGACTTCTGACTTGAACGATTTATATCGTCGTGTCATTAACCGTAACAACCGTTTGAAGCGTCTTCTTGATCTTGCTGCACCAGACATTATCGTACGTAACGAAAAACGTATGTTACAAGAGTCTGTAGATGCATTGCTTGATAACGGTCGTCGTGGTCGTGCAATTACTGGTTCTAACAAACGTCCGTTAAAATCTTTGGCAGATATGATCAAAGGTAAACAAGGTCGTTTCCGTCAGAACTTACTTGGTAAGCGTGTTGACTATTCTGGTCGTTCGGTAATTACTGTAGGTCCTACTTTACGTCTTCACCAATGTGGTCTTCCGAAGAAAATGGCACTTGAATTATTCAAGCCATTCATTTTCGCTAAACTACAAGCTTCAGGCCAGGCGACAACCATTAAAGCTGCGAAGAAAATGGTTGAGCGTGAGACTCCAGAAGTTTGGGACGTTCTTGCTTCTGTAATTCGTCAACATCCAGTAATGTTGAACCGTGCGCCAACACTTCACCGTTTAGGTCTTCAAGCATTTGAACCTATTCTTATTGAAGGTAAGGCAATCCGTCTTCACCCACTCGTTTGTGCTGCGTTTAACGCCGACTTCGACGGTGACCAAATGGCGGTACACGTTCCATTAACACTTGAAGCACAGTTAGAAGCTCGTGCATTGATGATGTCAACAAACAACATCTTGTCACCAGCGAATGGTGAGCCGATCATCGTTCCTTCTCAGGACGTTGTCTTGGGTCTTTACTACATCACGCGTGATGCAGTAAATGCTAAAGGCGAAGGCATGGTGTTTGCTGATACTCACGAAGTAAACCGTGCACTTGCAACTGGTCAGGTTGCGATTCATGCTCGTGTTAAAGTACGTGTGCATCAAACTGTTATCAATGAAAATGGTGAACGTGAACACGGAACTATTATTGTTGATACGACACCAGGTCGCTGTTTGCTTTGGGAAGTTGTTCCACAAGGTTTAAGCTTTGACATGATCAACCTTGAGATGACTAAAAAGAATATCTCGAAGTTAATCAACTCTTGCTACCGTAAACTTGGTTTGAAAGATACCGTTATCTTTGCTGACCAATTAATGTACTTGGGCTTCCGTCAAGCGACTCGTTCAGGTGTATCTGTAGGTATGGAAGACATGCTCATTCCACCTACTAAGCACACAATTATTGATAAAGCAGAAACAGAAGTTCGTGAAATCGAACAACAGTTCGAACAAGGTTTTGTAACTGCTGGTGAGCGTTATAACAAAGTTGTCGATATCTGGGCGCGTACAAACGACCAAGTTGCTAAAGCGATGATGGACAACTTGTCTTATACACTTGTGAAAAACAAACAAGGTGAAGACGAGAAGCAAAAATCATTCAACAGTATCTATATGATGTCTGACTCTGGTGCCCGTGGTAGTGCGGCACAGATTCGTCAGCTTGCTGGTATGCGTGGTTTGATGGCAAAACCGGATGGTTCGATTATCGAAACACCGATTAAAGCGAACTTCCGTGAAGGTTTAACAGTACTTCAGTACTTTATTTCAACACACGGTGCGCGTAAAGGTTTGGCCGATACAGCATTAAAAACTGCGAACTCTGGTTACTTGACTCGTCGTCTTGTAGACGTAGCGCAAGATTTGGTAATTACCGAACCTGACTGTGGTACAGCTGGTGGCTTGGTAATGACTCCATTCATTCAAGGTGGTGATGTCATTGAGCCATTACGTGACCGCGTATTAGGTCGTGTAACTGCTGAAGACGTACGTCGTGCATCTGATGATGAAGTTGTATTACCTCGTGGTACGTTAATTGACGAAAAAATCGCAGCTCATCTTGAAGAAGCGGGTGTGGATGAAGTCAAAGTACGTTCAGTAATTGCTTGTGAATCTGCTTTTGGTGTATGTGCTAGATGTTATGGTCGTGACCTTGCACGTGGTCACTTGGTTAACCCAGGTGAATCAGTAGGTGTAATGGCAGCACAGTCTATTGGTGAACCAGGTACACAGTTAACAATGCGTACGTTCCACGTTGGTGGTGCTGCGAGCCGAACTTCTGCTGCAAACAGTGTTCAAGTACGTAACAAAGGTACTGTACGTTTCCATAACGTGAAAACTGTACAACATGCAAAAGGTCATTTGGTTTCAGTTTCTCGTTCAGGTGAAATTGGTATTGCTGATGATTTAGGGCGTGAGCGCGAACGCTATAAACTTCCTTACGGTGCAAGCATCTTGTTGAAAGATGGCGAAGCTGTAGAAGCTGGCGGTATCGTAGCGACTTGGGATCCGCATACACATCCATTGGTAACAGAGGTTGCTGGTAAAGCACGTTTCAGCCAAATCGCTGATGGCGTAACTGCAACATCAAAAACTGATGATGCAACTGGTATGACTACTGTTGAAATCTTGCCTGTAACAGCTCGTCCTGCTTCTGGTAAAGATTTACGTCCAGCAATCGTGTTGGATACAACAGATGGCGGCGAACAGTTCTACTTCTTGCCACAAAACACAATCGTAACTGTTCGCGATGGCGAAACGATTGGTGTGGGTGACGTAATTGGTCGTGTACCACAAGAAACATCACGTACTCGTGATATTACCGGTGGTCTTCCGCGTGTAGCTGACTTATTCGAAGCACGTAAACCGAAAGAACATGCAATTCTTGCTGAAGTTTCAGGTGTTGTAAGCTTCGGTAAAGAAACTAAAGGTAAAAACCGTTTAGTAATTACTCCAGATGATGGTTCTGAGATCTACGAAGAGTTGATTCCAAAATGGCGTCAAATCAACGTGTTCGAAGGCGAGCATGTGAACCGTGGTGAAACTGTTTCTGATGGTCCACAAAACCCGCATGACATCTTACGTTTGAAAGGTGAAGTTGCATTAACTAACTACATCGTGAACGAAGTTCAAGACGTATACCGTCTCCAAGGTGTAAAAATCAACGACAAACATATTGAAGTTATCGTACGTCAAATGTTACGTAAAGTTGATATCACCGATGGTGGCGATACAAGCTTCATCAAAGGCGAGCAAGTGGATTACATCCGCATGGTACAAGAGAACCAAGCTGTCTTGGCTCAAAACAAGTTCCCTGCGAAGTTCGAACGTCTATTGATGGGTATCACTAAAGCATCGCTTTCTACTGACTCGTTCATCTCTGCTGCATCGTTCCAGGAAACAACTCGTGTGTTAACTGAAGCGGCTGTAACAGGTAAAGAAGATGACTTACGTGGCTTGAAAGAAAACGTTGTAGTGGGTCGCTTGATTCCAGCTGGTACTGGTCTTGCATACCACCTAGAACGTCGTCGTCAAGAAGCAGAAGCTGCTGAACATGAGCTTCACAATGACTTCAGCGAAGTAGACCAAGCATTCAGCCAAGCATTAAACTCAGAACAATTCTAAGTTTAGACTGGCACTAAAAAAGGCACCTTAGGGTGCCTTTTTTATTTATATTTACTTATAACAATTAAAAGTGGTAATTACATAAAGATATTAAAGAGCCATTATTTTATTACTTAAGCGGGATAAACACTCCACAAAACCATATTAGGCTACATGCTTATGAAGACTGGAGTAAATCTAATGAAAAAAATGATGATGATTGTTAGTGTTGGCCTGATGTCAACAACTTTGTTTGTTGGTTGCCAGAATGCAAGCCCAGAAAGTAAACGTATTGGTTCGGCTGCGATAGGTGGTGGTGCAGGTGGTGCTGTAGGTAAACATGTGGGTGGTAATATTGGTGCCGGTTTAGGGGCGGCACTTGGTGCCGGTGTTGCAGCCAATGCAAAAGGGTCTAGTAATAAAACCGTGCGTAATAGTGCAATTGGTGCCGGTGTTGGTGCAGTGTTAGGTGGTGCCATCATTGGTGGTGACGCTGGTGCTGCTACAGGTGGAGCACTTGGTGGTAGTGCGGGCGCAGCGTATGAAGAGAAAAAAGGGAAGTACTAAAAGTATTCCTAATAATGTTTAAACCTAGAAGTCTTTAAGTTGTTAAGGACTTCTTTTTTTATCATTAAAATATTGCTTGATGATCATAAATAGAAGAGCTTTACAAAATATCAATCGATTAGGACAGATGAATAACACAATCTGATCAAACTCCTCATAAAAGAGGATTATTCTTTTTATTAGAACAGGTATTAGGAGTATGGACATGAAAAAAACAATTGGATTAGTTTCTGCTTTAATGTTGTCTACACTTATGTTTACTGGTTGTCAAAATATGAGTCCATCTGATCAGCGTATTGGCGCAGCAGCAGCAGGTGGTGCGCTCGGTGGTGGCTTAGGTAATCATGTAGGCGGTGGTGTTGGTGCTGGCTTAGGCGCAGCAGTAGGTGCTGGTGTTGGTTCAAATAGCCAAGGCGGTAGTAAACAAACCACGACTAAGAGTGCGATCGGAGCTGGTATCGGTTCTGTGGTAGGTAAAGCAATATTGGGTGGTGACTCTGGTGCTGCAATTGGCGGTGCGATTGGTGGTGGTGCTGGTGCAGCGATTGAAGAAAAAAGATAACACCCTATTGAGTGAATAAAATAAGCGCTTTTTAGCGCTTATTTTCATTGCGGGAAAGGTTTTGCTTTTTTACGTCGGATATAAAGCGTTTTTTTTACTTCAGCAATTCTTACCCCCGATTCATCAAAAATATTTAGATGATAAGTTCTTAAAACAGGCTCGTAGTTTTCGGCAAGCTCACGTATTTGCTCAATCTCAGCTAAATCTACTCGAATGTCTGCATGTACCGTACTTCGACCTGGGGAAAGAAAATTAATTTCAGCAGCTTTATCCCAGACAATATATTTTGATCCGAGATGATGCAGCAGAATCATCATGTAAAATGGATCAACCATTGAATAAAGACTGCCCCCAAAGTGTGTTCCAACCAAGTTTTGGTTTTTCCAGGTCAGAGGCATTTTCACACGTACATGGCAAAGTTCTAAATTCATGATTTCAATATAAATCCCTGCTCCACGATAAGGTGGGTAGTGATTAAATAGGAATTTTGAAATCGTAGGATTGTTCTGAAGTCTTCTTAAAATAGCCATAATAGTCAATTTTTTTTATTGAAACAGTATTCATACTAGATAAGTATCATCTTTTTTATATTGATGGCAATGCTCTATCCGACTAACGACATGATCGATTGAAAAACAAGATAGGAAATGATTATGCAGCCAAAAGTTCATACAGTAACAACAAGTGACCAACAAACGCTTTGTGCTAAAACATGGGGCGACGAAAAAAATACACCGTTGGTTTTAGTACATGGTTATCCTGACAATCAAGAAGTGTGGGAATCAATCATTGAACATTTAATTAATGACTTCTACATTGTCACCTATGATGTACGTGGAGCGGGTTTGTCATCTATACCAAAACGTATACGTGATTACCGTTTAGAGCGTTTATCTCTAGACTTACAAGAAGTAGTAGATGAATTACTACCAAATCGTCAATTTCATATGGCTGCACACGATTGGGGTTCGATTCAATCTTGGGAGTCGGCAACAGAGCCTAAATTTAAAGGGCGTTTATTATCATATACAACTATTTCTGGGCCATGTCTTGACCATGCCGCTTTATTTTTGCGTGATAAATTTAAAACTTCACCAGGTCAAATCTTAAAAATATTAACCAAATCTTGGTATATCGGTGCATTTCATCTTCCACTGCTAGCACCAACTGTATGGTCTCTTTTTAGCCCTGAAAAATGGGGGAAAGTACTGACTCAGCTGGAGAGAAAAAGTAATTTACCTTTAAATAATAATATTAATGCAGATGGTAAATATGGCATTAATTTATATCGGGCAAATTTTATCCCTCGTTTAACTGGCCCTCGTCAACGTTATGCGCAATGCCCAGTTAAAGCCGTTATTTTAAAATATGACACTTTTGTGAGCCCTGAATACATCACTGAGGCTATGCCAAAGTGGGTGGATAATTTTGAATATGTAGAGCTTGAAGCAAATCACTGGGCAATTCTTAGTGAGCCTGCGAAAATTGCAGATCATATTCATGAGTTTATTAAGGCTCAAGCTTCATAATTCAGTGACTGCATAAAACTTTTAATTCGGCGATATTTTCGGCTTCATAAGTTTGAATCTGATAGAATGTCGCCTTTTGTTTTGCTCTGAATTTATTCATGAATGCTGTCGTTATTGCGATTGCAGTGATGTTTTTATTATCACTGGCGCGCGTTTCTGTCGTACTGACTTTAGTGGTTTCTGCCATTGTAGGCGGCCTCGTAGCAGGTTTAAGCCTTTCTCAAACCGTTGATGCTTTTAACGCAGGTCTTGGTGATGGTGCTGAAGTTGCACTTGCCTATGCTGTGTTAGGGGCATTTGCTCTGGCACTTTCAAAATCTGGCTTACCTGATTTACTTGCCCATAAACTTATTGGTTTGTTGGGAATGGAAGCGGGCAAAAGCCGCGAAACTAAAGTGAAATATCTACTGTTAGGTATTTTACTGATTGCTGCTATTTTCTCTCAGAACCTTATTCCAGTTCATATTGCCTTTATTCCTGTGCTCGTTCCGCCATTATTACGGGTAATGAACCATTTAAAGTTAGATCGTCGAGCAGCAGCCTGTGTGCTTACGCTAGGTTTAGTCGGAACTTATATTTTTCTTCCAGTTGGATTTGGTGCAATTTTCCTTGAACAAATTTTGATGGGGAATATCAACAAAGTTGGTGCTGCGTATGGCTTGCATGTAGAGCGTGGCATGATGTCAATTGGCATGGCTATTCCAGTTTTGGGAATGGTTTTAGGTACTTTGGTTGCTGTATTCATTAGCTACCGTAAACCAAGAATTTATGTTGATCGCGCTATTACCCCAACTACAACAATTGATTTAGATAAACCTCTCCGTGCAACTAATCAAGTTAAAACAACTGACTTAAAAGCAGATGCAGAAGAGTTAAAGCATGAGGCAGAGCAAGCGCCAGTGATTGCAAAGAAAACGATCTACATGGCATTGCTTGCAATTGGTCTGACACTCGCTGCACAGCTCTATTCAGGTTCAATGATTTTGGGTGGTTTAGTCGGTTTTGCTGTTCTATCTACTGCCGGAATTTTTAAGTGGCAAGAGGCAGATGATGTCTTTGTACAAGGCATGCGAATGATGGCCTTGGTGGGTTTCATTATGATTTCTGCTGCGGGCTTTGCCTCAGTAATGACCCATACAGGAGATATTAATCAGCTAGTGAAAGGTGTGGTTGATATTATTGGAGACAATCGCGCACTTGCAGCTTTCTTAATGCTTTGTATTGGTTTATTTGTCACGATTGGTATTGGTTCATCTTTCTCAAGTGTACCTGTGTTAGCCGTTATTTATGTGCCTTTATGCGTACAGTTCGGATTTTCACCATTAGCGACGATTGCCCTTATTGGGACAGCAGCAGCATTAGGTGATGCAGGCTCTCCAGCTTCTGATTCAACTTTAGGGCCAACAGCAGGTTTAGGTGTAGATGGGCAACATGACCATATTTGGGATACTGTTGTACCTACATTTATTCATTTTAATATTCCGCTATTAATTTTTGGCTGGATTGCTGCAATGGTTTTATAGGTTTTTATAAAATATTAAATTACTAACCTTCTTAATAATGATCTTTGGATTTAAATTAAGAAGGTTTTTTATTGACTAAATTAAAGATGTATTTAAAATAAATTATATTAAAATACTCAGAATTAAAAAGTATATTAAAATAGTTGGTAATATAAAATAATCTTGATTAATAAGGTTGGAATAAAAACCTATTAAAATGGTTGGTTAATATATATATTTATTTAAAACAGTTATTTAAAAATAAATGATAAATTAATTTTATAATGCGTATTGCATGATTTTAAAATACATGTTTATTATAAATATAAATAAGTTTGGAGATATTAAAGTGTTCAAAAAAGTTTTGGTTGTTGCATTAATGGGGATGTCTTCTTTTACTTTTGCTGGTAACTGGCAAGTTAAGTTTGGTGGAAGTGTAATTGCTCCTTCGGAAGATACGACAACTCCTTTAGGGGTGGTGAAGGCAGATCATGAATATGCATTTACACCATCAGTAGAATACTTTTTTGGTCAATCTCCATTTTCGGCAGAGTTATTATTAGCAGCACCTATTAATCATGACGTATTGTTAGATGGTAAAAATGTAGCGAGTCTTAAACAGTTACCACCAACGATTACTGCTAAATATCATTTTAAAAACTCGACTCGTTTCACACCGTATATTGGTGTTGGTGCTACAGCATTTATTCCTTGGGATGAACAAGGAGTAGCGGTAAAAGTTAAAGAAGATTTTGGTGTAGCAGGACAAGTTGGTTTTAATTTCCAACCTGCTGATGCTAAAAATTGGGGAGTATTTGTAGATGTTCGTTATATGGATATTAGTCCTGAAGTAACAATTGATCCATCAGTTGCTAATTATAAATTTGATCTAGATATTAATCCATTTGTTTACACTTTAGGTTATAGCTATAAATTTTAAGCATAATAATAAATAGAAAAAATATAATAATAAACCTAGACTCAGGCACCTCACATATAATTTATGTGAGGTTTTTTTATGGACTTTATTTGCACTAAAAAAAGCATAAAACAGACAGTTTTATACATATCTTATGCAATTTTTTTTCTAAACTAATTTCTATTCATTACAAAACATGGAAAGAAAATCATGAACAAAAAATTAGCGCTTTGTTTGGCTATCTTTAGTGGTATCGCCTTTACACAGAGTTTGCAAGCTGCAAGTTTCTCGTGTGATGCTGCAAAAACGAAAACGGAAAAAAGTATTTGTAAGAACCGTTCTTTAAATGATGCCGATGTGAAAATGGCGACGACTTATCAAATTGTTCTGCATGCTTTACCAATGGGTGGGCGGGACAGTCAAAAAGATGCTCAGCAGCAATGGCTGAAAAAAAGAAATGCTTGTGTGGCTGGTGTAAGTTGTATTAGCAAAGCTTATCAACAACGCCAACAGCAGCTAGATGCAATATTGCAAGATAGAGTGTTAAGCCACGGCCCATTTTAATTAGAGTAAAAATTTTTAATATTTAGGATTGAAAAATTCTAGAAGTACTCCATTCATAAAGCATTCGAGAACAAACAGACTTCAAAATTTAAGGAGTGATTTATGAGTGAACAAGCATCACAAAATTATAGTTTCCAAGCAGAAGTTGCACAGCTTTTACATTTAGTGACGCATTCTCTCTATTCTAACCCTGAGATTTTCTTACGCGAGCTGATTTCTAATGCATCAGATGCATGTGATAAGTTGCGTTTTGAAGGAATTAATCATCCTGAATATTATGAAAATGATCCAGATTTACATGTACGAGTCATTTTAAATAAAGAAGATAAAACTTTAACGATTTCTGATAACGGTATTGGCTTAAACCAGCAAGAAGCGATTGATAACTTAGGTACGATTGCAAAATCGGGCACTAAAGATTTCATGTCAAAATTGACTGGTGATCAAAAAGCAGATGCTCAGTTGATTGGTCAATTTGGTGTTGGCTTTTACTCAGGTTTTATTGTTGCCGATAAAATTACGGTTGAATCACGCCGTGCAGGTCTAGATGCATCTGAAGGGGTGCGTTGGATTAGTGGTGGTACAGGCGAGTTTGAAGTTCAGCAAATTGATAAGGCTTCACGTGGTACTGACATTATTCTTCACTTACGTGATGATGCACTTGATTATTTAGAATCTCATAAAGTTAAGCAAATCGTTAATAAATACTCTGATCACATTAGCTTGCCAATTGAAATGCAAAAAGAAGTTTGGCAAGAGGAAGAGGCTGCTGAAGGTGAAGAGCCTAAAGGCGGCCAAATGGTGAAAACTGGCGAGTGGGAAGCAATTAACTCAGCCAGTGCTTTATGGACACGTAACAAGAGCGAAGTGACTGAAGAGCAGTACGTTGAGTTCTATAAAAACTTAACACATGACTTTGAAGCACCACTGGCTTGGGCGCATAACCGTGTTGAAGGTAGTACTGAATATACACAGTTACTTTATATTCCAAGTAAAGCACCACATGACATTTTTACTCGTGAAGCAAAAGCAGGTATTAAGCTCTATGTGAAACGTGTCTTTATTATGGATGATGCGGATAACTTAATTCCAAATTATCTACGTTTTGTTCAAGGTGTGGTAGATAGCGCAGATTTACCACTCAATGTAAGCCGTGAGTTGTTGCAAGAAAGCCGTGATGTCAAAACGATTCGTGAAGGTAATGCGCGCCGTATTTTAACTGTACTCGATGGCTTGGCTAAATCGGAAGATGAAAAAGACCAAGAAAAATTCAAGACGTTCTATAGTGAGTTTGGCTCAGTCATTAAAGAAGGCTTGGGCGAAGACTTTGGTAACCGTGAACGTATTTTAAAATTATTACGTTATGCGACTTCAACAAATGATGAAGTAACAACTTCTTTTGCTGACTATAAGGCTCGCATGAAAGAGGGCCAAAAAGCCATCTACTATGTGACTGCTGACAGCTTAGCGGCAGCGAAAAACTCACCGCAGCTTGAGTTGTTCAAGAAAAAAGGCATTGAAGTATTATTAATGGCTGAACGTGTTGACGAATGGGCAATGAATTTTGTTCAAGAGTTTGACGGTACGCCATTAAAGAATGTGTCGAAAGGCGCGGTTGATTTAGGTGACTTGCAAGATGCTGAAGAGAAAAAAGCACTTGAGCAAGCAGCTGAACAGTTCAAACCTGTTGTTGATAAGCTAAGTGACTCATTGAAAGCCAAAACGCAAGAAGTGCGTGTAACGACACGTTTAGTTGATTCTCCTGCATGTTTAGTGACAAGTGAAGGTGAGTTATCACCTCAACTTATTCGTATGCTTAAACAAGCAGGGCAGGCAGTGCCGGAAATCAAACCAATTTTAGAAATTAACCCTGAACATCCATTGGTGAAGAAACTTGAAAGTTCAGAGCACTTTGATGACTTGGCAAATGTGATTTTCGATCAGGCGGTTATTGCTGAAGGTGGTTTACCGGAAGACCCAGCAGCTTATGTAAAACGTATTAATAGCTTATTGCTGAAATAATTCAGTATAAAAAAAGCCTCTGAACCTTCAGGGGCTTTTTTTGTGGATAAAGAAAGAGTTATCCACAATTTGGTGATTTCTGATTAAAAATTAGCTTCTAGATTCATTTGAACGCTGAGTTGATGTTTAGAATCATCATCAATGTGGTTAAAAAAGTTAAGGTCATTTTGCATAAAAAGCCAATTTCGCCACACAGGCTGCCGCCATGAAATATAAGGCCCCCAACTATTTAGTCGAATGTCATTTTTGGTATATACACCACCACTATAGACACCGTAAGTAAGATGATTATCCTTTAAAAATTGATATTGCTGGAAAGTCCAATTTCCCCAACTATAATCTTCATTTTCACTCTTATTCACATTAAATTTATTAGCGAAAAGAGTATTATCTTGCATTTTCTGCGTTAGGTTTAGCGTTGTTTCAGTGTAGTTCCGGCTGGTAGAACCGTAGCGAAATACCTGTTCTGTATCCAAACTAATGTTATGTCTTAAATTCCATTTTTTCTTTGCTAAAAATTGCACATAAACATCGTTTTCTGAGTTTGAACCTAAATCAAGATTATTTTCAAAAGGCATCCACGTTGAAATGGTAGCCCAGCTTGCACTCAGTGGATTAGTTGTCGAAACCTGAGCTGAAGAGTTCTTCTTCTTTTTCTTACCAAAGGCTTTATAAGTAGGTTCAGACTGAGTCACACGTCTCCATAACGTATCATTTCCAAATACAGCCATAAGTTCTTGCATTAAGGCGATATCGGGTAAAGCATTATTTGTCTCTATTTCACAAGGAGAGAGTGAAAGTGATTGTTTTTTTACTTTGGTAAAACTCGTAGAAGAATAAGGATAACGCCGTGACCGTTGGTGCTTGAATGTATTATAAAAAAATTGAGTATGCGGAATTAAAGCCAATACGCTTAAACTATAAATACAAACTAAGGCAGCTGATCTGTATTGAAATGAAAAAGGGGAAAATTGATTCATTTTTAAGGAGAAGGAATCAAAAATAAAAATTAGATCAATATTTTAAAAGGCTAAGCTTAAAATTTTATTTAAAAGTATTTTATTATTCACCACCTTGGATGGGTTCCAAGGTGGTGATTGGCAGCTTAAAAAAGAGCTTCTAAGCGCAAGAATGTGCTGACGAAATGGTTGCGGTCTTCACGGTGGTCATTAAAGTAATTTACATCTCCTTGAACAAAGAACCATTCACGTAAAACTGGTTGGCGCCATGAAACAAATGGTCCCCAACTATTTAAACGCAAGTCATTGTCGTTGTAATAACCACCTGTATAAATACCATAGTTAAAACGGTTATTTGCAAAGAAACTATGTTCACGGAAAACCCTGTTTTCCCAACTTAGATCATCATCTTGATCATCGGCATAAGTTAAGCTGAACTGATTTGATAAAATTGGTTGATTTGGTCTGGCATGAGTAAGTTCAAGATTGGTACGTAAGTAATTTTCACTGTCTATGCCGTAACGATAAATTTGCTCAGCATAAAATTTAAAATCATTACGGAGTTGCCAATTTCTAGATGCTTTTAAACGAACATAAATATCGTCCCCAGAACGGATACCTAAGTCAGCATCTGTTTCAAAAGGCAATTTTTTCGAGAAATCTGACCAACGTAAAGCAATAGAACTGTTGTCATCTCGCGTTTGTTTACCATTTAGCTTCTTATTGGAGTCTTGATTTGGGTTCTGGTTAATATTGGCCGGACTGTTATTAAATTCGTTATCGAGTGAGTCATCACCAAATACCACGCTTAGGCGTTTTTCTAGTGTTGGTAATTTAATCCTGCCTCGTATTCTGGGTTTAATTTCAAAATTATCGTATTCATTCCAATAGTTATCGACCATCACGCGAATGGTTGCTGTAGCTGGTTTCTGTGGATCGACTTCTCCAAACCAGTTATCAATTTTTTCAGAAGTACGATCGGCCCAATTACGAATGTTCTTTTGTTTACGGTCAACCCAGGTTTGATCTTCTGTTTGTTCGGTAGGTGGAACAATAGGTTGACTAGACTGCTCAGGGAAAATGGTTGGGGTCGCATCTACCCAACGTGGAATCTGATCTAACAGATTTTCATCTGTTGTAACTTCGGTTTGAACTCCAGATGACAAACCTTCTACTTGTTGGTTTTGAGAGGAAGAGGTCGTTTCTGCATGAGCAATGCATACTGAACCGAATCCAAGAGTTAAAAGTGCAAAAAGCTGCCGATAAGGCATTACGTGAAATGTTTTCATATCTATCTTTATGTTTTGTTGTTGTTTCCACTTTTGTTGATTTTTCTAATAAAATCAAGAGGACGACACAAAAGTTAAGTAAATTTAACTTTTTTTACATATTTGAAATAAATTAAAAAGTTTAAGCTAGTAGCGATTATTTTTAACCAAAAAAAATCCCCCAATTAAGGGGGATGATAGATCAAGGAAACTTCAAATTCCGATCATTAAACACATAAAAAACAGAACATTACAGCGCGAATATTCTAAGAAGCAATCATAAACTGATTTTAAACAATTAGATAGTTCTTTTTTTAGAACGCTCTATTGCTAAAATGGTGATAAAACATACGATTTCATCACATTTTCAATTGTGTTGATTTATTTCTGTGGAATATCACATGATTCATCATTACAAACAGCAGCATCATCTTGCTCAACAGCTTCAGCATTTGCTTTCAGTTGTGCTTGCTCTAAGACTTTTAAAAAGACGTCACGTGGTTGAGCACCTGCGAGCGCAATTCTTTGATCAAATACAAAAAATGGTACGCCCGTAACATTTAACTGCTCTTTAGCAATCTTTTCGTCATGACGAACAAAGTCAGATAGTTCATTTGTATCTAATACAAATTCAACTTCCGCATTATCAAGGCCAATACGAGAAGCAATTTCTTCTACAACTTCACGTTCACCAATTGCCAGACCTTCGGTCATATAAGCATGGAAAAAAGCTTCTTTTGCTTGATTGCCTAAGCCTTTGCTTTGCGCAAGGTGAATAATACGGTGAGCATTAAAGCTATTACCAGAATTCGCCTTTTGCCATTGGAAATCAATACCTTCAGAGGCAGCCATGGCAGCAATATTGCGCTCCATTTCTTCCATCTCTTCATAGGTACGGCCATATTTTTTAGCCAAACGTTCTGTATTTGATGTGTCATGTTTTGCTGGCGCATCAGGATCTAATTCAAAACTATGCCAGTGAATTTCAAGCTCAATACCTGCTTCAGCAGCTACATGTTCAAGGCGTTTTTTGCCGATATAACAGAAAGGGCAAACTACATCAGACCAGACATCAACACGCATGGGAGAATCTCATAAATTTTAATTACCCATCATAATAGGGATGATGTCCAAGGATTTAAAGCTTTGAATAGAGAATAGAGTGTTGCGTATTGTGAAATAAATGGCATATAAAGAAGATATAAGCTCTATTTCATAACTATAAAGAGCAAAACTATAAGAAGGGAAATAGGAGGTGTGTATGCGCCGAGTTTTGATTGCAATTACAAGTCTGGTTGTTATCACGATTATTATTTTTTTCAGCTATCAGCATATTAAACAGCAACAGGCCAAAGACAGTAGCCAAATGTTTGATGTGGTCATGACTGAAAAAATGAACCAGCTTTATGAACAAGCACAGGATTGGTCTAAACCCGTCGAGCTTAATATTCACGATAAACGGTTGGCAGGACACTATAAGCAAATTTCAGAATTTCTTTTAAGTTATTGGATTCAAAATATAAATGCACGAAATGCATACTTAAGAGAACTCAAAGCAGCCAAATGGGATACTTTTTTAAATGTTGATCGTTTAGATATTGATAAAAAACAAAAGTTTGTAGAAACCGAAAAGATGTTAGCTGATGTCCGTATGGCTTCAGATAAATATCAAACTGAATATGAAAAAATTCATAAAACTTTCTTAGCAAAGGTTCAAGAATTGTCAGTCAATGCAGAGATGAGACAACTCCTTGAAATGAAATTGGGGACTCAACAGAAAGCTGATCAAGATCATGCAATTTTTATGATTGAGCTACAAATTTTAGATAAAGCAGAAGAAATGTTTAAGCTTCTAAAAAACTACCCATGGCAGAAGAAAGATCAGATGATTCTTTTTCATGAAAATGCTCAGGTCAAAAAGTTTAATAGGCTTTACCAAGATGTTCTAAAACTGAATGCAAAAATTGAAAAAATTAAGAAAAGGAATGTTGCGGTTTTAGAGGAATTATAGTGTTATTGAAGCTTATGTTTGATCATTAAATCAGCTGCTAAATAATCGCTGATAGGTGAATAATACAAATATTTAAATTTAATCCAGGATAATAAAAGTCAAAAAAATGAATTTATGGCAGCTTTTTATTAAAGTTCGACCTTTTGTTGCCCCATATAAGCTATTGGTCATCGTTACCCTGATCCTTACTTTAATTGGGGCATTAACCGCTCAAGTGAATGCATTGACGTTGCAATATACTGTTGATCAGATTAATCGTTTGGTTGAGGCAGGACAAGGGCTAAGTGAAGGCTGGCACATTTTAGTGACGATCAGTGTAATTCTATTATCTAAGGAAATTATAAATACGCTGATTCAATTTGGGCAAAAGCTATTTGGCGAACGTTTAAGAATCATGGTGTCACAAGATGTCGCGCAATCAATTATTGAAAAATTTCTAACATATCGTCTTTCTTTTTTTACTCAGGATGATAACCAAGCAGGGAAGCTGCAAACCCGTATTGATCGTGGTATTGGTTCGATTACACGGTTAATTCAAATATTTTTTATCGACATTCTTCCATTATTTAGTAGCGCAATTCTCGCATTGGGTTTGATGTTCTATGCCAACTTTTGGATTGGGCTTGTTGCCCTTTGTATTGTCCCAATTTACTTTTGGCTGACCTTCAAGCAAGCTCAAAAATTAGGGGGCGTAAGAAGAAGTCTGCGTGATGGACGTGAACGTAAAAGTCAGGGAATTCTGAGTATCATTAATTCGATTACAGTGATTAAATCTTTTAACCGTGAGCAAGTTGAAGCTGAAAAACAACTCATTTTACAAAAGCAGCTCACTGATAATCAGATGCACACTCGGCAAATTAGTTTTATTTTCGATGGGGTTAAGACCTTTACTGAACAAATTGGTATTGTTTTTATTATTATTCTTACCGCTTATTTTGTTCTAGCTGGAGATATGAGCATTGGGATGATCATGTTTCATATTCTACTCTTTAATAATGTTTCTGCTCCGATTCGTTCATTGCACCGTATTTATGATGAGATCAATGATGCCATGATTTATGCGGAAAGTTTCTTTCAGATTCTTGAAGCGGACGATGAAATAGAAAAGTCTGGTCAACAAAAACCATTCCAACTTCGTGGACAGTTTGAATTAAACCAGGTCGATTTCTTCTATCCAAATGGTCATCATGCACTTAAGAATATCAATATGGTCATTCAGCCCAATAAGATTACAGCATTAGTCGGATTATCGGGTGCAGGAAAATCAACATTGATTAGTCTGTTAGATAAGTTTTATCTACCACAATCTGGGCAAATTATGATGGATGGAATTGAGCTAAAAGACATGGATACACAATATCTACGAGATCATATCGGCTTGGTATTGCAAAAAAATCATATCTTTCAGGGCACTATACAAGACAATATTTGTTATGGAAAAATGGATGCCACAGAAGAAGAAATTATCCAAGCAGCAAAAAAAGCTTCGATTCATGAGCAAATTTTGAAGTTGCCTAAGGGCTATCAATCTGATGCATTGCTATTGTCGGGTGGACAACAGCAACGTATCGCAATCGCACGAATGTTTCTGAAAGATCCACCAATTATCTTTTTGGACGAACCAACTGCGAGTTTAGATGCGATCGCTACTGAACAGATTAAGCATAGTTTGGATGAAATTAAGCAAGGGAGAACAGTCATTATTATTTCCCATAGCCTTTCTCAAATTATTGATGCCGATTACACCTATGTTATGCAGGACGGTGCGATTGTTGAGCATGGCGAACATCATCAACTTTATCAGCAGCAAGGTGTGTATAAAGATATTTTTGATGCGATGGCGAAAAGTTTAAACATTGATAAGATTGCCAAGACTTTTGATAATGAAGGTGAAGAAGAAACACATAGTTAATTTTTTAGTAATTTTTAAATAAAATCTAAAAGGTGTTGAAATAGGTTGAATATGAATCCTCAAAAACCTCATTTTTCAAAAGGACGTATGTTCGTTGTGTAACGTCAGGTGACATGATTTGAAGATTCAATAATCTAATAAACAGATATATCTATGATTGGATGCAAATTTTAACGATATGATATTTACCGTTTATCTGAGCATTACTGAATCAAATTCGACTTTGTTGTAGCCTATTTATAGATACTTTTAATTTAGTCATCATCTATTAATTTGAATAGGGTGAGTGATTTTTGGAGCAAGTTATGAACTTTCTAAAACAATCAGCTTTCATTGCTGCATTTGCTTTTATGGGTTTACCGACTGTTCAAGCTGAAGAGGTTGCTACTTTACCAACAATTCGTGTAATGGCTGAGTCTGAGCTACGTGAAGAGGTGGGATTTGTACCCTTCCAAGAAGATAAAAAAGTGCGTCAAGCTCTGCAACATCATGAGTATAAAACTCATTATGATATACAAAATGCTTTAGTCCCTGAAGGTATGACTACAGTAGATTATCAGCCAGTTATGGCACAACCTGATTTGTCTCAACTTTCTCCCTTCTTACAACAATACATTTTAGCGGTAGCGGGTGGAATACAGTCTTCTGATCCAACCAACGGTATTTTTGAAATGTTAAGACCTTTGAACATCAACCGAAGTAATGTCGACGCTTATCGTGAGGGTACGATGAAAGTAAATATTAATGACCTCATAAATTTACAGCAGCAAATTCAAGATGGTTTAAAAGGCCGATAAAATAAAAAATCCTTGTATTTTGTGGAAAAAATTAAAATAGGTTTTATTGATCTTATAATTATTTGAAATTACAGATTATTTTATTTACCATTATAGACGGTTATATTATTAATTATTAGACGACATAATTTGTCGCTCATGGTTGTTTTCATAAGTTTTATTAATGCATTTGGGATACTATGGATAAGTTAGACAGTAGTTATAATATCTTTGATATCTCTCATGTAGAGTCTGATCTTCTAGAGCAATTAGGTACAAAAAGTAAATTCTGGTATTTATCTGGAGATGAAGAGTTTCTTTTTAAAAGTGTACAATCTAATACAGGGGAGCGATTAGGTGATGATTGGGCTGAAAAAATCTCTTGTGAATTAGCCGCTTTATTAGATCTACCACATGCACATTATGAATTGGCTATACACAAAGGAGTACGTGGTGTCATAACCAAGAATTTTATTTCTGAGCGAGGAGAGCAATTAATGCTTGGTAATGAACTTCTTGAAGGTCTTGTATCCTCTGCTGAAGAAGGTAATCCTAATATACAATTTATTGAAGATGTATATAAAACTATGCGAAATACTATCCTCAATAAGCCAATTGGATTTAGTAGTCTAGCTAATATTAAAACTGCTAGTGATTTTTTTGTTGGTTATTTGATGTTTGATGCCTTAATTGCAAATCAGGATAGGCATAATGAAAATTGGGGAATGATCATTACTGTTAAAGGTGTTAAACATCTTGCACCAAGCTATGATCACGGAGCGAGCCTAGCAAGAAATGTTAATGATGAAGAAAAAAGAACACGAATGACATCAACTGATAAGGGTCAGCAAATACAGACTTTTGTTCTAAAAGCAAAATCATGGTTTTTAGAAAAGGAAATAGCTGGTAAAAAGAAAAGGCTGAAACTACTAGAAGCTTTTCGGCGTTATGCTTTAATGGAAAGAGTCGCTGCAAAGGCTTGGTTAGAGATACTGAATAAGGTTAAAAATGATGATGTAAGATTAATTATAGATCGGGTTCCTGAGACTCTTATGTCTTCTACCTCAAAAGATTTTACATATGAATTAATTTTATGTAATAAAGCTAATCTATTAGCAATAAACCGTGATTTGTAAGTGAGGAATTGTCAGCATGAAAAGTGTTTTTGTTATGTGGCAAGATTCTACAGGTACACGAATGTGGCATCCTGTTGCTAAATTAACTCAACAAAATTCTTGTAGATATGTTCTGAGCTACACAAAAGGTGCTCAGCACGAAAAGTTTTCGTTTTTTCCGAATATGCAGGAGATTTCTAAAAGCTATACTTCTGATAGATTATTTAGTTTTTTTAGAAATAGATTAATTCCTGAGAGCCGCCCTGAGCATGACAATATGTTTGAGTGGTCTGATTTATCTAGTGATTCTAAAGATTATTTAGAGTTACTTGCAATTTCAGGAGGAGAGAAGAAAACTGATCATTTTCGAATTGTTAATTTACCTAGAAATGAAGATGGTTTTTATAGGATTAAATTTTTTATTAGTAGTATCAATTATCTGAACGAGATTGAAAAAACTAGTATTACGTATTTGAAACCTGACGATAGGCTCAAATATCAATTTGATGAAAATAATTTAGTTGATTTAGATGCAACAATTTTATTAAAAGAAGATGATATTCGAGTTGGTTATTTGCCACATTATTTATGTAAAGACTTAAAAAATTTACTCAACTATTTGAATAAAGATGATATTCAAATTAATGTTTTGAAAGTGAACCTAGATGCTCCATCACAATTTAAAGTTTTGTGTGAATTGAAAGCACCATGGCCTGAAAGCTTTAATGCATTTAATGATGAAGAGTTTTCTATTTATGAGTAAAAAAATCCCCGCATTGAGCGGGGATTTTTTTATCTTGGTGTTAATTAAACACGTTCGATAATCGTTGCAATACCTTGACCAAGGCCGATACACATGGTCGCAAGACCAATTTGAGTATCTTGTTGTTCCATTACGTTCAACAACGTAGTGGTGATACGCGCACCAGAACAGCCTAGTGGGTGACCCAATGCAATCGCACCGCCATTTAAGTTAATGATGTCTTGCTTGTCATAAACGCCTAAGCCTTTCATTACTGATAAGCCTTGAGCAGCAAATGCTTCGTTTAACTCGATAGTTTGAATATCAGCCATCGTTAAACCAGCACGTTTAAGCGCTTTTTGAGTTGCTGGAACTGGACCATAACCCATGATTGCAGCATCGCAACCTGCAACAGCCATAGAACGAATCACAGCACGTGGTTTTAAACCTAATGCTTGCGCGCGCTCAGCAGACATAAGTAACATTGCAGAAGCACCGTCAGACAAAGCTGAAGATGTAGCAGCAGTTACCGTACCGCCTTTTGGATCGAATACAGGACGTAATGCTTTGAACGATTCAAGGTTTGCATCTGGGCGAATGACTTCATCGATATCACAAAGGATTTTAAAGCCATTTGCATCGTGACCTTCAACACCAACGATTTCGTTTTTAAAACGACCTTCTTGAGTTGCAGCCCAAGCACGGCGGTGAGATTCAACACCAAATGCGTCTTGCTCTTCACGGCTAATGCCGTTCATGCGACCTAACATTTCAGCAGTTAAGCCCATCATGTTAGATGCTTTTGCATAGTGTTTAGATGCTTCTGGGTTTAGGTCGATGCCGTGCATCATACCTACGTGGCCCATGTGCTCTACACCACCAATAATGAAGATATCACCTTGGTTGGTTGCAATCTGTGCAGCAGCAGTATGAAGTGCTTGCATAGATGAACCACAAAGACGGTTTACAGTTTGACCTGCTACAGTTTTTGGTAAGTCAGCCAATAAGCCGATGTTACGACCAATGTTCATACCTTGTTCTAAAGTCTGGTTTACACAGCCCCAGATCAGGTCTTCAACTTCATTGGTGTCAAATTGGTTACGAGCAACGAGTGCACGAACTAACTCAGCAGATAAGCTGTCAGCACGTACATTGCGGAACATACCGTTTTTGGTTTTACCCATTGCAGAACGTACGCCATCAACGATGACAACGTCACGTGGATTTAAAGTAGCCATTCACGTTGCTCCTTAACCGTAGAATTTTTTGTTGTTAGCAGCCATGTCACGCAACATTTGTGGCGCTTCATAAGCCTTACCTAAGTGTGCATATTTGTCGCAAAGCGCAACATATTCAGCAACACCTGTCTGGTCGATATAACGACATGGACCACCACGGAATGGAGGGAAACCTACACCCATAATCATTGCCATGTCTGCTTCAGCAGCAGTTGCAACGATGTTGTCTTCTAAGCAACGAACTGTTTCGTTACAGAAAGCAAGCATCATGCGGTCAATGATTTCTTGGTTATCAAACTCGCGTTTTTCACCCGTTACGAAAGGAGCAATGATTTCATACGCTGTTGGATCAACAGTTTTTGCTTTTTTGCCTTTCTTATCGAGTTCGTATTTGTAGAAACCAACGTCATTCTTTTGACCAAGACGTTTAGCTTCGTACATTGCTTGGATTGAACCTTTGTAGTCTGGCTTCATGCGGTCTGGGAAACCTTCAGCCATGACTTCTGCACCATGAACACCAGTGTCGATACCAACAACGTCGATGAGGTAAGCAGGACCCATTGGCCAGCCAAACTTAGACATTACATTGTCAACTTGCTGGAAGTCTGCGCCGTCTTTTACAAGAAGGTCAAATGCACCAAAGTAAGGGAACAATACACGGTTAACCAAGAACCCTGGGCAGTCATTTACAACGATTGGTGTTTTACCCATTTTTTGAGCAAGAACAACAGTAGTTGCAATCGCTTCTTCAGAAGTCTTTTCACCACGAATGACTTCTACAAGCGGCATCATGTGAACTGGATTGAAGAAGTGCATACCTACAAAGTTTTCAGGACGCTGTAATGCTTTCGCTAAACGCGTAATTGAAATTGTAGACGTGTTAGACGCAATAATCGTGTTTTCACGAACATGCTTTTCAGTGTCTGCAAGAACGATTTCTTTAACTTTTGGATTTTCTGTAACCGCTTCGATCACGATGTCGACTTCTTTAAACTCATCGTAGCTTAAAGTAGGACGGATACGTGCAAGGGTTTCACCCATTTGTGCAGGTTTCATTTTCTTACGTTCAACTTGTTTAGTTAACAAGCTGTTCGCTTCTGACATACCTAGTGCAAGTTGTGGGTTACCAATATCTTTCATGATGATTGGTGTGCCTTTGCTTGCCGCTTGGTAAGCAATACCACCACCCATAATACCAGCGCCAAGTACAGCTGCTTGGTTTACAGGGTGAGCACCTTTTTCATGTTTTTTAGCAGTTTTCTTAACAACTTGGTCATTGAGGAATAAACCAATCAATGCACCAGCTTGTGGAGTAATCGCAGCTTTAGCAAAACCTTCAGCTTCAGCTTTTAATGCTTCGTCACGCGCAAGGCTTGCACCTGCTTGTAATGAATCAAGTAATAATTTTGGAGCAGGGTACTGAGCGGGATTTGCTTTAGCAAGTACAGCACCTTTTGCTGTGTTGAACGCCATCATTTGTTCAAGTGGGTTCAATTTTACAGCATCAAGTTTTTCTTGACGTTTTGCCTTCCAGTTCAAACGACCAGAAATTGCTTGCTTCACTAAATCAGTTGCAGCTTCAAGTAATTTATCAGCAGCTACAACCGCATCTACAGCACCATCTTTTAGTGCAGCAGCTGGTTTTTTAGGAGCAGCCATTGCCATCCATTCAACCGCGTTGTCGATACCGATAACACGGCTTAAACGTACGCTACCGCCAAAACCTGGGTAAATACCAAGTTTAATTTCCGGTAAGCCCACTTGTGCAGCTTCTGACATCACACGATAGTCACACACTAAACACATTTCAAAGCCGCCGCCTAACGCCATACCGTTAATAGCAACAACTTTTGGAACTTCTAAATCTTCAAAGCTATTGAAGATTTCGTGAACAGGCATAAGCCAGTCAACAATCGCTTTTTCGCCTTGAGCGAAGTTTTCACCAAACTCAGTGATGTCTGCCCCAACAATAAAGGTTGATTTGCCAGAGGTAACAACTAAGCCTTTAATATCATTATTTGCTTTTACCGCAGCAATAGCAGCTTGGAAATCTTCAATTGTTGCACGGTTAAATTTATTGACCGACTCACCTTGTAAGTCAAAGCGGAATTCTGCAATTCCGTCCGAAAGCATTTGGACGGTAATGGCATTGCCAGCGTGGATCATGCCTGATCTCCTTGGTTTTGGAGGACTTCTAAATTGATGTTATGAAGCGTGTGCACAGCTTAGGTACACATTTATGCTTCGCTAATCTTACGATAACTATATCTAAAAAAAACCTGACAAGTTGTATCAAGCCGTGACGCAAGGGTCATCAATTTTTTTTAAACAACTTTCTTGAACTATATATATGAAATATACATTTTTATTTAAAAACTGATTTCTAGCAGGAATCTAATAATGAAGTCAGAAAAACTAGCAGATAGTTGATTACTTTAATTTTTGAACTGGTAATAAAAAATAAGGTTCTTTGTGAATTATTAGACAGAAAGTATTGTCTATTTTTTTATCTTTGGATAAACTTTATGTTATAAAAATGTTCAATAAAGTATGTATTATGTTAAAAAATAAATTTATGATTTTAGCCATCCTTCCTTTTATGTTGAGTGCATGTGGAGGTGGTGGTTCTAGTGATAATAATTCAGCGAATAACACAACAGTAGAATCGAATGATTCAATTAAAAATGGATCAAGATATTATCAGGTAGATTATCAAGTACTTGGAGAAAATAATGATCGTTTATCAATTGCCTATTATGAGATTAATAATAAACGTATTTATGGGGTAGACAGTAATCAGCCTATAAATCAATATATTGTGACGCAAAATCATTTATACACCCCTCAAGATAGGTTCACTTCAATAATTGATGTAAAGTCAATGGATGAGTGGACTTTGAATGTTATAGATAATATTAAAACTGATTGGAAGTTTGAAAGAGTTAACCTAGCGGGAAAAAATATTTTTGACACAGTGTTACCAGGTTTTAGGCAATATGGATTTGATACAAATAATCCATATTTTACAGCTAGGAAGTTTTTAAGTTCATACGGTCAAGAATCTTTTCCTACAGGAAGTACTTGTTATCGTTTGTCTTCTATCAAAAATAATCAAGAGTTTCTCAATTTTAGTACAAATAACCCTCTAAATTACTCTTTTGAGCTCATACATGAAGACAATCTTGCAACTGCGCAGGGTTTTCAAACAGTTGCTCCTGAACTAGCAATACTAAATAAACAAGGCCAGTTTATGGGAATAGATTGGACTACTTTATATAGTACGAAAACTGGAGCAGAGTTAGATGGGTTTTCAGTGATTCAATATAATGGACAAGTTTTTGATAACGTTACTTATAATGGTGTTCAGGAGCAGACCCGTAAAGCACAGATACAATTTCTTAAAGATATAATATCTTCGAATTTATTGTCTCAAAATCCTGAGGCATTAAGAGAAATTAAATTTGATCTAGAAAATTTAGATAAAGGTTGTTTCTTGTACAATCAAACTGCTGCCGACAAACTTGAAAGTCTTAAGTTAATTAATTGGAATCAATAGGTTATTTCTTTGTTTAGAAAGTTGCTAATTTTTTAGTAAATTAGCAACTACTATTGAATATTTTAGTGAAAGATATCATCACTAACAGTAATGAAAGTAAAATCAGTATAATAAGTGTAGACCATGTGTTGAAGCCTTTATTACACAACACTATTTTTAATTTTATTACTAAACTCGAGCAAAGATACATGATTAAGTGGATCATATTAGCGATTTTTGTGATATCAGCATTGTATATCCAGCATCGCGGCAAAGTGCGTCACTCGTTTTATCGTCAGTTTTTTGACCATTCAACCTTGCTCGCACCGATTAACTTTTTAATGTACATCTTTTCAAAGGTGCCGAATCAACCTTATATCGACACACAGCATTTTAAAGATTTAAAAGTGTTAGATGAAAATTGGGAAATGATTCGTGATGAAGCGAAGGCATTATATGACCAAGGTGGGATCAAAGCTTCAAGTACATATAACGACTTAGGTTTTAACTCATTCTTTAAAACCGGTTGGAAGCGTTTTTACCTCAAATGGTACGAATCGAGTCATCCGTCTGCTGCTGAGCTTTGTCCGAAAACCACAGCACTTCTTAAAACATTGCCGACAATTAAAGCAGCAATGTTTACCGAGCTTGCACCTGACAGCCGTTTGGTCAGACACCGTGACCCATATGCAGGTTCGCTGCGTTATCACTTGGGTTTAATTACCCCAAATGATGATCGTTGTTTTATTGATGTTGATGGTGAAAGATACTCTTGGCGAGATGGTCAAAGTGTCGTGTTTGATGAAACCTATATTCACTATGCTGAAAATAAGACTGATCAAAACCGTATTATTTTCTTTGCAGACGTTGAACGCCCAATGAAAGTAAAATGGATGGAACGTTTCAATCATTGGTTTGGTCGTAAAGTCATGACAGCGGCAAGTTCACCGAATGAAACAGGTGACCAAACAGGTGGTTTAAATAAAGCTTTTGGTTATGTTTACCAAATTCGCATTAAAGCCAAAGCACTAAAAGCTAAAAACCGTAAGTTGTATTACTTCTTAAAATGGTTGTTAATGCTTGGAATTTTCTTCCTGATTTTTGTTCGACCATATATATTTTAATTAAAGCGCCCGAAAGGGCGTTTTTTGTTTTAAGCTAAAATAGCCTGTTATAAGGAATAGATTATTCATAAAATCATTAGTCAATAAGTTTACCATTTTTGAAGACCTGAATAAGACTTCCTTGCCAACCATAGATGACAACACGATCTATCTCTGATTCAATCATTAAATATCCTTTTTCTATATCGCCTTCAATAATAATCTCTACTTCAGAATTTGATTCAATATTATATTCTTCTGCCCAAGGTTCGAGTATTAATTTGATTTTCTCGTTTTTCGAGTTTTTATAAATAAGCTTTTGTTTTAATCTCATAAATATATTTCTCTCGTTATAATTCCTTATATATCATTGTGATCTGTCTCTTTCTTTTATTTTGGTAAGGAATTCATCCTGTAGATCTCCATTTAAAATTACTGTCTTCTCATTTTCTGTATATGTCAGCGTAAAGTCACCAGGGATCTGATTTAAAGTCACAGGACCATCAATAATACCTAGAATTATACTTGTAGTATCAATAGTCGTCTGTTTAATGATTTTAAATAAGGTTTCCTTATCTTTTTGAGATAAAGATTGATAAAAAGTGAGAGCATCAAACCAGTAGGGATCTTCTTTAATTTTACTATCGATTAAAGTAGATAAGTAAATCTGTTTATAGGTATCGATATATTCGTCTGAAATAGTATTTATAAGTTCTTTAACAAATTCTTTAGTATTCATAGAAATTAACCTTTATCAAATTTTGTGATTCATTTCACAGTGCTGGCAATTTGTTACAACTATTAAAAACCAAAGAGCAATTTTGATTCTACAATGGCGCGGTTTTTTCGAAGACTGGTTAGCGGAAGTAGGTTTTAAAATGGCTCATGCTCATCACGCAGTTCATGCACATGTTCATCATATCGAAGAGAGAAAAGAAGAAAGCTCTCAAGATGATTTAAAAATGAAAGTGATGTTAAGACAAGCAGCTTCGTCGACTGAAAAACATAAAAAAACTGATGTAAAAAGTCATCAATCTGAAGATCAAAATATTAATTTGCATAAGTTCTCAAGTAAGCTTGAAAGTATATCTGCCAACCATAGTAAAGAGAAATGTGCTAAAAATATTCGCATTGCTTTACAAGCAGCAGGCGCCGATGTGTCTAAGCATCCGGTAGCAGCTTCAGACTGGGGGCATACGCTTGAGAAGAATGGTTATAAGAAAATTAAACCTGCTTTTAATCGTCCTCAAGAAGGCGATATTTATATTATTGAGCGAACAAGTGGCCACACATATGGTCATATTGCGGGATATACAGGGAATGGTTGGTTCTCAGATTTTCGCCAAAAAACCTATGCGGTCTATAAAGAAAAAGACGTTAAATATAGCTACTATCGTCTCGATTCTTAAGCGAGTACGACATGGTCTGACGGGCCATATCTAAATCTGTTTCCAAATTTGACTTCTGGCACAGTAAAGCACTTGAAAACTAGGGTTGAAAACATCACATTAGGTATTCAGTATTAAGCCATGTTTGCCGATAGTGAATCAAAACGCTCGTCCCCATATTGAAAAAATTTTAGCCCACATGACCCAACTTCCAGGCGTTTATAAAATGCTAGGGAAAGAGGGCGAATTGTTATATGTCGGTAAAGCGAAAAACCTAAAGAATCGGGTATCGAGTTATTTTGTTAAAACCATTGAGCATCCTAAAACTCAGGCCTTAGTTGCCAGAATTTATGATATTGAAACTTTAGTCACTCGTTCAGAAACTGAAGCATTACTTCTCGAGCAAAATTTAATTAAACAACATCGTCCGCCTTATAACATCATGCTGCGGGACGATAAGTCATATGTCTATATTTTTGTATCGGCAGATAAGCCGTATCCTCGGCTTGCTAGTGGTCGCGGCAAAGGGAAGCATCAAATTGGTAAGTTCTTTGGACCTTATCCAAGTGCCTATAGTGCCCGTGATACTTTACTCGTTCTACAAAAGCTTTTTAATGTACGTCAGTGTGAAAATAGCTATTTTGCACAGCGCAAGCGCCCGTGTTTGCAATATCAGATCAAGCGTTGTTCTGCACCTTGTGTAGGGCTGATTTCACCCGAAGATTATAAAGAAGACATTAATAATAGTATTCGCTTTTTGCAAGGTGATACGAAGGAGCTCAATCAAGAGCTTATTGCCAAAATGGAACAAGCGGCGGCTGAACTTGAATTTGAAAAAGCTGTTTTTTACCGTGACCGATTGTCTTTACTTCGTGAAGTCCAAGCTCAACAAGCTGTTTTTAAAGTCAAGGGTGAAGCAGATATTCTGGCGATTGCTTATCAGGCTGGCGTGACATGCGTGCAGATTATGTATGTACGCAATGGGCGAATGCTAGGTGGAAAAAGTTATTTCCCTGACATGCTAGGTGATGACCTTGGGCAAATGCTCAGTGACTTTATGGCTAACTTTTACTTTCAGGTCGCAGATGAAGTACCCAATGAACTCATTGTGAACATTGCATTGCCTGACCATAAAGAATTAGAAGAAGGGTTGGCACAGCAGTTTGGTAAAAAAGTTCAGATTAAGAGTAATGTTCGAGAAACTCGTGCCGAGTGGCTAGAGCTAGCCGAAATGAATGTCCAACATGCGATTAAGGGACAGTTGAGTAACCATTTAGAACTTAATGAACGTTTCCATCAGTTAGAGCAAGTAATTGGTAGACCCGTCGATCGTATCGAATGTTTTGATATTAGTCACACCATGGGCGAAGCTCCAATTGCGTCGTGCGTGGTGTTTGACCAAGGTGGTGCTCGTAAGCGTGACTATCGACAATTTGCCATTCAAGATATTACTGGTGGCGATGATTATGCTGCCATGCGCCAAGCCTTAACACGACGTTATAAAAAAGCCATATTGCCTGATTTGTTATTGATTGATGGTGGTAAAGGTCAGCTTCATATGGCGATGGATGTCATGCAAGAGCTTGGACTTGACGCTTTTATGGTGGGTGTATCAAAAGGTGAAGGGCGTAAACCGGGTCTTGAAACACTCCATTTTACAGATGGCACGAAAATCCAGTTACCAGAAGACCATAAAGCATTGCACTTGATTCAACAGGTGCGTGATGAAGCCCATCGCTTTGCAATTACTAAACACCGAGCTAAACGTGATAAACGCCGTAGTACATCGGTTTTAGAAGCAATTCCGGGACTGGGACCAAAGCGCCGTCGAGATTTATTAACTCATTTTGGTGGGATTCAAGGTGTTTTAAAAGCATCTGAAAAAGAGCTTACGCTTGTGCCCGGTTTTGGTGAAATGATGGCCAGAACCATTTATAAAATTCTGCATGAGTAAGCATCGTTTAAAAGGTGGAGTGACAAAATAACTCGCCAATTACTAGATGATTGACCATTCACATTCCAATCAAAATGAGGAAAGATCATCCTTAATACTACTTTCGTTTTAGGGAAAGGAATGTCTTTGCTGCAATTGTTTGAAGAAATAAAACAAAAGGAATGGATTGAAATACCCGAAGGGTGGTTGCAAGGACGGACAGTGTTTGGCGGTCTTGTTGCGGGATTACTGATGCAAAAAGCCTGCTGCAATATTCAAGATCCCAACAAAAGATTATTAAGTTGTAGTATCACTTTTGTTGGGCCTGTACAGCAGGGACCAGCTCGATTGACTATTGAAATTTTAAGGGAAGGGAAGTCAGTCACTACACTTGAAACCCGTTTATGGCAAGATGGTGCGGTACAAACCATTTTGGTTGCAAGCTTTGGTGTGCCTCGCACTTCGAATATTGAAGTACTTCAAGAACCGATGGTTCCAGTTTATCTGCCTCCAGAAGATTTACAACCTCTTCCTTTTGCCAGACAAATGCCAGAATGCTATCAACATTTTGATGTATGCTGGGCAGAAGGTCATCATCCTGTTACAGGAAGTCGGTATCCTGACTTTGGAGGATGGTCAAGGTTTTCTCCAGAGAAGCATGAAAATCGTCAAATGACATTGCCAGATTTAATTGTTTTGATGGATATTTGGCCACCTGGTGTATTGCCCATGTTTAAACAAGTTGCTCCCGCAAGTTCTTTAACTTGGCACATTACCTATGTCCATCCGTTTCGACATCAATTGTGTGACTGGTTTAAATATAAAGTGGTGACTGAATATGCCGGTGAAGGTTATTCCACAGAATATGCCCATCTTTGGGACCAAAATGATCATTTAATTGCAATTTTACGGCAAACTGTTACGGTATTTACCTAAGCAGTCCACTTCCTCGATTCACATATTTCGTATAAAGTGGCTGTTACAGATAGATACAATATTGAAGAATGTATTTTTGTCTGTTACAAGATGCATGAAGACTAAATTGGCGGTGTTTATGACCACAGGGCGAATCCTGAATATCCCAAATATCCTAACGTTGGCGCGTATAGCGCTTATCCCTGTATTTTTGGTGATTGTGTATTGGCCGCCTGCAATGGGGATTGGTGAGCAAGCAGGAAATATGAGTCGTCATATTATCTTGACGGGTATTTTTGTGTTGGCTGCTATTACCGATTGGTTTGATGGCTATTTGGCACGAACTTTAAACCAGACTTCAGCATTTGGCCGTTTTTTAGATCCAGTTGCAGATAAGCTCATGGTGGCTGCAGCACTGATTGTTTTAGTGCAGTGGAATCCAACCATTTCAATGGCTTTTGCGGCAATTGTCATTATTTCACGTGAAATTACAGTTTCTGCTTTACGTGAGTGGATGGCAGAACTTGGTGCAAGAACGAGTGTGGCTGTATCGACAGTAGGCAAATATAAAACAGCTTTTCAAATGATTGCTATTAGTGTGTTTTTACTCAATTGGCAGCCTTTAGAAATGTTGGCTTACGCGTTGTTATATACAGCGGTCATTTTGACTTTATGGTCAATGTTTATTTACCTAAAAGCAGCTTGGCCTTATTTAAAGCAACCTTAAGCTCAGATTGAATGATTAAGCCTTTCTATAATGAAAGGCTTTTTTATTTTCGAAAGTGCAAGAATCGGGTCGTCATCGGGCTTTAGCTACTTTAATGTAAGATATGAGTACTAAGGAGGTGACACATGCAAATGCTTTCTTCTCGGCAATTTGCTGTAATTGCCAATGTAATTGAATATTTATATGAACATCTAGACCAGCAACCCAGTCTGGACGATGTTGCGAGCCATATGAATTTAAGTTCAGGTTATATCCAACGTCAGTTTCAGGAATGGGTGGGTATTAGCCCGAAAAAATTTGTCCAATATATGAGTTTGCAGCAGGCTAAATATTATCTGCTACAAAAGCGAAGTTTATTAGAAACTGCTTTAAACACAGGTTTGTCGGGTACTGGTCGTTTACATGATCTGTTTATTCAGCTTGAAGGGATGACACCTGGTGAATATAAACAGCAAGGCGAAGGAGTCACACTTAATTATTCGGTTGAGAGAAGCCCTTTTGGTGAGTTGTTGGTGGTAAGTAGTGAAAAGGGTATATGTTCTATACGATTTATCGAAACTCACGAAAATATTGAAGACTTAATTAAGCAGTATTTTCCAAAAGCTCAATTGAAAAATCGGTCGCCGATTTGGCATCAACAAGTTGCAGAGTGGTTTGAACACGACTTTTCAGAACATTTACAGCAGAAACTTCCTCTTAATTTGGCTGGAACCCCATTCCAACTGCAAGTTTGGGAAGCCTTACTGACCATCCCTGAAGGTCAATTGCGGACTTATCAAGATATTGCAGAGCAAATTGGCAAACCTAAAGCAGTTCGAGCTGTTGCAACAGCAATTGGACAGAATCCGATTGCATATTTGATTCCTTGCCATCGAGTGATTCGCGCAACCGGAATGGTCGGAGAATATCATTGGCAAAAGGGGCGTAAATTGGCATTGTTAGCTTGGGAGATGTCAAAGCAACACGGAGAGACCGTATGACCTTGGATTTATTTTCTCCAGAGCCTTGTGAGAATTTATTACCCTACGATGGTGAAGTTCAGGACTATGGTTGTATTTTAAGCCCTGAAGAAGCTGAACAGTATTTTCACTATCTTTACCAACATCTCGCGTGGAAGCATGACGAAGCTAAGTTATATGGCAAGCATTTTATAACAGCCCGAAAAGTTGCATGGTATGGAGATGACTATTATCAATATAAATATTCGGGTGTCGCACGTGATTCTTTGCCTTGGGATCAAGCGCTTGCCAAACTAAAACAACAGGTAGAGCAAATACTTTCAGAAAAATTTAATTCTTGCTTGGCAAATCTTTATGAAGATGGAACTCAAGGAATGGCTTGGCATAGTGATTCGGATGTTTCCTTAGCAAAAACTACAACAATTGCATCTTTAAGCTTTGGAGCTACCCGTAAATTTTCTTTTAGGCATATTCAAAGTAAAGAGAAAGTTGAATTGTGGCTACAGCCAGGCCAACTCATCGTGATGCGTGGCGAGACTCAACAACATTGGCAACATCGTTTAAATCGCTCAACAAAGATTTTACAGCCGCGTATTAATCTTACTTTTCGGCAATTTCAGTTTTTATAAAAATTAGGCAAGAAAAAAGCCCATGATGGCAACATGAGCTTATTCCTCTGAGGGGGATGCTTCTATTGATGAGCTGCTGATGAAAAGAATCACCAATAGGAGCTAAAATCATAATATGAGAATATTGTGTGATATTCAATGTGTTAAAATGTAAGAAAAGGTTAAATTATCACAAAGTGGGGTTTTAGATTTCACCTTTTTCAGATAACTCCATAAAGCGTTGTTCAATAAGTGCTGCATTTTCTTGCAAAATTTCGATGAGCTTTTCAACATTTAAAAAATCAAAACGATTTTTAGAGGCGACTAAAGTTAAAGCTAAAGGCACTTCTTTGTTCGAAAAACGAACTGGAACGGCAAGGCCAGAAACATTCGGATCAATTTCACCTTGTGAAAAATAGAACCCTTGTTTTTTAATTTTTCGCATACGCTGAATAAAGCTTGGTTCATCTTCAGCAAAACCAGATTGCTTTAATTCTTGCTGATAACGGTGATAGTAGTCTTGCATCCGTTGTTTACTTAAATGTGAAACCATTGTTTTTGGAGATGATCCAACGTAAATCGGTCTTGGGCAGCCTCGACCGTACGAAAGTAATTCGGTGTCTTTGAATATTTCATGATGAATGTCGATGCAATAGTCATCATTTAAATAAGTGAGCAAGCAGCACAGTTCAGTACGCTCGACAATATTCCGCATAAACGGTGTACTGATTTGAACCAAAGGGTCTGTTGTGCGAGATATATAGTCAAGAACTGCAATTTTTGAGCCTAAGGTATAATCGCCAGAGGTTCCATTAATGCGTTTTAATAGATCGGTAGACACCAGTTCTTTGAGATAACGGTAGCTGGTTGGTTTAGACAAGCCAAGTTCTTCGCAAATAATATCGACATTAATTATTGGACGCGAAACTGAAAATAGGTCCAATACGGTTAAAATTTTGCCAAAACTTGAAATTGCCATAGTGTCTTGTTCGTATCCTTTAACAATGAATCATCTTTGAGTTTTTATAACAGAAAAAAAGAAAATTTGTCTCAATTCTAAAATAAATGCCTGATTTGAGTATTTTACTCTGACAAAGAGAAAACTTCTCTTGGCTAATACATCATATACGATAATCAAAAAATATATCAAATTATCAAATAGAGATATTTTAGTTGACTAAATTGCTTTATTTTGAAAAAATTGACAAACAAAATATCTAATTGAGAAATTGGTCGATTCTAGGCGAATTTCTTGATACCTCTTCTTTCCAAAGTTTGGCCGTTTAAATAACGCTCAAATTGAAATCATCTGGGCCAATCAGGCAGGATGTGGAAAAAATCATTGTATTGAAGGATGCTCCTCATCTCATTTGCTTTTAGGCAAATGTCAAAGTTTTGTTGTCTCTAGAAAGACAATTTAATAGTGAAGGGCATGCTCATCAGTTCAAATCTGTATTTGAGATGAGTTCATGTTATTAAAGCAAATACTGGCGTTTCGCCCGAGTAAGCTTGATCTGATCTTTGCCTTAAAAACATTTATTGCCGGAATGCTGGCGTTATTTGTTTCATTTGAATTAGATCTGATTAACCCGATGTGGTCGATTGGTACAGTCCTGATTATTGCCAACCCTTATTCAGGAATGGTGTCTTCTAAGTGTGTCTACCGTGTTATAGGCACGATGGGTGGGGCAGTGGTTGCCTTAACGCTAACGCCACATCTCATTAATACACCTTGGTTGTTTACCGTGGTGTTGTCATTGTGGGTGGGTTTTGCGCTTTATGTGTCTTTACTTGACCGGACTCCACGCAGTTATGCTTTTATGCTGGCAGGTTACTCGACAGCCATGATCGTCTTCAATTCGATTACCTATATTGATCAATACAATATTTTTGATATTGCTTTAGCTCGGGTCATTGAGATTTCGATTGGGGTAATTTCAAGCGCTGTGGTTTCTGCCACTATTCTTCCAATGCACATTGGTTCTGCCATTAAACAGCGCGTCATCAAAACGCTTAAAGATACAGAAAATCTATTTGCTAATTTATTAACGGCGGACCCTCAGCAGAATAATACTCAGCTTTTAGCGACCATTACTCGTGACACCACAGATATTCATGCTTTGGCAGTACATTTGAGTTATGAGAAGGGTGAGCTGCATGGCATGACTAAACCCTTGCAGGAAATGCTGCATCAAATCTCAATGGTAGTTGCTAATCTGGTCGCTTTATCTGAGCGTATTAAACAGCTTCAAGAACTTCGGTTTATCGAAACGCATTCAGAAAAACTACAACAGCTCTCAGCGCATGTTGTACATTTTCTGGAGCAAAAAGATTTAATTATTGATGAAAATATTTTGCAGTTACCAGATGAGTTTGAAAGTGATTTCTTGAGTTTGATGGAATCGGCTTCGACACATCAGCAAGTTTTGGTCGCAGCTATGAAAATGGATGTACGTCATTTCATTAGCAATGTTTTAGCGGTTAAAGTCTTGTGGCAACGAATTCAGCAAGGGAATAAAGAAATCCCTGACAACATTACGCCAATGACCACCAAATATCCAAGTTTACACCGTGACCATGGTGTGGCTATCCGAGGTGGTATTAGTGCAGTCCTTATTACATTTATTGTGACTGGGGTATGGATTATTTCGGGTTGGAAAGCTGGATTTATGATGGCGCAAATGGGCGCAGTAACAGCCTGTATTCTAACAGCCTTAGATAACCCCGTTCCGGTTTTGCGTATTTTTATCTGGGGTAGTATTGCTTCAGCAGTTTTAGTTTTCGTTTATGCATTTGGTATTTTCCCTCATGTCACTACATTCTGGGAACTTGGACTGGTTTTATTACCTATGTTCCTGTTTGCTGTGTCTATGATGGCCAACCAAATGCTTATGCCAGTAGGCATGGTTTTGGGTATTAATACCATGATGGGCCTAAATCTACATAATGCTTATAGCATGGACGCGGTATCTTATCTTGATGGTTCTTTTGCCATGATCTTAGGTGTCTTGGTGTCTTTGGTTGTCATCGACGTTGTTCGTGCGATGTCTCCAGACACCAGTGCCAGCCGTATTCTGGCTTTGCATTATCGTGCAATGAGACAGGCAATCTATTTGCCTTATGGCCTTGATTTTAAAGTTCATCTACGCAGCATGCTGGACCGAATCGGAATTCTTAATAGTAAAGTAGTGCAATCTAATGAGATTAAAACCTCAATTCATCAAGCATTGATTGAGTCGAGTAGTATTGTCGATTTAAGTAGATTACAAGAACTGGCAAATCAGTCTCCTCAGAATTCGGAACTGGCTCATCACATCGGAAATTTGCAACAAAATCTAGATGAACTGTTCAGAGCTAAAGAAAATGATGTAGATAATACGGTGGCTTTGGTTGAGCAAATCCATCGCGCTTTATTTGAATTAAAACAGCTTGCTTCAAATATTGAAGATATGACGATGCGACAAAGATTACTCATTTCACTTAACAATATTGCTTATAGCATGTGTCATGTTTCATCAGATCAAATGAATGAAAACAGCACATTGAGAGGAGCCACAGCAAATGGGTGAGTTTAACGTTTATGGTATTTACGTGCCTTCTTTGCTCGTTCAAGCCCTCTTGGCATATATATGTTTTCGTGGGTTAAGTCTTTTGACCAACAAGTGGATTGCACAAGGCTGGATTGCATTACCTAGTATTTTCAATTTGTGCTTTTACCTTTTATTGCTTTTGGTCATACACCAAATTTTTGTTGGGGTGGGTGCATAGAGATGATTGCGAAATTAAAGATTGAGTTAGGTGAGTGAAATGAATCAGGTGGATTTGAAAAAGGTCATCCGTCCAGTAATTTTGATTGTCGCATTGATGGTTGCTGTCTATACCATTGTGCATTTGTGGAACTACTATAATGCGGCGCCGTGGACACGCGATGGCCGAGTGCGTGGTGACGTTATTCAAGTATCTTCGGATGTCGCTGGCCTTGTTACAGAAGTATTGGTTCAAGATAACCAGAGTGTGAAAAAAGGTCAGATACTCTTTAAAATTGACGTTTCTCGCCGTGCTTTAGACGTTGAGCAGGCAAAATCGGATTTAGCAAAAGCAAATGCAGCCTTTGCTCAAGCGCAGGCGGGTTTGGCACAAGCAAAAGCGAACTTGATTAAATCGGCCAGTAATATCAAATTGGCCGAGAAAAATGCTGGTCGTTATTCGAACTTAATGGATGGAGCTATCTCTAAACAAGAACAAGACCAAGTATTTGCAACACGTGATCAATCCCATGCAGAGCATGAGCAATTGCAAGCAGCAATTCAGCAGGCTGAAGCAACGGTTAAACAACAACAGGCTCTCATTGAGGTTGCAACAAGCAATGTACATTTGGCCGAGCTTAATATGCACCGTGCCGCAGTCATTGCTCCCGCTGATGGTACTTTATCTAACTTTGATATGCGTCCAGGTAACTATGTTCAAGTCGGACAGGCTGTTGCAGCATTGCTTGATCGTAAACAGCTCTATGTAGTGGGTTACTTTGAAGAGACCAAGTTAAATCGTATTCATGTAGGCGATCAGGCTACTGTGCAATTAATGGGTGATAACCAGAAAATTAAAGGTCATGTACAAGGTATTGCATCGGGTATTGAAGATCGGGAGCGTTCAAGCAGCTCTAAGCTTCTTGCTAATGTAAATCCAACTTTTAGTTGGGTTCGTTTAGCACAGCGTGTACCTGTGAAGATTGTGTTAGATGAAACACCGAAGAATGAACTTGCTTTTGTCTCTGGACGAACTGCGACTGTGCATATCGTTGAAAAATAAAATCGAAATGATTTAATTAAAAAAGCATGTAGTTTTAATTATATGCTTTTTTGTTTTATGGTGTTAATCCAACTGGATTTCGATACCAACTCTGAATGAGTAGTGCAGCAGCAAAACTATCTGCCGAGAGCTTTTTTGCTCGACCTTGTTCTTGGTAAAAACCTAGCTCTTCTCGTGCTTCACGTGTAGTTAAACGCTCATCTACCATTAACGTTTCTATGTTGGTTTGATGACGTAAACGTCTCGCAAATTTGCGGGCACGTGTAGAGAGCTCAGACTCGCTATCATCCATATTTAACGGCAGCCCAACCAAAAATAAATCGGGTTGCCATTCTTTCACAATTTTTAAGAGCTGATCCCAGTTTGGAATACCATCTTTCATGACAAATAGAGGGAGAGGATTGGCACTTTCAATTGAAGACTGGCCAATCGCCATTCCCATTTTTTGAGTACCAAAGTCAAAAGCCATAATCGATTTTGATTGTGTCTCGGTCATTAAGCGTGTCCGATTTCAGATGCAAGCCACGCACGATCTACACCAATTTTTTTATAAGCTGCATCCCAACGATCGTCATAAGGCAGGTTAAAAATTAGATCCATATCAGCGTCACAAATGAGCCAGTCACCGCGTGTAATTTCGTCTTCTAACTGATTTTTGCTCCAGCTCGCATAGCCGAGAGCGATCTGATATCGACCTACACCTTCATTATGAGCAATCGCATCAAGAATATCTTTACTGGTGGTAATACAAACATTTTCACCTACAGCAATAGATGAATGCCATGTTGGTTGTCCAGTATGAAGAACAAATCCAGCTTCGGGACGTAAAGGGCCACCTTGTAAAACCGCATGTGGATTTACATTGTCTGCTTCAATGTCGAGGTCATGGAGTAATTCTTTAATTTGAATACCAGAAGGACGATTAATAATAATGCCTTGAGCACCTTCTTCATCATGACGGGCAAGATAAATTACAGTGTTTGCGAAAAAGTCATCTGCCATTTCTGGCGGGGCAATCAGACAACGGTGAGTCAGATATTGTTTGGTCACCTAAGCGGTTCTCCCTCAAAAAATGTCACTAGAGGGCCTCTCGACCCTTTTATCTATATAGGTTCTTTTTATCAACATACAAGAGTTAATCGGATTTCGCCAATCTTTTTCTCTCATTTTCTTTATTAATTTGAAGAAGCCTGAAATTTAAGTTGACGTAATTGTTTTGCGTGCTGCAAGGTTGTTTCATTAATTTCAACACCGCCTGACATGCGAGCTAACTCAGAAATGATTTGATTTTCATCAAGTTCTACAATTGTACTGCTGGCTGGGTCAGTTTGTTGTTTTTTCACTAATAAATGCTGATCAGACTGTGCAGCAACTTGTGCTTGGTGAGTAATACATAAGAGTTGGACATGTTGTGCCAGGTCAGCAAGTAAACGGCCTACAACTTCTGCGGTGCCGCCACTAATCCCGACATCAATTTCATCAAACACCAGAACTTCGGATTCAGTTTTTTCAGCATTCATGACTTGCATGACGAGTGCAATACGAGAAAGCTCACCACCTGAGGCCACTCGTGCCAATGGTTGTGGAGGGATACCTTTGTTGGCAGTAAATAAAAGTTGAATAAAGCTTAAACCTTCTGCACCCGGTTGTTCTAATGGTTCAAACTTAAATTCGAAGTGTGCCTCTGGTAACGCTAAAGGTTTCACTTGTTCAGTTAATTGTTTAGCAAGCGGAGAGGCAGCTTCACGACGAATATTGTCTAAATGCTGAGCTTTTTCTAAAAACTCCTCATGTGATTTTTCAACTTGCTCTGCCAGTGTTTCTGGGTCTTCAAGTTGATGCAATTGCTCAAGCTCACGTTGCCAACCTTCATATTCTTCTTTAAGTGTTTCCGGTTGAGTTCGGTATTTGCGTGCCAGACGATGAAAAACCTCAAGTTTAGAATTGAGTTCTTCCATTCGCTCGGGATCAAAACTTTGACGATCAATAAATTGACGCAAGTTTGCCGTTGCATCATCGATTTCACTTTGAGCATTCAGTAAAGAATTATAAATCTCGGAAAGTTGTTCGCTGCGTCCCGCGTGAGACTCTAATCTGCGAATAATCGAAGATATTTCTTGAGTAATATTCTGCTCAGCTTCATCTAAAACATTTAAGCTAAAGCTACAGTCTTGCATGATATGTTCATGATGACTAAGTCGATCAAATTCTTGTTCAATTTCTTTATAGTCGGTCTGAATGACCTCTTCGAGTTCTTCAATTTGATGCTCTAAAGTACCAATTCGTTGTAGGCGAGTTGCTTGTGCATCTAGGGCTGCTTGGTGCAAACGAATAGTGCGTTGCCATGAGCTATAGGCTTCACGTACATCATTCGCTTCAACATAAAAATTGTTATATCGGTCTAGCCAATGCTTTGGATAAGGTGGTTCAAGAAGCTGCTGCTGGCTGTGCTGACTATACAATTGAACAAGCAAACGCCCTAATTCTTTGAGTTCAGATAGACTGCTCGGTCGGCCATTCACCCATGCTTTACTACGTCCGGTTGCAAAAATAACACGACGTAAATGAATTTCCCCAGAATCATCATCTAGTTCGTGGTCTTGGAGCCATTTTGCTTCAGGACTATTATTTTGATAGGTAAAAACAGCGGTAATATCTGCTTTGTCCGAACCATAACGGACATAATTTGTATCTGTACGATCCCCTAGACAAGCAGAAAGTGCATCCAGTAATAATGATTTTCCGGCACCTGTTTCGCCTGTTAGAACATTAAATCCCTGTTCTATATCAATAGCTAAATGATCAGCTAATGCAAAATTAATTAAAGTTAAATGTGTGAGCATAAACGCATCCAACGCGCCAAATTATGGGTTAAAGATAGAGAAGTTTTGAATTTGCTACAAGTGATCTATTATTCTAACTGAAATTATAGAACAGCAAGATTGCGGATATTTACAATGAAAAAAACATTAAGCTTACCGAAAGCACCCATAGGGATGGTCAATCGTCATAAAAAAAGCAATCCTGCGGAAATGAATAAAATTTTAAGTCAACATTTTAATGCATTTAAACAAGCGGCAGCGCAAGGCAATTATGCCAAAGCTTATCAACATGTTAAACAAGCTGTTAGTTTAGTTCCTAAGCATTCAGGAGCTTTATCAGACTTGGCTTATACCGAACTACGCCTAGGTCGTTATACCGATGCCTATCAACACTATTTACAAGCGATTCAGGTAAGTGGAACTAACGTAAATACGAACTTATATGACGGGCTCACAGAAGTTTGCCATCATTTAAATAAAAAAGAAGAAACAATCAAATTTGGACGCTTGGCAATTACAACAAAAAAAGAACTTGTTAAGAGTGAACCTGTTTTACCGATTCCAAATCATGCACCCCCTGAGTTTAGTTTAAATCCTCAAGAAAATATTATTGCTTTCTCTTTGTTTGGAGCCAACCCGCGTTATTGTGAAACCTCTATTTTAAATACTCAGCTAGCTAAACAGATTTATCCAGAATGGACGTGTCGATTTTATGTCGATGATACTGTACCAGTACTTGTACAAAAGCGCTTAAAAGAGAAGGGCGCGCAAGTGGTACAGGTGACGGACTCTCAAAAGCAGTTATCAGGGTTGTTCTGGCGTTTTTTTGTGATGGATGATCCAACAGTTAAGCGTTTTTTGATACGTGATGCCGACTCTATTGTGTCGTACCGTGAAAAGGTGGCTGTAGATGCATGGCTCAAGAGTGATAAATGGTTTCATTTAATGCGAGATAATTATTCTCATACTGAGTTAATTTTGGCTGGAATGTGGGGTGGAAGTATAGGGATTTTTCATAATATTGAAGCACATATCAGAGATTATGTTGCCACCGGACGTTATCTGGATAATCGGGTGATGGATCAGCATTATTTACGCTACTGTATTTGGCCGACTTTAAAACAGAGTGTGCTTATACACGATAGCCAGCAATTCGATTCAGATGCTAGCGATTTTCCAGCTTATGATCTGGCGTTAATGCAAAACGACAGTGAAAATTTTCATGTAGGAATGAATGACGGTTTACCTATAGTGACCACAGCAGTCGCCCATCCAACAGCACAAAGAGTGAGTTGGGTACTTCTAGATGAAAACCAGGTCGAAGTTTGCAGATACGATGCAATTGTGTCGAGTAGTCGAAATATTGAGATTAACTTACCTCATGCTTTTGCCAAAAAAATTCAGGCACAGCAGTGGAAATTACAAGTCTATCCGTATGAAAACTGATTGATTAGTTATTTAGGCACAATTAAACTACATTCATCATAATTTATATAAATATGGCATTATCTGGAGAATGTGCATGAGTACAAACCAATTTGATCATGTAACGGTCATCAAAAAATCAAACGTTTATTTTGGTGGAGCATGTATCAGCCATACCGTGCAATTTGAAGATGGAACGAAAAAAACACTAGGTGTTATTTTGCCGACTGAGCAACCTTTAACTTTTGAAACGCATGTTCCTGAGCGTATGGAAATTATTTCAGGTGAATGTCGCGTAACAATTGCAGATAGCAATGAAAGTGAGTTGTTCCGTGCGGGCCAATCATTTTACGTGCCAGGCAACAGTCTTTTTAAAATCGAAACTGATGAAGTACTCGATTATGTGTGCCATTTAGAAGGCTAAGAAATTCCTGCCCAAATCGGGTACACTATGCCCAAAGAAATCCTGTGAAGTTGGCTTTGCAGGATTTTTATTTTTTTGCTCAAACGTTGTTAGAGGTCATGCATGGCAAAACAGGAATATTATTATGGCGTTCATTCAGTGGAGTCATTGCTAGAACTTGAGCCAGAGCGTGTGCTAACCCTGTTTACTTTAAAAGGTCGGGATGATCAGCGTTTGCAAAAGATTTTGCAATTGGCAGAGCCTTTTGGAATCAGTGTACAAAAAGCAAGCCGCGATAGTCTTGAAAAACTTGCAGGTTTACCATTTCATCAAGGCGTGGTAGCCGCAGTGCGCCCACATCCTGTCTTGAATGAGCAAGATCTTGATCAAATCTTAAGTGAAACTCCAGATGCCTTGTTGTTGGCATTAGATCAGGTGACAGACCCACATAATCTAGGGGCTTGTATCCGTACTGCCGCTGCGATGGGTGTCCAAGCAGTTATTGTTCCTCGTGATCGTGCGGCAAGTTTAACGCCAACTGCTCGTAAAGTTGCAGCGGGTGGAGCCGAGAAAGTTAAATTCATTCAAGTCACAAATTTAGCTCGTACATTAGCTCATCTCAAAGAAACAACGCATGTGCGCGTGATTGGTACCATGCTTGATGAAAGCGCATTACCACTGCAAAAATGCGATTTTTCTGGTCCAGTTGTGATTGTGATGGGAGCCGAAGATACTGGTTTGCGTCCTATTACACAGGCGCAGTGTGATCATAAAGTTTATATTCCGATGTCAGGAAATCTGCAAAGCCTAAATGTCAGTGTAGCGACGGGTATGGCACTTTATGAAGCTTGCCGCCAGCGTTCTGAGGTATAATTTAGCTGCCTTTCTAGTTTTTAAGTCATCTTGATATGTCTCCCCGTAAGCAAGGTTATTTCTTTGTATTGGTGACCATGTGCATTTGGGGCGGGTTTACGCTTTTTGCCCGTTTAAATGCACAGTGGCACATCAGTGCTTGGGATATTGCTGCACTACGCTTCGCTATAGCTTTCCTAATTTTAATGCCTATTTTAATCTATAAAAAAGATCTCGCTTTTTTATGGAGTAAGCATGCGGTTATTTTAGCTTTGATTGGCGGAGTCATTTATTGTCTTACCGTCTATACCGCTTTTCTCTATGCTCCAGCTGCGCACGCTGCAATTTTCTTAAATGGCTGTATTCCAATTTGTACTGCATTTGCAGCATACATTTTATTTAGGCAGCCATTTGATAAACATACATGGGCTAGTCTCGCAATCATGATCGCGGCTTTGGCCCTTATGAGCGCTTTGATGCTGCAAGGTAATGCCTCTGCTTTTGGAATAGGTGATTTACTCCTTTTTATTAGTGCAATTTGGTGGGGTATTTTCACTGTGTTACTTAAACAGTGGAAATTGTCTGCATGGCACTCAATGGCAAGTGTTGCGATTTGGTCTGCGATTATTTATTTGCCGATCTATCTTTTATTTTTGCCTAAACACTTCATGGAAGTTAGTCCTGTTCATTTAGCGATACAAGGCATTTTTCATGGCGTATTTGTCGTTATTATTGCCACTTTGACTTATGTAGCTGCGATTCAGCGTTTAGGTGCTTTTAAGACTGGAAGTATTGTGACTTTGGCGCCGTTTATTGCTGCAATATTGGCTGTACCTTTACTTGGTGAGTCATTAAGCCCATCGATTATTGTGGGCCTGATTGGTATGGGAGTAGGTGCCTTACAACCTTGGCGGTGGTTTCGACCAGATAGCTTGGCACAAAAAATTAAACAGCAAAATAAACCAAATTAATTTGTGCGCTTCAAATAACTTTGATGTAACGGCTCTAATTGTTGATGTAAATGTTCGAGTAATCCATCATTAAACACAATGTCATTGGCAAGTTGGCGTTTACGCTCGCGTGGCATTTGCGCTGCAATAATTTTCTGAATTTGTTCTTGGTTTTGCCCATCGCGCTGGCTGGCACGCTGAATTTGAGTTTGTTCACTCGCATCAACTAATAATGTGTGATTAACCAGTTGATGCTGGTTGGTTTCAAAAAGTAATGGGGAAACCAAAATCACGTAGGCACTACGCGGATTTTGTAATTGTTGAATAATAGATTGACGAATGGCTGGATGCGTAATTTGCTCAAGTGTTTGTCTTGCTTCAGGGTTTTGAAAAATATGCTCGCGTAGGGCACGGCGGTCTAAACTTCCGTCTGCTTGAAGTACCCAGTCTCCAAAAGTTTTTTGGATTTTTTGAAGGGCAGGTTGGCCTTTTTCGACCACTTCGCGAGCAACAATATCGGCATCGACGACTTGTATTCCTTGGGACTCAAACCATTGTGTTGCAGCAGATTTTCCGCTACCAATTCCACCTGTGACTCCCAGAATAAAAGCCATCTTAACCTCCCAAATAGATTTTCATAATCTGGTCACCCCATAAAAAGGCAACCCAACCCGCAATGGCAATGTAGGGCCCAAAGGCAAAGGGCTGATTATCATTGCGTAATTTTAATAAAATGATGCCAATAATTGCACCTAGTAAAGATGACAATAACACAATTAATGGCAGCATCAATGGCCCCATCCACGCGCCTAATGCGGCAAGCAATTTAAAGTCGCCGTAGCCCATGCCTTCTTTGCCTGTAATCACTTTAAATAAGTAATACACAATCCAAAGACATAAAAAACCAATGAGATAACCCCAAATGGCTGAAGTGGGTGAGGTGTAAATATTAAAGGTGTTAATGCCTAAACCAAGCGCAGCTAAAGGTAGGGTAAAACGGTCGGGTAGCAGCTGAGTATCAAAGTCTATAAAGGTGAGGGCAATCAGGACCCAGGTCAGGACTAGCCCCAACAGCATTTGTATGGTTGGGCCAAATACCATGACCACAATCAGTGAACATACCATTGTTAATAGTTCAATCGCTGGATAACGAATGCTAATAGGATGCTGGCAATGACCACATTTACCTTTTAAAACCAACCAACTGATAACAGGAATATTTTGATACCAACGGATGGGTTGATGGCACTCTGGGCATGATGAAGCAGGCTTACTTAATGTCAGTTTTTCATGATCAATAATGGGTTGCTCAGGATCGAGTAGCATTTGACATTCTTGCTGCCAATCTTGTTCCATCATTTTGGGGGTGCGATAAATCACCACATTAAGAAAGCTACCAATACACAGGCTCAATAATGCAACTGCAATATAAAGTGCAGTTAAGTTTTGAATAAAATAAGCAATGATTTCTTGCATTATACAACTGAACCCATTTGGAAAATTGGAAGATACATAGCAATCACCAGACCGCCTACAAGTACCCCTAAAATTGCCATAATTAAAGGTTCCATCATTGAAGTTAAGCCATCAACGGCATTATCAACTTCATTTTCATAGTACGTTGCAACTTTATCGAGCATACTGTCTAGTGCACCAGATTCTTCACCAATTGCGACCATTTGTATAGCCATAGATGGAAAACGATTTGAAACGCGCATCGCAAATTGGAGTTGTTGACCGGTAGCAACATCTTCACGAATTTTCATTACAGCTTGTTCGTAAATGACATTGTTGGTTGCACCAGCAGTTGATTCAAGTGCATCAATGAGTGGGACACCTGCTGCAAAAGTGGTTGCTAAAGTACGGCTATAGCGGGCAATAATCGCCTTATAAACCAGATCACCAAAGATAGGTAGTTTCAGGGCAAGTTTGTCTAAACCATCACGGAATTTTTTACTACGCTTTTTAGCTTCTAGAAATGCGGCAATGATTGCACCGATCACAATAATCAGAATGAACCAGTATTCCTGCATCCATTTCGACATATTTACGACCATTTGCGTAAAGGCAGGCAAATCTGCACCAAATGAAGAAAATAGGTCTTGGAAGACGGGAACTACTTTAACCATCAAAATAATAGTAACAACCACAGCAACCACAATAACCGTTGCTGGATATTTCATAGCTTTCTTAATTTTCTGCTTAAGCAATTCACTTTTTTCCTTGTAAATTGCCACGCGGTCCAGCATGGTTTCAAGCGCACCAGACTGTTCGCCAGACTCTACAAGAGAGCAAAACAGTTTGTCGAAGTGCTGAGGATACTTTCTTAAAGCTGAGGCAAAAGTACTACCACCTTCAACTTCACCTTTAATGCCGAGTACCACTTCGCGCATAGCTGGGTTTTCTAAACCTTCAGCTACAATTTCAAAGCCTTGTACCAGTGGAACACCAGCTTTCATCATGGTTGCAAGTTGTCGGGTGAAGATCGTAATATCGAGCGTCGATACCTTTTTCTTGAATATACCTTCAAGAATATTTTTACGCTTTTCCCGAATATTACGGACAGTTACACCTTGTTTGCGTAGGGTGACTTTGGCTAAAGCCATATTTTTAGCCGGAAGCTCTCCCTTAATTTTTACGCCTTTACGGTCAACCCCTTCATAAGCAAAAGTCGGCATCAATTGTGCCTTCTTGACAGTCATGACATTATCCTTATTTTAAATTGTCTTTTATTCACTGGTCACGCGGTTGACTTCTTGTAAAGAAGTAACACCTTGCATAACTTTCTTTAAACCTGAGCGACGTAGATTACTAAACCCCAATTTTTCAGAAGCAGCAGCGATTTCTAAAGCATTGCCATCTTCCATAATAATCTTGGAAATCTCAGGTGTGACTTTCATTACTTCATAAATACCAACTCGACCTTTGTAACCCTCACGACATTCTGGACAACCGACTGGTTGAAAAACTTGAAAATCGGGATTAGCTAGATCTTGTTCGGTAAAACCCATTTCTAATAGGCTTTGTTTAGGGACATCAGTAGGCACTTTACATTGTGGACATAACCGACGTGCCAAACGCTGAGCAATAACCAGATTGACCGATGTCGCAATATTGAAAGACGGAACCCCCATATTGCGTAGACGAGTCAGTGTTTCAGGGGCACTGTTGGTATGTAGTGTAGACATCACCATATGACCTGTCTGAGCAGCTTTAATCGCGATTTCAGCTGTTTCTAAATCACGAATCTCACCGACCATAATAATGTCAGGGTCCTGACGTAAAAATGACTTAAGTGCAGCTGAAAAAGTCAGACCTACCTTAGGGTTCACGTTAACCTGATTAATGCCTTCAAGGTTAATTTCGACTGGATCTTCGGCAGTAGAAATATTGGAACTTTCAGTATTTAAAATATTGAGGCCCGTATATAAAGATACTGTTTTACCAGAACCTGTTGGGCCAGTAATTAAAAGCATACCTTGAGGCTTATCTAATGCTTCCATGAAAAGCGCTTTTTGCTCTTCTTCATATCCTAAAGCATCAATTCCCAGCATGGCACTCGATGGATCGAGAATACGTAGAACTAGCTTCTCACCAAATAAGGTCGGAAGAGAGTTCACACGAAAATCAATTGCTTTAGATTTCGATAGCTTGAGTTTGATACGACCATCTTGAGGAACACGCTTTTCGGAAATGTCCATTTGAGACATTACTTTCAAGCGTGAAGCCAAACGATTCGCCAGTTGCAGAGGTGGATTTGCAATTTGACGCAAAACGCCATCCACCCGATAGCGGACCCGATAGGATTTTTCATAGGGTTCGAAATGTAAATCAGAAGCTCCCATACGAATCGCATCTATTAATAACTTGTTAACATATTTAACAATAGGTGCTTCATCGCCTTGTGGAGTATCCTCATCCTCTTCTGGAGCGGTTGAGGTATCAAGATCTACATCAAGATCAAATTCTTCATCGCTAAACTCGAAACTACTTTCTTCAGTAAATTGCTGCGTCAGAATTTTCTCAAGTTTATGGTGCTCGACAATAACGGGTTCAACCATAAGCTTGCTGTTGAAGCGAATAGCATCAATAGCTTCTATATTGCTGGGGTTACTGGTTGCAACATATAAAATCTGTCCTCTTTGTACGAGAGGCAAGACCCGATGTTTTAAAATCAGTTTCTGATCGACCAAATCTTTAGGAATCTGGCTGGTATCGTAAACATCCAGATCAAAATATGGTTCAGCAAATTCAATAGAAATTGTTTCAGCTAATAAAGAAGGGGAGAGATGAACCTCTTCAATCAGGTACGCAACTGTATCCTGTTTAGCTCTTTTTGCTGCATCTAATGCTGCTTGCATGGTCGCTGCCGACACATGTTTTTCTTCGACTAATCGTCGAAAAAACCCCGAAAATTTTGGAGATGTATGTATGACTGACATCTGCCTACCTGTGCTCATATGTTTATAATTGGTATATAAAAAATTATACTTTTGTTATCTAAAATTACTACCTGAGAAAATGATGCTCTTGTCTTGATCCGATTATCAAAGCTTGAACCAGTCGAAGTTTTTATTCATTAATTTTTAAAAGGCAGAGCTGTTAACTCAATAAAGTTTTATTACTGTTTTCAAATAGTAGAAAAGATATGAGCAATCCTGTTAAAGAAAAGTATCTGAAATTTGTAGAAATGCGTGTAGAATGTGCTGCATTTTTGATGAAAGGTGAGCCGTATGTCGGGTTCGACGATTACGCCTTGGGTAGTTGGCAACTGGAAAATGAACCCAATGCGTGCCAATGCCAAACAACTTATAGAAGAATTTAAACAACTATTGCAACAAAACGAAATTGCAGATGAAAGCTGCCATGTCGGAGTTGCTCCAGTTTCTATTGCACTTGCAATGGTACAAACACAATTGCAAGATGCTGCAAAAACAGTATATACAGTTGCACAAGATGTATCGCGTGTAGCAGGTACAGGCGCCTATACGGGTGAAGTCAGTGCAGAATTATTAAAAGATAGCCAAATTAATTTTGTATTGGTGGGTCACTCTGAACGCCGTGATTTACTAGGCGATAACGTTGAAATTTTGAAGGCTAAACTCCAAAACTCTTTAAATGCAGGCTTAACTGTCATTTATTGTGTGGGGGAAAGTCTCGAACAGCGTGAGCAAGATTTAGCAGAGCAGGTTGTATTGCAACAAATCTGTGATATAGCTCCTATCGTGACCGCAGAGCAATGGCAAAAGCAAATTGTAATTGCTTATGAGCCAATCTGGGCAATTGGTACAGGTAAAACTGCTTCACCACAAGATGCACAGGCAATGCATGCTAAAATCCGTGAAGGTTTAAGTCAGATTACCTCTGCGGGTCCAGACATTGCGATTTTATATGGCGGTAGTGTAAAAGCTGAAAATGCAGTCGAGTTGGCAGCATGTCCAGATATTAATGGCGCGTTGGTCGGAGGTGCTTCATTAAATGCAGCATCTTTTTATCAAATCGTACAAGCCTTTGCACAAAGTAAATAACGAGGATAGGGTATGCACTCTTTTGTACTGATCGTACATATTATTTTAGCGGTACTGATGATTGGCTTGATTCTAGTGCAACACGGTAAAGGTGCGGATGCTGGTGCCTCTTTTGGTGGCGGTGGAGCAGCAACTGTATTTGGTGCATCGGGTTCAGCTAATTTCCTTACTCGCCTTACTGCTGTTTTAACAGCTTTGTTTTTTGTGACTAGTTTAACCTTAGCTGTTTTTGCGAAAAAGCAAACTACAGAGGCTTATAGTTTGAAAACTGTACAAACTACTGCGCCAACACCAGCTACATTGCCTGAAACTTCACCAACTGCACCAAAAACGAGTCAATAATTCGAAATAGGGCTTTCCTTTTGTGGTTGGAAGCACTAGAATGCGTCCCACAAGCTGCGGTGGTGGTGGAATTGGTAGACACGCTACCTTGAGGTGGTAGTGCCTTCGGGCGTGGGGGTTCAAGTCCCCCCTTCCGCACCAGCTTTTAACCAGAAAGTTGAGTGCAAGTGGTTTGTTTTTGTTGCGGGATGGAGCAGTCTGGTAGCTCGTCGGGCTCATAACCCGAAGGTCGTTGGTTCAAATCCAGCTCCCGCTACCAATTTGATTAAGGTGCAACTTAATCAGACAGTATCTAGAAAGTTTACATTGACTTTATTTGATACTTGTATATAATTTTTGCACGTTGATGCGGGATGGAGCAGTCTGGTAGCTCGTCGGGCTCATAACCCGAAGGTCGTTGGTTCAAATCCAGCTCCCGCTACCAAGTTTCTTAAAAGAGGCTCACAGACAAGTGGGCCTTTTTGCACAGTGGATTATTGTTTTCTGTGCTACATAGGGGCGATTAACGCCCTTTTTTATTGGTTATCGTATCGCTATCGTGTAGTTTCGACATCAATTGGTCAAATAGTCATGCTTCACTATAGTAGGTCTGTGTCGGTTAAAACAACCGATTGAATCGCACGAGAATGACGAGAGTAAATGAAATTATCAAATAAATCCCAAGCATTGCATGACTTAATTGTTCCTGCAGTACAAGCATGTGGTGTCGACCTTTGGGGAATCGAGTTCATCCCACAAGGCAAACGTTCATTATTACGTATTTATATCGACAAAGCGGTAAGTGAAGATGCTGAGCCTGTGCTTAATGAAGATGGCGAAGTAGAACAAGGCCGTGGTATTGGTGTACAAGATTGTGTGCGTGTAACGCAACAAGTTGGCGCAATGCTGGATGTTCATGATCCAATTTCAGGTGAGTATTCATTAGAAGTTTCTTCACCGGGCTGGGATCGTCCGTTTTTTCAACTAGAACAGTTACAAGGCTACATTGGACAACAAATTGCTTTGCGTTTGATTGCAGCAGTAGAAAACCGTCGTAAATTTCAAGCAAAACTTATCTCAGTAGACCTTGAAAATGAAGAAATTCAGGTTGAAGTTGATGGGAAGCACGTGCTTGAGATCGACAGCAACAATATCGATAAAGCAAACTTGATCTATCAAGATTAAATTTATTAAATTTTATAAGAAATCGGTAGGTGACTTATGGGCCGCGAAATTCTTACCGTTGTTGAAACGGTTAGTAATGAAAAAGGTGTTAGTCGTGAAGCGATCTTCGAGGCTTTAGAACAAGCTCTAGTTGCTGCAACGAAGAAAAGATTTTACGAAGGTACGCATGCTGAAGAAGCTCAGCTTCGTGTAGAAATTGATCGTAAAACTGGTGATTACAGTACGTTCCGTCAATGGACTGTCGTGGCAGATGAAGATCATGAAATGCCAGCTTGCCAAGATGCGATTTCTGATCTTGACCCATCTAAATGGTCAATTGGTGATGTACGTGAACTCGAAGTAGAATCTATTGAGTTTGGTCGTATCGCTGCACAAATTGCAAAACAAGTTATCGTACAAAAAATTCGTGAAGCTGAGCGTGCTTTAATTGCTGATGCATACGAGTCTAAAGTTGGTGAGTTAATTTACGGTGAAGTGAAAAAACAAACTAAAGATGGCTTTATTATCGATTTAGGCGACAACGCTGAAGCTTATCTTGCGCGCGAAGAAATGATTCCTAAAGAAATTCTTCGTCCGAAACAACGTATGAACGCTATTTTATACAATGTGAACCGTGAAGGTCGTGGTGCTCAGTTGTTGTTATCACGCGCTAAGCCGGAAATGCTAATTGCTTTAATGAAAAAAGAAATTCCTGAGATTTCTGAAGAAATTATTGAAATTAAAGCAGCGGCACGTCAACCAGGCGTTCGTGCTAAAATTGCAGTTAAAACAAATGATCATCGTATTGACCCTGTGGGTGCATGTATTGGTATGCGTGGTACGCGTATTCAAGCAGTACAACAAGAGTTAAACGGTGAACGTATTGATGTAGTGGTCTGGTCTGATGATCCAGCTCAGTACATTGCAAGTGCATTAGAACCAGCTGATGTTTCAGGCATCGTGCTTGATGAAGATGCAAGAAGTGCCGATATTATTTTTGCAACCAGCGATCAATTGGCTCGTGCGATTGGCTCACAAGGTCAAAATGTTCGCTTGGCTTCTGATTTAACTGGCTACAAACTCGACATGATGCTTGAAGAAGAGTATCGTGCTCGTCAGCAAAATGAAGCTCAGCAATATCTTGACATGTTTGTATCACGTCTCGATATTGAAGAAGATTTAGCAATGGCATTGGTAGAAATGGGCTTTACCTCTTTAGAAGAGATTGCTTATGTTCCAGCTGAAACTTTTGACGAAATTGAGCTTGATGCTGAATTGGTTGAGTTATTGCAAAGTCGTGCAAAAGAAGCAGCACTTACTGATGCTTTGAAACAGCAAGAAAATATTCAAGAACCGAGCGCAGACCTTCTAACAATGGAAGGCATGACTTCTGAGATCGCTTACTCGCTTGCCGCTCGCGGTATTATTACTGTCGATGATTTGGCAGATCAGGCTACTGACGATATCTCTGATATTGAAGGACTTGATCATGAAAAAGCAGGTCAATTGATCATGAAAGCTCGCGAATCATGGTTTAACTAGGAGATGAAATATGACGGACAAGTCGATTAAAGAGTTAGCTCTCAGTGTAGAACGTCCTGTTGAGAAGCTCCTAGAACAGGCTCGTGAAGCAGGTTTGCCTCAACGTACAGCAGACGATATTATTACCACTGAACAACAGGATACTTTAGTCAATCATTTGAAAAAAGTGCATGGTCAGGAAAGTGGTAACACAGGAAAAATTGCGTTGAAACGTAAAACAACCAGTACCGCTAAAGTTGCAAGTACTTCAGGTAAAGCAAAAACAATTAACGTAGAAGTACGTAAAAAGCAGGTTTTTGCTAAACCAAACCCTGAACAAATTGCAGCTGAAGCTAAAGCACGTGCAGAAGCTGAAGCTAAAACACGTGTAGAACAACAAACGCGTGACACTGCACAGCAAAACGCGCGTCTTCAAACAGAGCAAAAAGCAAAAGCAACTTTAGATGCTATGCGTGCTGCTCATCAACAAGATAGCGCTGCGCAGACAGCTCCTAAAGCTGCTGTAGTAGTGAAAAGACGTGGTGGTGGTACAGTAAAACCTGCACCAAAACCAGCAGAAACATTAGAGCAAAAGAAAGCACGTGAAGCACAAACAGCTCAGTTAAAAGCGACTGAAGAAGCTGCGCGTCGTAAAGCGGCTGAAGAAGCTCAGCAACGTACACTTGAACAGATGCGCAAAATGGCGTCTAAGTATTCAAGTGACGAAGCTACTACGACAATTCGTGTGATTGATGATTCTCCACTTGCTTCTGGTTTAGTTGGCCAAGCTTATGAAGATTCATTTAAGCAAGAAGACCGTGAAATTAAACGCGGTGGCGCAACCACTAACCCTCGTGCGGGTAAAAAAGGTGGTCGTCGTGGTCAAGAAGAGCAAAGCTTTGTTAACCATAACAAACGTGGTTTAAAATCAAGCCAAGCTAATAAGCATGGATTTGAAAAACCAGTTAAAAAGCAAGTTTATGATGTAGAAATCGGTTCAAGCATTGTTGTTGCCGATCTTGCTCAAAAAATGGCGATTAAAGTACGTGAAGTTATCAAAACACTTATGAAAATGGGTGAATTGGTTAATCAGGAACAAGCTATTGATCAAGATACAGCAGCACTTGTTGTTGAAGAAATGGGCCATAACCCTGTTTTAGTTTCTGATACTCAAGCGGAAGATAACTTGCTTGAAGCGGCTGAAGAAGCACGTGGTGAGCAAACGACTCGTCCGCCAGTTGTTACCATTATGGGTCACGTTGACCATGGTAAAACATCGTTGCTTGACCGTATCCGTCGTTCGAAAGTGGCGGCAGGCGAAGCAGGTGGTATTACCCAGCATATTGGTGCATATCACGTTGAAACAGACAAAGGAATCATTACATTCCTTGATACACCGGGACATGCTGCATTTACTTCAATGCGTGCACGTGGTGCTAAAGCAACGGATATCGTTGTATTGGTTGTTGCAGCAGATGACGGTGTAATGCCACAAACTGCAGAAGCAATTGACCATGCGCGTGCAGCAGGTACTCCAATTATTGTTGCAATCAACAAAATGGATAAAGAATCTGCTGATCCAGACCGTGTGTTAAATGAATTAACAACGAAACAAATCGTTCCAGAAGAATGGGGTGGTGATGTTCCGATTGCTAAGGTTTCTGCACACAGTGGACAAGGTATTGATGAACTCCTTGATTTAATTCTTATTCAATCAGAATTGATGGAATTAAAAGCATCTGCTGAAGGTGCTGCACAAGGTGTTGTTATTGAAGCACGTGTTGATAAAGGCCGTGGTGCAGTAACTTCTATTCTTGTTCAAAACGGTACATTAAACATTGGTGACCTCGTTCTTGCAGGTTCATCATATGGTCGTGTCCGTGCAATGTCTGATGAAAATGGTAAGCCGATTAAATCAGCAGGACCATCTATTCCAGTAGAAATTCTGGGTCTTCCAGATGCTCCAATGGCAGGTGATGAAGTTCTTGTTGTAAATGACGAGAAGAAAGCGCGTGAAGTTGCTGATGCTCGTGCTGACCGTGAACGTCAAAAACGTATTGATCGTCAAAGCGCAATGCGTCTTGAAAATATCATGTCGTCAATGGGCAAAAAAGATGTTCCTACAGTGAACGTTGTTTTAAGAACAGACGTACGTGGTACTTTAGAAGCATTGAATGCAGCTTTACATGAATTATCTACTGATGAAGTAAAAGTTCGTGTAATTAGTTCGGGTGTTGGCGCGATTACTGAGTCTGATGTGATTCTTGCTGAATCTTCAGAAGCTGTATTGTTAGGCTTTAACGTTCGTGCTGATACGACTGCTCGTCAGAGAAGTGACCAAGACGGTATCGATATTCGTTACTACAGCATCATCTATGAATTAATTGATGATGTGAAAGATGCTATGAGCGGTAAACTTGCTCCTGAACATCGTGAAACTATCTTGGGTGTTGCTGAAGTACGTGAAGTATTCCACTCAAGTAAGTTTGGTGCAGCAGCAGGCTGTATGGTACTTGAAGGTGTATTGCATCGTAATAAACCGATTCGCGTATTACGTGATGACGTGGTTGTGTTCCAAGGTGAGCTTGAATCTCTTCGTCGCTATAAAGAAGTGGTTGAAGAAGTTCGTGCCGGTATGGAATGTGGTCTTGCGGTGAAAGGTTATAAAGACATCAAAGTGAAAGATAAAATTGAAGTCTATGATGTTCAATTGATTAAACGGAGTCTTTAATGGCGGGTAGCCAACGCTTAAAGCGCATGGCGGATTCAGTTCAACGCGAGTTGTCTGAGCTGATTCGTCAAGAGCTTAAAGATCCTCGCTTAGGTGGTCTGGTGACCATCTCTGCGGTGAAAGTCAGTGCAGACATGGGTTATGCTGAAGTTTATGTCACCGTAATGGGACGTGAGCTTGGCGATGAGCAAAGTGAAGCAGCAAATAAAGAAACTTTAGATGTATTAAATAAAGCTTCTGGTTTCTTGCGTCATGAATTGAGCCGTCGTATCAAGACACGTATTACGCCAAGATTGCGTTTTCATTATGATAAGACGAATGCTTATGGTAACTATATGTTTGGTTTGATCGAAAAAGCGGTAAATGATTTACCGAAACGCGATTCAGACGAAGAACAGTAATATTAAAAATAAAAAAGCCACCTTCGGGTGGCTTTTTTATTGTTGGGCTTTTTCCTAATCTTTAGGAGGATCCATAGGCGGTTTATTTTGCGAGAAACGCTGGCCAATTTTATAACGGTCCCATGGCAAGGGGCGTTCAATTGACTCAGGAACTTCTCCACTCAGTGAGCGCAAACGTAAATGTAGCGCAGCTTGAGCAATTAAATTTGCTGAAACCGGTGCGGTAATAAAAGCTAAAAGTGTGATCAGTAGCTCGGCAAAACCAAAGCGGCCTTGAAAAGCAAAAAAGATCATAGACGCAATCAAAAAACTGCCTAATCCTAACGTGCTCGATTTTGTGGGTGCGTGTAAGCGCATGAATAAGTCGGGTAAGCGGACCATACCAATCGAGCCGACTAACATAAAGAAAGCGCCAAAAACCAAAAAGACCGAAACAATAATTTCCATTACGAACTGCATTTTGATCTCTCCTTAATCGATTACGTGACCAGTTGTGAAGTAACGTGCTAAGGCTGCTGTAGATACGAAACCTAGCATAGCAACCAGTAGAGCTCCTTCAAATAAAGAGGTCGTCATCCAATAAATGCCTAAAACAACAATGAGGCAAGTTGCATTTAAGAAGAGAGTATCGAGTGCTAAAAGTCGATCTACAATTGATGGGCCTATGACCAATCTGAAGAGACAAAGTAGCATAGAGATTGTAATGGCAATTGAGCTAATACCTAGAGCATAGGGTAGGATGGTCATGCACTTGCCTCCGTTTTGCTTTTTACATCAAAAATTTCCATAAGTGGAATTTCATAACGTTGTTTGATGTCTTCAATATCAGATTCGGTATTATCCGTGCTCAACGCATGAACCAGAATATCTCCACGTTCCTGATCAATACCCGCAGAAACCGTACCTGGCGTTGTGGTGATGATCATTGCCAGTAAGGTATTGACCTGTTCATGTTCCGTTTCTAGCGGTACACGATACCATTTAGGATGTAAATTTTTGGTAGGTCCTAAAACGAGCTTTGCCACTCGAAAGTTAGAAATAACAATATCCCAAAGAACCACAAAGCATAATTTAACAGCTGGTTTCCAGTGAATATGCGGTGTGCGGGTAATAAACGGTTTGACTAAACGAGGAATAATTAAACCCAACAGTACTGCCGTCAGAATGTCACTAGCATCAAGACTATGTGACAGCATCAGCCAAAATAAAATGATAAGAACGGAAACAAATGGATGTGGAAACCAGCGTTCAAGCAAATGAGATAACTGCATTGTTATGGCTCCATAGGTTTCAATTGACTTTCATCAACAATGGTAGGCGTTTGTAGTTTGTCCTGTTGCTGAATTTGTCGAAGTTTATATTCCGAAATATGTTCACCATTGAAGGTATCTTTCGAAATAATATCTGGAACGAGGTAAGCATTATGATCTTCAACCTCACCACCATATTTAGTTTCTGGTAGGTAAGCAGGGTCAAATGGTTGTACGCTGATAGCTTCACCATTTTTATCTACTTTAAGAATAGTGCTTTGGTAAAGTGCATGGTCTTGAATCTGCTGGGCCGTACTTAAAGTGTAATGTTGAATAGGCGCAGCAAAGACAACATAAGCGATTAATCCAGCAAGTAACACATAAATCACTTGATCATTACGTGGTGGTGCTCGTTCTGGTAATGCTCGATAAACAATATACGCTGGATGGATTGGATCTTCCTCTGGTGGTGTTGCTCGCCAGAACAAGATAAAACCAACTCGTGTTAAAGCAATAATACTTAATAGGCTCACAACAAGCACAACACCAATGATCCAGCCTTGATAGCTGGCTTCAACTGTCGCTTGTAAAATAAATACTTTTCCAAGAAAACCACTAAAAGGTGGTAAACCCGCGAGCATCATGGCAATCAAGAAATAAGTTAGCATAGCCGCTTTTTCTTGTTTGATTCTTGGGGCAACTTTTAAATGATCTTTAAAGTCTCCACGTTGTGAAGTTATCCAGCCACAAAATAGATAAAAAGCCGCGCCAATTAGCGTACTGTGTACTAAGTAATATAAAGCGCCAGACCATGCTTGTGTATTCGACATGGCAATTGCTGTGAGCAAGGTACCAATTGAAGAAAGAACCATAAAGCCGACAAAGCGACGTAAACGATCTGCTCCAATTGCTGCAATCACACCGTAAAGTGAAGTAATTAAACCAATTGGAAGTAACCAGCTTTTTAAGATTTCTTGACTAAGCGCATCGTCAAATACTGTTCCATTTACACGCAAAATCGAATAGATCCCGACCTTGGTCATAATGGTGAAAATTGCAGCTACAGGTGTACTTGCAACAGCATAAGTTTTTGGTAGCCAAAAACCTACGGGAAGCATCGCTGCTTTAATGCCAAACACTACAAATAAAAGTAGGGCACCTGCTACAGCTAATTTGTGTTGATCTGCTTCAAGTGTCGGAATAAGGCGTGAAACATCAGCCATGTTGAGGCTACCTACACTGCCATAAATCATGCCAAGACCGATTAAGAATAGGGCAGAGGCTAGAAGATTGATAATGACATAGTGAACGCCAAGCTGAAAACGTGGTTTGCCTTGCCCATGTAAAAGCAAAACATACGAAGCCATCAATAAGATTTCAAAAAAGACGAAAAGGTTAAATAAATCGCCTGTTAAAAATGCTCCGCAGATACCCATTAACAAGAAATGCGCCATGGCATGGAAATAGCGACCACGCGTATCCCAATTGTCGCTTGCATACCATAAAACTGGAACGACTAACGCATAGGTCAGTACCAGCATAAAAGCAGAAAGACGATCTAACACGAGCACAATACCAAACGGTGCTGACCATTCACTCAACTGGTAAGTGGTAATTTGACCTGTGCTTGCAAAGCTCAAATATACAATTGCAGTAATTAATCCAGCAATTGCGGAAACAAGGCTAATGCCACGACGCCATGGTTGTCGCCAGTCATCTTTTAAAGCACCTGCACCTGGATTGCCTAGCAGTAATAAGATAAAAGCAGTAAATGCCGGAATGAGAATGCTAAAAATCGGCGCATGTTCTTGCCAGAAAGATAAAAAATCAAACATTACGGCTCATCCTCGCGTGGGTCGTATGTTGGAGAGATGTCTTCTTTAGCATCAACATGATCACTACCTGATTCATAACGGCTACGCAGTGCCAGTTGTACAATAAAAGCGGTGGTTGCAAAACCGATCACAATGGCTGTTAACACCAGCGCTTGAGGAAGTGGATCGGTTATTTTTGTTGTTTCAGTTAAAATTGCGGGGGAGCTGATTTGTAATCGGCCCATCGCAAATAAAAATAGGTTTACAGCATAGCCAATTACAGCTAATCCAAGCACGACAGGGAAAGTACGAGCACGTAAAATCAGATAAATACCTGTGGCAACAAGTAAACCAATCGCGGAAGCTAATAAGAATTCTAAACTGATCATGATGATTCCTCCCGATGGGGTACTACAGGACCAGCCATGCTTGAGTGGCGAGAGTCTCCCAATACCGAGATGAGCAACATCGTTGCACCAACCACGGTGATATAAACCCCTAAGTCAAAACTTGCAGCCGAAGCCAAATGTAGTTTTCCTAGAATTGGTAACTCAACATACACATGCGCGCTAGTCAGGAATGGGCGTAACCAGAACCATGCAGCTACACCAGTAAGCCCAGCAATGGTTAAACCTGAACCAATCCAGACTTCGTAAAGACGGCCTGATTTTGCTTTGAGTAATTGTTCAGTTTGGTCTTGACCTAGCGCAATATATTGAATGATTAACGCCATTGAGGTGATTAGACCTGCAATAAAACCACCGCCCGGATAGTTATGGCCTCGCATAAAGATATAAACACTTACGACCAACGCCAATGGCAATACCCAAGAGGCTGTAATACGGAACATGAGCGGAGATGGATTAAAACGATAGGTGAGACCTTGGGTCATGGTTGTACCATGTACACGCATACCATCCATGAGGCAAAGTGAACCAATAGCAGCAATGCCCAGCACCGTAATTTCACCAAAGGTATCGAAACCACGGAAGTCAACTAAAATGACGTTTACAATATTTGAGCCGCCACCAAGTGGTAAAGACTGTTGAGCAAAGAACCATGAAATTGAATTATGATCACGAGTTAAAATCAGCCATGCGATCCAGCCTATCCCTAAGCCTCCAATAATCGCTAAAGCAGCATCTCTTAAACGTCTTGAGCGAAGAGATTCATACGGCGTTAGCTGTGGAAGTAAAGATAAACTCATTAATAAAAGAACAGTGGTTACAACATCCACGGTAATTTGAGTCAGTGCTAAATCTGGAGCTGACATGGTGACAAACACCATCGTTACAACCAGACCAATTGCACCACTAATAAGGACTGCTTTAATACGCTCATGATGGAACCACAGCATCATCCAGCAACCTGAGAATAAGGTCAGCCAGAGAACAATGGCAATCCATGGGGCATGAGTGAGTTCACGTGTGCCTGTGGTGAGCCCTTGATTGAGTAGCGGCATAGTTACCATGATGACGCTAAACGCAATGATCATGAACAAGTAACTTTGCAATGAGCCATTTTCAGTTTTTTGTTTGATTTTTCGGCTTGTAAGCAACAGATGTTTTAAAAATAAATCAAATAAAATGCGGCCTTGAAATTTGCCAAGACGTGGGTCAAGGTCAATTTTACGAATCATGCCATCTTTTGCCAAAGCAAAATAGAAGATTGTGCCGCCGACTAAGGCAATAATACTCATCACAAGAGGGGCATTGAAGCCATGCCAGATCGCAAGATGAGTTCCTGCAAACTCTGGTTGCATCAAGCTTGCTCTCGTTACGCTATTTACTAGTGGTTCTACCAACAAAGAAGGTAAAACGCCGACTAGGATACATAGCACAGCAAGAAGAAGAGCTGGTGCGCGCATGCCCATAGGCGGTTCATGTGCATCTTTATTTGGTACCTGTTTACCAATCGGACCGTCAAAAAATACGCCGTGCACTAAGCGAATTGAATAACTTACTGCAAAAATACCAGCAAGCGTTGCAATGATGCTGGCAAAGATAACTGCTGAACCTGAAAGATTCGCCAATAGCTCGGTAAAGAACATCTCTTTAGAAATAAAGCCATTGGTGAGCGGTACACCTGCCATAGAGGCAGCGGTAATCATGGTTAATGTGGCAGTGAAAGGAAGTAATTGCCAAATACCACTGAGTTTTCGAAGATCACGTGTACCCGTTTCATGGTCAATGATCCCTGCAATCATAAAGAGTGCAGCTTTAAATGTTGCATGGTTAATAATATGAAAAATAGCAGCAGCAACGGCTAAAGGTGAACCGATACCAAGTAAACAAACAATGAGTCCCAAATGACTAATCGTTGAATAGGCGAGCAAACCTTTTAAATCTTCTTTGAAAATGGCAAAACATGCTGCCATACAAAGTGTAAACAGGCCGATAAATGTCACGATATTGTGATAGATCGCAGCGCCTACAAAAATTGGCAGTAAGCGGGCAAGTAGAAAAATCCCCGCTTTTACCATGGTCGCAGAGTGTAGGTAAGCAGACACCGGAGTTGGTGCTGCCATTGCATTTGGTAACCAAAAATGGAATGGGAACTGAGCACTCTTTGTAAATGCACCAAGCAAAATAAGTAATAGCATTGGAACAAATAGAGTATGAGCTTGAATGGCATCTTTCATACCCATGATGTCACTAATTTCATAGGTTCCAGTGATTTGCCCTAATAAAACAAATCCACCCAATAACGCCAAACCGCCCATCCCTGTAATAGTGAGCGCCATTCGAGAGCCGCGTTGAGCCGCCTCATAATGACTCCAGTAACCCACTAATAAGAAAGATGAAATACTGGTGAGCTCCCAAAAGACTAATAAAATAATAAGATTATTAGAGAGCGAAATTCCCAGCATTGCTGCCATAAACAGCATGAGTAAAGCATAGAGTTTGCTTAAAGAGTTTTTAGGGCCAAGATAGTAATAGGCGTATATATAAATGAGGGTACCGATACCGGTAATAAGTAAAGAAAATAGTAAACCAAGAGCATCGAGTCTGAAGCTTAGATTAATTCCTAGTTGAGGTAACCAATCCCAGCTTTGTTGAATGCTTGCACCACCAAGCACAGTTTTAGCTTGAGCCAGTAATAAACCAAAACTGGTTAAACTGACTCCAATTGCCCCTAAAGCCGTTACTCCACGAGAGAATCGTTGAAGCAATGAAACAAGGGTGGTGCCTAATATTAACGGTAATAAGATAATTATCGGTAGCACACTCGTATCCATATGTGATTTAGGCCGAAACCTAAAGGTGAATTTTTAATTTCAGAATAGATAGGAATTCAAAGAGAGTTCCAAGGCTTTGTTATTCTGAAAACCCGACCAAATTAGAAAATAAAGCGAGAAACAAGTTGTATTGCGCAACTTGAAGAATAAAAACGCAAAATGAAATTTATTGTACACTAAAAAAGCAGTAAAAATCTGATGTTATTACATGTAGTAACAACATCTAGTTATTTTTGAAGCTAAAAAATCTGACTCAACCATATATTTTGTGGCCCTGCTTTTTAATTATAAAAAGAGAGCCGATTGATTATAAAATTTAAACAGAAGGGCTTTCTTCTGGTGTGTCTCCTGCATGAATCATGCGTAGCAATTCATTTTTTTGTTGTTCATTTAAACCCTGAATCTGCTGAAATAAAATATCAATCTGTGCTGGAGAGGGAGTAGGGTCTATTAAGCTTGGAAGCTGTGTTTCTATATGTGGAACCAATGACTCGTTTCTTTGGAGTAATGTATAGATGTGTTCAAGTTGTTGTTTGGTGGTATTTAAATCAAGATGGCTAATTTTACCATGCTCTAGTTTTAAACATTGATAGGCTGAGGCATGTTCTAGTAACTCTTCACGACTTCCAGTTGCAATAATTTGTAAGCGTGGAAATGCCTGATGGAGTTTGTTTAAAATTTCTGAACAATGCCGTGCATCGAGTTGCGCGTCAATTTGATCAATCAATAAGACTCCTTCACCTTCAAGGCAAGGGTTTAGGCTTAACGGATTGAGTAAACAGAGCCTGCGGGCAATATCGCCTACTAAGGCAATCCAAGTTTTTGTGGTGTTGGAAAGTTGCTGAAAAGGCAGGGTTTGACCATCATAGTTAGCCATGAGTTGAAGCCGAGGCTGATATTGCAAATATAAGTCTTTGAGCTCTGGCAAGACGATATTTAATGCATTTTTAAGAGCATAGAGATTAGGTGTGGTGAGCTGTTTCGGCTGCCCAGCTAACTCCTTTTGAAGTTCATTGAATAGTTCTGTCTGATCTTGTGGATCTGATTGCTTAGATTTAATGCGTTGTACCAGATGTGCAGCTTGAGCATTTTCGATATCACTAATTTCACGTAACCATTCAAAAAAACGCGTGAAGGTTGTAAATGGAACTGGACTAATATCATAGGCTGAAATGGCTTGAGTAATGCCGGGTAAATTTTTATTGAGCAGATTAATATCATTTACAAATCGCTCGGCTGGATAGTAAGCGACTAAGGGTAATCCTTGTAATGGATCTTTTTTGATGATTTGTTGATAAAGGGCCATAGTCTGATCAAGTTGCTGAGTTTCAACTTGGCTGATTCCAATACCACTTGAATTTAGGGTCTTAAAAAGTTTCCAGCTACACAGCGAAGAATCTACCTCTTGAGCAGAGGCACTTTCTGGTAAAGAGCCAATTTCTGGTGGAACTTGAAGGGTAACTTCGATTTTTGATTGTAGACGCGATTGAGTAATGTCTTGGTCAGGCATAACAATACCAGGGCTACGTAAATCTTTAAAACGGGCAGGGAACCAAGTTAGAGCATGGTAAGTATGTTTGAGCAACATACTTTTACCCGTTGCTTGTTCACCTAAAATTAAGGTAATCGGCTGTTTTTCATATTGAAACTGTATTTTAAGATCGTGAAAAAGAGCAATATGTTTAAATTGGATAGATTCAAGTTGCATAGGCTCACCTAATTATGAGCGCTTCAACCAACCGATTGACGAAGACTTAAAGGCGCCCTTAGTTTTAATTGTTGTATCAGATCATAAAGATGATGGATATTTAGACTTACTTTAGCACGAGTACAGGCAACGTAAAGTAATCTTAACTCTTCATCACTAATCTTGTGCTCTAAGCCATTAATTTTAAATTGATAGTCATCTTCAATATGAACGCGATTCCATTCTAGCCCTTTCGCTTTATGAGCTGTGGAGATGACATAATCAGCTTGCTCAAGTGGAGTAATCTTTGCAAGTGCTTTTTTTAGCGGGTCAGTGCCGTGATCATCAACCAGTTTAACCAATGGTTTAATGTCACTTCCTTCATTGGTTTCACAGTACTCATGTACATCATGCCATGAGTTAAACCATGCCAATTCAGGAACGTCAGTAACTCGTTTTCCTTGCTTTAAGAGACTTGCGGCGTCTACAAAACGGTTTAGTTTTTGATGATCCGCCTGCAAACTCACTTTATCGCCGTGAACTAAGCCTGCCAGTAAAAGCTCCATTGCACGAGCATTGGTGCGGCATAAAATTGCATCACGCATTTTGGTATGTGGTTTATTCACTACACTTGATTTCTGGTTTGGATTACCAAGCAAGGGAACAGTTTCATTTAAACCACCAAGCAGTGCATTGGCTACATCAGCAATTGTTTCACCAAAACGAAAAGAAGTGGTTAATCGAGATTCCGGCAAGGGCAATTGTTGCATGGCATTAATTGCACCACGCCAAGCATAGATTTGTTGATGTGCATCACCGACATAAATAACTTGAGTATTTTTTTGGCGAAGCAGAATGCCTAGCATTAGTGGATCAGCATCTTGTGCTTCATCAAACAACACATAGTCAGTAGGAATGTTTGGCTCAGACAATGCCCAAAGTTTGAGGTAAATATCATGTCCAATACCAGCTTGATGGTTTTGGTCAATCGATTCTAACCAACGTCGTTCCACAGCAGGATAAAGGTGATTTTGTAATTCGATAATATCGTCTGGATGCAACCAGTTAGGTGCCTGAATATGTCGAGGTGCCGGATATTGAGAACTCGTTGAACAGAAATAGCTGACTGCATTTGCTACAAGACTCGCTAGACGGCTTGGCATTAAGACATATTTCTCGTAACGCCCACCCATCATACGTCGTAGCGTAATAGGTTCTAGTCGATATTCTTTAGCAATAAAACTTGGACTTAGTCGCGGTAGACGTAATTTATCAGTCACACCGCGCGGCACGCTACGAAAAGCAAGCGAGTGAAAAGTACGACAGTCCACATTACGATGAAATTTGTTTTGTGCTTCGCCTGCAATGGCTTTGTTAAATGCTAGATACATACCACGCCGTTCAGGCATGGCATCGCTAATCATTTGTAGAGTGGTGGTTTTACCTGTGCCAGCATAGGCAATCACTTTAAATGACTGCCCAAGACGTGCGTTATCTATGGCAATGGCTTGCTCATAGGTGGCTTTAGGTTTTTCAATATTCGACACTGAGTGATTTTAAACCTTGTTGCGGTTAGCTTTTTCAACTAAACCAGATAAACCCTGACGACGAGCTAATTCGTCAATAATAAGTTGTGGATTAAGATCGAAATAACCCAACATCACAATAGTATGGAACCACAAATCTGCTGTTTCATAAACGAGATCGTTTAAGTGAGCTTCTGAATCCTGTGCGGCAAAATCTTTAGCAGCAATAATGGCTTCTACACTTTCTTCACCCACTTTTTCTAAGATTTTATTGATGCCTTTTTTGTAGAGGCTTGCAACATATGAAGTATCTGCTTCAGCTTGCTTACGCTCTTGCATCAATTGTCCTAAGTGAGCAAGTACATCAACTTGTTCAGTAGTGTGAGCATGATCGTGGCTTTCAGTTTTAGCTTTCTCACCATAAATTGCAGTAGGGTCTTTTAATTGTGCATCAACAATTTCCCAGCCCTGTGGTGTGAGTTTACGATAGAAACAAGACTCACGGCCTGTATGGCATGCAATACCACCGTGTTGTTCAATTTGTAGAATAATTACGTCCGCGTCACAGTCCAGACGAATTTCATAAACTGTTTGAAAATGGCCTGACTCTTCACCCTTGTGCCAAAGTTTTTGGCGAGAGCGAGAGAAATAAACAGCCTGATTTTTTTCTGCTGTGAGCGCAAGTGCTTCACGGTTCATCCACGCCACCATCAAAATACGTCCGGTTTGATGATGTTGAGCAATGGCAGGGATAAGACCTTGTTCGTTAAATTTTACTTCATCGAGCCATTGCGTGTTATTCATGAGGAATCACCAAAGAAATATGAACTATAAATTGATTTCAATCAGATGCTAAAAAATAGCTTGTATAGTGTACGGCATCAATGTCGCTTTGCGGAAAAATTCTTTGCGCTTTTTGTCTTTGTCATAGTAATGAACATCTTGTAATGCTTACCAGTCAGTATCTTATTCAAGTGGCTAAGACGTGAGAATATTTGAAATCTCAATCAAATTTTGATCTGGATCGCGAATATAAACTGAAAGAATAGGATGCATTGCACCCGTACGTTCAACGGGGCCTTCCTCAATTGTAATATTTAATTGATTAAGATGCGCAATCACTTCTGAAATAGGAGTTTCTGAAATAAAACACAGGTCGGCAGATCCGGGTGTTGGCTGTAATGCCTTAGGTTCAAACTCGTTACCTTGCTGGTGTAAATTTATTTTTTGATTTCCAAACTTTAGAGCCTTTCTATCACCTTTAAAAATGATGACTTCAAACCCTAATACGGTTTGATAGAAATTACAGGTAGTTTCAATATTTGAGACGGTTAAAACAAGATGATCAAGATGGCTAATTTTCATGTGTTACTCATTATCATTTGGTGGGGTTAATAGTCGGACAAAGATTTGCTTTTTACATTAAAAGCATGGCTTTCTTTAGGCGTTTGAGCCACTCGATCATAATCAATTTGCTGAAATGGACCAGTCTTTAAGCCTGAAATCGTGATTGCCATTTCCTTTCGAAAATAGGGGATTTGATACATCCAAGGGAAAACAAGATCTCTTAGACCTCCAACCCACCCATGGTCAGATTGATAAAGTGGTGTTAATAGTCGACTGAGAAATTGATAAAACTGAGTAGATGAACGGCGAAGTTGATGATAGTGCTGCCAGAGCAGGGGCCAGTCAATCTTTTGATTCTTTTGGGCATGTTGCAATGATTGAGAAAAAGCCCAAGCATCCAATAATGCCATATTTGCGCCTTGCCCCAACTGTGGACTCATCGCGTGAGCGGCATCGCCAATCACTCCAATTCGGCCTTGACCAAATTGAGTCATAACTACATCACGGTAGTTTGCAGATAGCCATTTAGGCTGAGTTTGACTGTCGTATAAAATCTCTTTTAGCCATTCTGCAACTTTGGGCCAACGCTCTGACACTTGCTTTAACCAAGTTTGTTTAGCTTGTTCATCTTGCAGAAAGCTTTGTAATTGCGGGGTGGGTAAGCTCCAGAAGATACTCGAAAGGCGTTGTTGCGGGTTTGTTGGAATTGCTCCTGTAGGAAGAATTCCCATCATGATTTTCGAGCGATCATAAAATTGATGCAGAATTTCAGAATCCAGTACTTGGCACTCAGGTACGATACTCCACGCTGCACCCCAAGGGTAGGCTTGATCAACCTTTACCCATGCTTTGGGGCGTAATTGGCTACGAGCCCCATTCGCAATAAGGACAGAGTCAAACCGAGCATCAAACTTTTGATTTTGATGAGTTCCGAATAGTCGAACTTCATCATTATGTTCTTCAAAACTCTCAACAGAATGGTTCATACACCAAGTAATTTGGCTCGAATACTCACTAAGCTTTTGGGTCAGTACATGACATAAAGTGGCTCGGTGTATACCTAAACCATAGAGATTTGTGGATGCTTCATGATAGTGGCTATTGACTAAAAGACGCTTGTTGGGAAGTTGCCCCTCTAAGCCTGTTACTTTTGCTCCTAATGGCAGCGCTTTATCGAGCATACCTAAATGTTCAAATACTGCTAAACCTGCTGGTTGTAGTAATAAGCCCGCACCTACTGGAGATAACTCATCAACTTGTTCAAAAATAGTAACGTTATTGCCTTCACGGGCGAGCAAAATCGCAGTGGCTAAACCTGCGGTACCAGCACCGATAATCGCAAAATGAGGTGTTTTCATTGTTTGTTCTTTTGATGCATTTATAGATTAAATTTAGCAATCAACGAATAGCTGATCTATAATTTTTTTGAAAATTAAAGTTTTCACATAAAAAAATCCCTTGCGCGGGCAAGGGATTTTAAACTTATTTCAATATACGCCAAAGCGCTAATAAACTGCTTAGCACAATTAAAATAATAGAAACAAACCAAGGACTAATAATCGCGATGGTGAGTAAAATCAGCATGCTACTACCAAACATCCAACTGCGGCGTTGTTGATGTTCCATTTGCAAACGAAGTTGCTGCATTTCGCGTAACTGACGGTCTTGCCAAGCAGACTGATTTTTTAAACCATTTAAACTATCAACAATTAAGCTTGGGAAATCTTGAGCACCTAAAAGCAGGTCAGGTAGTTGCTGTCCTAACTCTTTTATATTTTTGACTGGGTTCATATTGGCTTTGACCCATTCAGTCAAAATTGGTTTTGCCAATTTCCAAATGTCGAGCTGCGGATAAAGATCGGTCCCTAAGCCTTCGACATGCACTAAAGTCTTTAGCAACAACATGAGTTGTGGTGGAATCTCTAAATGGAAGCGACGGGCAATATCCATCACTTGAATCAAGATGCCAGCAAAATCAAGTTGATCCATTGGTTTAGACACCATTGGCCCAACCGTGCGACGCATTTCACGCGATAGCGCATCTTGGTCTGTACCCGGTGGAATCCAGCCAGCTTGATGCACAATTTGAATGAGTTGCATAAAGTTGCTGTTCATTACAGCAAGCAACATGCGGGCAATGGTCATCTGGTCATGCTTAGATAACTCACCCATAATTGCACAGTCGAGTGCAATAAAGCGTGGATTGCTTGGGTTAATTGTTTCTACAAAGACATTGCCGGGGTGCATGTCGGCATGGAAAAAGTTATCGCGGAATACTTGTGTGAAGAAAATGGTTAAACCTTTTTCAGCAAGTTGTGCGCGGTCCATACCTAGACGGTCAAAGGTTGCCGTATCTGAAATAGGTACACCTGTAATGCGCTCTGCCACCATGACATCTTTGGTGTCCATGTAGACTTCAGGCACGTACATCATGGTTGAGCCAGTAAAATAATGGCGCATACGACGGGTATTGTCTGCTTCGATACTCAAGTCCAGCTCATTTAAAATAATCTGGCGGTAGTCTTGAATAATTTCAGAGAGATGTAAGGCACGAGCAGCTTCAAGGCGACTTTCTAATGTGTTGCCTAACCATGCCAAAATCTCAAAGTCTTGCAAAATTTGGTTGCGAATGTCGGGGCGAGTCACTTTTACAACAACTTCTCGACCGTCGTGCAAAGCAGCAGTATGAACTTGCGCAATTGAAGCAGCAGCTAATGGCTGGTCATCAAATCGTGCAAACAAGGTATTTACGTCAGCTTTTAATGATTCTTGAATACGTTGTTTGGCAACATTGCTATCAAAAGGTTTTACTTGATCTTGAAGTAAGACCAATTGAGCGAGTATTTCAGGTGGAATCAAATCACGTCGAGTTGACAGTAATTGTCCAAGCTTAATTGCAAGCGGCCCCATCTCTTCTAAAGCTTCTTTGAGCTTTAAAGGATTTTTACGTTCGCGACTAGACCATGCAGCTGGGTGCATTTTAATAACACTTAATGCACGTTGAGCTTTAACTGGTAATTCATCCGCAGGGAACAACGTATCGAGTCTATAGTGCGCTGCAATACGCCAAAGTTCGAGTAAACGTGAAACGTGCGGAATCATATACAGTCTTACCTAGTCTTGAGAGGGTTGTAGTTGTGTGTTGAGTTGCTGCAATCTTGCTTCTAGACGGTCAATGTCTTGATTAAGCTTGCGAGTTGCTTGAGTTAAATCGTCCATTTCCCAACGAGGGGCAAATAGACCACTATCTTCTTTTAATGCGTCTTCTGCAAAAAATAGATGACTTTGAAGAGAGCGTTTTAAATGTTTAGGTGCAAGTTGAATCTTGCCAATTTCGTGGGCGAGTTGAGGGCCTACCCATCTTGATAAATGTGCAGCTAAATCTGGTTCAGCTTGCTGCATAATCTTTTGAATATCCTGTAGCAGGTGGTAATCACCTTGCAATGGAATATTGCCAATATGATCTGGATCGCTGACCAATAATTTAATCAGTTCGATAACATCTTTAACATGCAAAGTTGCTGTTGCTTCAGAAATTTTGAATTGCGCATCAAAAGGGCGTTGTTCAAAAATAGAAGGCTTTTCACTGTGCCCTGTTGCAGTAGGTTCAAGACGTACTTTTTCTTGGTCAAAGAATACATCGACAGAAAGCTGCGGGCTATCAATCACAACACGCAACATTTTGCCCTGTAACTGATTAAGCTGAATGCGTGTAACCGCATCCAGATCGATCAGATGATGAATGATACGTTCGACTGCACCGAGTGCCAGAATCGACCACATATCGTTATCCCTTACAGTTTAAAGCCACGGTGAACAGCAACGATACCAGCAGTAAGGTTGTGATAGTCACAGTTCTGGAAGCCAGCATTTTCCATCATACCTTTTAAGGTGCGTTGGTCTGGATGCATACGAATTGATTCAGCCAAATATTTATAACTTTCTGAGTCATTCGCAACCAATTTACCCATAATCGGTAAAGCAGTGAATGAATAGAGGTCATAAAGTTTTGAGAATGGCTCAAATACAGGCTTAGAAAATTCGAGAATAAGTAAACGACCACCTGGCTTCAACACACGGAACATAGACGCAAGCGCTGCATCTTTATCCGTCACGTTACGTAAACCAAAGCTAATGGTGAGTAAGTCAAAGCTATTGTCTGCAAAAGGCTCTAATGTTTCTGCATTGGCAAGTACGAAGTCAACATTGGTACAGCCTGCATCAATGAGGCGGTCGCGACCAACATTAAGCATAGATTCGTTAATGTCTGAAAGAACGACATGGCCTTGAGGACCAACTTCACGGCTAAATACTTTTGCTAAGTCGCCTGTACCACCAGCAATATCTAACACGTGTTGACCACGGCGTACGCCAGACATGTTAATTGCGAAGCGTTTCCATAGGCGGTGAATACCAAATGACATAAGGTCATTCATCAAGTCATATTTGCTTGCAACCGAGTGGAATACTTCAGCAACTTTTTGAGCTTTATCTTCAGTTTTAACAGTCGAGAAACCAAAGTGTGTGGTTTCTCCCACGTTACCAGTATTACTAGCACCACGTGGTAAATTATATTTTGGTACAGAACCGTTAACCGGTGTATCAGTTAAGGTTTGCTGTAAAGTTTGTTGTTGCCCTTGAGGGGTACCTTGCGGTAAAGGTGAGCTTAGGAATGGGCTAACTTTGTCTGAACTTTGTGCCTGCTCAGTTGGAGATGTTGGCTTTTGGTTTTCGTTAGACATATTGTCTCTCCTAGACTCAAACTCAAGTGAAACGGAATAAGTTCTGCATGATGACAGATTTTGTCTATTTTTACAGGCATCATCATGCAAATATAATGAATAAAATCTCAACTTCGTAAGGTTGATTTTTTCTCTGTGCCGACCTTATCACACTCTAAACGGATTCGGATGCCCAGAATGTACATTTTCAATAATCTGGCGTTCTTTTTCAGTAAAAGTCTTGATAAAGTTCTCGGCTGATTTTAACGGCTTCATCGCACTAAAACCATCTTGAATAAAATCATACATCAATTCAAAGTGATATTTTTGGGCAATGCCTTTACACATTTTAAAAGCCGTAAACATCATAAATGAACGCATATATTTATCGAGAGCCGTACCCAAATCATCAAGAAGGGCAAGTTGTTGATAACGAGCTTCTGCCTGATCAAGTTTAGTTAGCGTTAAGCGCATAATCTCATCGGTTAACACTGTATCTGCTGGATAGTCCTCAAGAAGCTGTATCGCTACTTGTTCATCAAGTTGAGTGGCAAGTACAGCCAAACTTACCGATTTAGTTCCGGTTTTAATAGCATTCTCAGGCAAGACTTTTTCGGCTTTATGGGCATATTTTAATAGGCGTTCAATTTGTGCTGCAAGGGCATCAAACTCTGGACCACCATATAAACGATTTAAAAAGTACTGTGCCATGAGTTTATGTTCAGGCAAATTAAAAAAGTCGTGATGCGTATCTTTCATCCGTTCTTTTAACCATGTTTGTACATCTTCCAAACGTTGAGCAAGCACTGGATTATCGTGATAATTAAATGTTTTATATTGTTGTAAAAGTTCGTCAAAAGCAGCGAGTTTAGACATGTAAGACTCTAATATTGGGCTATTTGCAAAAAATCATAAGAGGCATTGTAACCTTGTACTATGGCGAGAAGATGTAAAAAAAATGATTCATGCGTCAATTTCTAGATGAAATTTGGTCGCAATGACATAATTTGTATAGCAATTCATCATTTAACCGCATAAGTTAAAGATCATCGAAATTAAACAATAAAATATTAGAGCCGTGGATTATGAGTGAACAACAACCAAAATTTGAAATTCGAGATGAAGAACAGCTTTCTGTCGATTTGATTGAAGCACAATATGCTTTAAAAGAAAGTCGTGGAAAGCCCAATGCTAAAAGCACGCTGATTTTAATGAGTGGTATTGAATTGGCAGGGAAAGGGGAAGCAGTTAAGCAGCTTCGTGAGTGGTTAGACCCTAGATATTTGCGAGTAAAAGCAGATGCACCCCGTGTGCTGACAGATACAGAAGCATTTTGGCAATCTTATTCGGAGTTTATTCCTACCGAAGGTCAAATCGTGGTGATGTTTGGCAATTGGTATAGCGATTTGCTCGTCACAGCAACGCATGTGTCTGAACCTTTAGATGAAGCGCGATTTGATGAATATGTTGAAAATATGCGGGCATTTGAGCAAGATTTGAAAAATAACTATGTCGATGTGGTTAAAGTCTGGTTCGATCTTTCATGGAAATCACTACAAAAACGTTTAGACAAAATTGATCCGTCAGAGCAACACTGGCATAAGCTTCACGGCTTAGACTGGCGTAATAAAAAACAATATGACACTTTGCAAAAGTTACGCCGTCGCTTTACCGACGATTGGTACATTATTGATGGCGAAGATGAAAAGCAGCGTGATCAGTTTTTTGCTCAGTATCTTTTACAACACATGCGCCAACTTCCTGATCATGAAACCGAAGTCAAAGGGAAATGGCAGCAGTCAAAAATTCCAGAGAGTTTATTAAAACCTTCTAATGAACCCCTTGAAAAAGCCGAATATAAAAAAGAGCTCGATAAACTAAGCAAAAAAATTGCTGATGCCATGCGTTTCGATAAACGTAATGTCGTCATTGCTTTTGAGGGAATGGATGCTGCTGGTAAAGGGGGTGCAATTAAGCGAATTGTTAAAAACCTAGACCCGCGTGAATATGATATTCACTGTATTGGAGCACCAGAACGCTTTGAAGCACGACACCCTTACTTATGGCGCTTTTGGAACCGTATTAATGAAGCCGAGAAAATCACGATCTTTGATCGGACATGGTATGGGCGTGTACTTGTTGAACGTGTTGAAGGTTTTGCTTCACCTTTAGAGTGGCAGCGTGCCTATGACGAAATTAATCGTTTTGAAAAAGATTTATTTGATAGTCAAACGATTGTAGTAAAAATTTGGCTTGCGATTAGCAAAGATGAGCAAGAACAGCGCTTTAAGGCCAGAGAAGAGACACCGCATAAACGTTTTAAAATTACCGCGGAAGATTGGCGTAATCGTGATAAGTGGGACGATTATTTAAAAGCGGCAGCAGATATGTTTGAGCGAACCAGTACTGATTACGCCCCTTGGTATATTGTTGCAACTGATGATAAATATACGGCACGTCTAGAAGTATTAAGGGCGGTTTTAAAACAGCTGAGAGCAGATTAAGCTCTCAGCCATAAGACATAGATTAATTTACAATAGTGGTACGGCTTTTTTGCTGAATACGTTTTGCAAGATTGTAACTGTCAGTAAGATGAGTTTCTGCTATTTTTTTCATCATGAAATAGCCTAAACTAGCTGCTACAATTTGTCCGCCCAGCGGTATAAATTTAGTCACTTGTTTCGTTACGATTTTGCCAAAAAAACCATTAAATGTTTTTTTAACGGTAGTACGTGCCACCACAAAGCCTGAAAATTCAAAACCACGTTTACGTAACTCATCCCAGTGAATTGTTTTAGTTTTTGGGTCGTAAACACTTACGTGTTCAGGTGCTAAAGTAAAACGGGAATTGATATCTGGGATCAGGTGCGACAAAATTCCCAAATCTATAACCACGTCAAAAAAAGGAATCGGTACAATCGCCGCTCCTGCTGAGACGTAAGCTCTTTTTTTGATGAGATCATGGCACTCATCGCGAATTTGTTCCAGATTTAGGCTAGGATCAATATAGTCAGGAATCTTGTCAATTTTCATAATGTCTACCTGTATAAATTTCTTGATGGCGTCATTCAAACCAAGTGTAAGTGACACCTGAAGTTAAATTATGCTGTGTTTAAACCAACGTGACATAGTCAGATTCAGTTGTATAGTAATGAATGTTTATGATTTTGTGCATAAATTATGCAAGTAGGAAATGAAATAAATGGGGATTCATGTTATTCAAAGTCAACGTATTGATGTGTTGTTGCAAGGTGTATTGGCGTCTACATCTCAAGCTTCAACGCATCCATTACAGGTTTTGAAAACCCAGCATTTTATTGTTCCAAGTCCTGCGGTTGAACAGTGGCTGATACAAAAACTTGCAGAACAGCAGGGCATAAGTGCCAATTACCAGTTTCACCAACGAGTACGTGGCTTTCAGTGGTATGCCTACCAGCAAGTTTTAACTGCGCATAAAGATCAAGTCCGAAAAGCGAACATCCCACGTTTGATTTTTAAATGGCGGGTTCATCAGGCTTTGTATGAATTTATACAACCTGACACAATCGGTATAGACAATTCACATCCTCTACATTCTATTGTTCAGCGCATTTATGACAGCGCAGATCGACTCGAACACGGCATCGATAAACAATTAAAAAAACAAAAAATGCTGTATTGGGTCGCTGAGCAGGTTGCTGATTTATTTAGCAACTATATGATTTATCGTGGACAGTGCCAGCGTGGTTGTGAAAATAGTTGTACCTGTCCAGAAAACTGGTTAGCTGCTTGGGGGCAAGGCCGAGCGCTCGATATTGAAAAATATATTGTGCGAAAAGACGAAGAAGTGACTGCTTTTGCATTGCACCAAACTCAAGAGTTGGAGCGTTGGCAGCGTTGGTTGTGGCAGCAACATTTTCATGATGACTTTGTGCAGATGCAGCAAATTGATGCGTTGTTCTGGCAAGAGTTAGATCATCCGGACCGCAGTAAGCGCGCTATTTCAAGATTACCTAATCAGGTGGTGATTTTTACTTTATTAGATTTACCACCAAGCCAGTTACAGTTCTTGCGCCGTTTAGGCCAATATATTGATGTATTGATTTTGCACTATAACCCTTCACAAGAATATTGGGCTGATAGTGTCGATCCATTGTGGAAGCAGCGTTATGACCTAGGAGTAAAAGAGCGTTTTATTGCAAAAAATCCAAAGGCTACAGATGCTGAAATTAGTGATTTTTTTAATAAATTTACACTCAATTTTAATGCTGAAGCGCGTGAGTCCAGACATCCGCTTTTAACCAGATTGGGTAAACAAGCCCGCGACCACTTTTCGCTATTATCCAATTTGTCTACGGGCGAAGAAGGTAAGTGGGTTGATGCTTTTGTGGATGATTTCCCTGAAAGTTTACTCGGTAAAGTTCAGTCAGATATTTTACATTTAGTGGAACCCCAAGCTAAACAATATGAGCTTGCCTCAGATGATGACTCTATTCAAATTCATGTTTGCCATTCGACTTTACGTCAACTTGAAGTATTAAAAGAGCAATTGATTGGTTGGTTGGCTAAACCGCATGAGCAGCCGCGCCGTCCAAATGATATTTTAGTTTTAGTTCCTAATTTGGCCGATATAGAGCCTCTAATTCGAAGTGTATTTCCTGCTATGGCCACAGAGCAAGGTGTGCATTTGCCTGTGAAAATCGCAGGTGTTGCATCACTTGATGCACTGAATGCATGGCGCGCCGTGATTGGGCGTATTCAGTTGATGCAGGGGCGTTTTAGCTTTGATGATTTTGCTGACTGGTTAAGTTTGTATGCGACTCAGCAACGTTACGAACTTGAATATGTTCAGGTTGAGCGAATTTTAAATTTACTCGCCGATGCAGGCTTTAAACGAGGGCTTGATGCAGAGCATCTCAAGCGCAGTTTGTGTGAAGGGGATGACGATTATCGATATAGCTTTAAATTTGCTTTAGAGCGATTGGCCCTTGGCATTGCCGTGCCTGTGCATGCGACATTTAATCAGGTGTTGAGTTATGCCAAAGTTCAACCGAGTGATTTTGAGCTGGTTGGTACACTCATTCAGATTTATCAAGATTTGAATGAGCGCCGTGATTGGTTAACGCTGCATGAACAGGGGAAAGTCTACACGGTTGAATATTGGCTACAGGTGTTGGGCAAAGATATTGTTGAATTTGAGCAGGTCGGTGTGGCTGCTTTAAAAGCCGTTCGGGAAATTGTTAAAAAACAAGAACGAATGTTAACGCTCGCAAGTTATTACGCAGAGACAGAAACAGGAACTTTGCGCAAAATTACCTTACCTCTGCCTTACATTATTGAAGAAATTCAACGGACATTAGAAAGCCAAAGTGCACAAGCTGAACCGACAGGACAGATTACCTTTGCCCAAATTGGACATATTCGGCCGTTACCCTATCGCTTAATGGTCATGCTAAATCTTGATGCAGGGCAATTTCCAAACCGTGATACCCATGTTCCATTTGATTTAATGGATGCACTGCGTCAGCAGTTAGGTGACCGCTCTCGTCTTGAAGATGATCAAGGTGCTTTTTTAGATGCTTTATTATTAGCCCAAGACAATTTATGGCTGTTTTATAACGGGTTTGATGTGAACGATGGTGAGGTGCGAGAACCTTCCAGCATTCTTCAAGAGTTCCGTGAACACCTTGCCTTGATTGTGAAAGCTGAAGACGATGTACCTGAGAACGTAGATGTGGAAGGGATTGAGATTCCATCACAGTTAATACAACTCTATCACCTACATGATTTACAGCCCTTCGACCGGAAAGGTTTTACTGTAGAAAAAAGTGTGATCCGTTACCAAGATCACTGGTTTAAGGTTGCTTCACAAATTCAGCAAGTCTCAGGAAACCGTCAACCTTGGGCGAATACGACCTATCCGCTGCAAGCCCCTGATATGCTGGTTTTAGAGAGCCAGCAGTGGATACAAGATGTGACGTTCCCTGCACGGTTATATTTGAAAACTTTAGGAGTAGAAAACTTAGGAAGTGTCGGAGTGCTCGACCAAAATGAACCTTTATTGTTAGATGGTTTAGGGCGCTATGCGATTCGACATTTTTTACAACAATTTGAACAGCACGCACAACCTGAAGTATTAATTGATCAGTTGCCTGTAGGCAAAGTCAAATACAGCGCATGGCAACAAGGTGTGTTTGAGCAAGAATGTTTGCTTGAACGCCTTCATCAATATGCACCATCAGTGACACAAACGACTCAGCGTGTTTGGCGCATTGCTAAGCAGCTTCACATGAATATTACTGTTCCAAAGTCTGAAACTCAGGATTGGGTGAGTATGGAGCCTTCAAGTGCCCGAGCAAAAAGACGCGCGAAAGTCTGGTTGGAACACTTACTTTGGTTAGCTTATTTGAATGAGGGAAGTGCAGGAGCTGAAAAACGTCGTATTGTGGTTTTTAGCGATCAAACAGTGATTTGTAGTGGTGTTAGTTCTGAGCAAGCTCGGCAATATTTACAGCCATGGTTTAAAATCTGGCGTCATGCACAGCAACAACCATTGGTTCTACCAGCAGCCTTATTATTAAAGCCATTAGAAAAAGCCAAAGCATATCAGTGGGAAACAACAAATCAGGCAGAAAAAGCAAAACTGGATGAGAAGAGCTACACTGAGCTGTTAAAATACTGGAATGAAACAGGGTCATTTACCACAATGGATATGACTCAAAATGAAGCTTGCAAGTTGCATCGAGACTGGAGCTTTATTTTACAAGAACAAGATGCGCAAGCTTTGCTTCAACATGCTTGTGATGAGTTTGCGTATGATCTGTATCATCCGGTTTTTCAATTTCAACATTCGGAGTAAGACATGAACTCAAGAGTACAGGTGTCTTATCAACCTATTATTGATATTGAATTTAGTGGCTTACACTTAATTGAGGCTTCGGCAGGTACAGGAAAAACCTATACCTTATCAAGTTTGATGGTCCGTATCTTTCTTGAAAAGTATTTGCCTAGACAAGTGATTGCGACCACGTTTACCCGTGCTGCCGCTGCTGAGTTAAAAAGCCGTATTCGTGCCCGTTTGGTCGAAACGTATCGTTACTTAGAGACCAAGCGCAGTTTTACAGAACACGAATTGCTTACGCAGGCCGAGCAAGAACCTGACTTATTACTCCAACATATTTTAAAAAGCTTTGCGACGCGTATTGCCTATGCGTGTGAACGTTTAAAACTGGTCATCGATCAGTTAGACGAGTTATTTGTCGGGACACTCGATAGCTTTAGCCAAAAACTGTTACGTGAGTTTGCTTTTGAGAGTGGCAAAATTGAACGTGCTCAAATTACCGATGATGCCAAAACTTATAGCCGACAACTGATTCATGATGTTTTGCGTGAATGGATACAGGCTCAACCTCAGACTGTGATTGATGCCTTATATCTGGCAGGTGAACTTAAAAGTGTCGATAGTTTTGTCAAACTGGTCGAAGACTCACTTAATTTTAGTTCGGCTCATTTTAAGCTTCCTGAAAAGCCAACGATTCAGTTTGAACAACTTGCTCAGCTCAAACAGTTGGCAACAGAAATTGACTTAAGCCTTTTAGAGAACTATTACCAGCTTGATGGCGAACACTATAAGCATGTGAGCGGCACAATCTTTCGTAATGGGGCGTTTAACAAATTATTTAGCGAGTGTTTACCGCAGCTTTTGCAAGTTCTAACGCAAAGCGACAGTATTTTAGTTTTTGATGGGTCTTTGACAGCACAGCGTGAACTTGTTTTTAAGTTTTTAGGTCAACTTGCTGATCAAAAAGTTTTTAAGAAATGTCCTGCTGAAATTTCAGATGGATTCTATCAGCATCCTACAGTTCAGCAGATACAACAATTATTTGGTGTGCTGAAAAACTACGCTGAGCAGTTCGACCAGCTTCATATTTTTTTAAAAGCTTATTTGTGTGTAGAAGTTAAAAAACGTTTGCCGCAGGTTTTACAAAATAAAGGTGAAACTACTTTTTCTCAGCAAATTCGCACACTTTCTGAAGCTTTAAAAGGTGAACAGGGACAGCGTTTCGCAGTGTTTGTGCAGGCGCGTTATCCCTTAATTTTGGTTGATGAATTTCAGGACACTAACCAAGATCAAGACGACATGCTGGCGAGCATTTGGCGCCATCCAGAGCGCTACCAAAAAGGTTGCATGATTATGGTAGGGGACCGTAAACAGGCGATTTATGGTTTTCGTGGTGGGGATATGCTCACCTTTTTAAATGCCTATAAAGATATTCAAACCAAACATGGTCGTGAATATAAGTTAATTCATAACCATCGTTCCGTTGCTGATCTGGTTGAAGTGGTTGATGCCTTATTTCAACGACAAATGGATTTTGGTGAAGAGGTTCAATATGACCCAATTCGAGCGGGAACTCGACCTCATCCTGTACTGATTGAGCACAACAATCATAATCCTCATCCTTTACGCTGGCTCATGCTCAAAGATAAAGAAACAGAGGCTCAGCAAGTTGCTTGGAAGATTCGAGATCTACTCAACCAGTCACATGCTGGAGAGCTATATTTTCAAAAAGATGCTCAGACTCAAACTCTAAACGAAGATGATATTGCGGTATTGTCCCGTAACCATGATGGACTTGATAAAGTTCAATATGAGCTAGAGCGTTTAGGAATTCGGGTTAAGAGGCCCTCAAAAAGAAGTGTTTTCGATTGCACAGTTGCGCAAGACGTTGGTGCTTTGCTGACTGCCATACTTCATCCTTACGATGAGGCAAAAGTGAAGCGAGCTTTAATTAGCCGTCTATTTGCTATGGATTTAAAACAACTCTTGCAGCTTGAGCAGACAGCCGAAGGATTAAGCCAGTTTATGACTGGTTTTGATACCATTAGAGAGTTGTGGTCCGCTCAAGGCTTTTTAGTTGCATGGCAACAATGCTTAATCCAGTTTGATATATGGCAAAATTTGGTCGCTGCCCAAAGTAAAGATAATGAACGGGTTGTGGTGAACTTGCGTCATTTGACTGAAATTTTGAGTCAGCACAGCGAGAAATACTCAGGTGCACAAAACCTCTATCATTGGTATCTCAAACAGTTAGGTTCTCCTCTCGATCGTGATTGGGAGTTAGAGCGTAAATTGTCGAGTGAAGCTGGTGTTCAGCTCATGACAATTCACCAATCAAAAGGACTGGAATTTAAGATTGTTTTCTTATTAAGTGCAGATAAGCCCTTTCGAGAAAACAACAAAACTCTCAATTTTTCGACCCAAGATGTAGTCCAACCAGACTCAAGTCAGACCTTAACTCAACGTGTAGTTGCAATTGCTGATAAGACTTATTTGAATGAAGTTGAACTTAAACAGCACGAAGAACGAGCGCTTGCTGAACAGAATCGTCTTTGGTATGTCTCTTTAACGCGAGCAAGCCACCGCGTCTATGCACTTTTACAAGATAGTGATGGTAAATCAGTATCAGGCCTCGCGTTTTGGAAAAATAGGACTGAGCCTTTTCAGCACCGTTGCTGTACAGATGAAATGGTTTTGGAGCAAATCCCACAGGCAATTCATTTAGCCAAACAAACAAGTATTATTGAAATACAAGCACAACGATTTCCTGAACAACGTTTTTATTCACGTGGTAAAACCAGTTTCAGTTATTTGGCACAGCATTTAAAACATAAGGCTGGCACAGATTTATTGGCCAGTCAGAGCAATGATGTTGTATTAGCAGAAGATGAATTGGACTTAATTAACACTGCTGAAGCAATCAGTGCTCAGCCGATTGACTGGATCAAGAGTAATTTTCCTCGAGGAACGCTTGCCGGTAATTTCTTGCATGAAATATTTGAGCATATCGATTTTCAATGTTTAGATGACTGGGTAAGTGAAATACGTCGTCGTTTTAAAAATGACTATAGTAGTCTTTGGCAAGATTTACTTAATAAATATATAGAGAGCTTCCCAGAGGAAGAAGATGCCGAAAATCTGCTATACCAGTCAGTTGCTGAGTGGTTGAAAGATATTTTGCGAACACCGCTTTATCAAGGTTTCCGACTAAATCAGCTTCAACAAGAGCAGTATTTGTCAGAGTTTCCTTTTTATTTGGCATTGTCAGATCGGGTTTTAGCAATGACACGTATTCAGCAACTCTTTGCTGAGTATGGTTTGAATATGCCTGAATTACTTGAAGCACGTTCAGCACGTTATCTCAATGGCTCTATCGATTTGGTTTATTTTGATGGGCAGCGTTACCACATTGCCGATTATAAAAGTAATTATTTAGGTGATGATCTTGCAGATTATTGTAGCGATAGCATTGCTCAAAGTATGTCTTTAGCAAGTTATTGGCTACAGGCAGGTTTATATCTCGTTGCATTACATCGGTATTTGCAAGTCAAAATGCAGGATTATCAGATTGAGCAACACTTAGGTGGGGCAACTTATCTTTATTTACGTGGCATGAATGGTGAAGCTGGGCAGGGGTATTATTACTGGCAACCTAGCATTGAGTTTATTCTACGTCTTGATGCCATTTTAGGGTATTTTGCTGAGGATAAAATTGCATGAAAAATGCTGATAAAGTATGTAATTTCAATATTAACAAATATTTGGCATGTGGATAAACCTGTCTACAACCATGTGGACAAGCGTGTGGAAAACTAGGTGGATAAGTGTGTGGACAATATAAATAGCTCTGAACAAGCCGATTTAAGCTGGTTAACAACGTGGAGTAACTTCTTAAATCAGGCTCCATTTACTGAGCAATCGCAAGGGCCAGAAGCCACTTCTTACTTGCAGCAGCTTATTGAAGCGAGCTTACAAGGCGATAGCTGTATTGATATCAGTTCTGAGCAAATTGCAGCACTTGGTCAGCTTGCTATATCTGCCGATCAAGCAACCTCAAATGTTGCCCCATGCGTCTACGATGAGCAGGGGTTGGCATTATACCGATATTGGCACCTAGAGCAACGACTTGCAGAACAAATTTGTCGATTAAAGCAACAATTAATTCAACCTGTATCTTGTGATGACTACTTAGACCTACTCACAGACCCGCATCAACAGGCAGCTTTACAAATGGTTGCTCGGCAGAGCCTGAGTATTATTACGGGTGGGCCGGGGACAGGGAAGACTTATACGCTTGCACGTATTATTGCTGTGCTGAGCCAAGCAATTCCGCATATTCGTGTGGCGATGGCTGCTCCAACGGGTAAAGCGGCACAGCGCATGCAAGAAGCATTACAAAACTCATTTAACGACCATAAACTGCTTGAGTCTGGATTAATGAGTGAAGAGCTCAGAAATCAGGGTACGCAAACGATTCATCGTTTGTTGGGAATGGGACATAGCCAAACACCGCGGTTTAATCAAAAACAACAACTTCCTTATGACGTGATTGTTGTGGATGAGGCTTCTATGCTGGATTTAAATCTAGCCACTCTTCTATTTGAAGCGGTGCCAGAGTCTTGTCGAATTATTTTATTAGGAGATGCAAATCAGCTCGCTTCCGTCGATGTCGGAGCAGTTCTTGCTGACTTGCAACAAATACAGGTGTTGGCTGACAACAGAGTACAATTACAAACCAGTCGCCGTTTTGCTGAAGGGGCGTTGATTGGGCAGGTTGCTAAATTTATTCAAGCACAAACCTATCAACAAGATCATGTAGCGGTTTTGCAGCAGTTTGAAATTGATATTGTTGAGGTTTCTGAATTAAAGCCTGTAGTTTTACAAAATGACATGCCAGATGTGGTTCAGCTTGAGTATTTGCCAGAAGGGAATCACGCAGAAGTCGAAATTTATTATCAGAAGCTCATGCTCGGTTTCCAAGGATATATAAAAAGCCTAAAAAATTATTTAAAAGAAGAACGCTCAATTGAACAGGTCCAAAATGTAGTAAAAGCATTTGATGACTATCGTATTTTAACGGCGGTCCGTCATGGCCCATTTGGGTTGCAGCAGTTAAATCAATATGCGCAGCGTTGGATACAACAACAGCTTTCAATAGTGACAGCAGGGGGATGGTATGTCGGTCGTCCAGTAATGATGACTTATAACGATTATCAGCTCGGTATTTCAAATGGTGACATTGGTTTGTGTTTTGAACATAGAACTCAGCCTCAGCAGTTTGAAGTATATTTTCCAAGTTTGAATAAATGGGTAGCTGCAAATCGATTACCTAAAAGTATCCAAAGTGCATTCGCTTTAACGATTCATAAGTCACAAGGTTCTGAATTTACACATACTGCCGTTGTTTTAGATCAGGCTGCAAAGAATTTATTAAGCCAAGAGCTTATTTACACTGCGATTACACGCGCTAAAAAAGTAGTGAGTCTTTTGGTTCATCCAGAAGCTTTACTACAGTCATTTACAGTGCGTACGACACGGAAAAGTGGTTTGGTTCAGAAAGTTAATCGGTTAGTTCGTTAAGGCAAACTTAATATTTTTACCCTTGTAAGAAAAAGCTTACATAGATTCGAGATATTTGCTGCTAGAGTACACCCAACGTTTTTGAGATTATAAACACACAACGAGCTTGGCAAGGAATGTCGGGCAAAATCGCACAATAATAATAGCTTAAGTCGAGAGACTGCGAACTTACAATGATGTAGGTGTATAAAGAGGAAACTTACAGCCGCTAAGCCTTGTAGTTTTGGGAGAGACTACAGGGCTTTTTTATATTCTCGATTTTATTTACTTCTAAACAATTCTCAGAAAAGTTCAGGTTTAAGCCTATATTTAGTGTGGTTTCTCTTCAAAAATTATATCAATAAAATCAATATATTTATCTATAATATGATTTTTAGGCAGCCATTTTTCCTGTGAATTGTTAAGTTATCTGTTATACAGAACTGTACGGTAAGGTGTAAAAGCCGTTATATATTAAATATTAGACAGACCTGTACGTTTTTGCTTACATGATGATAAGAAAAATACTACTTTTCTTCATAATTGGATGTGTCACAATACATCACATAAGGAAATAGAAACAAAGACACTGGAAGTGAGTTAAAACAACAAGAAAGATGTGACTAGCATCTCACTAACGATAATAAAAACAGAAATAACACGATAAACAAAAACTACAGCGCAAAAAACCCAAGCAGAAATGCTTGGGTTTTTTATTTGTTTACACTAAGTCAGTTTCATGAGAGTCGCTACCAAACAAAGATCGGCGTTGATCTCTAGGAATACGTGGACATTGAGTTGAAATTTGATAAAGCACGTTGGCTAAAGCAGGAAGGTGTGTTCCCACGACAGATTTTCCTGTTGTTAATAGTGAAACGCTAATATCTCTTTCAGGGTCGGCCCAACATAAAATATTGGAGAACCCTAAATGGCCAAAAGCTTGCCCCGTCATTGGGCCAAATAAACCAACTGGATTGCTGCCTAACATTGGACCTAATGCATAGCGCATTGGAATTAATAAAGTACGATCAATGTTAACGCCTGTGGTTGGTAGAGTTGCTCTAAAAATCGTTTTCTCACTGAAGATTTGCTGACCGCCATAGCTTCCCCCACTTAAAAGCATTTCAAAGAAACGTCCAGCTTGTTCTGCACTGGTATAGATATTGCCAGCAGGGCAAATTGTGTCCATAAAGCGGTTGTCGTTAGTCACATCAACTGCAAGTTGCAACCCTCCACCTAATACATGGTTGAGGTAGTGATCGGTGCCAAGGCGAGGGTGTAGACCCGTTGCACAATTTAAGGCAACCTCTGAGCGGTACTCTGGCTTTAAACCATAATTGAAATAAGGCATTCCCATCGGTTTTTCGATAGTTTGATGTACAAATTCACGTAAATCTTGTCCCGTCACACGTTCAATTACTTCTCCTAAAATATAACCCGCCGTCACAGCATGATAGGCAAGATGGTTACCAGCAGGAGATACAGGTTTGGCAGCATATAAACGTTTTAAAATTTCATCTTTATCAAATAATAGTTCGGGTGTGACATCGCCATCAATATAGGGAATACCGCCACGATGTGCTAATAAATGAAAGATAGTCGCACGGCGCTTGCCGTTAACACCATATTCGGGAATATAGTAGCTCACAGGATCAAGCAAATTTATTTCGCCTTTTTCATCTAATAGATGAATTAACATAGCAGTAATCATCTTCGATGCTGAAAACAAACAAACGGGCGTATCTGGGGTCGCAATTAAGGCATTCTCTTGTAGTCCTGCCGGAGAGTTCCCTTGAGCATATCCAATGCTTCTGTTTAGCAAAATTTTACCTTGTCTACGTAAGCAGAAGGTAATCAGTGGATAATTTCCAGTTTTATATAGTGCTTCTATACTGTTCCAGATTTTGTGAATCTGATGTTCAGTCATTCCACCCTGTTCAGCAGCAACTTCATCTTGATGACGAATAACTTGCTCAATATTGTCCGGTACTGGACAAGTGTTGGTTGAAAAAATTTTCACACGTCCCTCGCGCTTCTTTCTTTTTATTCAAAGGTAGTGTGCAGGGTTAACTTGCTCGTGTCAGTGTCTAAAATGACAAGTTACTGAAAACAATTTTGCAATCCACCTATAGATACCTTAAAATAGACAACTTGCTGTAGTGATGCACGGCAGTCAGTTGCCTCAACTGATTAATATCGTTAACTTTTTTAAGCATCTCGGAGAAATCGAATGGCTTTAACTAATGCAGACCGCGCAGAGATCATTGCTAAATTTGCTCGCGCTGAAAATGACACTGGTTCACCAGAAGTACAAGTAGCTTTATTGACTGCTCAAATCAATGATTTACAAGGTCACTTTAAAGCTCACAAACACGACCATCACAGCCGTCGTGGTTTGATCCGTATGGTTAACCAACGTCGTAAATTGCTCGACTACTTAAATGGTAAAGACCACGGTCGTTACACTGCTTTGATCGGTGCTTTAGGTTTACGTCGTTAATTCGATTTTCACTTTGTTTTCGCTATTTCGCATGTCGCAATGCTTTATCGCTGAAAAGAGAGTTTCACTTAATTTTAGGTTAAGTGATGTTTAGAAGGGGCGCTTGTGCGCTCCTTCTTTGCGTTTAATATTATTTAAAATTTTTGGCCTAGTGTGATGGCTTCTAAGCTTTGTCATTTATCTACCAATAGTTGTAGTCTGAATGCCAAACCTTAGGGGTCTCACTAGAATAAAATTAGGAAAATACAATACATGTCAATGTTTAATATCGTTCGTAAAGAATTCCAATTCGGTCAACATCAAGTCGTTTTAGAAACGGGTCGCGTTGCACGTCAAGCAAATACAGTTTTAGTTACAATGGGCGGCGTAACTGTTTTAGTTGCAGTTGTTGCTCAACCTAAAGCAAAAGCGGGTCAAGACTTCTTCCCGTTAACAGTTAACTATCAAGAAAAACAATATGCTGCGGGTCGTATCCCTGGTGGTTACGGTAAGCGTGAAGGCCGTGCTTCTGAAGCTGAAACTTTAATTTCACGTCTTATTGACCGTCCAATTCGTCCATTGTTCCCAGAAGGTTACTTCAACGAAATCCAAGTAACAGCAACGGTTGTTTCTTCTGACAAAACTATGGATGCTGATATTGCAGCAATGCTTGGTACATCAGCAGCATTGTCTATTGCTGGTACTCCTTTCCGTGGTCCAATTGGTGGCGCACGTGTTGGTTTAATCAACGGTGAATATGTTCTTAACCCGAACTTTGAACAGTTGAAAGAAAGTGATCTTGATCTTGTGGTTGCGGGTACTGAATCTGCGGTACTGATGGTTGAATCTGAAGCTAAAGAGCTTTCAGAAGACCAAATGTTAGGTGCTGTACTTTTCGGTCATGACGAAATGCAAATTGCTGTTCAAGCAATTAAAGAATTTGCTGCTGCTGCCGGTGCAGTTGAATCAACTTGGGTTGCTCCAAGCAAAAATGAAGCTCTTCTTGAGCAATTAAAAGCAGCTTTCGAAGCTAAAATTTCTGAAGCATATACGATTGCGGTTAAACAAGATCGTTATGCAGCACTTGATGCACTTTATGCAGAAGCTGTAGCTAAGTTCGTTCCTGAAAATGACGAAACTGGTATTGCTGACGAAGTAAACGAATTATTTGAAGACCTTAAATACCGTACAGTACGTGACAACATCTTGTCAGGTAAACCACGTATTGATGGCCGTGATACTAAAACTGTTCGTGGTATCGACGTTCAAGTTGGTGTATTAGACCGCGCTCACGGTTCTGCATTATTTACACGTGGTGAAACTCAAGCGTTGGTAACAACAACTTTGGGTAATACTCGTGATGCATTAATGGTTGATACATTGTCAGGTACTAAAACTGACAACTTCATGTTGCACTACAACTTCCCTGCATACTCTGTAGGTGAAACTGGTCGTGAATCTGGTCCTAAACGTCGTGAAATTGGTCATGGTCGTTTGGCGCGTCGTGGTGTTCAAGCAGTTCTTCCTGCTGCTGACCGCTTCCCGTATGTGATTCGTATTGTATCTGACATTACTGAATCTAACGGTTCATCTTCAATGGCTTCTGTATGTGGTGCGTCATTATCACTTATGGATGCGGGTGTTCCACTTAAAGCACCAGTTGCTGGTATCGCAATGGGCTTAGTGAAAGAAGGTGAGCGTTTTGCAGTACTTTCTGACATCTTAGGTGATGAAGATCACTTAGGTGACATGGACTTTAAAGTAGCAGGTTCTGAAAACGGTATTACTGCACTTCAAATGGACATCAAGATTGAAGGTATTACTGAAGAAATTATGGAAGTTGCATTAAACCAAGCATTTGCTGGTCGTATGCACATCCTTAATGAAATGAATAAAGTAATTTCACGTGCTCGTTCGGAAATCAGTGCTCATGCACCGACATTTGAAGTGATTAACATCAATCCAGACAAAATCCGTGATGTTATTGGTAAAGGTGGCGCAACGATTCGTGCCATTACAGAAGAAACCAAGGCTGCGATTGATATCGAAGACAATGGTACAGTTCGCGTATTTGGTGAAACTAAAGCTGCTGCTCGTGCTGCAATTGCAAAAATTCAAGCACTTACTGCTGAAGTTGAACCAGGTAAGATCTATGACGGTAAAGTAATCCGTATTGTAGAATTCGGTGCGTTTGTAAATATCATGCCGGGTACGGATGGTCTTCTTCACATTTCGCAAATTTCAAATGAACGTATTGCGAACGTAACTGATGTTCTTAAAGAAGGTCAGGAAGTTAAAGTACAAGTTGCTGATGTTGATAATCGTGGTCGTATTAAATTGACTATGAAAGACATTGAACAAGCATAATTGTTCTAGTGACATGAAAAAGTCCGCTTGATGCGGACTTTTTTTATGGCATGATGCAAGTAATACAAAAACAGATCGTTGTGGTATGCAGGTTTATTACTTTTATCGCCATCAAAGCGACGGCTATGTTTTTTTAAGCCGCGAACAGCATAGTGAACATGTTCTGGAGTTTTTCTGGATTGATAGTGTCAGAACGGATGTGGTTAACCATAACGAAGAATGGCAACAAGAGATTCAAAAGCTTTCAGGTGTGGTTATTAATGAGTTTCATATGCGGGATATTGCCAATATTGAACATCCCTGTGCATTTGATACGCTTGAAGAATATGACTTATTAATTTTTAAGAAATTGGTCACACCTGACGATGAAATTAAACATGCAGAATCACAAGATAGTGTTTTTGGTTTAGCGACGACACCCATTAGTTTTATTTTGACGCCTGATGTGCTGATTAGTGTGCGCGAGCAGGGGAATAAGTCGATTGAAAACTATATTCAACGTCTCGAAAATATTTTATGTAAAACGTTAGAAGAACAAAACAAAACCCGTAAATTACCGAATTCTCCCGTCGATTTATCATTACGTCTGTTAAATAGTATGGTTGATGGTTACCTTGATATCCGCTCGCCATTGACGAGAAGAGTCGAGCATTGGCAACAGCAATTGTTACAGGGTAATCGCCGTTTTAAACAGTGGCACCAACTATTCCATGAAAATATGGCCTTTCAACAGGTCGAAAATTTATGCGAAGAACAAATCGAAACCCTTCAAGAATTTCGGGATGAAATTGTAGAAAATTACCATCATGTCGTTGGTGGTCACATCCGTAATTCTCAAGATATTTTACTGGTTCGTTTAAATGATTTAATGAGTCATGTTGAACGTATTCAGAAACATACTTTGCGGTTACGCAGCGCAATTCAGTCGGCTATTGATTTACATTTTTCTGCTATTGCGAACCAAACCAATGAAAACATGCGGATTCTCGCAATTATCACGGCAGTCTTTGCACCGCTTACCCTTTTAACGGGCATTTATGGAATGAATTTTGAGTTTATTCCTGGTCTTAAATCACCCGTTGGTTTCTGGATTATGCTGGGTGCTATGCTCATTAGTACGATTTTTCTGTTGTACTATTTTTATCGACAGCATTTGGTTGGACGTGGTGAAAAAAGTGTCATTGATTTGTTAGCTCAGCAGCATCGTCAAGATCGGATGAATTTATTTTGGTTTTTGGAATATGAACCGATTAAACAGACTGTGAAGGAATTAGAGAAAATTACTCGGTTAAAATAATTTTTTATTGAATTTTTTTCCAAAATTTTCTCGAGCTAAGCGTCATCCACAACCTGCCCATAATTTAGAAATTATTGTTTTTGCAAAATAATGATTTAAATGAGGATAGTGAACAGGTTTTGTGGATGACAATGGTTTTGGTTACTTTTGCCAAAACAAAAGTAACGTAATTAGCTGATGGAATAGACAATGAGTGCCAGTAGGACTCCGTCGTGACTATCTAATCTAATGAAAATGCTTCAACTGTTTTCTAAGTTGTTGTACTTCATCAATCAAATCTAACATCACCGCAACTGCTGCCAAACTTGCGTCAAAGTCACGTTGCAGACGATAAGCTTTACGAGCACGGGCAACATCTTCACCCATAAATTGATGTGCTTCAGGTGTATTGTCGACTGATAAAATGTCATATTCAATTAACTGAATAATCCAGTCAGGGCTTTGACCACAAGCTTGAGCAAATTGTTGTAGATCAAATGTAGATTGTTCATCAACGACCTCCGCACTAAAGGTATGGCCGTCATATACAATTTCTCGATAATGAATGGTTGTCATGATCTTGCTCCCTAATGAGATGAACGAGGTTCGAATGAAGCGAAGGCTTCAGCCAGTTGCTGATAGGCTTGTTTTTCTTTTTCAGAATGTGCTGGTGGGAATACAATATTTAAAATTAAGTAGAGATGGCCTGGCGTTTTATTTGGTATCCCTTTGTCTTTTAAGCGTAGCTGTTGTCCTTGTTTTGCGTTGTGAGGCAAATTGACGTTTAAAGGTCCAGCCGGGGTTTTTACTTCAATACCTTGACCTAAGGCTGCTTCCCACGGTGCTACATCTACAGTCAAATAGACATCACTGCCTTCAACATGAACGCGGTCTGTGTCTTTATACTGAATTTCAATATAAAGATCGCCGTTGGCACCGCCATTGATACCACTTTGCCCTTGTCCTGTTAAGCGGATTTGCTGACCTTCTTTCATACCTTTTGGTATTTTGACTTGTAAGGTTTTGCGTTGAACTTCAGGCTCGCCATAAGCATTCACAGTCGGAATTTGTAGGGTAATCTGTTGCGTTGATCCCTGATAGGCAATATCAAGATCGACCTCTATGCTGGCATGCTGGTCTTCACCACGATAACTACGCTGTTGTCTTTGGTATTGCTGCTGACCACCACCAAATCCTGCACCAAAGCGACCAAATAAATCTTCAAAACTACTAAAGTCTGCTTGCTCACCACCTGTAAAACCTTGGCGATAAAACTGTGCTCCATCAAAACCGCCTTGTGCAGCGCCCTGACCAAAGTTATTAAAACCTTGAGGGTGATCTAACATCTGGTCATATTCAGCTTTTTTTTCGGCATTGCTTAACGTGTCATAGGCAACATTAATTGCCTGCATCTTTTCTTCTGCATCTTTTTCTTTGCTGATGTCAGGATGATATTTACGAGCTAATTTTCGATAAGCTTTTTTAATTTCATCAGCAGAGGCTTTGCGTGTAACCCCTAATTCTTCATAATAATTTTTTGCCATAATGTTTTATCACGATGGTGTGGTTTATTTCATTATGAAACGATTTTTAGAGTTTTCAATAAGCTGGATTGTATAAGAGTTGTTCTATTCAAAAATGAAATTGATAGGAAGAGGTATAGGTAAATGGGGCCTATACCTCATCATGATTTAGATGAAACTTTGATATAAGCCGTAAAGGGCAATAAGTAAAAGTAATAAACCGCATAGGCCTAATATTTTTGGATATAAATGACTGTTAGAAAGGCGGCGGAAGAATATATAAACCAGAGATAAAGTAAGGAAGTCTAAAACAATCCATGTCAGGGTCAGTATGGTTAGACTTAAATTTAATTGAGGTGTAATAGAGACAAATTGCGGAAAGAAAGCCGAGAAAAAAATAATATCTTTCGGGTTTGAAATACCGACAAGGAAGCCTTTTTTAAAGCCTCCATTTTGTGCTGAAACTGTCTGTATTGCTTCTGGGTGAGGTGCCTGAATGACTTCTTTGAGAATGCTGAAACCTAAATAACCAATATATAGACAGCCTAAAATACGAATGATATTAAGATAACTATCGTTAACACTCAGTACTCCTTTTAAAACGAGTACTGAAATAAAAATTAAGACAAGAGATGCTAAATTTGTCCCAAAAATGGTTTCAAGGGCTTTTTTATACCCTCCTTTAAGTCCAGCGCTTGCAACTAAAATCATGACAGGACCTGGGGTCGCAATCATGATAACTACACTAAAAATAAAGAGAAAATAATCAAAATAATTCATGGCGTTTTGAGCATCTTATTTATTAGGCTATAAAGTAGCCTTATATTATCCTATCTAAAATAAGATATTGAAAATTATCATCAAAAGTACAGACAAATAAAAAGGCGGTATATCCGCCTTTTTATAAATTTTCACGATTAACTTAAATGTTCACCAAATAATGCTAAAGCTTCTTCAGCAGTAAAGGTGTATTGAGTATTACAGAACTGGCAATCCATACGAATCGGGTTCTGTTCCTCTAGCGTTTCATGCACAGCGTCTACACCAATTTGAATCAGCGCATGTGCACAGCGTTCTTTTGAACATGTACAGCCAAATTTTAGTGCTTCAATTTCTGGTAAACGAACTTCTTCTTCGTTATATAAACGATATAAGATTTCGTTTGCATCTAAATTGGTGAGCTCTTCAGCTTTTAATGTTTCAGTCAACATGGTCAAGCGTGGCCATAAATCTTCATCGACTAATTTTTGCTCTTCTTCATTGTGGCGTGGCAAAAGCTGAATGAGTAAACCACCAGAGCGTTTGGTCGTACTTGCTAACACAATGCGAGTTGGAATTTGTGCAGACAAATCGTAATACTGCATCAGGCAACCTGCTAAGGTGACTTGGTCAAGCGGCACGATCCCTTGATAACGCTCGCCAAATTCCGGTTCAATATTAATAAATAAAACTGGATTAACCAAAGCGCCGAGAACTGTGCTGCTATCTGCTGCTTCAATGAAGCGTGGATCCGTTTCGTAATCCGCTAGAGCACGAACTTCACCTAAATGATTACATTCAGCCATTGCCCACTTAAAGGTGCCGCTAGCCTGGATTTGCAAGCTGATACGGCCTTTGATTTTTAGTGTACTTGCAAGTAATGCAGTCGCACTCAACATTTCACCTAGCAGAATTTTAACTGCAGGCATATAGTCACGTTGAGCTAAGATAGTTTGTAGTGCCTCTTCTAGATGAACTACTTCCCCACGAACCGGAAAGTTCTCAATATAAAAGCGTTGGCGTAAATCAGACATAATATTCTCCAGGGCCCTAAGCAGAGTATAACTATTTCGTTTTAATCAAGCTTAGGAAATGCAGCGAAGCCGCAAGCCGGACAGGGGCAGCGTATTGATGCCCATTGTCCAATTATTTAGGCAATGTGAATAAGTCCTTAATATAGCCATTTTTTGAAATCTCAAGTTATTCTAGATGATCTCGTGTAATGTCGATGCGATTTGGTTGTAAATGACGCTTTAAATTCACATCGTGTTTTGATGTGGCCTGTTGCTGAGCATCACTTTCAAACAAATGCTCAAGTTCGGCTAAGGCATTACGATGTGTTTCAAAGATCTTCTGTTCATCAGTATAAATACTTTGCTGCTGTATGAGCAATTTCTCATCATAATCTCGAAAGATTTCGATATTGTTATAGGCTTGTTCATCAGAGATACCGAGTTCTCGCAAGGCACGATAAGCCATACCTAATGAGGATAAATACGTCTCACGCCAAATGTATTCCACGCCTAAATCTCTTAAAAGATGTACATGGTGACGGTCCCGAGCACGAGCCAACAGCTTTAAGTTTGGATAATTTAATCTGAGATGGCGAGCGACATTCATTGAATCTTCAACATCATCAATCGCTAAAATAAATACTTTGGCTTTTTCAATACCTGCAGAACGCAGTAAATCTGGTTGGGTCACATCACCATAATAAAGTTTACCGCCGTATCGTCGCACAAAGTCCACTTGATGAAGATTGTTGTCGATTGCGGTAAAGCCCAAATGTTGCAGGCGGGCAATACGCGCAATAATTTGTCCAAATCGACCAAAACCGGCAATGATAATTGGGTTATCTTGCTGAGGAATTTCATCGTACTCAGGTGGACGTTCTTTATTAAACAGAGGAATGACCTGAGTTGCCATAATCCAGTAAATCACTGGGGTAAGTACCATCGACAAGGTCACAATAAGGGTCACTGGCTCTAGTAGAGCTTGAGTTAAAATTTTCTCACTTTTTGCAAGACTCAAAATTACAAAAGCAAATTCTCCGCCTTGTGCTAAGCAAGTACCCAAAAGCAAACTATTGTTCCAACTGTATTTTTTATAGCGTGCAATGGCAGTCAATATTAGTGTTTTGATGAGTAATAAGCCGACTGCTCCACCAATAATAAGCCAAGGCATTTCAATGAGTAGGGACAGTTGGGTAGTCATACCCACGGTCATAAAGAATAAGCCAAGTAGTAGACCTTTAAACGGTGCAATACTCGCTTCAACTTCGTGACGAAATTCTGAATCTGCTAATAATACACCTGTGAGGAACGCGCCTAATGTAGTGCTAATTCCTAAGGTATCCATAAGCAAGACAACAGCAAGAATAATAAATAATCCTACTGCTGTAATAAGCTCAGTCGCGCCACTTTTGGCAACAAAACGGAAGAATGGACGCATCACATAGCGACTAAACAAAAACAAGCCCGTAAAGGTTGCAATAATAGCTGCAAAATAAGCGATCCCGTGATGGGTTGATTCTGTTCCTGCCAATAATGGAATGATGGCAAGTAAGGGAATCGCCGCTATATCTTGAAAGAGCAAAATTGAAAAAGACTGCTGACCATAAGTCGTGTTGAGTTGCTGCTTTTCAGTCAGAAGTTGTAATACAAAAGCGGTAGAAGACAGCGCAAGGGCAAAACCAATGACAAAGCTAACAGAAAGCTGCTGCTTAAAGAGTAATAGTATGATTAGCATAAGTACGCCACCGCTAATGAGGACTTGCAGACTTCCCATTACAAAAATAGAGTCACGCATTTCCCACAACCGCTGTGGCCTTAGTTCTAAACCAATCAGGAACATCAATAAAATGACACCGAATTCGGCAAGTTCCATAATTGCTTCAGGGTCATGTGCAATATTTAAAACACTAGGACCTAGAAGTATTCCTGTAAATAAATAACCTAAAACTGTTGCTATCCCTAGGCGTTTGCCAAGAGGGACTAAAATCAGAGAAGCTCCAAGAAAGATTGTTGCTTGCAGTAGGAATGACATTCATTGCCTCGAATGTATTAGTCTCTTTTAAGTGTAAAGCCAAAAAGGCTTCTTCACACCATGATATTCAAATCATCTAATTAAATTCTTGCGGATCGACATCAATTGATAGCCTGAGTTGATGCTGTCTTGGGGCATGAACCAATTGAGACCACCATTGTCTTAAGTAAAAGTGTAGGCGAGCACGGTCAGCAGATAAAATCACCATGTGGGCACGGTAGCGTCCTGCTTTACGTTCCATCGGCGCTGGAATAGGTCCCCAAATATCAACAATCTCACCAGCGACTTGACGAAGTTGCTCGGCAGCTTCATTTAAAAATTGTAAGGTATAGTCACGATCTTTGGATTCTGCACGTATTAGTACTGCATAGCGATAAGGCGGCAGCAAAGCAACTTTACGTTCTGCAAGAGTCTGTTTGGCTACTGCCCGATAATCTTTTTCGATGAGCGTGGTGAGTAATGGATGGTCAGGTCTTAATGTTTGTAAATATACATGGCCTTTGTGTTCACCACGACCTGCACGACCAGCGACTTGTACAATCAGCTGCGCCGTACGTTCTGGCGCACGGATGTCTACGCTGAGTAAACCTGCATCAATATCTAAAATGGCAACCAATGTGACATGTGGAAAATGATGGCCTTTTGCCAACATTTGAGTGCCGAGCAAAATTGTTGGTTTGTTTTGATGAATACGGTCGTAGATTTTTTGCCAGCTCCCGACACGACTGGTACTGTCACGATCGACCCGAATGACATCATACTCTGGAAATAGTTCTTGTAAGTGTTCTTCGACCTTAGCGGTTCCTGCCCCTAAGGTTTTTAAGCTTTTTTGCTGACATTCAGGACAATGATCGGGTAAGCGATGAATGGTTCCACAGTGGTGGCAATGTAGATAAGAATAAGGTTGGGTGTGCAAAGTAAAATGTGCATCACAATGTGGACAATTTGCTTGCCATCCACAGCTTTCACAAACCAGTACAGGTGCATAGCCACGACGGTTTAAAAAGATTAAAACCTGTTCTTTCCTAGCTAATGTATGTTTGATTTGTTCAATAAGGGGCTGACTGATTCCATGCTGTTTTTTGACAATTTTAAGGTCAATCAAATGCATTTTAGGCAAAAGTGCATGGCCAGCACGTTTGTTGAGTTGCAGGGACGTTAATTTGCCAGTTTCGACCAAATAATAACTATCAATACTTGGTGTTGCTGATCCTAAAATCACAGGGCAGTTTTGCAAGTGACCGCGGTATAGTGCGACATCACGCGCATGGTAACGGAAACCTTCTTGCTGTTTATAAGACAGATCATGTTCTTCATCTAAAATGATCAATCCCAAACGTGGCAGTGGCGTATAGATGGCAGATCGTGTCCCTAAAATAATAGACGCTTTTCCGGTTTGTGCCTGTTGCCATGCTTGCAAGCGTTTAGAGTCATTTAAGCCAGAGTGCAATAAAGCAATATCACAGTTAAAACGAGACTTAAAACGGGAAATAGTTTGAGGGGTTAAACCAATTTCAGGCACTAACACCAGTACTTGTTTACCTTGCTTTAGCACCTCATGCATGATGTGCAAATAAACTTCTGTTTTACCGCTACCTGTTAAACCATCGAGCAAAAATGCTTGGTATTGATGCTGGGCTTTAATGACATGTTGAGTCGCTTGCTTTTGATCTTCATTTAGCGTGAGCGGCATTTGTGCCAATTGAACAGGTGTAGGGCTAAAGTCATGTGGTTCGAGCGTACAGTCTACCAGCCCTTTCTTTTGAAGTGCTTTAAGCGTTGCAGTTTCTACACCACTTAAATTCAGAATATTTTCTGTTGTTCCCGAAGGATGTAATTTTAAAATCTGATAAGCATCTTGTTGCTTCACCGAGCGTTTAAGCAGAGTTTCGACATCGTCACAGGGAGTAATTTTCCATAGATGGAATAAAACATCCATCGGTTTACCCTGACGCAATAAAGCCGGAAGAGCTGTTTGCATGACCTCACCAATTGGAAATTGGTAATATTGTGCGGACCATGTCAATAAACTTAAAACTTGTTCATCTAAAATAGGTTCTTCATCTAAAAGTTCAGAAATGGCTTTAAGTTGAAATTTACCCGTAAATGGCTCATGTGGATTTACTTTTTCAGTAATGATGCCAATCAGGTTTTGGCGTCCAAATGAAATGGCGACGCGTGAGCCTACGTGAGCCCGTTCATATTGTGCTTCGGTGAGTGTATAGTCAAAAGTGTCGTACAGATGCACAGGTACGGCTACACGCACACGATAAACAACTGAATCAGGCTTTGGCGTTATGGTCATAGAGGCTCATTTCGTCAATTTTAAAAAACGGCATAGCGTCGTGAAGAGGACTTGGGTATTCTACACAGGCTATAGAACGAATATGAATGATTGCGTAGCATAGATGCAACAGCAGCGACTATTATTTTTGGAAAATTAGAACATTACCATGCCTGCATATCAATTTACTGCCATTGATGCTTCAGGGAAGCAGCAAAAAGGAGTGCTTGAGGGAGACTCAGCACGCCAGATTCGCCAACAATTACGTGATAAAGCATGGACACCAATTAGTGTTGACCCTGTTGAACAAAAAGATAAACATCAGAGTCAGGGGTTATTCCAAAAAAAGTTCAGTGCTTATGATTTAGCACTCATGACCAGACAACTTTCTGTTTTGGTTGCAGCAGCAATTCCTCTAGAAGAAGCATTACGTGCGGTGAGCAGGCAAAGTGAAAAACCGCATGTGCAAAATCTTTTATTATCTGTCCGTTCTCGTGTTTTAGAAGGGCATTCACTCGCACAAGGGATGCAGCAATCTGGACGGTTTCCTGACCTCTATATTGCAACGGTCGCAGCAGGTGAGCGTTCGGGGCATTTAGATCTGATTTTAGATCAGCTCTCGGATTACACTGAAAACCGTTCTGCCATGCAAAAGAAGGTTCAGGGCGCTATGATTTACCCAATCATTTTAATGCTGATGTCCTTTGGTATTGTGATGGGCTTAATGACTTACGTTGTGCCAGAGATTGTAAAAACATTTGATCAAAGCAAAGATGCTCTACCGTGGATTACAGTTGCTTTAATGAAAGCCAGCGATTTTATTCGGCATGCTTGGGTATTTATTATTATTTTTGCAGTTGTGGGAGTAGTCGCATTCGTACGATTTTTAAAAACGACTGCTGGGCACTATGCTTTTGATCGATTAACACTCAAATTGCCATTATTCGGTAAACTGTCACGTGGTATTAATTCTGCACGATTTGCCAGTACTTTATCTATTTTGACGCGTTCAGGTGTACCTTTGGTCGATGCCTTAAAAATTGGTGCGGCAGTGACTAGTAATTGGGTCATACGCGATTCAATTGCCCATGCAGCTGAGCGTGTGACAGAAGGTGGCAACTTGGGTACACAACTTGAGCGCAGTGGTTATTTTCCACCAATGATGGTACAAATGATTCGAAGTGGTGAGGCATCAGGCGAACTGGACCGGATGTTAGAACGTGCATCGACCATGCAAGACCGTGAGGTTACAACATTTATTTCAACCTTACTGGCATTACTTGAACCGCTTATGCTGGTTCTAATGGCAAGCATTGTACTGGTTATTGTAATCGCGGTTATGCTGCCAATCGTAAATATGAACAATATGATTTAATAACTTTGATATTAGAGATAATGATGAAGATGGTCATGAAACAAAAAGAGCACGTTAAGGATGCTCAAAAAACCTCAAGCGTAGCTTTCGGACTTGCGGCACGTTCGAGCGGTACTCGAATGAAACGCGCCTCAGGCTTTACCCTCATTGAAGTTATGGTCGTGATTGTAATTTTAGGCGTGTTAGCAGCGTTAATCGTACCAAATGTTATGGGGCGTAGTGAAAAAGCTAAAATTGATACCACCCAAATTACATTAAAAGGTGTGGCAGGTGCTTTAGATCAGTACAAGCTTGATAATGGACACTTCCCAACTATGCAAGAAGGTGGACTAGATGCTTTGGTTAATCAACCTGCGACAGCAAAAAACTGGATGCCAGGTGGTTATGTAAAAGGTGGTTATCCGAAAGATAGTTGGAAAAATGATGTTCAATATGTCATTCCAGGGGCAGATGGTCGAGCTTTTGATTTGTACTCATTTGGGGCAGATGGTAAAGATGGCGGTGAAGGTAATGATGCAGATATTTATTATCAGCCTTAATTGAAAATATAATAGAGATTATCAATTCAGTTAAAAAGATAAACTGATAAATTTGAATTGATAATCTCTCTCAATCAGAAAAATATAATAAACAACTGAAAAATATAAATTAAAGTTAATAATTATATTTGAGATTTATAATAAGAATTATTCCCATATTTAATAGTTACAAGAAAGTTAAAATGTAGAGAAAAATAAGCTATATATTTAAATGAAAGCTTTGCATAATAAATAAAAAGCACTTTATTCAATTAAAAAGGAGAGATTAAAATGAAGGCATTTCTCATATTAGCTGAACTGACTCAGTTCCATTGGGTAATGCTCAAATCTGTCCTATTGATTTTGGGTTTATTGCCAATTGCCGAAGTTTCATTAAAGTTATGGTTGAGTACAGAGGGAAGTAGCCAAATTATGATTGGTTTCTTCGCATTAAGTATTGTGAGTGCATGGTTGATGGTGAGCTTTTTTACCGCATTAAAAGCGAGTATTTGGCAAGCTAAACAAATATCTACTAAATATGAGCAATTACTTTTTAAAGCTTATCGTTATGTGCCAATGGTGTTTTTATCGAGTTTAGTTGCTTATTTATCTTTGCAATTATCGATCGCTTTTTAATGATCTTTTAAAACCAAATTTTTTAAATAAAACGTATACTAAACATCTACGTTTTATTTTTTAGTTAAGCAGGTTGTACCACTATTGCTGTAATTTTACGGACAATAGGCAAAATGAAAAGTAGCGTGGGAAAAGCGATTAACCAAGAAATTGCCCATGCAGACATCCAGATATAAATGGAAAATTCTTCTAATCCCAAACTTCGTAATGTACTGATCATCGAAACCACAAAAGTCATAATGATGGACAGAAGAAAAGGCAAAACGATAGAGGTGTAGCGATTTGGAAGTTTTTTAAAACTAAACAAAGATTTTGAGTTTTGCATTTTTGACTCCGTAAACCAACAAACGCCAGTGCCATTCAAAAATATAAAAATATTTTGAACAAATAGCTCCAAGCATTGTTGGAGGTATGTTGGCACGTTGATTGACGTAAACGTTTACGGCTTTTTGATGAGCAGATTTAATTTAACATGAATTTTGAAATCTGGAAATAAAAAGAGGGTGTTTCTTTTTTTGTACATATTATATGCTTCAAATCAGATATTTAAGAACATGAGAAAAAGTAAATGGAACAAATTGAGTGGAATGATTTTTTAAAAGTAGAGCTTCGCGTTGGTAAAATTATTGAAGCTGAAGTTTTCGAAAAGGCGCGTAAACCTGCCTATATTTTGCATGTAGATTTTGGTGAAGAATTGGGTGTGCGTAAATCAAGTGCACAGATTACCAAGCTCTATCAACCACAAGATTTGGTGGGTAAGTTAGTTGTTGCTGTAGTGAATTTCCCTAAAAAACAAATTGGGCCTATTCAGTCCGAATGCTTAGTGACAGGGTTTCATAATGCAGAGGGTGAAGTAGCACTTTGTATCCCAGAGTTTGAAGTACCTCTGGGTACAAAGTTATTGTAAATTAGCGGCGGGATTTAAAAGAAATGTCAACTTTACGTGGACGATATACCCAACCTAAAATCAGCAGTAATACTGCAAATCCTAACACTGGATAATCACCTAAACGGTTATAAAGGGTTTGTCCTTGCATTGCAGGTAAATCGCCTCTCAAGACAAACTCTTTATCGAGCGGTGCTTGTTCAGTGATATGACCATTTTGATCAATAAACGCTGTTACACCGGTGTTGGTTGCACGAATAAACCAGCGACCATTTTCTTTAGCTCGCATCTGCACCATTTGTAAATGTTGCCATGGTCCAGCAGTACCCGTAAACCAAGCGTCATTAGATACAGTCACCAAAAAGTCGCTGTCTTCTGCATTGCGTCGGGTAAGGTTTGGATAAGCCACTTCATAACAAATCGCAGCAGCAAGCGCATGCCCTTTGATCATGAGTGGTTTCTGGTTACTCTCGCCACGTGAAAAACCACTCATGCTAATATCATTTTGCATGGCTGGTAATACCCAAGAGAGTAAGCCTGATAATGGAATATATTCACCAAAAGGTACGAGGCGCTGCTTTTTATAGAGGCCGCTTGAATCGCTACCAGACGCCATAATGCTGTTGTAATACAGCGGGCTACCGACTTCATGAGATTTGGTAACATCCCAGTAAGGAACACCAGTTACCCATGCAGTGTGGTTCTTTTTAGCTTGTGCATCCATTGCATCCAAAAACGGTTCAATGTCAGTTTGGAAGAGTGGAATTGATGATTCAGGCCATACAATTAAGTCACGGCCCCATTCAGATTGAGTCAGACCAGCATAAATTTCTAATGTTCTAACTTGATATTCAGTTAACCATTTTAAATCTTGTGGAATGTTACCTTGAATCAGCGAAACGCTAAGTGGTTTAGCAGCTTTAGGTTTTACAAACTGTATATATGATGCTCCCCATGCGCCTAAAACTAATAGGGCAGATGGGATCACCCAGAAAATACGCTTGCGCAGAACTTCAACTAAAGCACATGCTAATACAATGACGACGAAGGAAATTGCATAAATACCGAATAGAGGTGCGTAACCATCGAGTAAACGTTCAGTAAAAGCGTAACCCACAAACAGCCATGGGAAACCTGTAAATACCCAAGTTTTTGCCCACTCGAAAACAATCCAGAGTGGTGCAAAAGTCAGTGGTGTTTCAGGAAAGAAACGTCGGTAAACCCAAGTCTGAAGTGCGGTAAATAAGCCCATAAGCAGGGCCATAACAGCAATCATACACACGCTTAGAAAAGCATTGGTGTCGCCATATACATGGATGGAAGTGTAGAGCCAAAAAGCGCCTACAAACCATAAGCCGAAGCCATAGCTCCAACCAATAACAAATGCTTGTTTAGCCGAACGTTTATGTAGTGATGCATAGAGTAGGGCTGGAGATAAAATTGCCAACCACCACCAATAATAAGGTGCCAGTGAAAAACTGAACACGGCACCTGAAAATAAAGCAATGAGTAAAGGAAAAATTAAAGGAAGCTGTTTTTGTGGTTGCGATGAATCTAACAGCTTTTCAAAGTATGCTCTCATTGACGTACAGCTCGAATCAGATGAATAGTGCGGGCATCTGCTTCAACGATTGTAAATAACCAATTTCCAAGCTCAACAGTTTGACCTTGTAAATCACTTACCAGACCAATCTCTTGAAGTAATAAACCGCCGACAGTTTCTACTTCATCGTCAGAAAAATCAGCATCTAAAACAGTATTGAAATGTTCGATTGGTGTAAGTGCTTGCACCATCCATGCATTTGCTACTGTATGGTCATTGTCAGGAACGATGTACTGAGCATCTTCATCAGCAGTGTCATGTTCATCTTCAATTTCGCCAACGATTTCTTCAAGAATATCTTCGAGCGTAACAAGACCGGCCGTTGAGCCATATTCGTCAATCACAATAGCAATATGAGTCTGTGTATGTTTCAACATGCGTAGAACCTGATCGGAACGCGCACTTTCTGGAACAAATAAGGGTTGACGCATAAGAACTCGAATATCAACTTTGGTATTCGGTTCAGTTAGAAACGGCAGTAAATCTTTTGCGAGCAAAATCCCGACAACATTATCAGGCTGATCAGAAGAGAAGACTGGAAAGCGTGAGTGAGCAGACTCGACCAATACATCAAGAATATCAAGTAACTGATCATCTTCTTGCAAACTGATCATTGCTGTTCGTGGTGTCATGACTTCACGAATTTTTGTAGCTGGAAGGTCAAGAACACCTTCAAGCATGGCAACAGTATCTGGTTCTAAAAAGCGACGTGAATTTTGGACTAATTTTAATAATTCATCACGGGTTTCTGGTGCTGTGCCTAACCATTTTCGTAAGCCGCGCATTCCCCACGACGGACTTGGTTCCTCTTGCATGATCTTTCCTAAAGACTCAATCTATCAAATGAATACTTTGAATCATACCTAAGAAAAGATGCTTATGCATCTATAAAACAAGCTAAAAGACAAAACGTATATTGTTATGTAAAAGCCAGTTACAGTTAACAGCTCAGTAATTTGTTTATGCTAAAATGTGAAAATTCTATTTGTTCGAGTTTGTTATGTCAGAGCAACCCATTTCACCTACTGTACAACTCAATACGCGTGGTTTACGTTGTCCGGAACCTGTCATGATGTTGCATCAAGCCATCCGCAAATCTAAATCTGGGGATGTGGTTGAAGTCTTCGCAACAGATAATTCGACCTCGTGGGATATTCCTAAATTTTGTATGCATTTAGGCCATGAGTTGTTGTTGCAAGAAGAATGCTTAGATGAAAATGGTCATAAAGAATTTCATTACTTAGTGAAGAAAGGGTAATAGAATAATAAGGCTTCTAATAACGACGATTAGAAGCCATTAATAATTCAAATTTAATTTGAAATGATAATTTTTTACAAATAAGAATCATTATATAATCTATAAAATGATGTGTATAAATGACGTATAAAAATGATTAAATATTTTGTGAAACGAAGCTTATTTATTTTTATTTGGTTTTTCTGTATTGCTGGTTTATTACAAATAGAAACCTCTTGGTTATCTGAAACTGTTGCTGTCATTATTTTGGTTACTGTTGTTATTTTTGGCTCAATTTTGTTGGGTTATAGAAATACATATTTTGCTCCCGAACCAAAAATAAAGATGAGTTTGATTTTACATGCAAGTTTTATGGGGCTTATGTTAGTTATTGATTTATTGTTTGGTAAGTCAGTTTGGTACTTCGATTTAGCACGAAACTTTGGTTTTCTTGGCCTGTTTTTATTAGGCTCATTTATTTTCTATAAAAAGAACCTCAATTTAAACGTAGCCAAAATACCACCTTTTCAATAAGCAAATTCCACTAAAAAGCCCCGAATAATCGAGGCTTTTTTATTACATGTTTGGATATGAGACATGGCTAGCAAAGCAACGCTTTGCCGTGTCGCAAGGAATTACATATTAGGGTAATTCGGACCACCGCCGCCTTCTGGCGTTACCCATGTGATGTTTTGAGATGGGTCTTTAATGTCACAGGTCTTACAGTGAACACAGTTCGCTGCGTTAATCTGGAAGCGTTTAGAACCATCATTATCTTCCATGATTTCGTAAACACCAGCAGGGCAGTAGCGCTGTGCAGGCTCATCCCATTTCGGTAAGTTTACGTTCACTGGAATTGACGGATCAGTAAGCTTCAAGTGAGCTGGCTGATTTTCCTCATGAACCGTGTTAGAGATAAACACAGAAGATAAACGGTCAAATGTAAGCTTGCCATCCGGTTTTGGATAGTTTGGCTTGAAGCTAGTTGCATCAACGGTTTTCAATACAGCGAAGTCTTGCTTCAAGTCATGTAAAGTGAATGGCACTTTAAAGACATTCTGGTCGATAAAGTTAAATGCACCACCCATCCACTGACCAAATTTATGCATTGCTGGGCCAAAGTTACGAGAGTTATAAAGCTCTTCTTTTAACCAGCTGTTGTTGAATTTGTTAGTGTATGAGGTTAATTCTTTAGTGAATAAATCTTCGCCTTCGGTAACGCGTGCAATGGCAAGGTCACCGCCTTTTTCTACACCAGCAGCAATCGCCTCAAATACAGCTTCACCACATAACATGCCTGATTTCATGGCAGTGTGTGAGCCTTTGATTTTTGCAAAGTTTAAGAAACCTGCATCATCACCAATCAAGCAGCCGCCCGGGAAAGTCAATTTAGGCAATGAGTTGAAACCGCCTTTCACTACAGCACGTGCACCGTAAGAAATACGCTTACCACCTTCTAAATACTGTTTAATCAGTGGGTGAGTTTTCCAGCGCTGCATTTCCATAAATGGATACATGTGTGGGTTTTCATAAGACAAGTCCACAATCATACCCAAAGTCACTTGGTTGTTTTCAGCGTGGTATAACCACCAACCACCGGAAGAAGCTGTTTCAGCCAATGGCCAGCCAGCGCCGTGCATGACTAAGCCCGGCTTATGTTTTGCTGGGTCAATTTCCCAAAGCTCTTTAATCCCGATACCGTAGTGCTGTGGATCAACATTTTTATCGAGGTTGTATTTTGCAATTAGGAGTTTGCCTAAATGACCACGGCAACCTTCAGCAAAGAGAGTGTATTTAGCGTGAAGTTCATAGCCCGGAGTAAAGTTATGCGTTGGTTCGCCATCTTTACCAATACCCATGTCACCAGTTTGAATACCTTTTACAGTACCGTCTTCATGGTAAAGTACTTCAGATGCAGCAAAGCCAGGGAAGATCGAAACTTCTAATTCTTCAGCTTTTTGACCTAACCAGCGTACAACGTTACCTAAAGAGATCACATAGTTACCATCGTTGTGCATGGTTTTAGGAACCATCCAGTGAGGTACTTCTTTTGAGGTGGTGTCTGAAAGTAAGAAGAATGTTTTGTCTTCAGTGACAGGGACATTAAGAGGCGCGCCTTCATCTTTCCAGTTCGGGAAAAGTTCATTGATGGCACGTGGCTCAAGCACAGCACCAGACAAGATATGCGCACCTACTTCAGAGCCTTTTTCAACTACACAAACAGAAAGATCGGGTAAGTTATTTTCAATCGCTAATTGACGGATCTTAATCGCAGCAGACAGACCGGCAGGTCCTGCACCTACGATGACAACGTCAAACTCCATCGATTCACGTTCGATGTGTTCCATGTAGGACTCCTCAATACTTAAAGGTGGCAACCGTCATATTCAGAAATTCGGTGCTGCCGTGAGTGTTTTAATCCATAGGCGCAAATATGCTATTGTGCCTTTTATCGTTTTGGCTAGTATAGTTTTAAACCATGATCTAGCCAATTGGCTGAGTCGTCATATTTTTTCGTCAGCAAGGCATAAACTATGGTAAATCAAAATAATTCCCCATCGGATATGGGAAAAATACCGTTATCTGATGATAAAAACTTAATGAACATTGCACAATACTTAAAAGGTGTACAGCAAAGTCACAAAAGGTCAATTCCACCTTTAGAGCAGTGGCATCCAAAGCATTGCGGCAAAATGGATTTGACGGTTAAAGCCAATGGAGAATGGTGGCACGAAGGTCAATTAATTAAGCGCCAAGCTCTATTAGATCTATTTACCAAAGTCCTATGGAAAGAAGAAGGGAAATTCTACCTGAAAACCCCCGTAGAACAAATTGAAATTGAGGTTGAAGATGAACCTTTATTAGTCAATCAGGTCGATCAAGTTGAAATTTCAGGTGATCAATTTTTACAACTGACCACGACCAATCAAGATGTGATTTTGGTTGATGCTGAACATCCAATTTTTATGCGTGAATATGCAGGGGAGTTACGTCCTTACGTACATGTCCGATTTGGAATTAATGCGCTTATTCAACGCCAGTCTTTTTATCACTTAGTGAACTATGGAACACTCATCGAAAAAGAGAATGGTGAAACCGTTTTAGAGTTAAAAAGTGGTAATTTGTTCTTGCAATTAGGCACTTGAGGTTTAAGCTTTAGGAAGTGAAATTTTCTGACACTTCAGTACAGCTATGACCGCCATACAACCTCTGTTTACCAATCTAGAACCTATGCCTAAAGCATCAGCAGATGCCCCAATTGGTATTTTTGATTCAGGAATTGGCGGAATGTCGGTCGCAGCAGAAATAGCTAGACATTTGCCGAATGAACGTATTGTGTATTATGCCGACACAGCCTACGTTCCTTATGGCCCTCGTTCTGATGAAGAAATTAGAGAGCTCACAGCTCGCGCCGTTGATTGGTTATACCGCCAAGGTTGTAAAATTGCGGTGGTTGCCTGTAATACCGCTTCAGCATTTAGCCTTGATCATTTGCGTGAGCATTATGGTGAACACTTTCCAATTGTTGGTTTAGTTCCCGCATTAAAACCTGCCGTATTACAGACACGTTCTAAAGTGGTTGCCGTGTTGGCAACACCTGCTACTTTTCGTGGGCAACTTATTAAAGATGTTGTCGAGAAGTTTGCTGTTCCAGCAGGAGTTAAAGTCATGACTTTAACCAGTCTTGAACTTGTGCCTTGTGTGGAAGCGGGGCAGCAAATGGGTGAGGTGTGTTTAAACGCATTAAAAGAGGTTTTACAGCCTGCCGCTGAGCAAGGTGCAGACTATTTAGTGCTCGGTTGTACGCATTATCCTTTCTTAAATGAAGCAATTCATCATCTTTTTGATAACCAATTCACACTGGTTGACTCAGGGTTAGCAGTTGCCCGACAAACAGCCCGTATTTTAATAAAAAATGCGTTATTATGTGACCAAATAGGTCAGAATGTTGCACGTATTGAATGTTATGTCAGCGGTAATAATGCCGAGGCACTGCAACCTGTTTTAGAACATATGATTCCACAAGAGTTAACTTGGACACTTCATAATCTGAACTGATCTTTTTGATATCATTTAGAAAATAGTGTTTTTTTATATTTATTATTTTATTTGGGGCGGTTCATGATCTTGGCTGATTTTAAGTCACATACAGATCATGAGGCGAAAGGGTATTGTTATGCTCGATACACGCTATCAGATTTTTATTTCAACGTCTGGCCGCGATATGCAGCCAGAGCGAATGGTTTTGTCTCAAACCTTGGTGGGAATGGGTTTCTTTGCTTGGGGGCTAGAACATCGAACACCTTTAACGACCACACTTGCACGTCGACAAATTGATGAATGTGATTATGTAATCTTACTTCTAGGAAGTCAGTATGGAGAGCAATCGATTTCTGGTGTGAGTTATCTGTCTTTAGAATATGAATACGCGTTAAGTCAGGCTAAACCTATTATTGTATTCATGCATGAACAGCCTGAAAGCCGTGAAATAGATTTACAAGAAACACATCCACAACTTAAAGATAAATTTCTCGTATTTAGAAAAAAGTTATTACACGAAGCAAAGCATATTTTTTACTTTAAGACTCCACGTGAATTGGAGTTGGCTGTCCGTTTAAATATCCCTTTAATGGTTGAGCAACATATGGGGCAAGGTTGGGTTCCTGCTCATCAAGCTCAGCAGTTGGAAGACGAAATTAGACTATTAAGAAGTAAAATTTTGCAGTTAGAACAGCGAGTAACCGAGCCATCAGTGCAGTTAAACGAAGTTGCACCGCAAGATATTTTTGCATTTGAATATCAGATTCAAGCATTTCAGGATGGCAACTTCAAAGAGCTGAAACGACAGAGACAAATGACATGGTCTCAGTTGTTAAGCGTGCTGGCAAAGCGCTTTGAAACAGCTGTGCCAGAAGAGAATTTTGGAATTTGTCTGAATGAATATTTAAATCAGGCAGGCTTAGAAGATGCCCGTCAGGAATTACCTCGTGCACATGCGGTGGCCTGTGCACAGATTAATCACAAGGCACTATTTCGAATTAAAAATCAAATGCAATCACAAGGCTGGATTGTTCCAACGCAAACTGAACAATCATATGGCCTATGGAAACTAACCACTAAAGCTCAAAAGATATTGCTTAGCTATAAATGGAATCATCGAGGCGTTCGATTAAAAGCTTAGAGCGATTCAATTTATATATGACACTGAAAACTGTTACATTAGTGTCATAAGATGAACTGAAAGGCATTTACTCATGTCGTTTGAACAAAAACCGAAAGTTACTGTCATTTTAGCGAATTTAGGCACACCAGATGAGGCGACTGCGCCTGCGGTGCGCCGTTTTTTAAAACAGTTTTTATCTGATCCACGCGTGATTGAAATACCAAAATTCATTTGGTGGATTATTTTAAATCTGTTTGTTTTACCTTTTCGCCCGAAAAGAGTGGCGCATGCCTATGCTTCGGTATGGTCAACAGACTCGCCAATGCGCGAAATTGTGTTTGAACAAACCAAACGTGTGCAGGCTTATTTAGAGCAAGAAAATAAACAGTTTGATTTAACTGTTTTAACCGCAATGACTTACGGTAATCCGGGTATTGATGCAGTTTTAGAAAAATTGGCGGCTAACCCACAAGAACATGTCATCTTATTGCCTTTGTTTCCTCAATATTCTGCAACGTCTACAGCGCCGTTATATGATGCATTTGCCAAGTGGATTCCAGCTCAGCGGAACTTGCCAGGTCTGACCATTATTAAAGACTATTATCAGCATCCTATGTTTATTCAAGCCTTGGCAGAAAGCGTTTTAGCCTACCAAGAGCAGCATGGTAAAGCTGAAAAGCTGTTGATGTCATTTCACGGTATTCCACAGCCGTATGCAGACAAAGGCGACCCTTATGCAGATCGTTGTCGCATTACAGCAAAGCTAGTCGCTGAAGCCTTACATTTAAAAGATGATGAATGGGCAATTAGCTTCCAATCACGTTTTGGAAAACAAGAATGGGTCAAGCCTTATACAGACCAGCTTTTACAAGATTGGGCGAAGCAAGGCGTTAAATCTGTTCAGGTATTAAGCCCAGCTTTTTCTGCCGATTGTTTAGAAACACTTGAAGAGTTAGCTATTCAAAACGCAGAGTTGTTTCAAGAAGCAGGTGGTGGTAGCTATGCTTATATTCCAGCTTTAAATAGCGATCAGGCTCATATTGATTTGCTTGCAGGTTTAGTTCAGGCTAATCTTGATGCCCTTACCCATACCTTAGCCCACCGTTAATTGCGTTTTAGCCAGAGGTTTTTATGCTGCAAGTCAAAATTGTTCCTGTTACTGCATTTGCTCAAAATTGTTCCCTTGTTTGGGACAGTGAAACGAAAGAAGCAGTTTTGATTGATGCGGGTGGTGATGCTGCTGTTTTGAAAAAAGAAGTAGAAGCATTAGGTTTAAAAGTGAGGGCTCTATGGCTAACTCATGGGCATTTAGATCATGCAGGAGCAGTAGGTGAGCTTGCCAAAGAATGGAGCGTTCCGGTTATTGGCCCACACAAAGAGGACCAGTTCTGGCTAGATATGATTCAGGAAGTATCAGCACGTTATGGCTTTCCAATTCCACAACCTGTCAAAGTCGATCAATGGCTTGAAGGCGGCGAAGTACTAAAACTTGGCGAAGATGAGTTTGAAGTACGCTTTGCACCGGGGCACACGCCAGGACATGTGGTTTTTTATAATAAAAACCATGGCTTACTTTGGACAGGCGATGTTCTGTTTAAAGGTTCGATTGGACGAACAGACTTCCCACGTGGTAACCATGAGCAGTTGATTGAATCGATTAAACGTGAATGTTTTAGTTTGCCAGATGATACTCAGTTTATTTCTGGACATGGTCCAATGAGTACCATTGGCTATGAAAAGCAATTTAACCCTTTTGTCGCCGGTAAAGCAGGTTAATCCTCATAATCATCTTCATTTTGACTACCCTTGTTTTGCTGAGGAGCATCTTGGGTAGGCAGTCTATATTCATCGTTTGCCCAAGCGCCTAAATCAATTAATTTACAACGTTCAGAACAAAACGGACGAAATTCATTACCTTCCCAAACGCTTGGTTCACCACAACGTGGGCAGGGGAATGTACGTGGCATAAAGCGATATCCTCAAAGTGAAGAGAAATAGATTAGGCAAAAGTCAGGTGACTTGTTAGACTTGTGCCGATTTTTATTTAGTTTGATGTGATTATGCCGATTCGTCAATTTCAAGCACAACGTATGCAAGCGCCTCGCGATTTTACCCCAATTGAAAATACCCCAATTTGTGTAGAAATTGGAGCGGGCAAGGGTAAACATGCTTTGCTATTTAGTGGGCAACAGCCACAGCACACGTTGTATGCAATTGAACGAACCCGAGAAAAATACTTAGCAATGCAAAAACAGCATGGTTTGGAACCAAGAGATAACTTGATGCCTGTACATGCAGATGCTTTACCTTGGGTAGTGCATGCTTTACATCCTGCTCAAGTTGAACATTTCTTTATTCTCTACCCAAATCCAGAACCACATAATCCAGCACAGCGCTGGTTAAATATGCCATTTTTCGAGTTCTTAATCTCGCGTCTGCAAACAGGTGGAACCATTACTCTGGCAAGTAACATTCCTGAATATATTGAAGAGGCAGAGCATCAGTTATTAAATGTATGGAAGCTGCCTTACCAAAAAGAAAAAATTGCTCAAACGTCTGCACGTACACATTTTGAGATTAAGTATTTAGAGCGCAGTGAGCTTTGCCAGCAGCTCATTATGACCAAGCCTGAGGGTTATAAAACTCGATTTGATGAATTCGCGCCATTGCAAGGGCAAACACATGGCGAATAAGCGGGTTGCCATTATTGGGGCAGGCCCAGCAGGTCTTATGGCTGCTGAGGTGCTCAGCCAATACGCTTATGATATTGATGTCTATGAACAAAAGCCCTCTGCTGCGCGTAAGTTTCTAATGGCAGGTAAAACGGGCTTAAACATCTCGCACGCCGAACTTTTAGCACAGTTTATTGAACGTTATGACCATGTAGAATGGCTCAAACCGTGGGTTGAAAAATGGGATGCAGTCTGGATTCAAAGCTGGATGAAAAGTCTGGGGATTGAATCCTACGTTGGTACTTCAGGTCGCATTTTTCCTGTCGAAATGAAAGCGGCACCTTTACTGCGTGCTTGGCTAAAACGCTTAGCAGAGCAGCAAGTTAAATTCTTTTATCGTCATCGTTGTATTGATTTGAAAGGTACGGCAGTGACTTTACAAAATCAGAATGCTGAAACTTTTACCCAGCAATATGATGCGGTTGTATTGGCCTGCGGTGCGGTGTCTTGGTCACAATTAGGTAGTGATGGTGCATGGCAGCAATGGGTTGATCAATCTAATGTTGAGCCTTTCCAACCAAGTAATGCAGGTGTATTGCACGCGTGGTCTACTTTTATGGAAAGCTGTTTTGGTGAACCTTTAAAACGTATCAATGCGTGGGTTGAACCTAGCCAGATTACACATGGAGATATTGTAATTACTCACTATGGTTTAGAGAGTGGCGTTATCTATAAACTCGGACGAGCTTTACGAGAACAACAAAAACAAGGGAAGAGCTTAAATTTGTTTTTGGATTTGTTGCCTGATGTTGAGCTATCAGTGCTAGTTAAGAAATTAGAAAGTGGTAAAAAACAATCGCTCACTAATATCTGGCGTAAAGCAGGTTTAGACACAGCTAAAATTAACTTAATTAGAGAAGTCGTTGATAAAGCGTTATGGAGCCAACCAGATGTTATGGCTCAGCAAATTAAAGCACTTCAAATCAAGTTAGAGGGCTTTAGACCCATCGAAGAAGCGATTAGCTGTGCTGGTGGTATTAAGCAAAAAGCATTAACTGAAAACTTGAGCCTCAAACAAATCTCAGGTGTGTTTTGCTGTGGTGAAATGCTGGATTGGGATGCCCCTACGGGCGGATACTTACTTACTGCATGCTTTGCCACAGGGCGAGCGGCTGGTGAAGGTGTGCATTCATTCTTAGAAAAATAACAACTAATTTGGTGCTATGTTTGATATGTGAAAAGTGTTATTTTTGAGCAATCAATAATAATAGGATTTACGAAAACATGTCTCAAGCATCGCCAGTCTATCAGGGAAGTTGTTTATGTCAGGGTATTCGCTATGAAATTAAAGGCGGTATCGGAGATATTATTCAATGCCATTGCCAACGCTGCCGAAAAGCGAACGGAACAGCATTTGCAACTAATGCTCCTATCAATAGCGCAGATTTTAAAATCACCCAAGGTGAAAACTTAGTCAAAAAATTTGCTGTGGAAGGTGTGTACCGCTGGTTCTGTAGTGAATGTGGTTCACCTTTGATTAGTTCGCGTGATGGACAGCCTGAATTATACCGTTTAAGAATAGGGACACTTGATACCCCATTAAACCAAAAGCCGACAATGCATATTTTTGCAGCTTCTAAGGCAGAGTGGGACTGTATTCAGGGTGATTTACCACAATTTGCTGAACGACCATGATTTGAAAAAGTATATTTAAATCAAATTCAAAATGATCTAATATACTTAAAACGGGGAGATGGCATTCCTCCTCTGAAAAACCGCCGTATTGGCTAATGATGCCTACGTTACCCTCATGTATTTATATCGCTGGGTACGTAGGTTATTGCGTACTCTGCTTATTTTTGGAGTACGCCATGTTATATTTTCCTTCATTATTTTTTGCTCTTTTAGCGTCTATCTAAAGGGGTAGTCTTATGTATTACTCTCTACTTTCAATTGCTTTAGGTTCAGTTCTAGGGGCATGGTTGCGTTGGTTTCTAGGCTTAAAACTCAACCCGATCTACCCACAAATTCCACTTGGCACTGTCACTGTTAATTTAGTCGGTGGTTTTATTATTGGTTTTGCAATTGCCTACTTTGCTCAAAGTGATTTAAGCCCGAACTATAAGCTCTTTGTGATTACGGGTTTTTGTGGTGCTTTAACTACGTTTTCAACGTTCTCAATTGAGATTGTGACTTTATTACAAAGTGGCAAATTGGGAATGGCGATATTGGGGATTTCTATCCATTTAATTGGATCATTAATTTTTACGTGCTTGGGGTTGGCGACTTATTATTGGGTGGCAGGCAACTGATATTCCGATGTTTAAGGATAGGGATATACTGCACGGCCTCTGTTTTACATACTCTCCAAGACCATTTGTATAGGCATACCTTACTTTTGAAAGATCAAAAGTAAGCAAAAATCTTTTGTTTCGCTGATGCTACATCCATGTAGCACAGCAAAACAGCGGCATCCATGCCGCTTGTCACGATAGTAAATGATGAATTAAAAACTTCTGATTTATTTCTGGGATTTGATACGCGTTAAAGTCATCAACAGCCTGACTGAAATCAGCTATATCTTGTTTTTGCAAGATACTTGATAAGTGTAAACAGTGAACAGGTTCTGTTGATGAAAATGGTTTTGCCTACTTTTTCCAAAAGAAAAGTAGGTCGAGCCGAAGGCTAGTCTAGATATAGAACGTCACTGAAAAAATTCTGTTGTGACAATCTTCTAATTTAAGACATTACTTACTAGCACTTATTATTTTTCAGTTAAAGCTTGACCTTCAAACTTCACACCATTCCAACCATTTTGCATAAACTGACGAATATTTTGATGATCAGTGCCCTCAGGAGTAGCCAATACAGATGCGTAGTGTTCTGCAAATAAACTCAAAGTTTGTGCTTGGTCTAAACCTTGTAACTTGGCAAAAGAGAAAACTTTTGCACTGCCTTGATTTTCAGTCGCAGCATTAAGCTGTGCACCATTTTGAAAAGCCGTTGGAGTATGTTGGTAACGTGCTTCAATATGAGCTAAAACGTCTGAAAATTTTGCTGTGCCTGCTTGTAATTGTGCAAGTAACTCTTGTGCCATTATCTTAAACTTCCTATTAAATGAGGGTTCAAGGATAGCATCGAATAACAACTTTGAAAGCTCGGCGAATGCAAAAAATTGATGAGTTGCGGGAAAAATAAGAAGAGTTTTTATATAAGTTGTGGATAAGTTCTCTTTTATACACAACATAAAAAGATCGAAAAAATACACATAAAAAAAAGAAGCCTAAGTGGAGGAGATAGTCTTAGGCTTCCAATGATTTAAGTGTATTGCTCAAATCTTAACGTAAGATTAACTCTTACGATTAAAGCGAGCGAAGCGTTTATTAAAGGTTGCAACACGGCCTTCGTTACTTGCTTGACGTACTTCACCTGTGTAGAAAGGGTGAGATGCACTTGAAATATCAAGGGTTACATAAGGATAGACTTGTCCTTGATATTCTTTGGTTTGTTTAGACTGAAGAGTACTGCCAATTAAGAAGTAAACATCTGCATTGGTGTCATGAAATAACACTTGTTGATAAGCAGGATGAATATCTTTACGCATGAGAGATTGTCCTAAATTATTTTTGATTAAAGAAATGTTATAACATAACAATTAAAAAGTCAATGTACCCCATAAAGGTTACACTGACTTAAAATTTAATTAGTTAGAAGGGGGGACTAGTTCTTCAAATAAATGACTAAGGTTGTCATGTACTTTTAAGTGAATCAGGTTCCAGTAATGTCCTGAAATGGTTCTATTAACCATAAGCGTATCTGGCGATGGTTTAAAGACATCCCAGTACTTCAAAGATTTTTTCACAAGCAACATACCATCATGGTGGGATGAGTTCTCGGCAAAATCATAGGTGGTATTAAGCGGACGTAATAACACTTCAATCCAGAGCTTATATAGATCACTCGGGAACTTACCTTTTTCAGCAAGAGAGTGTAGTTCAAGCAGTTCTGTTTCAATAAGCTCGATATTTTCATGACGAGCTGCATTTACCAATCGTTTGAAACTATACACAATTTCATTGGAAAGCGTTTTAACACTGCCATAGTCATAAATAATGACACTGCCATCTTGGCGGAAGGCAAAGTTACCCGGGTGAGGGTCACAGTGAAAACGTTTTAAAAAGAACATTTCCTGACCTAAAGCACGAATCAAACGACGTCCAATCGTGTTTCGAATTTCGATAGGCCATACACTGGCAGTTTCAATGCTGTCACCTTGTTCGAGGCTCAAGGTTAAAATACGTCTTGAAGAATAATCTTTATAAACAGTAGGGATAATAATTTTGTCATCTAACTGGCTATGAAATGTTTTAAAAACTTCAAGGTTTTGAGCCTCGATTTCATAGTTAAGTTCTGCTGAAAGACTATCTTGAATTTCTGCAAAAAGCTGATCTTGTAGCTTTTTATCAATTTTAAGTACACCCATTAAACGAAGTGCTAAACGCACTTGTTTTAAGTCACTTTCACAGGCTTCATCAACACCAGGGTATTGAACTTTCACTACAACTTGTTCGCCACTAGGCAGAGTAGCTTTGTGGACTTGGCCAATTGAAGCAGCTGCAAAAGGTTCTTGATCAAAAGATTTAAAGGCAACATTGAGCGGTTTTCCAAGCTCACGTTCAACTTGTTGTTGAATAGCAGCAAAAGGCATCGCTGGGGCTTGGCGTTGTAACTTTGAAATTGCTTTAGCGACTTCGGGTGGGAAAATATCTTTATATTGAGATGCAATTTGGCCGACCTTCATGACGGCACCTTTCATTTCACCTAAGGTGTCGGCAATTTGCAAACCAATATCCTGAAATAACTTGGTTTTTGAAGCCAGCTTTTGCTCTTCGTCTGCGGTCAAGTTTCGAATCGAGTTAGAAACGGTTTTCGTTGCAATGCTCGCGGTCATTCCTGCAAGTTTCATAAATCGTTTGCCGGGTGAACTTGCATTCTTTGCCATATCTTCGATACCTCATTGACTACAACATAATATTGCCTAGTTTTGATCATAGGTGACAAAGCTTAAAAAGCCTATATGAAATTGTTTATCTCATGTAAGAAAATTTTCGAAAAACAAAATGTTATTTTTATAGTAAAAAATGTGAAAAGCTTGTGAAAATCCATTTCATAAACAAAGCTTTAATATCTATAAAGTGTCTGTTTTTTTGGTGCTAATGTGAATAGCAGGTTAAATAAAAATAGAGATAACAAAAGTTATGACAAGTTTAAGTTCAGCCCATGGGCGGTCTCAGGCGGTTCCTTTATCTGTGTTTGAGCAGTCAAAAGATGCGCATATTATTCGTTCTGATGAAGAAGCAATTGAGGTTGCTAAACAACTTGCGCAAGAGTTCGCACACGAAGCATCCGATCGAGACAAGGAGCGCCGTTTACCTCTAAATGAAATTCAACAGTTTTCACAAAGCGGCTTATGGGCCATTACGGTTCCTAAGCAATTTGGTGGTGCACAAGTCAAATATCGAACCTTGGCTGAGGTCATCAAGACAATTGCGAGTGTTGATCCATCTCTTGCACAGCTTCCCCAAAATCACTTGGCTTTTATTGAGCATTTACGTCTTGATGCAGGTCCAGAACAACAACAGTTCTTCTTTAATTTAGTATTGAGAGGAATTCGTTTTGGCAATGCATTTTCGGAAAAACATAGCAAAACGGTGGCTGACCTCACTACCACATTAAAAAAGACCGAGCACGGTTATGAAATTAATGGGAAGAAGTTTTTTGCAACAGGCGCATTGCTGGCACATTGGGTTCCAATTGTCGCTGTGAATGAACAAGGGCAGCCTTATGCGGCGCTAGTTCCTCGGGAAACTTCAGGAGTGAATATTATTAATGACTGGTCTGGTTTCGGGCAAAGAACCACAGCCAGTGGGACCGTTGAACTTAATCAAGTTCCAGTACGTGAAGAATATCTAATTCCGATTTATCAGGCTTTCGAACGTCCTACACCAGCAGGTGCAATTTCACAATTTATTCAAGCTGCTGTTGATGCTGGTATTGCACGTGGTGCGATTGAAGAAACAATTCACTATGTCAAAAATCATAGTCGTGCATGGGTCGATTCAGGTTTGGAAAAAGCCAGTGATGACCCCTATACGATTGCAAATATTGGTGATTTAAAAATAAAACTGCGTGCAGCAGAAGCAGTATTAGATTTAGCAGGAGATGCGATTGATCAAGCGATTGCCGACACAACAGAAGAACATGTAAATCAAGCGACATTGCTAGTTGCTGAAGCAAAAGTACTCACTACAGAAGTTGCGATTTTAGCAGCGAATAAGCTTTTTGAGTTGTCTGGAACACGTTCTACTTTGTCAGAGCTTAATCTGGACCGCCATTGGCGTAATGCGCGTACTCACACCTTGCATGATCCAGTGCGTTGGAAATATCACATTGTCGGTAATTACTACCTCAATGGCATCCATCCACCTCGTCATGCATGGAGCTAAAGTGAAGAAAAAATAAGATTAGGAGAATAAAGATGACAATTACGCAAATTGAATTAGAAGAGCTATCGGTAGGCGCCGATTATGAAAAGGTAGCAAGTAGATTTCGTCCAGTTTTTGAAAAAATTGCCCAAGGTGCAATTCAACGGGAAAAAGAACGAATCTTACCTTTTGAACCGATTCAGTGGTTAAAAGAACTCAAATTAGGTGCAGTACGGGTACCCGTTAAATATGGTGGAGATGGGGTATCATTGCCACAACTTTTTCAGCTTCTAGCAGAATTGGCGCAAGCAGATTCGAATATTGTGCAAGCGTTGCGTGGACACTTTGCTTTTGTTGAAGACCGCTTAGTTGCCCATAAAGAGCATTCGCAGGAAGTCTGGTTTCAGCGTTTTGTACAAGGTGATTTAGTTGGAAACGCATGGACCGAAGTTGGAAATGTACAGATTGGTGATGTCGTTACACGAGTAACCAAAGATGCTTCGGGCAACTTGGTGGTGAATGGTGAAAAGTACTATTCAACAGGAAGTATCTTTGCTGACTGGATCGATTTATTTGCTTACGATGAAGTGAATGACCGTCATGTGATTGCTGCTATTTATCGCCATGAAACTGGGGTAAGTGTGATTGATGATTGGGATGGCTTTGGTCAAAAGACAACGGGCAGTGGTACTTTAAAAGTGCATCAGGTGCATTTACCAGCTTCGCACCTTATTCCATTCGACCAGCGTTTTAAATATCAAACTGCTTTTTATCAGGTTGTCCACCTTGCAACGCTAACAGGGATTGCGCATGCTGCGGTCGAAACTTTTAGCCAAGAAATACGTGAGCGAAAGCGTATTTTTAGTCATGGTAATGGGGACCTTGTTCGTCACGACCCACAAGTTTTACAGGTGGTGGGTAAAGCCTCGGCTCAAGCCTATGGAAGTCTAGCAATTACGATTAAAACAGCAGAAGCCTTACAGAAGGCTTATGAAAGTCACTTTAGTGAGTTAGAGGTGAAAGAACATCAGTTTAATGTAGATGCAGAACTTGAGTCGGCACAAGGGCAGGTGGTGATTTCTAATTTGGTATTGGATTTAACCAGCCAGTTATTTAACGCTTTAGGTGCATCGGCAAGTAGTCAGGTCAAACAACTTGACCGTTTCTGGCGTAATGCACGAACAGTCTCTTCTCATAATCCACTCATTTATAAAGAAAAGGTGATTGGCGATTGGGAAGTGAACCGTACCGATTTACCCTTTGTCTGGCAAATTGGAGCAAGCCCGCGAGCAAAGTCTGCATAATGAAAAAAAGCCGATGAAACATCGGCTTTTTTATTAGGTCTGGCTTAAACGTTTGGTATTTAAATAAAGCCGTGAGAGTAATAAAACACAAGCAATGCTTAAACCAATAATTAAACCTAGCCAAACACCAGCAACGCCCCAATGGGTATAACGTGCTAAATAAAGCCCAATAGGGAAAGCAATTACCCAATATGCCATGAGCGTAATCCACATGGGTGCTTGAGTATCTTGCATACCTCTTAAACAGCCTGCGGCACTTACTTGTAATGCATCCATCAACTGATATGCCATTGCAAACCAAAGTAAATACATTGCAACAGGAGCTACGTTTAAGTCTTGAGTATAAATCGAGATAATTTGTTCACGGCCTAGAGCAATAAAAGTCATGGTTAATATGGCAAAAAATATTGCTGTGCTGAGACCAATCTTTTGTACTTGATACATTGCAGCCCAGTTCTTTTCACCATAATAAGTACCGACACGGATAGTTAAGGCAATGGCTAGTGAAAGCGGAATCATAAACAGCACAGAGGTAACGGAAATTGCGACTTGGTGTGCAGCAATAAACACTTCACCAAGTGGGCTAAGGACCAATGCACCTGTACTAAAAATACTAATCTCAAAGAACACAGCTAAACCGATTGGTAGACCAAGCTGTAAAATTCTTTTAACTAAAGCCATATTAATTTTATCAAATCGGCTAAAAATAGATGTGTTTTGATAAGCTGAGGCTTTATAAATATAGCCAGCTAAAGTAATTAGCATGAGCCACTGTAAAATGGATGTTGCAAAACCACAGCCCGCGCTACCCAAAGCAGGTATTGGCCCTAATCCATGCATAAAAACCATGTTAAGAGGAATCAACACAACTAAGGCTAATATGCTAATAGCTGTGACAGGGCGTGGATGGCCTAATGCTTCTGAATAGCCACGTAGCGCTGCATACATGGTCACAGCTGGCATACCTAAACCAATTGCATGCAAGAACAAGCTTGCTTTAGGTCGTAAGCTCTCTGGTACGCCGAACACATGCAAGAAAAACGGCATAAGCTGCAAAATGAGCATTGCCAGTACACCTAAAATGACAGCAACCCACAATGACTGACGAACAACGACAGGGATCTGCTCTGTATTTCTTGCGCCTTTTGCTTCGGCTACCAAGGGTGTAGTTGCAATCATAATGCCGCTGAACAGGAGCATGATTGGAACCCACAAACCGACCCCTACAGCAATTGCTGCTAAATCGGTTGCAGATAAATGCCCAGCCATAATAGTGTCAATTAACCCGAATCCTGCTTGAGCAAACTGGGTAATTAAAATCGGTAGCATTAAGTGGAAGAGTTGTTTTAATTCAGACCGAAAAGATGTGACATTCGACACAAAAGGTACTCTTTTTAAATATAAAAATGAAGCTAACGCTGCAAAGTGAGTACCACACCGACAAAGATGATGACTCCACCAAGAAACCGTTGCCATGTAACAGGTGTCTTTTCTGTGCCCAACCAACCAAAATGATCAAGTAACATAGAAATAACGATTTGCCCAAAAACGACTAGCCCTGTAAAGGTTAAAAAACCAAGCTTAGGTGCAGTATAAATGCTCATGCTGATTGCATAAACCCCAAGAAATCCTCCAGTCCAAAGAAGCCATGGAATATTTGATATTTCACTTAAAGAGGGCTTCTCGGCACTTTGAAAGAAAACCATAATCGCTAAAACAATAGTACCTATGAAAAATGATAATAAAGCTGCTTGTAAGGGTGAGTGTAGTTGCTCGCGCAGTTGAGCATTAATTGCGGTCTGAAAAGCCATGGCAACACCGATTCCCATAGCTAAGGGTAAGATCAGGAAAAGTTGACTAGAGAATTTCATCATTTTTATCAGTATTTAATAATGTTTAAATTTAGTCTAAAGCAATTAAGGTATGTTTTCATAAGCCCATTGATGCAGTCATGTTAAAATAGAAATATTGTGTAAATTGGACCTGCTCCTTGGCCGTATTAAACCCTGCTTCTGTTCCTTTATCTTTATATATCCATATGCCTTGGTGTGTGCGTAAATGTCCATATTGTGACTTTAACTCGCATGCTGTACCAGATGGAGCACTTTCGTCAGAACTTGAGCAAACCTATTTAAAAGCGTTGGTCGCCGACTTTGAAACTCAACTAGAAATGGCACAGGGACGCCCAATTCATAGTGTGTTTATTGGTGGTGGAACCCCTTCACTGATTTCGGCACAGGGTTATGTATGGTTATTTGCAGAACTTAAGTCATTGCTTAAATTTGAAGATGGCTGCGAAATTACCTTAGAGGCAAATCCGGGAACGGTAGAGCATGACCCATTTGCAGGGTATTTAGAGGCTGGCATTAATCGCTTATCGATAGGTGTTCAGAGCTTTGATACTGATCATTTGCAAAAGCTTGGCCGTATTCATTCTGCAAACAATGCAATTGAAGCGATTCAACAAGCAAAGCAGGCTGGCTTTAAGCGAGTGAATGTAGACTTAATGCATGGTTTGCCTGAGCAAACGCTAGAGCAGGCGCTCTATGATCTCAAGCTTGCTGTAGAAAGTGGCGCAACTCATATTAGTTGGTATCAACTTACCATTGAACCGAATACCGTTTTCTTCCGTACTCAACCCGTTTTACCGCAAGATGAAATGCTTGAAGACATTCAAGAGCAGGGTGAGGCATATCTTAAGGCAAATGGTTTTATAAATTATGAAGTTTCGGCATGGCGTAAAGAGCTGCCTTCAGCACATAATTTGAATTATTGGGAATTTGGTGATTATCTTGCGATTGGGGCAGGTGCACATGGCAAAGTGACACGGCCCGATGGTGTGTATCGTTTCCAGAAGACTCGTTTGCCAAAAGACTATTTAGCTAAGGTTCCTGCTGAACACTTGCAAATGAAAAAGATTGAGGCAGAAGAGCTACCTTTTGAGTTTATGATGAATGCTTTACGTCTAAATGATGGGGTAAAAGCTGAGTTATATGAACAGCGAACAGGCTTAAGCTTAGATCATTTAAACGAGGTACTCACTTCACTGAGAGCTAGAAAGCTTCTGGTAGAGGATAGTTCTCGTTTGGCTTGTACAGAGCAAGGGCATATTTTCTTGAACTCCGTGCTTGAAGAGTTTTTATAATAAAGCAAAGAAAAAGCCGCATTATCAAATGCGGCTTTTTGATTTTAGCGAGTGGTGTAGCCACCATTTGCAAAAATTGTCTGACCTGTAATCCACCAACCATCGGTCACCAAAAAGCGAACTAGAGATTCGATATCTTCAATTTTGGTAAGCCCACCTAAAGCTGAAGCTGATTTGTGGTAAGCCACTGCCTCGGCAGATTCTTGTCCATAAAAGAATGGTGTATCCATTGGGCCAGGTGCAACAGCAGTCACAGAAATCTGGCGATCACCAAACTCTTTGGATGCAGCGCGAGTGTAATGCTCAACAGGTGCTTTTAAGCCTTCATAGGTTGAATACAGCCCAGTGTAAGCTGCAAGAAGAGATGTAACGATTGAACAGATCTTTCCGCCGTCATTTAAATGACGACCCGCCGATTGAATAAAGAAATAGGCAATTTTTGAGTTGATATCGCTCATGCTATCAAACTCTTGTTCTGTGGTGTCTAAAAACGATTTCTTTAAAACCTTCCCAACTGTATTAATAGCAATATCAATTCCACCAAAATGTTGTTTAGTGTCTAAGAAGAGCTTTTCAATATTATCAATATCCTTTAGATCTGCCTGAATTAAAACAGCGTCTACACCGAATGCTGTTACATCTGAGAGTGTCTGTTCTGCATCTGCTTGAGTTTCAACGCTATTGTAGTGAATTGCAATTTTTGCACCTTGTTCTGCAAATTTACGGCTAATAAGTCCACCTAAGTTTTTTGCACCGCCTGTAATCAGTACAACTTTATCTTTAAGAGTATGAATTGCCATGATGATTGTTCCTATGATGACTTGTTTTAATGTGTTTTTAGTCTAGATTGGCGGTAATTTTTGATCAATTATGCTAGTTTGGTTTAACTATTCAGGAAATACGAACAATTAAATGGATCGGTTGCAGCAATTTTTTATTTTTACAGAAGTCGCTAAACGGCAAAGCTTTAGTGAAGTGGCAAATCAGCTTGATTTACCTCGCTCGACAGTGACGAGTGCAATTCAGCAACTGGAAACTCACTATGGTGTTCGGTTATTTCATCGAACTACGCGCAAAGTAAGCCTCACTCAAGATGGACAAAGAATATTGCCCGAATGTCAAAACCTATTATTTGACTATGAGCAGCTTGAACAACTCATACAAATGCAAAAGCAGCATTACCGTGGCACGCTAAAAATTTCAATGCCCAGCCGAGTTGTGCATCAAGTGATTATTCCTGAACTTCCCGATTTTTATAGTCGTTATCCAGATATCCATTTACAACTGAATAGCTCAGATGACATCACTGACTTGATCGAGAAGGGAATCGATTGTGTTGTTCGGGTGGGGCAGCTAGAGAATAGTAGCTTGATCGCGAAGTTCGTTGGCAATTTGATTATGGTGAACTGTGCAAGTCCTCATTATTTGGAACAGTACGGTGTTCCTGAACAATTAGAAGATCTATCTCAGCACAAACTCATTAACTATGCGGGCGCTGTAGGAGAAAAGCAGGGTATATTTTTATATCAAAATGGAACAGTGATGATTGATAGTGCTTTAAGTGTAAATAATACAGAAGCCTATGTTGCAGCGGCTTGTGCTGGCTTAGGGATTATTCAACTTCCATACTACGATGTTCAGGATAAAATAGAGCAAGGAACCTTGGTTGAAGTGCTAAGTGCACATACTGCTCAATCTTTGCCACTCAATATTTTATATCCGAACCGAAGCTATATTCCTAAACGTTTAGAAATCTTTATGAATTGGGTTAAAGATATTTTATATAAGAAATGCATCGTCATCTTTTAGTCATGAAACTAAAATAAGATAACAATAAAAAAAGCCTCTCGCAGTGAGAGGCTTTTTAGAATTTGGTGGGTCGTCCGCGATTCGAACGCGGGACCAACGGATTAAAAGTCCGCTGCTCTACCAGCTGAGCTAACGACCCAAATAGGTCAAAACAGATAAGTGGTGGGTCGTCCGCGACTCGAACGCGGGACCAACGGATTAAAAGTCCGCTGCTCTACCAACTGAGCTAACGACCCGTATCGTTTTGATGTCGCGTATTTTAGCAAGTTATTCAACTAACACAAGAGGTAAATCAAAAACATTTGCATGATTGCCTATAAAAAGCACGATTTCCTCTTGTTTAGCTAAAAAATGAACTAAAAACGGTATTTATATGCCTGAATGTTGTCAAAAATTTCAGTTGTGACGTCACAATAACTGTTCGCACCAGGTAATAAAGCGAGTAAACGTTCAGAAGTTTTGCTTGGATTAAACGAGTCTTCCTTCAATTTATTCTTTTGATATTTAAAAGTACCAGTTGTTTCAACTTTAGCTTGCACACGTAAAAACACGGGTACGGCATAAGCAGGTAGGCATTTTTTAAATATAGTGACCATTTCGGTTAAATCAGACTCATTTAACTCAGCACCATCAGCAAGTGTGATTGCTGCCATACCAGCACGACCATTGGTATTTGGGATTTCTACCCCATAGACCACTGCTTCAGCGATTTTGTCATACTCACAAACCATGTTCTCAACTTCAGTAGTAGATACATTTTCGCCTTTCCAGCGGAAGGTATCACCTAAGCGGTCAACAAACTGGGCATGACGGAAACCAATATTACGAACAAGGTCACCTGTGTTGAAATATGAATCACCTTTTTTAAAGACATCTTTCATAATCACAGATTTATTCTTTTCTGGGTCTGTATAGCCGTCAAAAGGGGAGCGACTGGTAATTTTACCGACCAGCAAACCAATTTCACCTGCTTTAACTTTTTTACACCAGCCCTTTTTATCGCGGACAGGTTCATTTTTCTCTTTATCAAACTCAATAATGGCATATGGCGTAGGAGAGAAACCTACGGTGTTGTCAAAGTTAAAAATATTACTAAACCCGACATTGCCTTCACTTGAGGCATAAAGCTCAAGAACTTCTTGCACACCAAAACGTTGTTTGAACTTATCCCAGATGTTTGGACGCATGCCGTTACCGATCATTTTGGTTACGCGGTGGGCACGGTCAATTTCTGTTGTAGGGGCATCCATTAAATAGCGGCAAAGCTCTCCTACATAGCCAATTGCAGAGGCATTGAATTTCTGAACATCTTTCCAGAACGCACTGGTTGAATATTTACGTCGAATTGCAAGGGTCGAACTTCCAGCAATCACACCACACCAGCAAACTACTACACCAGTTGCATGGTAAAGCGGTAAAGTTACATACATCACATCATCTGGGCCAAGGTTTAAAATGTGACCATAGGTGCCATATGCGAGCGTCCAGCGACTGTGTTTGAAAATAACAGCCTTCGGTAAGCCTGTAGTGCCAGAGGTATAAATATAAAACAGGCCATCATTCCCATGAACAGACTGCGTAGTCGATGGGTTAAATTTTGGAAATTGATCAATTTCTATTGCAAGATTGGCATAACCTTGAGGTGCTGTTCCCGCATCTTGACGTGTAGCCTGATCTGCGAACCAATGGAAACGGTCTTTGGGAACATTGAGGTCCTGACGAATTTCATCAATGACTGCTCGAACTTCTTCACCTGCAATTACGGCAATTGGTTTTACAAGATTGATACTATGAGCGAGGACCTTACCTACTTGAGAGGTATTAACAAGCGCAATAGTTACCCCAATTTTAGCTAAGCCTACAATCGTAGCGATAAGCTCAGAACGGTTCTCAACCATTACGGCGATTACGTCACCTTTACGTGCGCCGAGAGAGAGATAGTAATGAGAAATCTGGTTAGCCCATTCGTTTAAAACTTCATATGAGTAACTTTGATCTTCAAATAATAATGCAATACCTTGCGGATTTCGCTTAACAGCTTTTTCAAAAGCCACACCTAATCCTGTTGGTGTATTTGCTGTTCTTAAGTAAGCCTGTTTAAGACCATTCAGGATATGGGGTACCTTGGGGATGAAGCTAGGAAGTCTTGTTGCAACATCACCAAGCGTAATGATATCGGTCTGTGTTGTCTGGCTCATATCAATCCTATTTATTTTTCGATCAATCCAAAAAAGGTTGCGTTGGCAAAAGTACAGTATTTTTCATGGTTCACCATGCTTTTAAAACTTTTCTTCTAGTGCAATCAACCTAATTGTTTAAAAATAACAAAAAAAACCTAGTCATCGAAATGACTAGGTTTGTTTAAATTAGCTGCAATTGAGCAAATGATTTACTCAGCTACAGGATTTGCTTTCTTTGGTGGACGACCACGAGGACGGCGAGGAGGGCGATTTGGTTTGTCCAGATCTGCCTTAGAATCATCTGATTCAACCTCTGAAGTAGCTTCTGCTGGTGCTACTGCTTGTTCTGTAGCTGCTTTTGCTCTTGTCGATGCTTTCGGTTGTTTCACAACAGGAGCTTCAACTACAGTTGTTTCACTTTGCGCTACTTCAGCAACCTGATCAAGCTCAAGCGGTTGTTGTTTTGACTCAACAGGTGCTTGTGTTTCAGCAACCGGAGCAACCACAGCTTCTTCAACAGCTGGAGCTACAGGAGCAGCCTCTTCTGGTGCAGAGTGTTGTTGTTTAACTTGCTCAAAAGCTTGTTCAGCAGCAAGTTTTGCTAAACGACGACGCTCACGTGGATCATTAGCAACACGTGGTGTTTGCTCTTTTTGTGGCGTCAATGCAAGTACAGGCGCAGGCTCTACTTCTTGTGACGGTTTGTTGCTTGGAAGCTCTGCATCACGAGTAACAGGCTTCTTGTCTTCAGCATCAGACACGACTTCAGTTGCTAGAGTACTTGTGTACTGATCTGCAAACTTCTGCAATGCACGATTGAATGTTGGAACTAAACCAAACTGTTCAATCAATACTGTGCAATCTTCACCATAAACATGACGAATCAAGCTACCAATCGTATATTGCGCCAAAGTTGGAATTTGCGATGGGGCAATAGAAGGTACCGCAGCTTTAGCACGTTTTGCGTTGCGTTGTTCACGGCGACGCATACGAGGGTCATTACTCGCACGTTGGATTTGCGGTTGAGTTTTGTTGTCTGCAGGAGGAGTCGTAGTTGCTTCTACTTCAGCAGTTACGGTCTCTTCTACAACAGCAACAGGTGCTGGAGCTGACTCTTGAGCGACTTCAACAACAGGTGCTGTTTCAGTACGTTCAACATGTTGCTCAGGAGTTAAAGCAATAATCTCGCTTTGTGCCTGATCAACATTGATCACTAAGGCTGTATTCATGACTTCATGCTTTGGAGCATCAATCAAATTAACCTTAATTTGTTTCTCATCAACAACTGCTGGTGCCGCCGGCGCATTTTGATTTTCATTCAATACGCTTGGATCGCGGTGGCGATTTGGACGGTTCGGACGTTGTTGGTTATTACGGTCACGACGCGGCACAGCATTTTCAGTTTGTTGTCCATCATTTTGATGTTGTGGATGTGACTGATCAGGGTGCTGACGTTTTTGTTGACGTTTTAACTCACGTTGTTCTTGACGTGATAACTGTACAACTTCTTCATGAACCTGTTGTGGCTGTTGCTGCTGCAGTTGTTGTGGTTCTTGAGCATGATGATGTTGTTCACGTTGCTCTTTGTGCTTACGTTTTTTGTTGTTTGGACGTTGTTGTACTTTATCGTCTTTTTCAACATTTTCACGAACGTCCTGTTTAGCCGGAGATTGTGAAATGTAAGCATTATTAGATGGTGCTGGAACAGTTTCAGCAACTGGCGGTACTACAACTTGTCCAAACTGGCCACGGCTTACAGCGCCAGTATTAACCATTTGTTCAATTGTCGCAGCAGCATTTTGTGCTGAACGAGATTGGTCAATAGTTTTAGCTTGTTTTTGAACAAAAAGGTTCTCTAACCATGCAAGAGGGCTTGCTGCTTTTTGAGTGCTTGGCTGAGCAGCAGAAGGTTGAGCTGCTTGATTTGCTTTCTTTTGACCAGCTGCGTTATTTGCAGCAGGAGCTGCATGAGCATGGCCATGATCTGCTTCTTCTAAATGCCATTCAGAAGATTCATAACCTAACTCTTTCTCGCTTGAACGAGTTGCTTCAGTACGCTCATAGCTAGATGGTGCAAATCCATCTGGATTGTACTGAATTTCATAGTGAGGTGTTTCTAAGTGCGGGTGAGGTAAAATAGTCACACGAACACTAGAAGTTTGTTCTAAATAAACAAGGCTATGGCGTTTTTCATTAAGTAAGAACGCTGCAATTTCAACAGGAACTTCTACTTGGACTTCACCATGACGTTCACGAAGTGCGATTTCTTCTACTTTACGCATAATTGAAAGCGAAAGTGAACGTAAGTCACGAACCATACCCGTGCCATGACAGCGTGGGCATACATATCCAGTTGCTTCTTCAAGTGATGGACGTAAGCGCTGACGGCTCATTTCCATTAAGCCAAAACGAGAGAGTTGGCCAAACTGGATACGTGCACGGTCGCTTTGCGTTGCTTCACGAAGTTTTGCTTCAACCATGCGTTGGTTGCGTTCTTTAGTCATGTCAATAAAGTCGATCACAACTAAACCACCAATGTCACGAAGACGAAGTTGGCGAGCAATTTCTTCTGCTGCTTCTAAGTTTGTATTAAGCGCAGTTTCTTCAACATCATGTCCACGAGTTGATTTCGCAGAGTTAATGTCGATTGAAACTAAAGCTTCAGTCTGGTCAATTACGATTGAACCACCAGAAGGAAGTTTTACTTCACGCTCGTAAGCAGTTTGAATTTGGCTTTCAATACCAAAATGAGCAAACAATGGCTCATTTAAAGTATAAGTTTTAAGTTTGTCTAATTGACGAGGCATAACTGCTTTAACAAAGTTATAAGCTTCGTTATAGGCTTGTTCACTATCAATTAAAATTTCTGCAACGTCATCACGTAAGTAATCGCGGATAGCACGAGTGACTACACCAGCTTCTTGGTGAACAAGCATTGGAGACGGACCAGAACTTGCTGTGCCTTGGATTTGTGCCCAAAGGTCAAGCAAATGCTGCAAATCTAACTGTAATTCTTCTTGAGTACGGCCAATACCTGCGGTACGCACAATAACACTCATGCCGCGAGGTAAATTTAAAGAAGCTAAAATTTCTTTTAATTCTTCACGTACAGAACCTGAAATTTGACGGCTAATACCACCGCCTTTCGGGTTGTTTGGCATAAGAACCAAATAACGTCCTGCAAGTGAAATGAATGTAGAAAGGGCAGCGCCTTTGTTACCACGTTCTTCTTTTTCAACCTGAACAAGTAATTCAGTACCTTCAGTGATGAGTTCACGAATGTTTGAAGTTTGTCGCGGGTCTGCTTGGAAATAGCTATTCGCAATTTCACGCATAGACAAGAAGCCTTGACGGCCTGCGCCATATTCAACAAACACAGCTTCTAAAGACGGTTCTACGCGGGTTACATGGCCTTTATAGATATTGGATTTTTTCTGTTCTCGGGTACGATTTTCTAAATCAAAATCGTAAAGACGATTACCAGTGATAAGTGCAACGCGGACTTCTTCTGCGTGAGTTGCATTAATCAACATACGTTTCATGGGTGTGACACCTAATAGTGACCCACACAAACATATCGCACAAACTTAAAGGTTCTGAACGAACATCGCACATGACGGATCATTTCCCAGATCTCAAAATATTTGTGGTCTGAGTCATCTGTTACCGGCTACATTTAGCCTTAACTTCGATTCTCGTCTGTGATGTAGGCAATACTGCTTCAACCTTTAAATCGGACTTCCTTAGTGCTTCACTGGCGGGTGAGCGGTGCATTGGTTAATGACTTTCACTGTCATTGAGCGCGAAGTGACTTCTTTTTGGAAGTTTGATACGGAATGTTCATCGTATCGGTGCTTTCGGCAGTTCCAATGCATCAACGCTTTAGCCTGAAGGCAACTTTAAGGAGCGATTTGTCTGATGTGTATCAGTTTACGTTCCATAACCAACTAGAGTTGGTAACATATTTTTTTGAACAAACTGAATTAAACGCAACAGTTTGTCATTTTGCCGATATAATAAGCCTTCGGCGTCGGCATAATTCTTTAGGACCTATCCGAGCTGATGGTGAAAGCATCATTTTGATTGAGGTTTCAATCAGGGAAATTCCCTATTAGATGTTCACTTACGGCGGTATCCGTGCGCTGACTATATCAAACCTTGCAGCATCTGCCTATGGGCTAAGCTTAGATTTCTTGTGAAAAAACTAAGCTAAACGGTCATTTATTAATCAAATTTAGCAAAATTTCAGGTTTAAATATTAGTATGAATTCTACACAGCAATGGCAAAGTGTCACTTGGTTTGAGGTGGATGAACATCAAGCAGGGCAGCGAATTGATAATTTCCTGTTCTCGCGTTTAAAAGGTGTACCTAAAAGTCGTATTTATCGTTTGATTCGTGAAAGTCAGGTTCGAGTAAATAAAAAACGTGTAAAAGCTGAGACTAAACTTGAGATTGGCGACCAGATTCGTGTTGCTCCAATTCGTTACGAACAAAAAGATGAAACAGCCGCTCCTGTCAGTGACAGTGTGGCACAAGGCTTATTAAGCCGTGTGGTGTATGAGGATGAAGGTCTATTAGTTGTTAACAAGCCTTCAGGCATTGCTGTCCATGGTGGTAGTGGTATGGCATATGGTCTGATTGAGGCATTACGTGCAGCGACGGGCAAAAAATATTTAGAACTTATTCATCGTATTGACCGTGATACTTCAGGTCTGGTCATGATTAGTAAAAAACGTAGCACATTAAAACAACTACAAGATATGTTGCGTGAGCACAAAATTCGTAAAACTTATGCTGCGATTGTTAAAGGTCAAGTGAGCTTAGATAAACAGCTGATTGATGCACCTTTATTGCGATATGAGTTGGCAAATGGCGAACGTCGTGTGCGTGTGACTAAAGATGGCAAACCAAGTAAAACTGAATGGGTTGTAGCAGAGCGCTTTAAAAATGCAACATTGATCCATGCATCACCTTTGTCAGGTCGTACTCATCAGATTCGTGTGCACGGTTTAAGCATTGGACACCCGCTGATTGGTGACGATAAATATGGACATACGACTGCGTACACTGGCCCTGAAGCACGCCGTCTATGTTTACATGCGATGCGTTTAGATATTCCGGGTTATCCACCGATTGAAGCACCGTTGCCAGAAGACATGACCCAGTTATTAAAGGCTTTGAGAGTGGCAAAATGAGTCTAAAAACCGAATTAGTTATTTTCGACTGGGATGGGACTTTATATAACTCTGTTGGACAGATTGTTGCTAGCTTGCAACATGCTGCAGAACAACATGAATTGCCTTTAACCGATGAAGCAGCAAAAAGTATTATTGGTTTAGGCTTGCCTGAAGTTATGCAAACCCTATTTCCAGAAGCACCTGAGTTACATGACTCAATTTTAAAAGCATATGGTGATCACTATATTGCTAACTCTACAAATGATGCATGGTTCGATGGTGTTGCTGAGCTTTTACATGATTTAAAAGCGCAAGGTTTAAAACTTGCAGTCGCGACGGGTAAAAACCGTCGTGGGCTAGATCGTGTAATCGCAAAAACACAGAGTACTCATCTTTTTGATGTGACTCGAGCGGCCAATGAAACTCGATCGAAACCAGATCCACTCATGTTGCAAGAGATATTAACAGTCACTGGTGTGAGTGTTGAACGTGCGGTAATGATTGGTGATAGTAGCTATGATCTTGAGATGGCTCAGCGGTTAAACATGCCGCGTATTGGTGTTGGCTATGGCGTGCATTCGGTTGAAGTGCTACAACAGTTCCAGCCTTTAACCATTGCCAAAGATGTTCAAGAGCTTCATCATTTCTTAAAGGGTTATGCTCAGTTACCTGCTGTAGATCTAGTTTAATTTAAAGCAGTACAAGGGGGATATAATTCCCCCTTATTCAAATTTAAAAACAATAAGAAGAGAAAAATGAGTCGTTCTATTCGTCTATTAAATCTTTTACAACAACTTCGCGAAGCGCGTTACCCAATCACCGCACAAGTTCTCGCTGAGCGTCTTGGAATTAGTGTCCGAAGTATCTATCGGGATATCGATAGTTTACGTGAACAAGGGGTAGCCATTGAGGCATCGGCAGGTATAGGTTTTCAGCTGAAAGAAGATATTGTACTGCCACCAATGACACTCAATGAAAATGAAGTCGAAGCTATTTTTTTGGCGTTGTATTGGTTGAAGAGTGTGCCAGATCAAGCGTTACAATCAGCATCTACATCAATATTGGCTAAATTGAATTCTGTTTTGCCTGAACATCGGCAATATTTGTTGCAGCAAACGACTTTAAGAGCATTTAATACATGGCTGCCTGTCGATGAAAATCAAGTCGAACAAGTACGTTTAGCTATTCGCCAGCAAGTCAAAATTTCGATGCATTATCATGATGAACAGCAACGAAGTAGTGTCCGAACCTTGTGGCCTTTTGCCTTGGGATATTTTAACGACAAAATTGTGTTGGCTGCATGGTGTGAACTCAGGCAGGATTTTAGACATTTTAGAATCGACCGTATTCAACAGCTGAGTTTAAGCCAAGAATTATATCCATCATTTAAGCAACAACTATTTCAACAGTGGTGGGCACAAGAATCGCAGACTACTGACAAAAACTGACAAAGAGGTTTTGTAGACTAGGTTCCAAGATAAACAAGGAGCCATAAAAATGAGCCTTAAACTTTATACTAACAAAGAATCACGTGGTGTTGTGATCGACTGGCTTTTAGTCGAATTAGGTGTTGAGTGTGAACGTATTGAAGTCGAATACAAGACTGAAATGAAAACACCAGAATATCTAAAAATTAACCCTTTTGGGAAAGTGCCAGTATTGGTAGATGGTGATGTCGTGATTTATGAGTTAGGTGCAATCTGTGCTTATCTGGCTGATAAATTTTTCGATAAGGGATTAGCTCCTGCACTAGATGATCCTAAACGTGGTTTGTACTATCGCTGGTTATTTGTGATGGCAGGTCCATGGGAAGCTGCTGGTGTTGATAAAGCTCTCGGAATAGATGTGTCGCCTGAGCAAAAAATGTTTGTGGGTTATGGTGATTACAACGATGCTTACAAAGCTTTAGTACTAGGGCTTAGTGAAGCAAATCCGTATGTGTGTGGCGAACAATTTACTGCTGCAGATGTAAGTGTCGGAGCAATGCTGTTATGGCAATTGAAAATGGGTGCGATTGAATCCCATCCTGCCATTACGCGTTATGTTGAAACTATCAAACTACGCGAAGGCTTAAAACAAAGCACTATGGGTTCATTGTTGTAAACCTATGCTGTTCAGAGTCACCCATTTGGGTGACTTTTTTTATTTTTTAAATACAAGTTTTAGTTAGTAATAAAGCCAGCAGCAACGTTAATACAGATCGCTAAAATGGTGGTATTAAACCCAAAAGATAACACTGCGTGAAATAAGTTTAAAAGACGCATATGTTTGGTGGTTATCGAAACATCGGCAGTTTGAGCAGAAGTCCCAATGATATAACTAAAATATAGAAAATCAGGGTAGGTGGGCTGTTTTGTTCCTGGGAAATCTAAACCACCGTTTTCTTCATTTCTAGATAAAGCCATGTAAAAATCATGAGCATAATGTAGAGCAAAAACGGTATGCATAAAAAGCCATGCAGAAACAATGGTGAGTAAAGCTAAAGCGACGTGTCCTAACTTTGCAGAATGCTCAGAAGGAAGCTGTGAGAGCTGTATTAAAATAGCAACTAGGCACATGGTTAGAGCCAATAAAACAATCAGCATAATGACCCATTTGCTTTCGTCTTGTTTTTGGGCTTGCTGCTGCATTTGTGAATGATCAGCACTTTTCATGAGCTGCCAAACATGTAGTAAATATATACTAATGGAAGTATTCCAGCTGACTAATAAAACAGTTGACCATTTCCATGAGGTTAACCATGTCAGAATAGTTGCTGTAATAAATCCCATGAATAAAGCAATAAAGAAATGAGGGCGGTTTAGTACACTACGTCCAAGATGTTGAAATACTGCAACCATTTTCCTAATCTCCTTTTACTAGCTAGAAAATATATTATTTTTTATTAAATGGTTAAAATAATATCCAGTTTTATATGGTTTTTATTCCGAGATTTTAAATTGTATTTAAGAGATATTTTCTTTTGCCGATTAGATAAAATAGAACAAAGTACAGGCTAAACTGTTTATAAAAAGTATAAAGTAAATAAAAAATATTATTTACTCATACCTTTTACAAAGGTGTTCTTATTAATCATAGCTTTAAAATAAAATATAGCTTTCTTGATTAAGTGTGATTTAAGTTTTTATCCAGATGAAATACTTTAGTGAGTTGGTCAATGAATTTTTGGACGCCTAAAGACTGTGAGTTTTTACGGTAATTTACGAATAAATCCAATGTTGGTAACTCGATATCGAGCGGGCGAACTACTGTATTTTTGATTCCTAAAGGTGCAACGTAGGCAGGTAAAATTGTACAACCTAATCCAGAGCCAATAGAGTTAATATTAAATAACATGCTATCTGCTTTTTGGACAATATTCAGGTCAATATTGTGAGTTTTGGCAAAGTCTAAAATAGTGTTATGTAATGTTTGTGACTGCTCGGCAGCAGGGATAATAAAGTCAACACCTTGTAAGGCATGGACAGGAATTCGGTCATACTGAGTAAGTGGATGATTCTTTGGGAGTAAAAAAATCAGAGGTTCAGTCAAAACAAATTGGCTTTGGATCTCATCGGTATCTGTATTTTCTCGAGTAAAGGTAATGTCTAACTCACCTTTTTTTAAGGATTTAAGTTGTTCAGTATTGTTTAGGTTAGATAGTTCAATGATGAGATCGGGGTGCTGTAATCGCAGATTAGGAAGAACGTAAGGGAAAATTTTCATTTCTGCAATGGGGACAAAACCAATACGTAACAGTTGCTGCTTAGCCTTAGAAACCTGTCGTGCCAGAGCAACTGCTTTTTCAGCTTGAGCAAGGGTGAGACGAGCATGTTCTAAAAAGACGACACCTTCTTCGGTTAACTCAACTTTACGTTTAGTGCGATTTAAAAGTCGTACTCCAACATCTTCTTCTAAATCTTTAATCTGTTGGCTAAGGGAGGGTTGTGCTGTAAAAAGTTTAAGAGCGGCTTTACTAAAATTTAATTCTTCAGCAACGGTAATGAAATATCGGAGATGGCGTAGTTCCATAAGACTAATCCAAAAAATGTCTTACTATGATTTGTGTGAAGTATAAAGCATAAAGGGATATAGCGTGAAGGTACTTTAGGTATTTATAAAATAAATGGAATTTTAATTTTCATTAAACATTTAATATATAAATATAAGTTCTAGTAATTCATAAAATATATTAATTATTAGAGATTAAATACATTATTTTTACTTAATCAAAGAAATATTTAAATGTTTTAAATATTAATGTTGGAGATTCTCATATTATGCAAAAATGAAGAAGAGTACATTAATATTATAAAATATAAATTCTGTCAGAATGAATCAGCTGTAAGTGTTACTAAAAATTTTGTTCTAGTAAGCTGTCAAAATATTTTTAGTTAGAAAAGTAAGACCTCCCAAGGCAACATTGAGTAACTCTCTGGCCATTTCACGTGACTAATGATTGTTATGTTATGCAAGTGCTCTTAATAAGAATGGTAATTATCGACGCATAAACCCAACACATCTATGTATTTTTTATGGCAATCTAATTCAACTTATGTTGGCTACGACTACAATAAAAGGGATATTTATATGATAAATAAGTGTAAGTGCCATAGCTTAATTTGTTTTAATTGTTAAGATAGAAACCTGAACACATCCATTCTGCCGATGCTAAAACATAGAAAAGCCCATGAAAGACAAGCCGACATTAACATATCAATTGCCGACTCAGTCCTGTTGGACGCATACATGGATAAAACCTCCTTTTTATCATCCCGAGTCAGGGCGTGAATCTGATACACGTTTTTATAACCAACAGCCTAAATCGCCGGCTAGAGGCTCAAAAGAGCTATTACGTTGGTTAGTTACGCGTGAGTCTTTTACATGGAACGTTGATATTCAAAATGAATACGATACCCGTGTAAATACAGCTGTGGCATTGCCCCAAAATCGTCCTCAGGCGGATTTAGATGATTGGCAAGTTTGGTTTGTTGGGCATGCAACGGTATTGATTCAGATCGGGCCTTATAACTTTATTACCGATCCTGTATGGTGTGATTATGCAAGCCCTTCACAGGGTCGTGGACCTCGCCGTGTGTGTCCAGCAGGTTTTGCATTAGAACAATTGCCGACGATTCATGGTGTTCTACTCAGCCATAATCATTATGATCACATGGATTTGGCTACGCTTGAGTGGCTGCATAAGAAATTTGCAATGCCGATTTACACTGGACTCGGGAATGGCTTTTATTTACCCAAAGAGTTTCATGTGATCGAGATGGATTGGTGGCAAGAAATTCCATATCACGAATTAAGAATAATCTATACACCTGCACAGCATGGCTCCGGTCGCGGTCTACGCGACCAGAATAAAGCGCTCTGGGGCGGCTTTTCGGTTGTAGCTAAAACAGGCCATTGTTTTTTTGCTGGTGATACGGGTTATGCGGGGCATTTTAAGCAAATCCATACGCGTTATGGCGCACCACGTGTTGCATTGCTTCCAATCGGAGCTTATGAACCTCGCAAGTTAATGAGTTATGTTCATATGAACCCTCAAGATGCTGTGCATGCGCATTTAGATTTACAAGCTCATCGTTCTCTTGCGATTCATTATCGAACTTTCCAGTTGACCGACGAAGACCGAGAAGATCCTGAACATGCATTGGGACAGGCGATTAAAGCTTCATCGAAACTTGCGAATCCTTTTTATTGCATTCGAGAAGGACATAAATTGACTGTGTAAAAGTACATCACTTTATATTTAAGAAAAAAAGCCAGTTCAATTTGAACTGGCTTTTATGATTTTGACTTAAATTAAGCTAAGTCAAAACGATCTAGGTTCATGACTTTAGTCCATGCCGCTACAAAGTCTTGAACAAATTTTTCTTTACCATCTGCTTGAGCATAAACCTCTACTAGTGCACGCAATATTGAGTTTGAACCGAACACTAAATCATTGCGTGTTGCAGTAAATTTTACGGTGCCTGTTTTGCGGTCTTTGCCTTCAAATACTTCGCTTGTTGAATCAACAGGTGCCCATACAGTAGACATGTCGAGTAAGTTCGTAAAGAAGTCTGTGCTGAGGACACCAACCTGCTGAGAGAATACGCCGTGTTGCGAACCATCCCAGTTAGTTCCCAGTACGCGTAGACCACCAATCAATGCGGTTAACTCAGGTGCAGTCAAAGTCAGTTGTTGTGCTTTATCAATTAATAATGCTTCAGTTGCTGCGCTGACTCCGTCTTTTTTCCAGTTTCTAAAACCATCAGCAAGGCCGAGGAGCAATTGGAACGATTCGACATCAGTTTGACTTTGTAATGCATCAACACGACCAGAGGCAAATGGAACGCTAATGTTGAAACCTGCCGCTTGAGCAGCTTGCTCTACACCAATGTTACCTGCTAGCACAATTAGATCAGCTAATGACAGTTGAGTTGAGGCTTTAATTTCTTCAATTTTACTTAAAGTCGTAACTGCTTTTTGGTTTACCTCCCAATCACGTTGTGGAGATAAAGCAATACGTGCGCCGTTTGCTCCACCACGCTTGTCTCCACCACGGAAAGTTGACGCTGAAGCCCAACCCAGAGAAACCAACTCGCCAGCCGATAGCCCTAGCGCAACAATTTTTGCTTTTGCATCAGCAATGCTGGTAGCTGATGGTACAACACTAGCAACAGGTAATGGATCTTGCCAAATTAAATCTTCAGCTGGAACTTCAGGACCTAAATAACGTGCTTTTGGACCCATATCGCGGTGAGTTAATTTGAACCATGCACGGGCAAAAGCATTGGCAAAGGCTTGTGGGTCGTTATGGAAGCGACGAGAGATTTTTTCAAACTCAGGATCAAAACGTAAGGTCAAATCTGTAGTAAGCATTGTTGGTTTACGTTTAATTGATGGATCGAATGGATCTGGGATGATCGCCTCGGCATCGGCTGCTACCCATTGAATTGCACCAGCAGGTGAACGTTCTTGTACCCACTCGTATTTGAATAAGTTTTCAAAGAAGTAATTGCTCCATTGTGTTGGCGTTTGTGACCAAATGACTTCTAAGCCAGAAGTGATTGCGTCTTTACCAACACCTGTACCAAAGCTATTTGACCAACCCAAGCCCATCTGTTCAATTGGCCCGCCTTCAGGATCAGCCTGAACATGGTCAGCAGAGGCAGCACCGTGGGTTTTACCTAAAGTATGACCACCTGCAATCAATGCAACAATTTCTTCGTCATCCATTGCCATGTTGCCAAAAGTCGCACGAATAAACGGTGCAGCCGATTTTGGATCACCACTGGCTTGTGGGCCTTCAGGATTTACATAAATTAGACCCATTTCGGTTGCAGCGAGATTGCTGCCTTCCAATGCTTCAGAGTTTCGGTGAGCTAACCATTCTTTTTCATCGCCCCAGTTTACATCGTTGTCTGGTTCCCACACATCTTCACGACCTGCACCAAAACCAAAGGTACGGAAGCCAGAAGACTCAAGCGCAATATTACCGGCAAGAATAAATAAATCTGCCCACGATATTTTTTGACCATATTTTTGTTTAACGGGCCACAGCAGGCGGCGTGCTTTATCTAAGCTCGCATTGTCAGGCCAACTATTTAATGGTGCAAAACGTTGCTGACCGCGACCAGCACCACCACGACCATCGCCCATACGATATGTGCCGGCAGCATGCCATGCTAAACGAATAAATAAGCCTGTATAATTTCCCCAATCGGCTGGCCACCAATCTTGAGAATCGGTTAATACATTTTTGATATCAGCTTTGAGTGTGTAGTAGTCGAGTTTTTGAAATTCTTGACGATAATTAAAATCTTTACCGAGTGGATTAGAACGTTCTGAATGTTGATTCAGCAAGTCAACGCGTAGTTGTTTTGGCCACCAATGTAAACTAGGCGTACCACCACCGATCGTTACTTGCGGTTTTGTATGACCTGAAAAAGGGCATTTTGATTCGTCTGACATGGTTATATTCTCTCTGGGTAATAATTATTGAGCTCTTGATAAAGTAGTAGGGCTCATTTTCCTGGACTTCTGGTTTAAAAACTCATGTTTATCAAATAAAGAAATGGGTGAGCAAATGATGAGAGAAACCGTTTAAAAATTCTTTTCACTCAGATGTCGCCTCATTATTTTTTATTTAATAATGCATCAGATTCCTTTAATTGTTATTCCTCCAATTTACTGTATGAAGGTTAAAAAACAAGAGGAAAAATAAGATGAAACTTGTAAATAACGATGCATAGAATTACCTCTTCAATTGCTGGAACAACTTAAGATCTTTTAATAACGCTCTTTAACTATAGTAGAAGTAGAAGTTTTATTTTTCAAATGGATTAAATTATCAGTATTAATTTAAAAAACCGATTAAGGTTTGGTTTAAAAAAGTAAGGTATATGTAAGAGTGAAAAGAAATTTATATTTAGTTTTATTAAGGTATTTGAAAGAAAAAGGAGAGCATTGCTCTCCTTTTTTTAAATATTAAACATTTACGATTCGATTTGATTTGACCATGTCGGCTAGGCCGTGAGTTTTAAAATAATACTCAAGCCAGCTTTTCACAATGAGCGGATTATTCATTTTCATAACATCATCAAGTAATTTTTGTGCGTCTGTCATAGGTACATGACAAATTGCTTTTCGTACTCGCAAAATGTTACTCGAACTCATCGAAAGCGTATTAAAGCCCATCGCCATGAGTAAAATTGCCGATAATGGATCACCGGCCATTTCACCACAAATACTGATTGGTTTTTTGTGATCATGGCATTCTTTAACCAGGCGAGTTAAAGCACGTAAAATAGAAGGGTGGAAATGCGAGTAAACGTTTGCCACATGTGGATTATTACGATCAACCGCAAGTAAATATTGGGTTAAGTCGTTTGAACCTACAGAGAAGAAATCGACGAGTTCAGCAAACTCATCAATTTGTAGCAATACGCTTGGCACCTCAACCATAATTCCAATTTTAGGCTTGGTAATTTTAACTTGCTCTTCTTCTTGCACCGCAATCCAGTCACGCTCAAGTAAATAAAGTACTTCTTCGACTTCACTTACTGTAGTCACCATTGGCAATAAAATATGCAAATTATTTAAACCAATACTGGCTTTAAGCATGGCGCGAATTTGAGATGAAAAAATCTCTGGATGATCGAGTGTGAAACGAATACCACGCCATCCTAATGCCGAGTTTTCTTCTTCAATACTGAAGTAAGGCAAGTCTTTATCGGCACCAATATCCAGAGTCCGCATTACCACAGGTTTATTGGCGAAGTGGCTTAACTGTTGACGATAGATTGCACGTTGTTCTTCTTCACCAGGGAAACGTTCCCGTAACATGAATGGAATTTCACTTCGATATAGACCAACACCTTGCGCGCCACGTTGTACTCCGCGGACGACATCAATCATGAGGCCCGTGTTCACATAAAGCTGAACAGACACCCCATCTGGCGTAATTGCTTCTTTGGTCTCGTATTGTTTGAGATCTTTTGCGATTTGTTCATCTTCTTTTTGAATTTCTTTATAACGTTGGCGTAAACGACGTGGAGGATTGACAAAAACGCGGCCTTGATAAGCATCCACAATCATTTCTGCATCATCAAGTGTATTAACAGGCAGTTCGGTTACACCAACTACGGTTGGAATACCTAATGCACGGGCCACAATCACCATATGTGAGTTGGCTGCACCTTCTGAAGTTACAATTGCTGCAATATTGTCTACCGGCAGCTCTACGAGTGCCGCAGTACTGATTTCTTCACCAATTAAAATACTGTCTGGGCTCAGCTCACGGTGGCTAGAGTCTTCTTCTTGCAAAAAGGCTAAAATACGTCGGCCTAAATCTTTAAGATCAGAAACTCGCTCACGAAGATAGTCATCTTCCATTTGCGCAAATAGGGCCGAGTGCTTTTCTATTACGCGGCGTACTGCACCTTGTGCCCAATGCCCGTCACGAATAAGTTCCTTAATTTCGGCTGGCAATGCATTTTCATCTAGCATTCTTAAGAAAACACTAAATAAAGCGCGTTCTTCAGCCATTAAAGAATCATGCATTTTTTCATCTAAAGAACGAATCTCTAAACGAACTGATGAAATGGCTTGATCTAGAAGTCGAAGTTCATGACTAATATCTTCCGCTTCGCGGTCAGGTACTGAAGCTAAATCGGCAGGTGGATATAAAATAATAGCGCGACCTAAAGCAACACCGCCCGCACCTGAAGCACCTTGAAAGGTTTTATAGGCAGGGCCATTGCTTGGTTTACGAAATACGTCAATATTTCCAACTGCGTGAGCGTGGGCAATAACACCAGAAAGCTGAGCACACAGAGTAACTAAAAATGACTCCGCAGCTTCACTAAAATCTTGAGGAAGTTTGTTTTGTACAACCAAAACACCCATAACCTTACGACGATACATGACAGGTACGCCAAGGAATGAGTTGTAAATTTCTTCACCTGTTTCAGGTAAATACATGAAACGCTCATGTTTTGGTGCATTGTCAAGGTTAACAATTTCTTCACGCTGCCCGACCAGACCGACTAAGCCTTCACCGAGTTGCAGCGAAACATGACCTACAGATTCTGGGTTTAAGCCTTTAGAGGCCATCAATACATAGCGCTGATTGCGTTCATCGAGTAAATAAATAGAGCAAACATCCACTTTCATGGCTTCAGCAACCTGATTGACCATGGTGTCTAATGATTCATGCAAACTGACGGACGCATTAACCTCTTGGACAATGCGCCGTAAAGTGTCGAGTTGCATGTTTGACATGGATGTATACTCCAGTATTTTTTTAGACTATGAATGTATTTATAACAGCACTTTTAATAAAAATCATTTGCTAGATAAATGATTTTTAGGGTAATTGTTGCATCGGCAACTGTGTACACAACTCCACCATGGCTTTGCGATAAACATCACGCTTGAAGTTCACCACTTGTCCAAGGGGATACCAATAGCTAACCCACTGCCATTCATCGAATTCGGGCGGGTCGGAGAGGTTTAACTGAATATTTTTTGCATGCGCAGTTAATTTCAGTAAAAACCATTTTTGTTTCTGTCCGATACATACGGGGTCAGAGTCTGACCGAATGTACCGATGTGGCAAACGATAACGCAGCCATCCTTTGGTTTGCGCAATGATCTGGACATGTTCGGGCAATAAGCCGATTTCTTCTCTCAGTTCTCGAAAAAGTGCCTGTTCAGGAGTTTCTCCAAACTGAATGCCTCCTTGTGGAAATTGCCAAGCATTGTGACCAATGCGCTTTGCCCATAAAACCTGTCCATCATCGTTTGCCAAAATGATCCCGACATTCGGTCGGAAACCTTCTGAATCGATCATTTGGCTACCTAAATATTGTCTATATCGTTGACTTTAATCGCGGGGACAAACACTTTTTTATGTCCAGCTCGAAAAGATCAAAGTAAAATGTTTAAATTGCTACGATCTTAACGAATTTCTATCGACTAGCGGAGATAGATTTACATTTTTTTTCTTAAATTTCAGTTTAAACGAGAATTTTCATGAAACTGGCGTTGTTTGATTTAGACCATACCTTGTTAAATACCGATTCAGACCACTCGTGGGGTGAATTTTTAGTCAATGAAGGTTTGGTTGATCCGGTTCATCATCGTCAGATGAATGATAAATTTTATGAAGATTACAAAGCAGGGCAACTTGACCCATATGCTTATAACGAATTTGTCTTTGGATTTTTAACAAAGCACGACAATAATTACTTAACTGAACTTCACCAGTTGTTTATGCAAAAAGTGATTCGCCCACAAATGCGTCCTAAAGGTTTTGATGCAATCAAAAAACATCAGGACTTAGGACATACGATTGTGGGTATTACGGCAACAAGTGATTTTATTACTGCGCCGATTTTCCGTGAATTTGGAATTACAGAAATTTTGGCAACCAATGCTGAAGTTGCTGATGGAAAATATACGGGTAAAGTTGCTGGTTTGGCATGTTACCAAAAAGGCAAACTTGCACGTCTAGATGGTTGGTTGGAAGGTCGTAGCGTGTCTGAGTCTTGGGCTTATTCAGATTCAATCAACGATCGCTTTTTACTTGAATATGCAACGCATGCGATTGCAGTAAATCCTGATGATCGCCTTGAAAAATTGGCTCAAGAAAATAATTGGGATATTCAGGACTGGTCACTAAGCTCATCATAATTTGAGCCATCGTAAATCTAATAGGATGCCAGTTCAAAATTGGTGGCATCCTTTAGTTAAACTAAAACTATGAAAAGAACAATAATGACTAAAAATAACCGTATTAAAATTAAACGAGGCTATGGTTTTTTTCATGAGTTAATAGATCAGCTACTCACCGTTCTTTTGGGCGAACTATTAATTTATATTATTGCTTTACTGTTTGTGAGTGCATTTGGCGGAATTATTTTCGCTGCTATATGTTTCAGTTGGGGCGTTCTGTTTTTACTACTACCTTTCGCTGTTTTAATTTATATCTTTTTTAAAAAATATAGTCGTTAATTCAATTATTCCTGCATCATTTTAATCAATTCTTGCATAGCTCTAGATTGAGTACGTGCAGGATGCCACACCATGCCTAATTGACGATTCATTTCGACATCTAAATCAAGTTGCTGCATATCTTGGTTTAGCAGAGTTTTTGGTAAAACTGACCAACCTAAACCAATAGACACCAACATGCGAATTGACTCAAGAGGGTTATTACTCATGGTGATTTTTGGTTTCAGTCCTTGCTTTTCAAATTCGGCTAAAGTGATTTGAGCAGTGTAGGTTTGTGCCGCGGGTAATAAGCTTGGATATTCAATTAAATCTTGTAAGGTCAGATGCTCTTTTTGTGCAAGTGGGTGAAATGGAGCAGCAACAAACACTAACGGATCATTCCAGATTGTAATGTAGTTAAGACGCTCATCGCCTGAAGGGGGAAGCGTTAAAAATGCTAACTCTAAATCACCAGCAAGTACTTGTTCATGGGCTTGCTCTGAATCAACAAAATGCACATCTAAAGTGACTTGAGGAAATTGCTGAACAAAATGTTTAAGTGGAGAAGGTAAATGATGTAAACCAATATGGTGACTCGTACCGACTTTTAAACGGCCCTGCACCTGAGTTTGTTCATGGCTAAGCGTATGGTGAATATCACCCAGCTCATTTAACCAGTTTTTAACTTTTGGTAATAATGAATGTGCAGCATGAGTTGCCTGTACACCTCGGCCTGCGGACTCAAATAGTTTTACACCAAAATACTCTTCTAGACTGTGAATTCGTTTGGTAACAGCAGGTTGAGTAATAAATAATTGATCTGCTGCCACAGAGATAGACCCTGTTTCCATAACTTTTACAAAAGCTTCAAAGGCTGCAAGATTCATAATACAACTCAACTTGGAATAGAAAAATCGAGGGGCTAAAGTTGCCGAGCCAAAATCGTATCATGCTTGCAGCAAAACCAGTGAGAAAGTTGTGAATTACCGCACTAATCTTAGCCTAAGCTGTTGTTTCTTCTTCTGCTAAGGCAGATATGCGGCGATCTTTAGCTGCCCATACTTTTTCATGGAAGAAAAAAGCAAATGCTTGTACGGTTGGTTCGAGCATGCTTAGGGTTAAAGCCATCCAGATATTACCTGTTACAAAGTATGCAACTATCATTGCTACGCTAATATGCATAATGTAATAGCTGAAGGTTTTCTTTAATGTGCGTTGATTATTTACAACAAATTTTTGAATATTAGCCATGATCATTCTCTTTAGCCACTTTAGATATTTTTAGTATAGAGATGAGAGTATAAGATTAAAAATTGATTATGCAAATGATAATCATTAACAAAAGCGATTTATTGAATTTGAGGTATCTCAAAGGAATTATAATTTATTCCAAAAAGTTTTCTAATTTATAAAAATGATAAATTAGATTTATGTGAAACTCTGGCTATAATCGAAGAAAGATTAGAATTACCCAGTCCAATGGAGCAAGACGACATGGCAGGCAAAACTTTATATGACAAATTGTGGGATGACCACGTTGTTTCACAGCGTGATGATGGCTCATGTTTACTTTATATTGACCGTCATTTATTGCATGAAGTGACTAGTCCACAAGCATTTGAAGGTTTGCAACTTGCAGGTCGTCAACCATGGCGTTTAAGTGCAAACGTTGCTACACCGGACCATAACGTTCCAACGTCTAAAAAAGAACGTGACCAAGGCATTGCAGGTATTGAAGATGATACGTCTCGTATTCAAGTTCAAACCTTAGATGACAACTGTAAAGCCTTTAATATTGTTGAATTCAGCATTAATGATATCCGTCAGGGGATCGTGCACGTAGTTGGGCCTGAACAGGGCTTAACTTTGCCGGGCATGACTGTTGTATGTGGTGATTCACATACAGCTACTCACGGTGCTTTCGGTTGCTTGGCACATGGTATTGGAACATCTGAAGTTGAACATGTGTTAGCAACACAATGTTTGATCCAGAAAAAATCTAAAAACATGTTAGTGCGTGTAGATGGCGTATTAGGCAAAGGCGTAACACCAAAAGATGTTGTGTTGGCAATCATTGCTAAAATTGGTACTGCTGGTGGTACAGGCTATGCAATCGAGTTCGGTGGTCAAGTTTTCCGTGATATGTCGATTGAAGGACGTATGACGGTATGTAACATGGCGATTGAAGCTGGCGCTCGTGTTGGTATGGTTGCTGTTGATGACAAAACTGTTGACTACGTGAAAGGCCGTAGCTATGCACCAAAAGGTGAGCAATGGGAACAAGCAGTTGTTTACTGGGACACTTTGCATTCAGATGAAGATGCAGTTTTTGATGCAGTCGTTGAATTAAATGGCGCAGAGATCGAGCCACAAGTGTCTTGGGGAACTTCACCTGAAATGGTTATTCCTGTCACAGAAGCTGTACCAACTTTAGAACAAGCAAAAGATGACGTTCAACGTAATGACTGGACGCGTGCTTATCAATATATGGGCTTAAATGCAGGTCAAGCATTAGCTGATATTCAACTTGACCGTGTCTTTATTGGTTCTTGCACTAACTCTCGTATTGAAGATATTCGTGCTGCGGCTGAGGTGGTTAAGGGTCGTAAAGTAGCCTCTAGCATTAAGCAAGCTATGATTGTTCCAGGGTCTGGTTTGGTGAAACAACAGGCAGAAAAAGAAGGCTTGGATAAAATCTTCTTGGAAGCTGGTTTTGAATGGCGTGAACCAGGTTGTTCCATGTGTTTAGCAATGAATGCAGATAAATTACAACCGGGTGAACATTGCGCATCGACGTCTAACCGTAACTTTGAAGGCCGTCAAGGCAATGGTGGTCGCACTCACTTGGTGAGCCCCGCAATGGCGGCAGCGGCTGCAATCGCAGGTCACTTTGTTGATGTTCGTTCATTTTAATTCGGTCTGGAGCAAACCATGAAAGCTTATACAGTTGAACAAGGTATCGTTGCACCATTAGATCGTGCCAATGTTGATACAGATTTAATTATTCCAAAACAGTTTTTGAAATCAATCAAACGTACTGGTTTTGGCGATAACTTATTTGATGAACTTCGTTATTTAGATGAAGGCTATCCGGGACAAGATAACTCGGTACGTCCAAAAAATCCGGATTTCGTTTTGAACCAACCACGTTATCAAGACGCAAATGTTTTAATTGCTCGTACTAACTTTGGTTGTGGTTCAAGCCGTGAGCATGCGCCTTGGGCATTAAATGAATACGGTTTCCGTACTGTTATTGCGCCAAGCTTTGCTGATATTTTCTTTAATAACTGTTTCAAAAATGGCATGTTACCTGTCATTTTGTCAGAAGAAATTGTTGATCAGTTATTTAAAGAATGTGCTGCTAATGAAGGATATCAATTAACAATTGATTTAGCTGCTCAGGAAGTTCGCACTCCAACAGGTGAAGCTTTTAAATTTGAAGTTGACCCATTTCGCAAGCATTGCTTGTTAAATGGCTTGGATGATATTGGTTTAACTCTTCAAAATGCCGATGCAATTCGTGCTTATGAAGAAAAAACTAAACAAGTTCGTCCTTGGGTATTCCAAGAGTTAAATTAACCTTTTGGTACATTTTAAACATAGCCATGGCGTAGTGTTCAAACTCTTGCTAACATGCTAAAGCATAAAAACACCTTAAAATTATGCACTAGATGAGGATTGGGCTTGAACAATGAAGAGGAACGTTACTCATAGCTTTTTGTTGAGCCTGTGCGCAATAACACTCAGTGCTTGTCAGAGCACGTACAATGTAGTGGATACTGTCCGTATTAAGCAGGCTGAACAAGAAAATTTGGGGCAGAATGCAGCAATATATTGTTCGGGCGCGAAGAGTTGTGAATTTGAACGACTAAATGATATTACTGTAGTGGATGCGCAAACACGACGAATTAGTAATCAGGCAATTCATCAAGGAATTGTACGGTTGCATGGTTCAGTGCTTGGTCAAACCAACAGTTTATATTTATCTGTGCCCGCTAAACAATATGAAGTGGTGATCCGTTTTTATCCGATTTCTCCAGATCGGGCAGAAACATTCCATGTGATTCACCAGTTTAATGCCAACCATCGCTATACATTTAAAATGTACCGAGACAAATCTAACCGTTCAGGTAGTTTGCTCAATGTTTCTGTACCAGATCCATTATGTGTCGATTTAGATCAGGATGGGCGTGTAATTCGCCGTTTTTGTCGACCATTTGATGTAACAACAGGACTAGGCGAGTTCCTTGAACAGAAAAAACTAACACCGCGGTAATCATAACGCTGCTTGTTTTTGAAAAAATGGAAAAAGTTCATGTCTAAACAGATTTTAATTTTAGCTGGTGATGGTATTGGTCCTGAAATTGTTGGGGCAGCAGAAAAAGTATTAAATACAGTAAATGAAAAATTTAATTTATCGTTGACTTGGGAACATGGCCTATTGGGCGGCGCTGCAATTGATGCGCATGGTGAACCGTATCCAGCTGTAACGAGTGAACAAGCAAAAAAAGCTGATGCAATTTTATTAGGTGCGGTAGGCGGACCAAAATGGGATGCAATTGAGCGTTCTATTCGTCCTGAACGTGGTCTTTTAAAAATTCGTAGTGAACTTAACTTGTTTGCTAACTTGCGCCCAGCGATTTTATACCCGCAATTGGCAGATGCTTCTAGCTTAAAACCTGAAATTGTTGCTGGCTTAGATATTTTAATTGTTCGTGAATTGACTGGCGGCATTTATTTCGGTCAGCCACGTGGTATCCGTGAACTCGAAAATGGTGAAAAACAAGGCTATAACACGGACGTTTATTCTGAAAGTGAAATTAAGCGCATTGCCAAAGTTGCTTTTGAGCTTGCAGGTTTACGTGGTGGTAAAGTTTGTTCGGTCGATAAAGCGAACGTTTTAGAAGTTACAGAACTTTGGAAGCAAACAGTTACTGATTTACAGCAAGCAAGTTATTCAAACATTCAGCTTTCACATATGTATGTGGATAATGCTGCAATGCAGCTTGTACGTGCGCCTAAACAGTTTGACGTGATCGTAACGGGTAACTTATTTGGTGATATTTTATCTGATGAAGCAGCAATGCTTACAGGTTCAATCGGTATGTTGCCATCTGCATCGTTAGATGAAAATGGCAAAGGTATGTATGAGCCTTGTCATGGTTCTGCACCTGACATCGCGGGTCAAAATGTGGCTAACCCATTAGCAACGATTCTTTCTGTTGCAATGATGCTTCGCTATACATTCCGTGAAGAAGCTGCTGCAAAAGCAATTGAAGATGCTGTAGGTCAAGTACTTGATCAAGGCTTGCGTACAGCAGATATTATGTCTGATGGTATGACAAAAGTTGGTACAGCCGAGATGGGTGAAGCAGTTGTAGCCGTGCTTGCTTAAAACTTACTTCGCTAAAAAACGCAGCTCAACGCTGCGTTTTTTTTGTGCCTATGTTTTAGCAGGCTTTGCCTTCATATTGAATAGACTCGGCAATATCATTTTTAAGCTGAAAAATAACTTTACAGTTGAAATTCAAATCGTAAGAGTTGCTGCTCAAATTTCCAGATTGTATAGCGACAGAATTACCTCTCATGTCGACATTAGTCACCATCGGGATTGGAATGTTTAATGGCCGTAAAATCGTATAGATGAGTTGATTGGATGTTTTTTGAGGAGTATTTGCAACTTGAAAACCAAGACTGCGTAGATTGATATCTTGCTGAATGGTGTTCGATGATTTGCCTAGAAAACCCTTTAAATATTCTTGTAAATCTATAGATTGGCGGGGGTGGCTAGTACAACCGCTCACATTCATTATGATTAAACAAAGTAGGCCAATTTGACATCGGGTATCTATATTCATTTTTATCTCAATAAAAAAATTATATTTATTATTAAAGAACAATAGGTTGGATTTGAATGCTTGTAAAGTAAAAAAGGAAGATTATGATAAATAGAAGGTAAATTTGTCTTACGATTTATCATTACATTCAAACCGTTTTAATAATAATTTCATAGAAAACTTAAGGAAGAAAAGTATGAGAAAAATAGTTTTTGCTTTTTTATGTAGCTTTGGAATGACTGCGGTCTATGCAGATAACTGTGATAGTGCCCGAAATACTTACGATGATATTTACTGTACAAATAAAATTTATGCGAGCGCTGATGCAGATCTGAATAAGAACTATCAAGCACTGCGAGTTAAGTTAAATACCACGCAGAAAAATATTCTTAAGAAGTCTCAGCTCGCGTGGATACGTCAACGTGATGCAGATTGTACAGATTCAAATAGGAATAGCGTAGACGTGCAATGTCGTTTACAGACAACGCAAGAAAGAAACCATTGGCTGCAAGAAAGATTGCGTGAATGCCAAACGGTAGGATGTAAAACCAGTCGCTTAAGTGAATAAACAACGCAATAAAAAAGCCACATCATAAAGTGGCTTTTTTGCATTCACTAATTAGCGAGCACGGTACGTAATACGACCTTTAGTGAGGTCATATGGAGTCATTTCGACTTTTACACTGTCGCCAGTAAGAATACGAATATAGTGTTTACGCATTTTACCAGAAATGTGTGCAATAACTTCGTGACCGTTTTCAAGACGTACACGGAACATCGTATTAGGAAGCGTTTCGGTGACAACGCCTTCGAACTCAATGAGTTCCTCTTTATTGGCCATAGCCTACCTGATGATCAAATTGGAAAGGCGCAAATTATAGTCAATTTATTTAAAAAAAACAAGATAGACATACTTCTGCTCAAGCATCTGGTTAAAGTATGACTAATAAAAAAAGATGTAATTTTTTTCACAAAAGAAGTGTAATTCTGTTGTCAGTTTGGTCAATCAACGCTAATCTAAAATCATAGTTATTAGGGACTGTTAATTGCGTAAAGGTCAACAGCCCTAAATATCAATGAAGTATCTACATGGAAGGGCACTGCGTGGGTCAGCTAACAGATGCATCAGTTGTATTACGCTTTGGCTATCAAGCGATTCGTCGTGCGGGTTTGCCAACAGAAGAAATATTAACCAAAGCGGGAGTTGCTTTAAATCAGGTCGATACCAATGCACGTACACCGTTAAGTGCACAGTACGCCTTTTGGACTGCTGCTCAGGAAGTCAGTAAAGATCCAGATATCGGTTTGCATCTAGGCGAGCATTTGCCTTTGTACCGTGGTCAGGTCATTGAACATCTATTCATTAGTAGTGAAACTTTTGGTGAAGGTCTAAAACGGGCCTTGGCTTATCAGCGACTCATTAGTGATGCTTTTGATGCAAAACTAGTCATTGAGGAAGGACGTTGTTATTTAACCAATGGCGAACAGATCGGTGCTGATAATCTTGTTAATCGACATTTTTCTGAATGTGCAATTTCGGGCATCCTTAGATTTTTTAAATTTATTACCGAAGGGCAGTTTCATCCCATCTTCATCGATTTTAATTTTAGCGAAGGTGCTTCTGAGGATGAATATTTCCGAGTATATGGTTGTCCGGTCAGTTTAGGTCAAAAAGAGACACGTTTATATTTTGATCCAGCTATTCTAGATTTTCAGCTTTGGCAAGCGGAGCCTGAGTTATTGCAGTTGCATGAGCAGCTTGCGATTGAAAAATTACAGGAATTGGCTCGTTATGATTTAGTGGGTGAAGTTCGTCGCGCAATTGGTTCAACGTTAGAAAGCGGAGAAACAACCTTAGAAACGGTTGCAGCTCAGTTGAATATTACTCCACGCCGCTTACGTACTCAGCTAAGTGAAGCCAATACTAGTTTTCAGCAAATCTTGTCAGATTATCGCTGTCGATTAGCTAAAAAACTTTTGGCAAATACTAACGAGAGTGTTGAACGTATTGTGTATTTAACAGGTTTTTCTGAGCCAAGTACGTTCTACCGCGCATTTAAGCGTTGGACGAATGAGACACCAGTTGAATATCGTAAGCGTAAACAACACCGTTAATTTATTCTATGTCATGATGGAGTCGTGCCATAGAGGCTTTAATAACTGGATTGGCCTTCAGCTAGAGTTACTTTTCTTTCGGGATGAAGAGCGTAAGCTCTGCAAGAACAAAAGCTTATGACACGGTAAAGAGTAATAATTCTTACCGTGTCATAAGGTGAAAAAATTCTCGAACTACGCACTTCGTTTGTCTTGCACTGCGGTTAAAGTACACTTTAACCTTGTTCAGGTTGCGTATGACTTTGTCGCGTATCCTATTTAATACTTAATTTGGATACTGAGTTTTAAATGTTTTAATCTGGTAAATTAAGCCAATGTGGACCAAGCGGCGGCTGTGGCAAATCAAACTGCTCAGGATAATTACACTGAATAAAATAAAGACCGTCGGGTGGGGCTGTTACTCCTGCCGCCTTACGATCTTGTGCTGCAAACATTGTATCGATATGATCAACTTCATACATACCTTGACCAATTTCGAGTAAACATCCAACAATATTGCGAACCATATGGTGTAAAAAACCATCTGCTTCAATATCTAAAACCAAATAGCGCCCATGTTCAAATAAACGGCAATGTTTTACATGTCGAACAGGCTGATTTGATTGACAGGCTGCTGCGCGGAAGCTTTCAAAGTTATGAGTGCCTTCAAATTTACTTGCTGCTTCAATCATCTTTTTCACTTCTAACTTTTGGTAAACGTGAGTAACCTGTTTATACAAGAGTGCAGGGCGGTGAGGCGTGTTATATATAATATAGCGGTAACGTCGAGCAGTCGCTTTAAATCGGGCATGAAAACTTTCATCCATCAGCTTAATCCACTGAATGGAAATATCTTTAGGTAGCTGGCTATTTGCCCCTCTTAACCACCCCGTTTCTGGACGAATGGCGTGCGTGTCGAAGTGTGCCACCATATTTGTCGCATGTACTCCTGCATCGGTACGACCAGCACCATGGAGCGCTATAGTCTCATTTGCGACTTTGCTAAGCACACGTTCAATGGTTTCTTGTACGCTGGCAACGCCTGGCTGTTGTGTTTGCCAACCTCGATATTGAACTCCGCTAAATTCAATACCGACTGCATAACGTTGCATAGCTTTACCTCTATTTAATGCAAATTTTCGTTCCAATGGCTGAGCCACTGTTCTGGGGTTGAGTATTTTAAATAGATTTTAAGTGCTTTTGCATAGAGATCTGCATGACTATGTGCATCACTAATGACAATTTTTGCAGTTTTGGCCCATGCACTAATTGCATAACGTTGATCAATACCACCAAACGTCACCTGAGTTGTAAGAATCGGAACGCAGCCATACGTATAGAGATCATCTAATGTTGTGAGTAGCTCTTGATTAACGGCTATGTTTCCAGTGCCAAAACCTTGCAATACTAAAAATTGAGGTGGGGCTGGTAGTAAGTTTCGTAATTGTTGAACGAGTTGAGCGGTTGCGATAGGTTGCATCATCCAATTCAAAATTTGAAAAGATGCTGCACGCTCGATTTGTGCATCTTGCACAATCAGCCCATTTTGCTGAGGGGTAAATTCAGATTCAGCTTTAAGGCCGGAAAAAGCGTCAAGTTCAGTCGTATGTGTCTTTAACACAGTTTGAGCATGAAATACTTGATGATGAAAAGCAAGGTAAGTCCCTACAGGTAATTTAATCGCCTGTTCTAATGCAAGATATAAATTATCAATTGCATCAGTAAACTCACGTGTGTCATCTCCTTGAACATTAAGAAGAGGATATTGACTGCCAGTAATAACCACATGGCAACTTTGTCCTAGAAAACGAGCTAGAGTCGCAGAAGCATAACTAAGAGTATCTGTACCATGAATAACGACGAAGTGCTGATAACCTTCGAGCTGGAGCTGTTGCATGCGTTGAATAAGACGTAGCCAATCGGGCGCTGTACAAGCGCTGCTATCTACAATATTTGGGGCAGCAAAACAGTCAACCGTTAAGTGAGGTGGTATAACTTTTTTAAGTTGAGGCAAGAATTGGTCATATGGCATAGGAGCTAAAGGTTCACCTACACAGCCAAAAGTACCACCCATATAAAATAAGGCTATTTTTTTCATCTTTTTCAGGCACAAAAGCAGTCATCTTTGACTGCTTATGGTAAATCGATCAGCTCTAAGAAGCTATGCGATTTAGTAGATTTTTCGCGCGTTGTTGTTGCTCTATGTTGAATTTTTGCTCATTACTTGCCAACAAGGCATGTGCTGCTGGATAAGCCCCTAACTTGATGTACTGCTCTGCAAGTTGTAAGTCGAGTTCATTTTCATCTAACTGTTTTAATTCTGGAAATGCGTCTAGAAGTGGATCCTCTATTTGAGTTTGAGTCGCCTCTTCATTTACTGCCTCGATATGGTTTTGAGTTTCAATCTCTGGTGCTGTAACTAACGCAGGCTCATCTAACGAAAACTCAAGAGGGGCGATAGAAGTTGCTTCTAAAGGTGCTTGTTCTACGAGTGTAAGCTCATCTAGTGATGGAGCTTGTTCAACAGATTTTGTCTCTGAACTTGAAGGATTTAAGTCAAGGTTAAAATCTAATGCATTGAGGCTATTTTCTTGATTTGCTTTTACCTCTACTACTTGAGTTTTTTCCTCAGTTTCATGCAGTGGGGCCAAGTCAAAAGAAAACTCTAAATCAGCTAGCTCATCTGTTTCTTGAGATGACGATATTTCTGGTACTTGCTGAGATGCTAATACTTCTGGTTCATGTACAGGTTGGCTGGTATTTTCTGTAGCCGCAGTTTTTTCGAATGAAAAGTTAAATTCTAAAGGTTTAACTTCAACAGCAGGTTCTTGTTTTACAGGTGTATAATCTTTTTGCAAGTCATCAAAAGAAGCTTCAGAAGAACTTGTTGCTAACTGGTCAAACTGCGCTGTAGTGTCTGGTGTATTTTTTGGTTCTTCGTATGTTTGAGCTTGAGGAAAATCGATAGCATCAGGTTGTCTTGATGACTCATATTCTTTTTGTCTGGTTTCTGCTTGAGTTGCTATTTCATTGAGTGCCAAGCTACGAATATGGCTAATCAGTTGTGTTATGGCAAATTCATCTTTCTGGGCAATATGAACCTCAAGTAACAATAAATAAAGCGCATGCTGAGTATTGTCTTTTTTTAACGCTTGATTGACTTGAGCTTCAGCAGCTGAATATTGCTTTTCTTGAATGAGCTGTTGGATTTTTTGACGTACAGCTTCTGGAACAGGAGTGCTTTGTGGAATAGGTGGAAGAGTTTCTTCTACCATATTTACTTTGTTTTTTTCACGCGAGTTTTTACTCGATTTAGAATTTGCTTTTTTATTGGTTTTTTTATTTACCGTTTTAGGAGAGGTGGTCTCTTGTTTCTGGCTATTCTCGCGTTTTTTAAAAATAACAGCGACCACGAGTAATATGATGAATGGAATCACATATAACATTACTTTCCCCTTAAAAAATAAATATTTGCAATATAAAGCGAGCTAACTCTGGTTTTAACTTAATGTTTTTGCTTGTGAGTTTGTTGCTGTGCTTTTAACTGCTGTTGTAACTCTGCCAAACGAGCATTCAAAAGTTGAATACGTTGGTCTTTTAACCGTAAAGTTTGATTTAGTTTGGTTACATTCCTTTGTAATGTAACGTTTTTTTCTCTTTTTGTCATAACTTTTACTGCTAACTCAGTATTGTTTTGACTTTGTTGTGTGCTCTTTTTAGCACTTCCATGTGTAGAATTTTGGCTGTTTTCAGCCACGATACTCATTTCTGCTTGTTGCAGGCGGTATTTAGCTTGGCCAGAAGGTGATTTTGCAGTATGCGTTATTTCTGTTTTAGATTTATTTTGCTGAGTTTTAGCGACAGGAGTATGACTAAGTTTTAGAGAAATTCCCTGACGTAAACGGTTTACATCACCTTGAATAAAAGCATGTTGGTTTTGTTGTTGGATATCATGCATGACCTTTGCAACAGGCTGTTTGGTTTTCGCTGCAATACGATTAGCAATGCTCCATAAAGACTCATTATGCTGTACTACATATTTACCTGAAGTTACTGGTCCTTTAAATGGACTTAGGGTTTGTTTCTTTGCAGTATTTTGACTGAGATTTTTGGATGGAACAGGCTTCTTTTGTCCTGCTAAATTTTTAACTGTTGTTTTTGGCGAAGTGTGGGCATTTGACTTAGTGATAGTAGGATTAGTTGGTGCCTGATTGGGCCCAGTGCTTGTTACAACTTGTTGAGTTGCCTGAGCTGAAGCGTTTTCACTAAGTGAGGGTGTTGAATTCGTATTTACCGCTGGTGTAGAGCCAGAACTGATATTAAGGTTTTGTTCACTATTTGAGTTTGTTGCGGTTGGGGCCGAAGTTGATGAAACATATTGGGTGCTTTCTGGCAGATTTAATGCAATATCTTTCTCATTAACAACAAATTGAGGGGATAGAGTGCTTTCATTATTTTCAGTCTTTTTTATCGGAGAAGGTTTAATTACAGTTTTAATATGTTGCAAACGCGTTGCAGAACCTTCACTGATTTTTACAACAATATTGAGCTCAGGATCATTAACAGGTCGGGATGAGGTAATCACAATAACCCCAGAACCTTGACCATTTTGGCGTGTATAAAAATTAAGATTTCCCGGAGGCTGATGAGTTACACCCAAAGCGCTTAAATCTTCAGGAGTCGCTAAACTCACTTGTAATGTAGCGTTGGGGTCAGCTTGTTGGAAATTCATTTCTGCATATAACAAATCCCCAGGTGCCGACTGAATTTGTATAGGGTCTAATGTAATCGCATAAAGAGAAGGCGAAGACATAATGGTGAAAATGGCAATTTTTAATTTGTTATAAACAGTCATCTCAATCCATGACCTAATAAGTCGTAAAGTCGTTCAAAATTATACAATAATGAAATGTAAATAAATTGTAAAATTTTTACAAACCAGTTACGGAAAAGCCGATCTAATGTGATCGGCTTTTCGTTTTGACTGAATAATTCAGACCAAATTATGAGCTTTTGTATTCTACTAAGATGCGTAACATGCGACGTAAAGGCTCAGCAGCACCCCAAAGTAACTGATCACCTACTGTGAATGCGCCTAAATATTCTTTACCCATATTAAGTTTGCGCAAACGGCCAACAGGTACAGTTAAGGTACCAGTTACAGCAACAGGTGTAAGGTCAGTCATAGACGCTTCACGAGTGTTTGGTACAACTTTTGCCCATTGGTTTGAAGTACGAATCATATCTTCGATTTCATCAAGTGGGACATCTTTTTTCAATTTGATTGTCAATGCTTGAGAGTGGCAACGCATCGCGCCAATACGGACACAGTGGCCATCGATTGGAACAATTTGTGAATTACCCAAAATCTTGTTGGTTTCAACTTGACCTTTCCACTCTTCTTTTGACTGACCACTTTCAAGTTGCTTATCAATGTAAGGAATCAACGATCCAGCTAATGGCACACCGAAGTTAGCAGATGGGAAACCTTCGCCACGTTGTAACTCGGCAACTTGACGATCAATATCCAAAATTGCAGATTTAGGATCATCTAACAATGTTTTAGTATTGTTATATAAGTAACCCATACCAGTAATTAGCTCACGCATGTTTTGTGCGCCAGCGCCTGATGCTGCTTGATAAGTCATAGCAGTCATCCACTCCACCAAATTGTTTTGGAAAAGTGAACCTACACCCATCAACATAAGCGATACTGTACAGTTACCACCTACGAAAGTTTTGGTGCCGTTAACCAAGCCGTCTTTAATAACGTTAAGGTTTACTGGGTCAAGAACGATGATTGCATCATCTGACATACGTAAAGTAGAGGCTGCATCAATCCAGTAGCCATCCCAACCAGTTGCTTTTAACTGTGGGAAAACTTCAGACGTATAGTCACCACCTTGACAGGTAATAATGACATCCATTTGCTTCAGACTATTAATGTCTGTAGCTTCCATAAGTGCTGGGGCAGTCTTACCACCAAATGAAGGAGCTTCACCACCTGCATTACTGGTAGAGAAATAAAATGGCTCAATATGAGCGAAATCATTCTCTTCAACCATACGTTGCATAAGGACGGAACCGACCATCCCGCGCCAACCGACCAGACCTACTTTCATGTCATTTTGCCTCGGTGCGTTAAAATTATTAGGGGGAGTTGAGTGTATCAAAAGTGTCCACAACTGCAAGCGTTACAGAAACAAAACACCATGTTTATTGAGTAGAATATCTTGTTTATGTTACATACAAAATTGATAAAGATGACAAAAACATTAAAAACCAAATCATCTTAAAAGAGAAAATTCAATGATTTATATCGAAGTTCTAGCTGGTCTGGTGATTTGGTTAAGTTTCTGGTCACTTATTCCTCGTGATGAGTGGTGGTTTCGTGGCGCCGACTTTCCTCGTTTGCAGATTCTATTTGTTGGTCTGTTAGCTTTTATTGGTATGCTATTTTGGCCTACCGAATGGAATCTATGGCGCGAGATAGTCCTTGCTGTGCTTATAGCGGCCATCGCGTATCAGCTTAAAATGGTTTTGCCTTATACCTTACTCTGGAAAAAGCAGGTTAAACAGGTAAAACCATCTCAGTTAGACCAGCAAAAGCAAATTTCATTAATTGTATCGAATATTCTAACCCCAAATGAAAAATATCATTTACTTCTTGAACAGATTAGGACATTAAAACCAGATTTGTTGCTTACACTGGAAAGTGATAAGACTTGGGAAAATGCTTTAAAAGAAATTGAAGAAGACTATCCTTATCGTGTTCCTGTGCCTTTAGATAACCTATATGGCATGCATTTATATAGCAGATTACCTCTATCTAATACTGAAGTTAAATTTATTTTGAGTGATGAAATTCCTTCTATTCATACCACTGTGACTTTACGATCTAGTATGCCAGTTCAACTGTATTGTTTGCATCCAAAACCACCGAGTCCAACCGAGGCGAAAGATTCGACTTTACGTGATGCAGAGCTTTTAATTGTTGGAGATCAGATTAAAGACTTAGATGAAAGCTGTATTGTGATGGGGGATTTAAACGATGTAGCGTGGTCACGTACTACGCGGTTGTTCCAGCGGATTAGTGGGTTACTTGATCCACGAGTTGGGCGACATTTCATTAATACGTTTCATGCAGATTACCCATTGCTACGTTGGTCTTTAGATCATATTTTTCATAGTACCGATTTTGGTTTAGTTAAAATGCAGCGTTTACCACATATTGGATCTGATCATTTTCCTGTATATGTCGTTTTACAGACTGGGCGAATATTTGAACATATTCAAGAGGAATTGGAACAAACTCAAACCGATGAAGAAGAGGCTCAAAGCGCCATACAAGAAGGGATTGCCAAGGCTGAAAAAGAAGAAAAAATTGTGACTGATAAAATTGCGCAGCCTTATAAATGAAAAGAATATAAAAATTGATGTAAGCAATATCGTACAAAGATTTGAGTCTAGGGCGAATAGGCAGAGGGTGATAAAAACCTTATTCTACATTCATCGGCACACGGAAACGGGAATGGACAATCCCACGTAAGGATACACAAAGCTGATATGGAATAGCATCACGGATCAGATGTTGGAAAGGAAACTATAAAAATAACGATTAACCTGAAAGCACAACCTCATTTACCCGAGTTTTGCAGGACGCAGAACTCGGGTTAATATTTTATATATACCATATTTAATTTGCCGTAAAAAAGAAATATTTTTAAGCTAATCTTAATTTTAAAATCTATCTAATTATAGGTGAGCGCCTATTAAGTTCTGGTCTATATCTGAGCAATTTTCAATGAAAATAGATACAATTTTTTTTTAAGATAAGTTTTTGTTTTTATAGATTATTGATGAGTAAATATGGGCTTTCATCTATTTAGATATAAATTGGGGTTGTTTAATTGGTAAATCTCAATAGAATGTGCCGATCGTTGACATGTTGGATCGTCAACAGGCATTGTTGTTTATCTCGTCAGATCGGCGAGTTGTGATTTGTTTGTGCATTTAAATTTCTGTTTGGAAATTACTGTACATATTGAGGTTTCACTCTTAGTTAGTGGTCTTCTCCCTCTCATATTTGATACTTTGCGGTGCATAAGGATTGTCTTATGAAGAATTTTAAATTTAGCCTTGCTTGGCAAATTTTAATTGCTTTAGTCCTAGGGATAGCTGTAGGGGCTGTTTTACATAATCAGCCTGAAATAAAAGATAGTATTGTGAATAATGTTCTTACGCCAATGGGTAAGATCTTTATTAGCCTGATTAAAATGATTGTTATTCCAATCGTTTTCTCTACCTTAATTTTAGGTATTGCAGGTGTTGGCAGTACGAAAAGTTTAGGGCGTCTTGGTTTTAAAACCATTCTCTACTTTGAAATTATTACCACGGTTGCCATTTTAGTTGGTTTGGTTGCGGCAAATATCTTCCATCCTGGTTCAGGCATTGATATGTCTCAACTGGTTCAAACCGATATTTCTCAATATAAGAGTACAGCTCAAGAAGTTGGTTCTCAATCGCATGGTTTGGTACAGACAGTTTTGTCAATGATTCCAACCAATATTATTAACTCGATGGCACATGGCGAAATGTTGCCAGTGATTTTCTTCGCCGTGTTATTTGGTATTGGTTTATCTTCATTGCCAGAGAAGACCAAAGATCCATTGTTAAGCGTATTTCATGCTGTGTCAGAAACAATGTTCCGTGTGACACACATCATTATGAAATATGCACCATTTGGTGTGTTTGGTTTGATTGCGGTAACTGTTGCGAACTTCGGTTTCGCATCATTAATTCCATTAGCTAAATTAGTGGTATTAGTTTACGCAGCTATCTTATTCTTTGCTTTTGTGGTTTTAGGAATCACTGCAAAAATGTTCGGTATCAATATCCTTATTCTAATGAAAATATTGAAAGATGAACTGATCTTAGCTTACTCAACAGCGAGCTCGGAAACTGTTCTACCGCGTATTATGCAAAAAATGGAAGACTACGGTGCACCAAAAGCAATTTCTAGTTTTGTAATTCCAACGGGTTATTCATTTAACCTTGACGGTTCAACACTTTACCAAAGTATTGCAGCTATCTTTATTGCACAGCTTTATGGTATTGACATGTCAATTGGTCAACAAATTCTTTTAGTTGTAACCTTAATGATTACTTCTAAAGGTATTGCTGGTGTTCCTGGTGTATCATTCGTGGTGTTATTAGCTACGTTACATACAGTTGGTATTCCACTTGAAGGCTTAGCATTTATTGCTGGTGTTGACCGTATCATGGATATGGCACGTACCGCATTGAACGTTGTAGGTAATGCACTTGCAGTACTTGTGATTAGTAAATGGGAAAAACAATACGACAGCGAGAAAGCAGCAGCTTATGAGGCAACTTATAAATAATCTGCCTTGTTGTAGTAAAAACCCGCGTTGATCGCGGGTTTTTTATGGGGTTATTTCAGTACAGATTCATATAGAGCCAGTGTCTGATCACACATGTCTTTCAAGCTAAACAGGGTAACAGGGGCAACGACTTGAGGCTGTTCAATATGCTGTTCCACTATTTCCAGTAAAGCCTTTTCATTTCCTACTTCAACAAGACCTTGTGGATAGACATTCGATAAAATCTCGGCTACGCCTCCACGATTCCAGCCAATGACTGGCGTACCTACTGAAAGCGCTTCTAATGCTGTTCTACCGAATGTTTCTGCTTGATTGGATAGAGAGAGCACAATGTCACTAAAAGCGAGCCATTCGCGTATATCTGAGCGATGTCCTACAAAGGTAATTTTATCTGCGAGTCCTTTGCTTTGAATGGTACTCTGCAACTCGCTTAGATAGGCCTGTTTTTTTGCATCGGCACCACCAACAACTACAGCATGTAGCTGAGGATATTGTTTACCTAGTTTTTGCATCAGTTCAATTAAACTTTCATGTCCTTTTAAACGTGTAATACGGCCAGGTAAGCAAAGTAAAAACTTATTTTCGAGTTCAGGAAAGTCATTAAAAACTTGATTAAACCATTGTGCTGATGGCTGATAATTATGTGGAAACGCGGCTGGGTCAATTCCTCGATAAATCCGAACAATATCTTGGGGAGGGCAGTTTTTATAATGGTCAGTGATGTATTTAACTACGCTGTCAGAAACAGCAATCACTTTTTCAGCCTGCGTCATAATCGCACTATAACGATTGACTGAATAAAAGCCATGCACTGTGCTAATGAGGTGAGGGCGTTTGTTCGCAGGTATTTTCCTTAAAGCAAAATGAGTCAGCCAAGCAGGTACACGTGAGCGTACATGAACAATATCTGGTTGATGCTGTTCAATCAGCTGACGTAGAGGGCGGATTTGCCACAAGCTTGAAAGCGACTTTTTATGAATGGGTAGCGTTAAGTGAGTAGAACCTTCAGCTTCGAGCTGTGAGACTAAGCGCCCGCCGTTTGAAACAACTAAAGACTGATGACCTTGTGCAACGAGCGCACGTGCAATTTCTAGTGTGCCGCGTTCTACGCCACCGCTATTGAGTTCTGGGAGAAGTTGCATCACTTTCATTATTTTTTGCCTTATACATTCATAAAAGATGGACCATCCACAGATACATCATTTCAAACTAAATCATTATCCGGAATTTACTATCGTGATAGCGACATGGATGTCGCTGTTTCGCTGTGTTACAAGGAGGTAACATCAGCGGAACAAAGGATTTTTGCTTACTTTTTATCCTTGAAAAGTAAGGTCTGCCTATTCGATAGTATTTGAATTTCACTTTAAATTGAGGCTGTGCTTACTATCAATTTAAAATTATCACAGCTTTATCTTAATAGATCTCTTCATATCCCTCAGGACGTGTCTTAAATCGACGGTGGAACCACATATATTGAGTCGGTGCGATGCGAAGTTGATTTTCAATAATTTTATTGACGCGTGTTGCATCATCGACTTCGTCTTCACTTGGCATATTGTCGACCGCAGGTTCAATCAGAACATGATATTTCGGGTTCTTGATATCTCCATGGCGATAGAAATATAAAGGCACGGCGACTGCTTTTGAGATTTTTAATAAGCGGCGGTGTGCAGTGACTGTGGCAGCAGGTACGCCAAAAAACGGTGCCATAACACCTTGTTTAAGTCCAAAGTCTTGATCTGGGCTATACCAAATTGCATCACCATCTTTAAGGTGACGAATTAAACCACGCATATCATCATGGTCGATTTGTGCTTTATAAATTGTGCCACGGCAACGATAAATGAGCATATCGAGCAATGGGTTATTTTGAGGTCGATAGACAACATCCGGTTCAAAATATTGCGCACAAACATAGCCGCCTGCATCAAGAAGCGTGCTGTGAGTACCCAGTAATAAAACACCTTTGCCCTGAGCTTGGGCATTGGTAATGTGCTCCAAACCGTCAATCGTGACTCGGTTTTTAAACCAGCGTGGGTTGTACCATGCATTTAAGGTTTCAAATACCCCAAGCATCATATCGACGAAAACTTGTTGAGCTTGTTGTTGAACTTTATCGGCAGACCATTCTGGAAAGCAGACTTCTAAATTGCGAATAGTGGTTTTACGGCGTGATTTTAGATATTTCCAAGCCAGATGAGCTACGCCATGTGCCAGACGCCATTGTATGGCCCAAGGTAAAATAGCCAAAAGCATTAAAAAGACAATAGCAATCCAAACACCCCAATATTTAGGCAATAAAAAGGACCATTGAAATTCACCGGGCGTATAAGGCTGCTTTTGGCTCATAACGATATAAAGAGTTCAGAAAGTTAAAACTGGCAAAAGTGTATCACGAACTGAATTTATCGTCGTAATACACTGTTCAATTGAGTGTTAAGAGAGTGCGAAATAAGAAGGTTGAGTTATCGACGATTTTCTAAAAGAATTTTAACAGCGAGTCCGGCCAATACAGTTCCCATCAGCCAACGTTGTATATTTGCCCAAAGAGGTTTTTGTTGTAGAAAAAGAGCAATGCTACCCGCAGAAAGTACAATAAGCGCATTTACTGAAACGCTGACAAAAATTTGAATTGTACCGAGTTGAATTGATTGCCACAAAATACTGCCTTGTTGTGGGTGAATAAATTGTGGCAGTAAAGATAAATACATAATCGCAATTTTAGGATTCAGCAAGTTGGTCGCGAAACCCATTAAAAAGAGTTTAGCTGGCGAATCTACTGATAAATCTTTTACATTAAAAATTGGAGCGGCATTTGGACGTAGTGCTTTCCATGCAAGCCAGAGTAGGTAAATTGCACCAGCAATACGAATAGTGTCATAAGCATAAGGAACAGCAACAATTAATGCGGTAATACCAAAAGATGCGCAAAGCATATAAAAGATAAAGCCTACAGCTACGCCGCCTAAAGAGATAAATCCAGCAGTTTTCCCTTGGCAAATTGAGCGGGAAATAAGGTAAATCATATTGGGACCAGGAGTGAGTACCATCGCCAAACAAATTAGTCCAAATGCTAAAATTTGAGAAAGCTCCAGCATGCCAAAACACTCCAATATTATTATGCTGTTAGATATAACATAATTATTTTTATAAGTCCTATATTCAAGCACAAGGCTATTTTAAAATACTAAAAATAGCGAAGATATAATCCATTCTAGGAATGTGATTTATAAGCTTTAAGTTTTTAAAAACTTATATTCACAATATAAAAAAAGAGCCTGCTTAATTTAAGAAGGCTCTTTTTTAGGGTCTTTTTAGGAAAGTAAAACTAATTAGTTTCCTTTGCTCATTTGTTCAAGCACGTCCCAACGTTCCAATTTTTCAAGCAGTAATTCTTCAATTTCTGCTAGGCGTTGGCTTGCTTGGGTCGCAGCATCTGCATCTTTAACAAACCATGAACCATCTGCAAGTTTCTCAGAAAGTTCTGCTTGTTCCTTTTCTAAGTTTTCAATTTCAGCGGGTAATTGTTCAAGTTCACGCTGATCTTTATAACTCAGTTTGACCTTTTTAACGGTACTTTGGGCAGCAGCTTTTTCCGCTTCAGCTTTTGCCTGAGCTTTTTTAACATCAGATTTTTGATCGACTACTTTGTCATCTGGACGTTGTTGCAAATAGTCTTGGTAGCCACCGATGTATTCTGCAATATTACCTTTGCCATCAAATACCCACGTAGATGTTACTACGTTATCCATAAATGCACGGTCATGGCTAATGAGGAGCAAGGTCCCTTTGTAATCAGATAACATTTCTTCAAGTAGCTCTAGAGTCACCATATCCAAGTCATTGGTTGGCTCATCCATTACAATTAGATTCGATGGTTTAAGCAGCAATTTAGCCAGTAAGATTCGATTTCGTTCACCACCAGAAAGCGCTTTTACCGGAGTACGGGCACGTTCAGGTGAAAATAAGAAGTCTTGTAAATAGCTGTAGATGTGACGACGGTTACCATTTACATCAACGAAGTCAGAACCTTCTGAAACGTTTGCCATGACTGTTTTTTCAAGGTCTAAGGCATTACGTAACTGGTCAAAATAGGCAACTTCTAACTGTGTACCTGTTTTAACTGAACCGCCATGTTCGAGTTCACCTAAAATGGCTTTAATTAATGTAGTTTTACCAACGCCATTATCACCTACCAAGCCAATACGATCACCACGCATAACAAGAGTAGAGAAATCTTTGATCAGTAAATTGTCATCGTAAGCGACGCTTAAATGTTCGATATCAAATACTAATTTACCTGAACGATTTGCGTCTTGAGTTGCCATACTCACTTTGCCTTGTTGTGAGCGGCGTGCTTTCGATTCTTCACGTAAAGCTTTTAAAGCACGAACACGGCCTTCATTACGGGTACGACGTGCTTTAATACCTTGGCGAATCCAAGCTTCTTCTTCAGCTAACTTTTTATCAAATAAAGCATTCTGTTTTTCTTCTGCTTCCATTTGCTGAGCTTTGAGCTCTAAATAGCGAGAATAATTACCTTCATAACCTCGTAAAATACCGCGGTCGAGTTCCACAATTCGAGTTGCAATGCTATCTACAAAAGAACGGTCATGCGAAATAAATAGAAGCGTTAAATTATTTTGATCGAGTAAAAACTTCTCTAACCATTCAATACTTTCAACATCTAAATGGTTCGTTGGTTCGTCTAGAAGTAATACGTCTGGTTGTGTTAAAAGAGCACGTGCGAGTAAGACACGGCGTTTACGACCACCTGACAGGTCTGCTAAGTCTGCATTTGGATCAAGCCCCATTTTGCTTAAAAGAGCATTTACCTTATTTTCTAGTGCCCAACCATCTAGCTGGTCTAGCTTATGCTGAAGGTTACCCATACGGTCACAGGCTTCCATATCTCCTAACATACAAGCGTCGGTCGCTTCATGATAAGCTCTGAGTACTTCAGAAGCTTCTCCTGCGCCATCTGCCACAATGTCAGCTACTTTGCCAGAATCCATTGGAACGTCTTGGGCTAACATTGAAACAGTTAGACCATTTTGAATGGAAACTTCACCAGAATCTGGTAATAGGCTTCCCTCGATCAGTTTAAGTAAAGTAGACTTACCTTCACCATTACGCCCAATTAAACAGACTCGTTCGCCACGTTCTAGATTAAAGTTCGCGCCATCGAGTAGGGCAGGTCCGCCAAAAGCAAGTTGGACATCCCTTAGGGTAATATAGGCCATAATGTTTTCCAGAATCTCAAATGAGGATTTAAATGACTAAACCACCATATCATGATGATCAAGCGTCATTGTCCGCACCCATTGAAGATTTGCAAGTACGAATTACATTTTTGGATGATTTAGTTGAAGAATTAAATCAACAACTCGCTATTCAGACTCAAGAAATAGCTGATTTAAAAAAACAAATGCAATTTCTTTATCAACGTATGGAATCATCGGATTTATCAGAAGGTATTGCCGCTTTTGACCCATTAACCAATAAACCTCCTCACTATTAATAAAATGGCAAGTTCAATACTTGCCATTTTATTAGGAGATATCTTCAATTTTTACTTAAAAACCATGTAATACGATTTTTCCTTTTGTTGTACCACTTTCAATTTGTTGGTGAGCCAGTTTTAGGTTTTGGGCATTAATTGGACTTATAACCTCGGTTACGGTCGTCTTAATTTTTCCTTCGTTAACCAGCTTGCTGACTTCATTTAATATTTCATTTTGTTTTTCCATATCTTCTGTCTGGAACATTGAGCGTGTAAACATAAATTCCCAATGCACCGATACAGACTTCGATTTAAAAGGCTTAATATCTAACTGTGCAGGATCATCAATTAAGCCAAAATGACCTTGCGGCGCAATTAACTCTACGATATCTGATAAATGTTGATTTGTTTGAGTTGTCGAGAAAACATATAAAGGTGCATTTAAACCTAATTGCTTTATTTGTGGTGCTAAAGGCTGGCTATGATCTAACACATAGTCAGCACCGAGTTGCTTAACCCATTCTTTAGTTTCTGCTCGTGAAGCTGTCGTAATAATTGTTAGCTTAGTCAACTGTTTAAGAAGTTGAATTGTGATTGAGCCTACACCACCAGCTCCGCCAATCACTAATATTGATGTATTTTCTGCGGCAACTTTGGGTACTTGTAACCGATCAAATAGCATTTCCCATGCTGTGATAGCAGTTAAAGGAAGAGCAGCAGCTTCAGTTGCTTCTAAAGTTTTTGGTTTATGCCCCACAATGCGTTCATCAACCAACTGTAATTCACTGTTACTGCCTTGGCGATTGAGTGCACCTGCATACCAGACTGTATCTCCGACTTTAAATTGTGAGACTTGATCTCCAATTGATTCAACGATGCCTACTGCATCCCAACCAAGAGTCTTCCACTGATTATTCTCGGGGCTTACGCTATTACGAATTTTTGTATCTACCGGATTAACTGAAATTGCCTGAACACGAACAAGTAAATCATGGCCTTCTGCAACAGGAGTGTCGAGTTCAATATCAACGAGTGCTTCTGGTGACGTAATGGGACCTGCTTTTTGATATGCCACAGCTTTCATAATCATAACTCCTCTTGTTGGGAGTTTGATCATAACGTAAGCTTAAATTTAGTGACTACAGACAAATAACGCTCATAGTGTCAAAAAGGATACTGTAAAATGGCAAAAGTACGACATTCAAGTTTTGATTGCTCTCCGGGTTGTTCAGTTGAAGCAGCTATTAGTTTGATTGACGGAAAGTGGAAGTGCGTCATTCTTTGGCATTTATTTAATGAAGGCACCTTACGGTTTAATGAAATTCGAAAGCGTGTTCCGAGCATTACCCAAAGAATGCTGACAAATCAGTTACGTGAGTTAGAGCAAGACGGAATTATTCATCGGGAAGTTTACCCTCAGGTTCCGCCTAAAGTGGAGTATTGCCTGACCGAATTAGGGCAAAGTCTTGAGCAGATTTTATTTGCTTTAAAACTGTGGGGAGATACCCATCTTGACCGATTTGGAAAGTTGACACTTGTTAATGATGGTCAGAACTCTTAAATATATTTGAGCTACAACGTGGCAATTTGCACCGTGAAATACTGATATTTTGGGTCTTGCGATCTTATCGGGCATTATTTTTCTGATGTAACTTGCGTTTTCTGGTCAGCTTATGCAACTCTAATAAAAGAGATTAATAGGTTTTGCTATGGACAATATGGGAATTTGGGTTACCGTTATCATTGTTCTTTTCGTACTGGGCTCCATTTTTGGTTTAAGAGTGAGCCCTCGTGAAAAGGCACTTGGTATTATGCGTGATAAAGCCCGAAAAATAGGGTTACATCCACGTGTAATTGTTGCACCTGAATGGACACATGTTCCAATGGCTACTGAAAAACGTGCCAGCATGGTTGCTTATTATAGTGTATTGATTCCTGATGCCCGTTTATCCTTAATGCGTGCTCGTGTTATAGACGGCAAGTTAAAAGTGGTTCAGGGCGATGAGAAATTTAATGATTCTCCCATTGCATTAAAAGGGATTTATGCTATTGATATGCAGGCAAACTGTGTAGGGCTTTATTGGGATGAGGAATCAGACCTGAGAGCAACACAATTAGATGAGATGAAGGCTTATCTGTTGACCTTGGCTAAAGCCTGATTTTTAAATTTATTGGTATAGGAATAACATTTTATATGGCGAATACCTCGCGCTCTGCATCTCAAAGCACAGCATCTACTGCACCTGCTGCACCTAAACGTGCCTTAGTGATTGTGGAGTCGCCTGCCAAAGCGAAAACCATCAATAAATATTTGGGTTCGCAATTCATTGTAAAGTCTTCTGTAGGTCACGTACGTGACTTGCCAACAGGTGGCAGTAAATCAACAGAGAAAAAGCCGGCTGCCCGGACTAAACTCACCGAAGCCGAAAAAGAGCAAAAAGCTAGTCAGGCTTTAGTTAATCGTATGGGCGTTGATCCTGAACATGGTTGGGAAGCTCACTACGAAGTTCTGCCTGGTAAAGAAAATGTTGTAGCTGAACTCAAAAAACTCGCCAAAGATGCCGATGCAATCTATCTCGCAACGGACTTGGATAGAGAAGGGGAAGCTATTGCTTGGCACTTAAGAGAAGTGATTGGTGGTGATGACAGCCGTTATCATCGCGTGGTATTTAACGAAATTACCAAAAATGCCATTCAAGAAGCATTTAAACAGCCAACACGTCTAGATTTAAATCGTGTGAATGCTCAGCAAGCACGCCGTTTCTTAGACCGTGTCGTGGGCTTTATGGTTTCGCCATTACTTTGGGAAAAAATTGCCCGTGGTTTATCAGCTGGACGTGTGCAGTCAGTAGCAGTAAAACTGGTTGTAGAGCGTGAGCGAGAAATTCGTGCCTTTATTCCAGAAGAATATTGGCAAGTTTTTGCAGATACTCAGTCCAAAAAAGATGACATTCGTCTTGAAGCATTTAGACAGGCTGGTAAAACCCTTAAACTGAAAAATAAAGCTGAAACTGATGCTTTATTAGATGTTTTAAAAGGTGCTGAATATAAAGTTGCACAGCGTGAAGATAAGCCAACTAAGGTCAATCCAAGTGCACCTTACATTACTTCAACTTTGCAACAGGCTGCGAGTACACGTTTAGGCTTTTCTGTGAAGAAAACCATGATGTTGGCTCAGCGTTTATATGAAGCTGGTTTTATTACCTATATGCGTACTGACTCAACTTTCTTGAGTGATGATGCAGTAAGCATGGTACGTGCGCATATTGAAAGCCAATATGGTGAAAAATATTTACCGGCAAAGCCAAACCGCTACGGTAACAAAGCGGGTGCTCAAGAAGCCCATGAAGCGATTCGTCCGTCAAATGTTGCACTTACAGGTGATCAGCTTGCAGGTGTAGAGCGTGATGCTCAACGTCTATATGATTTGATCTGGCGTCAGTTTGTTGCGTGTCAAATGACACCAGCAGAATATTTATCTTCTACTTTGATTGTTGAAGCAGCGAATGTTGAGTTAAAGGCAAAAGGCCGTACGCTTGTATTTGAAGGCTTCACTAAAGTACGTGGCGCGAATAAGTCCGATGACGACATTATTTTACCTGCTATTAAAGTAGGCGAAATCTTAAAGTTAGAAAAGTTAGATCCAAGTCAACACTTTACTAAACCACCTGCACGTTTTACTGAAGCATCTTTAGTTAAAGAGCTTGAAAAACGTAGTATTGGTCGTCCTTCGACTTATGCCGCGATTATTTCTACCATTCAGGAACGTGGTTACGTTAAGTTAGAAAACCGTCGTCTTTTCGCCGAAAAAATGGGTGAAATTGTGACGGATCGTCTGGATGAAAGTTTTAATAACCTGATGAATTATGCCTTTACGGCAGACCTCGAAGGTCAGCTTGATAAGGTCGCAACGGGTGAACGTAACTGGAAAGAGTTACTAGACACTTTCTATGGTGATTTTAAGAAACGCCTAACCAATGCTCAGGGTGAGCAGGGAATGCGCCGTAACCAACCGGTTGAAGTACCAGCCGTACATTGTCCTGAATGTTCACGTCCAATGCAGATTCGTACCGGTACAACGGGTGTGTTCTTAGGGTGTTCTGGCTATAACTTGCCACCTAAAGAACGTTGTAAAGGTACATTAAACTTAACACCTGTTGAGTCTTTAGCTGCGCTATCTGATGATGATGGTGCTGAAACCGCGGACTTAATGTCTAAGCATCGCTGTGAGAAATGTGGCACTGCCATGGACAGCTATGTGATTGATGGTGGTCGTAAACTGCACGTATGTGGTAATAACCCTGACTGCGATGGTTTTGAGCTTGAAGAAGGTGAGTTCAAGATCAAGGGTTATGATGGCCCAACGATTCCATGTGATAAATGTGATGGTGAGATGCAGCTTAAGACTGGTCGTTTTGGCCCGTATTTCGCTTGCACCAGTTGTGACAATACTCGTAAAGTCTTGAAGAGTGGTCAACCTGCACCTCCACGTGTAGAACCTATCAAGATGGAACATTTACGTTCAGCGAAACATGATGACTTCTTTGTATTGCGTGACGGTGCAGCTGGCTTATTCTTGGCAGCGAGTAAATTCCCGAAAATTCGTGAAACACGTGCACCAAAAGTTGCAGAGTTACGTAGTGTGGCAGCTCAGCTTGATCCAAAATATCAATTTATTTTACAAGCACCAGATGTAGATCCTGAAGGTAATCCAACAATTGTGAAATTCAGTCGTAAGAATCAATCACAATATGTAGGTTCAGAAACCCCTGAAGGTAAACAAACGAAATGGAGCCTAGTTTACCAAGATGGTAAATGGGTTGAGGGCTAATCAAGTCCAATATAAAAAATGCTAGCTCAGCTAGCATTTTTTATTTCTAAAACAATAAAAGAAAATTTTAATTTTATGGGGAATAAGAATGTGGAAAAACATTCGGGTTTTATGCTTATTAATTATTTTATTGATTGTTGCTGTTCAAGCATGGCGAGATAAAAATCAAGATTGGAATCAACCAGTTGTAGTCGTTTTACATCCTATTAATGCAGATGGTTTAGAGACAACACAGGCCTATATTCATCAGTTGAAAAACGAAGATTTTTGGGCAATTAGCAGCTATTTAGGTGAGTGGTCACAGCATTATCGTGGGCAATCAGGAAACTTTATAATTCGCTTGGGACAGCCATTACAGCAACGACCATCTGAGGTTCCTCAAAATGCTAATATTTTGCATGTTATGTGGTGGAGCTTAAAATTTCGTTTCTATGCATGGCGACAAAAACAACCCGAAGACAGTGGCGCATCACTCAAACTTTATTTAAATTATTATGATCCCAACTATCAAAAAGTCTTGATCCATTCGACTGCTTTAGAAAAAGGTCGCATTGGTAGTGTGAATTTATTTGCGACTAAAACACAAGCTTCACAAAATCAGGTCGTGATTGTTCATGAGCTATTACATGGCTTTGGGGCACAAGACAAATATGATTTAAAAACAGGACAACCTATTTACCCTTTAGGTTTTGCTCAACCTGAAAAAGTGCCTCTATATCCACAAACTGATGCCGAAATTATGGGTGGTCGAACGCCTTTATCTGAGCAGAGTAGTAAAATGCCGAATGGCTTACATGAAACAACAATAGGTTTACCTACAGCCCAAGAAATTGGCTGGGTGAAATAAAATTGTGGATAAATACTGCTTTATCCACATCAATTGTTAAAAAACGATGCAGATTTTATACAGACAAAAAATGTGAAGTGCATCACTATTATTAGGTAGATGAAATTCTAATACCTGATAATAAGAGTAGCCATGATGAAAACTGTAGGTAATGATTTAGTACGTAATCAGTTACATGCTGACCGTAAATGGTATTTGATATTGGGCTTTGTGCTTATTGGTTTTGGCCTGATTTTATTTAGTTCATTGCCATTTGCGACCTTTTCTGTCGTTTTTTTATTTGGAATACTTATGATGGTCGGCGGTGTTTTACATCTCGTCGCGGCTATGAGTGTTTTTAAAGGCGCAAGCCGATGGTTGTGGGCGCTCTTTGGTGTGCTTTATTTAATGGCTGGTTATTATGCATTTTCTACTCCAGTCACTACAGCAGTAGTGCTGACAAGCCTATTATCTATAGCGCTGATCATTGCTGGCGCTATACGTACTATAAATGCAATTTTACTTAAGCCAATTACTGGATGGGGCTGGACCCTTTTTTCAGGGTTATTGACGCTCGCTACAGGTATTTTAATTTTAGTTTCTAAAGATTCACCTTTTTTGGTATTAGGAATGTTCCTTGCTATTGATATTTTATTTCAGGGAATTAACTTTCTAGGTTTAGCTTCAGCCATCAAACATCTTCCATCTAGTTCAAAAACAGTATCTTAAAAATAAGATTTAACCAAAGAGCACTTTAGGTGCTCTTTTTTGTTTTTAGGATGGGCAGACCCATCTGTTGCCTCGGTCTGTTAAACTATGTCTTGATGTTTTAGCGATATGTTTTATGAGTCTTGCAAAATTAATTAATGAACTAAATGCTCAGCAAAAAAAAGCAGCCACTACGTCTGCGCAAAACTGTTTAGTTTTGGCGGGTGCTGGTTGCGGCAAGACTAAAACCATTGTTGCTCGTGCAGCCTATTTAATTGATCAAGGTTTACCAGCGAACCAAATCCAGATTTTAACGTTTACTCGGCGTGCTGCGAGTGAAATTGTTGCGAGAGTAGAACAACATGTGGGGGTACAGGCAAAGGGTCTGCGAGCTTCAACTTTTCATACTTTTTGTATGTATTTACTGCGCCGTAACCCACAAGCTTTTGGTTTAAATCAATTTAGTATTATTGATCGTGATGATCAGTTGCTTATGTTTCGCTTATTAAGAGGCAAAGATAAAGATAACGTCTTGCCTAAAGCCGCAGAGCTGTGTGATTTATATTCTTATGCGAGAAATACTCAAACAAAGCTTTCTGAAGCATTAATCAAGCAGCTTCCAGATGCATATGAGCATAAGACTCAAATTGCAGATTTAATGAAAACCTATGAGCAACGTAAAAGAGAACGTAATTTTTTAGATTACGACGATATTTTATCGATTGTGGCTGTCCATTTACAAAATTCAGAAGCATTAACGAATTGGGTAGCAGGTTTTTGTCAGGCATTGCTAGTTGATGAAATGCAAGATACCAATCCTTTGCAGTGGGCTTTATTACAACCCTTGATTGGCAAAGTGAAGCTGTTTTGTGTTGGCGATGATGCCCAGTCGATTTATGGTTTCCGCGGTGCAGATTTTGAAAATATCCATTCTTTTAAAGAGAGGATACCTGACGCAGTTATTCATACACTGGATTTAAATTATCGTTCAACTCAAGAAATCTTAGATTTATCAAACTGGTTGTTGGCGCATAGCCCAATTGATTATCAAAAACAGCTACAAGCACATCGTGGGCAAGGGCAAAAGCCTCAGCTACACCTATTTGGTAATGAGTATGAAGAAGCAAACTGGATTGCACAGGACTTAATAACGCGACATCAGCAAGGTGCAAGCTGGCACGACCATATGGTTTTGGTACGTTCAGGCTATAGTGCACGATATCTGGAAGGGGCTTTCATTGCTGCTGAATTACCTTACCGTTTTATTGGCGGGGTAAAACTTCTTGAGTCTGCTCATGTGAAAGATGTGCTTAGCCTGCTACGAATTGTGAGCAATCCTCACGATGATTTGGCGTGGATGCGTTTCTTAACTTTATGGGATGGTATTGGTGATGTTGGTGCCAGTAAGCTCGCCCAAGATCTGATGGGAGTTACTGATGTTGAGGAGCGCTGCAACCGTCTAGAACGTCATGGCAAAGTTCCTTTACAAGCGATTCTAATTTTAAAACAGCTAGATGTATTACAGCAGCATGTTGAAGCAAGTATTGGCTTGGCACTCGATGCTTTAGGTGAACAGCTAGAGCAAAATTATAAAACTAAAGATTGGTCACGCCGGTTAAAAGACTTTGATTTGGTCAAGCAACTTGCGCGTAAACACGTATCTTTAGGTGAATTCCTCGAAGAATATGTTCTTGAACCTATTTCAGTGTCTGAAATTGAGAAAGCCGCTGATCAAGATTTAGTGACTTTAATTACGATTCATTCCGCTAAAGGTGCCGAACAGAAAGTCTGCTATGTACCTCATGTATCGCCAAATCAATATCCTTATGCAAGGGCACAGGGCGATTTTGATGATGTCGAAGAAGAGCGCCGTGTATTGTATGTTGCATTAACACGTGCTGAAAATGAATTAATTTTGACCAAGCAAAACCTCAATACATGGTCAGAAGATAATTATGATGAACAAGGTCGTAAAATCGAAAGTTATTTCCTAAATGACCTGCCTGCACATTTGGTTCAGGCAAAGATCCATAGGCAAGTACCTCAGCCATTTGCTAAAAAGCAATGGAACCGTTCACCTGCAGTAAATTTAGGTTTTGGTATCGATCTGGATTAAACTACTGTATAAGACACTGTGATTACTTAAATGTATTGGCTGCTCCCTTTAATTGCCAATTAAGGTTAGAAAATGAAGATATTAGTTCGTAATTTAGATCGTGCTGTGAGTGAAACTGAAATTTTAGAGTTATTCAAAGCATTTGGTAAAGTTGAAACGTGTGTTCTTGTTACTGATAAAGACACAGGTAAATCAAAAGGTTTTGGTTTTGTTGAAATGCCTAACCCACGTGAAGCAATTAAGGCAATTAAAGGCTTAAACCTGCTTAAAGTTAAAGGCAATGGAATTCGCGTTAAAGCAGCTGAAGAATAAGTCTTCAGTGTGAAAAGACAGTTTTTAGCTCTTTCGATTGTCGCGCCAAATGGTATTCGTATCGCTGAAGGTATCAAAACACTTGAAGTGCGTTCATGGGTACCTACAAAACTGCCAATCAAAGATCTATTAATTGTCGAGAACCAAAATTTTTTGGTTAAAGATACTGATGAAGAAGAGGGAGTTGCTGTCGCTTTAGTTGATGTCGACTCTATTCATGCTTGGCGAAATGATGAAATTAAGCCAGCATGTGCAACTGCTTGGGACGAAGGGTATTTTGCTTGGGTTTTAAGTAATGTTCGTCCTATAAAGCAGCCACTAAAAGTTTTAGCGAAACGTAAAATTTATCAAGTTGAGCTGGATTTACCATAAATAACGTTGATTTTATTAATGGAGTCGTTAAGCTAAAGAATAGCTGTTGCAATAGCGATTTTAGAACAGGAAAGTTTAGTTATGTCACGTGTTGCTCGTTATCATGCCGATCGTACCAATCAGAAGCTCTATTTTGCGCGCTTAGCGTGTCAACAGGCAGAACAGACCGATCATGTGCAGCAGATACAAGCTTACCGTGAAGCAGCTGTATTTCATTTACATGGTGCAATGTTAGCTTTCTTACAAGAACTCGTACGTTATTACCGTTTAAATGAATTGCAACCCACTTTAAAATCTATTGAAGAACATATGGCGGCAAAAGGACAAGTTTCTCCAGAGGTGTCCGTTTTGCAACAATTGGCGAAAGATGGTTTTGTTGCAGAGCTCAAACGAGCTTACCGTATGTGTCAATATGCACCAGAACCTAAAGAGCCGACCCCAGAAGAAGAAACTTCTTCTAATCTCATTATCAAAGTGACTCAAGGTCCTCAATCTTGGTTGCCAGATGTTAAGATTTTGCGTGAATGGCATCGCGAATTAAGCCATTTAATTGATGGTTTTCGTAATGAAATGGTCGAGTTCTAAAATTAAACTGCCCGAACGCTTGAAATTTAATCCGGGTGTGCCTATATAAATAAGACAAGAGATGCAAAGTGCAAGGGTGCTTTGCCACCATGTTGAAACATGGAGGAAATATATGTCTATACAGCAATTGAAAGAGTTATTTGGAAACCAAGAAGCCGTTTTGGAGTTAGTCCAACTCGAAGGTGGCGAACTCGCCTTGCGTAATGCAGGTTCTGAGAATGAACCCTTGGTTAAAATTCAATTTAGCGATGAAGTAAAAGCAATCTTGGGTGAGCAAACTCCAGTTGTTGCTCAGCATATGATTCAGGCTGCACTGTTTGGACTGCTCGAAAAGCAGGTAAATGAATGGCAGGCTGAGGTACTAGACGAACAGCCTAAATTCTTGAGTTAAAAAAAGCGTACTCTTGAGTACGCTTTTTTATACGGTTAATGAATAGTTGACTGATGGGCAAGCTCGATCTGATTTAATATATGATGGCTCATATTCTTTGCCATTTCCTCTTTGGCATAGAACACTTCACCAATATTTTCATCTCTGATTACTGCAGCTTCTTCTTTACTTTCTGCGCAAATTAACACCTGAATTTGAGGGTTTAATTGCTTAGCAATCGCCACAATACGATGAATATCTAAAATATCCATAGGTGAGATCACCAAGAGTCTTGCATGCATGATGTGTGCTTGAATTAAAACACCTGGTTCGGTTGCAACACCACTCACAGCAGCAATATTCGACTGACGCAGCTTTTCTACGATTTCACGATTCTCTTCAGCAATAACGACTTTAATATTTTCATTAATTAAATTTTCAGTGATACGTCGTCCCACACCGCCATAGCCAACAATGACAACCTGATCGCGTAAGTAAGCCTGATCAACTTCATCGGGTAACATGGCCAATGGGTCACCACTGCGTTCAAGAAGTCGAGCTAAGTGAGAGCGCTCACGAATCCAGCGTTGTACGGGCTCAATGGCAGAGAATATAAAAGAGTTCAGTGTTATTGAAAATAAAGCACCAGCTAAAATCAGATTTTGTGCTTCTAAAGTTAATAAACCTAATGAGACACCGAGAGTCGCTAAAATAAATGAGAATTCACCAATTTGGGCCAAACTCGCACCAACTGTAAGCGCTGTATTAAGCGGATAGCGAAAGAATAAAACCAAAGCCATTGCAGCAAGTGTTTTACCTACCATAATAATTGCGATAACGGCCAAAATATGAAGCGGGCGTTCAACAAGAATATGTGGATCAAACAACATGCCCACAGATACGAAAAACAGAATTGAGAAAATTTCACGTAGTGGAAGCGTTTCTTCTTCTGCACGGTGGCTAAAGTCAGATTCTTTAACAACCATCCCCGCAAAGAAAGCCCCTAATGCCATTGAGACCCCAAAAATGGCATAAGACCCGTAGGCAATTGAAACAGCAGCAGCAACTACAGTCAGCGTAAATAGCTCTCTTGAACCTAAACGAGCAACAAACTGCATAATAATAGGAACAACACGTTTACCTACAATCAGCATAAAGGCAATAAAGCCAATTACTTTTAATAACGTAAGCCCAAGGGTTAACCAGATATTACCATCTGCACCTTCTGGTGCTTTCCCGCCGAGTAAAACTGCTGTAGCTGGAAGGAGTACTAAAACAAGTACCATTACTAAATCTTCGACTAACAGCCAACCTACAGCAATTTTGCCGTTGACTGAATCTAGAAGACCTCGATCTCCTAAAGCTTTTAATAATACAACAGTACTCGCACACGACAGGCTTAAGCCAAAAACGAGTGCAGAACCAAAGCTCCATCCCCATAGCATGGATACGCCAACTCCTAATAGAGTGGCGACCGCAATTTGTAAAATTGCGCCTGGTACAGCAATACGTCGAACCAGCAGTAAGTCATTTAATGAAAAGTGCATCCCTACACCAAACATCAGGAACATGACCCCAAGTTCTGCAAGCTGGTTAGCAAGATGCATATCAGCTTCTATGCCGGGTGTATTGGGGCTAATAATAATTCCGGCAATTAAATAGCCGATAAGAGGAGGAAGTCGTAATCGGGCTGCAAGATAACCAAAAAAGAGGGCAACACCGAAACCAACAGCAAGTAAAACAATTAAATCTACGTCATGCGGCACTAAAAACTCCTTTTACGTGAGTTAGGCTAAAGACAAGCATAAAAAATGCCAAGGCGAAATATGTGGAAAGTTTAACAAAAAAAAGCTAGCTATAAAAAAAATGCAAAAAAAAACGACTTCATTGTGAAGTCGTTTTTTTTCGAGGCTAAAATTATTTGATTTTAGCTTCTTTGAAAATCACGTGTTGACGGATTTTTGGATCAAATTTTTTGATTTCCATTTTTTCCGGCATAGTACGTTTGTTTTTAGTCGTGGTATAGAAATAACCTGTACCAGCTGTAGAAACGAGACGAATCTTATCACGCATTGTTCAGACTCCTTAGATCTTTTGACCTTGAGCACGAAGGTCTGCAACAACCTTTTCGATACCCAATTTGTCAATAATACGCATACCTTTAGTGGTTAAACGAAGACGTACAAAACGTTTTTCGCTTTCTAACCAGAAACGGTGGTGGTGCAGGTTCGGCTCGAACCGGCGCTTGGTTTTGTTGTTGGCGTGTGAGACGTTGTTACCAACGACTGGACGCTTGCCGGTAACTTGGCAAACCTTAGACATGGTGTAACTCCATTGATTCAGCCAACAGCAAATCTGTGGCCAGTCATACTAAATGTAAACGGATGAATTCATTCAAGGGGCGTTTTATACCAAAAATACGATTAAAAGACAAGCGGAATTGGTAAAAACGAGGCATGATTTAGTATAACAGATCATGCCTTGATCAGTTAGCGCAACAAGGTTTTCGAAATGAAACGATGAATGGGCTTATTGAACGGTGGAAGAATGTATTTAAGGCTATAAAGTTTTGGATTAGACATCACCGAACGTTCATGAGAAAGGCTAAAAAAGCCCTCTGGTCCGTGATATTTACCCATACCTGATGCACCAATTCCCCCAAACGGTAAATCATCTTGAGCCACATGGGTAATCACCATGTTGATTCCGAAGTGTCCTGAGTGGGTATGCTGTGCAATATAGTCAGCACGTGCTTGATCATAGTCAAAATAATACATCGCTAAAGGACGCGGACGACTATTAATGAATTCGACGACTTCTTCTATTTGGTCATATTCCAAAACTGGCAGGATAGGACCAAAAATTTCATTTTGCATAATATCCATTGCAGTCGTTACGCCTGTAACTAAAGTCGGCGCAATTTTACGGATATCATCTAAAATTTCATTTTGAGGATTAATTTCAATAATACGAGCACCTTGATCGCGGGCATTTTCAAGGTATCCCTGAATACGGTTGTATTGCTTGTCATTAATAATAGACGTGTAATCTTGATTATTGCGGAAATGTGGGTACATGCCAGCCACAATCAATTTAAAGTTTTCGATGAACTCGGCAGTTTTTCCGCGTGGTAAGAAAATATGGTCAGGTGCAACACACGTTTGACCCGCATTCCATAATTTACCTACAGCAATGCGTTGAGCTACATCTTTCATATCCATAGATGCATGCACAAGAGCAGGAGATTTTCCGCCTAATTCAAGAATAACAGGAACTAGATTTTGAGCTGCGGCTGCCATCACTGTTTTACCAACAGAAGTTGAGCCTGTGAAAATCATTTTGTCAAAAGGCAAGTGACTAAAAGCATCTGAAATAACACCGCCACCATTTACTACAGCAACTAATTCTTGTGGGAACGCTTCTGCTAATGCACTTTCAAGAACTCGCCCAAAGTTAGGAGAGGCACTCGAAATTTTGATCATGGCATGGTTGCCCGCTGCCAGTGCACAAATTAATGGCCCAACTGAAAGAAGTAATGGGTAATTCCATGGTGTAATAATACCAATTACACCCATAGGTTGATATTGTACCCAACCTTTTGCTGGCTGATGTAATACACTGATATGGCGCTTTGAAGGTTTCATCCACGCTGTCAGATGTTTACTGTAATATTTGATTTGTTCCAAACTGGTGAGTAGCTCACCAATTTTTGTTTCCATAACTGCACGATTACCATAATCAAGGTTAATTGCGTCGGCAATCTGATCTTGATATTTTACCAAGACTCTTTTAAGACGAGCTAAACGATCAATACGCTCTTTAGCAGTGGGTACCGGATGACGTAAATAAGCAAGCTTTTGTTGTTCAAGCAAATCATGTAAATGCTTAACATCATAAGGAAGCTGAGTCTCTGGATTTGTTTTTGTTTGACTGTTCATCGGTACTTACCAAATACATTGATATATTTATTTTTTAGAGTAAATACTCTAAATAGTCAAGTCAGTTTATGTGTTCAAGTCTTAACCATGTGAATTATTAAAGGTTATTAAAATGTCTCAACCTAAAGCTCTGAAGACAAAAGACCGGATTTTACAAATCAGTTTGCAGCTTTTTAACGAGCGAGGTGAACGGTCAGTTACAACCAATCATATTGCTGCGGAGTTGGGTATTAGTCCTGGAAATTTGTATTATCATTTTCGGAATAAGCATGAAATCATTAAGGAATTAATGTATCAATATCAGGCCGAGACTTTGGAAGTACTTTCTTTACCTGACGATAGACCATTAACGACCAATGATAAAATTAACTATTTTCAAGTACTCAGTGGCCAGTTATGGAGCTACCGTTTTATTCATCGTGATGTTTATCATTTAGTAGAAAGTAACGAAGACTTTAAAAAGATTTATCCGCGTTTTGCGGGGCAGGTCATGCAGCAGGGGCAAAAGATTTATCAAGCCTTTGTAGATGCTGGTCTTATGAAAATGACAGCATCAGAAATTGAAGCATTAATTATTAACCTCTGGATTGTATTAACAAACTGGACAAACTTTTTGTATATGTCTGGTCATATTAGTGACAATAACCATCTAGAAGAAAAATGGGTTTGGCAAGCATTACGCCAAATGGTTTTCCTTGAAGGCCCTTATCTTATGGGGGAAAGCAGAGCAACTTATGAGCAGTTGCTTGAATCTCTTGGCCCTTCAGATCTATTTGCTAGCTTATCGTCCTTAAAAGACGAATAGTTGTGCTTGTTTATTTAGGGCGCTAGAATACTCGGCCTATTAAAAAATTTATCTCAATTAAGTGATATTAACCAAATGAATATGACCACTGCCAATACAGCCCGTTTACTGATTACTTGTGAAGACAAGCCAGGGATCGTACAAGCGGTATCGAGCTTTTTGTATCATCAAGGTGCAAACATTACCGCGCTTGATCAGTATGCGACGGAAGCTCAGGGCGGACGTTATTTCATGCGTGTTGAATTTGAACTTGATCATTTACAGTCGCGTAAAGATGCATTAATTCAAACTTTTGCTGCGAACGTTGCTGAGCGTTATAGCATGCAATGGCGTCTTGCTTTCGTAGGTGATGTTAAAAAAGTTGGTATTTTAGTTTCTAAAGTTGACCATGCATTGCTTGAGTTGTTATGGCGTCATGCACGCGGTTCGTTACCTTGTGAAATTACTCATGTCATTTCAAATCATGAAGATTTACGTGAATCTGTCGAAAACTTTGGTATTCCATTTTCTGTAATTAAAGTTACCAAAGACAATAAAGCTGAAGCTTATGCGCAAATTGATGAAATGATGCAAGGCAACGATTTATTAGTTCTTGCACGTTATATGCAGATTTTAAGTGAAGATTTTGTTGCGAAATGGGAAATGAAAATCATCAATATTCACCATTCTTTCTTGCCAGCTTTCGTGGGTGCCAATCCATATAAGCAAGCTTATGAAAAAGGTGTGAAGTTGATTGGTGCGACAGCTCACTATGTGACTGCTGATCTTGACCAAGGTCCAATTATTGAGCAAGACGTTGAGCGTGTGAGCCATAATTATAATGTCGAGCAATTACGTGAGCTAGGTGAAGATGTAGAGCGTAATGTATTGGCTCGTGCAGTGAAATGGCATTTAGAAGATCGTATTATTGTTGATGGTAATAAGACCGTTGTTTTTTAAATAACGCTTAGTCAAAAAAGCACGCTTTTCGCGTGTTTTTTTATATTTAAAATTAATTTGAAATGATATAGCATATCAATAATAAGTGAGTTTATCATAGAATTAGATCTGTTCATGATACAAATGGTTCAACTATTTAAGTTTGGCTAAACAAATTATGAACACGGATACGTATTGGTGTAACTATGAGAAAACAAAAGTAAAGACACTGAGCAGATGCGAAGCTATGAGACTGAGTAAATGTTTTTCTCAAAAAATAGTTGCAAATGAAAACACTTCTCATTTATTATTGTGGCACTTTATTGTTCTATCCGATGTTTGAAATCGTTTCTATAAATAGAAATCTGAAGTCATCGTCCATTAGGTAATTAGATTCTTATGAGTCAATCTTCCGCAGCCTTAAATGCTCCCAATCCGATGAAAAAGAAAGTCATCACAGCACTAATTGCAGTTGCAATTGGTCATGTCGGGGTCTTATGGGCAGTTAGCCATATTAAGCCTGCTGAATTAAAGCCAATCGATAAAAAACCTTTACAGGTACGTTTTGTAAAAATTCAGGATCAGCCAAAACCTTTACCTCCTAAACCAAAGGAACCGCCAAAAAAACCGGAACCTAAAAAAGAGGTAAAAGAAGTTAAAGTTGTTGAAAAACCTGTAACACCACCGAAAAAAGTGGAAAAGATTCAACAGGTGAAAAAGGCTGAAACACCAAAACAAGCAGTAAAGACAGAACCTAAAGTTGAAACCAAAGTGGTGACAACGACAACAACTGTTACTGAAAAAGTCGTTGAAAAACCAAAGCCAGTAGTACAAGAAGCACCTAAAGCTCAACCAGCTCCAGATCCATCACCAAAACGAGTTTCAATTGGTGGTTCGGGTGTGCAGTGGAGTCGTTCACCACGTTTAACAGTTTCTCCAAAAGATTTACAAGGCGAAGCGCGCTCTGTCATGGTACTGATTGAAGCCGATGAAAAAGGCAAGATTATTAATGTGCGAGTGACTAGAAGTAGTGGTATTTCAAGTCTAGATGACAAAGTTGTCCGCGCGGTTCGCGGTGCGAAATTTAAACCTTATATGGAAAATGGAGTTGCTTACCCAATTAAAGCTGAGCAACCCTTTGATTTAACCCCTTAAATGAATTTGAGTCCCAACGGCTAACCTTAATCAGGAGTTCATATGAACTTTTCAATCTATTGGCAACATGCAGATGCAGTGAGTAAAACCCTGTATTTCATCTTATTGGCAATGTCGATTGCTACCTGGACAGTTTTCATCTTACGTTTGATGGGGACTCGCCAATTAAAGCAACAAGCTTATGCTCAACTTTCTCAGGCTATCAGTTCGCTAAAAGCAAAGTTACAACCATTAAGTTTTGAGCAGCGTAAAGCAGTTGCAGAGCAGGCTCTACTTCGTCAAATTTCTGCTGAAAAAGTCAATGCTGAAAAAGGTATTTCTGTTTTAGGAACAATTGCTTCAATTGCACCATTCGTTGGTTTGTTTGGTACGGTATGGGGTATTTTCCATGCACTTGTTGCAGTTGGTAAAAGTGGACAAGCAGGTTTGGCTCAAGTGGCTACACCAGTAGGTGAAGCGCTTATTATGACGGGCCTTGGTCTTGCAGTTGCGATTCCTGCGGTATTGGCTTATAACATTTGTGTACGTGCTAACCGTGGTCTTGCTCATGACTTACAAGATCAAGCGCACAGCCTGTTAATTGACACGATGTTGCAGCAAGACTCAACTGTAAAGTCTGATGTTAAAACTACACAGCAAAGTTATGTTGGAGGTCAAGCTTAATGGCTTTTCAATTGGGTGAAGACCACGATAGTGGCATAAATGAGATGAACCTCATTCCGCTAATCGACATCATGTTGGTGTTAATGATCATCTTTTTGGTCACAGCAACAGTTGCTAACCCATCGATTCCATTAGCGCTTCCTAAAACAACTGCTGAAATTATTGATCCACCACCAAAAGCAATTACGATTAGTATTAATGCAAATGGTGAAGTGGCTTGGGATACTCAAGTAATTAGCCTTGATGAGCTTCAAAAACGTTTTCAAGAAGCAGGTCAAGGTGATGTTAAACCAACAGTTCAGCTTCGTGCAGATAAAGAGTCGAAGTACGATACTGTTGCACAGGTAATGTCTCGCGCCAGTGAAGCCGGACTGAGCGATATTGCCTTTGTCAGTGAAAACTAAAATTTAGTTAACCTAATAAAAAAGCAACCAAATCGGTTGCTTTTTTATTACTCTAATTTATTGATCTTTCATAAGATGCTGGAATTTACTATATAGCTTAAGCAACTTAGGTGGAATCGCAAAGTTGCAATAACCTTGTGAAGGATTCTTTGCATAGTAATTCTGATGATATTCTTCGGCTGGATAGAATGTCGGAACAGGGGACAGTTCAGTCACAATATCAAGATCATCATCTTTTAGTGTTTGAATTGTATGTTCCGCTGCCTGCTTTTGCTCTTCATTATAATAGTAAATAACAGAGCGATATTGCGTGCCCATATCATTACCTTGGCGATTTAAAGTCGTTGGATCATGAGTCGCGAAGAATACATCGAGTAACTGGGAGTATGTTACTTGTTCTTCATCAAAATCTACCAAGATCACCTCAGCGTGCTGGGTATCTCCTTGGCATACTTGCTCGTAGGTAGGGTTAGTCGTGTGCCCACCTGCATAACCACTAGTTACTTTTTCTACACCGCGTATTTGTAAAAATACAGCTTCGACGCACCAAAAACAGCCGCCACCAAATAATGCCTGTTGCATTGTTTTTCCCTCTATTTCCTGCCTATTACAATAGGGTTTATGTATTTAAAATACAAAGTAAAGCATGTATAAAAAAGTAAAGAAAAGTGCATTACTTATTTCATTTAGCTTTAGGTAAACCTTGTCGAACGATTTGAGAGAAGTGTTCACTACTCTGATCTGAAAGCTGTTCAAAATTTTCAGTACGTGGATTGATATGTGCAATTTGATACCACTGTTTTAAACTGACATTTTGATTAAGAGCTTTAAGATCATATAAATAATTAGGTAAGTAACCTGAAGCGATTAGACGATAATCTTTAGGAAGTTGATATGGGTTAATCGCTTGAACCATATCAAAAATTAGAGTTGTACAGTTACTCGTGAGCGTATTGTACCACTCTGGTTTTGTACGCAACTCATCTGATTTTTTAAGATATTCTAAAAATAAAGCTTTTTGCTCAGATCGTGGCATATTGATAGGAAAATTATAAACCTGCTCTTTGCGGATGTTACTACGCGTATAGACAATATCTTTTTCATCAGAAGCAATTAAGCTCAGTTCATATTTTCTAAAAAAACCGCCGATCGCTGAAAACTCTTCAGTTTTTTCTTTGCGAATCTCGATTGAGAAGACTAGTGGTTGTTGGTGTGCAAATTCGAAGCTGACCAGTGTATGGGCAATTTGTGGTCCCATCCAGTAAGAGGCAATGATGTTTATGCCATTCAACTGGTTAAGATCAAAAGTTCGAGTTTCCCAGCGAACATCATAGGTTCCATCGGGGTGCCAGTTGAAGTTACGGACATTATGCAGAGTGACTACATCGCCGTGCTTTTCATAGCTCAGCATATTGGCAACTTCAGGATTCCAGTCACGGTCTTGACGTGCAGTAATCGAAAAATACCAAACGAGAGAGCAGGCAAATGCTAAAAGGTAAATCAGGATATCTGTACGGCGGCTGACAAGATGTCCTTCAACATATAAGCCAGCCATACTCAACGCAAAAGCAATCCAGATGCCAATGAGTATGCGGCTGCCTAACCAGCCAAAAGGTTGTTGAACCCAGAGCGCTACGCATACCCAAATACTAGAAAACACAATAAACAGCGTGAATAGACTATGTAACAGCCCAAAAACTAGAGCAATAATAAATTCACGTGTTCCGATATTGTGCATAGGCATCCATTGAATTATTTTTTATAAGTGGCAAACTCGAATGAAGTCCCTGATTTTTCATCAACTTGTTGTTCACTTGCAGTTTTATGAAATTCACTCGGTATTGTTGGATAATGTGCATCACCTTGCACATCTAAGTCAACATGAGTAAGTTCAAGACGGTCTGCAATTGACAAAGTTTGCTTGAATATCTCACCGCCGCCAATGATGAATAACGCTTGTTTTTCAGTATTTTTTACATCTTCTAAAGCTGCATTTAAAGCATCTTCAATTGAATAGGCAATTTTAACACCGTCAAATTGCCAGTTAATATCACGGGTAATGACCCAGTTCACACGGTTTGGTAGAGCACGGCCCATAGACTCAAGGGTTTTACGACCCATTACGACCACACCACCTTGCGTGATTTCTTTAAAGTGTTTTAAGTCGGCAGAAATATGCCATGGCAACGCATTGCCTTTACCAATACAGTGGTTTTTGTCCATTGCCACAACGTGAACAACTTCTACATTTTGCCATGCCATAATCTTATTCTCTAAACCATAACCTAATGAAATTTGAGTCGTCGTTATACTGCAACTGGTGCTTTAATTGCAGGATGCGACTCATAACCTACAATTTCAACATCTTCAAATTTGAAATCAAATAAGTCTTTTACTTTTGGATTTAGTTTCAATTGGCAGAGCGGTAAAGGGTCACGTGTCAATTGAAGTTGTGCTTGCTCAAAATGGTTGGCATAAAGATGTGTATCACCACCAGTCCATACAAAATCACCGACTCCTAAATCGCACACTTGAGCAATCATATGGGTGAGTAGAGCATAGCTCGCAATGTTAAAAGGTACACCTAAGAACACGTCTGCGCTACGTTGATAAAGTTGGCATGACAGTTTGTTATCTTGTACGAAAAATTGAAAAAGCGTGTGGCAAGGTGGTAAAGCTACTTGTCCAGCTTCATTCGGGTTCCAACCAGAAATAATTAAACGACGTGAGTTTGGGTTGGTTTTAATTTCATTAATTAACCATTTAATCTGGTCAAAACCATCTTGGTTATAAGTACCATCCGCATTTTTGGTTGCGCCGAAATTACGCCATTGATGACCATAGACTGGGCCAAGCTCATGCTCTGGGCGGCCAAAACGAGCAGTTTGTTCTGCTGTTGCCCATTCGTCCCAAATTGAAACTTTATTATCTTTTAGATATTGGACGTTGGTGTCGCCTTTTAAAAACCAAAGTAACTCAATCACAATAGAACGGAAGTGAACTTTTTTTGTGGTGAGTAAAGGAAAACCTTTAGAGAGATCAAAACGCATTTGATGACCAAATACAGAACGGGTTCCTGTGCCTGTACGGTCGCCTTTGTCACCGCCATTATCAAGGATATGTTGTAGTAGGTCTAAATATGCACGCATAACACTCTCGAGTTCGGATTAATTCCATAAAATAAAAGGGGGAGATAGCTCAATGATAAATAATTACGCAATAAAGCTGCTTCATCGTGAACCATTGAAGATGATACCTGTTGTAGCTCAAGATGAAAATCTAAAATTAGTTCTATGACATTTCAATAGACGTAATTATTCAAATCGTTTGGCACGATTTTGATAAATTGAAACCAGAAAAAATCCAACCAGTACAAAGCCTAAAGCTTGTATCGTTATGATCCAATTGTGCAGAGGTGGCAATATCCACACCACAATAGCAACAATAATGAAAGGGTAAATTCTAAGTAGAAACAGGAGGTTATATTTAGATGAACCACGATCTGAAATTTTTGTTTGTAAATATTGCCCGAAATGAAGTCCGAAACCTAACGCAAGGCTAAGAATAGTATAAGTCGGCGCTAAAGGCTGGATTTGATTGGCTACATAAATTGCAGCACAAACCCCAATAATGAAGATGAGTTTGATATGGCGCGGAGCGTTGTACCAATAAGCCAACATGAAGACCAAACCTATTTCTTAAAAAGCGATTGAGGTGAAAAAATAAAAGCAGCAAGTGCCATAAAAGCAATTCCTTGCACACCCCAGATCAGCAAGTTTGGCATCGCTTTAACAAAAATAAGGGCAAACAAAAGGGCAATAGGGATCCAAGTAAATAGACGGTAGAGTAAACCCGTCGGGTTGCTTTGAGCGAAATGCAATTTAAAGTAACGACAGATTAAAAAAATTACCCCAGTTCCAGTAAACATCAGAATCGTATCTAAAGGCAGCGGTTGGTATTGATATAGCGCAATACAAATAAGCAGCGTAATAATCAAAATCACTAGTTTTTTAAATGTTGGGACTTGCGTGTCAAACCAGAATTCCAGCATGGTATATCTTCATCTTGGGAGAATAAAAACTGTAGCATAAAAAAGAAAAGAGGAGCCGAAACTCCTCTAATTTAGATATTAACTATTTTTTTGTGGACCCCAGTCATAAATTTTCTTTTGATAGGCATACCACATCATCCAAAGGCCAATCAGCAACATTGGAATTGTTAGAATCTGTCCTTTTGTCATCCAGCCAAATAGAATGAAACCTTGGTCGGCATCAGGCTGACGGAAGAATTCCATAACAAAGCGGGCAACGCCATATCCCATTAGGAATAGGGCAGAAACGGCCATACGTGGACGCGGTTTTGAACTAAACCACCACAGAACAATGAATAGAATTAAACCTTCACAAAGCGCTTGATAGATTTGTGATGGATGGCGAACTAGATGTAATGGGTCTGTTGGGAAGATCATACCGAATGGATAATTCGGGTCAGTTACCGCACGACCATATAACTCTCCACCAATAAAGTTACCAATGCGTCCAAACATTAAGCCAGTCGGTACACAAGGGGCAATAAAGTCGAGCGTCTGGAACCATGTTTTTTGGTATTTTTTACACCAAAATAGCATAGCAACCATAACACCGAGAAAGCCGCCGTGGAAACTCATGCCACCTGTCCAGACTTGGAATAACCAAATCGGATTTTCGAGGAATTTGTCAAACTCATAGAAAAGGACATAGCCGACTCGACCGCCCAGAACAACACCTAGAGCACCATAGAACACTAGGTCGGAAACCATGTCTGATGTCCAGCCATCACGTTGTTTGGCACGGTAGGAAGCAAGTCCCCAAGCACATAAAAATGCCAATAAATACATGAGTCCATACCAATGGACTTGAAGAGGTCCTAAGTGTATTGCGACCGGATCGATATTAGGATAGGTCAGCATTGCTGCTCCTTGATCTTACGTTTTGACAGATTGTAGCGGAATGATGTGAAAAATGTTGTACATTCAATGTGTAAAGATAGGGAACAAGAATCAATGTGTATTGTGGCTTTAGCATGGCATGTTCTGGATGATATGCCCTTGTGTCTTATGTCAAATCGGGATGAGTTTTATCATCGTCCAACAGCTTTGTTGCATCAGTGGGAACATACCCCCATTGTTGCGGGACAAGATTTACAGTCGGGTGGCACGTGGATGGGCATTACGCCTCAAGGTCGATGGGCTGTTTTGACTAACTTCCGTGATGGACGGGATCAAAAGTCTTATGAGACTTCTCGGGGGCATTTGGTTCAGGCTTTTTTAGAATCTGATTTATTGCCGATTCGATTTGCTCAACAATTAGAACAGCAGCAACAGAATTTTGCTGGCTTTAACTTGTTTATGGGAAATGCTGATCAAGCGGTTTATATGAGTAACCGTGGTGAAGCACCACAAGTATTGGCTAATGGTGTTTATGTGGTTTCAAATGGCTTGATGTCTGAACATTGGGAAAAAACTAAACATTTACGAACACGTTTTACGCAAGAGTTTTTGCCTATGCTTCAGCATCAGACAGAAGAGTTAACTTTGCAAGATGCGGCGTGGGATGTTTTGGAAGATGAGCGTAAAGTTACAACTGCTTTATTACCGAATACTGGCATTCAAGCAGAGATGGAAGAGTTATTGTCATCTACCTTTATTCAAAGTCCTGTGTATGGCACACGCTGTTCGAATTTTCTAAGAATGACCAATAATGAATGGCTTTGGTTAGAAAAAACTCAACAAGGTGAACATAGCGGTCAAATTGTTCAGCAGCAGATTCTTTTAAATCGATAGCAATAAAAATGCCGATCAATTGATCGGCATTTTTAATCTTCTACGAATTAGCCTGCGATCACACCGCCATCTTTACGAGTAATCACAACAGTTGCTGAACGTGGGCGCGCAGTTTTATTGCTTGGGTCTTTTTGAGTTGCAGGCCAGTTACTGTCTGGTATTGCGTAACTTTTCGAGTCTTCACCAGGGTGTTGAACATTAATAAAAATAGCTTTGTGGTCAGGTGTCATGGCAATACCTGTAATTTCACATTGCTTTGGTCCAACCAAGAAACGTCGTAATGTTGAGTCTGTAACTTTAGCGCCGACTATAGTTTGCTGGCCATTTGACGTAGTTGCAGCAGTGCCATCACCAATTTGGCCCGGTAGTGCAGCAAGCATCATACAGTTAGTAACATCGGTGTAAGCACCATCATCTGTTTGAATCCAAAGTACGCCACGTGGGTCAAACCACATCCCGTCTGGAGATGACAAATCATTATTGTCTGTCAGACCCGATAAGTTGATATTTGAAGCCATAGATGCTTCTGCGCCAAATAGGTAGATATCCCACTTGAAAGTTTCAGCAGTTGTTTTGTCATCAGTTTCTTTAAAACGGATAATGTGACCGTTAACGTTACCTTTCTGAGTGGTTTTTTCATCTTTAAGATCAGTGTAGTTACGTGGATTGGCTGCATCGGTCGCGTAATCTTTACCGCGATTTGAGTTGTTGGTTAGGGTCACATAAATTTCGCCATTTACTGGGTTAACCGTACACCATTCTGGACGGTCCATTTTTGTAGCACCAACTGAGTCGCCAGCCAAACGTGCAAATGTGACAACGTCTGCCTGAGATTTAAAAGGGTAAGTAGTGTTGCTTTCATTTAAGCCATTTTTACCATAAGTCAGTTCAATCCATTGACCTGAACCATCGTTATTAAATTTGGCAACATACAATTTACCCGCGTTCATATATTTGTCGCCAGCCGCATAACCACGGTTTACATCTTTGGCATCCCACACAGCGGTAGAGACAAATTTATAGATGTATTCACCGCGAGAGTCATCACCCATGTAAAACGCTAATGGTTGACCTGCTATAGCGCGGCAAGCACTATCTTCATGTGCAAAACGACCTAGCGATGTTCTTTTTACTGGGTTTAGGCGATTATCAAACGGATCGATCTCGACCATCCAACCGAACGTATTTGGTCCGTTGCGGTAGTCTTGTGCTGGCTGTGCAGCTTTTACATCGGCATTCCAGCGATCATACAAGTCTTGTGATTCAACTTGACCAATTGCTGTTTCCCAGCCGTAGCGTGAACCAGATCCTGCTTTTAAGCCATAGCGTTTCAGTGCAATAATTTCTTCTGGAGTACGTAACGCGTCATCAGTCGTACTACGAGCAAAGTAACCAATAAAGTTTTCTTCGGTAGTTAAGTATGTACCCCAAGGCGTATAACCATTACCGCAGTTATTATGAGTACCGCGTGTTTTACGTGCAGTAGGAGAGAAGCGAGTTGCAAGTAAGCCAGAACCAGCTGCTGCACCAGCAAAATCCATTTCTGTTGATGCTGTAATGCGGCGGTTAAAAATAGAGTTTTTATCAATTGTGACTTTTTGAGTTGCTGCATCTTTTTTGATATGAACAATTGAAACGCCATGCGCATTGGTTTCACGAATGACTTCATCTTCAGGGCGGTGTCCATCAACCTTTGTTGGGCCTTTTGGGTGAAGGAAAGTCTGATTGATATATTCGTGATTCATCACCAACAAACCTTCAGTTGAAACACTCTCATCAAAGCGGTTTGTTGAAGCATTTAAACCAAAGAAATGCATGCCGTCATGGCAGTCGCCCGAACGGAACTGGAAACTTGGGCCAGATGGAATATTATTGTCATCCCATTCACCAAAGTTAGGGTTGATTGAATCCCCTAAAGCATAAATAACATTGGCTTCATAGCCTTCAGGTACCGTCACGATATCGTTGTGGTTTTTTGCAACTGCTGTAAAAGTTAATTTTTCTGGTTTTTTATTTGGATCTACAGGTGGGATTCCACCGTTGTTAGAGCCTGAGTCATCATTACTATCATTACAGCCTGTTAAAGTAGAGGCTAAAGTTAAAGCTACAGCACCGCTTGCTGCTTTAGTAATTAAACTACGGCGACTTACATGTTGTTCTAAAATGTCACGAAAGTGGATATTGTCAGAAGTATTATTGTCCAGTTCTTGGTCTTCATGATATGGCGTCAGCTCTGTCATGGGAAATTCCTAAGTCAGTAAAGAAATAAAGAGATTGTTCTAAAAGTCTTCTTTAGCTTAGTTGGGTAGTGTGACGAGGCTTTTACGTTTTGATGATAGGTTTGTTAAATATTTGATTGTTTAGTCAAAAAAGAAACCTGCACAAGGCAGGTTTCTTTTTTAGTGAAAGAACTTATTTCTTAACAACAGATGGGGCAATTGGGTCAGCAGTGATATAACCAACCGCTGCTGCAAATTTATTGCTGTAGTTTGTATTAATCGCTGTATCAATTTGCGAAAGTAAATCTGCACTGATACCTGTACGAACACCATCGGCTTCTTTATAGAAACGGTTCCATTCATCGCCTGGATGTTGGAAGTTACTCATGATGTAAGTCCAACCGTTAACTTCATCGACTGCATGTAGACCAGTAGATTCGGCACCTGCTGGTGTAGACAAGATACGGATGAGCTGTTTAGTGTCGACATTGTAAGCCCATAAGAAGTTATTTAAATGGTTACCAGAGTCTTCACCGATAAATAACGTACGTAGCTTTTCAGAGAACTTCAAGTTATCAGGGCTAGCGATCTGTTCTGGGTCAGCAGTGTTACCTAAACTATCAAAGCTAATGTCTTTACCTTTAATGAGAAGACTAGACTGGCTAGGCACCCATTCACTGTTAATTGCAACATTTAAGCTGTCTTTTTGGCCACCTGTCAATTTATGCTCCAAAATACCACCAGCCGTGATTTTCGGGAATTTAACGTTGTGCTCAGCAAGATAACCACTGCCACCTTCAACCATTGAATCAACAATGTTAGCTAAAGCTGAATATGCTCGTTTATCTGCAATATTTACAGTTGTACCTTCGTTCTTAGTTAATGCCATTGAAGCACCAACGTAAGCCGCGTAGCGGTGTGTTTCAAGGAAAGCCGCTGCAAGTTTAGTTTTGTCGCTGTTATCTTTAAGCTTGAGATAAACACCAGTCTTGCTCAAATAAGTAAATTTGAAACCTTGTGCTTCTAATTCTGCTTTTTGAGCAGCTTGTTGTAGTTTTAAACGATCTTTCGCAGCTTTTGCTAAAGTTTTTTGTTCAGTAGTACCTTTATCACCTGCATCAATAGCTTCAACTTCTGCTGTCGTTGCATCGCTTGGATATTTGGTAATTTGTAGAACCGATTCAAAAATATCAGTTCCTTTGATACCGCTCTTGATTAGGTTTTCAATCTCTACACTTGTTGCATGACCAAGCTTGATCCATGAGATCTGACCAGTCGTTGTATCTGTAAGTACTGTTGTATATTTTGCAACGTAAAGTGTGCCAGCAGATAAGTCTTTCTCTTTATCTGCAACGAACATGAAGAGACCACCATTGGTATAGTCATCACCCATCAAAACTGTACGATTGTCTGGGAAAACTTGTACAAGCTCATGTGAAATACGGCCTAAGCAGTAATGCTTTGTCACACGACCAGTACCATCTGCATTTACCGTAATTTCTGGTAAATGACCGTAGTTATATGGGTTTGCCGCATTTTCATCACCATACACATTTTTACTGAATGCTTTAAGTGTTGAAAGTGATTGACCTAACTTTTGGTTGAAAGCATCTGGTTCATATTCTTCACTTGATAAATGAGTTCCCCATGGCGACAAGCTTGCACCACAAGTAATCCATAAACCATGCGCACTTGAAGTGTCTACATTGTGATATTTGATTAAAGTCAAATGACCAGTTTTCGGGTCTTGATCTAAAGTAAGTACTGCAATCGGAGATGATAATTTACCGTACGTATCACCACCATTTTGGTCTTTCGATAGATATTCAAACTGGACTACATGGAACACTGGGTTACCAGTTACACCCAATGCTTTTTTGTCTGCATCTGTGAAATCTTTGCCAGTTGCTTGTTTGAAGCTAATCAGAGAACTACCATCTGGACAGTCAGAGAAGAATTGACGCTCTTTACCAGCAACTGATTTATCAATAATTGGCTTATTATTGATGTCAACATAACCACCCGCGATAATCTTTCCACCTTTACCATCAGGAACTTCTGTACCTGTTAAAAAGAATGGTTTGTAAGCAAGTTGATATTCAGTTTTACTGCCATCTTCCCATGAAATGGCAAGCTTTGATGCACATGCCGTTGTTGCCATTTCTGCTACAGTAGAAGGCGCAGGCATTGATGTGAACGTTGCATTTTTAAAGTTAATTGGTTTTGATGGAGTCGTAACGTCTGAATCATCATTACTATCGTTACATCCTGCTAACGTTGCTGCCGTAGCCATCGCACCTAATGGAAGAAAAGGAATCCCCGTAAACCATTTTAAAATGTCGCGACGTGTTGGGTGGTTAGAAGCAGTTGTCATAATAAATCCGTAACTTTTGTGAGTATATTTGTTGAGTTGATTCTATGGACTGGAAATGACACTTTTCTTACATTTTTAAGTCACTTTGAAGACAGTTTATTGCTTTGTAGATTAAAAAGTGGTCTATACAAAAAAGCCTGAACTTAGAGGTTCAGGCTTTTTCTTAGATATCATTTTATTCAGCAGATTGCGCTTTTCTTTTTTCAAGAATTTTACCAAACAATAATCCAAGCTCGAAAAGCAACCACATTGGGATCGCCAACATCACCATAGAAATTGCATCTGGTGGGGTAATGAACATGGCTACAAAAAAACATCCCACAATGATAAAACGTCTTTTTTCAGCAAGACTTTTTGTATTTACTACGCCTATTAAAATGAGTAGGAGCGTTGCGATTGGAATTTCAAAAGTGATACCAAAAACTAAAAACAGCTTTAAGCAAAAGCTAAGGTAGCTATTAATATCCGTCATAGGTGCAACAGTTTCAGGCGATACACTAATAAAGAAATGTAAAATTGCAGGAAGTGTAATGTAGTATGCAAAGGCAACTCCGGCATAGAACAAAACAATACTACCGATGAGTAATGGCAGTGCTAAATGACGTTCTTTTTGATATAACGCTGGGCGGACAAAAGTCCAGATTTCATAAAGAATAAATGGCATTGCCAGCACAAGCGCGACAAATAAATTGAGCTTAAAAGGCGCCATAAAGGTTGCAGTTACATCTGTCGCAATCATTGAAGATGATGCAGGAAGTTGCAGCCTTAAAGGTTCAGATAATAATTGGTAAGTGTTATTCCGAAAGGGTAATAAGCAAAAGAATAAAAATAATGTTACCCCGACAATCCTAAATAAATGACGTCTTAAAACCACCAAATGATTCATGATTGGCATTTGGTCTAGATTTTCTTGCGTATTTACAGTCGTTGAAGGCAGTTGGTTCATACGGCAATCTTCAATTTAACGGGAGGTGTTTCTAAAGTGTCACTTTGAGATGCCAAAGGTGTAAATTTGGCAAGAAAGGGCACTTCATAATGACCCGATACAGGGGAGTACATCGTAGACTGAGATATAGTTTCAGCTACCTCAGTTTTTTCTGAGTTGTCTGAAGTAGTCTGTTTTTGTATTTCTTCAAGTTGTTGTTGTACTTTGCGTTCTAGTGCTTCAATGCGGTTGAGTTCTTCTTGCATTTCTTTTCGAAACTCAGAAAGACGCAACTCCTGATCAATCTCATTTTGCAAATTGGTAATATAACGTTTTAGGCGAACATACCAGCGACCAGCAAAACGTGCGGCTTCTGGAAGTTTATCTGGGCCTAAAACTAAAATTGCAATAATTGCAAAACAGAGTAGCTCTGTCATTCCTACATCAAGCATGGTGGAAAACCTTTAGCTTTTCACTGATGTGCTGTCAGGGGTTTTGACTTGGGCATCAATTGTACGTGGAGTATTAAGAGCAGCAGCTTCGTCTTCTTCACGAACTGATTTTTTAAAGTCTTTTACTGCACCGCCTACATCTTTACCGATATTTTTTAATTTAGATGTACCGAATAGTAAAATAACGACAATTGCAAAAATAACGACGTGCCAAATAGATAAACCGGCCATGATCTTATACCTCTTCTCAGTTCGCTTTATATCAACAGGTTGCCATGACAACAATGTGACATTTATATGTCATTTTTAAGACAATAGCCGTCAGTCAAAAGCTAAAAAGGTAGTTCTATAAAGACTGTATCTGATTTTTTAGTTTAGAGAGTGTTGGGAAAGAGATACTTAAATTACTTGAAATGGAGAGTACATTTCACTTTGAAAAGGTGTAGCATAACAAGCTGGCTTTAATGGGGAGAGGATAAAACGTGGCGTTATTACTGCCAATATTGGCGTTTATCACTGGACTTTTACTTGCTCAGACTTCTCTTTCAGAAACCATAAAACCTGTTCTTTCAGCTTGGCTTGCCCGCTTACTGATTCCAATTGTGATTATTTACAATATGGTGTTTTATCAGCCGGGTAGTTTGAGCTTGATGCTCTTTAGCTTCGGTTCAGCATTTCTTATTTTCTTTGCTTATTTGGCTTTATTTAAAGACCGATTATTAGCGCTTTGCGTGAGTTATACCAACATGGGCTGGCTTGGCTTTCCTTTTGCCATGGCTTTATTTGGTCCTGATGCTACGGCCCCAATTGTTGCGCTATATATTGGTATGTCTCTTTTTGGAAATGCATGGGCTGTTACGGCGGTCACTACAGCACCACAAAGTAAGCTTAGTATATTAAAAAAGGTTTTAACTTCTCCACCGTGTATTTCAATCTTTTGCGCGCTTGTGCTCAGGTTGTTAGGTGCTCAACATATTGAACATCCTGCCATACATTGGGTGTATGAGGTTGCCAAGTTCGCAATGACTTTTGCTGGCATGTGTGTATTGGGAATGTGGTTACGTCGTACACGGGTGCATTTAAAAGACTTAATCTACAGTACCAAAGCTCAAGCATTTAAGGTGGTGTGTGGGCTTGTTCTTTGTGGACTAACGTATAGATTTCTACCGATTCCAAATATAAGTCAGCAAATTGGAGTCATGTTTTTAATGTTCTGTCTGCCACCAGCAGCCAATATTGTAGCGCTAGAAACACATTATCAAGGAACAGGAAGATCTGCGGCTTATATCGCTTCGGGGACGATTGTGAGTTGTGTGTGTATTGCGATTTATGCTGTGTTTTTGCATCTTTATTTCTAGGGAAGCCAGTTAGATCATACGGCCTTAGAATAGTGGTTATATGCTTGTTTTGTGTATGTAGGCAATATTTACTTTTGTTTCGTCAAAAGTAACAAAACCATTTGTCGAACTGACGACACATCCTTGATGTCGCAGTTCGACGGGCGACATCCATGTCGCCTAGCACGATAGCAAATGGCTTTAAAGTTAAACTAAAACCGATATAAAGTTTTACTTCTGCAAGCTCTCTCTAAATAACTGCATCGCTTGTCCACGATGACTAATCTTATTCTTGTCTTCTTTAGACAGTTCAGCGCTAGAAACTTGTAACTCAGGTAACCAGAACAGTGGGTCATAGCCAAAGCCATTTTCGCCACGTGCAGCTTCTAAAATTTCGCCATGCCAGATGCCTTGGAAAATTTGTGGCAAAGGATCTTCAGCATGCGTTACTAAAGCAAGTACACATACGAACATGCCTTCAATCACTTCACCATTTTTACGAAATGGTAAAAGATCATTTAATAATTTTGCATTATTCGCTGCATCGTCACCATGTTCTCCAGCATAGCGTGCTGAATAAATACCAGGTGCACCATCTAAGACAGGAACACAAATGCCTGAGTCATCAGCCATAGCAGGTTTACCTGAAATTTTAGAGGCATGACGAGCTTTAATAATGGCATTTTCAATAAAGCTTAAACCATCTTCAATTGCATCAGGAATATTAAGGCGACCTTGAGGAATAATTTCTACAGGTAACTTAAGTTGTTCAAAAAGTTTTTCAAACTCAGCGACTTTACCTTTGTTATTGCTGGCAAGAACTAAACTGCCCTGATCGAACCAATGTGGGGTAGACATAATAAAACCAAACTTTATAGCTAATATCGAACGTAAGTTATGTTACGTGTTTTTTAAGAGGGGATATAGAGGTAAATAAATAGAATATAAAATGGGACAACCTAAACTAAAACCACCTTGTAGAGCATACAAGGTGGTTTTAGTCGAGTAAGGTTTTTTACGGATGAACCGTTATTATTGTGCTTGAATCCATTTGTCTGCACGGTCACGTGCTGTACGGATTTGTTCTTGAGTTAAATTCGCTGCTAGAGCAGTTTTCTTACCTTCTGATAGGCTAATCACTTTATTGTCGAGCATGCCATCACGAGTTGAAAGCTCATACCACTGGTAAGCACCAACGTAGTTTTTCTTTTGCTCTTCCATCATCGCAAGGTTGTAGCTTGCACGGTTATCACCATTGCTTGCTGCTTTTTCAAAGTATTTACGAGCCATAGACTCATCTTTTCTAACACCAATACCGTCGGCGTACATACGGCCTACGTTTAATTGAGCTGGTGATAAACCTTGATCAGCTGCTGCTTTAAACCATGTGAAAGCTTGTTTCTCATCTTTTTCTACATCTTTACCATACTGGTAGTGTGTACCAAGGTAAAATTGCGCGCCTGCTTGACCAGCTTTTGCAGCTTTCTGAAGGTCATTAACCCCCATTGTTGAAAAGCGTGCAGCCTGACTCGCAACCGATTGTGGCTGGGCGATATAATCTGCATGAGCCTGCATACTTAGCAGTCCTGCAAATAGTGTGCTAAATAATGTCTTTTTCATAGTGCACTCACTCGATAAATAGCGACTTCACCAAACAAATTTGGAACATGTTTGCTTAACAGGCTTCCCTGCTGGTTTCCATTGACGGCGAGTCGATTAATAATTTGTATCTGATTTTCCGCACAAAGTGCTTCGAAATCTTTAAATGTACATAGATGAATATTGGGGGTGTTATACCACATATATGGTAAAGCATCCGATACAGGCATCATCCCTTTTAATGCAAGAAAAGAACGAGTCTTCCAATGCGCAAAGTTTGGAAAAGTAATAATTGCCTGTTTACCCACACGCACCATGTCTCTTAATAAAACATCCGGTGCATCTACGGCTTGCAAAGCCTGTGCCATAACCACATAGTCAAAAGACTGGTCAGCAAAACGGCTCAAACCGAGATTCAAATCTTGTTGAATAATATTTAACCCGCGACTGACGGCAATTGCAATCTTTTCTTGATCAATTTCTAAACCATAAGCACGAATTTGATGCTTTTGGCTCATATGAGCGAGTAATTCACCATCACCACACCCTAAATCAAGTACGCTTGAGCCAGGTTTAATCCACTTTTCTGCCAGTTGTTGATCAATACGCATTAACTTGCCTCCAGTGATGTCGATTTTAAGTGTTCTTCACCGCCTAAGAAAGCGCGCATGGTTTTGACATACAGTGGAATAGGGAATAAGAACGAGTCATGGCCTTGCTCAGCATCAATATCGAGGTAACTGACTGGCTTATGATTAGTAATAAGCGCATCTACAATTTCTTGAGAGCGACTAGGGGCAAAACGCCAATCTGTTGTAAAAGAGACAATCAGGAACTGACATTTGGTTTTACCCATCGCTTCCGTTAACGAATGATTGTATTCACGTGATGGGTCAAAATAATCCAAAGCTTTGGTCATGATGAGATAAGTATTGGCATCAAAGTTACGGCTAAACTGTTCACCTTGATAACGAAGATAGCTTTCGACTTGGAACTCGACATCAAAACCATACATAAATTTGCCAGATTTTAAATCACGGCCAAATTTTTGTTTCATGGCTTCTTCTGAAAGATAGGTGATATGACCGACCATACGAGCCAAAATCAGGCCACGTTTCGGGTAGCTATCATTTTCTAAATAACGACCATGATGGAAGTCTGGATCAGACAAGATCGACTGACGAGCAACCTCATTAAATGCAATATTTTGTGCTGAAAGCTTTGGCGCGCTGGCAATAATCACACACTTTTGTAAGCGGTCAGGATAGTCCACTGACCATTGTAGTGCTTGCATGCCCCCTAATGATCCACCCACAACTGCATACCAAGTATCTACACCTAAAAGGTCAGAAAGCATGGCTTGAGTTTTGACCCAGTCGCGTACCGTTACTAACGGGAAATCCGGTCCATAAGGGCGATTATCATTTTCAGGATTTGGTGACGTTGGGCCAGTTGAGCCGCTACATCCACCAATATTATTGAGCGAAACTACAAAGAACTTATTCGTGTCGATTGCCTTACCCGGGCCAATACAGCCATCCCACCAGCCAGCTTTTTTATCATCCTCATGGTGATAACCCGCTGCGTGATGATGTCCGGAAAGAGCATGACAGATTAAAATGGCATTTGATTTATCTGCATTTAAAGTGCCGTAAGTTTCAACCATTAATTCAAAACGTGGCAAAACACGACCACATTCAAGATGTAATGGCTCTTCAAATTGGAACTTTTGCGGAGTGACTAACCCCACTGAATCAGCTGGAAAAGACACGGGAACATTTCGCCTTTTAAATCTTTCAGGAATAAAAAGAAAGGATACCAAGCTAGGTATCCTTTCAAAAGAGTTTTTTTAATTAAACAGCGGCGGCAACCACCTGATCTGTACTTAAAACGCCTTGATCAATCAAACGGTTAGTACATGCAATAATTGCTTCAATCGATGAGGTGACTGTATTGTCATGAACACCTGCACCAAATGAACCTTTACCTGTACCTTTGACTTGAAGTTCGATCAATGTTAATGCTTTCGCATTTGCACCTGAACTAATACTACGTTCTTCATAGTTCAATACATCAATTGGTAATTGAAGTGCATTTAAAAATGCAGAGATTGGTCCGTTACCTTCACCGCGAAGCTGTTGTGTTTCACCTTCGACATCAACATCAAGTTCGATGATTTGAGTGCCATTAATATCAGACAATCTGTAGTTTTTGACTGTGTAATGTTGGTTTTTCACATCAACGTAAGTGTCTTTAAATAATGTCCAGATTTCTTTTGCATTAATTTCAGTACCATTATCATCAGCATATTGTTGAACAACCTGGCTGAATTCGATTTGTAAACGGCGAGGCAATACAACGTTGTAGTTCGCTTCTAATAAGTAAGCGATACCGCCTTTACCAGATTGACTATTTACACGAATAACTGCATCGTAGTCGCGACCCAAATCTTTCGGGTCGATTGGTAAGTAAGGCATATCCCAGATTTCTTCGTTTTTCTGGTACTCGAAGCCTTTTTTGATTGCATCCTGATGTGAACCAGAGAATGCAGTAAATACCAAGTCGCCTGCATATGGATGACGAGGGTGTACAGGTAAGCCAGTACATTCTTCAACCGTCGCAATCACTTCATTAATGTTAGAGAAATCTAACTCTGGCGCTACCCCTTGGGTGTACATGTTCAATGCAATAGCAGCAACGTCAACGTTACCTGTACGTTCACCATTACCGAACACACAGCCTTCAACACGGTCAGCACCCGCCATAATGGCAAGTTCCGATGCTGCAATACCACAGCCACGGTCATTGTGACAGTGAACAGAAATGATCACACCATCACGACGCGCCAAATTACGATGCATCCATTCAATTTGGTCTGCATAAACATTTGGTGTAGAAACTTCTACAGTCGCGGGTAAGTTTAAAATCACTTTATGGTCTGGACGAGCATCCCAAATTTCTGTGACGGCATCACAGACATCTTTAGCGACCTCTAATTCAGTTGCAGAGAAACACTCTGGGCTGTACTGGAAAATCCAGTCCGTTTGAGGATATTGCGCCGCATATTCTTTAACTTTTTGAGCCGCATTAATTGCTAACTGTTTTGCGCCATTAACATCTACATTCAACACCTTTTGACGGAAGGTTGGAGAGTTAGAGTTATAAATATGCACAATTGCACGTTTAGCACCTGCCAAAGATTCAAAAGTACGTTCAATTAAATGATCACGTGCTTGAACCAAAACCTCAATATATACGTCATCGGGAATGTGATTTTCTTCAATCAACAAGCGCGTAAAATCGAAGTCGATTTGAGATGCAGAAGGGAAGCCGATTTCAATATGTTTGAAACCGATTTTTACAAGCATTTTGAACATTTTGAATTTTTGTTCCATGTCCATTGGTTCAAAAATTGCTTGGTTGCCGTCACGTAAATCGGTGCTCATCCAGATTGGCGCTTTTGTAATTTCGTTATTTGGCCATTGGCGATCTGGTAAATCCACTCGTTGGTACATACGGCGGTATTTTTTGCTTGGGTCAGCCAACATCATGAGAAAACTCCTTGTCTCGTAGCGCAGTTGCTCTGGATATATTTAAAAGGCAACGTCTCTACTTAATATATGGTATCTAATTCAGAAAAATTAAAGGGAATTACAAAGTACTGCTTTAGAAAGCAGACAAAATTTTTATACGCGCGCTTGGCGCAGCATCAGGAGTTGCGGATGATGTCTTGCTTGAGTAGGCTGGGCAAACAAGTAGTTCGTTTTCATCTCTAGACCGTGAAATAATAAGTTTGATGGTTTGCTGGTATGTTTATCATTTAGATATATCACATCTAAACAACGATTACACCTTGTGCAAAATTCTTATAGTAATTTTAATCTCAGAAATTAGAAAATAATTTTCTAATTTTGCGCAGTTTTATATTTTTGAGAAAATAATTTTCATGTTTTTGCCAAATTAAGGTAAAAGAAATTACATGATCTCAATAAGGCAAAAATAAATGTAGTTATAACTCTGACCACATTCGAATTAAATTATGATAAATATTGGTGAGTTTCATGACTTCTGAATAGTTGTCGCCGTGTGCTTTACGCAATTCCCGAATACTTTCATCTAAGTTAAATAAAAGATGGCGTTTACTATCGTCACGTACCAAACTTTGCACCCAGAAAAAAGAAGCGAAACGAGTACCAGACGTAATACTACTGACTTCATGAAGGCTAGTCGAAGGGTAGAGCACGACATCACCTGCGGGTAATTTAACTTCGTGATAACCATAAGTATCTTCAATAACCAGATCACCACCTTCATATTCATCAGGCTCACTTAAAAATAGTGTACAAGATAAATCGGTACGGAGCTGCTCAGAAGTCCCACGGATAAGACGAATTGAGTTGTCCACGTGAAAACCGAAGCTTTCATGTTCATCATAACGATTAAAAAGCGGTGGAATAATTTTGTGGGGAAGGGCGGCAGCCTGAAATACTGGATTTTGCCAAATTGCTTTAATGACAATATCACTTAAATGATGAGTGAGCGGGTCTTGTTCAGAGAGTTGCTGATTTCTTTTAACAGAAGCAGATAAGGTGCCAGCAGTCACTTTTCCACCTACCCAATTGGCTCCTTCCATGAGTTTACGAAACTCGGCAACTTGCTCTTTGTTTAAAACATTGGGGATATGATGAATCACAGCAAACACCTTTTAAATAGATACTTCATTTGTAAAAATAGCCTCGTGACGAGGCTATTTTATATGAACTTTAATTAACACCATAAATAAATTATGGAATTAAAACTTAGTACTTAAAGTTAATCGCTAAGACAGCATTGCGGCCAACACCTTCAAACGCGTAGTGAGCAGGGTGAGCACTTGTGAAGTAGCGCTTATCAGAGATATTGTTAATGTTAAGCTGTAAGTTTACGTTCTTGTTAACGTCGTATTTAGCCATAGCATTGTATATGGTATAGGTTGGTAAATACTTGTCTTCAAGCATTGTTGTACCCGTGTTTGTATTAGTGAACACTTTGTCACGATACTCTGCACCTGCACCAACTGTTAATTTAGGCAAGATTCTATAAGTTGACCACAATGTTGCGCTATTTTTAGCTACAAAAGGAAGAGGTTTACCTTCTTGAGCAACTGCGTTGTAAGCCGCTTTTGTAAGTTCGCTGTCTAAATAGCTATAACCAGCTGAAACTTCCCACTTATCAGTCACTTTACCGTTGAAACCAACTTCAAAGCCGTCAACTTTGCTTTCGCCCGCATTAGTTGAAGTGTTGGCGTCTATAGCGATACGAGTATTTTGCTTCTCTGTGCGGAAGATTGCAGCAGTTAAGTTTGCACGGTTATTAAATAGGTCCCATTTTGTGCCTATTTCGAAAGTACGTGCTTTTTCTGGGTCTAAATCATTTGCTTGTTGTGAAGATGTAGAGAGTGCATCTGCGCCGTCACCTTGGTCTACACCAACTGGGTTAGCAGAAGTTGCAAAGCTTGCATAGATACTTCCATTTTCAGTTGGTTTATAGACTAGACCAGCTTGATAAGAGAAATAATCACTGTCGTTTTCAAATTTCTGACCAGCTGCAATGCTTACATCATTTGAGTAATTGCCGTTAGCTCCACCCACTGTTTTATAAATGTTTTTATTATATTTACGTTCAGTTTCAAATTTATCCCAACGTACGCCCAAATTTAAAAGCCATTGAGGGTTAAATTCGATGCTATCTAAAGCATATAAAGAAACAGTACGACTGCGGGTTGTATATTGATTGGTGATGCTACCTAAAGTATCGGTAAATGCTCCATTCATTGGATTATTTACTGATGTACACCAACCATTCGAAAGAGCACTGCTCGCAGGGCAGCTTGTATTGTGTACAGTTGAGGTTGTACCAGAGCCATCTGTAAAAGTGTAAACACCTTGGCTTGATTCTTGATAGCTCCACTCAGCACCTGTATTGAAAGAGTGCTTAAGTGAGCCGGTATTAAATTTCCCTTTTAACGCAAGCTGGTCACTATATGCATCAGTATCTACAATACGACTTAAAGCACGACGAACAATAGTACCATTTTTGGTTACATTACCTTTTGAGTCATCTGCGTTTGTATAGATGTAATCTGATTTAGATTTTGTATATGACATCGTATTTGACAAAGTTAAATCATCAGCAAGATCTTGCTCTAATTTAAATGTACCAATGTGGTTTTCACGCTTATCAAAATCACGCTCTTTCCAGCCATAATAGGTGCCTTGTTTTACGTCAATTGGTTTTCCACCAACAGGAAGAAATGGAATGCCTGCATCTGGTTCATCATTACTACGTAAATAGTAGTAGCTCAGTGTTCCACGAGTTGCGCTATCGAGACCAAATGCAAGACTTGATGCAATACCGGCACGAGCATATTCAGCACCATTATTTGCACCAGCTTTTTCATTTTCATGGCCCATAACAACAACACGACCAGCAATTCCATTACCAAAGTCTTTGTTCGCATCGAGTTGGATATGACGATAGTTGTCAGTACCACCTTGAACGCTACCTTGGTAAACGTCACCTTCATGAGCAACTTTAGGGATTAAATTAATACTTCCGCCTACACCGCCGCCACCGCCAAGAGCAGAAGAAGAGCCTTTAATCACTTCCACTTGTTCGATGGCAAACATATCGCGATTTTGAGAAGTAGAATTACGAACACCATCAACATAGACAGATGATTGAGCACTATAACCGCGAATGTAAGGCATATCTGTAAACGGTGTACCGCCTTCACCCGCACCTAAAGTAATGCCTGGTTCGTAGCGTAAAGCTTCGAGTAGGGTATTAGAGTTTGTATCTTTAATTAATTTTTGAGAAAGAATAGAGACTGATTTTGGTGTGTCTTTGAGGGGAGCCACGAATTTAGAATTTGCTGACTGATCTACTTTTAAAGATTCTTCTTGAGTCGCTTGAGTATGAATCGTTGGTAATTGTGAAATTGCTTCTTGTGCCATGGCTGTTGTTGCAATCATTGATAACGATGAAGCTATCGCAGATGAAACTATTTTTTTACGTGTTCTAATCAAAGACATGACTTCAGGACTCTAAAACTAAAAGGTTATGCGAATAATAATAATTCTTATTTATATGTACAGTTTGTGTTAATTGGATTTGTCAATTGAATTGTGAAGACAAAGTGAATGATTGAATAGTAAATTGTGCTTTTATGTAGCTAATCTACTGATTCTTAGTAATTGTTTGTAAAAGCGATTAAATTTAGTTTTTGATTGTAATTTTAGATTTATAAAGAATAACTAAAAAATTAGTTTTACTTAAGGCTTTATGAAAAATATTTAAAGAATCATAAAATTACTGTGAAATTTACGACAATAACGACCATAACTTAAATGAAGTGGTCGGTTAATTTTGTATATCTTGAAAGTTGTCATATAATACAGCACTTTTAAAAAAACTGTTCCTACTCACTAATTTTTATCGAGGAAGCCATGCAAGTAACGACTGAAGCGGTTTCGGGCGTTGCCCGTCGTTTAAATGTTTCTGTACCGACGAGCCGTATTAACGAGCAATTTGAAGCTCGTTTGAAACGCACTGCCAAAACTGTGAAGATCAACGGCTTCCGTCCAGGTAAAGTACCTGAAAACGTTGTTCGCCGCGAATATGGTGCAGGCATTTATCAAGAAGTTGTAAATGACATCATTCGTGATAGCGTTTTTGAAGCAATTCAACAAGAAAAAATCAATGCGGTAGGTATGCCGAACATTGATAAAGTTGAACATAAAGAAGATGCTTTAGTTTTTGAAGCGACTGTAGAAGTTTATCCAGAAGTTGCAGTACAAGCATTCGACGGTTTAGAAGTTGAACGTAAAACAGCTGAAATTAAAGATGCTGACGTTGATGCTATGATCGAAAACTTGCAAAAGCAACGTCAAACTTGGGCTGTTACCAAGGGCATGGCGAAAAAAGACATGCAAGTGACTTTTGACTTTGAAGGCACTATCGACGGTGAAAAGTTTGAAGGCGGTTCTGCTGAAGACTTTAAACTCGTATTAGGTGCAGGCCGTATGATTCCTGGTTTTGAAGACGGCATCGTTGGCATGAAAGCTGGTGAAGAGAAAGTAATTGACGTTACTTTCCCTGAAGACTACCAAGCTGAAAACTTGGCTGGTAAAGCAGCTCAGTTCAAAATCACTGTGAAGCAAGTTGAAAAATCAAAACTTCCAGAAATTGATGCTGAATTCTTGAAAATCTTCGGTGTAACTGAAGAAGAAGGCGTTGAGAAATTAAAAGCTGACGTTCGCAAGAATATGGAACGTGAAGTTCGCAATGGTTTACGTAACCAAGTTAAACAAGCTGCTTTTGATGCACTTGTTGCTGCGAACGAAGTTGAAGTTCCAACTGCAATGGTTGCTCAAGAAATTGACCGTCAACGTCAACAAATGGTTCAACAATTCACTCAACAGTTTGGTGGTGCAGGCGCACAATCTTTTGACAAGAGCATGCTTCCTGACGAATTGTTCAAAGAGCAAGCAGAGCGTTCTGTTAAGCTTGGCGTATTGGTGAGCAAAGTTTTAGCTGATGCTAAACTTGAAGTTGATCAAACTCGCGTTGATGCTTACATCGACGACATGGCTTCTTCTTACGAAGATCCAACTGAAGTGATTGAATACTTCAAAAATGATGCTCAACAACGTGCTCAAATCGAAGCAGTTGTATTAGAAGATCAAGTTGTTGATCACATCTTAGCTGCTGCTAAAGTGACTGACAAAGCTGTATCTTATGATGATTTGTTAAAAGAACAACAAGCTCGCCGTATGGGCTAATCTTTTAAGAAGTCAGAAAAAGGCGCTTTAGGCGCCTTTTTTGTTTTTGAATATGTGGTTAATTTGAGTGCGACATTAAGTACTTAGGTATAAATAATATAATATTTCAGTGCGAACCTTTTGCAATTTGAGAAATTATCCCGCATATTGTTGCCATAGGTTAAGTCACAAAAAATTTAGGAATAAATAACGTATGTATGTTCCAACAATTGAAAATGCTTTAGTTCCTGTTGTGGTTGAACAATCTTCTCGCGGCGAACGTTCTTTTGATATTTATTCACGACTTTTACGTGAGCGCGTCATTTTTTTAACAGGTGAAGTTGAAGACAACATGGCAAATCTAATTGTTGCCCAAATGTTGTTTTTAGAAGCTGAAAACCCTGATAAAGATATCCACCTTTATATCAACTCTCCAGGTGGATCTGTGACAGCGGGCATGGCTATTTATGACACGATGCAGTTTATTAAACCTGATGTCGTGACATATTGTATGGGCCAAGCTGCTTCAATGGGTGCATTCTTGTTAAATGCTGGTGCTAAAGGCAAACGCTATTGTTTAGAAAATGCCCGTGTCATGATTCACCAACCATTGGGTGGTTTCCGTGGTCAAGCATCAGATATTGAAATTCATGCGCGTGAAATTCTATTTATTAAAGAACGTTTAAACCGCTTAATGGCAGAGCACAGTGGTCAAGACTACGAAACAGTTGCTCGTGATACCGACCGTGATAACTTTATGACAGCACAGTCTGCTAAAGAATATGGTTTGGTTGATCAGGTGTTAAGTAAGCGTCCATAAGGACCTTCTTATATAAATAACTTGAGATGTTGAAAAAGATCTCCATTTAGTTATTTATGCAGTGCATCTTGCCCTAATATTTAAGATTCTATTTGTGGAGTGAATATGTCCGAACATCCTCAAGGACAAAAACATTGTTCATTTTGCGGTAAAACGCAGTCTGAAGTCGGGAAACTGATTGCAGGTGAGGACGCATATATTTGTAATGAATGTGTGGATGTCTGCTTAGACCTTGTACAAACCAGCCAACAGGTTGAAGCAGGGGACTGGGCGAGTAAGGCATTGCCAAAACCACATGAAATACGTGCTGCGCTTGATCAATATGTAATTGGTCAAGATCTTGCCAAAAAGACGTTATCTGTTGCGGTTTATAACCATTATAAACGCCTAAAAGTTGGTCATAATGGCCATGTGTCTAAAGAAGTAGAAATTGCTAAAAGTAACATTCTACTGATTGGACCTACAGGTTCGGGTAAAACTTTACTTGCGCAAACATTGGCTCGCCTTTTAGACGTTCCATTTGCAATGGCAGATGCAACGACATTAACCGAAGCTGGTTATGTGGGCGAAGATGTTGAAAATATTGTACAAAAACTTTTGCAAAAAGCGGACTACGATGTAGAGAAAGCTCAGAAGGGTATTATCTATATTGACGAAATTGACAAGATTACTCGTAAATCTGAAAACCCGTCAATTACGCGTGATGTTTCTGGTGAAGGCGTACAGCAAGCATTGTTAAAAATGATTGAAGGTACAGTGGCTTCTATTCCTCCGCAAGGTGGACGTAAGCATCCGCAGCAAGAGTTTATCCAAATTGACACTTCGAATATCTTGTTTATTTGTGGTGGTGCATTTTCTGGTTTGGAAAAAATTGTACAGCAGCGTCAAGAGAAAGGCGGTATTGGTTTTACAGCTGATGTTAAAAACAAAGATGAAACCAAAAAACTTGCTGAATTGTTCCGTCAGGTTGAGCCAACCGACTTAGTGAAATTTGGTTTAATTCCAGAGTTCATTGGTCGTTTACCAGTGATTGCGACACTTGAAGAGTTGGATGAAGAAGCATTAATGCAAATTTTGACTGAGCCAAAAAATGCATTAACTCGCCAGTATCAATATCTTTTCACTATGGAAAATGTTGATCTGATCTTTGAAGATTCTGCATTGCGTGCTATTGCGAAGAAAGCACTTGAACGTAATACGGGTGCGCGTGGTCTACGTTCTATTATGGAAAACGTACTGCTTGAAACCATGTACGATTTACCAAGCCGTAATGATGTGGGAACAGTCATCATTAATGAGGCGGTAATTAATGGTGAAGCAGAACCTGTTTATAAAGCAGAGCGTCAACCTAAAGAAGCTGTAACGCATGAAAGTGTTGCTAAGGCAGATTTAAAGGTTATTGATTCGAAGTCTGCATAGATTTCATTCATCTAAAAAGCATGAATCGCGCTAGTGATTCATGCTTTTTTTGTTTTCAATTTATGTGCGTGGTGTTAATCTTAAAAATACAAAATACGCATAGTTTTGCGTTGTAAAAAATAAATCAAAAACAAAACGCTTTGAGGGATGCCATGCGTTATTTAATCGTATCTTTGTGCTGTGCCGGACTGTTTGTGGGCTGTCAAAGTTCATCTCATTTAGAAAAAAATACGGGTGAATTGACAGCAACCTTACCTAAATTTGATGTTGAAAAAGAACCAGGTTTATTTGATCAATATCATGTGGGTGGTTTTGCTGTAGGTGGTTGGGTCAATCAAAAGTTGGGACAGACCTTTGCTCCAGTCAAGCCACAAAATGCACAAGCTGCGGTAGTTTATCTTTATCGACCAGACACGAAATGGAATCGTCAGGAAATCGCTGCGATTAACCTTTTTGTGAATGGCAAGCGCATTCCGAGCCTACTACATAATCATTATTACTGGATTGAATTACCAGCAGGGACTTATCGTCTTTCTGCGAGCCGCCCTTTACTGGGTATTCATTTTCAAGAACCGAAATATATGGATATCACTGTTGAGGCTGGAACGTCTTATTATTTGAAATATGATGAAGAGAACAAAATGGACCGTGGTGAACACACTGGCCCATTTATGTTAATGCAAGATAATATTGGACGTAGAGAAATTGCATTTACAGAGTTGAAATCTTCTAGCTACAACTTTGTCGCTGAAGATGCTTCAGGAAAAATACGTCATAAACCACAAGAATTAAAGCCAGCCAAATATGATGAAAAGTCAGATGTACATCTGATTAAGCCATTTAAATTATGGAATCCTTTAACTTGGTAATGGCCTACAAAAGATAAAGAAAAGTTAAGACTTTTCTTTATCTTTCATGAGTGGGGCAAGAATTTTAAGCATCTCTTCTTGCATATGATCCCTTGCTTTAGGGTCATTAAAGGTTTGTTGTCCCAACTCCATCATATATTCTGAAATTTGCCCCATAATCTGTACGTTTTTACGTGTAATTGATTGGCCTTCTGGGGTTTTTAAAAACTTCAAATTTGCCTGAATTTCTTCTTCAGAATATGTCTTTAAGTAAATATCTTGTAAGGCTTGGGTGGTTTTAGGATTGCTAATGAGTTGATTGCTCGAATCTTTTAAGAGTAAACCTAACTTTTTCGCGGCCTCTTTTTCTTTTGGACCTAAAGTTTTGATGCCTGTGATATTACTAACAATCTGTTCTGCCTGTTGATCATAGTAAGGCGTTAATTCATTAATTGATTCTTTAAGTAGGTAATCAATTTGGCTCATTTGCATGAGTTCTTTGACGGAACTTAATTTGGCAGGAGAAGCAAATAAACTTGTCGTAATACAGCTTAAGCAGAGGCTGATTGAAAGATTTTTAAGAATAGGGCGAATAGTCATGAAATGACCTATATTCAATATATGGCGAGAGAGTGCATTTATTAATAGCACAGATTGAAGAAGTAATTGTTACAATTCTTTTCAGATTTTAAAATAAAAAAAGAATGCATAAAAAAAGCACCGAATTCGGTGCTTTTCTTGATTAGCCTGCCGCAGCGTCGACTACTGGAATTTTTCCAATTTTTGCTTGCCAGATTTTTGGAGCAATGGCATGAATTGATGTACCGTTTACATCAACTGCAACAGAAACAGGCATATCTTCAACTACGAATTTGTAGATTGCTTCCATACCTAAGTCTGCAAACGCAACAACTTCAGCTTCGCGAACAGCTTTAGATACGAGGTAAGCCGCACCACCAACTGCCATTAAATAAGTTGCTTTGTTGTCTTTGATTGCTTCAATTGCTGTAGGACCACGGTCAGCTTTACCGATCATACCGAATAGACCAGTATGTTCTAATACTTTACGTGTGAATTTATCCATACGTGTTGCAGTTGTAGGACCCGCAGGACCAACGACTTCATCACCCACTGGATCAACAGGGCCTACGTAGTAAATAAACTTACCCTTAAGATCAACTGGTAATTCTTCACCATTGTCGATCATTTCAACCATACGTTTGTGAGCAGCATCACGACCTGTGTACATTGTTCCGCTAAGAAGTAATGTATCACCTGGTTTCCAAGAATCCATTTCTTCTTGAGTAATGGTATCAAGGTTTACGCGTTTAGATTTTGAAGAATCCCAAGTTACAGATGGGTAATCTTCAAGTTTTGGTGCATGAATATGAGCTACACCTGAACCATCAAGCTGGAAGTGAGCGTGACGAGTTGCAGCACAGTTAGGAATCATACCTACTGGTTTACCAGCAGCATGACATGGGTAATCTTTAATTTTAATATCAAGAACAGTCGTTAAACCGCCAAGACCTTGAGCACCAATACCAAGTGCGTTTACTTTTTCAAAGATTTCGATACGAAGTTCTTCGATTTTGTTCTCTGGTCCACGGCGAAGTAATTCGTCCATGTTAATTTCTTCCATGAGCGCTTCTTTAGCAAGCATCATGGCTTTTTCAGCAGTACCACCAATACCAATACCGAGCATACCTGGAGGACACCAGCCTGCACCCATAGTTGGAACAGTTTTAAGTACCCAGTCAACAATCGAGTCAGATGGGTTAAGCATCGCAAGTTTAGATTTGTTTTCTGAACCGCCACCTTTAGCAGCAACAGTAATATCTACTTTGTTACCCGGAACGAGTTTGTAGTGAATTACAGCAGGGGTATTATCTTTTGTATTTTTGCGACCAAATGCTGGATCTGCAAGTACAGATGCGCGAAGAACGTTGCTGTTTTCAAGGTAACCTTGGCGAACACCTTCATTTACTGCATCGTCTAAGCTCATTGTTAAATCAAATTTAACATCTAAGCCCACTTCAAGGAAAACGTTAACAATACCAGTGTCTTGGCAAATTGGACGATGACCTTCCGCACACATGCGAGAGTTAATTAGAATCTGTGCAATTGCATCCTTTGCAGCTTGGTTTTCTTCGCGATCATAAGCACGGCTCATCGCTTGGATAAAGTCTTGCGGGTGATAGTACGAAATAAACTGTAGGGCGTCCTTGATCGATGTAATCAAGTCATCTTGTTTGATAATCGTTGTCATACCAGAAAATCTCTTGAGCGGGCTGTTAGCTAGCGGGCTAAATTATATGACAAAAATACAGTGTTGTGGGAGATTGGTTGATCTTTTGACCGAAAGTCGCATAAGAAGATATTGAAGTGATTTAAACGTCAGAAATTGGAAAATTATTTATTTTTGAGTGACTAAAATAAAAAAAGCCATTTGAGCGGACATCAAATGGCGAGAGGTAGAACTGGATAAAATTATATTAATTATTTGGCAGCGGCTTGCTGCTCGGCCTGAATTGCTGTTAACGCAATAGTAAAGACGATGTCATCTACCAATGCACCTCGAGACAAGTCATTAACTGGTTTGTTTAGACCTTGCAGCATTGGTCCTACACTTACAACATTTGCAGCACGCTGTACCGCTTTGTAAGTGGTATTACCCGTATTTAAATCTGGGAAAATAAATACATTTGCACGACCAGCAACACGTGAGTCTGGTGCTTTTTGACGTCCCACACTTTCAACTGAAGCTGCATCGTATTGAAGTGGGCCATCAATCAGTAAGTCAGGGCGACGTTGTTGAGCAATTTGAGTTGCTTGCTGTACTTTTTCAACATCTGCACCTGTTCCAGAAGTACCAGTTGAATAGCTGATCATGGCAATACGCGGGTCAATTCCAAATGCTTTCGCTGAATCAGCAGACTGAATTGCAATTTCAGCAAGTTGTTCTGCTGTTGGGTCTGGGTTAATTGCACAGTCACCGTAGACATAGACTTCATCTGGTAAAAGCATAAAGAATATAGATGAAACCAGTGAATAATCAGGGGCTGTTTTGATGAGCTGAAATGCTGGGCGAACCGTATTTGCCGTGGTGTGTACAGCACCTGAAACTAAGCCATCGACTTCGTCTAAAGCTAGCATCATGGTGCCAAGTACAACAGTATCTTGAAGCTGTTCTTTTGCTTGAAGCTCGTTGAGTTTACCTTTACGTAGCTCAACCATTGATGCAACGTATTGGTCACGAATACTATCAGGGTCAACAATTGCTAATTCAGCAGGTAATTCAATACCACGAGCTTTTGCAACATCCTGTACTACATCTGGTTTAGCCAGCAAAATACAGTCAGCAATACCGCGTGCCTGACAAATTGCCGCAGCTTGAATCGTGCGTGGTTCATCACCTTCAGGCAGTACAATCCGTTTTTTTGCTGCAATCGATTTTTGTACCAGTTCGTGACGGAAAGCCGATGGTGACAGGCGAGGGGTAGCAGCATTGTTGCTGTGCTGCTTAAGCCATTCGACATCAATATGACTTGAAACAAAACGGGTTACTTGCTCGGCACGTTCAGTATCATCTGTTGGAATTTCATTGCCAAAATTAGATAAACGCTGAGCAGTTTCAAGTGTGTTTAAACGGGTGTGTAAAATCGGCAACCCTTGTTTAATCGCACTTTGACAAAACTCTAAAAGCTCTGGTGCCGGCGCTTCTCGTTCTGTAAGTACTAAACCTGCTAGAGGAATACCATTGCTGGTTGCTAAACTACTTGCGAGTAAAACATCGGTACGCTCAGACGCGCTAATAATCAATTCGCCTGCAATGAACTTGTTTAGTTCATATTCAATGCTTGACGCAATTAAACTCGAATGCAAAATACGACGTGTTTTCGCTTCACCTTGATGTACCCATTGCCCATCAATGACATTTGCAATATCGAGAGTTCTCGGTACGCTTAGCGTGTTACTAAATGGGACTAAACCAATGATTGGTAAATCGCTGGAACCGAAATAACGATTATATTTTTGCAGTTCGGTTGTAAATTTTGCGATTTCTTCAGTCGGTCGTAACGATGGATCAAACGCAACAGGAATTTGTGCTGTTTCTTCAGTTAATCCACGGGTACGCATAAAGAGTACGCCAGCAGTACGATTTGAAGCTGCGCCGCCAAATTGACGTAAATGAGCATCTACTTTTTCTGCGGCTTTTTTCGGGTTTTGAATATCTGCTGTACTGACCAATACGACTTCTGCATCAAGCGCTTGAGCAAGACTTGCATTGAGTTCACTGGCGAAGTGGTCTTGTCCGTTAGGTAATAAGCCCTCCACAATAATGACATCATGGTCTGCTGCAACGCTACGGTGAAGACTAACAGCTTCTTCAAGTAATTCATCTACTTCCCCAGCGGCAATAAGCTGAGTTAATTTTTCATGCGAAATAGATTGAACAGTTTTACTTTGAAATAGATGACCAAATAATGAAGTGGTTCGGTCAAGATGCTCTTGGTCTTCTTGAGAAAATGGTTTTAAAAAGCCTGCTTTAATCCCGTTACAATCAAGTGCGTAAATCATGCCTAAGCAGGCAGAGGTTAAGCCAACCCCTTCGCCTGTAGGAATCAATAAAATTGTATTCATATAAACCTATAAATAAATATCGAGTTTTCGCTGAGCTCTAATTAAGCAAGGCTTGCTACAGATGCTGCATTTTCTGCCGCTTCTACAACTTGACGAGTTTCTTTGGCAATACGGCCTTCTTCATCTGTTGGAATGACCCAAATTTGAGGACCATTTCCATTATCGATTCGGCCTTCAGTGCCACGTTTTAAGTTATTGTTTTGATCTTTATCAAGCTGTAAACCAAAATGAGGTAAATACGCTAAGGTTTTTTCACGAATATAAGCTGAGTTTTCGCCAATACCACCAGTAAAGATTAAGCCATCCAAAGTTGGTAAGCCACAGCTTAATGCAGCAAGTGATTTTGCTAGGCGATAGCTAAACACTTCAATTGCAAGACAAGCATCTTCATTGCCATTTTCAGCAGCTTCAATCACTGTACGCATGTCATTAGATAATTGCGATAAGCCTAGTAAGCCACTTTCGTTATTTAAAACTTTATCAATTTTAGCCAAGTCCCAACCAAGATTTTTAGCCAGGAAGCTATGTAGACTTGGGTCGACGTCACCACTACGCGTCCCCATTACCACACCTTCAAGCGGAGTAAGGCCCATAGAGGTATCAACACTTTGTCCATTCCATACTGCGCAAGTTGAGCTGCCGTTTCCTAGATGTGCTGTTAACCATCCACCTTTTTTCAGGTTACCTGCGAGCTCACTTGCTTTGTCAGATACATAGGCGTGGCTTGTACCATGGAAGCCATAACGGCGGACGTTGTGGTCAGTATATAAAAACTTAGGAATTGCATAGCGATATGCATGCGCTGGCATGGTTTGATGGAATGCAGTATCAAATACGGCAACTTGAGGTAATTCAGGAAATAGGCGTACGGTTGCGTCAATACCAATTAAATGTGCGGGGTTATGAAGCGGAGCCAGGGGTGTTGCCGCACGAATACGTTCAATAATTTCAGGAGTGAGTAATTCTGCTTTGGTTAAACTGCCGCCGTGTACAACACGATGTCCGATTGCTTGCGGTTTGTAGTTGGCAAGACGTGCAAGTAAAGTTTCTAAAGCTTTGGCATGGTCAGCATAAGGAATTGAAAGTTCCAGTGGTTCACCACCAACTGTAACTCCCTTAATACGAGCGTCAGCTGCCCCTAAGTTTTCTGCTAAACCGTAAATACGGTCTTCACGACGCTCTGAAACCAGCGCGTATTTAATAGATGAAGAGCCGCAATTGATAACTAATACTGATATAGCCACGTTGAAATACCCAAGTCCTGATTTAAAATAGTTTCCCTAACTTCCTGTTCAAGATGTATTATTTTTCGATACAGATTGAACGGGTTGTCCTGTTTTAACATGTGTTGTTTTTCTGTCCAAGATAGACTTTAGCCCATTAGACTTAAGCACTATCGACCATCAAATTATTTGTCACTAATATTTGTCCAGTATAAAGCTTAACCACTGTATTCCTTGTTTTTTTATGCGCATAGAAACGGGTTTTTTTGTATATATTTATGAAAAATAAAACCTGAACCAAATATTCATTTTAAATGCAGAAAGCCGATCCTTATATTGAATAAGTGAGCTGGTTCTTTAAGTTAAATTTTAAGCATATATTACAAATAATATACGTAATTGAAATTAAGTTTTGATGGTATGAAGGGCGTTAAAAAAGAACCTAATATGGATTTATAAGTACTAAAAATTAGAATGAAAAGCTCATCATTTATATATTATTAAATATATTTTATTATGTTGATTTACAATAAATTTACCGTATTTTTGAGATTTGGTTTAGCTGTAAATATACCTAAATATTAAATAAGTTTTTTGTCTAAAATATAAACTCGTTATGTCTTTAAAGCTTGTACTGAGGCCATTACAGCAGCATTGGCTGGGGTTGCATGTCGCTTTTTGCCTGAATAATATTGTTCATCCTTTTTTCAAATGATCATAAAAAATATATCATTTGGTCTATTTTTCTTTTCCGGCTTATCCGGTTGTACAGGAGCGTCCAGCATGGACTTGCCGAATCCAATATTGGCAAAAGTGACCGAGCGTGTAATCGCCCGTAGTCAAAAAACTCGTTCTGCATATTTACAACGTATTGAACATGCACAAGGCAAATTTCCTGCTCGTGGGGCACTTTCATGCGCCAATCTGGCTCATGGTTTTGCCAGCATGGATGACAATGAAAAATTAATTATTAAAGTAGGTCGTGAACCAAATATTGGCATTGTGTCGTCATATAACGAAATGTTGTCGGCTCATGCTCCTTATAAAACATTTCCAGATTTAATTAAAACAGCCGCTCGTGAAAATGGGGGAGTAGCACAGTTTGCTGGCGGTGTACCTGCAATGTGTGACGGTATTACCCAAGGTAATGCTGGTATGGAACTGTCATTGTTTTCTCGTGAAACGATTGCAATGAGCACAGCGATTGCATTGTCTCATAACATGTTTGACGCAGCTTTATGTCTGGGTGTTTGTGACAAGATTGTACCGGGATTGCTGATTGGCGCTTTGCAGTTTGGCTATTTACCTACTATTTTTGTGCCAGCTGGCCCAATGAGTAGTGGCTTATCTAATGATGAGAAAGCCAAAATTCGTCAACAATTTGCAACGGGTCAGGTTGGACGAGATGCTTTGCTAGAAGCTGAGTCAGCTGCTTATCACGGACAAGGGACTTGTACTTTTTACGGTACAGCCAACAGTAACCAGATGCTAATGGAAGTGATGGGTTTGCATTTACCAAGCGCTGCATTTGTTCATCCTCACACACCATTACGTGATGCACTTACTGCAGAAGCTGCGATTCGTGTACTTGATTTAACAGTTGAGCGCGGAAACTACACACCGATTGGTCATGTTGTCGATGAAAAAGCAATTATAAACGGTATTGTGGCATTGCTCGCTACAGGTGGTTCAACCAATCATACTTTGCATTTAATTGCGATTGCTCGCGCTGCTGGCATCTTGATTGACTGGGATGACTTCGATGAGTTGTCGGCTGTTGTTCCATTACTCGCAAAAATCTATCCAAATGGTAAGGCCGATGTAAACCATTTCCAAGCTGCGGGTGGGGTGGCTTTCCTCATTCGTAACTTACTTGAAGCTGGTTTGTTGCATAACGATGTAACGACAGTGGCTGGTAAAGGTTTACAGCATTACACCAAAGAACCAAAACTGATTGATGGCAAGCTCACTTGGGTTGACGGCGTGGTTCAAAGCCTTGATGACAAGGTTCTACGTAGCATTGACGAGCCATTTCAACCAGATGGCGGCTTGCGTTTAATGCAGGGTCGCCTTGGCCGTGGTGTCATCAAGATTTCTGCTGTTGCGCCAGAACATCGTAAAGTTAAAGCTCCGGCAATTGTGTTTGATTCTCAAGAAGCAGTACAAGCTGCATTTGATCGCGGTGAGTTACACCGAGACTTTATTGCGGTTGTTCGTTTCCAAGGTGCTCGTGCTAACGGTATGCCTGAATTGCATCGCTTAACTCCTGTGTTGGGTGTTTTACAAGACCAAGGTTTTCATGTGGCATTAGTCACTGATGGTCGTATGTCTGGTGCTTCAGGTAAAGTTCCTGCGGTGATTCATTTATCTCCAGAAGCCTTACTAAATGGGCCGATTGCTAAAGTTCAAACAGGCGATATGTTGATTATTGATGCTGAGGCTGGCGTACTCGATGTTGAAATAGATGAACAGACTTGGCAGTCGCGTCCTGTTGCACAGCCAGAACATCAGGCAGAAAACGAAGTTGGCTTTGGCCGTGAATTATTTGGTGTTTTCCGTGCTGCTGCTGCGCCAGCTGAACATGGAGCATCTGTATTTGGTGCATTGGTTGGTGAAACTTCACCAGAGCAGATTTGAGTCAAAGGAACTGAAAAATAATGATTAAAATTGAAGATATCGTCAAATTAGGCCCAGTCATTCCAGTGTTGGCATTTGATTCTGCCGAGCAAGGTGAAGATGTATCACGTGCTTTACATGCAGGTGGTGTAAAAGTCCTTGAGATTACATTGCGTACGGCTGCGGGTCTTGCTGCTATTGAGCGTGCTAGCCAATTGGCTGATGACATTGTGGTAGGTGTGGGAACGATTACCAAGCCAGAACATTGTGCTCAAGCCAAAAAAGCAGGTGCTCAATTTGGTGTATCTCCTGGTTTGACTAAAGATTTGCATTTAGCTGCACAAGATGCTGGCTTACCTTTATTACCGGGTGTGATGACACCAAGTGATCTGATTCAGGCGATTGAGTTAGGTTATGAGATTGTGAAGTTCTTTCCAGCTCAACAGGCAGGTGGAGTTGAAATGCTAAAAGCATTTTATGGTCCATTTCCAAACTTACGTTTTTGCCCGACTGGTGGAATTACGGCAGAGTCAGCGCCTGATTTCTTAAAGCAACCAAACGTAGTTTGTGTGGGTGGGTCATGGCTAACACCTAAATCTGTTGTAGCTACACAAGATTGGGCTGAAATTACTCGCTTAGCGCAAATTGCGAGTCAGTTGAGAGCATTGTAAATGTAGTCAATATTTATAAAAAATGAAGTGCATTCTATGTGCTTTAAGGCTGTATTGAGGTGGCCAGTTTGTGCTGGTCACACCTAAATATAAAAAATTTAGTGTCTTAACAGTAGGAATTACTGTGGTTGAAGACCTTTGTTTGGGCAGTGTGCCTAAATAGCATTATTCCAAGGAGAAGTATCACATGGAGACCGTTCAGGGTGGCATGTTGCTTATCTACACTGTAATCGCGATTATTGCATTGGTTGTCATGATCGCGAAGTTCAGAATTTATCCATTTCTTGTTCTTATTATTGTTTCACTCGGTTTGGCTTTGGCTGTTGGCATGCCAATGGGCGATATTGTTAAGTCATATGAAGCTGGTACTGGTAAAACCTTAGGCCACCTTGCGATTGTAATCGCACTGGGAACGATGCTCGGTAAAATGATGGCCGAGTCGGGTGGTGCTGAGCGAATAGCAATTACTTTAATTAAATGGTTTGGTGAGAAAAATATTCACTGGGCCATGATGTTTATTGCCCTTATTGTTGGTCTTCCCGTATTTTTTGAAGTCGGTTTTGTACTTCTAATTCCAATTGCATTCAACATTGCTAAACGCACAGGTAAATCTTTACTGGTTGTTGGCTTGCCAATGGTCGCTGGCTTGTCGGTTGTGCATGGCTTAATTCCACCGCATCCAGCTGCATTGTTGGCAGTACAGGCATATCACGCGGATATTGGTAAAACGATTGCTTACAGTTTGTTGGTGGGCATACCAACTGCCATTGTGGCTGGGCCATTGTATGCGCTATGGATCAATAAATATGTCAAATTGCCTGAGAACAATCCATTGTTTAAGCAGTTTGTTGAGGCAGATACAAAAGAAACTCGTGAGCTACCAAGCTTTGGAATAACTTTATTTACGATTATGTTGCCTGTCGTATTAATGCTGATCGGAAGTTGGGCTGATCTTTTCTTTACCCCACAAACTTTCGCAAACGATTTACTACGTTTTATTGGTACTTCTGATATTGCATTGCTTATTGCTGTACTGGTCAGCTTTATTACCTTTGGTACGATGCAGGGGTTTAACCGTGAACAAATTGAAAAATTCTGTGGCGGATGTTTAGCTTCTATTGCCGGAATTATGTTGATTGTTGGTGCTGGTGGTGGTTTTGGTGGCATTTTACGTGACAGTGGTATTTCTAATGAAATCGTCTCTACCGCTTTAAAGGCAAATTTGTCGCCGTTATTGTTGGGCTGGTTTGTTGCAGCACTGATTCGTTTGGCAACAGGTTCCGCAACAGTTGCTATGGCTACTGCTTGTAGCATTGTGGCTCCAATTGCAGCCACGGCTGGTGTCGCAGTTAGGCCAGAACTTTTAGTACTTGCCACAGGCTCAGGTTCATTGGTTTTCTCACATGTAAATGATGCGGGATTTTGGTTAATCAAAGAATATTTTGGTATGACCGTGGGACAGACACTCAAAACTTGGTCGGTATTAGAAACGATCATTTCAGTGTTGGGTTTATCTTTTACGCTACTGCTTAGCACTATTTTATAATTAAAGGTGAGTAATCCATGATTGTGATTGCAATGGGTGTCTGTGGGACAGGTAAAACCCTGATTGGTGAATTATTATCAGAGCGTTTGGCCTGTGAGTTTCTCGATGGTGATACGCTTCATTCGGCTGCAAATAAAAGTAAGATGAGCCAAGGGATTCCTTTAACTGATGATGATCGTCTGCCATGGTTACAGGCGATTCGTCAGGTCATTGAAACCAAACAAAGAGATGGTGAAACAGCTGTATTTACATGCTCATCTTTAAAGCGTATGTACCGCGATATTTTAAGAGGGCAAGACCAAAATATTAAGTTCGTCTACCTCAAAGGGTCTTATGAATTGTTACAGCAGCGCCTTGCTGAGCGAGCAGGTCATTTCTTTGATCCATCATTGCTACAAACCCAGCTTGATACATTAGAAGAACCTGATCTTCATGAGGCAATAACGATTGATATCGCTTTGACACCTGAACAAATTGTTGTGCAAGTCATGCAACAACTCGGTGTAGTCAATGATGTGTGCCAAGAATAATCATAGAAAAGTTTAATTGATAAATAAAAAAACGCCTGATATTGATCAGGCGTTTTTTTGAAGTCTTAAATCAGTTATTGGCGAATTTGACCGTCACCTAACACAATCCATTTCTGAGAAGTTAAGCCTTCTAAGCCAACTGGACCGCGGGCATGAATTTTATCTGTAGAAATACCAATTTCTGCGCCTAAGCCATATTCAAAACCATCAGCAAAACGAGTTGAGGCATTGATTACAACTGAGCTTGAATCTACGCGAGCCAAGAACTGACGAGCCAACGTGTAGTTTTCAGTCACAATTGCGTCGGTGTGATGTGAACCATATTTGTTGATATGGTCAATTGCTTCATCAATACCACTAACAACTTTAACAGCAAGAATTGGCCCTAAATATTCGGTATACCAATCTTCTTCTGTCGCAGGTTTTACAGAGGTACCCAAAATACGGCGTGTTTCTGGACAGCCACGGAGCTCAACTTGTTTTTCAGCATACAGTTCAGCAATGCGTGGTAAGAAAACATCTGCAATTTTTTCATCAACCAGCAGAGTTTCCATCGCATTACAAACGCCATAACGATGTGTTTTGGCATTTAAGGTAATCGGTAAGGCTTTTTGCAAGTCTGCTTGTGCTTCAACAAATACATGGCAGTTACCATCAAGATGCTTAATGACAGGAATGCGCGCTTCATTGGTTACACGCTCAATTAAGCTTTTGCCGCCACGAGGAACAATCACATCTACATATTCCGCCATGGTAATAAGATGACCAACAGCCGCGCGGTCAGAAGTGTTAATCACTTGAACTGAATCTTCAGGTAAACCAGCAACTTTTAAGCCATGCTTAATTGCTTCAGCAATTGCTTTATTTGACTCAAGTGCTTCTGAACCACCACGTAAAATAATGGCATTGCCCGATTTAATGGCTAAAGATGCAGCTTCAAGGGTTACGTTTGGACGTGATTCGTAAATCATCCCAACAACGCCTAAAGGCACACGCATTTTTCCAATTTGAATGCCTGTGGGGCGATATGCAAGATCAGTAATTTCCCCAATTGGATCGACAAGTGCAATCACATCTTTTAGACCTTGCAACATTCCTTTAAAACGTGCGGGCGTAAGTTCAAGACGATCAAGCAAAGCGCTGTCGAGCTGATTGCTACGACCTTTATCCATGTCGATTTGATTCGCTGCCAAAATTTCTGCCTGATTATTTTCTAAAGCAGTATAAATAGCAGAGAGTGCATGGTTTTTTAGTGAGGTAGAAGCACTAGTTAGGACACGAGAGGCCTGACGTGCTTGTTGCCCAACTGTTTGCATATATTGTTCAATTGAATCGTGCATAGCATTTTTTAATCATTTACCAATGACTAAGATAGTAGCAGTCAAATGCGGAACAATGAATGGCTTTTTTTGAAAAATGTGATCGTCATAAAAAAACATTTAAATATTTTGCAAACTATTAGCGACTTAAACAAGATGAGCGGTCATTTAAGCGATTGCGTATATTTCACACAATTGTTTAGAATGTTATTGTGCAATACAAACTAATACAAATTTTAAAGTTTTGTGCATAAAAGGTTACGTGTTCAAGAAGGAACTCTTGCAGCATAAAAAAATTACAGCAAGGAGGAAGCAAGGATATGAATTCCATTATTCAAATGGATTCGGAGATCAACCAAGCTTATGCCGGTTTTGGCTTTTTCGATATCTACCATAGAGATAGTTTCAAACAACCTGCTCGTACCACATGGATTGACGGCTGGAAAATTGAATATATGGCAATTGCCGACCCAAAAACGATTCACAATACGCCAATTGTGATTGTAGGTGGTGCTTTCCAGAATTTTAATTCTTATAAATATTGTGTTGAACAATTGTTTGAAAGCGGTCCGGTCATTTTAATTGATTTACCTTCTATGGGGGCAAATCAGCAAATTACTAATCGGGACACAGGAGTATCTGCAGGTACTTTAGAGCTACCTGATTTGTCTAAAATGTTGGGACGTTGGTTAGATATTGTTGGACTACAAAAAGTTTCCGTTATGGGAATGTCTTTGGGATCAGTAATTGCATCTTGCTTTGCTTATCATCGTCCAGAATTAATGGATCGCATGATTTTGATGGGCGTTATGCAAAAGACCCGAAAAAGTTGGCGAATGATTTTGGAAGAGTCGCTCAAGCTTATGCAAGAAAACCGCATGGAAGAGTTTGGGCAAGCTGTAATTTTATATTTAGTTAATCATGCAAAATTAGATAAAACCCGCATGTCACCTACAGCTAAAAAATTATTTTTTAGGCAAATGGCTGAGTTTACGGGCACAGAGCGAGAACGTTATGAAATTAACTGTAATCGTCTTTTGCGTTTAACTGATGTACCTATTCCAGAGTGTAAAACGCTGGTTGCAGCAGGGCAGTACGATAGTTTTACTCTACCTCATGAAAATGCAAACTTTGCTTTACAATGTCCAGACATGGAATTTGCACTTATTGCAAATGCAGATCACGTGCCTCAGTTGCAGCGTCGTAAAGAAACCATGAGTTTGTTTACTTCATTCTTAAAAGGTGAATCTATCCAAAATTTGGATGGCATTATTCCCATGACACGCGAGCAAATGCAAAACATGGAGCGCCGTGGTGAAGAGCGAGTTCAGGTTGTGCAGCCAAAAACTCAACTTACTCACCGCGAGTTTGATGTACAGATGCCTGTAACAATTGTTGATGTCACTTTCTTTGGTATGTATTTAAAAATGGATGATGTTTCGCAGCTTGGTTTAGTGAATGACCATCCACGTGACTTGGCACTGCATTTAGAAGATGAAGAAGGTACTTTTGCAATTGAGTGCTTAATTTTTGAAAGTACAGAGCAGGGTATTCGAGCTTTGTTCAAACATGGTAGTTTTGAGCTTGCTGATCGTTTAAGCCGTTTTATTGCTCGTCAAAAACAAGCAGCTTAATAATATAGTTATAGATGGAAGCTCGTTTATTTCGAGCTTCCATTTTTTATATTTGTTATTTTATTTGCGCGTGAATAGTCCAGACTAAGTCACCTAAATGCTGCTCATGATTATCTGGAGAAGCTTGTCCAAAAAATATTTGGGGTTGTTCCACACTAACCTGATCAAACTTTGTATCTTTAAAAAAGTATTTAACTTCTTCGGGGCTTTTAAAGTGAAAACTAAACGAGCTTCGAGACATTAATTTAAGTAACTTACTACTATTCCATATAATGCTGGCAAGTTTATTTTTAACTGGTTCAGGGTAAAGGTCAGTTAAGTAATGGAACTGTTTAAAAGAAGCGCCATAGTGAGCAATTGATTGAATCAGCTGTTTTAATAAATCTTTATCAAAATAATTAATTAAACCTTCACTAATTACAACCAGTGGGCGGTTCGGGTCAAACACTTCAAATGCTTGTTCAAAAGCTTCTGTAAATAAATCAACCGATAAAATTTCAGGCGCATTTTTTTCAATTTGTTGTAATGCATTTTGTTTGGTTTGCGCCATATCAGGTAAATCAAGCTCCCGATAGGTAATCGAAGGATAATGCTGTCTAAACCACCAGCCACGTGGAGACAATCCACATGCTATTTCTAGAACTTGTAAATCAGGACTTTCTTGAATGAGTTGTTCTAAGTGATGGTCAAGCATGGTGTGGCGCTGTTTGAGCGTAGTGCGCATGCTGCCGCCCACATATTTCTCAGCCCATGATTCTATCGGGTGAACCAAATATGCCAGTGATTTGCCTTTAGTTGTAGCAAGTGCTTCATGAGAAATCCCCATTTGATACCAGATATAGCCTGTATAGTGGGCTGTAAAAGAGATATGGCGGTGTTTTGAAAGTTGTTGTGTCATTTGTCCTGAGCTCGATTTATTGTTTTTCTGTGATCTTCATTATTCATAACAATGAAGAGGGTTTAATGCATTGATGTTGAATGAACCTGCATGACGGAGTCCTGTCAATTAGGTTCGCATTCTGGGATGAACTTTCAGTTAGAGTTACTTTTCTTTTGGGAAAAGTAACCAAAACCATTGTCATACGCAAAACCTGTTCACTTTCTGCATCTATCAAATATATTGAAGCAATCAATATCCTTCAGCAGGTGAGCAGGTTGCGTATGACTTAACCGCTTATCAGATAGCGAATAGGTTTTTGTAGCTAATTAAAATTTTTACTAACTTAAATTGAATTCTTAAACTCTTCAATGGCTGTTTTGACAGCTTGCCACTCATTTCCAAGCGATAAGGTTTCACCAATCTGAATTTGTGGAATTTGACCACGCATGCGTTCAAGGCGCTCTTGATTTGGTAGTTCTAAGTTCGCAATACCTTCAAGTGCTGTACACGCTGCACTTCGGTCATTACACACAAGTCCCATATCACAACCTGCCGCTAGAGCAGCCTGAATACGAGCATCGGCACCACCTGCTACACAAGCAGCCTGCATGCTTAGGTCATCAGAAAAAAGTACACCATTAAACTTCAAACGGTTGCGTAGAACTTCTTGAATCCAGAACGGTGAAAAACCTGCTGGATTTGGGTCGATCTGATCATAAATCACATGTGCTGGCATGAGCGCATCAAGCTGTGGCATGAGCTTAATAAAGCTTTGCATGTCATGGTTGTAAATTTCATCATAGCTGCGACTATCAATTGCGGTTGCGACATGAGAGTCGGCTTTGACTGAGCCGTGACCCGGGAAATGTTTGCCCGTATTTGCCATTCCAGCTTTTTTCATGCCTTGCATAAACGCGCCAGCAAGTGGTGCGATATCCTCAATATTTTTAGAGAAACCACGGTCGCCAATCACATCACTAATTGCATTAAGGTCTAAAACTGGTGCAAAACTAAAATCGATACCTACAGCCAAGACTTCGGTTGCCATGAGCCAGCCGCACTGTTCCGCCAGTTCAAGTGCTTTTTGAGGTTGATTAATATAGAGCTCACCGAAACGACCCATGGCCGGTAATAAGGTAAAACCTGATCTTAGGCGCTGAACTCGACCACCTTCTTGGTCGACAGCAATTAAAATATCTGGACGAATTTGACGCATATGGTCCGTTAAGGCACGGACTTGTTGTGGAGATTCAATATTTCGTGCAAATAAAATCATGCCACCGACTTGCGGAGCGCGTAATAGTTCAATATCTTCTTGAGTAAGTTCTGTGCCGGCGATGTCCAGCATCAATGCGCCAATCATATTGGTTCCATTTGAATTTTGATTGAAAAACAATAAGCGAATTTTGCAATGTTTTGCTACATTTTGTCAGTACAGAATATGATAAAACTACACGGTATAAACAATTTAGTTGGTTAAGATTTTGAATCTGCTTAGTTCATATCGAAAACAGAGCGTGTAAGATAGGAACACCCAAGGAAGTATTAAAAATTTATGAAACTTCAAACTATAGCTTGTGCAGTAGCGATCGCGACTGGCGGTTTATTCTTCACTCATACGATGAATGAAGCGAGAGCAGCAACGAATACTGCTGTGGTTTCTCAATCGATCCAGCCAACGCAAGAACAGGCTTTGGTGGCTCGCCAACTGGCAACTTTAGTTGATCGCCAACATTATTTGAATATGCGTCTGGATGCGACGACATCAAATCGTATTCTCGATATGTATTTAGATAGTCTTGATCCGGATCACTCACTATTTTTAGACGCTGAAGTTCAAAATTATAAAAAACTATATGGTTCAAATTTTGGTGCTTCATTAAAAGCGGGGAATTTAACGGGACCGTTTGCAATTCATCAGCAATATCGTGAGCGCTTAAAACAATTTTATGAGTTCATGTTGACTGAGTTGAAACAGCAGCAAAATTTAAAACAGCCAAACAGTTATATTGAAGTTGATCGTGAAAAAGCACCGTATTTCAAAACTGCGGCTGATCAACAAAATCATTGGCGCAAAATGTTGGTTTCGCAGTTAATCAACTTAACGATTAGCCGTGAAGAAGAGCAGGCGAAACAAAAAGCGCTTAAAGAAAATCCTTCACTTGCTGATGGTCAAGACTTAACTGGCCCAGAAGATTTAACACCAGCTCAGACCTTAACTAAACGTTATACGCGTCAGCTTGAAAGAATTAGTCGTGTGAAAAGCGATGATGTGTTGGACAAAACATTAAATGCCATGTTGGCGACCTATGATCCACACAGTAACTATTACCCACCAATTGATGCGATAGAACTGAATCGCCAAACCACCTTGCAGCTTGAAGGTATTGGTGTATCGATTCGTCCAGAACGTGGTAATGAAGATTACACCAAGATTGAAACCATTGTAGAAGGTGGTCCTGCAAGTAAGTCTGGCCAAGTGAAATCAGGAGATCGAATCGTTGGTGTCGCCCAAGAAGGCGAGAAAATGATTGATGTGGTTGGTTGGACAAGTTCTGAAATTGTTGGACTCATTCGTGGTAAACGCGGAACCAAAGTTACGTTAAAACTTCTTGGTGCTGGCGCATCAATGAGTCAAGCACGTAATGTGACCTTAGTGCGTGATGTGATTCAAGAAGAAGATGCTGGTGTTCGTTCGCGTACAGTTGAAGTTAACCGCGATGGTAAAAAGCATCTGTTAGGCGTGATTGAAATTCCATCATTCTATTTTGACTATCGTTCACGTCGTGCGGGTCAACAATACCGTTCAGTTTCTGAAGATACTGCCAATGCCTTTGAAGCGTTAAAAGCGAAGAAAGTAGAAGGGATTATTATCGACTTGCGTAATGACCCAGGTGGTTCATTAGAAGAAGTTGCACGTATGCTGGGTCAAGTGATTAAGTCTGGTCCAGTGGTTCAAATTCGTGATGGTAATGGCAACGTAAGTGTTTTTGAAGATAACGATGGTGGTCAGCAAGTTTACACTGGTCCGCTTGCTGTAATGGTGAACTTGGCATCTGCATCTGCGAGTGAAATTTACTCTGCTGCAATTCAAGACTATGAGCGCGGTATTATTATTGGTAGCACAACGACTGGTAAGGGTACAGCTCAGGTACAACTTGATACTCTGGCATACGGTCAAGCGACTCTAACTCAGCGTAAGTTCTACCGTATTACGGGTGGTAGTACACAAAATAAAGGTGTAGTGCCAGACATTAAACTCGTCGATATCTATAACGAAGAGTTTGGTGAGCGTAAATCGAAGAATGCGTTGAAGTGGGACACAATTCCTACAGCACCATTTAAACGTGAAGGTTCTGTGCAGCCGTATGTCACAAAGTTGTCTCAGTTCTCTGAACAACGTGTTGCTAATGATGCTCAGTTTAAATATCTAAATAAACGTACTGCGATTGCCAAGGTTACGAGTGATCAAAAACAAGTGGTACTTGATATTGATAAACGCCGTGCTGAATTACTTGGTTTAGAGAAACAAACTTTAGATGCAGAAAATGAACGCCGTGCAGCAAGTGGTCAAAAGCCCTTTGCAAATTGGGAAAGCTATCAAGCTTCATTAGATGCTCTAGCTGAATCTCGCGCTAAAATGAAAGCATCACAACGTCCTGCATTGCCAGAAGAAGAAACTTTTGTGACTGAAGCTGCAAATGTACTTATGGACTATGCAAAATTGCAAAATCGATAAGTATTACTAGGTCTTAAGAAAAAAGCATGCTGTCATCAGTGTGCTTTTTTTATTTTTCATGTCAGTAAACTGTCATGCATTTATCATCAAAATGTCAAAAAAACTGCTTAATCTTTAAGCATGAAAATAAATACATTGATGGATGGCGCTATGCAAAGCTCATACGCGACAGCACTATTAAAACAACAGCAACTTCCTGAAAGCTTCCAATTCTTTTTTAAACAAAAGCAGCAGCTATCAAATGCGCATTCATTGCATGATTTGGTACGCCCACGTTTAAAGATTGCGATTGTTACCGAAACTTGGCCACCCGAAATCAATGGTGTGGCACTTTCATTATTACAACTATGCCAAGGTTTGCAAAAACTGGGACATAAGATTTTACTGATTCGCCCAGAACAAAAAGCAAAATGCCATGACTTTACGCCAGAGCAAGAATGTCTGGTGATGTCGCAAGCTATTCCGAAATATCCGACTTTGCAGTTTGGTTGGCCACAATATTTAAAAGTATCGAAAGCTTTTGAAAAGTTTGTGCCAGATGTAGTTCACATTGTGACTGAAGGGCCATTAGGTTTAACTGCAATGCAAGCTGCCAAGGCAAAAGCTATTCCAGTTTCTAGCGGCTTTCATTCACCGTTTCAAGACCTTAGCCGATTTTTTGATTTGGCTTTTTTAGTCAAACCGATTCAAAAATACCTGTGCTGGTTTCATAACAATACTCAAGTGACCTGTGTGCCAAGTAAAGATACACAAGAAGCATTACGCGGTTTCGGTATTACTTGCCCGTTGGTTGTGGTTGGGCGCGGCGTAGACACAACAAGATTTTCACCAAAGCACCGCTCTGAAAATTTACGCAAGCAATGGGATGCTGATGAGAATACTCGCGTTATGCTCTATGTAGGGCGTTTGTCGCCAGAAAAAGAAGTGCAAGTGCTCATTGAAAGTTATGCCAACTTACAAACTGTTCAGCCACATAAAACTAAATTGGTTATTGTGGGAGATGGCCCAGATTTTGCTCGGTTAAAATCATTGCCTGAAGCGAAGGGTGTTATTTTTACTGGAAGTTTTAGAGGTCAAGATTTGGCAGCTGCCTATGCGAGTGCCGATGTATTCGTATTTGCGAGTCAAGTTGAAACGTTTGGTAACGTAGTTTTAGAGGCGATGGCAAGCGGTTTGCCAGTTATCGCGTATGATTATGCATGTGCACATCAATATTTAACCCATGGTGTGAATGGCTGGTTAAGCCCACTCGGACAAAAAAGCCACTTTATACAACAAATGTATCAGCTTCCTTCATTACAACAACTTAGAGAAATGGGCGTACAAGCCTGTCATAAAGTACAGCAAAGCGGTTGGCAACTTCCGGTTCAGCAATTGGAGCAGGCATTTTATCAGGTAGTGAAGGAGCCCTCGGTGGACTTCACCTAAGTATCCTAAAATAGGAGAATGACCATGAAATTTAAGAATGCAAAAATAAAAATACTCGATTTAGATTTAAGAGGCTGTTTATATCTTAACAATTTCTCCCACTCACAGCGTGTTGCCCTTTTTTTCAAAATCATTAGTCGTGTGGGTGACGGTCCATTTTGGTATCTAATGCTGGCAATCGTGTGGGGGATGCAAGGCATCACCTATAGCCTGCAAATCATCTACTTGTTATTAGGTGGTTCTATTGGCACGGCAATCTATAAATTCTTAAAACATAAAACAACACGACCTCGTCCTTATCAAGTGCATCAGGTGATTGTGCTCGGTGAAAGACCACTCGATCATTTCAGCTTTCCATCGGGTCACACGCTTCATGCCGTGATGGTGACAATTGTTTTAGGTTATATCCAGCCCGCTTTGCTTGCGGCGATGTTTCCTTTCATGGTGCTTGTAGCATTGTCTCGTATGGTACTTGGTCTTCACTACCCAAGTGATGTGATTGTCGGTGCGCTTATTGGTGCGGCGGTCGCGAGTATGATTATTTTTATGGCTCCGCTCTTGAACATCGCTTTATAAGTATCGGTAATTTTTATCAGCTTAAGCTATCGATTAGGTTTGTGGATTTGCTAAAGTACACAGTTCGTGATTTAGCAGATTAAACAGATAGGAGCCGCTATGGGCTTACGTTGGACAGATACGATTGATATTGCCATTGAATTGTCAGAAGCACATCCAGAAGTTGATCCGCAATGGATTCGTTTTACCGATTTACATGCATGGGTATGTGCTTTGCCAGACTTCAGTGATGACCCAAATAAATCGACAGAAGGATTGCTAGAAGGGATTCAAATGGCCTGGATAGACGAAGTTCGCTAAAAACAGTAGAAAAAATCGCAACTTTTACACATTCAAAGCTGATTATTGCCTATGACATCGGTATAATGCGGCAAATTTTTTAATGTTTAAATCTTAAAATAAAGGAGCCACTCATGGCTATTGAACGTACTTTGTCTATCGTAAAACCTGATGCAGTGTCTAAAAACCACATCGGTGATATTTTTGCTCGTTTTGAAAAAGCGGGTTTAAAAATTGTTGCGACTAAAATGAAACACCTTTCTCAAGCTGATGCTGAAGGTTTCTATGCTGAGCATAAAGAACGTGGTTTCTTTGGTGACTTAGTTGCATTCATGACTTCTGGTCCAGTTGTAGTATCTGTTCTTGAAGGCGAAAATGCAGTTCTTGCACACCGTGAAATCTTAGGCGCTACAAACCCTAAAGAAGCTGCTCCTGGCACTATCCGTGCTGACTTTGCTGTAAGCATCGACGAAAATGCTGCTCACGGTTCTGACTCAGTTGCTTCTGCAGAGCGTGAAATTGCTTACTTCTTTGCTGACAACGAGATCTGCCCACGCACTCGTTAATCGAAAGCATTCAAACCAGATAAGTGGTATACTACTTATCTGGTTTTTTTATTCTCTCAAGAGAATATTGTTTGATTCTTGAACAATATCTTCAGTTTTTTGACATGGTTTAGGTAAATACACATGAGTTCTGCAGAGGTCGTTTCATCTGAAAATCTTGATGGACAGCAGCAATCTTCGTCCACGCTGGTAATCCCTGCTGCCGAAAATAAAGTGAATTTACTCGGCATGTCTCGTACTGAATTAGAAAAATTCTTTGAAGATATTGGCGAGAAGAAGTTTCGTGCCGGACAGGTCATGAAATGGATACATCAATACTTCATTACTGATTTTGCTGAAATGACCAATATTTCAGGTAAATTGCGTGCGAAGCTTGAACAGATTTGTGAAGTTAAGGCTCCTGAAGTGGTTCACCGTCATTATTCAAAAGATGGTACACGTAAGTGGGTTTTTCGTGTTGGCGATGGTGCAGGTTCTTTGGTTGAAACTGTATTAATTCCTGCTGAAGATAAAACAGGCTTGCGCAAAACTTTGTGTATTTCGTCACAAGTAGGTTGTGCATTGGACTGTTCATTTTGTTCAACAGGCAAACAAGGTTTCCAACGTGATTTAACTCCAGATGAAATCATTGGACAACTTTGGATGGCAAACTATTCTTATATGGAAGAAGTGCCAGTTGCTGAGCGTGAGCGTTCAGTGACCAATGTCGTGATGATGGGTATGGGTGAACCATTGCTCAACTATGATGCCGTATTAAGCTCAATGCAGATCATGCTTGATGACTTTGCTTATGGCATGTCTAAGCGCCGTGTGACTCTATCAACGTCAGGTGTTGTACCTAAAATTGATCAACTTGCAAAAGACATTGATGTTGCTTTAGCAATTTCTTTACATGCGCCAAATGATGAATTACGTAACGAATTAGTGCCAATTAATAAGAAATATCCATTGGCTCAGTTGATTGCAGCATGTCAGCGTTATATTGCTAAAGATGGTAATGAAAGTTCGCGTAAACATGTGACTATTGAATATGTAATGTTAGAGGGCGTAAATGATCAGCCTGAACATGCACAGCAAATGATTAAATTATTAAAAAACTTACCAAGTAAAATTAATTTAATTCCATTTAACCCGTTCCCGCATGCACCATATGGTCGCTCAAGCCGAAATCGAATTATCTCGTTCCAAAAAACTTTGTCTGATGCTGGATTTGTGTGTACGATTCGTCAAACACGTGGCGATGATATTGATGCTGCATGTGGACAGTTAGTCGGTCAAGTGGCCGATAGAACTCGTCGTGCTGAACAGTGGCAGAAGAAAGTCACACAGCGTCAAGAGATTTTGCGTACACAAGGATAAATTGAGGGCAGGCTTTGAGTACTCCAAAGTTGAAAACGGTATTATGTATGGGGGTTGCAGCTGCACTTCTGGTAAGTGGTTGCCAGACAACGCATATGCAAAAAAAAGACCCAGAAAAAGCGGTAAAGGTACGTACACAACTTGCTGCTGAACATATCCGTTCTGGTGACTTGGATTCGGCAAAGCGAGCTCTTGATCAAGCTTTAAGTGTAGATAGCCGTGATGCAACGGCAAATATGATGATGGGTATTTTACTACAGCAAGAGGGTAGTAAACCTAACTTAGAAAAAGCAGAACATTATTTTAAACGGGCAATTTCATCTGAACCAGATAATGCTCAAGCACATAATAATTATGGTACTTATTTATACCAAATGGAACGCTATAATGATGCGGTCGAGCAATTTCGCATTGCTGGCACAACATTAGGTTATGACCAACGCTATCAGGCATTAGAGAATCTGGGGCGTATTTATTTAAAATTGGGTGATGTTGCGAATGCTGAAAAAACATTCAAACAATCACTCCTTGCTAACCGCGACTCTTGTATTTCAATGTTAGAGTTAGCGGAAATTTTTTATTTGCAGCAGCAGATTCCGGCTGCTACACAAATGTATGAGCAATATGTTCATACAGTGGGGCAGAAAAATCAGGGTGCAAGAGCACTTTGGATTGGTGTAAGAGTGGCTCGAGCCAATGCGGATAAAATGGGAATGCAAGTCTTAGTAAACCAGTTACGTGCTTTGTTCCCGGAAAGTCCAGAATATCAACGTTATTTGCAATTACAGTATAGTATTGAGGCCGTATGGAAATAAATCCTAATTCACAGCAGCCAACTGGCTCAAGCTTACCGACTTCTGCTTTAGGAAATATTCAACGTCCTGGTGAGTATTTACGTCAAATTCGAGTGGCTCAGAATAAAGAGTTAGGGCAAGTTTCTTCAGATTTAAACATGCCAGTCAAAACTCTAACAGCTTTAGAGCAAGATGATTATAAGTCATTGCCAGAAGCGACTTTTATCAAGGGTTATTACCGTTCATATGCAAAATATCTAAAAACAGATGCGACGGCAATTATTCAGCGCTTCGATGAGATTTATGCAAATGATACTGGGCTTTTACCAAACCACGCCTTAAATAACTCACCGATTAAAATCATGGGTAAACTCCCTGGTTCTAATAGTGATCGTAATAAGAAATGGTTGAAGCGCGCACTTCTTGCAATTGTTGTTATTGCTGTTGTGTCATTGATTGTCATGGGTATTCAAAAATGGACTTCAAAGAAAGAAGATGCTGATTTACCTAAAGTAAATCAATCTAATGTTGAAGTTTTACCTATGAAAGGAAATGCCACCTCAACAGTGGGTGATCAATTGGTGTTAAGCTTTAACCGTCCAACGTCTGTTCATATTGTTGATGCAACAGGTAAAGTTTTGGCGACAGGTCGTCAGTCATCAACTTTAAACCTAAATGGTGAGTCTCCATTCCAGATTCGTCTTGATGATGCAACTGCTGTGTCATTAAGTTTAAACCAAGAACAGATTTCATTGTCTCCATATACGGTAAACGGTAAGGCTGAATTCCGTTTATCCCGCTAATACCATGAGTTGAGCGATACAATGATAGAGAACCCAATTAAACGTCGACCAACACGCAAAATTCGTGTTGGGTCGGTGTATGTCGGTGGCGATGCACCTATTAGTGTGCAAAGTATGACAAACACTGAAACTTGCGATGTTGATGCAACTGTTGCTCAGATTGAGCGTTGCGTTGATGCAGGTGCTGATATTATGCGTGTTTCGGTCCCATCTATGGAAGCTGCTGAGGCATTTGGCGCCATTCGTAAGCGCGTTTCAGTACCATTAGTTGCCGATATTCATTTTGACCATAGAATTGCCTTGGCAGTTGCAGATTATGGTGCAGACTGTTTACGTATTAATCCGGGGAATATCGGGTCAGACCAGAAAGTTCGTGAAGTGGTTGCTGCGGCACGTCATCACGGTATTTCAATGCGTATTGGTGTGAATGCGGGTTCTCTAGAAAAAGATTTACAGAAAAAATATGGTGAGCCTACTGGGCAAGCACTTCTTGAATCAGCTTTACGTCACATTGATATTTTAGACCGCCTTGATTTCCATGAATTTAAAGTCAGTGTAAAAGCATCTAATGTGTTTTTAACGATGGATGCTTATCGTTTACTTTCAAAACAAATCGATAATCCATTGCATCTTGGTGTAACTGAAGCGGGTATTTACCGTACTGGTACTGTGAAATCAGCGATCGCCCTTGGCGGATTATTGATGGAAGGTATTGGCGATACAATGCGTATTTCGCTTGCGGCCGAACCAGAAGATGAAATCAAGATTGGTTTTGATATCTTAAAATCGCTTGGTCTGCGTTCTAACGGGATTAACTTTATTGCTTGTCCGAGTTGTTCGCGCCAAGAATTTAACGTTATTCAAGTGATGCAAGCTTTGGAAGAACGTTTAGAAGATATTCGTACTCCAATGGATGTGTCAGTGATTGGTTGTAAGGTAAATGGCCCGGGTGAAGCGAAAGAAGCTGATATCGGGGTTGTAGGGGCCGCGCCTCGCTCATTGGTTTATCGGAATGGTGAGAAAAGCCATTTAATCGATACCGATCAATTGGTTGATGAAATCGAAACAATGGTTCGTCAACGTGTCCAAGAGCTTGAAGAAGCTAAATCTAAAGAAATTATTCGTAGTTCATCATGAGTTCAATTGTCGCAATCAAAGGTTTTAATGACGTCTTGCCAACGCAAACAGTAGCGTGGAGACGTCTTGAGCAACATTTAGCATCTTTAATGGATGCTTATGGGTATCAACAAATTCGTTTACCGATCGTTGAGCAAACGGGCTTGTTTAAACGTGCTATTGGTGATGCTACCGATATTGTTGAAAAAGAAATGTATACCTTTTTTGACAAAGGAAACCCACCAGAGTCATTAACCTTACGTCCAGAAGGTACAGCAGGTTGTGTTCGCGCCTTGGTTGAACATAACTTGTTACGCGGTGCTACACCGCGTGTGTGGTATATGGGACCTATGTTCCGTTATGAAAAACCACAAAAAGGACGTTACCGTCAATTCCATCAGTTTGGTGTGGAAACTTTCGGCGTTGCGACTCCTGACATCGATGCTGAATTGATTATGTTGACAGCTCGCTTATGGAAACGTATGGGCGTTGCTGATAAGGTTCAGCTCGAGTTGAATACTTTAGGCGAAACTGATGAGCGTACAGAGTATCGCAATGCATTAGTTGCTTTCTTAAATGAGCATAAAGATGCGTTGGATGAAGATTCTCAGCGTCGCTTAACAACAAACCCATTACGTATTTTAGATTCTAAAATTGAATCTACCCAGAAAATTCTGGAAAATGCACCGAAATTGCATGATTTCTTAAAAGAAGATAGTTTGGATCATTTTAAGCAGTTACAAGACTATTTGACTGCTGCGGGTATCCAGTTTGTAATTAACCAGAAGTTGGTACGTGGCCTGGACTATTACAACAAGACTGTTTTTGAATGGACAACTACGGCACTTGGTTCACAAGGTACAGTCTGTGCTGGTGGACGTTATGATGGTTTAGTTGGCCAGTTAAAAGGTAAGCCAGATCAATCAGTACCAGCTGTTGGTTTTGCGATGGGTATGGAGCGTTTATTGCTTCTGCTCGAGCAAGTTGAACAGGCCGAAGTTATTCGTGATTGTGAAGTCTTTTTGGTTGCAGAACCTGCTTATCAAACGAATGCTTTGATTTTAGCGGAACAACTACGTGACCAGTTAGAAGCTGCTAATAGTAGTATTCGAATCAAAACAGGTTCGCAAGGCAGCATGAAAAGCCAGATGAAGAAAGCTGATCAGGCTGGAGCAATCTTTGCTTTGATTTTAGGGGAACGAGAGTGGGATGCACAGCAGCTTGCCTTAAAAGAGCTGGCAACAGCTGAACAGTCACAAGTCGCAATTGCTGACCTCGTACCATTTTTAATCCAAAAATTTACAAAATAAACTGAAACATCTGGAAAAGGACAATCACATGAGCGTAAGTGATGAAGAACAATTCGACAGCTTAAAGTCGTTCGCCAAAAAATATGGTTCTGCCATGATTAGCGGAATTCTCATTGCGTTGATTGCCTTTTTTGGGTGGACATACTGGCAAAAAAAGAATTTGGCAACTAGCCAAGTCGAAACTGCAAAAGTACAGCAATTAATGGATGAGGCAAATGCGAGTGCCGATAATCCTAATGCCTTAAGTTCAGTAACTGCATCGGCAGATAAAATTGTAAAAGATGATATTGATTCTGTTCAGGCCATACAGACTCAGTTTGTATTAGCAAAATTAGCCTATGAAAAACAGGATTATGCTGCTGCTGAAAAAGCATTAAAAAAAGTTGAAAATTCAAAAGTAAAAGATGAAGGCTTGATTCAGGTTGTAAAATTGCGTTTAGCAGATGCACAATTGGCACAAAACAAATATGATGAAGCACTAAAAACTCTGTCTGGTAATGTCGATCCTGCATTTAAAGCAACGGTAGAAGAGTTGCGTGGAGATATCTTTGTTGCTAAGAAAGATGTTGATTCTGCTAAAAAAGCGTATCAGGCAGCTTGGAATTCGTTACTAGAACGTAAACAAGAGCGACAAATTTTACAAATTAAACTCGAAAGTGTTGGCGTTTTAGTTGAAGATCCACAGATTGAGCGCCCAATTTTGGAAACACAGGTGGAAGAGTCTTAATGAATCAGAAATTCAAACTGCCTTTGGCAATTGCAATCGCATCGGCTGTACTGGTGGGATGTTCGAGTAATAAAGTAAAAGAAGTTAAACCTAATCCGCTACCGAAATTGACCGAGTCGAAAAAGACCTTAACGCCAGTATTTTCGCGTAGTGTTTCTTCTACTGATAAGGCTGATCCATTACGTTTACAACTTGATGCAACCGACGGTGTGGTTTTCACTCTCGATCCAAAAGGTGAAGTCGCTGCATATCGTGGTAAACAACGCATTTGGGAAAAGAAAGTCAGCAAATTAGGCTTGAGCTCTGGTGTTGAAGCTGCTGAAGGAATTGTTGTTGTTGGTAACAGTAAAGGTCAACTCTTTGCACTAGATCAGGCAACAGGCGAACAGAAGTGGACTGCACAGTTATCGGGCGCATTGTTAAGCCCGTCATTGGTTCAATCTGGACGCGTTATTACCATTGCGAATGATGGTACTGTATTTGCGCATGATGCTACTTCGGGCCAACAAGTTTGGGCTTATAAATTACCAAATGTCCAATTTAGTTTGCGTGGTCAGGCATCACCGGTGAGTCTTGATCCTCGTACTGTATTAATTGCATCTGCGAATGCGTATGTTTATGCAATTGATACGATTAGTGGTATTCCACGTTTCCAACGTCGTGTTGCGGTAAGTGAAGGTCGTTCAGATATTCAACGTTTAATTGATATCGATGGTGATCCTACTGTAGCTGGACAGTTTATGGTAACGACCAGTTTTCAAGGTCAAGTGACTGTGACCGATCTTGCTTCTCAACGTGTAGTTTGGAGTGAAGATTCGAGCAGTACTAAACGCCCGGAAGTTTATGACAACAAAGTATTTGTCTCTTCAACAGATGGGAAGTTAACAGCTTACGATTTAGCATCTGGTGAAAAAATCTGGGAAAATGATAGTCTGTTAAATCGTCATTTAAGTAACCCAGTTGTGCTAGGACAAGATCTTGTTGTAGGTGATTTAGATGGCGTATTACATCTTGTTGAACCAGCAACAGGTAAGTTAATCGGTCGTTCAAAAACAAGTGGTGAAGTTAATACATTACGTGTTATCGAGAATCAACTTTATGTTTCGACCAGAAAAGGCGATTTAAGTATTTGGCAGAATCGTTAATTTCGTTCGCTTGTGCTAAAATAAGCGCTTAACAAATTATGCTGTTAAAATATCGGGGTGTTTGAATTAAATCAGTTCAAAGCCCCGTCTTTTATTATGGTCATCTCTGACCTTAAAATATATCTCCTGTACTGTTTTTAATGCTCATGCCATGAGATATGGCAGGTCTTGAATTAAGGTTATTGTATGAAACCCGTTATTGCGCTCATTGGTCGTCCGAATGTCGGAAAATCAACGTTATTTAACCAGATTACCAAGAGTCGTGATGCACTTGTAGCCGACTTCGCGGGCCTGACTCGTGACCGTAAATATGGTGATGCAACTTATCAGAATAAGTCTTTCATTGTTGTTGATACTGGCGGTATTGGTGAAAATGAAGGCGGTATTGATAACTACATGGCCGAGCAGTCAAAAACGGCGATCAATGAAGCAGATATCATTATTTTTGTAGTTGATGCGCGTGCTGGCTTATTGGCTTCAGACGAACAAATTGCACGTGAACTGCGTACTTTGGGTAAAAAAGTTTACTTGGTTGCCAATAAAGTTGATGGTGTTCATGCAGAAGCTGCGTTGGTTGAGTTCTACAAACTTGGTATGGGTGAACCCTTACAAGTTGCTGCCAGCCATGGTCGTGGTGTACAGCAAATGCTTGAGGATGTTCTTGAGAATGTTCCTGAAGATGAAAACCCAGAAGAACATGACAAAGCAACAGGCTTACGTTTAGCGATTATTGGTCGTCCAAATGTGGGCAAATCGACTTTAGTCAATCGTCTACTGGGCGAAGACCGTGTGGTTGCATTTGACCAACCAGGAACAACGCGTGACTCGATTTACATCCCATTTGAACGTGATGGTCGTCAATACACATTAATTGATACAGCGGGTGTGCGTCGTAAAGGTAAAGTTGATGAAATGATTGAGAAATTCTCAATCGTGAAAACTTTACAAGCAATTAAAGATGCACATGTGATTGTGGTAGTGTTGGATGCTCGTGAAGGTGTAGTTGAACAAGATTTACATTTGATTGGTTATGCACTTGAAGCTGGTCGTGCCATGGTGATCGCCATTAACAAATGGGACAACATGACTGAATACGATCGTAAACAGTGTAAGTTGGATGTTGATCGTCGTTTTGACTTTATTCCTTGGGCAAAAGTCCATTTAATCTCGGCATTGCATGGCACTGGCGTAGGGGATATGTATCCAACTATTCATCGTGCTTATGATTCATCACATTTAAAAGTTTCACCTGCGAAATTAACTCAAATTTTGAATGATGCTACAGATGCACATCAGCCGCCAATGGTGGGTGGTAAACGTATTAAAATGCGTTATGCGCATATGGGTGGACAAAATCCACCAACGATCGTAATTCATGGTAATAAGGTCGACAAAACCCCAGCGGATTATCGTCGTTACCTTGAGAATGTGTTCCGTAAAGTTTACAAACTGGAAGGAACGCCAGTGCGTGTTGATTTTAAAACATCGGAAAATCCATTTGAAGGACGTAAGTCGCAAGTGGATGAACGCGTTGCAGCACGTAAACGTCGTTATGTACAGAAATTCAAAAAAGCTGAGAAAAAGTTTAAACGTTAAGCTTTTTAAAGTTCAAAAACCCAAAGTTTTCTTTGGGTTTTTTATTGCAAATAAATGAGCATGTGCCAAGAGTTATGAAAAAATGTGAGTGATAAACGTAATTTTTTGTAAATTTTATAACGAATGCTATAATCAGCATCTTTATAAAATAATTTATATTCCGACAGAATAACGCTGCTTAGGGTTCACTTTTAGCATGGTAACATTACATCTTGCTCAGCTTACATTTGCACATGCTCAGCCCTCATATACAGCCCTTGACTGTATTCCAGCTATGCAGCGTAGACGGTTATCGCCATTAGCTAAACTTGCTTTGAACAGTGCGCTTGGTGCATTAAATGGTAGTAAAGCCGATTATATTATTTGGGTGTCGCGATATGGTGACGAGTTTAAAACGTTGAATATATTGAAAGACGTTTTAAGTGAGCAAACACCATCACCCACACAATTTTCAACGTCTGTCCATAATGCAATTTCTGGGCTTTATTCTATTTTATGTCAGGATGATACCCCATCTACCAGCTTAAGCTGTTCATGGTCTGAAAGTTTGATTGAAGCTTATGCTCTTTTAAAGTCAATGAAAGATATCCAGCGGGTATTGGTCGTTGCTTATGATGAACCTTTACCCCCAATTTATGCTGAGGCAGTCGATTTCCCTGCTTATGCTATGGCTGCTGTCGTTACTCTAGAGCAACCTAATTTACAAATTACTGCGTGGACGCATACAGATGAAGCAGATGTTCCTACTTTTGCTCATTTTTGGCAGGATGCTGACCAGTTAATATCTGCATTTGGGTGGAACAAATGCTAAATCTTAAAAATCTGAAACAAAAAGGTAATTATTGCTGGCGTGTAGCTGCAACTGGTTTTAGTTTTGCCAGTTTCGGTTTGGGTGGTATGGCAATTGCCACCGTCATTGCACCAGTACTGAATGCCACCACCTCTGACTCTGAAAAGCGTCAGCAGCGTGCACAGAATGTGATTAAGTATAGCTTTAAAGGCTTTACTGAAATGATGGTCAAACTTGGCATCATGACTTATTCGGTAGAAGGCTTGGAAAAGCTACAGAATAGTCGTCAAGAGCTAGTCATCGCCAATCATCCGAGTTTGATTGATGTTGTAGTACTAATTGGTATGATGCAGCAGGCTAATTGTGTAGTGAAGCAGTCTCTTTGGTCGAACCCTTTTACCAAAGGACCTGTACAAAGTGCGGGTTATATTTTGAATGCAGGCTCTCAGCAATTTGTTGAAGACTGTGTGACGCGTCTGAAAGAAAATAATTCGGCTTCTCTTTTAATTTTTCCGGAAGGAACGCGCACTGAAAAAGGGATGACCCTAAACGAATTTCAGCGTGGTGCAGCCAACATTGCCATTCGTGCAAATGTACCAATTCGCCCAGTAATTATTACCTGTACACCATCGACATTAACCAAGAATGAAAAATGGTACCACGTGCCATCTCAACCTTTTCATATCGAAGTGAAAGTACTGGATGCTGTACAGGTATCAGATTTGTTAGATGATTTAACAGTAGGACCTAAACAAGTTCGTCAGTTAAGTCGTAGTTTTTATAAAATTTTTGATGAAGAGTTATCTTGAAATGAGCAATCTTGCTGATGAACTAAAGCAAATGATTATTGATGTTTTGGCACTAGAAGATATCACTATTGCGGATATTGATACAGAAGCTCCATTATTTGGAGAAGGCTTAGGATTAGACTCGATTGATGCACTTGAGTTGGGACTGGCTTTAAAAAAGCGTTACAACATTCATTTAAATGCAGAGTCGGATGAAACCAAACAGCATTTTAAATCAATCCAGAGTTTGGTTGCTTTAGTTGAAGCACAACAGAAGTCATAAGGAGCGTGATGATGTTATCTCAAGAGCAAGTATTAACTAAACTCCGTGAATGGATGGAAGATTTGTTTGAAATTGAACCAGAGTCTGTTCAACTCGATTCGAACCTTTATTCAGACCTTGATGTCGACAGTATTGATGCAGTTGATTTAGTTGTAAAAATTAAAGAGTTAACGGGCAAACAAGTAAAGCCTGAAGACTTTAAAAATGTGAGAACCGTACTGGATGTTGTAACGGTAATCCAGAACATGACTGCTGAATGAAATTTATTCTTAAAGGGATAGTTGCAGCACTTTTTGTGCTGTATCCCTTTATTGTGGGTTGGAGTCTGACACACGGACAATTCATTTGGGTGAGCTTATTACTCATCGGGTTGGGTATCGTCAGACTTTTTGGTAAAGGCAACTCGTTATTATGGCCTTTAACTGGTTTTGCCATTGTTTGTGGCAGTCTAAGTTTATTGTCACATAATCATGCGTGGTTAAAGTTATATCCAGTCGGTATGAGTTTAGGTGCATTAATTATTTTTTCACTGACACTCATCAAACCACCCTCTATGATTGAGCGCTTTGCCCGAATCGTTGAGCCCGATTTACCTGCTTCTGGCGTGCAGTGGACCAGACAGGTGACTAAAGTATGGTGTGTTTTCTTTTTGTGTAATGCATTAATTGCTTTGACCACTGTTCTTTTTACTTCAATGCAGGTTTGGGTCATTTATAATGGCTTTATTTCTTATGTGCTGATGGGCATTTTGTTCCTTGGTGAATTTATTTTGCGTAAGCGACATCAGCGTTTATATTCTTCAAATCATTAATTAAAAACTATGTATTGCCATTTTCAGAAATTCATCGATTCAGCTCAGCCACTTTGTATAGACGGTGCTCTGCACTCGACCAGTTTTACTCAATTTTGGCAGGACGTGGCCATACAAGCTGCTGCAATTGCTCAAATGGAAAATTTAACTTGGGCTTTATGGGAAGCAGATAGCTATGAATTTCTGGTTTTATTCTTTGCTGCGTTGCTCGCGAAAAAGCAAATACTTTTACCACCCAATCGAGTGCGTGAACTAGAGCAGCAATTTGCAGCACAGCAAATTTATTTTTTAAAACGTCAAGAAATTGGAGAGGTTGTTCCTTTATCTCTAATGTTAGACGATGCTTTTTTAGAGCAGGCGCAACTCTATTTTTATACATCAGGTTCAACAGGGGAACCTAAAAAAATTCCAAGAACACTCAAGCAATTGCTCAACGAAGTCCAAGGGTTAAGTCAAAGCTTTAGTTTCGATGAACATGCAATTGCGATTGCAACGGTCAGTCATCAACATATTTATGGATTATTGTTTAAGTTACTGCTACCACTTGCGACAGGTCGAAGTTTTTATGTGCCTCAAATGGCATTTCCTGAAGATGTTGTGCAAGCTCAAAGACAACTACAGACACTAGATTTAAGCAATTATTTGATCTCAAGTCCTGCATTATTAAAACGTTGGACAACCGATGTCGTTTTACAACACTGTCAAATGGTCTTTAGTTCTGGTGGCAAGCTAGAAAGTGGTGTTCGCCCTTTCTTAAATCGTCCGATTATTGAAGTTTTAGGAAGTTCTGAAACTGGTGGTATTGCCCATCGCGCTAAAGATGAAGACGCTTGGACTGCGTTTAGTAATGTGGCTATTCGGATTGAAGACCAACAGCTTATGGTCAAGAGTAATCATGCCTATGAGGATGACTGGATTAGCACAGGTGATGGCGCAGTATGGGCAGATGAAACGTGGCAGACCTTTAAGCTGATGGGGCGTACAGATCGAATTGTAAAACTTGAAGAAAAGCGCTTGAGTCTAGACGCGATTGAGCAAAGTATTCGAGCTTTGGATGTGGTCCAACAATGTCATGTATTGATACTTGAACATGAGCAACGTCAAATATTGGGTTGTATTGTTGTTCTGACAGAACAAGCTCGTGAGCAGTTACAACAGCAAGGTAAGTCCACTTTTGTCAGCCATTTAAAACAACAACTAAAAGACAGCTTGGAAACGATCGCGATTCCTCGTCAATGGCGTTTCCTCAGCCAGTTACCACAAAATACTCAGTCCAAACTCAATAAAAACTATTTGAAAACTCTATTTAAGCCTATGTTACAACCCGTGGTGCTGTCACAGTCTCAAAATTCAGATGATCACATTTGGGAGTTAGAATTTCCACTTGAGTTGGCTTGTTTTAAAGGGCATTTTCCGACACAACCGATTTATCCTGGGGTTGGGCAAATAGGTTTTTTACAACATTTTGCTAAATCAATTTGGTCTGATTTGAGCTGGTGTCAGGGGTATGAGCAGTTAAAATTTCAAAACCTGATTCGTCCGTATGCCGTGGTACAACTCAAGTTTGCTCGAAAAGAGCACAAAGTGAGTTTTGAGCTACGCGATTCAGAGCAGATTCTGGCTTCAGGGCGACTATTATTTGCTTTGCAAACGGAAGTAGAGGATTAAAAATGCAGTCCAATTACGGCTTTGTTGTTCCGGTTTATAATCATCCACATTATTTAGCAGATTTGATTTCTTATCTGGACAGTTTTCATCTACCGATTGTGTTGGTTAATGATGGCAGTGATGATGCTTGTAGCCAAATTTTAAAAGCATTGGCAGAGCAATATTCCCAAACTCATTTAATTGAACATGAGGTGAATAAGGGTAAGGGGCAAGCGGTAATAACGGGTTTACGTGCGGCTCACCAGCTTGGTTTAAGTCATGCATTACAACTCGATTCAGATGGTCAACACTGCTGGGATGATATTCCAAAATTTATTGAGCAGTCTCGACAATATTCAGATGCAATGGTGATTGGTCAGCCGTACTTCGATGCCTCTATTCCCAAAAAGCGCTTATATGGCCGTTACATTACTCATTTTTGGGTCTGGTTAAACAGTTTGTCTTTTGAAATTAAAGACAGTATGTGTGGGTTTCGCGTGTATCCGCTCGAGAGCACGATAAAGGTGTTAAATAGTGCTAAATTTCAGCCGCGTATGGGCTTTGATAGTGAAATTTTAGTGCGTTTAAAATGGGAAAATACCCCTTTTATTAATGTCCCGACACCTGTGGTTTATCCAGAGCAGGGTATCTCCCATTTTCATGCTTGGCGAGATAATTTAGGCCTGAGTAAAGCACATGCAACTTTGTTTATGGGCATGCTGATTCGCCTACCGAAGCTGTTAAAGCAAAAGCTACAAGGTTAATTATGATAGATTCAACTTCACCAAAATGGAACGACATTAAAGAGCGAGGCGGTATGTTGCCTCTTATGCTCGTGTTGTGGTTTTACCGTTTTGGTGGACGTTGGTTATGCAAGTTGGTGATGTATTTTGTCATTATGTGGTATTGGTTATTTGCAGCCACAGCAAGACAGGCTTCCTTGCTTTATTTACAAAAACTGCATCATTTTGCTGGATCACAGTCGCCGTTTAATCACCAACCAAATTGGACAAATAGCTACGCGCATTTCATGCAATTTGGCGAATGTATTTTAGATAAGATTGAGGGCTGGTTAGGTAATATTCCTGAGCAGGAATTACAAGTTTTTGGACATGAAAACTTCTCTCAGCATTATCAAAAAGGTGCTCTGATTATTGTCTCTCACTTTGGCAATATTGAGTTGCTTCGAGCCATTAAGTCAGAGCATCCGCAGAAAATTAATGTGCTGGTTTACCAAAAGCACGCGACAAAATTTAATGAGTTTTTGAAAAAAATAAATGATAAGGCAGATGTTTGTCTTTTATCAGTTGATGAGCTGGGTATTGAAACCGTGATGTTGTTGCAAGACAAAATGCAGCAAGGTGAATGGGTCATTGTGGCGGCAGATCGAGTGCCAGTGCAGTCAGATCGTGTACAGCATATTGATTTTTTAGGAGAGTCAGCAGCTTTCCCGCAAGGTGCATGGATTTTAGCAAATTTACTCAAAGTGCCTGTTATTGCGGTGTTTTGCTATCGGGTGCAACAGCAGTTTCAAGTGCATATTCATTCAATTGCTGAGCAGGTGAGTTTACCCCGTGCTAACCGTATTGAAAGTATGCAAACCATCACTAAAACATACGTTGCCGTATTAGAACAGCATTGTCTACGTGCTCCTTATCAATGGTTTAATTTTTATAATTTTTGGACGAAATAACATGCGTGTGTTAACCGTAGGTGAACAACCACTGAGTATTGAAGATGTCGTTTCTGTAGCAAGAGGCGAATGTCAGGTTGCTTTACCAGAAACGTCTGAGTGGCGTGAACTGATTCAAAAAGGTGCTGATTTTCTCGATCAACTCCTTGAAGAAGAAGGGGTTATCTACGGTGTGACCACAGGTTATGGTGATTCATGTTTGGTTGAAGTGCCATTACATCAGGTTAATGAACTACCGCTACATCTTTCACGCTTTCATGGTTGTGGTTTAGGTGAAAATTTAGATGTCATCACTGCACGTGCAGTAGTTGTGACACGTTTATGTTCATTGGCTCGCGGTTATTCAGGCGTGTCGATAGCACTACTTGAGCGCTTGGTTTGGTTGCTGAATGAAAATGTAATTCCAGTCATTCCATCTGAAGGTTCAGTCGGGGCAAGTGGTGACTTAACACCGTTGTCTTATATTGCGGGAACTTTAGTTGGTGAGCGTGATGTCTATGTTAATGGACAAACTGTTCCAGTTGCTCAAGTCTATGCTGGAAAGAATATGCAACCTTTAACGCTTAGACCTAAAGAAGGTTTAGCGCTCATGAACGGCACAGCAGTAATGACGGCGATTGCTTGTTTAAATTATAAAAAAGCAGAGCAAATTGCACTTGCAAGTACTCTAATTACTGCTCTAAATGTGTTGGCCTTAGAAGGTAATCCTAGTCATTTTGATGAAGTGCTGTTTGCACAAAAACCTCATCCAGGGCAGCAACGGATTGCTAAGCAATTACGTGACTGGCTGAACAGTGAAGTACAAACGGCACATCAAAGTCCACGTTTGCAAGACCGTTATTCGCTTCGCTGTGCACCACACATTATTGGTGTGTTTGAAGACTCAAAAGTATGGTTACGTCAGTTTATTGAAAATGAACTGAATTCAAGTAACGACAATCCACTAATTGATCCTGTAGGAATGCGTGTATTACATGGCGGTCATTTTTACGGTGGACACATTGCACAAGCAATGGATAGCTTAAAAATTATGATTGCCAATATTGCTGATCTGATGGACAGACAGATTGCACAGCTAGTCGACCATAAAATGAATCATGGTTTACCACGTAATTTAACTGGTGCAACGGCTGAACGTTTGCCGTTGAATCATGGTTTTAAAGCGGTACAGATTGGGGTATCAGCGTGGACGGCTGAAGCCTTGAAAAACACTTTGGCAGCTTCAATTTTTTCACGTTCAACCGAATGTCATAACCAAGACAAAGTCAGCATGGGTACCATTGCTGCACGTGATGCGAGCCGTGTAATTACCTTAACGCAGCAAGTCATTGCAGCGCTGTGCTGTGCAAGTGTGCAGGCAATTCATCTGAAAGGTCTAACCACACAGTTAAGTCCAACATTGCAGGCATTTATGCAATGGACCTTACAAAGCTTTGCATTTGTCGAAGAAGACCGACCATTACAAACCGAATTACAACAGATTGTTGATCGTTTAGACCAACTTGAATTGTTTAATCAACCAGAATTTATGGGATAAGGTGAGCCAATGCATGCAGATGTAATCATTGAAATTCCATTTCATGATGTCGATACCATGAATGTGGTTTGGCATGGACACTATTTAAAATATTTTGAGATTGCGCGCTGCAAATTGCTCGATCAATTTCATTACAACTATATGCAGATGAAAGAATCAGGCTATGCATGGCCTGTGATTGAAAGCCATGTTCGCTATGCATACGGTATTGAGTTTGAACAAAAGATTCGGGTTCGGGCCATTTTAAAAGAATGGGAAAACCGTTTGAAAATTGATTATTTGATTTTTGATGCTGAGTCAGGAAAACGTTTAACCAAGGGTTATACCACACAGGTTGCGGTGAATATTGAAGCCCGTGAAATGTGTTTTCAATCGCCACAGGTTTTGTTTGATCGCTTGAATGCATGGTCTGAGTTTCAACCGAAGAGGAATGTATGATGTCTCAATTCATCAAAACTTTAGGTTTAGGTGCTGCTGTTTGGATGAGCAGTTTAAGTGCGGTCTATGCAGCGCCAACACAGATCACTCAAATTTTTCAGCAACTATCACAGTCTCCTACGGTTCGTGCTGATTTCGAACAGCAAAAAAAATTGCCATCGTTGAATAAAACTTTTGTATCGAACGGCTCTTTGTTGTTCTCAAAATCTTATGGTGTAGCGTGGCAAATCAAACGACCTGTGCAAGCAGATTTGATTGTTACCCCAACCAAATTGGTACAGAAAACTCAGCGTACATTTAGCCAAATACAAGTTGATCAATCGCCATATAGTTCGGTCGCGACTTTATTCTTACAACTCATGTCTGGTAATGAACAGGCTTTGGCAAAGAATTTTAATGTAGTAAGTGCGAATTATAGTCCAGCGGGTTGGAGCATGAGCTTAACTCCGAAAAGTAGCTTGTTTAAAAAGTTATTTGTGCGTGTTGATGCTCAAGGTCAACAGTACGTCAACCAAATCGTGATTACCGAGAAAGCGAATAATTTAACGACCATTCGCTTTAGTCACCAGACTTCTCAACCGACGACTCTAACGGCTGCTGAGCATGCGATTTTCCAACTGGCAAAATAAGTTCACCGCGCTTTGGTTAATTGCTCTGCTATTGGTTGCTGTGGGGCTTGGCGTGACGTGGTTGAATAAAGATATTCATATTCAAACTAATATTTTTGCGTTATTGCCTAAAGTTCAGCAGGACCCAGAACTTGCACGTACTCAGCAGTACATGAATGAGCAACTCAACAATAAAGTATTTGTGGTGGTCGATGCCAAAGATGAAGCTGCGATACAACAAGCGACTCATTTCTTAACAGCACAGGCCAAGCAAAGCCAGTTGTGGCAACCGCTGAAGCCACAACTTGATTTTGATCAATTTGCAAAACAGTTGTATCAACATCGAGCAGGTTTGTTGAGTGCTCAAGATCAAACCTTATTGCAAAAAAAGGATTATGCTGCGCTGACTGAACAAAGTCTGATGCAGATGATGAGTCCAGGCATGCCTGTCACTGCTGAGTCACTGAAGCAAGACCCGCTATTATTGTTCCCTCGTTATGCTATGCAGTTGGCAACCCCGTCGCAACAAGATATTGAAATGGAGCAGGGCTTTGCCACTATTCATCATGAGGAAGGTATCTCTCGGCTTTTCGTATTACAGTTGACGCAAAGCCCATACAATATTGATTACCAAGAACAGACCTCTACTTGGATTGAGCAAACTAAGCAAAAGTTAGCTGCAATGGGATTAAAATCTCATTGGACTGGAACTATTTTATTTTCAAATTTTGGGACGCAATCGGCCAAACAGGAAATATCAACCATTGGTGTTGGCTCGACATTGGGCTTAATTTTTCTGGTTTGGTTCGGCTTTCGCTCACTACGACCTTTGGCGACCGAGTTTATTGCAGTTTCGACTGGAAGCTTTGTAGCATTTGCGGTCACACATTGGGTATTTGGTGAAATTCACCTGATGACGTTGGTGTTCGGTGCGAGTCTGATTGGTGTCTGTGTCGACTTTTCATTTTATTTTATGGCGATGCAATCGCAGCATAGAAAGCTTGGTGGTTTTCAAATTTTAAAACCGCTATTACCAAGTTTGTTTATGGGCTTAATGACCACATTAGTTGCTTACATCTTTTTGAGTTTTACTCCGTTTCCTGGGTTCAAGCAGATTGCAGTCTTTTCAATTGTAGGATTAACTGCTGCGTGGATCAGTAGTGTACTGCTATTACCAAGATTACCTGCACTCAATGCCCAGCCAGCTATACGAGCATTATCTTGGATTGGACAAGCACGGTTATGGTTTCAGCAACGAACCAAAGTCCGTTATGGCTTGATTGCAACCATTTTAGCAGTAGGTACGGCGAGTCTTTTCTATCTTAAAAGTAACGATGATATTCGTAATTTACAAGGTATGGATGCGAGCTTAAAACAGCAGGATCAAGCGGTTCGTGAGCAATTTGGCCAGCAACAAAGCAGTGATTATTTTGTGGTGCGTGCAACCTCTGCAAATGAAATGCAGCAACAAGAGCAGCAACTGATTGGACACTTGCAACAGTTACAGTCACAAGGGAAAATCAGTGCATTTCAAGCTTTGGGACAATGGATTCCACCATTGGCAGAGCAGCAACACAATGTACAACTTTTAAAAAATATTCCAAAAGAGACTTTGCAGCGATATGCCCAAAGCATGGGACTAAATGTTAATGATGTTTTACAGTGGCAACAGCAACTGGCAACACAACCGTTATTAGATTTTTCTGTATTTAAAGATCACCCTTTAGCTTTTTTACAGCCTCAAGCCAATGAACGATTAGTGATGGTGACAGGAGTGAAACAACCTGACGTGTTAAAGCAGCTTCAGAATGATCATATACATTTCCAACAACCGATTAGCGAAATGTCGCAAATGTTTGCTGAACATCGAGTGCAGGCTCAACATCTTCTGATTTATGCTTTAATTGGTCTGGCGGTTGGCTTAGCGCTTATTTATGGACTAAGTTCGATTGTGCCATTGGTTCTGCCAGTCAGTTTGGCTTTACTGAGCACTTTTGCTGTTCAGGCATGGTTAGGCGTTGAAATAAATTTGTTTAGTATTATGGCCACTTTTCTGATTATTGGGATTGGTGTCGACTATGCCATTTTCTACAGACATGGACATGATCATCCACAAGTGGTTGGAATGGCGTTGTTTTTATGTATGATGTCGACCTTACTCGGCTTTGGATTACTTTCATTTAGCCATACTTATGCAATTCATTGTTTTGGCTTAACTGTTTTATTTGGGGTTATCTTCTCATTTATCTATGCGACTTTGTTAACCCCCGCAGATGAAAAACATATTGTAAATTTACAAGACCATTCATAATTTGAATAAATTAAAAAGGAAATTGTGCTATGAGCACTATAGAAAAAATTGACGTCGTGATTATTGGGGCTGGGCCATCAGGTAGTTCCGCTGCTGCACTTCTTCGAAAAAAAGGCTATACCGTTACAGTCATTGAAAAACAGCATTTTCCTCGTTTTTCGATTGGTGAATCATTGCTACCACAGTCTATGGCGTTTTTAGAAGAAGCTGGTTTATTAGAAACAGTCCGTGAGCATGTCGATCAATATGCTTTTCAATTTAAAAATGGTGCGGCTTTTCTACGGGGCAAACAGCGTAGCTTTTATGACTTTACAGAAAAATTTACTGATGGTCCGGGAACAACTTGGCAAGTTCGCCGTGCCGATTTTGACAATTTATTAGCAAAACAGGCTCAAGTGTATGGCGCAGACATACGCTTTGGACATGAGGTTTTAGATGTTGATGTTGCATCTGAACAGCCTGTACTTACAGTAATTGATGAAGAACAACAACGTTATCAGATTCAAACTAAATTCTTGTTAGATGCGAGTGGCTTTGGGCGAATTTTGCCAAAGTTATTAGATTTAGAGAGTCCATCAAATTTTCCAGTACGACGTGCGCTATTTACTCATATTGAAGATGGAATTACAGATGATCCAGAGTTTGATCGCAATAAAATTTTAATTACGGTGCATGAAAAAGATCACCGTGCATGGTATTGGTTAATTCCATTTGCTGATGGGCGTGCTTCTTTCGGTATCGTTGCAGAACAAGACTTTTTTGATAAATACACAGTTGAAAATGCTGAAGATAATGAGCCTGAGGCAATGTTCAAACGCATTTTAGCCGATGAGCCAAGTTTGTCACATGTATTGCGCCGTGCAAAGTTTGATACACCAGTGCGGACCTTGGTGGGCTACTCAGCGAATGTAAAACATTTGGCAAACCGCAACTATGCGCTATTAGGTAATGCGGGTGAGTTTCTTGATCCAGTCTTTTCATCAGGTGTGACGATTGCTCTTAAATCTTCAAGTTTGGCGGTTCCTTTAGTTGAACGAGTTTTACAAGGTGAGCAAGTCGACTGGTTAGAAGAATATGAAAAACCATTACGCCGCGGCATTCAGGTGTTTCGTGCCTATGTTGAGTCATGGTACGAAGGTGAGTTCCAAGATGTGGTGTTCTCGCAAAATCAGAATGAAGGCATTCGCCGTATGATTTCTTCATTATTGGCTGGTTATGCGTGGGATGAAAAAAATCCAATCCATAAAAATGCCAAACGTAGACTCAGCACCTTGGCAGAATATTGTCGTGAAGGCTTGGCGCAAGAACAGGTACTTGAGGGATAACCATGCAACGCAAATGGGCAACGATATTACTCAGTAGCTTTATATTTTTAAATGGTTGTCAGGTTATGCCACATGCTAAAGGGCTGCAAAGTCCTCTATGGCAGGCTCACACTTATCAAAGGCAAGATCAAGTTGAAGTTCAGTGGAAGCAGCAAAGTTTTAGCTTCTTGTTATATCAACAGCAAAAGGGTGCTGTCCTAGATATGGTCGCTTTAAGCCTGACAGGCCAGCAATTATTTAAGTTACAGTTTGATGGGCATCGGGTTCATGTTGAACAGCGTATTGATCAAATGCGTTTATTGCCTTTTGAGTTTGTAGTGCGTGACCTTTTGTTTGCGACATACCCTCAGTTTTCGCATTTAGGGCAGCAAGCTGTAGAGATGAAACAACAAGCAGATAAGCAAATTGTTTATATTGAAAAGCAACCTGTATTGCAGCTTAAACAGGGACAAGGAAGCATTGAATTGATTAATGAACAAGTCCCTTATACCATGACGCTGAGTTCGATTGAGAACACCTTGCAGACAGAAGAAAGTTCTACGCCATGAAACATTTACCTTCAGCAAATGCAGCTCCAATGGCAGTAGGCATACAATTTAGTGTTGGTTTATCTGCATTAGGCTGCGAGCTTAATCAAATTAAACAGGCATTACAACAGCCGCAGCAAACCTTGAGTTTGCGTGATGATTTAATCGCTGATCGTGATGTTTGGGTCGGACAATATACGTATCCATTATGTTCGAGCGTACCTGATGCTTTACAGTCTGTAGATTCACGTAATCTACGTTTTGCATTAACCGCATTATCTGAAATTGAAACAGAGTTAAAAGCCTATACGGCATCCTTTGAGAATAAACGTTTGGCGATTGTGGTGGGCACATCGACTTCTGGTATTGCAGATAATGAATTATTGCTTAAGCAATATTTTCAAGGGCAAACCGATCTATCGATATCACACTATCCCCAAGAAATGAGCTGTTTAGCGAAAGCTTTGCAGCAGTACTTAGGATGGGAAGGGCCAGCCTATACGATTTCAACAGCTTGTTCTTCAAGCGCTAAAGCATTAGCCGCAGGGCAGAGATTACTTCACACAGATTTAGCCGATGTTGTGCTGGTGGGTGGCGTCGATACCTTGTGTAAGTTGACTCTAAATGGATTTAATAGCCTAGAAAGTTTATCAGAACATATTTGCCAACCCTGCGGTCTAAACCGTGATGGTATTAATATTGGTGAAGCTGCTGCGTTTTTTGTACTAAGTAAAGAACAAGCACCTGTCATGTTAATGGGAGCGGGTGAATCTATGGATGCATGGCACATTTCAGCCCCGCACCCTGAAGGTAAAGGTGCCGCTTTAGCTATGCAACGTGCATTAGATATGGCACGTATTTCAGCTCAAGAGGTGGGTTATATCAATTTGCATGGAACAGCAACTCCACAAAATGATGCAATGGAAATTAAGGCTGTAAGACAAATTTTTGGTGATTACCCAGTGGCTTTAAGTAGTACAAAACATAAAACTGGACATTGTCTCGGTGCTGCTGGTGCCATAGAAGCTTTTATTTGTGAGCAAGTTTTAAAAGATCAAAATTGGTTGCCTTTACATCAAAGTGTTGAGGTTGATCCAGATTTGGCTGACCAAAACTATGTGAAAGAAGCGGAACTAAAACAGCCCATCCGCTATGTCATGAGTAATTCTTTCGCTTTTGGTGGAAGTAATATTAGTCTTGTTTTTGGAGTGAAGCCCTAGTGAAACTAGATGCAATTCAATATATTCCTCATGAGCAACCGATGGTATTTATTGACCATTTAACCGAGGTTGCAGAAGGGCGGGCGCAAGCAGAACTCACGATTACGCCAGAGCTGATGTTTTGTGAAGCAGAAGGTTTGCCGACATGGGCAAGCATTGAAATTATGGCACAAACGATTAGTGCTTATTCTGGCTGGCAAGGTCAGCAGTCAAAACAAGCGCCAAAAGTCGGTTTTTTATTGGGAACACGTAAGTTAAATTTACCGATCCCTTATTTCGCCTTGGGTTCTCGATTGATCATTCAAATAGAACAACAATATTTTCATGAAGGACTTGGGCAATTTTCCTGTGAAATTCAATATGCTGAGCACTGCATTCAGGCAACGTTAAGTGTATTTGAGCCAACAGAATCACCATTTGGATAACCACAAAGAATTAGGAATACATTGTGACAAGACGAATTTTAGTAACGGGTTCAAGTCGAGGAATTGGGAAAGCGATTGCATTACAACTTGCAAAGGCTGGTTTTGATGTGACTGTGCATGCACGTTCGCGTCAGGCAAAGGCTGAGCAAGTCGTACAAGAGATACAGGCTCTAGGTCAAAATAGCCATTATCTAATGTTTGATGTAAATGAACGCCAAACCGTTCAACAGATTTTAGAACAAGATGTAGAACAGCATGGCGGATTCTATGGCGTTGTATTGAATGCAGGTCTTACTCATGATGGTGCTTTTCCAGCACTCACCGATCAAGATTGGGATGAAGTTATTTCGACTTCCCTAGATGGTTTTTATAACGTATTAAAACCATTAGTTATGCCAATGATTCATTTGCGTAAAGGTGGTCGTATTGTCACCTTATCTTCGGTTTCGGGAATTATGGGTAACCGGGGGCAGGTTAACTATAGTGCTGCAAAAGCAGGATTAATTGGTGCAACCAAGGCTTTGGCACTCGAATTGGCGAAGCGAAAAATTACCGTGAACTGTGTAGCACCTGGACTGATTGAAACTGAAATGGTGACAGATGAAGTCAAAGAACATGCGCTTAAAATGATCCCGTTGCAGCGCATGGGACAGGTCGATGAAGTGGCTAGCGTAGTAAAATTCTTGTGTTCAGATGAAGCCTCTTATATAACCCGACAGGTTATCTCTGTGAATGGGGGACTCATCTAATGAAACGTGTGGTTGTAACAGGAATGGCAGGAATTACCTCTTTAGGTGAAACCTCCGATGAGATCTTTGCTCGATTTGACGCTGCCAAAAGCGGTATACGCTACATGCCAGAGTGGGAGCAATATGTTGATCTTCGGACTAAGCTTGCTGGGCCTGTTGAAACATTCCATGTTTCAAAACATTTTAACCGTAAGGTTACCCGCGGGATGGGGCGTGTAGCTCTTATGTCTGTGGTTTGTGCGGAAACGGCTTTACAAAATGCAGGTTTGCTTGAGCATGAAATTTTGTCTAGTGGCGAAGCTGGTGTTGCTTTTGGTTCTTCTGCGGGTAGTGTAGAGGCCGTGGGTGAGTTTGCCAGCATGCTGCTTCATCAGAGTATGAGTAAGATCAATGCAACCACTTATATTCGCATGATGGCCCACACAAGCGCGGTGAACATGACCGTATATTTTGGTCTAAAAGGGTTAACTTTACCGACCTCAAGTGCATGTACCTCTGGCTCTATGGCCATTGGGCAAGCCTATGAAGCAATTAAATATGGCAAACAACAGGTCATGATTGCAGGTGGTGCTGAGGAACTTAGTGCAGCAGGTGCAGCGGTTTTTGATGTATTGTTCGCGACCAGTGGCATGAATGACCAACCAGAAAAAACACCACGTCCATTTGATGCTAAGCGAGATGGGTTGGTGATTGGTGAAGGGGCAGGTTGTTTAATTTTAGAAGAATATGAACATGCCAAAGCTCGAGGTGCTCATATCTATGCAGAGGTGATTGGCTACGGTAGCAATACCGATGGTCAACATGTAACTAAACCAGACGCCGAGATGATGGGGCGCTGTATGCAATTGGCACTTAAAGATGCATCTGTAGATGCTAAAGACATCGCTTATGTGAATGCGCACGGCACCTCAACGGATCAGGGTGATGTGGCTGAAAGTCAGGCGACAGCAACAGTTTTGGGACGTAAACCAATCAGCTCTTTAAAAAGCTACTTTGGACATACGCTGGGGGCATGTGGGGCTATTGAAGCTTGGCTGAGCATTGAAATGATGAATCGTGGCCGCTTCATTCCAACTTTAAACCTAGATGAAATTGATCCACTGTGCGGTGATCTGGATTATATCGTTCAGCAGCCGAGAAGTTTGGATGCTGACATTATTATGAGCAATAACTTTGCTTTTGGCGGAATAAATACTTCGCTTATTTTTAAACGTGTTAAACAATAAGGAACACAACAATGTTAAATAAAAAACTTTTACTTGTAGCAATGCTAAGTGCGGGTTTTACTGCCACTGTTCAGGCTGGAGATGAAGTACATCAGTTAAATTTTAAAGAAGCTGTAGACCGTGCAGTTGCAGATGGAACTTTAGATGGTTCAGTAAAGTTTTATTTAAAGGGTACAAAGTCTGGCGGTAAAGTGATTCAAAAAGATGCAGTGACTAATAAAAAGACCAATGGTTTTGGTAAGTCAGCAGCTACGTCTTGTGACTGGGTTTTGCGTTCAGCACTGATCCAAATGCAAAACAATGCTAAAGCACAAGGTGCAAACGCTGTTACCAATATTGTGAGCTATTTTAAAGCCAATGAAACTACAAGTACGACAACTTACGATTGCTATAAAGGTGCCATGATGGCGGGTGTTACCTTAAAAGGCGACGTGGTTAAATTCTAATTAATTTTAAATAAGGTCGGGATAATGTCTAAACGTAATATTGAAGTCTACACACAGACATTGTCCCAGCTTCTTTTAAAATCTAAACAAGATTTTCCAGACTTTCGTACATTTAATCATTATAAAAAACAGCAAATACATAATATTAGAAACGAACTCATAGCACAGAAATTACAAATTAAAATAACGGATTTAGAGTTTGCAAAGCATGAGCATGGCAAACCATATTTATTGAATCAAGACTTAGATTTTAATCACTCTCATAGCCAACAATATTATGCTTTGGCAATGAGTCAGCATGTTAAAGATATCGGTATAGACGTTGAAGAGCTAGATCGTAAAGTACGTTTGCAAGCTCTAGCTCAGCACGCATTTCATCCAGATGAATATGAAACTTGGCTAAGCTTGGAACAAGACAGAGAATACTGGTTTAAAGTCTGGACGATTAAAGAGGCTGTCCTAAAAGCTTCGGGTCTTGGTATACGTTTAGATTTAAATACTTTAAACACTCAAGCACATCCTACAGATCGTGGCGGAATATGTTCGCACGCACTTATCGGGACATTTGCTTATCAAAACTTCGTTGTAGGCAATATGATGCTAACGGTGGCATGGCGCTCAGAATTATCTTGTCGTGGTTTTCAGTTTCCTACAATTCAGCTTCATTCACTTAATGGTGAATTCACCAAATAGCACACAAAAAAAAACCGCGAATTACGCGGTTTTTTTGTTTAAAGCAAGCTATAAAATTAAGCTTGGCCTTCAACAGCTTGAGCACGTTGCATATTCGCTTCGAACTCTGCATCAAAGTTGATAGGAGTAAGAAGTAACTGTGGGAAGCTACCTTTAGTCACTAAATCATTTACAGCTTCACGTAAGAACGGGAACAAAATATTTGGGCAATACGCGCCTAAAATATACGGTAAGCGATCTTCTTCAACGTTATCAATCAAGAAAATACCTGATTGAGTAATATCTACAATGAACGCTGTTTCTTTGTCGTTATCAGCTTGTACCACAACTTTTAAAGAAACTTCAAAATGAGTTGGATCAATTTTTTCTGCAGCAGAAGAAAGATTGATATTGAGTTCAGGTTGCCATTGTTTAGTAAAAACCTGCGCCCCAGGAACCTCAAAAGAAATATCTTTTGTATAAATACGCTCTAAAGCTAATTGTGGTTGAACTTGTTGTTCTTCGCTCATTGTTTTTTCCTTAATATGGATGCGATGTTAAGCCAATAATTCGTCGAGTTTACCTTCACGCTCTAAAGCATAAAGTTGGTCAAAACCGCCAATAAACTGATCGTTAATAAAAATTTGTGGGACAGTACGATGATTAGTGCGTTGCATTAATTCAACACGTACTTCTGGTGCTTCGACAGAAAGATTTACTTCTTTGTAAGCAACACCTTTACGCTCAAGTAACTGTTTAGCACGAACGCAATACGGACATACAGAAGTTGAGTAAACAATGACATTTGCAGCCATAATAATTCTCCTTAAGCTTTTGGTTTGCTTTTAACAAGAGGTAAGCCTTGTGCTTTCCAGTTACTAATACCACCATCAAGACGATAGCTGTCATGGTGAGCAACTTTTTGCAAAGCACTACCAGCAACTTGCCCGAGGTTGCAAATAAATACTAATGGACGCTCACTTGCTTTTAATTCATCAGCATGACTTGCAATTTGGCTGAAAGGAATATTGCGGCTGCCACTAATATGACCTTCACGGAAGTCTTTACTATCGCGCAAGTCGATGAGTATGGCATTTTTTGCTTTCACTAAAATACCAAGCGACTGTGGTGAAATTTTACGACCGTTACGTTGACCTTCAAAAATGAAGAACAACACGACCAAGACTCCGAGCGTACCAAACAAAATGGGGTGATTCCCCATAAACTCTAACCAGCGTTCCACAAGTCACCTAAAAAAAATTAAAAACAAAATTGACCTAGAGTATAGCGTATATAGATGGTGATCAAAATCACCACTTCAAGGGCAAAGCGGACAGAAAATTAGTTTTTTTGCTGTGCTTCTTGAATCTCATCATTTAAACGCAAAAAGCTATCTAGGCGCCGTGGTAAAATTTCACCAGATTCTACAGCGTGTTTTAACCCACAGTTCTTTTCATGAGTATGGGTACAATTACGGAATTGGCAAGAACCCAAATGTGCTTCAATTTCTGGAAAGCCCATACGAATTTTTTCTAAATCAAGATGCCAAAGCCCAAATTCACGAATTCCTGGTGAGTCGATTAACGCGCCATTTTTACCGAAATTCATTAAACGTGTAGAGGTTGTTGTGTGCTGACCAAGTGCAGAGTTTTCAGAAATAATATTTGTTTTTTGCTCTGCATCTGGAATGAGCACGTTAATTAAAGAACTTTTTCCTACACCCGATTGGCCAACGAAAGCCACTGTTTCACCATCTAAACGTTCAGATAAAGCAGTGATATCCCCCTTTTTAGACTGGCAAATCATCACTTCATAACCCAAAGTTTTATATTCTTCTAATAGTGTGAGAATCGGGTCATTTTCGGTTAAAAGATCAGACTTATTTAAGACTAAAAGTGCAGGAATGTTAGCGTCTGCGCAAGCAACTAAATAACGGTCGATTAATGTCGGAGCTGGCTCAGGAAGGGGAGAAAATACAATTACAATCAAACTGATATTTGCTGCAACTGGTTTAACCTTGTGATAACGGTCGGGACGAGTAAGTAAAGAGGTACGAGGGTGAATGGCTGTAATAATACCTAAACCTGTGTTTGGGTCAGCTTGCCATTTAACTCGGTCACCAGTCACAAGTAATTCTAAGTTTGTTCGAGTATGGCAGCGCCATACACTTTTGAGCTCGATAGGTTTCCAGAAAGGTTCTGGCTCTCCTTCGGCAACTTGAGGTTTTTCTGGGTGATGCTCAGGTACAGAGAGTGCCTGTACTTCAAGTTGACGGCCATAATGTTGTACAACGAGTCCGTCCAGATCTTGTGACGTATCGGCCTCTTCTTGGCGAGTTTTGTGCTGTTTTTCAATACGACGTTGCTGTTGTTCAGTTAAACGACGCTTACGAATTAAAGCCATTCATATCCCAAAAAAACCACTGTTTGAAGATGGCAAAAATAGCATGAAGCGGCTATAGAATTACAGCGCAGATGCAAGAAATTTGCTACTATTGATGTTTTTACGGCATTTAGAACGTACATACATGAGCAGTACTTTAAATACACGATTAATTTGGATTGATCTGGAAATGACCGGTTTAGATACCGATAATGACCAAATTATTGAAATTGCAACAATTATTACAGATGATCATTTAAATGTACTTGCCGAAGGTCCGGTTTTAGCCGTTCATCAGCCTGACCGTATTTTAAATGCAATGGATGAGTGGAATACTCGCCAACATGGGCAATCTGGGTTGGTTGAACGAGTTCGTCGCAGCAAATTAACAGCTCGTGATGCTGAGTTACAGACTTTAGAATTCCTAAAAAAATGGGTCAATCCAAAAGTTTCACCGATGTGCGGTAACTCGATCTGTCAGGATCGCCGTTTCTTGCACCGTCTTATGCCAGAACTAGAGCAGTATTTCCACTATCGTAATCTTGATGTCTCTACGGTAAAAGAACTCTCAAAACGCTGGCGCCCTGAAATTATGAGCGGTCTGAAAAAGAATGCATCGCATTTGGCAATGGATGATATTCGTGACTCGATTTCTGAGTTGAAATACTACCGTGAATATTTCTTTATTATGAATACTGATGGTAAAGATTAATGACTTTGCCCGAGTGATATGAAAGGGAGGCTATTGCCTCCTTTTTTATTGTTTAAAGGGGATTGTTACAATAATGCCGATCGCCTGATTTGGCTTTCATATTCATTTTGCTTAAAATGATGTTTTAAATTTTTATTATAAAAAGAGAGCATTTATGCAAAGTAATAACCCGATACTGACCCGTGTTGAAACGGTCAGTGACTATAGTCAACCGATGACTGTGCAAGGTGCAATTCAAAAATCTGTAATGTTGACAGTTATTGCTGCTGCGATGGGTGTCGCTTTATTTTTCTATGCAGCCTTTACTGCAAATGTTGGTATTGCTTACGCGGCTTCAATTGTGGGTGCAATTGGTGGTTTGGTTTTAGCTTTAATTACAACGTTTAAACCAACGACCGCGCCAACATTGGCAATTCCGTATGCCTTATTTGAAGGGGCTTTTTTAGGTGGTATTTCTTTTACTTTTCAAATGAAATACCCAGGTGTTCCTCTTCAAGCTTTATTAGCAACTTTCGTCACCACTTTGGTGATGTTTGGTCTATATAAATTCCAAATTATTCGCGCAACTGAAAAGTTCAAGTCAGTTGTAATTTCTGCATCTTTAGCGATCTTTATTGTATTTATTGTACAGATGGTCATGCGTTTAGCATTTGGTTCAAGTGTTCCTTATATTTTTGAAAGTAACTGGTTAGGCATTGGCTTTGCTGCATTTGTTGCAGTGATTGCTTCACTTAACCTGATTTTAGATTTTGATTTAATCGAAACTAATGCAGCATATCGTGCACCAAAATTCATGGAATGGTTGTGTGGTATCGCATTACTTGCAACTTTAGTGTGGATGTATATTTCTTTCTTACGCTTACTTGGCTTATTGTCTGACGACTAAGATTGAATTCATCGAGAAGTCGCTCCTTATCAGGAGCGATTTTTTTTCGTGCGATTTTTGAAAAAAGATGCATTATGCAATTTCGAAAACCGCTGAATATTGGCATTATGCTTGAAATTGTTTTGAGTGAGATCGGCATGACACAAGGACTTTTAGCAGGTAAGCGCTTTTTGATTGCAGGCGTTGCTAGTAAATTATCAATTGCTTTTGGTATTGCTCAAGCATTACACCGTGAAGGTGCAGAGCTTGCGTTTACTTATCCAAACGAAAAATTAAAAAAACGTGTGGATGACTTTGCTGAGCAATTCGGTTCTAAGCTTGTGTTTCCATGTGATGTAGCAGTTGATAGTGAAATTGACAATGCATTTGCAGAACTTGCAAAACATTGGGACGGTCTTGATGGCGTAGTTCATTCTATTGGCTTTGCTCCTGCACATACGCTTGATGGTGACTTTACTGACGTGACTGACCGTGACGGTTTTAAAGTTGCTCATGACATCAGTGCATACAGCTTTATTGCAATGGCTCGTGCTGCAAAACCTTTATTACAAGCTCGCCAAGGTTGTTTATTGACTTTGACTTATCAAGGTTCTGAGCGTGTTATGCCTAACTACAACGTAATGGGTATGGCAAAAGCTTCTTTAGAAGCGGGTGTTCGCTACTTAGCATCAAGCTTGGGTGTTGATGGTATCCGTGTAAACGCGATTTCTGCGGGTCCAATCCGTACTTTAGCTGCTTCTGGTATTAAATCTTTCCGTAAAATGTTAGATGCTAATGAAAAAGTTGCGCCGTTAAAACGTAATGTGACCATTGACGAAGTGGGTAATGCAGCATTATTCCTTTGTTCACCATGGGCTTCAGGTATTACTGGTGAAATTCTATATGTAGATGCTGGTTTCAATACTGTAGGTATGAGCCAATCTATGATGGATGATGAATAATTAGATTTATCTAATTTATAGAATAAAGCCGCTTTTATAGCGGCTTTATTCTTATTATCATTAAGTTTTTGAATAGGAGTACATTTCGAAAAGGATTTTTACAGCACTAAGCCCAGCATCACTAGAGAGTATATCTAGTAATTTTGGTTGGATGAAAAACTCTATATTAATCAATTTTGTATAAATTTATCCTGATATTTATAATTCGATCATATCTGCGATTTGATAACCAAGGTTAGTGATTCTAAATATTTCACCTTTATAGCCGCGATCTTCAATTAAATTTTCATATTTTAGTTCTTGAATAGCTGATTTCCAACGGGCAACCTCTCTTGGTTGTTGTGATGAAATCAAATTTTTACCATTAGTTTGAATGTCTTCACCCCCTATATAGCTTAGAGACATAATAGTACCGTTGCTATCGAGACTTGCTTCTTTAAGTAATATACGAGCCTCGTTTGATAAAGTCGGAAGTGAAGTTTTAGATTTTACCACTTCAGTTTGATGTAGTAATGAGTCGCTTATTTCGAATTTAAATAAAGAGTGTTCATTAATTTTAAGTTGGAGATGGCGATAAAATTTGTCTTTGAAGTCTGATTGGCTATCATAACTTTGATATAAGCCACGAGTTTGGCAACTTTTTTTAAACTTACTTAATTCAGCATATTGATTTGGGTCAACTGTGTCCATTACAACAGGCTGACTGGAAAAATAAAGCATCGCTGGTTTATCAGTGGCTATATGTTTTTCGATTTCCTCAACAGTACCGCTAGCATATTCTGTGGTAGGTGTTCCAATGCGCGTCCAAAAAACACCAATAAGGAAGTCACATTTATCTAAAACTTGGTTATTTATGATTTCTTGAGGAGAGGCCCCCATTTCAGGAGATGAATGAGATTCCCATCCAACAGGTAATAAAACAATATTTCGTGTTTTTGAATGAACAGCATTCCACTCATATATTACGTCACGAATGATAGTCCTTTCAGATGCAACATCTCCAGGAGAGGCTATCATTACATTGAATACTTTAGCTTCATAACTCATAGTTTGAACTCTTTTTGTAAATATAACTAATCGGATTTTCTATCTTATTTAGATTTATTCTATTCAGCATATAAAACAGCGATATTTACGTTAATATATAAAATTTGATTAGTAAAATCAAAAAACTATCAGTTCATCGAAAATGAACTGATAGTTTTAAGTAAGTAAAAGAATTGCATCTAGAGTGCTATTAATTTGGCAGTTCTTTTACAGGTGAACCACCTAAAGCTTGCATAAGGGTAACATAAGCATTGTATTGGCTTTGCTTGGTTTCAACGAGGCTTAACCGTGCAGTACGTGTAGTTTGCTGAGCATCAAGAAGTGTTTTTAATGCAACAGCGCCATAGCGGTAACGGACTTCAGTTAAACGTTCAGTTTTTTCTGCAAGTTCAACATTACGTTCTTGTAGTGCTACTTGTTTGTCTAGTTCGGTTCGACTCGATAAAGCATTTTCTACGTCAGCAAAAGCCTGATAAAGCGTTTGACGATATTGAATAATCGCTTTTTCATAATCCAGATTGCTAATCGCGATATCCTTCTTCATATCGTTATATTGCAAAAATGGTAAGCTTAAACTTGCACCAAGCGTCAGGGCAGGGTTACGTAACAGTTCTGTCAACGATGTGCTGCTTGAACCTAAACTGCTGGTTAAGCTAATCGATGGATAGTAGCTCGCCTTAGTAGCATCTTTAGTCGCAAGTGCTTTTTTCAAACGAAGCTCAGAGGCTTGTAGATCTGGACGGCGCGATAAAATATCGGCAGGTAAGCCCGCACCAATTGCCGGCAGTGCATTACGTGGTAAACGCTTTGGCTCTTGAATGTTTAATTGTTGCAGCGGCTCATGTAATAGCACCGCAATAGCTGTGCGAGTTTCAACCCGTTGTTGTTCAATCTGGCTTAAACTCGCTTTTTGGCTTTGTACCGATTGTTCTGCTTGAGTCAGATCTACACCTGACACAGCACCAGCTTTATATTGAATTTGTACCAAGTCATAAAGCTTTTGAGAGGTTGCGAGACTTTGCTGGGCAGTTGTGTAGCGCTCATTTAAATAACCGAGTTGCCAATAGAGTTTGGCAGTGGTTGCAATTAAACTTTGCCCAGTGGCTTGTAAGTCTTGTTCAGTTGCTAAGGCTTCCCATTTACTTGCTTCAGTTTGGCGTGCAAGCTTGCCAAACAAGTCAAGCTCATAGCTTACACCCGCACTCATTGATAGGCCTTTAGAGCTGTCATCTCCCGAATTTAAATCGAAAGAATGACCAGTTGAAACACTAGAGTTGGTACGTAAACCTTGTTTGTTTGCAGTTAGATCAGCTTGTAGACGAGCTTGTTTTAATGCAATTCCAGCAACTGCTAAATCACTGTTACGCTCTAATACATTGCTTACGAGCTGATTAAGCTGCGCATCGCCAAAAAGTGTCCACCACCGATCAGAGTATTGATCGGCAGACATGTTTTTTGCTTTGGTAGCATCATACTGAAAACTACCCGGAACTTGTACCGTAGGTGTTTCATAAGGGGTTTTTACTACAGCTGCACATCCTACAAGAGAACCTGTGAGAAGAAGTGCTGTGCTGAGTTTAGTCATAGAGAAAGACATGCAATTTTCCTTATTCTCGAGATAGTGCGGCAACAGGGTCAAGTTTCGCGGCATTCTTGGCAGGTAAGAAACCAAAAACGACACCAATCAGTGTTGAACAGACAAATGCTGCAATAATAGAAGTGCTTGAATAAGCCACGCTAAAGTTACCGCCAGCAAATTTATTAATAAGTTGTCCAAGACCAAGCGACAGTAAGACGCCAAGTACACCACCAATTAGACACACCAAAATTGCTTCAATCAGGAATTGCTGCAAAATATCACTTTGACGAGCACCTACGGCCATACGTACGCCAATTTCTTGAGTACGTTCAGTCACAGAAACCAGCATAATATTCATTACCCCGATACCACCAACCACCAGTGAAATTACGGCAATTGCTGAAACCAAAAGCGTCATTGTGCTGGTTGTTTTCTCAATGGTTTGACGGATACTGTCACTGTTCATAGTGAAAATATCTTGTGCACCGTGGCGCTGAGTTAATAAGTTTACAATCGCATTTTCTGCGGCAGCAGTTGAATATTTGTCATTAATACGAACCACGATATTACGCACATTAGATTGACCCAACATACGGCTCATTACGGTTGTATAAGGCATATAGACATTTAAAGTATCATCTGAGCCCATTCCACTGGTTTGAGGTTCTACAATTCCGATAATTCGAGCTGGAACACTACCAAGTAGCACCACTTGTCCAATTGGGTTAGTGCCATCACTAAAGAATTGTTTTTGTGTATTAGTATCAATGACTACATCTTGTGAACGATCACGCACACTACGTTGGTCAAAAGTTTGCCCATCTTTAAAAACCAAACCTTTTACATCGAAATAATCGTTACTCACACCATTAATGGTCGCGTTTGCTTCATTTTGTTGATAACGAATGGTTTTAGATGTGCTGACGATTGGGCTGACTGCACTGACATAAGGTTGAGTCATTAACGCATCAGCGTCGGCAGGAACCAATGTTTTAAAGTTTGCAGTTTTGGAGTTGTCACCAAAACCACGGCCCTGAAACACCGTAATCGTATTTGTTCCCAGACTACTAATATTGCTTAAAATTTGTTGCTGAGAACCTTTACCTAGGGCGACCACTGTAACAACAGATGCAATACCAATAATGATCCCAAGCATGGTTAAAAAAGTACGCATGCGGTGGGCATTCATCGACAGTAAAGCCATTTGAAAAGCTTCGGATAGGCGGTCTAAAGTAGAACGCCATGCAGAAATACTTTTGCCTTTCTTCTGTTTGCCTTGCAAAGCTGGAGCGGCATCTGGATCAGAGTTGCCTGGTTCGGCTGCTTGATCAGGAATATTAGGACGGTCACTAATAATTTCTCCGTCACTAATTTCGATAATACGCGTCGCATTTTTTGCAACTTGCATATCATGAGTGACTAAAATAATAGTGTGACCTGCGGCATTGAGTTCACGCAAAATACGCATCACCTCAACACCACTATGAGAGTCGAGTGCCCCTGTCGGTTCATCTGCCAGAATAACGTCACCGCCATTCATAAGTGCACGGGCAATCGAAACACGCTGCTGCTGACCACCAGAGAGCTGGCTTGGTCTATTGAGTGTTTTAGTGCCTAAACCTAATTCGGTCAGCAAAGCCGTTGCACGTTGTTTTCGTTCAGAAGGGGTAACACCTGCATAAACAGCCGGAACTTCAACGTTACCCTCAGCAGATAAATCACCCAGTAAATGGTAGCGCTGGAAAATAAAACCAAAATATTCACGGCGTAGTCGAGCGAGTTGATCTGGTTCGAGTTTGCCGGTCTCTTGGCCACTAACTTTGTAACTACCACTCGTAGGGCGGTCTAAACAACCCAAAATATTCATGAGCGTTGACTTACCAGAACCAGACTGACCGACAATAGCAACCAGTTCGCCTTCGTAAATGGTAAGGTCAATGCCTTTTAAAATTTGTATCGTGCTTTCGCCAGCAGGGAATTCCCGGACTAGATTGCTGACTTCAAGCAAAGCTTGTTTTGTCATGCTTACATTCCCATTGGGCCACTACGGCGACGGTTATTACTACTATTAGCTGATGCAGCAGAAGTATCTGCACTATCGGCAATGACAACTTGATCACCTTGTTTTAAGCCCGCAAGAACTTGCGCATTTACACGGTTGTTAATGCCAACCAAAATTTGAGTTGGTTTAGTTGTGCCATCAGCTTGTAATACACGTACAACACTTAACGTTAATTTACCTTGTTCAATTAACTGTTTTTGCTCAGCAGTCAGGTTAAGACGCTCCAAACGAGCTCCATTTCCTTGAGATTTTTTAGTAGCTTCAGGTGTAGAGCTAGCTTTATCAGATGATTGGCCTGATTTTCTTTGACCTGAAAATTGTTTAGAGCTAAGTGCTGATGATGGAACGAGCAGGGCATTTTTAGCTGAGTTTAATACGATATAAACTTGTGCAGTCATATCAATACGCAATTTACCATCAGTATTTGGCACATCGAATAGGGCATTATAGTAAACAGCTGAGCTCGTTGTTGAGCTTGTCGTACTTGTTGATTCGCTAGAAATAGAATCTGGAGCAGGTTCAATCTGGCGTAAAGTTGCATAACGCTTAGTGTCTTCACCTAAAGTAGTGAAATAAACCTGTTGTCCTTTCTCAACTTTCATAATGTCAGCTTCACTGACTTGAGCCTTGATCGTCATGTTTTGTAGTTTTGCAATTTTGACAATTGTTGGCGCACTTTGATTGGCGTTTACGGTTTGACCTTCTTCAGTCACAATTGCGACAACCGTACCATCTGTTGGAGCAACAATACGCGTATAACCAATATTGGTTTGCGCCGTAGATTTTGTGACTTTTGCCGATTCAATTTGTGCATCTAACGCTTTGATTTGTGCCTGAGCTGTTTTATAGCTTGCCTCAGCCGATTCTAAATCCGCACGTGGTGTTGCATCTTGTGCATACATTTGTTGTTGACGGCGGTATTCAAGTTGTTTTTCATTCAAAGAAGCAACTTGCTGAAGGCGCTGTGCTTCTAAATTTTTAATATTCGCATCAGAGGTTTTTAAACTATTTTCTTGGGTCGTTGAATCAATCTGCGCAATAAGTTGACCTTGCTTAACTTGATCGCCAAGTTGCACATACATTTTTTTAACCTGACCAGATACCTGTGCACCGACACTAATCAGTTTGGTTGCATCAAGTGTACCCGTTGCAAGTACATTATTTTCAATATCCCCGCGTGTTACCTCGGCAGTAATATATTGTGGCTGTTGCTGTTTTGGCTTGAAAAACTTCCAAGCTAAAAGAGCAATAATGACTATACAGACGATGATAATAACAAGTTTGATTGGCTTTATTTTTGGCATGGCAACAGGTCGAAAAGTTTAAAATTTAATTTAGTATAAAAGCGAAATGAGGATAAAACGTGAATTTTTATGATATTTCAAGAATGAAAAAAAATGATTCAGGCGAATTAGTGTATAAATAATGTTTTTCCACATAATTCAGCAATCGCTTGCTGCATTAAATGTTCTGTATTTTCGTTCGACATTCCTTTAATTGCTGCATCGATTTGTAATAGAAGGGTAGACCAACCTAGGAACTGTTGTGGATTTAGTCTTCTTAATGCTTGTTGATATAACCCTACTTTTGTTTTCCATATGCCAAGCTGTAAGGCATTATGAGGCTGTTCAAACAATTGCATTAACAAGCGCATTTCTTTACTTAAAGTCCATAAGATCAGACTATCTGGTTCGCCTGCTGCAATTAAATATTGAAAAATCTTAATAGATTGGCCAAGGTTACCTTCTAATAACGCATCACTTAAATCATAGGTGGTATAGCGTGATTGATCTTGTAGGCACGCATATAATTGTTCAATTTGAATGAGTTGTTGGTCTGGAAATGTATCTCTTACACGCATCAAGCTATTTTTAGCTGCAAGCAAATTGTGCTCATGATGTTGCATTAACCACTGCCAAGCATCATTGTCGAGCTGGATCTCAAGCTTTTCTGCTTCTACGTTTAAAATACGTTGACGGTCTTGTGGGTAATTTGCCGTTAGGGCAACTACAACTCCATTTGCTTCAACAACTTGGAAGAAAGCAGACTTTAAACTATTACTATCTTGTTTGGGTAAAACAATTAAAAGCAGGTTATGTTCATTATGTTGTATATAGCTTTTGAGTTGTTTTAAGCCATTCGCATCAGGTTTTATATTGCCGTGTACTTCAATAGCAAGCTGTTGAGAAAATAAAGATAAGCTATTAAGTGCGTTAAAGACATTTTTCCAGTCGCTTACGCTACTAATATCATAGCGCTGTCTTTCAACTTCTTGTTGCTGCCAGCTTTTGCGAAAGGCATCTAATAAATTTTGTTCTAATAAAGGCTCTTGCCCATGTAAAATCCACGCACCCCGAGCTTCCGGAGTACGTTTTAAGGCTTGTAAATAGTCAATTTTCATTGCTGGCAAAAATACAGGTTAAGGCTGAGCTTTTGGTAAGCGATTTGCTGAAATCTGACGAGTAATCTGCTGCGCAATATCATCAATTACAATACGTTGTAAGTAACTTTCTTGCTGATTTTCAGTGTTGACTGTTGCCAAGTCATATTGATAACTACGAGATGCAGTTAATGAGCGTGGCTCAGTAATCTTATTACCCTGACGATCTTCAATCTGGAAGGTTACAGTCAAACGTAATAATACTTCAGTTAGTTTTCCATTTAAAAGCTGACGACGTGGTGTGTACTCTAAAACACGAAGTACATAGGCATCATTATCATTGCTGAGTTGAACACCATTTGCAGCTAAATACACTTTTAACTGCGTTTCCAAATCATCAGTTTTACCTGGTAACTCAAGGCTTAACTTTTTATAAACAAGCGGAGTCGCAGTCGGGTTGGTTCCTTTTAAATGAAATCCACACCCGACTAAGCCTGCACTAAGGCCTAAGGTTAAAACAACAGCGGCTAAACGTTTGGCTAAGTGCATGCTTGATCCTCTCATTAATAACTTTAATTAAACCACGAGGTTAACTAATTTATTTGGAACCACAATTTCTTTTTTTGTTGGTCCGGTTAAGAATTGTTGAACTTCTGGTAGAGCTTTAGCTTGAGCTAATAGATCTTCCTTCGAAATATCAACAGAAACTTCAAGTTTACCGCGAAGTTTACCGTTAACCTGTACAACAATCGTTTGCGTATTACGTGTTAACGCAGCAGCATCAACTTCAGGGAAAGTTGCTGCCGTAACATCTGTACCAAATTGAGCCAATAAAGTTTGGCTTAAATGTGGTGCAAACGGTTCGAGTAACGTTAACAGTGTTGTGATTGCTTCACGTTCTACAGCAATGTCATTGTCGTCTTTTGCTTCAAACTTGTTGCTTGCATTTAACAACTCCATTAAAGCAGCAATCGCAGTATTGAATGCATGACGACGTTCAATATCATCACTTACTTTTTGAATGGTTTCGTGTGTTTTACGACGTAAGTCTTGAGCGTCTTTAGACAAATTAGCTGCATCGATTGTAGAAGCTGAGTTTCCTTTTTCAAGGAAGCCAGCAACAAGGCGCCATACACGTTTCAAGAAACGGTTTGCACCTTCAACACCTGCATCAGACCATTCTAAAGATTGATCTGGTGGTGCAGCAAACATCATGAATACACGAGCAGTATCTGCACCGTATTGGTCAATAATCGCTTGTGGGTCGATACCGTTGTTTTTCGACTTAGACATTTTTTCTTGTCCGCCGATCACAACTTCTTGGCCGTCACCTGAATATTTTGCAGAAAGAATACGACCTTTTTCATCGCGCTCTAGCTCAATATCAGCTGGGTTAAACCAAGTTTTCTTACCATTTTCTGCTTCACGGTAGAACGTATCTGCAAGCACCATGCCTTGAGTTAACAAGTTGGTAAATGGCTCGTTACCTTGTACAACGCCTTCGTCACGCATTAATTTGTGGAAGAAACGTGCATAAAGTAAGTGAAGAATTGCGTGCTCAACACCACCAATGTATTGGTTCACTGGAAGCCAATTTTGAGCAGCTTCAGGTTTAACCAAACCGCCAGTAAAGTCTGGAGATGCATAGCGTGCATAGTACCAAGATGACTCTACGAAAGTATCTAAAGTATCTGTTTCACGGCGTGCATCGCCACCACAACAAGGACATTTAGTTTCATAGAATTCAGGCATTTTGTTAAGCGGGTTACCTGAACCATCTGGAACAACATCTGTTGGTAATACAACTGGAAGCTGGTCTTCTGGAACTGTGACTTGACCACAAGTATCACAGTTAATCATTGGAATTGGACAACCCCAGTAACGTTGACGAGAAACACCCCAGTCACGTAAGCGGAATTGAACTTTAGAATTTGCTAAATTGTGTGGTTCTAATTTCGCAAGGAATGCGTCAAACGCAGCTTGGAATTCTAAACCGTCAAACTCACCAGAGTTAACAAGTTTACCTTCTTTAGAACCGTACCATTCTTGCCATTCAGTTGCAGAATAGTCTGCATCATCAGCGCCTTTGGCATCAATCACTTGCTTAATTGACAAGTTAAACTTGTTAGCAAATTCAAAATCACGTTCGTCATGTGCCGGTACAGCCATTACTGCGCCAGAACCATAAGACATTAATACGTAGTTTGCGATCCAGACAGGAAGCTCTTCACCAGTTACAGGATGTTTTACAAACAAGCCTGTTGCCATACCTTTTTTCTCGGCTGTTGCCAAGTCAGCTTCTGCAACTGAACCCATGCGGCATTCTTCGATAAATGCAGCCAGTTCAGGGTTGTTTTCAGCAGCTTTAAGCGCGAGAGGGTGTTCTGCTGCAACGGCAACGTATGTCACACCCATTAAAGTGTCAGCACGCGTGGTATAAACAGTTAAGCCATCAGCATAAATTTCGGTATTGGCAGATGGGAAAGTAATTTCCATGCCTGTAGAGCGACCAATCCAGTTACGTTGCATGGTCAACACTTGTTGAGGCCAGCCATCTTGTAAAGTGTCAAGATCGTCTAATAATTCTTGTGCATAGTCCGTAATACGGAAGTAGTACATTGGAATATCGCGTTTTTCTACCAATGCACCTGAGCGCCAGCCACGACCATTTTCAACTTGCTCGTTTGCTAAAACTGTTTGGTCAACTGGATCCCAGTTTACTGTTGAAAGTTTACGGTAGATCAGGCCTTTTTTATAAAGCTGAACGAATAACCATTGTTCCCAGTGATAGTACTCTGGTGTGCAAGTTGCGAACTCGCGGTCCCAGTCTACAGATAGACCTAATTTTTTTAATTGGTCACGCATGTAGGCAATGTTTTCAAATGTCCATTTTGCCGGAGCAACTTTATGGGCAATTGCTGCGTTTTCCGCAGGTAGACCGAATGCATCCCAACCCATAGGTTGTAATACAGTTTCACCTTTTAAACGGTAAAAACGGCTAATTACATCGCCAATTGTATAGTTACGCACATGCCCCATATGCAGCTTGCCACTTGGGTAAGGAAACATTGACAGGATGTAGCGATGTTTACCTTCGACAGTGTCGGCAACTTTAAAGACTTTACGATTTTCCCAATCTTGTTGAACTGATGGTTCAATCGTGTTTGCTTGATATTCGGGGTCAATGTGAGAAATAGTCATAGACGTAAGCTATACAACGAAAATTGAAATGAAAGATTGCTGCACAGCATAGCGCAAAATAAAAGGAAATGTCAGTTTTTAGATCAGGATTTTATCTTTTAATATGAGCAATAAACATTTCTCAATCTATTCTTCTTTATTTTAAATAATAGAAGAGTGATGAAAATATTCACCACTCTCATTTTACTTATCGTGGTGTTGTAGCGGATGGGGCTGATGTAGCAGGTAGAACTGCGGCGGCGGGTGCATTTTTTTCTTGTGCGACGTTAGTTGCCTCTCGTACTACTTTATCTGTTTTATCTTGAGGTTGTTGTTCTGAGGTGGGGGTCAAATTTTTTACGGATGATTGGCTGCCATAAGTTGAAACTTTGTTCAAATGTTTTGCACTCTTAGGTGGTGGAGTCGTGGTGTAATGGGTGGAACCATTTTTATCCATCCATTTGTAATATTGCTGTGCCTGACTTTGGCTTGAGTAAATTAAAATTGCTGTTGTAACTGCTGTATATAAGCTTGTTTTTAAATAAGATAAATTCATATCAGATATTCCCCAAAGAAAGCTGGCTATATTTAAATAAAGTTCATAAATAAGCAATTTACAATGCATGGTTTTATATAAAGAAGAATAATTATTTTAATAAATAGAGATTAGAGCTACCCAATTTACGATTCAATTTTAGATTAAAAAAGAAGCAGCTAAAATTTTTTATGGAAAAACCTTTTCTTTAATCTTGACTTTAGTGAATTAAACAACAAAAATGCTCCTTTAGTTTTATATGCGATTATTTGATCACCCTTCGAATAACCGTCATGTTTTGTAATAGACATTCTCTCTAGCCGAGAGATTGATTTTACTTAAAGTATGTATATCCAGACATGCTTTATTAATGTTAAAAAAGCTTATACGGCTGAAAAACAGAAATTTTTCTATTGCAACGAAAACTAGACAATATGTGTGCTATAACAGTGCAGACAATTCAATGAATGAAACACTATTTGTGCCTTCCATAAATAGTGATAAAGATTTTAGGGTGAATCACGTTGGAACTTTTATCTGGTGGTGAAATGCTCGTTCGTGCTCTTGCGGACGAAGGCGTTGAACATGTTTTTGGTTATCCAGGCGGCGCTGTATTACATATTTATGATGCGCTATTTCAACAAGACAAAATTAATCATTACCTCGTACGTCATGAACAAGCTGCTGGTCATATGGCAGATGCTTATTCACGTGCTACAGGTAAGACAGGCGTAGTACTGGTCACTTCTGGACCTGGCGCAACTAATACTGTGACTCCAATTGCAACAGCTTATATGGACTCAATCCCAATGGTGATTTTGTCTGGCCAGGTTGCATCACATCTTATTGGTGAAGACGCTTTCCAAGAAACTGATATGGTCGGTATTTCACGTCCTATCGTGAAGCACAGCTTCCAAGTTCGTCACGCAAGTGAAATTCCTGCAATTATCAAAAAAGCATTTTATATTGCATCAAGTGGTCGTCCTGGCCCAGTTGTAGTCGATATTCCTAAAGATGCTACAAATCCTGCAGAAAAATTTGCATACGAATATCCTGAAAAAGTGAAGATGCGTTCTTATCAGCCTCCTTCACGTGGTCATTCTGGTCAAATTCGCAAAGCGATTGATGAACTTTTAAGTGCAAAGCGCCCTGTAATTTATACAGGTGGTGGTGTTGTTCAAGGTAATGCATCAGCATTATTGACTGAGCTAGCTCATTTGTTGGGTTACCCAGTAACAAATACACTTATGGGTCTTGGTGGTTTCCCAGGTGATGATCCACAGTTTGTGGGCATGCTGGGAATGCACGGTACTTATGAAGCAAACATGGCGATGCATAATGCTGACGTCATTCTTGCAATTGGTGCTCGTTTTGATGACCGAGTAACCAATAACCCTGCAAAATTCTGTGTGAATGCAAAAGTTATTCATGTTGATATTGATCCGGCGAGCATTTCAAAAACGATCATGGCGCACATTCCGATTGTAGGGGCAGTTGAGCCTGTACTTCAGGAAATGTTGACGCAATTGAAACAATTGGATGTGTCTAAGCCAAATCCTGAAGCAATTTCTGCATGGTGGGATCAAATTAATGAATGGCGTAAAGTTCATGGTTTGAAGTATGAAACACCTGCTGATGGCACAATGAAGCCACAACAAGTTGTTGAGGCTTTATATAAAGCGACCAATGGTGATGCCATCATTACTTCTGATGTAGGTCAACACCAAATGTTTGGTGCGTTGTATTACAAGTACAAGCGTCCACGTCAATGGATTAACTCTGGCGGATTGGGCACCATGGGCGTAGGTTTACCTTATGCAATGGCTGCTAAGTTGGCTTTCCCAGATCAACAGGTAGTTTGTATTACCGGTGAAGCTTCAATTCAGATGTGTATTCAGGAGCTTTCAACTTGTAAGCAATACGGTATGAATGTGAAGATCTTATGCTTGAATAACCGTGCTTTAGGTATGGTTAAACAATGGCAAGATATGAACTATGAAGGCCGTCACTCAAGCTCATATGTTGAATCGTTACCTGACTTTGGTAAGTTAATGGAAGCTTACGGTCATGTGGGTATTCAAATTGATCATGCTGATGAACTAGAGTCGAAGCTTGCTGAAGCAATGGCAATTAATGATAAATGTGTATTCATTAATGTCATGGTGGATCGTACAGAACATGTTTATCCAATGCTGATCGCAGGTCAGTCCATGAAGGATATGTGGTTAGGTAAAGGGGAGCGTACATAATGAGACATATTATTTCTGTACTCGTTGAAAACGAAGCTGGTGCGCTTTCTCGTTTGGTGGGTTTATTCAGTCAACGTAACTATAACATTGAGACGTTGAATGTAGCCCCGACCGAAGACCCAACGTTGTCACGTTTGACGTTAACCACTTATGGTGATGACCATAAGATTGAACAGATTACAAAGCAGCTCAACAAGCTTGTTGAAGTTGTAAAAGTAGTAGATTTATCAGAAGGTTCACACATTGAGCGTGAACTGATGTTGATTAAAGTAAAAGCGTTAGGTGCTTCACGTGCTGAAATTAAGCGTACTGCGGATATTTTCCGTGCGCAAATTGTCGACGTGACACCAACTACCTATACCATTCAAATAGCAGGGACAACTGAAAAATTAGATGGTTTTATCGATGCGCTTGCAGAAAACACTATTCTAGAAGTCGTTCGTTCAGGTGTATCTGGTATCGCCCGTGGCGAAAAAGTATTAGCCATTTAATTTTTTAAAAGTATTTTAGCGGAGAACACAAATGCAAATTTTTTACGATAAAGACTGTGACTTATCAATCATCCAAGGCAAGAAAGTAGCGATTGTTGGTTACGGTTCTCAAGGTCATGCTCATGCACTTAACCTTAAAGACTCAGGCGTAGACGTAACTGTAGGTTTACGTGCTGGTTCAGCTTCTTGGAAGAAAGCTGAAAATGCTGGTCTTAAAGTTGCAGAAGTGCCTGCTGCTGTTAAGCAAGCTGACCTCGTAATGATTTTGACTCCAGATGAATTCCAATCACAACTTTACCGTGACGTGATTGAGCCAAACATCAAAGAAGGTGCAACTCTTGCATTTGCTCATGGTTTCTCAATTCTTTATAACCAAGTTGTTCCACGTAAGGACTTAGATGTAATCATGGTTGCTCCTAAAGCACCAGGTCACACAGTTCGTTCTGAATACCAACGTGGTTCAGGTGTTCCTGATCTAATCGCAATTCACCAAGATGCTTCTGGTAATGCACGTAACGTTGCTCTTTCTTATGCTTCTGGCGTAGGTGGCGGCCGTACTGGTATTATCGAAACTTCATTCCGTGAAGAAACTGAAACTGACTTATTCGGTGAGCAAGCAGTTCTTTGTGGTGGTGCAGTTGAACTCGTGAAAATGGGCTTCGAAACTTTAGTTGAAGCTGGTTATGCTCCAGAAATGGCTTACTTCGAATGTTTACACGAACTTAAATTGATCGTTGACTTGATGTTTGAAGGCGGTATCGCTGACATGAACTATTCAGTATCTAACAATGCTGAGTACGGTGAATATGTAACTGGTACAGAAGTAATTAACGAACAGTCTCGTGAAGCAATGCGTAATGCGTTGAAACGTATTCAATCTGGCGAATACGCGAAGATGTTCATTCAAGAGGGTGCTTTAAACTACCCATCTATGACTGCTCGTCGTCGTCAAAATGCTGCACATGGTATTGAAGTAACTGGTAATAAGTTACGCGCGATGATGCCTTGGATTCAAGCGAACAAAATCGTAGATAAAGAGAAAAACTAAGTTTTTTCTTTAGCTTGAAACGCGCGTTAGCGAAGTAAAACTTCGCTCTTGCGCTCGGGCAGAGCAATGCTCTACTAGTCCTCGCTCATACCTTGGATTCAAGCAAACAAAATCGTAGACAAAGAAAAGAACTAATTTTCTTTTTCTAAAGCTTCTAAAGAACCCTGCTACTGAGCAGGGTTCTTTTTTTATACTGTTTTTATTTGAATATGAAAAGAGCCACTGGGTGAACTTGACTAGATTAAGAAAATTCTATATTTTTCATATAATTGGCTGCTTAATTTTTGGTTACTCTATTGATTTATAAAGTAAAAAATACTTGACCAAAAGATAGATAGTGTTATTGTTGATAACTGACTAAAAACGTCAAATTTACTAAAATTTTTTTAACGTGTTTAATTTTTAATTGTATTTTGGGCAATGAGTTGAACAAAATAAAAAAAAGTATTGAATAATCATGGAAGTCCACTATGGGTCATGTTGATTACGATAGCACATTGATCGTCGGCTCTTTTATTGCAGCTGGCTTCATTTGTTATCTCGTGATTTCCATGGAGCAATTAATATTCAAAAAAGCCTATAAAAAATTTGAGCCATTCATTTTATTTATCAATGGTTTATTGCTCGCGTCTGCAATTAGTATTGTTCATATTATCGGTATACAAGCGTATCATCTGTTTGAAACAGTCGACTCTAATATTCCTTTGATTACTGTTTCATTTGCTATTAGTGCTTTGCTATCGGGCATCGCCATGTGGCTGACCTCACGCTTTACCCTTCCTTTATTCCGGCTCATTTTGAGCTCTATTATTATGGGAATCGGAATTTCAGCTTCATATTACATTAGTATGTTGGGCTGGAATATTAATATCTTTAAAAAAGACTACACCTCTTTCTTATTATTATTTTCTATATTAATTGCGATGAGTGGTTCAGGGCTGGCATTTTTATTAGCTTATAAATTAAAAGACACCGAACGTCATCGTCTAACTTTAAAAATCGCATTTTCGGTTATGATGACCTTAAGTATTATGGGTATGCACTATACGGCGCTCATTGCGACGAATATTACTGATAAATTTATTAGTCAATATCAGGCAGAGCATGACTTATTATTATTTACGATTATTTTAGTCACGTGTCTGGTACTCGTAGCAAGTTTTATTGTCGCGATGTTAGAGCAGCGGCTCACACAACAAAATTTAGAGTTACGTAAGGCAAATAAAGAATTAGCTAATCTCTCTATACAAGATAACTTAACTAAACTACCAAACCGTCTTTATTTAGTTGATTATGCTGAAGTATTACTCTCAGATCATCGATATAAAGATCAGAAAATTGCATTTTTATATATTGATTTAGACCGTTTTAAATCGGTGAATGATGCATTTGGGCATCATGTGGGTGATCAATTACTTATTCAAATGGCAAACCGTTTACATTGGCAACTCAATGAAAAATGTAAATTGCTTAGAATCGGTGGCGATGAATTTCTGCTTATTGCAGAAAATACAAATGCAGATGAAGCGGTGGTTTTGGCTGAGAAAGTTTTACAACTGATTCAGGAAAGCTATCAAATTTCTGGCAAGGAAATTAATATTTCTGCAAGTCTGGGCGTAGCACTCTTTCCTGAGCATGGACAGAATGTTCAGGACTTACTCATGAATGCTGATGCCGCCATGCTCATGTCTAAAGAACAAGGTCGAAATACTTATACAATCTTTAGTTACTCAACCCATCAACAAGAAACTAGAAGTCAGTCAAAACTGATCAATGATCTTTATAAAGCCGTAGAAGAAAAACAGTTCATCTTATATTACCAACCAAAATTTAATACGAATCTTGAAGTCTGTGGAGTTGAAGCCTTAATCCGTTGGAATCACCCGGCCTTAGGAATACTTACTCCGCATATGTTCATTGAAGGTGCGGAAAAAACGGGGTTAATCATTCCAATGGGATATTGGGCGCTTGAGCAAGCTTGCCTGCAAATTCAGGAATGGGAACGCAGTAATACGCCATTTTATCCAGTTGCAGTGAACCTGTCGGCACTACAATTTGAAAATAAAAAGTTATTTAGTACACTCGAAGCATTGTTAAAAAAATATCAAATTCAACCTCATCACTTAATTGTTGAAATTACTGAATCTACGGCAATGCGTCATATCGACTTGAGTATCCGAGCCTGTGAGCGGTTACGTGACATGGGAATTCGTGTTGCCATTGATGATTTTGGAACTGGACATTCGAGTTTTTTATATTTAAAAGATTTGCCTGTAGATGAGTTGAAAATTGATCGTGGCTTTATTGTTGATTTGAAACCCGGTTCGAAAGAAGAAGTTATTCTAGAAAGTATTATTCATTTAGCTAAAAAGCTAGGTTTAACCGTAACGGCAGAAGGGGTGGAAACTCAACAGCAGGTTGAGATTTTGACTCGTCTAGGCTGTCAGCAATTTCAGGGTTATTTATTGGGAATGCCTGTTCAGGTGGATCAACTCATTGAGTCTCAAGGTGCTCATTTCGTTTAACCTTTTATAATCTCATCTAATTCATTTTGTTAATTTTCAAACTTTCGTGCTAAATAGAGATTGATCAACATAACTCTAACCTTAAAAAATACTCTCAAATAAGATACGTGCATGTTTAGTTTCAAATGAAAGGTTAAGTTTAAGTATTCAGCTTAAGAGAGTTGTCGTCTTACACGCCCATTTTGGTGGAGTTACATGCTTATACTTTTTGAAATTGAAAAGCTTTAACCAAAAGCCCAGTAAGTTATAGTGAGCTATATAGAGAATAAAATAGTTTAGATATAAGAAGTTATTGGGATATTCGAAGAAAAATATATCCTGATTGTAAAGTGGTTTTAATGAGTAAATAGTTTAAGCTAAAAAATAGATTATAAAATTTTCTTATTGATTTTATTAAGTTTATAGAATAATTGGACTTAATTTAGAGGTTGTTAATTAAGGTTGAAGTGAAATATTTGTTATTAAAAAATAAGACCTTTAAATTTATAGGCTTATAAAAATGGGTGGATCAAGTTTAACTTGGTGGAGTTGGAATTTATACTCCACCATAATCAGCATTATTGTTTATTTTTATTAAAGTATAAAGAGTTAATTAATTTGTATATTAAATAGTTGCACACTCTTGGACTTTCTCAAAGTTAATGATTTTGTTTATATAAGACCATGTTTTTTCTGAATTGATTTTTGATTTATTTATCGTGCCATCAATAATAATGCCATCGACAATATTAAGGAAGAGACCTGTAAGAATTTGTTTATTCTCAACTTCTAGTTCTGAAAAGGTTGAAAAAACTAATTTGTAAATCCAATCTCGATATTTATTAATTTGATATTTGATAGATGGATAAAGTTGCATGACTTCAATCGTTGCTTTCTTAAATAAACAGCCATTAAAATCATCTGTATTGATCCAGTCAACATACCAGTTGAAAATACTTTTAAGTTTAATTAATGGATCATCAATATCATTAACTTTATTAAATAAAGAAGTTTGGACTTCTAAATTTCTCCGATGAAGACATTCTTCAATTAAGACTTCTTTAGAGGAAAAATATTTATAAAAAGTCATTTTTGCCACATTTGCTTCAGCAATAATACGATCAACCCCAATAGAGGTATAGCTTTTTTGGTTAAAGAGGGCGGTGGCTGTTGTTATAATTGTTTCTCTTTTTGACATCGGTTTTCCCGTCATAAAATATTTTTGATTAACTTTGCTATTGTAAAGTATGAAAGCTTAAATAAATCTTATTTAATGATATTTAAAAAATTATATTTATTCAATAGCTTGATTTGTTATTGAAAATAATAAAAATTACTTCTAATTGGCAGTAATTTACTTTTTTTAAATATTATTAATTAATTCGTTGATTTGTTGAGTTAATAAACATAATATAAAATTGTTAAGTTTTGGTTTGTGGAATTTATTTTAGCAATTGAATGCAAAATTGAAATAAAAATAAGGCCCTATAACTTAACTATAAGAAAAACTTTTTACTGAGAATGATTATGTCAAAAAAATTTGAAGACTTTAATAATCCAAGACAAAAAGCATTGCAAGGGATGAGAAATAGCATTCCTGCAAAACAGTGGGAAGAGAATTTACAATTTCTTAAAGAGTTAAGAAATAAAATTGCAAAATTACCAGTTTCTAGACATCCTGCAATTGAAGTATTAAATAATGGATATCTCGATAAGCAGAGTTTGACTCATATTCATTTAGAATATCGTCATGCAATTGTACAAATTTTTACAGATGCTTTATTAAAGGCTCAGTTTCTTACAAAACAACTGGAACCTAAACTCCATTCTGGAGCTAAAATGTTTCCAAGAGTATTATTAAGTTTAAATATACTTGATGAGTTTGGTTTTCGTCCTGGTTTAGGTAAAGATAATTATTATTTGGGCAATCCTGAATATGCTCATTATCCATTATATGAAGATTTACTTAATGATTATGGTTTAACAGAGCTTGATCGTCATAACTTTAAGCCATCAAAAATTTCAGATCAGGTTAGATCATTTTTAGAATCTTCTTATGATAGTTATATCAATGTAGTCGCATTACTAGCTGTTGCAGAGGAAGAGGTTATTCTTTTTAGTCCTCCATTGCGTCAAGCGACCAAATTTGTGAATATCGATGTTGAAGGTGGTGGGTATTACCATGTGCATGGTGTATCTACTGATGAAACGTCAGAAGCTGCTGATGATGACCATCAAGATGATCTTTGGTTCACGTTAGCTCAAGCAATTACCAAAGATGATTATGAAGGCTTAACTAAGCTATGTATTGAATATTGTGCATTATGGAATGAGTTCTGGGATGCACAAATTGCCGATGTTCAGTTTATTGAAGAAAAGAAACTGGCATAAAATATTCTGCTAAGCCTGAAGAAAGCCCATCTACGATTAGATGGGCTTTTTTTAGTTATAAAATTTCTAAGATGCTAAGCTATATTTTCAAAAAATATCTAAAAAGCTTATGAGTAGCTCATGGCTTATCAACAATCATTAAACACTTCTATAAATCTGCTACAATTACGCCAATTTTTATTTTGATCGACTTTAGGTCTTTGGCACTGCAATCTCAGCAGTAGGTGTATTTCATGAGTTTTAAAGATGAGTTAGCGGCACAGGTTGCTCAACGCCGCACATTTGCCATCATTTCCCACCCCGATGCCGGTAAAACCACCATGACAGAAAAATTACTGTTATGGGGTAAAGCAATTCAGGTTGCAGGGATGGTAAAAAGCCGTAAATCTGATCGCGCAGCTACATCTGACTGGATGGAAATGGAAAAAGAGCGTGGTATTTCGATTACCACATCTGTTATGCAGTTTCCTTATAAAGGTCATACCATTAACTTACTCGATACACCGGGACATGAAGATTTCTCGGAAGATACTTATCGTACCCTAACCGCAGTTGACTCTGCGTTAATGGTAATTGATGGTGCAAAAGGTGTCGAAGAACGTACCATCAAATTGATGGAAGTTTGTCGTATGCGCGACACTCCTATCATTTCATTTGTAAACAAGATGGACCGTGAAATTCGTGAGCCACTTGAGTTGCTTGATGAAATTGAAAATGTTCTTAATATTCGCTGTGTGCCGATTACATGGCCATTAGGAATGGGACGTGATTTTGCTGGTGTATACAACATTATTGAAAATAAATTGTATATCTACAAAGCAGGCTTTGGTTCAACTATTACAGATATTGAAGTGCGTGATGGATATGATCATGCTGATATTCGTGAAAAAGTAGGTGATTTGGCTTGGGCATCTTTTGAAGAGTCGCTTGAGCTTGTGCAAATGGCAAATGAGCCATTAGACCGTGACTTATTCTTACAAGGTAAACAAACGCCAGTTCTATTTGGTACGGCATTAGGTAATTTCGGTGTTGACCACGTATTAGATGCTTTCATGGGGTGGGCACCTGAACCTAAAGCACACCCTACACAAGAGCGTGTAGTTGAAGCGAAAGAAGAAGGTTTCTCTGGTTTTGTATTTAAAATTCAAGCCAACATGGACCCGAAACACCGTGACCGTATTGCCTTCATGCGTATTTGCTCTGGTAAATATGAAAAAGGTTTAAAGATGAACCACGTGCGTCTTGGTAAAGATGTCCGCATTAGCGATGCTTTGACATTCCTTGCTGGTGAGCGTGAACATTTAGAAGAAGCATGGCCAGGCGATATTATTGGTTTACATAACCATGGCACAATTCAAATTGGTGATACTTTTACTAGTGGTGAAAATTTACATTTCACAGGTATTCCTCACTTTGCGCCAGAGATGTTCCGTCGTGTGCGTTTAAGAGATCCATTGAAGTCAAAACAATTGCAAAAAGGTTTGAAAGAGTTGTCAGAAGAAGGGGCGACTCAGGTATTTATGCCACAAATTAGCAATGACCTGATTGTAGGTGCGGTAGGTGTGCTTCAGTTTGACGTGGTTGCTTATCGTTTGAAAGAAGAATATAAGGTTGACTGTGTTTATGAGCCTGTAAGCGTTAACACAGTTCGCTGGATTCACTGTGATGATGAAAAAACTCTGAATGAGTTTAAGAAGAAAGCACACGATCAACTTTCTATCGATGGCGGCGGACACTTAACCTATCTTGCGCCAAGCCGAGTGAACTTGCAGATTATGCAAGAGCGTTGGCCTGATATTCAGTTCCGTAACACACGTGAACACTGATCATTTTAATGTGACAAACAGCTTCGAATAGAAGCTGTTTTGTTTTGAAAAATAAGAAAGGATGATGAAATGAATTTGAATAAAAAGACAGTTATTGCGCTTTTAGTTGCAGTAATCATATTAATTTTGGCGATTTGTCTTTTTGTCTGGAAAAGAACTCAGCCTTCATCATCTTCTCAAACAAAATTAGCATCTACCCAAACTCAACATATAGAAAAGGCTGAAGTACTGCCATTCCTTAACTTACAACAAGTAAAAGCTGATTATGCTTTGCCATTTTGTGAGAAGAAAAATTGTATTGATGTCGATATTCAAACGATAAAGACCCAAGATGCATGGCTAAATGAATGGATCGCCAAAAGTCAGGCTAAAGTGATCCAAGACCAAATTGATTTGAAAAAAGACTTAAGCTTGCAACAAGCTATTAATGCCTATGTAAAAAAGTCTGATGAATGGCAAGATAAATATTCAAAGAATCAGGCTTACGAATTGCAGCTTCATACGCGTATTGCATCACAGCGTAACCAATATGTTTTATTGCAATTGGGGCTTGATACTAAGCAAGAAGAGCTCACGATTAAAGATCGTTATTACTTTTTCGTGGCTGACAGAAAACTGCATAAAAGCTTAGCTTTATTAGATGTTTTACAAAAAGATCAGCAAACTACTGTGCATCAAATGGTGCAGGTGGCCTATCAAGATTGGTTAAAAAAGCAGACTGCTGACATAAAGAAAGAAGCACCAAAAACTTTATATTGGGGACAAGCAGATTGGTTCTTTGATGGTGAAGGTGTTGGCTTACATTATCAGGCAAACCAGATTACTAAAGAAGCTCCACAGCTCGATATTTATTTATCTAAAGAACAAACCAAAAAAATATTACAACCCGAGGTTTATGAACAAATGTTTTAAGATGGTAGCAGAATTTGCAACCTCTATTTATATGCGCTAATTTCTTAGAAAAGGCACTGTGTAATCTCCTTAGAATAAAAGGCAAAATATGATGTTATCTTCTAAAGCTTCACTGCGATTAACTTTGCTTGCTTCTGCTATATTTTTGGTGGCATGCCAACCTAAAGCTGATCCTAAGGATTCTCAAGAACAGCAGAAACCAGCAGTTGAGGAACAAAAGCCAGTAGAGCTGACTTTGAAGGGTGAAACAGTTCCTAGTAAGGTCGCTTTACCTGATTGTGATGGTAAAACTTGTCCTGAATTCACAGTTGAACGTTTGCAGAGTAATTTTCCATTTATTGACAAAATTCTAGATCAGCAAATTTTAAAAACTCTAGGTCAAATTTTAGAGATTGCTGAACCAGACGCTAAAGTGAAGCAAGCAGATCAAAAAACAGAAGCTTCAGCAGTTGCGAGTGCAGAGCAAAAAAATAGTTTTGATGCACAGGTTCAACGTTATGCTAATTCATTTATTGGTTTGGACAATGAGTTAAAAGCTTTAAGTAGTAATCATCAGATTAATCTTTTGGTGAAACCTAAGATTTTGCAGGCTCAAGGTAAAGTTGTAACCGTGGTACTGAATAGTAGTAGCTATTTAGGTGGTGCACACGGTTCTGCTGCACAGCATTATTATAATTTTGATTTAAAAGAACAAAAGCAGATCAAGCTTGAAGATTTGTTACGCCCACAGCAAAAAGCTGCATTAGAAAAGTTAGCCCATGAAGCCTTTAAGACTTGGGTTGCGGACTCTAAACTGGCTGATAGTGTAGGTGAATATGAGCAAGCTTGGCCGTTTAAACTATCTGATAACTTTTTATTGGGTGAGCAAGGTTTAATTCTTCAATATGGTGAATATGAAATTGGACCGTATGTGGTTGGACTCCCTCGATTAGTCATTCCATATGACCAATTACAGGAAGTTTTAAAACAAGAGTATTTGCCACAGCCTAAAGCTAAACCAGCTTCAGCACCAGTTGTAAAAAGTGCTGGCTAATGCATTTGTTTGATACCCATACCCATTTCGATGTTGCCGATTTTGATGAAGATCGGCAGCAGTTAGCGCTTAATGCCAAAAAAGCTGGGGTTGATGCATTAGTTTTAATTGGTTTTGTGCAGTCACGCTTTGACGAGTTGGTACAGACTCATCATCAGTTAAAGAGCTGGGAAAATGTGCCCACTTCATATTTAGCATCAGGTTTACATCCGTTTTATATTGAGCAGCATCAGCCAGAACATCTTTCTTATCTTGAACTCATCTTGCAGCAACAGGACTGTGTGGCGGTAGGTGAAATTGGCCTAGATACTTTCTTAAAAGAACATAAGCAGCCCGATATATATGCTAAGCAAAAACAATATTTTGCAGATCAGTTAGAGCTGGCAACTCAATACCAAAAACCAGTATTACTCCACATTCGAAAAGCGCATGGTGATGTGCTTGCTATATTAAAAGCTCAAAAATTTAAATTGGGTGGTATTGCTCATGCGTTTAGTGGCGGTGTAGAAGAAGCAAAGGGTCTTATTCAGCTTGGTTTTAAAATTGGTGTGACGGGGCAGATCACCAACCCAAATGCAAAAAAACTTCATACTGTTGTACATGCCATAGGTGCCGAGCACTTGGTAATTGAAACAGATTGTCCAGATATGACACCACTTTGCTGTCAAACCTCAACTGAGCAGCGTACTCGTAATACCCCCGTTAATTTGCCTTACGTTTTACAAAGTTTGGCCGAAAATTTAAATATGCCAGAGTCAGATTTGGCTAAGGTACTGTGGAAAAACTCTCTCACTGCATTGAAATTATCGTAATAAAAATCAAAGATTAAAAATATTAACTAAAACAAAACACAGCGATTAAAAAAGAAGCTTAAAGTAAGAAAACAACATGTAAAAACGTGAAAAATAACATTGCCAGACATGGGAGGATAACCCAATGGCTAAGTATAGCAATATCAATAGTTTTAATGCTTTACAGACGCTAACAGTAGGTTCCAGCAATTATCAGATTTTTAGCTTAGCCCAAGCAGAGAAAACGCTAGGGGATATTGCCAAACTGCCGAAATCTTTAAAGGTATTATTGGAAAACTTATTACGGTTTGAAGATCAGCACAGCGTTAAAACTGAACACATCCATGCTTTAGCAGAATGGCTAAAAACCCGTAGCTCAGATCAGGAAATCCAATATCGTCCTGCCCGAGTTTTAATGCAAGATTTTACGGGGGTGCCAGCGGTAGTTGACTTAGCTGCAATGCGAGCAGCGATGGCGCAAGCAGGCGGCGACCCTGAAAAAATTAACCCGTTATCGCCTGTAGATTTGGTGATTGATCACTCGGTGATGGTCGACTATTTTGCCGACGATCAGGCATTTGAAGAAAACGTACAAATTGAGATGCAACGTAACGGTGAGCGATATCAATTTTTACGTTGGGGGCAATCTGCATTTAATAACTTTAGTGTAGTGCCACCGGGCACAGGTATTTGCCATCAGGTCAATTTAGAGTATTTGGCTCAAGCGGTGTGGCTAGGTGAAGATAACGGTCAGACTTTTGCTTTTCCCGATACTTTAGTCGGTACAGACTCACATACCACCATGATTAATGGTTTAGGTGTTTTAGGTTGGGGGGTAGGGGGTATTGAGGCCGAAGCGGCTATGCTGGGCCAACCGATTTCGATGCTGATTCCTGAGGTTATTGGTTTTAAGTTAACAGGAAAATTGCCAGAAGGGATTACTGCAACTGACTTGGTGTTGACCATTACTCAAATGCTCCGTCAAAAAGGTGTAGTGGGTAAATTTGTAGAGTTCTATGGTGATGGTTTAGCAGATTTACCACTTGCTGACCGTGCAACCATTGCCAATATGGCACCAGAATATGGGGCGACTTGTGGTTTCTTCCCGATTGATGAAGTGACACTAGGATATTTGAGATTAACTGGTCGTCAAAGTGATCGTATTGAACTAGTCGAAGCATATAGCAAGGCACAAGGCTTATGGCGAAATGCAGGTGATGAACCTGTTTTTACAGATACTTTAAGTCTTGATATGAGTACGGTTCAGGCAAGTCTAGCAGGACCAAAACGTCCACAAGACCGAGTGCTTTTATCAGAAGTACCTAAAACCTTTAATGCGCTCATGGAGTTAACATTAAAACCAGCCAAAGAAGCTAAAGAGCGTTTAGAAAATGAAGGCGGTGGCGGTACTGCTGTCGAGGCAAAAAAAGCAAATATTCAACATGAAAGTCCTTCTTGTGTGATTGAAGGACAAACTTATCCATTAAATCATGGTGATGTTGTTATTTCAGCCATCACATCTTGTACCAATACTTCTAACCCAAGTGTAATGCTGGCAGCAGGTCTGCTTGCTAAAAAAGCCATTGAAAAAGGTTTGCAACGTAAACCGTGGGTGAAAAGCTCTCTTGCACCGGGTTCTAAAGTGGTGACTGACTATTTGCTGGCTGCTGGGCTTACGCCATATTTAGATGAGTTGGGCTATAACTTGGTAGGATATGGTTGTACAACTTGTATTGGTAACTCAGGTCCACTACCTGAGCCAGTTGAAGAAGCAATTCAATGTCATGATTTAAATGTTGCATCAGTACTTTCTGGTAACCGTAACTTTGAAGGGCGCGTACATCCATTAGTTAAAACAAATTGGCTTGCTTCGCCACCTTTGGTAGTTGCTTATGGTTTAGTTGGTAATATTCGTACCGATTTGACTACGCAACCTATTGGGCAAGGTAAAGATGGGCAACCTGTTTATTTAAAAGATATTTGGCCAAGTCAGGCGGAAATTGATGCTGTCTTACAGAAAGTAAATACGGACATGTTCCATAAAGAATATGCTGCAGTGTTTGATGGTGATGAAAGCTGGCAATCGATTCAGATTCCAAAAAGTAAAACTTACGAATGGGCTGATGATTCAACTTATATCCGTCATCCGCCGTTTTTTGAAGGGATTGGTGAGCCACCAAAACCAATTAAAAATATTGAACAGGCAAATATCTTGGCAGTGCTTGGTGACTCGGTAACGACTGACCATATTTCACCGGCAGGTAATATCAAAAAAGACAGTCCGGCCGGTCGATATTTACAAGAGCAAGGTGTTGAGCCAAAAGACTTTAACTCTTATGGTTCTCGACGAGGTAATCATGAAGTCATGATGCGCGGGACCTTTGCCAATATTCGTATTAAAAACGAGATGCTTGGTGGTGAAGAGGGTGGTAATACCATTCATGTACCAAGTGGTGAAAAGCTCGCTATTTACGATGCCGCAATGCGTTATCAACAAGAACATACACCACTTGTGATTATTGCTGGTAAAGAGTATGGAACAGGTTCTTCACGTGACTGGGCTGCCAAAGGAACAAATTTATTAGGCGTGAAGGCAGTCATTGCCGAAAGTTTTGAGCGTATTCACCGTTCAAACTTGGTGGGTATGGGCGTGTTGCCACTACAGTTTGTTGATGGGCAAACTCGACAATCTCTCAACTTAATAGGCCATGAAGTGATATCAATTCGAGGTTTGTCGGATGGTGTTCAACCTCATCAAATTCTTGAGGTTGATGTGAAAGGGCCAAATGGAGTCGCCAGCCACTTTAATGTGTTATGTCGAATTGATACGTTAAATGAGGTTGAGTACTTTAAAGCGGGTGGTATTTTGCATTATGTACTGCGGAATTTGATTGCTGGTTAATGTTATTTTGAGATTAATACCAATCAATATTTGTATTGGTTGGTATTGGAAGAATTATTACGGCAGAGTCTTATCGTAAAAAATTCTAATGGTAGTAGCTCATAACCCTACTTTTGTTTCGGCAAAAGTAGGCAAAACCATTGCCATTCACAGAACCTGTTCAATACTGATTAATATCTTATGTTTTGCAAAAACAGTATCTTGTTAATGCTCGACAGGCTGTGAATGGCTTTGGCACCAATCAGATAGCTATCTAGTACAAAGTAGCAATTTGGTTTTGAAAAGCAGTAAAATACCTCCCGTGTTTTATATCCCCAAAGAGTAGCAATGACCGATCTTCAACAAGATGAATATGACCGCCGTTTTGCAGGTGTAGCCAAAGTTTATGGTGATTCATCGTTCCAACACTATGAAAAAAGTCATGTGATGGTGATTGGGATTGGTGGGGTAGGCAGTTGGGTGGTTGAAGCTTTGGCTCGTACGGGTATTGGCGAGATTACACTGGTAGATATGGATGTGATTGCAGCATCAAATGTGAACCGTCAGTTACCTGCAATGACATCAACTTTAGGCTGTGAAAAAGTTGAGATTATGGCGGAACGTTGTCGCCAAATTAACCCACATATTAAAGTAAATATTATTGATGACTTTTTAACGCCTGATAATGTCAAAGAGCTGTTAAACCCTGTACCCGATATTATCTTGGACTGCATTGATGACGTAAAAGCAAAGTTGGCTTTAATGCTGCACTGCCGTTTTAATAAAATTCCTTTGATTGTTTCTGGTGGAGCAGGTGGTAAGCTTGACCCGCTTAAAATTCGTGTGGCTGATTTATCAAAAACAGAACAAGACCCAATGTTAGCGAAGCTACGTAGTCAGCTTCGTGCTCGGGGCATCTGTAAAAAGCCGAAAGAAAAATTTGGAATTACTTGTGTTTACTCAATCGATAATCCATTTTCAAGTGCAGATGTTTGTCCATCGGCTGGGTTGCGCTGTGGTGGCTATGGTTCAGCAGTAGTGGTGACTTCAAGTTTTGCCATGATTGCAGTAGCTGAAGTTTTGAAGAAACTTGATTTAAAGAAAGTTTAATTAAAATATAAAAAAAGCATGCTCTTATGTTGGAGGGCATGCCTTTTGTTTTTTGAGAAAAACAATTTAATCATATAACTCTATAGTGTCGTGTTTGGGCTGTATTGGAAGCTGCTGATCATAAAACTTAAAACACCATAAAAGTAGAACAATGACAGTGAAGATGGTGAAACCTTTTAAATAATTCATGAATAATTCAATCAAATGAATGGTCTTGATAAAATTCTAGCGAAGGTAACCTATCTAATCTAATATAGAAAATAGACCTAATAATCTAATTTTGAGATGGCGATGCTCACATTAAAGCAATTTCAATATTTCATAAAAATTGTAGAAGAAGGGAGCTTTACTGCTGCTTCAGAAAAGCTCTTTATTGCTCAGTCTGCTTTAAGTCGACAAATTAAATTACTAGAAGAAGAGATAGGGTTTCAATTATTTGATCGCACTGACAAGAAAGTAAAACTTACAGCCGCAGGAGAAGTGTTTTATAAAAAAATAAAAGACAATATGCTCTATTTAAATGAAATTATTGGGCTTTCTAAAAATATTGCAGAAGGAAAAAATCGCCAGATTAAAATTGCTCACTCGAGCAGTATCATTATGGATGATAAAAAGGTTGCGATATTAAAAGAAATTAGCTTAACGCAAGAAATCAATTTTGAGATAAATACCTTGTCATCTGAGCATCAAATTTTGGCTTTACTGAATGGGGAAATTGATATTGGCTTGATCAGACCACCTGTTCGGCACTCATTAGATGATATTAACGTTCTTAAGCTATATGAAGAACCTTTAATGGTGGCTGTGCATATTGATCATGCTAAGTTTGCAAATAAACGAGAGATTCAGGTCAAAGATTTAAAGGATGAATACTTCGTTTCTACACCACATTCTAAACGAGGTGGTTTAAGCTATTTAGTTTCAAATCTATGGTTGGTTGCTGGATTTACACCTCAGAAAGCTGCGATTCAGTCACGCAAGATTTCCCAATTACAACTGGTCGCTGCAAATTTGGGGGTGAGCATTGTTCCTGAAGAATTTCAGCAAATTTTGCCTGCCAATGTAAAGTTGTTACCTTTGGCAGATCATCTATTATTTTCAGAGGTAGTTTTAGTCTATAGAACAGAGAACGATGAAATTATTCAGCATTGTGCCGAACTCATGCATCAATTATTTCAATCTTAGAAAATGATTAAGCGGCTAATCTATAGTAGGTGTAAGTAACGCTATCGTCTTTATAGACATCATAGCTATTTTGCTTGAAGTCAGAGACCCATTCACTTCCTGTATATCCAGCAATATGTCCATAAACATGGTTGCGGGTTCTGTGAATGATATAGATGTCACCTTCTTGTGGTTCATCAAAGGCAGGATTAATTTCTTTATACCCAATCTTTTTTAAAGTGTCTCCCCAATCTGAAGCTGCGATTGGGTGGTTTTCGACATTGGCACCAGCAGATTCTAGTGCAAGGCGGATACTTCGTGCGCAACGCGCTTTACTACGTCTAGAGGTAACACTTTCTAATTTTTCTACAAATTTATCAACATCTATAGCGGGGGTACTGGAGGTTTCTGTCTGATGACTATTGGGTTTCATGGTGAAAGGATAAGGAAGGCTTGGAGTGCTGTGGGATACAACAATAGCTGCCTGATTTGAATCCTGATACATATAATTATCAGCTACTTGTCCGTCATAAATAATCATCGTGAAATCTCTACCGTACTATCTATATCCATATTAAAAAAATCACCACCTACCTGTGGCGTTCAGAGATACTAATAGGCGTACCTTAAAAGTTTTGTTTGTGTTATGTAATAACGTATCTTTTTAACTAAAATTACAAGTTGGTGCTAAAAAGATATTTATTAAAATCACTCATAAAAACAATTTAAATTAAGTTATTGATATTATTATTTATAAATAATTAATCAGAGCTTAAATTTGAATATTTTAATTCAGTATTTGCGAATATACTCAAAATCTAAGTCTCTGATTTAAAATGCCACATTTTCTTACAATTTAAGAAGCCATCATAAGCTTAAACTTGATGCTCTTTTAAATATTCCTCAGTACGAATTAGAGCGGCTTGCATGTTGCTAATTGCCTGTTCTACATCACCTAAAGTTTTTGCATTTCCGCCACTTAGCGCCTGACGCCATTTGCGAGCACCCGGTAAGTTTTGGAATAATCCTAAAATATGGCGTGTAATAATTGAGAGGGGAGCACCTTCTGCCATGCGTTGTTCGATATAAGGCAGCATTTGTTCCATAATATCGAAACGATCTGGCGCATCTAAATTCCAAAGCTGACCCATTTCTGCGAGTAAGAATGGATTATGATAGGCTTCACGGCCAATCATAACGCCGTCTACGTGCTGTAAATGTGTTTGAGTTTCAGCAAACGTTTTAATCCCGCCGTTAATTTCAATAGTGAGATGTGGGCGCTCTTGTTTTAAACGATAGACATCTTCATAGCGTAAAGGCGGAACTTCACGATTTTCTTTCGGTGATAGGCCTTTCAAAATAGCAATACGAGCATGCACTACAAAATGAGTGCAACCTGTTGCCGCCACCGTATCTACGAAATGAAGCATCTCTTCATAAGAGTGCATGTCATCAATACCAATACGATGTTTGACTGTTACAGGAATAGTTACTGCTTTTTGCATGGTGTGAATGCATTCAGCAACCAAGTCTGGCTCTGCCATTAAGCAGGCACCGATTTTATTGTTCTGTACACGGTCACTTGGACAGCCTACATTGAGGTTGACTTCATCGTAACCCCAGTCTTCGGCCATTTTTGTGCAGGTTGCAAGCTCTTGCGGGTTTGAACCACCCAACTGCAATACAATCGGATGTTCTTGTGCGCTGTAGTCTAAATGGCGTTTAGCATCGCCAAATAAAATCGCACCTGTGGTGACCATTTCTGTGTATAGCACAACATTTGGGTTAAACAAGCGCGCAAAGAATCGATAATCCTTTGTAGTCCAGTCCATCATGGGTGCGACAGAAATACGAGGTTGTAACGATTGAAGTGATTGCATAACCAATAGCCCAAAAGTCGCTAAATTAATGAAAGGGCAGCATTATACGAGGTTTATGCTTGAATCGACAGGGGCATTTAACCGAGTAATTTATAACCACCCTTATGTTGAATATAGGAAGATGATTTATAACAAGTTACCTTATTGGGAAACCATTTTCTTTTTTTGTAAGACCGTATCGAACATGCTAAATAAAATACAAAGTACGACTAACCCAATACCGGCAAGGCAAGTCATGGTCCATCCACCACGGTTCCATGCAAAAATTCCTAATGCCGAACCACCAGCACCACCAATAAAGTAAGTCGTCATATAGATAGCATTAATACGAGATTTTGCATCTGGTCGTAAACGGAAAATAATGCTCTGGTTACTGGTGTGTACGAGTGCTAGTGCTAACTGAATTAAAGCAAAACCAATAATATAACTAGAGAGTAAAGTTTGCCCATAATAGAAACAGATCCAACTTAATAAGAATAATCCGCAGCCCATCCATGTCAGTAAGCCAGTATGTCCTTGATCTGCATATTTACCAATGTAACGTGTTGATAAAGCACCAAAGATACCCACTAAAGGCACTAGTCCAATAAAGAGGTCAGGTAAATGATGTGCTGAGGTAAGGAGTAATGCGATGGTGGAATACAGGATACTTACTGCTGCAAATGCAAAGCCACCTGTAAGCGCTCTTATTAATAAACGCTTTTCCTCTTTTAGAAGCTGAGCCATAGAACCAAAGATCTGTCCATAGTTCATTTTCATACGCAAGACATAAGGCAGGCGACTTTTTAGGGTATATGCCAGTAGTAACATTAATATACCACTTACGACATACACCACTTTCCAATGGAATAAGTTAGAGAATAAACCCGCCAGACTGGTAGAGAGTAAAATTCCGACCAATAAGCCACTCATTAAAAAACCAATGATCTCACCAGTTTTTTCGGGTTTTACAGTCATTGTGGCAAGTGGAATAAGCACTTGAGCTGCAACTGAAAATAAACCTGCTAAAATTGTGCCGATCCATAGCATGGGTAAGTTAACAGCAAAAGCAGACGTAAATAAGCCAACTGCACAGAGCACCATCAAAAATGGAATAGCCTTGGCTTTATTGACAATATCACCCATCGGAACAATAAAGAGCAGTCCGAGAGCATAAGACACCTGAGCAAATGTAACGGTTAATGCTGCTTGTGCCTGAGTCACGGCAAAGTCTTGTTGAATCGAGTGAATCAGGGGCTGACAATAATAGTTCACACCTGCACATAAACCACATGCTGCTGCCATCAACCAAAGCAACGGTTTATTCTGACTGATATCTTCAGGGGTAGACATGATGTCCTCTCGATTTTTTAGGTGTATGCGGTTGCTTCGACTTCAATGAGCATATGCTCTAATGCAAGGCGTGGTACAGGAATGAGTGTACAGGCTGGAAAAGAATGATTTTTCCATAAATTTTGCATAATTTTAATCAAAACTTGATGTTTTTCGACCGAATGGTCAACAACTAAAACTCTTAATACAGCAATATTGCTAAGCTCTGTATTGGCTGCTTTTAAAGCATGTTGAATGTTATCAAAAGTTTGGATAACTTGTTTTTCAAAATTTGGGCTTAATTCACCTTTTGAGTTTTCGCCTCCTTGACCTGCAATATGAATAATCTTTTTAAAATTTTCTACCACAGCAACATGACTATAAGCATTTGGGGTAGGGTCGTATAATGTTGCTGGATTTATTATTTTGAAAGTCTCTTGATTCATGTAACTCAACCGTTTAGTAAAATTTAGATGAGTATCCAACCTCAACTTAAGTTGAGGTCAAGAAAATTTAGTGTTTTAGTCTTTTCTTGCTGAGTGTAATCATCATCACACCAATAATATTGAGAAGACAGCCTGCCCATTGCCACATGTTTAAATGTTCATTTAGAAAAACAACTGCAAGCAAAATCGTTAAAACAGGTCCAATTGAAGCAATCATTGCTGATTGAGATGCTCCAAGTCTTTCAATACTTTGCATGAGCATAACAGTAGGTAAGACAGTCACTAAGAAGCCTAGACCAACTCCATACCAAATCACACTAGATGGTAGTTGTAATAGAAGTTGAATTGGGTGAGGTGTGCTTAATACATAGTGCGTTAATGTACCGATACAAGCCACAGTTAAAGCTAAACCTGTGAAATTCCAAGAACCAAATTTCTTAATGAGTGGAGGGGTTAGTAATAAATAGCCCGCAAAAGCCACCGCACCTGCAAATACTAAACTTGTGCCTAGCCAGAAGTTGCCCTGAATTGGTGCGTTGTTGTGCTCTTGAAGCATGACCAACACGGTTCCACCATAACTAAGAAAAATGGCAAATAAACTTTTTGCATCTAATTTTTGTTTGTAGAGCAGACTTGAGACGATGACGGTAAGCGTGGGATATAAAAATAGAATAATTCGTTCCAGAGAGGCACTAATAAACATGAGACCCATAAAATCGAGCCAACTTGCAAAGTAGTAGCCTAATAGACCGGCAAAAATTAAAATTAGCCAATCCTTCTTTTTTATGCCCTTATTATGATGCCTGTTAAACCAACAAATGAGTAGAAAGAACGGTAAGGCGCTTAACATGCGTAAAGCCATCAGGACTGTAGCGTCTACTAATGGAGAAAGGGCATAAGTCTGTTTAATAAAGATTGCTTTTGTACTGAATAGAAAAGCAGAGCAAAGAGCAAAAAAAGACCCGATTTGAAACGAAGAAAACGAAATTTTCATATACAAGACTGTATAAGAGAGACTATTGTCTGCAAAAAAAAGAAAAAGCTTCCTATATTACACCTCAAATCAAATATCGTGAATCATCAGTTCAAAATATGGGTATTTATTAAATAAATATTGGGTGGTATTTTAAAAAAGTTCAATTAGAATCCAAATTCTGTACAAAGAATACACATGGGGGAAACATTGCAGCTTAGCAATGTTTTTGACAATGAGAAATTAGCTTGAGGAACGCTCATGCAGATCGGAATCCCAACCGAAACTGTCGTCGGTGAAAATCGTGTAGCTGCTACGCCAGAGACAGTAAAGAAGTTGATTAGCGCTGGTCATAGCGTTGTGATTGAACGTGGTGCTGGTGTAAAGGCCGCGTACATTGACAGTGCTTATGAACAGGTCGGTGCAACCATTACGGATGATGCCTATACGGGTAGTCAAATTATTTTGAAAGTTCGCGCTCCACAAGGCGGGGAAATTCAAAAACTTCCAGCAAATACTGCTGTTGTAGCAATGTTTGATCCTTATCGTAATACCGAGCTAGATCAGTTTGCGAATCAGCAAGTTTCTGCTTTTGCTCTGGAATTGCTTCCTCGTACGCTTTCTCGTGCGCAGAATATGGACGTATTGTCTTCTCAGGCAAACCTTTCTGGTTATAAATCAGTGTTGCTTGCTGCTGCTGAATATCAGCGCATGTTCCCAATGCTTATGACTGCTGCTGGTACGGTAAAACCTGCTCGTGTTGTGATTATGGGTGTGGGCGTTGCAGGTCTTCAGGCAATCGCAACAGCAAAGCGTTTAGGCGCAATCGTTGAAGCAACCGATTTACGTCCTACAGCAAAAGATCAAGTTGAATCTTTAGGTGGTAAGTGGTTAGACGTACCAATGTCTGAAGAAGAACAACAACGTGCAGCAGATGCCGCTAAAAATGGTTATGGATGGATGCCGGGTGAGCAGTACATCAAAGACCAAGCAGCGATTGTTGATAAGGCTGTTTCTAACGCTGACATCGTGATTACTACTGCGTTGTTACCAGGCCGTGATGCACCACGTCTGATTAAAGCTGAAACTGTTGCCAAGATGAAACCAGGTTCTGTCATTTTAGATATGGCTGTTGAAACTGGCGGTAACGTTGAAGGCTCTAAAGTGGGCGAGACTGTTTTTACAGAAAATGGCGTGAAAATTTTGGGTGTTCCAAATATTCCGGCAACTGTAGCGACAGAAGCTTCTGCGCTATATGCACGTAACGTTTTTAATTTCGTAGAGACTTTATTCGACAAAGAGAAAAACTTTGCGATTAATCAGGAAGACGAAATCCAAAAAGCCCTATTGGTCACTCATGGCGGTCAAGTACTGCTTAAGCGTGGTTAAGGAGATTTCTCATGGTTGAAACTATTACAATTTTCGTCCTTGCCATCTTCGTAGGTTATTACGTAGTTTGGGGTGTTACACCAGCTTTACATACGCCACTTATGGCTGTAACCAATGCGTTGTCATCTATTATTGTAGTGGGTGCGATGTTGCAAACTGTGGGTCTACCTATTTTGGGTGTAGATGCTAACGTTGCATTTCAAAGTGTGAATGTGGTGAGCGTACTTGGTGCGATTGCAGTATTTTTGGCAAGCATTAATATTTTCGGTGGCTTTGCAGTAACTGCACGCATGCTGGAAATGTTCAAGCCTAAGCAAAAGAAATAAGAGGGCTTTGACATGGAATTTATTCAAGCAAACGCAAACTGGTTGTACCTTGTTGGCGCAATCCTCTTTATCTTGACGCTTCGTGGCTTGTCTGGCCCTAAAACAGCAATTCAAGGTAACCGTTACGGTATGATCGCGATGGCGATTGCAGTGGTAACGACCTTCTTTGTTGCGAATAACCCAGTCATCTGGATGATTGTTGGTGCAATGGTGTTGGGTGCAATCGTAGGTATTGCACGAGCTCGTACTGTACCAATGACACAAATGCCAGAGACTGTTGCACTCATGCACTCTTTAGTTGGTTTGGCTGCTGTCCTAATTGCAATTGCTGCAATTTTGCATAACAACCAATTAACTGAATTGTTTGCTCAAAATGAGGCGGCTTTAACTGCTGCTGGTGTACAACATGTTCACATGAGCAGTGTTCATTTATTTGAATTGTTCGTGGGTTGTTTTGTTGGTGCGATTACCTTTACTGCATCTGTATTTGCGTATGGTAAATTGGCTGCAAAAAAATGGGCGAAAACAATTTCTGGTGCATGGGTTAAACCTGTTCAGGCGCTTATCTTTATTGCGATGTTGGCTTGTGGTTTCTACTTCTTCACGACTGGCAACATGACTGCTTTCTGGGCAATGACAGCACTTGCGCTTGCGTTTGGCTGGGTATGGATTGCACCAGTCGGTGGTGGTGATATGCCTGTAGTGGTATCGCTTCTTAACTCATTCTCGGGTTGGGCTGCGGCAGGTATTGGTTTTACACTTGAAAACAACATGTTGATCGTTGCGGGTTCTCTCGTAGGTTCATCTGGTGCGATTCTGTCGTACATCATGTGTAAAGCAATGAACCGTTCGATCATCAATGTATTGTTTGGTGGTGCAATGGGCGGTGCGGCAGTTGCTACTGCTGCTAAAGGTGAACAAGTTCAGCGTAACCATCGTTCTGGTTCTGCCGATGATGCTGGTTTCTTGATGTCAAATGCTGACAGCGTTGTGATTGTACCGGGTTATGGTATGGCGCAAGGTCGTGCACAAAATGCTGTAAAAGAATTGTGTGAAATTCTAAAAGAGCAAGGTGTTCGCGTTCGTTTTGCAATCCATCCAGTTGCTGGTCGTATGCCTGGCCATATGAACGTATTGCTTGCTGAAGCAGATGTAGCATATGAAGATATCTTGGAAATGGATGAGATTAACTCAGACTTCCCAGCAACAGATGTCGTGCTTGTAATTGGTGCAAATGACGTAGTAAACCCTGCTGCAAAAGATGATCCAACTTCACCGATTTATGGCATGCCGATTCTTGAAGCACATAAAGCGCGTACAATCATGGTGATTAAGCGTTCTATGGCTACAGGTTATGCAGGTCTAGACAATGATTTGTTCTACAATGAAAAAACGATGATGATCTTTGGTGATGCGAAGAAAGTTGTGGAAGATATGACGAAAGCAATCAATGGTGGTGGTCACTAATCTGACCTTAATCAGGATTGTAAAAGCCACCCTCGGGTGGCTTTTTTTATTTGGCTTACTTGTTTAAAGAAATTTTTCTACAAGGTCTATTGATTGTTGATAGAGGTCGCGTGCCAGTTGCTGGTTTTTGGCATGTGAAGATTTCCAGTCTGGCATGTGTGCACTGACATATTCACCATTACGATTTTGCCATGCATCGCCAGTTGCCATTTCTGTAATGAGATTTGCTGGAACTGAAGTGGGTACTAATCCTAATTTCATCGCGGCATAAACTGGCTTTGGTAAGTCACGGTAAATGTCGGAAGCAACACCGCCAGGGTGTAATGCATTATTGGTAATTGAACTTCCAGCTAGTTGCTCTGCTAATGCGTTGCTGAACAGTAAATTTGCAAGCTTCGATTGCCCATAATAGAACAGGGGGTTATAAAAACCTTCTGCACGAAACTTGTTGGGTTTGATTGAACCAACCCAGTGAGCAATAGATGCAAGATGAACAATACGTGCTTTATGAGATTGTTGTAAAACTGGAAGTAGTTTTTGAGTTAGTAAAAAATGACCCAAGTAGTTAACACCGAATTGCTGCTCGAAACCATCAACAGTTAGTTGTTTGGTTTTGGCAAATAACCCTGCATTGTTAATGAGTACATCGAGGCTGCCATATCGATCGGCAATTTCATCTGCTGCTTTCCGGGTTAACTCAAGGCTGTTTAAATCGAGGGAAACTAAATCGACTTGTCCTTGGTTAAGGGAGCGTAATTTGGTTTGGGCCTCTTGCGCTTTTTCTGGATTTCGGCACGCTAAAATAACATGTTGCCCTTGTTTGATGAGTTGTTCTGCTGTGGCGAAACCAATACCTGTGTTGGCGCCTGTAATTAATACTTTCACTTTCTGTACTCCAGTTATGCTATTTATTGGTGGGGACTTCAAGAGTTTGTATATTGCTGCAAATCTGACAATTTGTCATGTCAAATTTAAAAATGGCTGATGGCTGACTGTTTGTGGTAGGTGTCAAAGTATTTGAGGGGGCGGGGTGTTATTTGAGATTTGTTAATACGATTGTCAGATAAATAAAAAAAAGCGGCTCAAAAGAGCCGCTTTTTTTAAAAGCAAAATTTTAAGCAACCGACTCTGGAGCGGTACGCCATAAGCTTTCTAAATCATAGAATTTACGAGCTGTTGGTAGCATCACATGTACTACAACAAAGCCGAGATCAATCAAGATCCATTCTGCATCTCGTTCACCTTCAACGCCAATCGGGCGGAAACCGGCTTTTCGAGCTTCTTCTGCAACATTGTCTGCGAGTGCTTTCACATGACGAGTAGAGGTGCCGCTCGCAATTACGATAGCATCAGCGACATTGCTAATTGAGCTAACATCTAACTGGAGAATATCTTTTGCTTTTACATCAACTAAAGCGTCGTGGACGACTTTGAGACAAGTTTGTACGTCTTTATTTGAGGCATTCATTGCGAAATCGTGAGAATTAGACACGCTGGGCGATGGTTCTAAATTCATATAGGGTATATTTTCCTGACAATTACTCACTATCTAATATAGTCGTTTTCGCGCTAAATTTCAAACAGAACTCGTAACAGTTTATATATTTACATCATCGGAAAAATACTTTTTCTTCCAAGTAAATGACTGATTTGAAGTATTTTCAGGTTTATATTCTGCTGCAATATAGTTCTGATAAGAACTTTGTTTTAACCAAGAAAAAATTTGTTCATAAGGAATTTCAGCTGTATCAGGCTCATGACGGCCCGGGCAATCCGCAAATTGAATGTGTCCAATTAAATTAATATTTTCTTGCAAACCCTCAAGTACATCTTCACCCATCATTGCCATGTGATAACAATCATATTGCATTTTTAGAGTAGGGTCGTTGACCGCTTCTAGCATTTCTTGTGCCTGCGCAATATTTTGTACTAAAAAGCGGGGCATATCTGTACCGTTAATCATTTCAAAAACGGGTTCTATATCGTGTTCACTAAGTAAGTTGCAGGCAAGTTTTAAATTAGCTGCTAAGGTTTTCAAGCAAGGAAGTAAGTCGGCATCTAGAGGTTGCTTCCCAGCCAAAATATTAACACGAGGAACTTTTAAAGCAGTGGCATAGCTAATGGCTAACTCTAATGCTTCACGGAAAGCTATTTCTTGGCCGGGTACGCCTGCTAAACCATTTCCGCCTTGCATAAGATCACCCGCAGGTACATTAATTAGGCAAAGGCTAAGATTGTAGTGCCCGAGTTGAGTTTGAATATCTGAAATAGCCAATTCATAAGGAAATTGAATTTCTACATATTCAAAGCCCTGTGCATGGGCCAGAGCAAAGCGTTCGATTAAAGGAACTTCGGTAAAAATCATGGATAAATTGACTGCAAGACGACCCATACTCAAACTCCGTTTATTTTTGCTCTAGTAATTGAATCATAGTAGCTAAATCTTTCTCAGCAAAGCCATTTTTTTGGTGAGTTTGTAGCTGTAATAGAGCTTTTCGTGCAACGGGGATGTCTAAATTAACATTGTGAGCTAATGTTACTGCGTTATTAAGATCCTTAGATAATGTTTGAACTTTCCACTGAATTGGCTCAAATGTATGAGTTGCCATACGCGGGGTAAGAATTTGAAAGGGTTTAGAGTCAGCAAATCCACCCGCTAAAGCAGGAGCAAGCAATGTTGTATCTACACCAGCTCGATCTGCAAGTGCGACAGCCTCTGCAATTAGGGCGCTGTTAGCTGCAACAATAAGTTGATTGCAAATTTTGGTGGCTTGGCCAGTTCCTGTATCTCCCATTCGAGTTACACGCTGGGATAGAACATTGTAAATAGGGGTTAGGTGGGTAATCGTTTTATTATTACCACCTGCAAAAATAACAAGTGTGCCTTGTTCTGCACCTGCTGTTCCACCCGATACAGGTGAGTCAATCCATGTTACTTGATGCGTGGCAGCTGCTTGAGCAAGCGTTTTTGTTGCAGCAACAGACAAGCTCGAGAAATCGACAATAACCTGTTCAGCTTTTAAGTTAGGCTGAATTTGTTCAAATACGGCTTCTACTGCTTTGTCATCTGCTAGACAGGTTAAAATAACTGGATACTCACCAATATTTGAAAGTTCTAACGGTTTTGCACCGATATCAATCAGCTCTTCACATGCAGAGAAAGTGCGATTCCAAACCGCAACTTGAAAGCCGGCTTGAATAAGGCGGGTTGCCATCCGACTTCCCATAAGCCCCATACCTAAAAAAGCAATAGGGGTATTACGATCAAAATTCATCATCTAAGCTCTTTATTTATATTGGCGTGGTAAAAAATTAACTTCCGGATGTTTGTCTTTTTTACGAGCAAGTTTGCTATTTTTACCAAGTAATAATTTAAGTTGCCAGATTTTTTCTAGACGCAATGATTTTTCTGGTTGATGCTCCATTGCATCAAGTACACGTTTCGCTGCAGTGAGGGCATCAGGTGAACGCTGCAACATTTCAGTTGCAATCTCATTTGCTCTCTCTAGAGGTGAGTTACTTAAATGAGTTACAAGACCGATTTCTTTTGCATAATTCCCATCAAAAACACGAGCAGTTAAGGTGAGTTCTTTTGCAAGGTCAACGCTAATTAAACCTTTTAATGAGCGAGTAAGTCCCATATCAGGAACTAAACCCCAACGACTTTCCATAATCGACATTTTTGTTTCTGGATGAGAAATTCGGATATCGGAAGCCAAGGCGAGTTGCATGCCCGCGCCGAAACAATATCCTTCTAAGGCTGCAATAACTGGTACAGGTAAATTCTGCCAAGTCAAAAATGCTTTTTGAAAAAGACTTTGTCCGGGTTTTACAAGTTCCCAAATGGCAAAAGCAGAGTTTTTCGGATTGTTGAGGTCGGATAAATCAATTCCAGCACTAAACACATTCCCTTCGCCTGTCAAAATAACACAGCGAATATCTCTATCCTTTTTAATTGCTTTTGCAGTTGAAACTAACTCTTTTAATAAGGCAAAACTCATCGCATTGCGTTTATCTGGACGGTTTAAATATACCGTTGCAATGCCATTATTTTTTTCAATACGTAAGAGTGCCATGAGATTCCCGCTTCTTTTTTTATAGATGAACGGAGCATAACATGGCTGTAATTTGGAAACATGACAGCCCAGTCATGCCTCTTTAATAGATGTGTTAGTCAGGTATCACCAAGATCTGGAGAGCAGCACTTTCTACTTCTTTAACGACAAGACCGAGTTCATTAAAGCGCTGCATCACTTCTTCAATGAAACCTTCATCTGCTATACGGCGTTCCTTGCGTAGCGTTGAAATAAATTGCTCAAAGTCCCCAGTCACTTGTTGTAGTTTTGGTGCACCTACATAGCGAGTAGCGCCATAGAGGCGATGTAAAACATGCTCAAGTTGAGGGAAGTCTTCAAGCTCAATGAGCTGCTGCATTTCATCTAGCTCAGTTGGAAAACTGTCAACTAACATTTTAAGTAGATCTTGTGCTAAGTCTTCTTTATTTGCTGCAAGCTGCAAACTTTGTTGCCAGTTTAAAATTTGTGGGTCTAAAGCTTCCGCAACGACATGATGGTCTTTATCTAAAGCTTTTGCTGTAAAGTTGTTTTTAGTCCATTGCGTTAAGATCTGGATGATTTGCTCCATTTGGATTGGCTTGGTGACATAGTCATTCATGCCTACTTTAAGGAGTTTTTGCTTTTCATCAGCAAGTGCGTGGGCGGTTAGTGCAATAATTGGAAGCTGCATTTCTCCGTCTAAAGTCGATTCTAAAGAGCGAATAGCACGAGTTGTATCAATACCTGACATGACAGGCATTTGAATATCCATAAACACCAAATCAAATGGTTTAAGTTTCTGATCAATTCGCTCTTGGATCAGGTTAAGTGCTTCTTGCCCACTGAGTGCTTTAGTTGTTTTAACATTGAGTTCACCGAGCAAGGCTTCTAAAACAATTAAGTTAGGAAGATGGTCATCTACTGCCAGAATGTGTAAACCCTGACCATTAAAGTCTTGTTGTTCCTCTTCAAAAATAGGTTGATCATTTAATAATTGAATGAGTCCGCTTCGACTTAATGGTTGATAGAGAGGACGAGCACGGTATTCACTGAGCATGTTTGGCTCAAGTGTCATTTGATAGCCATAGACGGCTAAATTGCCTTGATAACGGCTACGGATTTCTTTTAATAACGCTTCAGTGTCACCGCTATGGTCAACAATGAGCCATGTATTATCTTTCTGATCAAGATGTTTTAAGCGGCTAAACAAGTCCAGAATCGATTGTGTCTCGATGTGAGGAACATGGTAGTTTTCAAGGTAGTAACGTAAAACACTTGCTGTAGCTGGATGAGCAAGATAAGACACCACTTGTAAATGCTCAAAGTGTGGGTGTTCGATTTCGTAATCTTCATCTACCACAAATTGTGCGGTAAACCAGAAGGTCGAGCCTTTTTCTGTTGGAGCGCGTTCTTGGTTATCTTCAAAGCCAATTTGACCATGCATGAGATGAACAAGTTGTTTAGAGATAGCAAGACCTAAACCTGTGCCGCCAAATTGACGTGTAACTGAGGCATCGCCTTGCGAAAATGATTCAAATAATTTTTTGCGGTCTGTGCCACTTAAGCCAATACCACTATCTTGAACACTGAAATGAAGCAGACATTGCCCAATATCATCATGCTCCATACGAACACGAACAATAATTTCGCCATCTGGAGTGAACTTGATTGCATTAGAAATTAAGTTGGTCAGAATTTGCTTGAAGCGTAAAGCATCGCCAATTACTTGCTGTGGAATATTGTCTGCATAGTAAAAAGCCATGGCGATATGTTTTTGAGCAGCCAAAGGAGACAGCATATCCATGACATCAAAAATGGCTTCTTCTAAATCAAAAGGTGCTGTTTCAAGTTCTAACTTACCCGCATCAATTTTCGAGAAATCTAATACATCGTTAATTAATGCCAATAAATGAGCAGATGACTTGCGAATGGTTTGTAAATAAAGATTTTGCTCATTATTTAAATTTTGTTGACGAAGCAATAAGTGAATAAAGCCATCAATACTGTTGAGAGGTGTGCGAAGCTCATGACTAATATTGGCAAGGAAAACTGACTTTGCTTGGTTTGATGAAATCGCCTGGTCACGTGCTTGACGATAGGTAATGTTTTGGACTTCTAAGGTATCTAGGGTTCTGCGTAAGTCTTCTTCTGTTTGTTCGGTGTGCTCTTTTAATTCTAAAAAGCTAAAGTGCAATCGTTTAACAACATTTGCAATATCTCGCTGTAGTAAGCGTAGTTCCCCAGTACTGTTAATGACTAGGTGCTGGTCTAGAGTATCTGCATTTAGGCGTTGTAACTGCATGCGAATTTCATACATCGGCGCAATCCAACGACGAGAGTAAAAATTCAAGCAAAGTAAAAGTAATAGTAAGGTCATTAATCCAGTAATGACGAGAGCAATCATAATGCGATAACGTGCCAATTCTAGAGGTTGGTTATCCATTTCAATCATTAACCAAACAGGGGCTTTTCCAGCTTTATTACTAATCTGCATTCCATAAATATTGTTGTGGTTATAAGAGATTGGTCCAAAAAAAATATTATTACTAGGAAAGCTAGGCCAATAACGATTATCACGATAACCAATACTTAAATAAGTCTGTCCATTGTTATCAATTAATACCGCGCGTTTAAGATTTTTTTCGCTAAACATGCTTTGCATAATGTGCTGGGCATGATCGTATTCATCGGGCTGTAGTTCAACCAGCGTATATAGATCTTTCGCAATTTGATTGTAGCGAGCTAGAATGGCTGAGGCGTGTTGTAGCTGTTGTTGTTTTACCGAATGGGACGTTTCAGTTAAAACCAGAAAAGCACCGACCCCTGTTAAAATCATAATCGGCACAAAAATTAGAGCAATCAATTGCCCATATGCATGATTCAGACGTAAGCGTTTCGATAAGGTTTTATTGAAATTAGACATGGCTACATCAGATTTATCTCTCTGTACGGCATCTTATCACGCTTTATTTTAAAACAGACGGCATTTTATAAATGACCGAGCTTTAATCACTTTCATGAAAAAGCATATTGAAATGGGTGCAGTACCGAGCATTTTTTCATACAATAGGCCCACCTCGATATAGGTGTTGATCATGAGTAATACACAACCTGACTTTTTAGCCGACGAATTTTTGTTAGATCACTATGTAGGTAATACACCTCTAGTTCGTTTGCAGCGTTTAGCTTCTCATACGCAAGCGACAGTTTTGGCAAAGTTAGAAGGTAATAATCCGGCAGGTTCTGTAAAAGACCGTCCTGCATATAACATGATTATGCAGGCAGAAAAACGCGGTCAAATTAAGCCAGGTGACACCTTGATTGAAGCAACCAGTGGGAACACAGGTATTGCTTTGGCAATGGTTGCAGCCATGCGTGGTTATAAAATGAAATTAATCATGCCAGGGAATTCAAGTCAGGAGCGTAAGGATGCTATGCGTGCTTATGGTGCAGAATTGATTGAAGCGCCGAATATGGAAGCTGCACGAGATATGGCTTTGCAAATGCAAGCTGAAGGTCTAGGTTTGGTCCTCAATCAGTTTGGCAATCCAGATAATGTCGAAGCGCATTACCTCACCACTGGCCCTGAAATCTGGAAGCAAACAGGTGGAAAGATTACCCATTTTGTAAGTTCAATGGGTACAACCGGTACCATCATGGGAATTTCAAAATATTTAAAAGAACAAAATCCAGATATTCAAATTATTGGTTTACAGCCTTCTGAAGGTTCAAATATTGCTGGGATTCGTCGTTGGCCACAAGAATACTTACCTACGATTTTCGATCCAAAACGTGTTGATCAAATTATGGATATTCCGCAAATTGAAGCGGAAAAAATGGCTCGCCGTTTAGCACGTCAGGAAGGAATTAGTGCAGGTACATCTTCTGGTGGGGCGGTGTGGGCATCCATTAAAATTGCAGAAGAAAATCCAGATGCTGTTATTGTTTGCATTATCTGTGACCGTGGCGACCGCTACTTGTCTACAGGATTGTTTTCAGTACAGGACTGATAACTCATAATTGAGAGAAATAATGCGTTTCCCTACCTTAGTTTTTGATATTGAAACTTTAACTGATTTAAAAGCGGGAGCGCATTTATATCATCTTGATTTGCCAGAGGCTGATGTAGAACAAGCATTGACTAAATTGCGTCGTCAAGAATCAGGCATGGATTTTCAGCGCTTACCTTTGCATGAAATTGTTTGTATTTCTGGACTATGGATTGATGAGTCAGGTTTTCGATTGTTTTCTTTTAGCAGGGAACAATATTCTGAAGCTGAAATTTTGCAGAAATTCTTATCAATTTTTGATAAGCGTCATCCAACTCTAGTGAGTTGGAACGGCTCACAATTTGATTTACCCGTTATTCTATTTCGCGCAATGTATCATGGGCTTTCTGCACCAGGCTTATTTGATCAAGGTGAGATTGATAGCCAGAAGCGTTTTAATAATTACCAAAACCGTTATCACCATCGCCACATTGATTTAATGGATGTGATGGCAATGTTTAATGGTCGTAATTTTCAAAAACTTGATGATATCGCCTGCATTTTAGGTTTGCCGGGTAAGCGTGGTGAATCGGGTTATCATGTACCAGAATATGTTCGTAATCAGCAGTGGTTAAAATTGACTAGCTATTGTGAAGGGGATGTGCTCAATACATGGTTTGTCTATGTACGTTGGTTGTTATTAAAAGGACAATTAACAGTAGATGAACATAATGATTGGGTAAGCTCTAGTATTGATTATTTGAAAAATATTCCTCAGCAAGCAGATTTTCTTGAAGTATGGGAACGTACCTCAAAACATAGTGAATTTACTTCACACTATTTTAACTCTTCAGATTTTTAGGTTCATCCTTTGAAACAACAAGCCAAATCTCGCAAGCCTCAACAACCTGAATATATTTTTCAAGTTGAAACACTTTCTCATGAGGGGCGGGGAATTGCGCATTATGGTTCTCATTCTGATCATCCAGCAGATAAGCATGGCAAGAAAGTTTTTATTCGTTATGCATTGCCCGGAGAAACTGTAAAGGCTCAGATTACCCATCAAGCGAAGCGTCTTGAAGAAGCTGAGATGGTGCAGTTGTTAGGAGAACCTTCAACTCATCGTATAGATGCAATTTGTCCTCATTATGGTATTTGCGGTGGCTGTAGCATGCAGCATATCCATCCTGATGAACAAATCCGCTTAAAGCAAAGTGTACTGCAATCGCATCTACAGCACTTTGCAGGCATTCAACCTGAACAGTGGTTAGATCCGATTCGATCTTTACAAAGTGATTATCGTCGTCGTGCTCGAATAGGAGTGCGTTATCTGCCAAAGCCAGATCGCTTAATTATGGGGTTTCGTGAACATCGTAGTAATCGTTTAACTTCTATCCATAGTTGTAGTGTTTTGGATAAAAAACTATCAGATAGCTTGCCTGAGCTGCGCATTTTACTCCAAAGTCTAAAAGGCAAAGCGCATATAGGTCATGTAGAATTAGCAAAAGGTGATCATGAAATTTCTTTATTGGTTCGTCATGTAGAAAAATTAAACAATTCTGATGTCAACCAATTAAAGCAATTTGCGTTAGACAAAGGGTGGCAATTGTATTTGCAGCCTAAGGGGCCTGAAAGTATTCATCGTATTGATGATGAAAAAGGTGCTTTACGTTTACACTATGCCTTAGAGCGGTTTAATGTAAATTTTGCTTTTTCGCCATTGGATTTTACTCAGGTCAATGCCACAGTAAATGAACAAATGGTTCAATTGGCATGTGAATTGCTTCAATTGCAATCAGGTGAAAAGGTACTTGATCTATTTTGCGGTTTAGGCAATTTCTCACTCCCGTTAGCACGATGTGTTGGTGAGAGTGGTCAGGTTGTTGGTGTGGAAGGGAGTGAAGAAATGGTGAGGCGGGCAACAGCTAATGCAAAATGCAATAGTTTGGTGCAGGCAACCTTCTTTTCACAAGATTTAACAAAAGATTTTTCGCATCATTCTTGGGCAAATCAAGGATTTGATGCATTATTGATTGATCCTCCTCGTGCTGGTGCATATGAAATTATGCAGTATGTATCAAATTTTGGAGCAAAAAGAATCGTTTATGTATCATGTGATCCAGCTACACTGGCAAGGGATGCGGGTGTTTTGGTCCAACATGGTTACCAGTTAAAAAAAGCAGCTGTGATGGACATGTTTACGCACACAGAACATGTTGAATCCATTGCACTATTTGAAAAAATTCAAGAGATAAACGATTAAAAACATGAGTTACATATTGAGGAGAATGGTATGGTCACAGTACGTGAACAGTTACCTGAGCAACTAACTGAGTTGTCTGAGGAAACGACTGTAGAGCATGCCGCCGAAACGCAAATCGGTTTAGCCTCATGGTTGGATCGGGTGCGTGAAATATTAGATGGGGCGAAGCTTGAACAACTTGAGCAGGTTGCTCATTTAACCCTGCAAAAAGAGTTAGATTCAACGGTTAATCATCGTTCCAATACTTTCGCTACTGGCGTTGGAATGGCCGACATTTTGGCACATCTCCATGTAGATGAAGATACTCTATCGGCAGCCATGCTCTATCGTAGTGTGCGTGAAGACATTACTGATATAGAAGAAGTCAAAAAGAAATTTGGAGATCAGGTCTATAACCTTGTCAAAGGCGCTTTGGCAATGGGTAAGCTCTCGGAACTCATTGAGAAAAATAAACGGTTAGAAGATCACTTTAATAACAATCAACGAGAACATTTAAGTGGCATTTATAAAATGCTGATTTCGGTTACCGAAGATGTTCGTGTTGTTTTAATTAAACTTGCTGAACGTACTTATTCTTTACGAGAACTGGCAAATTCATCTCGTGAGCGTCAAGAACGCGTAGCACGTGAAATTCTTACTATTTATTCGCCATTAGCACATCGACTCGGTATTGCTCAGCTTAAATGGGAACTTGAAGATCTCGCTTTTCGCTATTTAGCTCCAGATCGTTATAAAGAAATTGCATCATTACTGAATGAAAAACGTTTAGAACGTGAACATTATATTCAGTTCGTGATCGACCGTTTAAAAAATGAGTTAGCGTCTTACGGAATCGAGTCAGAAATTACAGGTCGAGCAAAACACATTTATTCGATTTATCGAAAAATGAAAAGCAAAAACCTGAGTTTTGATCAGCTTTATGATATTCGTGCTTTACGTGTGTTGGTTAATAGTGTCCCTGAGTGCTACCACTCTTTGGGTATCGTTCATCAAATCTGGCGTCATATTCCTCATCAGTTTGATGACTATATTACCAACCCGAAAGCAAATGGTTATCGCTCTTTGCATACTGCTGTAATTGCCGAGAATAAATCCCTTGAAGTACAAATTCGTACTCATGAGATGCATGACGAAGCGGAATTAGGCGTATGTTCGCACTTTAACTATAAGGAAGGTTCAAAGAATACTGACCATTCCTTTAATCATCGTTTGCATTCATTGCGTGCTGTTTTAGAGCATTATCAAGAGCGCAATGAAACGACGGTACATCAAAATGAAGATGAAACAGAAGGCTTTGAACAGTTACAAGACTTTGAAGGCTTTGAGAAGATTTACGTTTTTAGTCGTGATGGTGATATTAAGGAATTGCCACGTGGCTCAACAGTTTTAGATTTTGCTTATCATGTACATACGGAAGTAGGGAACAAGTGTTACGCAGCGCGAGTTAACCAGCGTTATGTTCCACTTACCTATACTTTAAAAACGGGTGAACAGGTTGAGATTTTAACTAAAAAAGATCGTGATCCAAACCGAGATTGGTTGGTGAATTCTTTGGGTTATATTAAAACCTCTCGTGCCCGTGACAAGCTGCGTCATTGGTTTAGACAGCAAGATCGTAGTAAAAATCTTGAAGTTGGCCGTGAACTTCTTAATAAAGAGTTAGCTCGTCTAGCGATTCACCCAAAAAGTATCGACCTAAATGATTACTCATCACATTTTAACGTAAAAACGGGTGATGACATTTTGGTGAGTCTAGTAAGCGGTGATATTAGCTTACATGCCTTGATTAATCAGGTGAACCGTCAAATGCATTTAGATCAGGATGAACCTGAACTAGTGCTTAAACCAGCATTAAATCCACGTGCTAGCCATACGTTATCGGCACATGGAATTTTAATTGATGGTTTAGACAATGTAGAGTTGCACATCGCGCAGTGCTGTCAGCCTGTACATGGTGAGTCAATCGCTGGATATATTACTTTGAACCGTGGTGTTAGCATCCACAAAGTCATTTGTTCAGACTATCAGCGTATGATTAAGCAAGAACCAGAGCGTGCTGTTGAAGCTGATTGGGAAATGCAGCCAACGCGTGGTCAAAGCGTTCAAATTGTGGTGGAAGCTTATGATCGTCGTGGTCTGCTTAAAGACTTAACTCAAGTGATTTTCTCTGACCAAATCAATATTCGTCAGGTTAATACAATTTCTGAGGCAGATGGTATTGCCAATATGAAGTTGTTAATTGAGGTGAAAGGATTGGCGCAGCTATCTCGTTTATTGGCTCGCTTAGAGCAACAGCCTGGAATTATTAGTGCGCGACGCATGATTCAAGGTGTTTAAATAAATTGAGTAAAAAGGCTGTCAAATGACAGCCTTTTTTATATTGGATTATTTTCTCGATAAATAAATGTTAGTCAGCCGATTTAAAAACTGAGGGCTTAAAGTCGAGAGTTGATAAAGCAGTTTAGTTTTTATGCCAACTGGAGTGTGAGTAGGCGTCCAGAAATGAGCCTTTTTCTCTACAAGCGTAAGTACCTGTTGAGCAATATCATTTGGAGTTAAATCTACTCCCATATTTTGAATTGTGCCTGCATCCATACCCTTAACCATTGCAGTTTGCACAAATAGCGGCATCACATCTAAAACGCGAATACCATATTTTTTCCATTCCACATCCAAACCTTCAGTAATTCCGCGAACGGCAAATTTACTGGCAGAATAAGAAATTAAATCAGCTTGCCCATAAATTGCAGAAGCTGAAGAAAGATTGATAACGCGTGCAAAAGACGCTTGCTTTAAATAGGGGAGCGCAGCGTGACAGCCATTGATAACACCGTTTACATTAATATTTATTGTTCTTTGGTGAGCTTTAATATCAGTTGTTTCAAATGCACCAGAATATAAAATACCGGCATTATTTACCAAAATATTGAGTTCACCAGCCCAGTCGGTAAATTCTTTTAATATGTGTTGCCACTGGCTGTAATCACTTACATCCAGGTAGCCGGCACGGGCATTTGCCCCTAGGTCATTTGCCAATTCTTGAGCAAGCGATTCATTAATATCATAAATGCCTACTTTATATCCTTGTTTGTAGAATACGCGTGCAATTTCAGCCCCAATACCTTGAGCGGCACCACTAATCAGAATACTGTGTCTCATCTTTTTTCTCTTTGTCAGTACAATAGTGCGACTGATTTAATCGCTTTGATTTTGATCATAACAAATTAAAATCTTAGTTTAACTGACCGACTTTTTAAACTTGAGGGTTACCATGGATAAATTGCTTAAAATCATGCAAGAGTTACGAGAAAAATGTCCGTGGGATCAAGCTCAAACCCCCATGACTCTTACCAAGTATGCGATTGAAGAAGCATATGAAGTTGAGGCTGCCATTCGTCAAGGTGACATTGATGAAATTAGAAATGAGCTAGGTGATTTGTTATTACAAGTTGTTTTTCAATCACAAATGTTTAGTGAGCAAGGTGCTTTTAATTTTCAAGATGTTGTTGAAGCAATAAGTGAAAAGTTAATACGCCGTCATCCACATGTTTTTCAGGCAAATCAATTTAATAATTTAACGCCAGAACAAGTAAGTGAGTTATGGAAACAAATTAAACAACAAGAAAAACAAGGCAAGCCCCAATCAAGATTGGACGAAATTAAGCATGGACCAGCTCTATTGCAGGCACAAGAAATTCAAGAAAATGTCGCAAAAGTTGGGTTTGACTTTGAAACCGTAGAAGATACTTATGGAAAACTAGAAGAAGAGCTAGATGAGTTTAAGCAAGCACTAAAAAATCAAAATATTGATGAAATTCAAGATGAATTTGGAGATTGTCTGTTTTCATTAGTCAATGTTGGACGTAAACTCGCGATTTCAAGTGAAACATCACTTTTATCAACAATACATAAATTTAGAAGCCGTTTTGCTTTTATTGAAGATCAAGCGCGAAAACAGCAAAGAACATTAGAGGACATGACCTTGTCTGAAATGGATGAATTGTGGAATCAGGCAAAGCGGCAGTTACGTTTAGGGGAAAAAACACATGCAGCTAAACATGAGTCTTTGGAAGAGTAAGTCTTATATTTTTATTATTTTATTTTGGAGCCTGATTTCATCAACCTTTGTTCAGGCTCAATCTTTTGATCAAAATTTTAAGGAGTGGAAGGCGAAACAGCAGATGTATGATCAGAAGTTGAGCATGCAACACTCCTCTCATTCTAATGTTTCAAAAAGTTCAAACATGACTGATGCTTCAGGGCAAGTGCATTTAAACCAGGCTAATATTGAGGAGCTTCAAAAGCTAAAAGGGATTGGTGAGAAAAAGGCTCAGGCGATTGTAGAATACCGTCAAAAGAATGGCGGCTTTAAAAATATTGATGAATTTAAAAACGTAAAGGGCATAGGTCCAGCCATTTTTGAAAAGAATAAAACGCGGTTGAGTTTATAAATCATGTGTTTGTCAATTGTCATTTCATGCGCAAACTACAGAGAATCAAATTGCCCTTTGTGTGCGTTAGAGCTATGATTAGCGACAACTTGTTATTTACGTACTGACGTAGGAGACAGCGTCTTTTGCAAACCTTGCGAGCGTCAAAATGTGGTTTGTCCACAGCCCAACTTCCTTCTTCGATTTTAGATGTGATCGATAGCCTGACTAAAGCTGGCTATGAAGCTTATATTGTTGGGGGTGGTGTCCGTGATTTAATGCTAGGGTTTAATCCTAAAGATTTCGATGCAGTCACCAACGCGACACCTTCTCAAATTAAAGAAGTTTTTGGCAGACGTTGCCGAATCATTGGTCGTCGATTTGAATTGGCACATGTCTATTCAGGGCGTGAGCTTATTGAAGTTGCAACATTCCGTGCCCCTCCTAAAAAAGCAGTTACGAGTGCCTCTGGCATGATTTTACGTGACAATAACTGGGGTACCATCGAACAAGACTTTGCTCGCCGTGATTTTTCAATCAATACGTTATATTACCAACCACGTAAGAGTATTGTGCTCGACTTCTGCAAAGCGATGGACGATGTTAAAAATAAAACTCTACGTTTATTAGGTGATCCAGCACAGCGTTTTGAAGAAGACCCAGTGCGTATGCTGCGTACTCTACGTTTTGCAGCCAAGCTAAATTTCAAGATTGATTCAAATATTCTCGATATCTTTAATGCAGAAATGACGCAATTATTGCGTGATGTCTCTCCGCATCGTTTGTATGATGAATCTCAAAAGCTTTTCACAATGGGACATTTGGCGCGTGTTTTGCCAATGTTGATTGAGTTTGGTGTTTGGAAGCAACTTTTTGCCGATATTCAGCCTAATCTCACTCCATTTATTTTAAGAGCAGCAAAGAATACAGATCAACGTATACAAGTAGGTAAAACCATTAATCCTGCGTTTTTCTATGCAGTGTTATTGTGGCAACCATTTTTAGAGCGTTGTGAATTTTATTTATCTAAAGGTGTTGTGCCGGCTGAAGCCCGTGCGCAAGCAGGTTTAGATGTTTTAAAACGTCAAGCAACACGTACTGTTATTCCTCGTTTTGCAGAAACTTTTATTCGTGAAGTTTGGGAAATGCAGACTCGTTTGCTTAATCCAAAACCACAGCAAATAGAAGCATTGGCAGGGCATGCTCGCTTCCGTGCTGGTTTTGACTTCTTATTACTTCGTGAAAAGTCAGGTGATGACGCAACACAAGGAATGGGAAGCTGGTGGGAAGCTTACCAAGAAATGTCAAATGACGAAAAAGAAGCTGCTATCAGCCAATATAATCGTCAGAAAGCTAGAAACCGTCGTAAAGCTGCCGCTGAGCCTATTGAAAATAATAAAGTTGACACGGAAATTGAACCTTTGGTTGATATTCCGGAACCACGCACTCGCCGTGGGAAAAAAGAACGTACTAGACAAGATCAGGCTGTAGGTCGATTTGTTGAAAAAGCGACTGCTTCAGAAGCAGGCGTGACGGGCGATCATCCAATTTTAAAACGTAAGCGGGTACAACGCGATTTAAGCCAAGTTGTTTTTGGGCCAACGCAATGACAATAACCACTTATATTGGTTTAGGAAGTAATTTAGGCGATTCACGTCAAATTTTATCTGAAGCCATTGCTAAGCTTAAGACCTTAGGAGTGGTTAAAGTTTCTAAACTTTATCAAAGTCCACCTATGGGACCTCAAGATCAGCCAAATTATTTAAATGCAGTTGCAGAATTAAATACGGATCTTGCACCTTTAGATTTGCTTGATCAGTTACAACGTTTTGAGCAAGAAGCTGGTCGTGTACGACTTCGTCGTTGGGGTGAGCGAACCTTAGATCTAGATTTGCTTATATATGGCAATGAAAAAATTCACAATGAGCGCGTAACTGTGCCGCACATAGGAATTTTACAACGAGATTTCGTTGTGATTCCTTTATTAGATTTAGATGCTGATTTACAGATTAATGATCAGCCACTTAAAAATTTAGAACTGATACAGCAGCCGACACTGACTGTACTTGCGGATGATTCTTGGGCTTAAGCTCTCGATTCATTATGTTCTGCAAACTCCTGTAGAGGATATCATCATGATTAGTCTAAGTGACTTAAGAAAATTTAAAGCCGAAGGACGTAAGTTCTCTTGTCTAACTTGTTACGATGCAAGCATGGCAAAAGCAATGGAACTTGCTGAAATTGATACAATCTTAATTGGTGATTCTCTTGGAATGGCAATTCAAGGGCGAGATTCAACTTTGCCAGTAACCGTTGAAGATATGGCTTATCATACAGCAGCGGTTCGTCGTGGTAATCAGCATGCCTTGATTATGACTGACTTGCCATTTATGAGTTATGCAACCTTGAATGATGCTTTGCAAAATGCAAGAACAGTCATGCAGGCTGGCGCTCAAATGGTGAAAATCGAAGGCGGTGCATGGTTAAGTGAAATCGTGCAGGTGCTAACCCGTAATGGAGTGCCTGTTTGTGTACATTTAGGGTTAACCCCTCAATCTGTACATGTGTTCGGTGGTTATAAATTACAAGCTAGAACGCGTGAAGCGGCAGATCAGCTCATTGCTGATTGTACAGCAGTGGTTGAAGCGGGCGCATCGGTGTTATTACTTGAATGTGTTCCTGCTCAGTTGGGACAAGAAATTGCTGAATTATTCCCGAATACCCCTGTAATTGGTATTGGTGCGGGTAATGCAACCGATGGTCAAGTATTGGTTGTGCAAGATATGTTAGGTTTAACTTTTGGTCGAGTTGCTCGTTTTGTTCGTAACTTTATGAAAGAACAATCAGGTGAAACTGCCATTTTAGATGCATTTAAAGCTTATCATGCTGCGGTACTTGATCAGTCTTTCCCTGCCAAAGAACATACTTTTCACGTTGAGCTGTAATTCATGAAAACAGAAACTACCATACAAGGTCTTGCAGCTTCTTTAAATCCAGCTAGAGCTGCACGTAAAATTATTGGTTTTGTCCCAACAATGGGAAATCTGCATGAAGGACATCTCACACTTGTTCGTGAAGCGAAAAAGCTATGTGATGTTGTGGTTGTAAGCATCTTCGTAAATCCGACTCAATTTGGTCCAGGCGAAGATTTTGACAACTATCCTCGTACTTTAGAGCAAGATAGTCGCTTACTTGCCGATGTTGGCTGTGACATTATTTTTGCGCCATCAGTTGAGCAAATGTACGGTACACAACCGCGTTTAACGAACATCAGTGTGAGTCAGATTACAGATGCTTTGTGTGGTAGTTCGCGTCCAGGACACTTTGATGGTGTCGCTTTGGTTGTAACTAAGCTCTTCAATATTGTGCAACCGAACTATGCTTTCTTTGGACAAAAAGATTACCAACAGCTAGCTGTTATTCGCCAGTTTGTACAAGATTTAAATCTTCCTTTAGAAGTGATTGGTGTGCCAATTGTTCGCGCAGCAGATGGCTTGGCGCTTAGCTCAAGAAATGGTTATTTAAGTGCTGAGAACCGTCAGATCGCTCCGGTTATTTATCAAAGTTTGAAGCAGGCGGAACAACAGTTACATGAAGGCAAAGATTTGCAACAAGTTGTAGAAGATATCAAAACTCAGTTGACAGATAATGGTTTTGTTGTTGATTATGTTGAAGCTCGTCAGACGAATCTGCTACCTGCTACTCAATTTGATCGTGATATTGTGTTGTTTGTCGCGGCAAAACTGGGTGCAACTCGTTTGATTGACAATTTAGAAGTTGCCTTTACACCCCAATAAAAGAGATCAAAGGACAGCCATGCCATGAAGCGTATACTTATCGTGACAGGACAGTCTGGTTCAGGAAAATCTTCAGCCCTTCAAGTATTAGAAGATTTGGGCTATTACTGTATTGATAATTTGCCTTTGGCATTGCTGCCTGAAATTGTGGCAAAGCTAGATCATGAAAATAATCTGGAGCAATTAGCTTTAGGTGTGGATGTAAGAAGTACTCGGGCAGATATGCAAGAGTTTGATCATGTTTTTGAACAATTACAAAGGCATGGAACTGTTGATGTTATTTATCTGACGACACAAGATCAGGATTTGATTGCGCGTTTTAGTGCATCGCGTCGCCCACATCCATTAGCTAATCGTTTTAAAAGTCTGTTGCAATGTATTCATGAAGAAAAGCAGTTACTGCTTCCAATTCAGTTCCGTGCTACGGTTCATATTGATACAACAGATAAAAGTGTTCATGATTTAAAGCATATTTTACTGTCTAAATTGGGGCAGTCAGATAAGCTTATTGTCATATTGCAGTCATTTGGATATAAACATGGCATTCCTTTAGATGCCGATTATGTTTTTGATGTACGGCATTTACCAAATCCGCATTGGGATTTAGAATTAAGACGTTTTTCTGGTTTGGATGAGCCAGTAAGACTATTTTTAGAAGCAAGTCCGCAAGCAAACGAAATGTTTGATGATATTCTTCACTTCTTAAAAAAATGGCTTCCCGCATTTGCTGAAGGACATCGTCACTATATGACGATTTCTATTGGTTGCACTGGGGGGCAACATCGTTCGGTTTATATCGTAGATAGACTAAAACAAGCACTTGAGGCAGAATGGTCTGTTCAGGTCTTACACAGAGAAATGAAGCACTGGTCATGATAGACACAACTGTTGATGTAATTAATAAACTCGGTTTACATGCTCGTGCATCAGGGAAACTGATAGAGGTCACTACAAAGTTTCGTTCGTCGATTCAGATTGGAAAAGGCGATCATTTAGTAGATGCAAAAAATATTATGTCTTTGCTGATGTTAGGTGCAGGTAAAGGGACCACTTTGCGATTGGTCATTGATGGTACCGACGAAGAACAGGCATTAAATGAAGTACTGGCGTTATTCGCAGCAAAATTTTATGAGGCAGATTAATCGTGGCACGTGGTTCCCAACGTTATACTGAAGAAGATTTCGGTTCTTTAGAAGGACGTGCAAGTAAAACCGAACAGAAAAAAGCAGTGCAACGCATGGCTGCTTTAGGTGAGCAACTCGCACAACTTTCTATTAAACAAATTCAGAAACTTCCAGTTGATGAGCGTTTAATTGATGCTTTAATGGAAGTGCAGAACATTAGTTCTTTTGAAGCACGTCGTCGCCAATTTCAACGTATTGGTAAATTGTTGCGCAATGAAGATGAGACTATTATTTTGTCTTATTTAACTCCGCAGCAAGGCGCAAAAAGACAGGCTCAATTAATGCGTTGGGTTGACCGCATGATTGAACAGGGTGATCCTGCAATTAATGAATTTAGTAAAATTTATAATGCATCGGAACGTCACACCTTGCGTCAACATGTGTTGAGAATCAATCGTGATAAAACTCAACAGTTGAGCGAAGCAGAAATCGAGGCATCAAAAGTTAAATTTGTTAACTATGTACAGCAAATTGCATTATTGTCTGATCAAGGCTAAATGCGCTTAAATAAAAAAAGCGACGCTCAAGGCGTCGCTTTTTTTATTTATATATTTTCAGCACGTTCTTTTGCCCACTCACGCAAAATAAACTTCTGTAATTTGCCGGTCGATGTTTTTGGAATTTCTGTAATGACCACATCTTTAGGAACTTTAAAGCGTGCTAACTCTTTTTGGCAATGTTCAATAATTTCTTCAGGTGTTGCCGTAGCACCCATTTTTAATTCAATAAATGCGCAGGGCACTTCTTGCCAACGAGCATCGGGTTTAGCGACGACAGCAGCAGTTAAAACAGCTGGGTGCCTATACAACACATCTTCTACCTCTAGAGATGAAATATTTTCTCCACCTGAAATAATAATGTCTTTCGAGCGGTCAGTAATTTTTGCATAACCATCGGGATGGCAAACGGCTAAGTCTCCCGTGTGGAACCATCCGCCAGCAAAAGCTTCTTGAGTTGCTTGAGGGTTCTTTAAATAGCCTTTCATGACAATATTGCCACGAAACATAATTTCCCCCATGGTTTGTCCATCATTCGGGACAGGCTGCATTGTTTCGGGGTCTAATACACGCATACTGTCTTGTAATGGATAGGGTACACCTTGGCGAGAATGAAGCTGAGCTTGCTCAGCAATTGAAAGCTCATTCCATCCAGATTGAGAGGCACATAGGGCAGAAGGTCCATATGTTTCTGTTAAGCCATAAACATGATTTACGTTAATGCCCATATTGCGCATACCTTCAATAATAGCAACTGGAGGAGCTGCGCCAGCAACCATTACTTCAACATGATGATCAAAGTTGGTTTGTTTCTCTTTAGGTAAGTTAATAATCATTGAAAGAACAATTGGAGCACCACAGAAATAATCAACTTTATGTTCTGCAATGAGTTGCATGACTAATTCTGGGTCGACTTTACGCAAACAAATATTCGTTCCACCGCTGGCTGCGATACTCCATGCAAAACACCAACCATTACAATGAAAAAGGGGTAATGTCCATAAATACACAGCACGAGGTTTCATTCCGCAAGCTAAGATATTGCTTGCAGCATTCAGATAAGCCCCACGATGATGATAAACAACGCCTTTAGGATTGCCTGTAGTTCCAGATGTATAATTTAAGCTAATTGCATCCCATTCATCTTCTGGTAAATGCCATACAAAGTTAATATCGCCTTGGGCTATCCATTCTTCATATTCAAAAGAGCCGATAAACTGATTTTCACCTTCATATTCATCATCAGCTACATCAATGACAATAATATGTTGGTCAGGAATAAGAGAGAGGGCTTCTCTTGCCAAATTAACAAATTCAGGGTCAACCAAAAGCACTTTGGTTTCAGCATGTTCCAACATAAAAGCGATTGTTTTTGCATCTAAGCGTGTATTGAGCGTATTGAGGACGGCACCAGTCATTGGAACTGCGAAATGTGCTTCAACCATGGCTGGAATATTTGGCAATAAGACGGACACAGTATCATTTTTTTTAATTCCCAGTTGTTTGAGCTGAGAAGCAAATTGGCAACAACGTTGGTAAGTTTCTTTCCATGAAATTTGGCGCTTACCATGAATAATCGAAGCTTGATTTGGATAAATATAAGCTGCACGTTCTAAGTAGCGTAGAGGTGATAATGCAACAAAGTTTGCGGGTGTGCGTGGTAATTCATCATAAGCGCTAACCATGGTAAACAACTCCGTGTTCTATTTTTTAATTCATTCTTTGAAAATATGACTTAATACTCATCAATACATCTATGCTTTAGTCTTAAACAGAAATACCGTTCAGTCAGAAAATGAGCAAAAATGCTATTTTCCTCATCTTAAACCACTTGTGCTGAGTGTGTTCAAAAATCTTCCCAATATATTTTTAAGTCATTTATTGCTGTTTACCTGATAAGCAAAATGTATTTATGATTTTGTGGGTTCAAAGGTTTTCACTTTGCTTGAACAAGTGTAAAATCTTTCAGGTTTTTTAATTTTGCTTTACACCGTTTTTATATTTTGAGGTTCGCCTCGATCATAATCTCGCGGTGAAATGCTCCTTCGTATAGGGCATCACTCCTTAAGGATTTTTTTTATGCCAATTATCACATTGCCAAATGGCGATCAAAAGAATTTTGATCACGCTGTATCTGTTATGGAAGTTGCCCAAAGTATTGGGCCCGGTCTAGCAAAAAATACTGTTGCGGGACGTGTAAATGATCGCTTAGTTGATGCATGTGACTTAATTACCGAAGATTCGACCTTACAAATCATCACTCCAAAAGATGAAGAAGGTCTTGAAATCATTCGCCATTCTTGTGCTCACCTTGTAGGACATGCTGTTAAACAGCTATTCCCTGAAGCTAAGATGGTGATTGGTCCAGTCATTGAAGAAGGTTTTTACTACGACATCTGGATGCCTCGTCCTTTTACATTAGATGATATGGCAGCTGTCGAAGAGCGCATGAAAAAGCTCATCGACCAAGATTATGATGTCGTTAAAAAAATGACACCGCGTGACGAAGTAATTGCTGAATTTACTGCACGTGGCGAAGAATACAAATTACGCTTGATTGCAGACATGCCTGAAGAAACACAAATGGGCTTGTACTACCATCAAGATTATTTGGATATGTGTCGCGGTCCACACGTACCAAATACCAAATTCTTAAAATCGTTTAAATTGACAAAAATCTCTGGCGCTTACTGGCGTGGTGATGCGAAGAATGAACAGCTTCAACGTATTTATGGTACAGCATGGGCTGATAAGAAACAGCTTGCTGCATACATTAAGCGTATTGAAGAAGCTGAAAAGCGCGACCACCGTAAAATTGGTAAAGCCTTAGACTTGTTCCATATGCAAGAAGAAGCACCGGGTATGGTGTTCTGGCATCCAAACGGTTGGACGATTTACCAAGTTCTTGAACAATACATGCGTAAAGTTCAGCAAGACAATGGTTACCTCGAGATTAAAACGCCACAAATCGTAGACTTTACGCTTTGGGAAAAATCTGGTCATGCGGCAAACTACGCTGACAACATGTTTACGACTCATTCTGAAAGTCGTAATTATGCGGTTAAGCCAATGAACTGCCCATGTCACGTGCAAGTTTTCAACCAAGGTTTGAAATCGTACCGTGATTTGCCAATTCGTTTAGCTGAGTTCGGTTCTTGCCATCGTAACGAACCATCTGGTTCTTTACACGGCATTATGCGTGTACGCGGCTTTACACAAGATGATGCTCATATCTTCTGTACTAAAGAACAAATCGGTCAAGAAGTTGCAGACTTTATTAAACTCACTTTAGATGTTTATAAAGATTTTGGCTTTGAAGAAGTGCAAATGAAACTTTCTACACGTCCAGAAAAACGTGTGGGTGATGACGCACTTTGGGATATGGCTGAGAAATCTTTAGCAGATGCTTTAGATGCAGCGGGCCTTGAGTGGGAACTACAGCCAGGTGAAGGCGCGTTCTACGGTCCGAAAATTGAATTCTCATTGAAAGACTGTCTCGGACGTGTATGGCAATGTGGTACTATTCAGTGTGACTTCAACTTACCAGAGCGTTTAGATGCGTCTTACGTAACTGAAGACAATGATCGTGATCAGCCTGTTATGTTGCATCGTGCAATTCTTGGCAGTTTTGAGCGTTTTATTGGTATACTAATTGAACACTACGCTGGTTTCATGCCACCTTGGTTGTCGCCGTTACAAGCATGTGTCATGAATATTACGGACTCTCAAGCTGAAGCTTGTGAGAAAGTCGTAGCGAAACTCAAAGAAAATGGTCTTCGTGCTATTTCTGACTTGAGAAATGAAAAAATCGGATTTAAGATTCGTGAGCGTACTCTAGAGCGTATTCCTTACTTGTTAGTTCTTGGTGATCGAGAAGTTGAAGAAGGTACAGTGAATGTACGTACCCGCTCAGGAAAAAATTTAGGTACTATGTCAGTAGATGCATTCATTGACTTAGTGAAGTCTGCCGTCGCCGAACGTGGCCGGTACATTGTGGAGTAAGAAAGATTAAACAGCCTGACCGTAACCAACAACAAGGTGCAAAAAGCAACCGTCCAGCAATTAACGATGAGATCCGTGCAAAAGAAGTACGCCTTGTCGGTGCTGAAGGGGAGCAAAAAGGAATTGTTTCATTAAGTGAAGCACTGCGTGCTGCTGAAGAGGTAGAGCTTGACCTTGTTGAGATCGTCGCAAACGCCGAGCCGCCTGTTTGTAAAATTATGGATTACAACAAGCACTTGTTTGACCTTAAGCAGAAGCAAAAAGATGCGAAGAAAAAACAGCATCAAGTGCAAGTGAAGGAAATCAAACTGCGCCCTGCAACTGATGTTGGTGATTATCAAGTTAAGCTTCGTGCTATTTTGAAATTCCTTGAAGAAGGAAACAAAGTGAAGATCACTTTACGTTTCCGTGGTCGTGAAATGGCTCATCAACAACTTGGCTTAGCTCAATTGCAAAAAATTGAAGCAGACGTGGCTGAGTATGGGGTTGTGGAACAAGCACCAAAAATGGAAGGCCGTCAAATGGGTATGTTACTTGGACCGAAAAAGAAAAAGTAATACTCAAAAAAAGCACTGCAAAAGCAGTGCTTTTTTTTACCCTCATATTAATAAAAAAAATCACTTAACTTTTCTTTGTTCAGTTTTATTTAAGACAATTGCTATATTTTTTAAGAAATTCAATTCACGAATTTTATGTGTTTTTTAGTGTTGGAAATCTCATCGCCCCTCTTAAAACATGATATAACGCAAGACGCAGTCATGATAACGATGAATAGGAAAATAGAATGATTGATCTATATTATTGGGGAACTCCCAATGGACATAAAATCACAATTGCCTTAGAAGAAATGGGATTGGATTACACCCTTTACCCAATTAATATTTTAGAAAATGATCAATTTCAACCAGATTTCCTGAGAATTTCCCCCAATAATAAAATTCCTGCGATTGTTGATCAAAATGGACCTCGTGGTGAGCCGATTTCTATATTTGAATCGGGTGCTATCTTGCAATATTTAGGTCGAAAAACTGGATTATTTTACCCAAATGATGAACAAGAGCGAGTTGAGGTTGAGCAGTGGCTTATGTGGCAAATGGGTGGTTTAGGGCCGATGCTTGGACAAAATCATCATTTTAATAAATTTGCTCCTGAAAAAATTCCTTATGCCATAGAGCGCTATTTAAATGAAACTAAACGTTTATATGGTGTGCTCAATAAACAACTGATTGGTCAGAAGTTTGTTGCTGGGGAATACTCGATTGCTGATATGGCAATTTTACCGTGGATTTTACGCTATGAATGGCAAGGTATTCAGCTTGAAGATTATCCATATGTACAAGAATATATTGTTCGCTTAACAGCACGTCCAGCAGTTCAAAAAGCCCTATCAATTAAAGTGGCTTAATTTCTTGCCTAGATTTAGTAAATGCTTAAAGCAAAAAGTAGTTTGGTGTAATTGATTATGCTGAGTTACTTTTTGCTTTTTATCAGTGCTTTTGGCGCTGCGACCTTATTGCCTCTACAATCTGAAGCGGTATTGGTAACCTTATTATTAAAAGGACAATATTCAGCTTTGCTTTTAATTAGTATAGCTACTTTGGGTAATGTCTTAGGTTCTTGTGTCAATTGGTGGTTAGGTTTAAAGATAGAGCAATTTAAACATCGAAAGTGGTTTCCTGTTTCTGAAAAGCGTTTAGAACAAGCCCAACACTTTTATCATAAGTATGGCTTTTACTCCTTACTTTTGAGCTGGGCACCTATCGTTGGCGATCCAATTACTTTGGTTGCTGGACTCTTCAAAGAAAATTTTTGGCGTTTTCTTAGCATAGTCATTATTGCCAAAGCAGGGCGCTATTTGTTTATTTACTGGGTGGTGATTGGTTTTATTTAAAATAAAAAAGCATCCGAAGATGCTTTGATTTATAACTATTTAAATTAATCTTCTGAGCTTTTGGTAATGTCTACTTTAAATAGATCGTTCGTTTTGATCCAACAGAAAGTCACAACAACCAAAGTCATACAGCCTCCAAAAATTGTAGCGGTAATTGTGCCTAAATATTTAGCCGCTAAACCAGATTCAAAGGCTCCTAATTCATTACTCGAAGATACAAACATACCATTTACCGCAGCAACACGGCCTCGCATATTTTCTGGTGGGAAAATTTGCAAAATGGTTTGTCTTACAACAACAGAAATACTGTCACATGCGCCTGTCATAGCAAGAGTAAAAAGCGATAACCACATATTGTTTGAGAAGGCGAATAGAATAGTAAATATTCCAAAACCTGCTACAGCAAGTAACATGTTACGCCATGCGTGCTGAGTTGGCGGAAAGCGAGTCAAAGCAATCATGGTGATAAGTGCGCCAATAGATGGAGCTGCTCGTAAATATCCAAGCCCTTCCGGACCGACTTTTAATATATCTTCTGCGAAAATTGGTAATAACGCGATAACACCGCCAAATAAAACAGAAGCTAAATCAAGAGAAATCGCCCAAAGAACAATTTTGGTTTTCCAAATAAAGCGGAAACCTTCTCCTAAGCTTTCTAAAATATTGTCAGTTTCAATTTTAGGGAAATTACGTTTATGTAATAAGTTAATTAAAATAAAGCAAATACCAAGTAAAACTGCAACACTAAATAGGCTGGTTTCTCGGCCTAAATAAGCAAGCATAAAACCACCCAGCATTGGTCCAATAATTACACCACTTTGCCAGCCAATGGTTGTCCATGTCGCACCATTTGCATAAAGCTCGCGTGGAATTAAAAATGGTTTTAAAGATGTTGCAGAAGGATTGTAGAAACCGCGGATGGTTCCTAAACCAAAAATAACAGCATAAATGCCCCATGAAAGGAAGCTAACACTGATATGCCCTAAACCATGTAAGTGGAAAAGCAACCATAAAACCAAGGGAAGGGGAACTGAGAAAAATAAACAGATTTTCATAATAATCTGTTTATTAAACCTATCTGCGAAATAGCCTCCCCAAAGAGAAAGGGCAATAAAAGGAATTGCTTCTGCAAGTCCGATTAAACCTAAAGTCAGTGGGTCTTTGGTGATTTGATATAATGAGTAGGCAACAATAATTTCTTGAATCAAAATTGCAAGCGTTAAGCAAAATTGATTGATCGTAACGATAGAGAAATCTCGATACCGCAATGCAGCGAAAGCATCATTTTGTGTATTCATATTCTTTTGAATTTAAGAGATTGCGCTTATTATAGGCGATGATTTTGTGGATTTTCTCGTAATTTGATAATTGATTATAGAAAATATCGTTTATATAAAATAGACAATTTACTATCAAAAAATGAGCATTTTACTTTTGTTTTAAGTTGGGATGCTTTAGAATATCGGCTCCCTTACCTGCAGGTCGTTTTTGCAATGGTGCAAACGTTCCGAACAGGTGTTCAAAAGAGGTTGTTATGCCTAAGATGAAAACTCGCCGCGGTGCTGCTAAACGCTTCAAAGCGACTGCACACGGTTTCAAGCGCAAACAAGCATTTAAGCGCCACATTTTGACCAAAAAATCTGCTAAACGTATCCGTCAATTACGCGGCTGTGTAATGGTTCATGTTTCTGACATGAACTCAGTTCGTCGTATGTGCCCATACATCTAAGGAGATTATAAATGGCTCGTGTAAAACGTGGTGTAGTGGCTCATCGTCGTCACAAAAAAATTCTTGCTCGCGCTAAAGGTTACTATGGTGCTCGTTCACGCGTTTACCGCGTAGCGTTCCAAGCTGTAATCAAAGCTGGTCAATACGCTTATCGTGACCGCCGTCAAAAGAAACGTCAATTCCGTGCTCTATGGATTGCGCGTATCAATGCTGGTGCTCGTCAAAACGGTTTGTCTTACAGCCGTATGATCGATGGCTTGAAAAAAGCTCAAGTGATCATCGACCGTCGCGTATTAGCTGACATCGCTATGCATGATGCAGTAGCATTTGCTGCTTTAGCTGAAAAAGCTAAAGGTGCATTAGCTGCATAAGCTTAGAGATTCAAAAAAAGACCGCTTTTAGCGGTCTTTTTTATTATTTAGTTAAAGCCCAAAATAATAAGCCAGAGCACAAATAATAATCGTTAGAATAATCAGCTTAATAACGCCTGAACCAGTGCCTTTGTGGTGGTGAGATTTCAAATGTTGTGGATTTTCATTTGATTGCTCGAATGGGGAGGTTTTAACTACAGGTACAATCTGAGCTGTTTGGTAGTGATTAGCAGCCTTAACAATAAGTTTGGCAAACAAATCATCAGTTTTTTGCGTAAAATTTCTTAAATTAATGAGTTGTTCTTGGTCTAGCTCTTCTCCTAACGGATCATTTGCAAGGCGTTTCTTTTGTTCTAAATAATTAGCCAATGCTTGAGTACGATATAAAAGCTGATGGGCATAATCTGCAGGATAATTCTCTGGAATTAAAGCAAGTCTTGGTTCTTGGCTCGTAATGTTTATACCATCAAAATGAGCTTTTTGAAATTCTGGCTCCTCAAACCCTGCTGCATATTTACTACGAAATAATTCACTATCCATAAAGTCAGCTATTTCTTGCCATGGCGGGTTTTTTAAATCAGCTTCAATTTTTTTCGATAATTTTTCATTGAGTTCAAAACGCCAGAAAGTTTCTAAACGAAGCTCACAGGTTTGTGAAGCAGGCGCTTCAAACTCATTATCATTGTTATACCATTCAGCAAGTTCATGGCCGAAAATCCATGCAAATTTCTTATCATTTTGATGGCTAATGATAAAATGGCTATAAGGTAAAAGCTCAACATTGTTGTTTGGATTTTGCTCTTCATTGAGAAGGCTTGATAAGTGTAAACTGAGTTGAGTGGTGCCTTGTTTTTTTAGCGCTTCAACCCAAACTTGAAAGTGCTGGGCAAGTAAATGCTGAGAAGCTAAGTCACGAAACTGAAAACTATGGTGGTCAAAAATATGATGTTGTCGCCATTGGGTAAAGCTTAAATTCTGGCGGAGGTATTCATTACCATACGTCACAAGCGTAAGTTGTTGTTTCCAAATTTGATTGAGCGCCATAATAGTTGATCTCATTGACGATGCTATTATTTTATACGTTTTATCTTTTTGTTGCCTAATACATTTTTCATGATGGATAAACTTCATCAATCTGATGAAAAACTGTTAGAATGCAGTGTTTTATTATATTTTTTTAATTTGTTGCTTTGAGAGTTAATATGTCACTGGAAGCCCTGACCACAGAAGCGCTTGCTGCCATTGCAGCAGCTCAAGACCTTGTTGCACTTGATCAGGTACGTGTGCAATTTACAGGGAAAAAAAGCCAGCTTGCAGAACAATCGAAAGCATTAGGGAAAATGGACCCTGAAGAACGCAAAGTACAAGGTGCTGCGATTCATGCTGTTCGAGAAACAATTAATACTGCTTTAACAGAACGTCAAGCGGCATTACAACAGGCAGCACTTGAGCAAAAACTAGCAAGTGAAACGATTGATATTACTTTGCCGGGCCGCGGTCAACGCGTTGGTACAGTTCATCCTGTTACTCAAGTACAAGAAAGAATTTGTCAGTTCTTCACTAAAGCTGGTTTTACAGTTGCGACTGGTCCAGAAGTTGAAGATGACTATCACAATTTTGAAGCATTAAATATTCCTGGTCACCATCCAGCGCGTGCCATGCACGATACTTTCTATTTTGATGCCACTCATTTACTGCGTACGCATACATCTGGTGTACAGATTCGTACAATGGAAACAAGTGAGCCACCAATCCGTATCGTATGTCCGGGGCGTGTTTATCGTTGTGACTCTGATCAAACGCATTCGCCAATGTTCCATCAGATTGAAGGTCTATATATTGCCGAAAATACCAGCTTTGCTGAGTTAAAAGGTTTGTTGATTAATCTGCTCAATGAGTTTTTTGAAAAAGATTTAAAGGTACGTTTCCGTCCATCATATTTCCCGTTTACTGAGCCAAGTGCAGAGGTGGATATTATGGATGAACGTGGCCGTTGGTTAGAGGTTTTAGGCTGTGGCATGGTACATCCAAATGTATTAAGTGCCGCGGGTATTGATCCTGATAAATACAAAGGCTTTGCTTTTGGTTTAGGGGTAGAGCGCTTTGCGATGTTGCGTTATGGCATTAATGACTTGCGTATGTTCTATCAAAATGATGTGCGTTTCTTACGCCAATTTGCCTAACAATTTTTCAGGATTAAAAAAGGTTTATAAAGATGAAGATTAGCGAAAATTGGCTACGTACATGGGTTAATCCAGCAATTGATAGTGATACATTGTCTGATCAATTGACGATGCTTGGTCTTGAAGTGGATGAATTGGCACCTGTGGCTAAACCATTTACAGGCGTTGTAATTGGTGAAGTATTAACTGTTGAACAGCACCCTGATGCAGACCGTCTACGCGTTACAACAGTGAATATTGGTTCAGGTGAACCTTTACAAATTGTATGTGGCGCACCAAATGTTCGTACTGGAATGAAAGCTCCAGTTGCAACCATTGGGGCTGTATTACCTGGCGATTTTAAAATCAAAAAAGGTAAACTTCGTGGAATTGAATCACAAGGTATGCTTTGTGGTGCTTCTGAGATTGATCTTGAAGATAAAATCGATGGTTTGCTCGAACTACCAGCTGATGCTCCAGTAGGAGTAAATATCCGTGAATACCTCAAACTTGATGACAATGTCATTGATATCAGTATTACGCCAAACCGTGGTGACTGTTTTAGTATTCGTGGTATTGCCCGTGAAATTGCAGTTATTAATAAGCTGCAAATGAATGAGCCTGTAATTAACTCGGTTGATGCCACCATTGCTGATGAGAAAAAAGTAGTTATCAGTACTGAAGGTGCTCCGCGTTATCTTGGTCGTGTGGTTAAAAACGTTAATGTAAAAGCTGCTACTCCTGATTGGATGGAACAGGCTTTATCACGTTCAGGAATCCGTACTCATAGTATTTTGGTTGATGTGACGAACTATGTCTTAATGGAATTGGGTCAACCAATGCACGCATTCGATTTGTCTAAAATCGAAGGGACTGTACATGTTCGTCAAGCAACACAACAAGAAAAATTACAACTTTTAAATGATCAAGAAGTTGAGTTGCAAGAAGATATAATGGTGATTGCTGATGATCAAAAAACTCTAGCAATTGCGGGAATTATGGGTGGTTTATCATCAAGTGTAACTGATGATACGACTGATATTTTCCTAGAAAGTGCTTTCTTTGCACCACTTGCGATCGCTGGGCGTGCTCGTCGTTTTGGTTTACATACAGACTCTTCGCAGCGTTATGAACGTGGTGTAGATTTTGAATTACCTTTAATTGCGATGAATCGTGCTTCTCAGCTTATTCAGCAGTTAGCAGGCGGCGAGTTTGGTCCAATTACTGTAGCTGAAAAAACTGATCTGCTTCCTAAGCGTGAAGCAATCGAATTGAAGCAAGCTCAAGTAGACCAATTATTGGGATATCAAGTTGCGGGTGATTTCATTGCTGATGCTTTAACTCGACTAGGATGTAAGGTAACAGTTAAGGCAGAAGGTGAGTGGAGTGTAGTGCCACCATCACATCGTTACGATATGGCCATTTATCAAGACTTAATTGAAGAAGTTGCGCGTATTGATGGCTATGACAATATCCAGATCAGCTTACCAAACATGGATGTTAAATTTGCTCAATACCAAGATCGTTTTGAACTCACTGAGCTGCGTCAAACGATTGTGACTTTAGGTTATCAAGAAGCAATTAGCTTTAGCTTTGCTGATGCAAAACTTGAAAAGCAATTAAATCCCGAAGTTAAGCCACTGATGCTAGCAAATCCAATTTCAAGTGATTTAGCTGCAATGCGTAGTACTTTACTTTCTAGTTTAATTCCTTGTGTACAATATAATCTCAACCGCCAGCAAAGTCGTGTTCGTTTCTTCGAATTCGGGCTGCGTTTTGATTATCAAAATGCTAAAAGTATTGAAGACTTAAAACAGACTCCTACCTTGGCTCTAGTTGCAGTTGGCTCGCAAGAACCAGAATCATGGCATGCTAAGCCTCAACCAATGGATTTCTTTGATTTCAAAGGTGAGATTGAAGAGATATTAGCTGCTGGACGTGTAAATGTTGAATATGTTCGTTCAGAACGTGCATGGTTGCACCCAGGACAATCGGCTGAGATTCTAGTTGGTGGTAAATCAATTGGTTACTTGGGCCGTTTGCACCCATCTTTAGAAAATGAGCTAGATTTAAGCACAACTTGGGTTGCTGAACTTGATCAAGCAGCTGTTTTGCAATCTTATGTATCTAATTTTACAGAATTATCACGTTTTCCTTCGGTTAGACGTGATATTGCGCTTTTAATCTCTGATAATATAAATGTTAGAGATATTCAGCAGTTAATCGAACAAACTGGTGGAGAGCTTTTAGACTCTACATGGTTATTCGATGTGTATACGGGGCAGGGTGTCGAAGATGGTAAGCGCTCGTTAGCGTTTGCACTTTTGTGGCAACATCCTTCACGTACGCTTGAAGATGCTGAAATTAAATCTGGTATGGACAATATAATCCAAGTGTTAGAAAACACTTATCAAGCGACATTGAGGGCCTCATGACAGCATTAACTAAAGCAGACATGGCTGATCATTTAAGTGAGTTAACCAGCTTAAATCGCCGTGAAGCAAAACAAATGGTCGAGTTGTTCTTCGACGAAATTAGCCAAGCGCTTATTGCTGGGGAGCAGGTTAAGCTCTCTGGTTTTGGTAATTTTGAGTTAAGAGATAAACGCGAACGCCCAGGACGTAATCCTAAAACAGGTGAAGAAATTCCAATTTCAGCACGTAGGGTAGTGACCTTCAGAGCAGGTCAAAAGTTTAGACAACGCGTTGGAAATGAGCAGATCGATTGATCTGCTTTTTTTTGCTTATATTTAGATAGCTTTATTTAACTAAGCTGTGATGTCAATTTATCTAGATAGTTTAAGCGAAGTGATCTTTGGAATATAAAATTTAGGCGTAAAAAAAGAGGACAAAATGTCCTCTTTTTTTCTAATCTAATATATAGATTAGTGTGCAGCAGAAGCAGGAGCTTCAGAAGCAGCAGGTGCAGAAGCAGCAGCAGCAGAAGCTTCAGAAGCAGCGTCAACAGCTGAAGAAGCAGCAGTAGCAGCTTCAGAAGCAGCAGTAGTAGCTTCAGAAGCAGCAGCTACAGCTTCAGAAGCAGCAGCAGGAGCTTCTTCTTTCTTAGAACAACCAACGAAAGCTAAAGTAGCAGCTACAGCAGCAACGGCAGCAAATTTTTTGAATAACATGGCATCACTCTCACAAAAAAGATTTGAGATTAAAAAAACCTAAGTTGGACTGTTTTGCTTTTATTATTCCTAAAACGTAGCTAGGTAACAACGCATGGAGCAGTCTAACTGGTCTGCCGCTATGCTATCACTGCAAATGCTGAAATACTACTGTCGTCTGTCAAAAAAATGGATGAAAAACAGAAAAACAGTCTGTTTTTTAACAGAAAAAAACAATCAATCGGCTCGAGTGTATTGGAAAAGGTAGTGGTAAACTACTAAAAAACATATTTTTTTTAATTCAAAAATAATTATTATCAAAAGCTTATAAGTAAAATTACATAAAAAACTGCAAAATGTATTTTTGTGTAAAGCTTGTCAACCAAATAAAAAGCCACTCAAAAGAGTGGCTTTTTATTGAAGATTAATCGATTAAGTTGAGGCTTTACGCTTCATTTGATCGAAGAAATCATCATTTGTTTTGGTTTCTTTCATACGATCAAGTAAGAATTCCATTGCCGCTAATTCATCCATAGGATGTAGAAGCTTACGGAGGATCCATACTTTACGTAAGTTATCATCATCCATTAAACGCTCTTCACGACGAGTGCCAGATTTCTTAATATTCATGGCAGGGAAGACGCGTTTTTCAGCAATACGGCGATCAAGTGTAATCTCTTGGTTACCTGTACCTTTGAATTCCTCATAAATTACGTCATCCATTTTACTGCCTGTTTCAATCAAAGCAGTTGAAATGATCGTAAGAGATCCGCCTTCTTCAATATTACGTGCAGCACCGAAGAAACGTTTAGGGCGTTCTAATGCATGAGCATCTACACCACCAGTTAATACTTTACCTGATGATGGGATAACGGTGTTGTAAGCACGAGCAAGACGGGTAATAGAGTCAAGAAGAATCACAACGTCTTTTTTATGTTCAACAAGACGTTTTGCTTTTTCAATTACCATTTCTGCAACTTGTACGTGGCGAGCAGGAGCTTCATCAAATGTTGAAGCAATGACTTCACCGCGAACAGTACGTTCCATTTCAGTTACTTCTTCTGGACGCTCGTCAATTAATAGAACAATCAGGAATACTTCTGGATTGTTTCTAACAATCGATTGAGCAATATTTTGGAGTAACATTGTTTTACCCGCTTTTGGCGGTGCAACAATAATAGAACGTTGTCCTTTACCAATTGGCGCAACTAAGTCAACAACACGAGCAGTTAAATCTTCTGTCGTACCATTACCGAGTTCCATAACCAATTGTTCAGTTGGGAAAAGGGGTGTTAAGTTTTCAAATAAAATTTTATTTCGAGAATTTTCTGGCGTGTCATAGTTAATCTGGTTAACTTTGAGCAACGCAAAATAACGCTCACCTTCTTTTGGAGGGCGAATAGTACCTGTGATGGTATCACCTGTACGCAAGTTAAAGCGTCGGATTTGTGAGGGACTCACATAAATATCATCCGGACCTGCTAAATACGAACCTGCGGCAGAGCGCAAAAAACCAAAACCATCAGAGAGAATTTCAAGAACGCCATCACCAAAAATTTCTTCGCCATTCATTGCATGGCGTTTCAAAATGGCAAAGATAATATCTTGCTTTCGGTTACGAGCCATACCTTCCAGGCCCATAAATTCAGCAATTTTAATTAATTCACCAATTGGTTTTTTCTTGAGTTCAGTTAAATTCATAAGGGTCAGAATTAGGAAAGAGTAGAGTGTGGTTTAAAAAGAAGAAAAATCGCTCGCATACAAAAAAGATTATCGCAATTGTATTTACACAATAACAATTCAGAAGTCTGATTGATTGTTTCGAAGAAAAATGTGAAAAAACAATTTCTGTTGCCGAGTGGCGATCTTTATGTTTGTGTCTTGTAAGAAGCCGGACGAAGATGATTCCCTTCAGTGCCTCTTGAGCATGCAATATAAGCCAGCTTATTTAATTTGTCAATTTATAGCCGAAAAAAATACGCTATAAAAAAGTATAGCGTATTTTTATTCTTAGCATTTTGACTTAAACATTTTCATCAATAAAGCTAACAAGTTTAGAGCGAGGCACAGCACCAATTTGTTGAGCTACGACTTCACCATTTTTGAAAAGTAATAAAGCAGGGATATTACGGATATTGTATTTCACTGCAATATCTTCGCAAGAAGTTACATCAACTTTAACAATTTTTACTTTACCAGCATATTCACTTGATAAGTCTTCAAGAACAGGTGCAATTGCTTTACACGGCGCACACCAACCTGCCCAGAAGTCAACAAGTACAGGTGTTTCAGCGTCTAGAACATCTGCTTGGAAGTTATCATCAGTTGTATTTACAATAGTCGCAGACATGGTACGGCTCCAATTTTTAGAAAAAGTGCTATTACTACAGGAGAAATTATCTCTATCAGTATTACATAGCTACTTAGTTCAATGTAAGGGTTTGATGCTATTATTCAAGGCTTCAGTAAATTTGTCTAATGGATGCTCACGATATTCATCATCGACTTGTACAATCAACTCACAAATAGAAAAATATAAATGACAGTTAATTGTTGATGAAAATGGCTTTTCAATTGCATTCGTGTGAATTACTCTAGGCGTGAATTGTTATGGGTTTAGTTCAATAATGTCTGACTTTTTGATTGATGAAGAATTACTTGCCGCCATAGATATGGGGTCGAACAGCTTTCACCTTGCAATTGCACGGGTAGATCATGGTGAAGTTAAAAAAGTTGCTTCGATGTCAGAAAAAGTACAGCTTGCAGCTGGTTTAGATGAAAATAAAAATTTAACGGAAGCTGCTCAACAGCGTGGTTTGGCATGTCTAGCCCGTTTTGTCGGAAGATTGAGTTCTGTTCAACCTAATCGTTTACGAATTGTGGCTACTAATGCCTTGCGTCAGGCAAAAAATGGTCATGAATTTATTCAAAAAGCTGCAGAAATTTTACCTAAACCTATTGAAATTATTGCGGGGAGAGAAGAAGCCCGTCTGATCTATTTGGGTGTATCGCATACCATGGCCAATGGTGGGCGTCGCTTGGTTGTTGATATTGGTGGTGGTTCTACCGAATTCATTATTGGTGAAGAGTTTGAACCTATTTACACTGAGTCATTACAAATGGGTTGCGTGGCTTATACAACAGCCTATTTTTCTGATGGGGAAATTACCCAGAAATCATTTGATAAGGCTGTAGTTGCTGCTCGTAAAGAACTTTCTGCTATTGCAACGACTTATAAAATGGAAGGGTGGGATACAGTCGTTGGTTCGAGTGGAACGATTAAAGCCTGTCGCCAAATTATGGTTAATATGGGCTTAAGTGATGAACAAGAAAATGTCACTCGAGAAGGGCTATACAAACTTAAAGATAAATTGCTTAAGTTTAAAAATGTTTCTGAAATTGATTTTGAAGGATTAAGAGAAGATCGACGAGCAGTTTTGCCAGCCGGATTGGCAATTTTGTACGCAGTTTTTGAAGTTCTAGAAATTGATCGTTTGGCATATTCTGATGGTGCATTACGCGAAGGTGTCATGTATGACCTGTTAGGTCGATTTAAACATGAAGATATCCGTGATCGTAGTGTACAGGCCTTAATGGGGCGTTATAACGCAGATCCCAAGCAAGCAGAAAGAGTTGTAAATACAGCACAACAATTATTTGATGGTGTTGCGAAATCTCTTAATTTAACCAGTGAAGACAGTGACTTACTGCGTCGAGCTGCTTATTTGCATGAAATTGGTTTAGCAATTAGTCATGGTGGTTATCATCGCCACGGTGCTTATTTATTACAGCACTCAGATATTCCAGGTTTCTCGCAAATTGATCAAAATCATCTTTCACATTTAGTTGCTCACCATCGTCGTAAATTGCGAAATGATGTAAAAAACGAAATTTTGAAGGCTGGTGGTCATAAATTACTTTACTTAAGTTTATTACTTCGCCTAGCAGTTTTACTCAACCATAGTCGAAGTGATCAGATGCTTCCTGCCATTGAACTGACCATCATAAATGATCAACAATGGCAGCTTAGTGTTTCTGGTGATGCCAAACAATGGCCATTGTTAGTTGCCGACTTGCACGATGAGCAAGAGCAGTTTAAGCATTGGGACATTGAATTGAATATTCAGTCGGAAAAATTTATCGATTAAAGGGATAATATTCGACCTATGAAAAAATCTACTCAGTCCAAAGCTTGGACAACGGTTCAAATTGCACGTCATCCTGAACGTCCGCAGTTTCTAGATTATGTCGGTGAAATCTTTACAGAGTTTGACGCCTTGCATGGTGATCGTTTGTTTGGTGACGATGGTGCGATGGTAGGTGGTCTTGCTCGTTTTGACGGTCAACCTGTGATGGTCATTGGACAACACCGTGGTCGTAGTACCCGTGAAAAATTAAAGCATAACTTCGGTATGGCTAACCCTGAAGGTTACCGTAAATCTCAACGCCTATTAGATATGGCTGAGCGTTTTAATCTTCCGGTCTTCACGTTTATTGATACGATGGGTGCTTACCCAGGTGTTGGTGCTGAAGAGCGTGGACAAGCCGAAGCAATTGCAACGAGTCTTGCTCAACTTTCAAGCTTGAAAGTTCCTGTTGTTGCAACAGTACTGGGTGAAGGTGGTTCTGGTGGTGCTTTAGGTATTGGTGTTGCTGACAGAGTCATTATGTTATCGCACAGTATTTATTCTGTGATTTCACCAGAAGGCTGCGCATCTATTTTATGGAAAACTGCTGAAAAAGCGGCTCAAGCGAGCGAAGCTTTAGGTTTAACAGCAGACAAATTACAATCTCTAGGTATTGTTGAATATGTAGTAGATGAAGGCGAGGGGGCACATTTAGACCCTGAGCAAGTTATGCAAAACCTAAAAGTAGTTCTGAAGCAAGCTTTGGATGAATTGCTACCACTGGAAGCAAATGAACGATGCGAAGCACGTTATCAACGTTTAATGAAGTTTGGCAGCGCAAATTTAGGCATAATGTCTTAAAGCAGGCTCAACTATTTTCAGAAAATAGTTCTTTTCTTATTGGATGTAGTGGTGGCATGGATTCTATGCTGCTGCTACATTTGATGTCTCAAATTTTCCCTCAAAAGATCCGAGCAATCTATATCGATCATCAACTGCAATCACAAAGTGCAGAGTGGGGGAAATTAGTCGCTGAACAAGCTACTCGTTTAGATATTCCTTTTATTATTCAAAAAGTTCAGGTTACCGATGGGAATCTGGAAGCTCAAGCGCGTCAGGCACGTTATCAAGCTTATCGACAGCATTTGCAATCCAATGAAACTTTAGTACTTGCTCATCATCAGCAAGATCAGGCTGAAACGGTCATATTACGTTTGTTATCGGGTGCAGGTGTTGATGGATTAGCGGCTATGCAGTCTGTGGATTACCGTGTAGACATGACGATTTGGCGTCCTTTTTTAGATTTATCTCGTGAGCAAATTGCTGATTGGACTACTCAACTTGAAATTGAGTATATAAATGACCCGACAAATTACGATATTCATTATGATCGGGCGTGGTCGCGTGAGGAACTTTGGCCATTTTTACAAAAACGATTTCCTAAAATGCAGCAAGCACTGAGCCGGACCAGCTATTTGATGCAAGATGCTTCTGAAATTTTAGAAGAAGTTTTGAAAGCTGATTTAAAGTATTGTGGTACTGCTGAGTGTTTAGACTTAACTAAACTTTTAGATTTATCAGCTGCCCGTCAACGTCAATTGCTTTCAGTATGGATGAAAGGTGATGGGCAATATCGACCTGCATTTGAAATGGTTGAGCGTTTAAAAAATGAAGTGATTGATTCAAAGTCCGATGCACAAGCTGCATTACACTGGAACCAATTTCATTATGTCCGTTATCAAAAAGATCTTTATAGGTTGAGTAAGCAAGTTTTTCTTGCTGAAAAATTAAACCCTGTTGAAGTAGAGTCGGAGCATCATTTCCAAATGGGGGAAATAGTGCATTACGCTTCAGGGCATTTTCAGATTACACAAAAAAATATCGGTTTGGCTCCATCTTTATTAAATGAAAAATTGACAATAGTTCGACGTCAAGGCGGTGAAAAAATCCATTTATATGGTCGTGTTGGCCAGTGGCCGTTAAAAAAAGCAATTCAAGAAGCACATATTTTGCCTTGGCTTCGTCATACAATTCAAATATTAGTCATAGATAATGTTATGCTTGGGGTTTTTACACCGAAAGGATTTTGGTTGGCTCAGTCTCCGTATTGTGAGCAAGGAGGATGGCAACCAGATTTAATTTCTTATTCTTGTAATCTGGTAAATGGCGAATATGGTTATGGCAAGTGCAGTAAATTGTAATATCTGTTTTATTGGTGGCGGTAATATGGCCCAAGCTTTAATTGGCGGGCTCATCTCAAGAGGTTTACCACCGACACGTATTACTGTTTCAGATCCTGTTGAACAGATCCGTCAATTATTACAAGAGAAAGAGGTTCACGTAACACAAGATAACGTGGCTGCAATTCAAAATGCTGATGTTGTCGTACTGGCGGTAAAGCCGCAAGTTTTGGCGACTGTTTTACGTCCGTTGAAAGGTCTTTTATCAGATAAATTGGTCATTTCAATTATTGCTGGTGCTGAAATTCAAACGATATCAAACTTAATTGATAGCAATCGAATTGTTCGCGTTATGCCGAATACACCAGCTCTGGTTCAAACTGGCGCGCACGGTATCTATGCAAATGATGTAGTCGGTGCTTTGGATCGTGAATTAACAAGTCAGATTTTAGCGGCCACAGGTTTAACAATTTGGGTAAACTCCGAAGCTCAAATTGATGCCGTAACAGCAGTTTCTGGTTCAGGCCCTGCATATTTTTTCTATTTGATGGAAAGTATGATCCGTGCGGGTAAAAATTTAGGACTGGATGAAAAAGTTGCAACCGCGTTAACTCTTCAAACAGCGCTAGGTGCAGCTCAAATGGCAATTACCAGTTCAAACACTCCATCTGAACTTCGTAAGAATGTGACATCGCCAAATGGTACAACACAAGCTGCACTTGAAGTTTTTGACCGTGCACAAATCTCCCAAAATATTCAATCTGCATTGGCTGCTGCTCAGAAGCGTAGCCAAGAATTGGCTCAAGAATTGAGTGACAGTGCGAAATAGCTTAAATAGGATAAGACAACTATGGGTGCAAATTCTGCGCTAATTTTTGGAATTTTAATTAACGTCGCGATTTTATTGGTCTTTTTCCGTTTTTTAATGCAATTGGCGGCAGTAAGTCCTTATAATCCTGTGGTTTTATCGACCGTAAAGGCGACTAAAATTGTTGATATTTTTGGCCGAATTTTTCCGACGGTCGCAAAAGGCCGGTTTAATTTAGCTGCGTTAGCTCTTTTAATTATTTTATATTTACTGAAAATTTTCGGTGTAATGTATCTTTCTGGCTCTATGCCAAATAGTCCGATTCATTTAGTGATTCTGACATTTGTGACTATGATTCAGGACTTGATTCGTTTCTGTCGTTATTTAATTTTTGCAACAATCATTTTGAGTTGGGTGGTTATGTTCACCCAATCTCGTTCACCTTATATTGAGGTGATTCAAGATTTAGCTGAACCATTACTTGCGCCATTCCGTCGTTTATTGCCTAATATGGGAATGATTGACTTATCGCCAATTTTGGCTTTTTTGGCGCTCTATATTGCCGAAATTTTAATGAATGAAGTTGCTAAAGTTCTCTTAACTGGTCTTTAAGCTAACTCAATAAAAAGGGCTGTATTTCACAGCCCTTTTTTTATTTCTATTAATTAATGGGCGTCATCCCAGTTTTGTCCTTGTCCTACTTCAACCACTAAAGGCACGGAAATTTCTACAACAGATTCCATGACTTTTGCGATTTGCTTCGAAAGTTCTTCAGCAATGTTTTGATCGGCTTCAAAAACTAATTCATCGTGTACTTGAAGAAGTAACTTGGCTTGATCTTTTGGCAAGATTTTATCAACTTCAATCATTGCAATTTTAATAATATCAGCTGCACTACCTTGTAAAGGTGCATTGATGGCAGCACGTTCGGCAGCCTTACGTACCATCACATTTCGTGCATCAATATCTGGCGTATAAAGACGACGGCCTAAAATAGTTTCAACAAAGCCTTGCTCTGATGCAACTTGACGTGTGCGTTGCATGTATTCATAGATACCAGGGTAACGTTGGAAATATTGCTTAATATAGTTTTGTGACTCTTGACGTGTGAAACCTAACTGACGAATCAAGCCAAACTCAGACATACCATACAGTAGACCAAAGTTTACTGCCTTGGCTTGGCGACGTTGATCATTGGTCACATCTTCAATTGCAATACCCAATACTTCTGCTGCAGTACGGCGGTGAACGTCTTGACCGTGCTGGAATGCATGTACTAAAGCATCATCTTGAGAAAAATGTGCCATTAAACGTAATTCAATTTGCGAGTAATCGGCAGCCAATAGAACTCGGCCTTCTGGTGCAATGAATGCTTTGCGAATCTGACGGCCGATTTGTCTACGAATTGGAATATTTTGTAAATTAGGATCGGAAGAGGAGAGGCGGCCTGTCGCTGTGAGTGCTTGGTGATAGCTCGTATGTACACGGTGCGTATCATTATGAGATTGCTCAACCAGACGGTCCGTATAGGTACTTTTGAGCTTTGCCAAACCACGATGTTCTAGAATAATTTCCGCTAAAGGATGTTCAATTTTTTCTAAAACACTTTCACTGGTGCTGTATTGTCCAGTTGCAGTTTTTTTACCGCCTTTGATTCCTAATTTATCAAATAGGATTTCACCTACTTGTTTAGGTGAAGCAATATTAAAAGTTTCATCTGCAATTTCCATGGCCTTGTTTTCAAGACCTTCCATAGTTTTTGCAAATTCAACACTTAATTTATCTAAGAAAGCATGATCTAAACGAATGCCATCTTCTTCCATGCCTGACAAAATTCGGGCAACTGGCATTTCGATGTTATATAAAATATTTTCTAACTCAGGAAATGGCTTAAGTTTGTTTGAAAGTACTTCATACAAACGATAGGTCACATGCGCATCTTCTGCTGCATAGTGAGCAGCAACTTCAATCTCAATTTGATTAAAAGTTTTCTGCTTTGCACCCTTACCAGCAATTTGTTCAAAGGTGGTGGTTAAGTGGCTTAAGTAGACACGAGCTACATCATCCATGCCATGACGAGTTGCTGCCGCATTTAGTACATAAGATGCCAGCATGCTATCGAAATACCAGCCTTTTAGCTCTATACCGTGGTTTGCAAAAATGTGTGCATCATATTTAAGATGATGACCGATTTTTTTAACCGCTTCATTTTCTAATACAGGCTTAATTTGAGCCAGAATTTGTTCACGGTCCAGCTGCTGCGGTGCATTTTCATAATTATGCGCTAAAGGCACATAATAAGCGTCTTGTGCATCAAAGGCGATTGAGAAACCAACCATCTCGGCAATACGGTAATCAAGACTTGTAGTTTCTGTATCAATGGCAAAATGATCAGCATTTTGCATGCGTTGCAAGAGTTGATCCCATGCTTCTTGAGTTAAAACAGTATGATAATTTGCAGTTCCAAGTTGGTCATCTTGACTGGTTAAGCTTGCCTGATCTTCGGTTTCTATAGCGTCATCCGGTTTAACTTCATCTTGAACGACTACTTGTGAAGCTTGTTGTTTATAAGTAGAGCTGTTTGGATTATTCGGATGATCAAGTGACTGTAACTGATTTCTAAATTCAAGCTCAGTATATAAGTTGCGTAAAGCATCAACATTTGGGTCGATAAGCTTTAATTCATGCCAGTCGAGTTCTAAAGGAAGATCACACACAATGCTTGCTAGCTGGTGATCAAGCTTAATATTGTCTAAATTATCTTTGATATTCTGGCTAATCTTGCCTTTAAGCTGGTCTGCATTGGCAATGATATTCTCTAAAGTGCCATATTCAGTCAGTAATTTAGCTGCTGTTTTTGCACCTACGCCTGGAACCCCCATAATACCGTCGGATGCATCACCCATTAGCGTTAAATAGTCGATAATCTGATTTGGCCAAACGCCAAATTTTTCAAATACACCGTCAGTGTCCATTACGCGATCTTTAAAGCTATCTTCGAGTTTTACATGATCATTGACAAGCTGAGCCATGTCTTTATCTCCAGTTGAGATAAGCACATGATGGCCTTCGAGCACGGCACGTTTAGCAAGTGTCCCGATAATGTCATCTGCTTCTGCACCCGGAAGACTATATAAAGGAATCCCTTGAGCTTTAATCAATGCATGTAAATATGGAATCTGTTGAGATAACTCTTCGGGCATACTCGGGCGGTCACCTTTATAGATCGGTGAAAGCTTATGACGGAAAGTTGGCTCAGGCGTATCAAAAATTACGGCCATATGCGTCGGTTGCATACGACGCATAAGTTTTTGAATCGCAGAAATTGCTCCACGTATTGCATTGGTATGTAACCCTGTAGAGGTCGTCAATGGTGGTAATGCATGATATGCACGAAATAAAAAATAGGACCCATCAACCAAGACAAATGGTGGCATTGAACAATTCCTTAATTTGAATTACGGGTATTTTACGTGAAAACGGCTATGAATGCAGGATTATGATTTTTGCAGTATTTTGTATGTATAAATATACGCTTGTATTGGCTTGAAGTAAGATGACATGTAATGAAGGTGTCATATTGCTAAGCCCATGTATAAAAAAGACAAACAGGGAATGATCATTGTTTTGATCGCTTTGACTTTGTTTTTAGCCATTTCAATTGGTTTTAAATTTCAGAGTGCTGTTGTTGCTTTATCTATTGCACTTATTGTCATACTGGTTCAGCTATTATCAAATCTGCATCAGCGTCTGTCTCATTTAGAACAACAGTTTTCTCAGCAGAAAAAACCACTTTATTCTATTCATACGCAAACAATAGTGATTTATGCGGCTGCCTTGGTTGCATTAGTTGCTTATATGAATCACTGGATGTGGATTGCTGGCGGGGCATTACTGGCTTTATTGCTATGTTTGATTCAAACAATTAGTGCATTTCATACTCGACTGTTGTATCTCGAGTCGGCAAAACAAACTGTTCATGTAAACGATACTCTACAAACAGAAGTTATACCTCCAGCGGTAGTGCAAGTTGATTCCAATAATGTTGATACGCTAGCCCCAACTGAAACAGCAATTTTAAATGAAACAGAACAACCGGCCCATGTACAGAGTACATGGTGGCAACCAGCAGTCGACTGGATGGTTCATGGCAATCCAATTTTAAGAGTTGCTGTCGCTGTGTTGATGGTTGGGGTGGTGTTGTTATTGCGTTTCGCAAGTGAGCACTGGCAACTTAGTTTAGGTGTAAAACTTGGTTTTATTGCAATTGCTGGAGGTGTATTAACGGCATTTGGATATAGTTTGCAAAAGAAAAATCAGCTTTTTGCTGTGGCATTGCAGGGTGTAGGACTAGCTGTTGTATTCCTAACACTCGTGTTCTCGCATCATTTTGGTGTAATTGCTAACCTCACGACAGCGAGTATTCTGTTTGCGATATTATTGGCTATTACGGTATTCCTGAGTTTAAAACAACAAGCTATTTATTTGGCAATTTTAGCACTCGGCATGGCTTATGCGGCTCCTTTGGTTATTCCACAATATCGTCCAGATGTAGTCTTCCTATTTAGCTACTATTTGGTAATTAACTTAGCAGTTGCTGCGGTTAATTTTATTCAGCCTTGGAAAATCTTAAATCAGATTGCTTTCTTTGCCACGATGTTTATTGGTGGTAGTGCAATAGGTTTTTATGCAGAACCAGCAAAGTTTGACACATTAGACTGGATTTTATGGCTACATATAGGTTTGTTTATTTGGCTTAGTGTTCGTTATAGCCAAAATATATCTCGAGTTTCAGCACGTGAACAACAAGAAGGCATTCGTTTACCTCCTTTGCTAGATGTAGGCCTTATTTTTAGTGTGCCTGTACTAGGTTTTACGCTACATGCCTATTTGGTCCATGAGTCTACTCAAGCGTTGACGATTGGTGCTGCTGTTCTGGCTGGTACCTATGCGGTATTAACTTTCTGGATCAAAAAGATCCATCCTCAACTTTCAGTTCTTGCCAAAAGCTTTTTCATCCTCGCCGTCGCATTTTTTGCTTTAATCTTTCCACTCGCGAAAGGGGCACATTGGACTGCGATTGGTTGGGTTGCTCAAGGTACGGCCCTCATTGTATGGGGGGTAACTGAGCGCTACCGTTTGAGCCGATATATTGGTGTAATTTTAGTTTTACTCAGTTCAGTTGCATTGTTTTATCAATTTTGGGCGAATGAAGAGTTCCCGACTCTAAGCACAAGCATTTATGCAATTGCCCAATTCATTTCTGCCTTTTATTTATTGCAATACAACAGTAAAGAGCAACACTATTTTAGTGCCAGCATGTTTAGCGGTATTTTCTTGTGTTTAGGGGTGTATGCGGGTGCTATCGCTGGTATAGAAATTTTGACATGGCAACATCACGGCTTAAGTCCATATTTGATGATTGCGATATTATTATTATCAATATTTAGTGTAGTGGTTCATTATAAACTAAGGGTTCAATGGCAGAGTTTACAGTTAGGTTTAATTGGCCTGTTATTATTGTTAATTCTAGGTGAAGCCTTTACCAGTCAAGTATTTAGCATATTTAAATGGCCGAGTATATTACAGCAGGGTACTTTTCTCATCGCAGCAATGCTTCTTAGTGCTTTATTCATTATGGCTCAACCGCAATCAGATCAGTTTGTATCTTTAAAAGTCTGGTCTGGTTTGAGTTGGTTGGCATTAGCGATGGTTGGTTTAGCAATTTTTCCACAAATGCCACTTGTTGCTCTGGCTTTCGTTCCTGTGGTTTATTCCCTTTGGGCGTATAAAGCTTATAAAACGACACTGTTACATCAAATTCCAGTGTGGTGTTTAAGCTTACTCTGGTTGCTAGTAGTGAGCGTAGATCGGCATTCTGCAGAGTACCTTTACTTTGTTCCTTTGATTAACTTAACTGACTTCCTTTCAATTTCAGTATTTGCTGGTCTACTCTTTATTATTTATCAGCATGCTTTTGATCAAGATAAATCACTGGAGTGGACTTTTAAAATTACAACAATTCTAGTGGGATTGTTGGTATTCAGTAGTGTGGTGGTCAGAGGCTTGCATCATTACTGGGCGACACCACTCTGGAGCGCTGAAATTTGGACAAATGGCTTGGTGCAGTTAAGTTTGACATTGCTCTGGGTTATTTTGGCATTCATTTTAACCACGTTCTCAAGCCGAAAAATGATTCGTCAATTATGGTTTGTAGGTGCTGCGCTTTTAGGGATTGTCGTATTAAAGCTGATTTTGCTTGATCTATCGCAAAGTGCGACCTTAACTCGAGTCATTTCATTTATTGGAGCGGGTGGGGTAATGTTGATTATTGCTTATCTTGCGCCATTACCACCATCATCCGCTGTACAGAAAAATGAAGAGCCTAAGCTTTAGGCTCTCGATTTAATTCTTTTTGATTACTGTATTGATCGATATCATCTTCAGCAAAAACATTAGATGGTCGATCAATCAATCCCATTTTAGGAACAGGAATTTCAATTCGGTTATCTAAAAATCCATTTCGAATTCTTTCTTGCATTTCATCTCGAACTTTTAAAGAGTTCTCTTGTCGACACCACATTGTAAATAAAAGCTCAATTGATGATTCTCTGAATGCAGTAACTGTAACAGCGGGTTTAGGATCATCTAATACAAGAGGATAATGAGCTGCTACGTTAAGTAGAACCTCGCGAACTTTAATGATGTCTTCATGGAAGTTAATTGCAAGTGTAATTGGAATACGCCGTATTGGGTATTTAGATAAGTTGTGTACAGGAGCACGAATGAGTTGTTCGTTTGGCAAACGAATATAGACATTGTCTAATGTAAGCAGCTTAACTGAAAGCAAATCAATCGAGATCACTTCGCCTTCGATGGTATTACCACGAATCAGGGTAATCTGAATCGTATCGCCGACTTCAAATGAACCTTCACCAATCAAAAATAAACCGCTAATCAAGTTACTGGCAGAAGTTTGTGATGCGAAACCGAGCGCTACGGTTAAAATCCCTGCCGCGCCAAGAAATACACTGAGTTTAAAACCAGCTTCTTTTAAACTCGTCATAATGAAGAGTAAGAAAATAAAATAAAAAATACCGCGGCGCCACACCAGACGTTGATGAGCATTAAAACGTGAGCCAATGGTTCTAATAAATGTATTTGAAATAATACGGGCAAGAACAAAACCAATAAAACACAGCACAACACCGACTAAAATTTCACTAATACGTTCGGTATTGATATTGGTAAATATGCTTGTGAGGCTATCAGCGATATCCTTAGGAATACTTGTATCAGCCATATAAACCTCTTAAAAGAATGAATCAAACATATTGAATAATGCACCACCAGGTGAACGTGGCGGATGAACATAAGTCACTTCACCAGCAAGAGGGGGAGTACGATTTTCAATACGAATGCGTGCAGGACGATCAGAACCTTCATAGTAAACTTTAATTTGAGAAGTCCATAAACGACCGGTACTTTCACTATAAAAAAGAGGCAGAGCGGTAACGGGCACGTTCATGCGGTCAAAACGCAATTGATGATTACTGGTGTTGTGAAAATCAATTGGAGTTACAGCACGAAAAGCTCGAGGTGTTAACAGGTTTAAATCGGTACGCCCATCTACAGAAGTGGCATAACAAATTTCACCTTGCTGAGCATTTGGGCCAAACCATGTATCTTTAGGCTGAATCACAGGAATCTCAAACAAAGGCTCATGCTGACTTTCAACTAAACCTGCAATCCATAGTGGTGTACTAATATAAAGAGTTCCGCGTTGACCTGCCGGAATGTAGATAGGATCAACGGGTTTAATTACTACAGATCGGTCTGCCAGACGTGGCATGAGTAAAAATTCTGGGTTAGTTTTCCGAAACATGTAGCGTTCTACTTGAACATTATGTGGAAAGGCAAAATTCGGGTCGGCAATTGGGTGCCAATCTTGCTCATTATCGTCTTGAAGAGATGGGCGATAATATTCGATACGCCATTCTTTTATACCGCGCGTTAGACGAAAAAGCATTGAACCAAATTGCCATGCTTTAGACTGATTAATTTCAAAGCGCTGCTCTCCCCACCATTTTAAGGAATTCTGGGGGCGAGGCTGATATTCATTATTTTCAAACAAGACGTAAAATTCCTCTACCGAGTTGTTAAACAGACTTCACGCTGTAATCTGCTTAGAGTACACTCAAAATCATCTTACTCATCATTATAAATTGTGATGCAAATATTGAAACAAATACAAGTTCCATATAGTTTTGCCAAGCGTCATGGTGTTTTATTTCGTTATGACGGTGATCAAGTATTTATTATTAGACGTCAAAACACTGAAAAAATTGCATTGCAGGAAGCAAGACGAATTCTAGGTAAGCCAGCTCACTTCCAATTATGTACTGAACAAGAATTTAATACGCTCTTAAGTACAAGCTATGCAGGTGATACAGGGGAATCACAACAAGTTGCAGCAGGTTTAGAAGATCATCCAGATTTATTAAGTTTGGCCGATCAGGTTCCTGAAACAGAAGACCTAATGGACCAAGAAGATGATGCTCCAATTGTTCGTCTTATTAATGCGCTACTTTCAGAAGCAATTCGAGTAGGAGCTTCTGATATTCATATTGAAGCTTTTGAAAAGAAATTATCTGTACGATTACGTGTAGATGGTCAATTACGTGAAGTTGTACAGCCGCGCCGTGAGTTGGCGCCGTTGCTGGTTTCACGTATTAAAGTCATGGCAAAACTCGATATTGCAGAAAAGCGTGTGCCGCAAGATGGGCGTATTTCTTTACGCCTTGCTGGTCGTGAAGTAGATGTCCGTGTTTCGACTTTACCATCTTCGCATGGTGAAAGGGTCGTAATGCGTTTGCTCGACAAACAAGCTGGTCGACTTAATATGATCCATTTGGGTCTAATGGCAAATGACTATGAGCGTCTAACTCAGTTAGTACATCGTCCTCATGGAATTATTTTAGTCACAGGGCCTACAGGCTCGGGGAAAACGACGACCTTGTATGCAGCCTTATCTGATCTAAATGACAATACACGTAACATTTTGACAGCTGAAGATCCGATTGAATATCAACTTGAAGGTATTGGGCAGACACAAGTTAATACCAAAGTGGATATGACATTTGCTCGTGCTTTAAAGGCAATGTTGCGTCAAGATCCAGATGTGGTGATGGTTGGTGAGATTCGTGATTTGGAAACGGCTGAAATTGCAGTACAAGCATCGTTAACCGGTCATTTGGTTTTATCAACACTACATACCAATACAGCTATTGGTGCGGTCACTCGACTTAAAGATATGGGGATTGAACCCTTTTTATTATCGAGCTCTTTAATTGGGGTGATTGCTCAGCGTTTGGTTCGTACTTTATGTCCACATTGTATGACATGGCGTGAAGCTGATACTTTTGAAAAACAGGTTTTTCAACATATTCATAATGAACCATTGTTGCAGTTACCTGAAGCCAAAGGATGCGATCATTGCTCACATTTAGGTTTCAATGGACGTACAGCTATTTATGAAATCGTGCCTGTTGATGAGCCTATGCGCCGTTTGATTCACGGAAATGCAGCTGAATTTGAATTAGAAAATCATGCTCGTCAGTACTCTGGTTCTATTCGCGATGATGGTTTACGTAAGGTGCTTTCAGGTAAAACTACACTTGAAGAAGTGCTTCGAGTAACCAATGAAGCAAGTGAAGCATAATGTGTAAGATGTAAAAAAATGCCCGATAAGATTCGGGCATTTTTTAAACTTAAAGAATTACTCAGTTACAATATTAAAAGTTACATCAATATTATTACGAGTTGCATTTGAATATGGACAAACAATATGAGCTGCTGCAACTAATTTTTCAGCTTCTTCACGGTCCATGCCAACCAAGTAAACATTTAAAGTCACTTCGATGCTAAAACCTGTAGGAATTGGACCAATACCTACTTCGCCTTCTACATAAGCATCTTTGCTAATATTGAATTTATCGCGGTTTGCAACAAATTTTAAAGCTCCTAAAAAGCATGCTGAATAACCAGCTGCAAATAATTGCTCAGGATTTGTTACAGCACCACCAGCGCCACCCATTTCTTTAGGTACGCCAAGTTGTACATCTAATACACCGTCTGATGAAGTTGCACGGCCATCACGACCACCGGTTGCTTTAGCTTTTGCACGATAAACAACTTTTTCTAATGACATCGTTTTTATTCCTAAAATAAATTGAATACAAATATATCGTACACGACTTAATTATTTTGACAAGTATATTTTTTGAAAAAATTGCTGTTTATTTAACTAGGTTTGTGCGGAGTTTGGTAAGTTGATCTTTTAGGTCCAGTAGCGTTGTCATATCGCATGAACTTGCCTCTAATACTTCGGCTGGAATATTCATTGCCTGATCTTTTAATTTTTTCCCTTCATCGCTAAGCGTAATAATAACTTGGCGTTCGTCTTGCGTTGAGCGGGTGCGATGAAGAAAGTGTAGGGCTTCTAATTTTTTCAAAATAGGGGTGAGGGTGGATGATTCTAAAAAAAGCTTGGTGCCAATTTCTGAAACAGTCACTTCATCCTGTTCCCACAAAACTAACATCACCAGATATTGAGGATAAGTAATACCCAAAGGTGTTAAAAGTTTTCGGTAGAGCTGATTAAGAGCTAAATTTGTTGAATAGACGAGGAAACATAGTTGATTCTCAAGCTTTAAGTTTTGACAGTCTTGGTCCATATATTCCTCAAAGAAACTCATATTGCTTTTGTAGTATATCGTGTTCTATTCAGTTTCTTAAATGTTCATAAGAATAGGTTATGAATAAAGTAAATTAAGAGACATAAAAAATGGAATAATTACATCAATTATTCCATAAGATAAAAATATTTTAGATAAAACTGTCTACCACAGATCTGCAATTTTCTTCATTAAACGTGCACGATATTTAGCGGTCGGATTATTTACGCTACGTTGTTGCTCTTGTTCATAAAAATCTTGCCAAGCAGTAATCATTTCAAGCGTTGTTCCTTGTTTTTTAATCATAGAAACATCTGCTGGCTGAATATTTTCTAAACGTTGTCTTGCACCTTCTGCGCCCGTTCCCCATCCAATTATTCTCTGGCCAAATGCAGGCAAAGGAATATCTTTAGGGGTAGAGGGAAGAATATCTGATTTGAGCTGCGCCGTTGGTGAAACGAAATGATTTGTTGTACCAAACTCAGCATAACAATGGATATTTGCCCCCAAGCAAAAAAAGCTAAATAAGTATTTCCACATGAATAATTAAACTTTTAATAGTGAATTAATTTACGGTGTGTCATTAGAGGCATTGAAGAGCGGACGAGATCTTGTGCTGTTAAATCAAAGGGTACAGTGATTAAACCATTTCCTTCATTTTCAATCATACTTAAAATTTGACCACGACTATCTGTTGCCCCAGAGTGTCCCCAGGTTTGTCGTTTTTCACCATGCCAGCCCTGTTGTGCTGCACCTAAAACATAACATTGGCTATCCATTGCTCGAGCCTGTAGCAAAAGCTGCCAGTGCATTTGTCCAGTTGTGTAGGTAAATGCAGCAGGGGCAGTAAGAATATGAGCGCCTTGTTGTCTTAACGTTAGAGCAAGCTCTGGAAAACGCAAGTCATAACATACCATTAAGCCAATATTGCCAAAAGGAGTAGATGTGACTACTACGTCTGTTCCCGGTTCAAAGAAACGAGACTCCTGATAACCACCAACAGCATCACCGACTTGTACATCAAATAAATGGATCTTGTCATAACGCGCTTCTGTACGCTCAGGGCTAATACAGAGGCTAACAGTTCTGACGCGACCATCTTGAATAGTGGATCCATCTGGACGAAATGGGCAGGGCAAGGTGCCAGCCACAATCCAGATTTGATATTGATGTGCTAATTTCTCAAGCCTTTGTTGAATAGATTCAAATTGCTCAGCGGTTTCACGTTGTTTTCCAGCAGCAAAACATACAAAGTTTTCGGGGAAAACAATCAAACTGGCATTTTGCGCCTTGCTCTGCTGAATCAAAGACTCAATGACTTGAAAATTATTTTCAATATCATCTTGAGAGTTCATTTGAGCAACAGAAACGAGGGTCATATTCTAATCCGGCTTAATGGTGAAAATCAGGCATTTTGCTTGTCTGATACCTGTTCAAGCGTATCTTGTTCTTTCTGTAACTGCTTCACAAGTGGCTCAAACATATTCTGATTGTTTGCATTGAGTTTCATCAATGTCTTATGTGCATCCAGAACAGTTCTTAGCATCGCATTATGAGTGATTTGTTCATCTGTTAACGTTAACGTGCAAACATTAGGATCACCACAATAATTCAAAATGACAAAAACCTGCCCTAGCCCCATACTGTTGGCTAAGGTTGTGATATCTGGATTGGTAGATAGCATTACAGCTTGAATATGATGAGTTTGTTTCAGCTTTAAGCCTAGCTTAGCTAGAATGCCTAATACAGTACTATCAATAAATGTTGTTTGGGTTAAATCAACGATTGCACCTACAACATTCTCTTGCTGTTCAATTCTGTTTAAAAGTTTGTCTAGACTTATACAAGAATGGGCTCGCACTTCACCAATAAGTTTGAAAATATGCGTTCCATTTAAACTTGCATATTCAACATGACCTGTTGACATATAAATGCCATTTTCAGAGAAGGATAGAAAAATTATCACATAGTGCCATCTCAGACTCAAGAGTCCTTAAGTCGTATATTATGTAATTAATTGATTCGTAAATTAATTCATTCGACAAAGACTGAAGATGGCAATATCGTCAGCCACATGATCGGGTGCTTGAAATGATTGATTTTGCAAATGATGGACCAATTGTTGGAACTGATCGTTTAAACCGCCATCAAAAGGTTCGAGGGCCCCGTCCGAGCAAACAATGAAGCGAGCTTGTCTATTTAATGTACAAACATGCTCTTCAACTTCGAGTTCGTCAGTTAAACCTAGTGGGAAACTGCTCGTTGTTAGAATTTTTGGTGCCTGATTAGGCTCAAAAATGATAGGAGGAGGGTAGTGCCCAGCACTTGACCAGCGAAGAGTATGTGTTTCAAGGTTTAAAATACCCACCACAATCGTAATGTGCTTTTCGATATTCTCTTGAACTAACATTCCGTTTAATTTTTTTATTAATTGTCTTGGAGTTTTAGAACGACCATGAAATGCTGCCATCCATGATGTTAATAAACTACTGGTTACACCATGACCTGAAACATCAGCAAGATAGAATAAAACTTCTTTATCATTTAATTTCCAATAATCGTACCAATCACCGGAAAGATAAGCTGAAGGCTGAAAGAAAGTTTCGACTTCATAATTTAATAAATCAATTGGATTAGGCAATAATCGTTTTTGCAGTTCAGCAGCTGAAGGTAAATCACGACTATCTTGGTTACGCTTATATTGAGCATCAATTCTTGATAGGGCTTTATTTAAATCACTAGGTAACTGATTCCACACCCAGCCTGCAAGAGCACCTGCTTCCCATGCATGCGCTAAAGCAGCACCTTCGTGTTCAAAAGCAATGACCACAGTGGGTAAATTCCACTTATAAGTTAGGAAATCTTGTACATCTGCAATTGCGATGATGGTTGGATCATATAAATCTAAATCATCTATGTTAATGACTTGTAAGCCTGGCAGTTTATCCAAAGCTTGCTCTAAATAAGGGATAGAGCGTGTCGGTTTAATAAAATACATAGAAGATATGGTAGTCCTTTTATATGATCACTTTATTCATCATAGAGTATGTATGATCAAAATCAAGGTATTGCCGAACTCTCAATCCAAGCAATACCTTTATTTCACCTTAAGGGTTTGGATTCTCATCTGGTGTATCTTCTGAGTCATCATCAATGAAAGACACATCAGCTGAGTTGCCCTTTTTCTCGGCAATCTGGAATGCTTTACGCTGGAGATATAAGTCTCGAATCATGGCATATTGATCACCCTGTAAGGTTTGATCTAAATCTAGATATTGAGCGCGTGTATCAACAGCTTGTAATAGGTTACTCGACCAATAAAGACCTTCTTGATCATCCATAATATATTTTTGAGGACGAGCTTGAGCATCTACTGCTAAACCAAAACCATCACGTAAGGTACTTGGACCAAAAAAAGGCAACATAAGAAATGGGCCGGAAGGAACGCCATAGTACCCTAATGTTACACCGAAGCTTTCTTCTTCTGGCGGTAAGCCTAAGCGACTGGCTGGATCTGCCAAACCAAGAGTAGTTAGAGTGTTAATCGTAAATCGACCTAAAGTCTTTGCTGCGCGGCTTGGTCTTCCTTGAATGAGCTGATTAACTGCATTCCATGGTTCACCAAGATTTTTACGAAACTGACGATAAGAGCCTTGAACATCTTCTGGGGTCTTTTCTCTATATTGAACGGCAACTGGACGTAAAAAATTGCGGTCCAACATATCATTAAACGAATAAATTGGACGGTTCAATGACTGCAAAGGATCTTTAACTAAATCTGGTTGTGCTGCATTTGCATTAATTTTTAGATCTTTAACTTTAATATTTTTTAAATCTTTAATAATTTGTGAACGGGGATGGTTTGGCCCTGTTTCTTCTAATGAACTAACATTAGTAGATTCACTTGTCATGTTTTCTTGAGCGTATATAGAAGTGCAAACACCTACAGATAACATGCTTAGTAAAATTAAATTAGAATAATTCATATAATTCCTTAACCACCAGCCAGGCTAATACTTAATGTGCAGTTGGATGGAGATATGCTTTAATATAAAATTGATAACCTATTATCAATGTAAAATTGATCAAATAATATAGATAAAATGCTAAAAAGGCTAAAAAATAAGCATACGATAATATTAAATTAAAAAAGGGGTTGCCAATGAGATTTAATGGTCTATAATGCACATCCATCGGCGGTGATGCAGATAAGAACTTGTTGAAAAACAGTTACTTGGAATTAAGTTGATTACTTTAGGTAGTGAATTTGAAGAGAAGTTGGTTTTGAGAATAAGTTTTAAAAATATCGAAATTACCTGTTGACTTTTAAGAGATTGAGAGTAATATAGCCGACCTAGCTTGCTGGTGACGAACCAGGAAGAAGATCATTAAGAAATTATGAAGAACAACTTGTGTGGATTTTTACTGATTGATTGATCGAAATATTATCATTGATTGATTGGTTTAAATTACTCGAAGTTTATTTGAGCGAAATTTAAGTCAGAAAATTGATGAGCCAGAATTGGCACCTTGTCTTTAATAAGGTGCAAAATGATTTTTAACTGAAGAGTTTGATCATGGCTCAGATTGAACGCTGGCGGCAGGCTTAACACATGCAAGTCGAGCGGAGTGATGGTGCTTGCACTATCACTTAGCGGCGGACGGGTGAGTAATGCTTAGGAATCTGCCTATTAGTGGGGGACAACATTTCGAAAGGAATGCTAATACCGCATACGTCCTACGGGAGAAAGCAGGGGATCTTCGGACCTTGCGCTAATAGATGAGCCTAAGTCGGATTAGCTAGTTGGTGGGGTAAAGGCCTACCAAGGCGACGATCTGTAGCGGGTCTGAGAGGATGATCCGCCACACTGGGACTGAGACACGGCCCAGACTCCTACGGGAGGCAGCAGTGGGGAATATTGGACAATGGGCGCAAGCCTGATCCAGCCATGCCGCGTGTGTGAAGAAGGCCTTATGGTTGTAAAGCACTTTAAGCGAGGAGGAGGCTACTTTAGTTAATACCTAGAGATAGTGGACGTTACTCGCAGAATAAGCACCGGCTAACTCTGTGCCAGCAGCCGCGGTAATACAGAGGGTGCAAGCGTTAATCGGATTTACTGGGCGTAAAGCGCGCGTAGGCGGCTAATTAAGTCAAATGTGAAATCCCCGAGCTTAACTTGGGAATTGCATTCGATACTGGTTAGCTAGAGTGTGGGAGAGGATGGTAGAATTCCAGGTGTAGCGGTGAAATGCGTAGAGATCTGGAGGAATACCGATGGCGAAGGCAGCCATCTGGCCTAACACTGACGCTGAGGTGCGAAAGCATGGGGAGCAAACAGGATTAGATACCCTGGTAGTCCATGCCGTAAACGATGTCTACTAGCCGTTGGGGCCTTTGAGGCTTTAGTGGCGCAGCTAACGCGATAAGTAGACCGCCTGGGGAGTACGGTCGCAAGACTAAAACTCAAATGAATTGACGGGGGCCCGCACAAGCGGTGGAGCATGTGGTTTAATTCGATGCAACGCGAAGAACCTTACCTGGCCTTGACATAGTAAGAACTTTCCAGAGATGGATTGGTGCCTTCGGGAACTTACATACAGGTGCTGCATGGCTGTCGTCAGCTCGTGTCGTGAGATGTTGGGTTAAGTCCCGCAACGAGCGCAACCCTTTTCCTTATTTGCCAGCGAGTAATGTCGGGAACTTTAAGGATACTGCCAGTGACAAACTGGAGGAAGGCGGGGACGACGTCAAGTCATCATGGCCCTTACGGCCAGGGCTACACACGTGCTACAATGGTCGGTACAAAGGGTTGCTACCTAGCGATAGGATGCTAATCTCAAAAAGCCGATCGTAGTCCGGATTGGAGTCTGCAACTCGACTCCATGAAGTCGGAATCGCTAGTAATCGCGGATCAGAATGCCGCGGTGAATACGTTCCCGGGCCTTGTACACACCGCCCGTCACACCATGGGAGTTTGTTGCACCAGAAGTAGGTAGTCTAACCGCAAGGAGGACGCTTACCACGGTGTGGCCGATGACTGGGGTGAAGTCGTAACAAGGTAGCCGTAGGGGAACCTGCGGCTGGATCACCTCCTTAACGAAAGATTGACGATTGGTAAGAATCCACAACAAGTTGTTCTTCATAGATGTATCTGAGGGTCTGTAGCTCAGTTGGTTAGAGCACACGCTTGATAAGCGTGGGGTCACAAGTTCAAGTCTTGTCAGACCCACCATGACTTTGACTGGTTGAAGTTATAGAAAAGAAGATACAGAACTGATGATGTAAGCTGGGGACTTAGCTTAGTTGGTAGAGCGCCTGCTTTGCACGCAGGAGGTCAGGAGTTCGACTCTCCTAGTCTCCACCAGAACTTAAGAGAAGTTCGGATTACAGAAATTAGTAAATAGAGATTTAGATCTTAGTTTATTAACTTCTGTGATTTAAGTATCACGGTATTAAGCATGACCTGACGAAGGCGTGTTTATTCATTAACAGATTGGCAAAATTGAGTCTGAAATAAATTGTTCACTCAAGAGTTTAGATTAAGCAATTGATCTAAATGAATTGAGAACTAGCAAATTAACTGAATCAAGCGTTTTGGTATATGAATTAGATTGAAGCTGTACAGTGTTTAAGTACACAGGCAACAGATAGTAGCGATGAAGAATCGCACGGACAACACTCACTTGTAGGTGTTGACGACTGTTTGGGGTTGTATAGTCAAGTAATTAAGTGCATGTGGTGGATGCCTTGGCAGTCAGAGGCGATGAAAGACGTAATAGCCTGCGATAAGCTCCGGGGAGGCGGCAAATATCCTTTGATCCGGAGATTTCTGAATGGGGGAACCCACCTACTTTAAGGTAGGTATTGCAACATGAATACATAGTGTTGCAAGGCGAACGAGGGGAAGTGAAACATCTCAGTACCCTTAGGAAAAGAAATCAATTGAGATTCCCTTAGTAGCGGCGAGCGAACGGGGATCAGCCCATTAAGTTATGTGTGTTTTAGTGGAACGCTCTGGGAAGTGCGAACGTAGAGGGTGATATTCCCGTACACGAAAGGGCACACATAATGATGACGAGTAGGGCGAGGCACGTGAAACCTTGTCTGAATATGGGGGGACCATCCTCCAAGGCTAAATACTCCTGACTGACCGATAGTGAACCAGTACCGTGAGGGAAAGGCGAAAAGAACCCCTGTGAGGGGAGTGAAATAGATCCTGAAACCGCATGCATACAAGCAGTGGGAGCCGACTTGTTCGGTGACTGCGTACCTTTTGTATAATGGGTCAGCGACTTATATTCAGTAGCGAGGTTAACCGTATAGGGGAGCCGTAGAGAAATCGAGTCTTAATAGGGCGTTTAGTTGCTGGGTATAGACCCGAAACCAGGCGATCTATCCATGAGCAGGTTGAAGGTTGGGTAACACTAACTGGAGGACCGAACCCACTGTCGTTGAAAAGCCAGGGGATGACTTGTGGATAGGGGTGAAAGGCTAATCAAGCCTGGTGATAGCTGGTTCTCCCCGAAAGCTATTTAGGTAGCGCCTCGGACGAATACCATAGGGGGTAGAGCACTGTTTCGGCTAGGGGGTCATCCCGACTTACCAAACCGATGCAAACTCCGAATACCTATGAGTACTATCCGGGAGACAGACTGCGGGTGCTAACGTCCGTAGTCAAGAGGAAAACAATCCAGACCGCCAGCTAAGGCCCCAAAATCATAGTTAAGTGGGAAACGATGTGGGAAGGCATAGACAGCTAGGAGGTTGGCTTAGAAGCAGCCACCCTTTAAAGAAAGCGTAATAGCTCACTAGTCGAGTCGGCCTGCGCGGAAGATGTAACGGGGCTAAAACTATGTGCCGAAGCTGCGGATTTGACTTTAAGTCAAGTGGTAGGGGAGCGTTCTGTAAGCCGATGAAGGTGTATTGAGAAGTATGCTGGAGGTATCAGAAGTGCGAATGCTGACGTGAGTAACGACAAAACGGGTGAAAAACCCGTTCGCCGAAAGACCAAGGGTTCCAGTCCAACGTTAATCGGGGCTGGGTGAGTCGACCCCTAAGGCGAGGCCGAAAGGCGTAGTCGATGGGAAATTGGTTAATATTCCAATACTTCTGTGTAATGCGATGAGAGGACGGAGAAGGTTAAGTCAGCCTGGCGTTGGTTGTCCAGGTGAAAGGAAGTAGGCATGCATCTTAGGCAAATCCGGGGTGCTCTATGCTGAGATCTGATAGCAAGCTGTACTTGTACAGCGAAGTGGCTGATACCATGCTTCCAGGAAAAGTCTCTAAGCTTCAGTTACACAGGAATCGTACCCTAAACCGACACAGGTGGTCAGGTCGAGTAGACCAAGGCGCTTGAGAGAACTCTGCTGAAGGAACTAGGCAAAATGGTACCGTAACTTCGGGAGAAGGTACGCTGTTGTTGGTGATGGAACTTGCTTCCTGAGCTGATGACAGCCACAGAAACCAGGCCGCTGCAACTGTTTATTAAAAACATAGCACTCTGCAAACACGAAAGTGGACGTATAGGGTGTGATGCCTGCCCGGTGCTGGAAGGTTAATTGATGGGGTTAGCGTAAGCGAAGCTCTTGATCGAAGCCCCAGTAAACGGCGGCCGTAACTATAACGGTCCTAAGGTAGCGAAATTCCTTGTCGGGTAAGTTCCGACCTGCACGAATGGCATAATGATGGCGGCGCTGTCTCCAGCAGAGGCTCAGTGAAATCGAAATCGCTGTGAAGATGCAGTGTACCCGCGGCTAGACGGAAAGACCCCGTGAACCTTTACTGCAGCTTGACATTGAACTTTGACCTTACTTGTGTAGGATAGGTGGGAGGCTTTGAAGTTGGAACGCTAGTTCCAATGGAGCCGTCCTTGAAATACCACCCTGGTAATGTTGAGGTTCTAACTCTGCCCCGTAATCCGGGGCGAGGACCATGTCTGGTGGGTAGTTTGACTGGGGCGGTCTCCTCCTAAAGAGTAACGGAGGAGTACGAAGGTGCGCTCAGCGTGGTCGGAAATCACGCGTAGAGTATAAAGGCAAAAGCGCGCTTAACTGCGAGACCCACAAGTCGAGCAGGTACGAAAGTAGGTCTTAGTGATCCGGTGGTTCTGTATGGAAGGGCCATCGCTCAACGGATAAAAGGTACTCTGGGGATAACAGGCTGATACCGCCCAAGAGTTCATATCGACGGCGGTGTTTGGCACCTCGATGTCGGCTCATCTCATCCTGGGGCTGAAGCAGGTCCCAAGGGTATGGCTGTTCGCCATTTAAAGAGGTACGCGAGCTGGGTTTAGAACGTCGTGAGACAGTTCGGTCCCTATCTACCGTGGGCGCTGGAAATTTGAGAGGATCTGCTCCTAGTACGAGAGGACCAGAGTGGACGAACCTCTGGTGTACCGGTTGTGACGCCAGTCGCATCGCCGGGTAGCTATGTTCGGAAGGGATAACCGCTGAAAGCATCTAAGCGGGAAGCCTACCTCAAGATAAGATTTCCCTAGGACTTTATGTCCTCTAAAGAGCCGTTCGAGACTAGGACGTTGATAGGTTGGATGTGGAAGCATAGTGATATGTGAAGCTGACCAATACTAATTGCTCGTGAGGCTTGACTATACAACACCCAAGCAGTTGTATATAAAGCATCAATCGATTCATTAATGTACAAAGCAACTTGATTTAGTTATATGCTTAGCTAAAATGAACAAATAAAGTAAGATTCAATCAGCCCATCTGTAAAGTTTTGGAAAACGCATCGGCACATTAAGACCAATGCAAGTATCCATACCAGTTGTGCTGGCGACCATAGCAAGAGTGAACCACCTGATCCCTTCCCGAACTCAGAAGTGAAACCTCTTAGCGCTGATGGTAGTGTGGGGTTTCCCATGTGAGAGTAAGTCATCGCCAGCTCATTATTCTAAACACCCCGGACTCATTAGAGGTTGGGGTGTTTTTTTTGCAGAAAATAAATTGCGTGATTAATGTAGCAGAAGATATAAAAGAGCCGAAAAATAGTAAGGCCTGCCATACATCATTTAATAAACAAAGATATCTAATCGATAAATAAGATTGCTTGTAGCAAGTTTTTTAATAAAAAATCCACTTTTTCTTCTGGAAATTTCACACTGATATGTATGATAAATAGAAACTATATGTTATAAATATTAAATAGGCATGATTTTTGCTTGTTTAATGGAATCTAAAATATATGAAATTATCTGTTGGGTTGAAAGTTGCGAATTCTCTATCGTTAACACCTCAATTGCAGCAGGCGATTCGTTTGTTACAACTCTCTAGTTTAGAGCTTGAACAAGAAATTCAGATCCAATTAGATAGTAATCCTTTGCTTGAAAAAATAGAAGAAGAGTCATTAACAGAAAGCTTATCTGAGTTAGAAAGTAAAGACTCAGATGATTTAACAACTGAATTAAATGCAAACCATTTGCCTGATGATTTACCAGTCGATACTGATTGGGATGATATTTATACTCATCAATCAACGGCTTTAGCTACCCCAGAATTTGAAGAGCGAGAAGATAATCGCCAAGTTCAATTATCTTTAAAAGAACATATTTTAGAACAGGTTAATCTGTTGCACTTTTCTAAAATAGATCAATTAATTGCTTATTGTATTGTTGATGCATTAGATGATAAGGGTTTCTTAGATGCTGAAATAGAAGAAATAATTTTAGCAGCCCAACAATTATTAAATGAAATGGATATTGAAGAAGAGATAGAAGAAGATGAAGTTTTGGTTGTATTAAAGCATATTCAACGACTTGACCCATTAGGGATCGGTTCACGTAATTTAGCGGAATGTTTAAAAATACAGCTCGAATTTCTACCAAAAGATGTTGAATATTTGAATGAGGCAAAAAGCTTATTGCAATATTATGAGCTTTTAATAGCAAATGATTTAAATAAATTACTCAAGCAGACAGGTCTAACTAAGGATCAATTAAAGTTTGCAATCAACCTTTTAAAAACATTAAAACCCTATCCAGGTATGGATTTTGATAAAGAAGAATCAGATTATCAAATCCCAGATGTAGTGGTTTCTAAAAAGGACTTACATTGGCAGGTTCAACTAAACCCAGATGTATTACCTAAATTAAGAATTAATTCTTTTTACTCCAGTATGATTCGTAGAGCAGATCAGAGTGAAGATAATTTATATTTGCGTAATCAAATGCTTGAGGCGAAAAACTTTATAAAAAGCATTGATGAAAGACATAAAACACTATTAAAAGTAGCATCATGTATTGTGGAACATCAGAAAGCTTTTTTGGAGATCGGTGCAGAAGCAATGAAACCATTGGTTCTTCGAGATGTTGCTGAAGAAGTGGAATTGCATGAATCTACAGTTTCTCGTGTAACCACAAATAAGTATATGCTTACTCCACGTGGCCTTTTTGAGTTGAAATATTTTTTCTCTAGCCATGTAGGTACAACTGCTGGTGGAGAGGCTTCTTCTACTGCAATTCGTGCAATGATTAAGAAACTTGTAGCAAGTGAAAACCCGCGGAAACCTTTGTCAGATAATGTAATTGCTACATTATTGAAAGATGAGGGGATTGAGGTAGCAAGAAGGACTGTCGCAAAATATCGTGAATCGTTACATATTCCTTCATCGTCTGAAAGAAAAGTCTTGATCTGAATTTTGAAGTATGGCTATTCTAGACATTCATTATGACGAAATAATGAAATTTTAATTTCACCAAGAGGAGTCGCTAAAATGGTTTAATTGTCCTAAGTTTCTTTTTGATAGCATTAAATCGTTTTGGTTCTTCTTTAAATAACCTAAAAAGGTGAGGGATAGAATTATGCAAATAACGATTCGTGGTCATCATTTAGCAATTACACCAGCTATAGAAGAAAATATTAAATCAAAATTTAATCAATTAACGAAACACCTAGATCAGGTGAATAGTATGCAGATTAAATTAACAAAAGATCATCAAATTGATAAGCGCTCTCATAAGGGCAGTTCAAATCATGTCGCAGAGGCTATTGTAAGATTACCGGGGATTGAGTTGTTTGCTCAGGCGACCGCTGATGATATGTATACTTCAATTAAAAAATTGACTGAAAAATTAAAAAGACAATTATTAAGATATCGAAAAATGCAATGTACTTATTCACAAGTTGCTGTTTCTGTTGAATAAGTTTTTTTTAATTTAAGAGAGGCTTGAAAGATAGCCTCTTTTTTATTGATAAAATATAAACACGTACTGAATTCTTGGAAAAAGTTATAGTAAAATACTCCGTTTTACCCCTTAGGTTGTGTCAGAGGTCTTTGCAATGAATAGTGAACAGCTCACTCAAATTTTAAAAGAAGCTTTCCCTGTAGCGGAAGTAGCGGTGAGCGGACAGGCCGGAAAATTTGACCTCCGTATTGTGGATGATCAATTTGAAGGTAAGCGTACAGTGGCTCGTCAACAATTAGTTTATGCACCATTAAATACTTATATTGCAAGTGGGGAAGTTCACGCGGTAACAATTCGTGCAATGACCAAAGATGAATGGCGTAAAGCAAGCCTTTTCGGAGCTTAAATATTAATGGATAAATTTTTAATTACGGGTGGTGTTAAGCTCGAGGGCGAAGTGCGCATTTCTGGTGCTAAAAATGCTGCTTTGCCATTACTTGCTGCAACTATTCTTGCAGATTCTCCAATTACAATAACCAATGTTCCAAATCTCAAAGATGTTAATACGTTGGTCAAGCTAATTGGTGGGTTAGGGGTAACGATTGGCTATGAAAATGACACAGTAAAAGCTGATATCTCTACTTTAGATAATCAGTTTGCACCTTATGAGTTGGTAAAAACAATGCGTGCCTCAATTTTGGTTTTAGGACCATTATTAGCACGTTATGGTAATGCTAAAGTTTCTTTACCTGGTGGTTGTGCGATTGGTTCAAGACCTGTAGATCAGCATTTAAAAGCTTTAGAAGCTTTGGGTGCACATATTGAAGTTGAAAATGGTTATGTCCATGCTTCAGTTGATGGTCGTTTAAAAGGCGGTGATGTTGTTTTTGATATGGTGACTGTTGGCGGTACCGAAAACATCTTAATGGCAGCAGCATTAGCAGATGGTGTTACGACTATTCGTAATGCAGCACGTGAACCAGAAATCACTGATCTTGCTCAAATGTTAATTAAAATGGGCGCCAAGATTGAAGGTCTTGATACAGATACTCTTGTTGTAACAGGCGTAGAAAGTTTGCATGGCTGTGAATATGCGGTTGTTGCTGATCGTATTGAAACGGGTTCATATTTAGCAGCTGCTGCAATTACGGGTGGTCGTGTCAAAACTACACATACTGACCCTGCATTGCTTGAGTCTGTTTTGGATAAGTTTGAAGAAATGGGTGCTGAAGTCACTCGTGGTGATGACTGGATTGAACTTGATATGATGGGTAAACGCCCTAAAGCTGTAAGTTTTAGAACTTTGCCACATCCAGAATTTCCAACTGATATGCAAGCACAGCTGATGGCAGTAAATGTGATTGGTCGTGGATTCGCAACAATCTCTGAAACGATCTTTGAAAATCGTTTTATGCATGTTCCTGAATTGTCACGAATGGGCGCTAATATTCAAGTGGAAGGTCACGATGCTGTCGTAACAGGAGTTGAAACCTTACAGGCAGCACCTGTTATGGCAACAGATTTACGTGCTTCATTCTCTTTAGTTCTAGCTGCTTTAGTTGCAGAGGGAGATACGCTAATTGATCGTATCTACCATATTGACCGTGGTTATGAACATGTCGAAGAGAAGCTTCAAGGTTTAGGTGCCCAAATTAAGCGAGTAAGTTAATGAATGATGTAAGAAACGATGATCCTAATTTTGATGTGATGGGTAATTTTGATCATGGTTTGACCTTGGCATTGAGTAAAGGGCGTATTTTAAAAGAGACGTTACCTTTATTGGCTACAGCGGGTATTAATTTACTCGAGGATCCGGAAAAGTCTCGTAAACTAATTTTCCCTACTACGCATAAGCAAGTACGTATTTTAATTTTACGTGCATCTGATGTACCAACCTATGTAGAAAATGGTGCAGCAGATATCGGTGTGGCGGGTAAAGATGTGTTGATGGAGCATGGTGCTCAGCATGTCTATGAGTTGCTTGACCTGCAGATTGCTAAATGTAAGTTAATGACTGCTGGTAAAGTAGGTATGGAGCATCCAAAGGGTCGTTTAAAAATTGCCACGAAATATGTCAATCTTACACGTCAATACTATGCAAGCTTAGGTGAGCAGGTTGATGTTATTAAGCTCTATGGTTCTATGGAGTTAGCACCTTTGGTTGGTTTAGGTGATTACATTGTGGATGTGGTCGATACTGGTAATACTTTAAGAGCAAATGGTCTTGAGCCATTAGAAGAGATTTGTAAAGTTTCTTCACGTTTAATTGTAAATAAAGCCAGTTTTAAACGTAAACAAACTTTGTTAAATCCAATCATTTCACAGCTTGAGCAAGCTGTTCAATCGCGTTAAAAGCAATTTCCCATCATGCTTTTGCGATAGTTAAGCTAGATGATGCCCACAAGCGCATAGAAAAAGGGTAAACTTACTTTTTCTTTTTCGCCTTGTGGGTAAATTGATGCGACGTTTATCGACTCAAGATCAAAACTTCAAACAGGTTTTTGCTGAGCTATTAGCATTTGAAACCGTGAATGATCTTAATTTAGTGCAAACAGTAGATCAAATTATTGCTGATGTTCGTCAGCATGGTGATGATCATGTTTTAAAACTTACTCAACAGTTCGATCGACATCCTGCGCATCAATTTTCAGATTTAGAATTATCTCAAGAACAACTTAAAACTGCTTTTGATAATTTAAGCCCAGAAATTCGTGATGCTCTAGAGTTGGCAGCAAAGCGTATTCGTACATTTCATGAAGCTCAGAAACAAGATAGCTGGACTTATATAGATGATTTGGGCAATACATTAGGGCAAAAAGTTACGCCTTTAGACCGTGTTGGTATTTATGTGCCAGGTGGGTTAGCCTCTTATCCATCTTCAGTTTTAATGAACGCTGTACCTGCTCATGTTGCTGGTGTACCTGAAATTATTATGGTTGTTCCAGCACCGAATGGTGAATTAAATCCATTGGTTCTTGCCGCAGCTTATCTTGCGGGAGTTAGTCGAGTATTTACCATTGGTGGGGCACAGGCTGTAGCAGCTTTGGCTTATGGTACTCAGACAATTCCACCTGTAGATAAAATTACTGGTCCAGGGAATCGTTTTGTAGCAGCTGCTAAACGTGCTGTATTTGGTCAAGTCGGCATCGATATGATTGCTGGACCTTCTGAAATTTTAGTATATGCAGAAGGTGAGAATAATGCAGATTGGTTGGCTATGGATGTTTTATCACAAGCTGAACATGACACAGTTGCTCAAGCTATTTTTATAACTCCAGATGAAGCTTTGCTTAATGCTGTAGAGTTGGCAATTGAAAAACATTTAAATGAATTGCCAAAGGCAGATATCGCTCGGACTTCAATTGAAAACCGTGGTGCTTTGGTATTAGTCAAAGACCGTGCAGAAGCAATTGAGTTGATTAATCAGGTTGCACCAGAGCATTTGGAGCTGTGCCTAGATGATGCTGAAACCATGAGCGAAGATATTCGTCATGCTGGAGCAATTTTCATGGGACGTTATACACCCGAAGCAATCGGTGACTATTGTGCTGGTCCAAACCATGTATTACCGACATCTGGAACTGCTCGTTTTTCTTCTCCATTAGGCGTTTATGATTTCCAAAAACGTTCGAGTCTGATTATGTGCTCGAAAGATGGGGTTAAAACGTTAGCTAAAACAGCTGATATATTAGCTGTCCAAGAGAACTTAGATGCCCATGCACGCTCAGCTCGCTATCGTTATCAATAAGCTTATAAACCTTGTAGTTTTTTAATTATTACTCAGGGCTGATTTTCAGCCCTTTTTTGAGATAAGACCATGACTTTATCTACAGCACAAATGCGCTTTTGGAGTCCAGAAGTTCGTGAATTAGAGCCTTATGTTCCGGGTGAGCAGCCTAAAATTCAGAATTTATTGAAACTTAATACGAATGAAAATCCATATCCGCCATCACCAAAAGTAGTCGAAGCAGTTCAAGCTGTTTTAACTCAGCAAGCTGATGCATTGCGTTTATATCCAGATCCAGATGCAACAACTTTAAAGCAAGCAATTGCTAAACAACAGGATATTGATGTATCTCAAGTTTTTGTTGGCAATGGTTCAGATGAAGTACTTGCTCATATTTTTAAAGCATTTTTTCTTCAAGACGAACCGATTCTTTATCCAGATATTACTTATAGTTTTTATCCTGTTTATAGTCAGTTCTTTGGAACAAAAACTAAAGAAATTCCACTCAATGATAATTTCGAGATAGAAGCTAAGGACTATATACAACCAAATGGCGGGATTGTTATTACAAATCCTAATGCACCAACCAGTGTTGCAATGGGTTTGCCAGATATCGAGCAAATCTTAAAAGCAAATCCAGATCGGGTGGTGGTGATCGATGAAGCTTATGTTGATTTTGGTGCAGAATCCGCAGTTGGTCTTGTAAATCGCTATGAGAATCTTGTTGTTTGTCAAACAACCTCGAAATCTCGTTCATTAGCTGGTTTGCGCGTTGGTTTTGCAATCGCTCAGTCACATTTAATCGCAGCGCTTGAAGCTGTCAAAAATAGTTTTAACTCATATCCTATTGACCGTTTTGCAATTGCAGCCGCGGTAGCTTCTTTTGAAGATCAGGCTTATTTTGAAGAACAACTTCAGAGAGTTATTTCCAGTCGTGAAAAGCTAGTAGATGACTTAACTGCTTTGGGCTTTAAAGTTTTGCCATCTAAGGCGAACTTTATTTTTGCTTCACACTCAGTCCATGATGCAGGCAAACTCGCACAGCAATTGCGTGAACAAGGTATTATTGTGCGTTATTTCAATAAGCCTCGTATTAATCAATTTTTGCGTATTACAGTGGGTACTGATGAGCAGAATATGCGTTTAGTGCAAACGTTAAAACAAGATATTCTTTAAGTTTTAGTCTGCTGTGCTGTTCATCAAGTTCAGCATGGCAGAAATTTTATCAAGGCTTTCTTGATATTCTGCTTCTGCATTTGAGGCAATCGTAATACCACCGCCTGCCCACAAAGAGAGCTGATTTTGATATTGTTGAAAGCTGCGGATAAGAATATTCCAGCGACCTGTTCCATCAAAATTGAAGTAACCTAATGTCCCGCAATAAGCACCTCTTGCTTCTTCTTCTAATTCTTCAATAATTTGCATCGCCCGAATCTTTGGGGCTCCTGTAATTGATCCCCCCGGTAAAGCAGAGAGCAACATTTGCATTGGATTAATATCATCTTTAAGCGTGGCAACAATCTCACTGACCATATGATGAACTTGATTAAAACTTTCAATCTCGAATAATTGCGTTGTTTTTACGGATCCTGTATTGGCATAAATGCTCAAATCATTACGTAATAAATCAACAATCATGACATTCTCTGCCTGATCTTTTTGCGAGTTTTTTAAGGTTTGTTTTGAAATAAAATCTTTTTCGATATTTTCATATCGAGGCATGGTTCCCTTAATAGGTCGGGTCTTAATTTGTTTATTTTGATTGAATTCGATGAAAAGCTCAGGAGAACAACTTAATAACTCAAATTGATCTAATTTTAAATAACCTGCATATGGCGCATTAGTAAGACTCCATAAATCTTCAGCTTTATTTAATAAGGAACCTTTGAAATCAGCTTTAAATTCTTGGGTTAAATTGATTTGATAACAATCTCCAGCTTTAATGTATTCTTGTATTTTATTAAAGGCCTCGAAATATTGTTCTTTAGACCATCTTGGTTGAATCGCAGTTTTTAATTCAAATATATTTTTAGATTTGTCAGAAATAAAAGTCTCTAATTTTTTTTCAATATATTTGAATAGGTCGAGTGCATCTGCTTCATCACTAAAAAAATACCAATCATTATCTATATATTTTAAAAAAGAACGATATTGGCCTAAGAATAAAGATGGTTGTCTATGAGTTTGGGTATTAATAAATTGATGTGCTGCAAAATCATAACTAATAAACCCTATGTAGCCGCCGTTAAAACTTGTAGCCGCTTTAATATTTTTATTTTCATTAAAATTATTTTCTTTAAGTTTAATAAAATCTAGTAATTGATTCGATTTTGATATATTTGTATATTCATTAAAATTTTGACGATGAAATATTAAGTTATTTTTATTTTGAATAATAATGTATTGTTGAGGTAGGAAACCAATAATGGGATTGTTATTGTCATTTAAATAAATGAGCCCAGTTAACCCTTGTAAAATTTTTAAAATCTCGGCAGTATTTTTACCATGTAGTGAGATTTTTTTCTTTAACTGAGACATTTTTAAATAACGGAATAGTTAATGAGAGAAAGATTAGTTTACTACAACTTACGGATCATCAGGAAGAAGACTTAGAATAGCGGCACTTTTCGCTGATAAAATAGTCGAATTTTAGTGTGGAATTGGAGCTGGCTTTAGAAGCTAAAAGAGAAATAAATCGAGTGTACCGTTTGTCGGGTAGTTGGCAAAAAATGCACAACACTAGTTGAACAAAAAGTAACGTAGATGTAATTTAGTAATTGCTAAGCAAAACTACTCAAGGATTGGAAGTTTCGGTTGCTATATAAAGAAAAATGCAACTTGAGACAATGAGAGTGGTTAAAGTCAAAAAATAAATGCTCTTGGGAGAGTGCTCAATGAAAATGTTCACTAAACTTGCTTTAGTTTCTTCTTTAGCTATCAGTGCAAATGCAATGGCAATGCAGTCAATGGACGATGCTGCACTAAGCGCTGCTACAGGTCAAGATGGTATTAATATCGGTATCGCTTTAGGTTCTGGCGGTGTGTCAATCGATAAATTATATCTACACGATAATGATGGTTTGGCATCATCAACAGGTATTACTGGTGCATCAGGTACTGCTGGTGCAATCGCAATTAGTGGTGTTACCCTTACTCAAACTGGTACAGGTAATCTTTTAGATTTAGCAATTGATACGAATGGTGCTTCGGGCTCAAACGGTGCTTTCTTAAACGTTGCGGCGACAGTAGGTGCTGTTGATATCCATGTAGGTTCAATTGGTGTAGGTACTTCTGGCACTTTAAACCAGACAACTGCTGTACGTGGTATTACAGAAACAGCTCCAACTGAAATTATCTCTGGTTTAGATTTATCTTTAGGTCAGATTTCAGCGAATGTTCAGTTAGGTGCTACTCCACAAGGCGCAATGATCAAAGTAAATTCAAGTTTACAAGGTGGTTTAACACTATCTAACTTTGGTATTAATGATGCTGCTGGCGGCGGTAAAATTGTCCTAGATAAAGTAATGGTACGTGGTGCTGGTAATACTACTGGTGATTTAGACGTGAATGCGAATATTTCAGTTGTACCGACTGGCTTAAAAATCCAAAATAATAGTACTCAAGGTATGAATGTGTATGCACAGGGGATTCACCTAGGTGCTGCTGCTAATGCTTCAATTGGTGATTTAGAAATTCAAGGTTTAAATGTAGGTACTTCTACAATTACAATTTCTGGTCACTAATTTAAAAAGTTAAAAATTAAAAAAGCGCGTTTAATACGCGCTTTTTTATTGGGGGTTTAATTAAATTTATCATAAGAATTAATAATATTGTTATATGTATACTAAATATATTAAAAGTACTGATGTTTAAGAGTGAGAGTTAATTAACACTTTAATTAAAGTAGAACTATGCATTCATCAAAAAGATTAAAAAAAAGCTGTTTTTTACAAAAAAAAAAGGTATCTTCAACACACAGGGATGTAGAGCTATTGCTCTAAGAATAAAATGAATAAGGCCGGTTAGGCCACCATTTAGACCAAGTGCTTATGTTAGAGATAGTTTTAGGCTCAGCATTGATGTATTACTTTGCGACAGAAGCCTTCGAAATAGAAAAAAAGCCACCAGGAACTGTTTATTACACAGAGACTGCCGATTCACGTAATTTATCATTTCATCGAAATCACATTGAACCAGTCAAGATCAAACCTGCTGTAGAAGATCAATTTCGTGGAATTGTTCGGCAAGCATATGACTATAGCTGTGGTTCGGCTGCGCTTACCACTTTGTTAAATGGCTATGTCGGAACCAGTTTGACTGAGCAACAGACCATGAGCGGTTTGCTACAGTATGGTGAATATCAACGCATTATTGAGCGCCGAAGTTTCTCATTACTCGATATGAAACGCTTTGTCACAGCAATCGGTTTAGATAGTGGTGGTTATCGTGGTGAGTTCTCTGATTTAGTAAAACTTGGGCAACCTGCAATTGTTCCAATTTCTTATGCTGGTTTTAAACATTTTGTTGTGTATAAAGCTTATAAAGATGGGCGAGTCTATGTGGCTGATCCTGCATTAGGCAATATCAGCTTTGATGAAAATCGCTTTAAAGAAATTTGGGATAATAATACTTTATTTGTTATTTCAGTCCCCGAATCTCAGCGTAAAGATCTATTGGCTTTAAAAGATGCAGATATGCGTCATGTAGAGGATGCAACCGTCAACAGATATGCATTTGTTGACGTGCAATATCCGACATTTAATTATGATCGTTTAGCAAATAAAGCCTCAACCATGAGACGCGTATTAGATAACGATAATCACTCTGCAACCTACGGACTACCAATAGAAACCTATATGCGTCTTTATTACAAACGTAAATAGTCAAATTTTAATTTAGTAAAATAAATAAATTGGGTGGAAAAATATGAATAATCGATGGATAAAGATGAGTGTATTGGCTTTAAGTCTGAGTGCCATTACAGGGACAATTTATGCAGAGGATCAAGTACAACAAGGACAAGGCGGATCGAGCCAGGATGTAAATGCAGGTAGCACAGGAAGTTCTACACCTGTAGATACAACAAACTCGAATACTACTATAGCAGGAAGTACAGTACAGTCGTCTGATACACCAGCAACGGATAATAGTACGGTAGCGGCCAGCGAGGGTGGTGCGCATCAAGCTGCAACTGCATTACAGAAAAAAGAAGGTGATGCAACTCAAGAGACGAATTTACAAGAAGTATTTACTTCAAATGAGCGGCAATATTCGTTAATCAAAAAAGGGGGCATTTCATCTTATTATGACCTCGATTACACATATTATCGTGATACACGAATTGATTTAGCTTTATCAGATAATTCATCTCAGCTTAACCGTTTACGTGTCGAAGAAGATGCTAACCATACTTTAACAAATAGTTTTACGGTCCAATATGGGGTTTTGGACAACTTAACTTTATCCGCAACTCTTCCTTTTGTTGCAAAGTCTGAAATTATTCGTGATACGACTACTGCAGGGTTAGGGGATATTTCTCTTGGTGCTCGCTGGGAACCCTTCCCATTAAAACAAGGCCGATTACCATTGGTACTTTTTGGTAGTTTATCGTCTAAGACAGGTGATAGCCCATATGAAATTGGTTTAGATGAGCTATCAACAGGTAAAGGTTACTACTCTGCTGGTGTAGGCGCGAGTACTCGTAAATATATCGATCCTGTAGTTTTATTTGCTTCTGCTTCTGCCAATTATGGTTTTAAAGAAACAGGTTTGAATCAGGCACGTGGTACACGAACATTAACCTCATTTGACCCTGGAATCAGTGGTGGTTTTTCTTTCGGTTTTGCTTATTCATTTAACTACGATGTTTCATTAACTATGTCGTATCAGCAAAGCTTTAACATGAATGCTGAATTCCAGTTTGATAATGGTGACTCATATACATCTCCAGATCAAAGCAGTGCGATGCTTTCATTTGCTCTTGGTGTCCGTGTTTCACCTGAAACGATTGTTAATGGTACGGTAGGTATTGGTTTAACCGAAGATGCGCCAGATATTTCACTTGGCTTGTCATTCCCGTTAGATATTTTAGGTTTTACTAAAAAACAAAAATAAGGAGATATGCAGGTGAAATATCCTAAATTATGTCCTCTAACGGCGGCAATTGTTATCTCCGGTTTTTCTAGCTTTGCCAATGCTCAATTAGGACAAAACTTAGCTGTTGATATTCGTTCACTATCGATGGGGAATGCTGTAACGGCAGATCCTCCAGGGATCAGTGCAGTTCATTTTAACCCAGCAGCACTAGCGAAAATTGACGGGCTACAAACAGATGTACAAGGTATTCTTGCAAACTTTGATATCCAGCGTGAGTTCTCAGCTCCTCCTGGTTACAACATTTTTGGTTATTCAGACGATCCTTTAGTTTGTAATGATGGACCAGAAATTTCTGCCAACATTTGTACAGATTTTAAAGATTCTGTACATGGTGATGTTGAGTATGCAAGTTTATATGTACCAATTCTTAAAAAAATGGTTGATTTGGGAGCTGGCTACCCACTTGTTGCTCCTACAGCAGGTATAGCTTATAAACCACCAGGCTCAAAAGTAACCTTTGCAACGGCAATGTATGCGCCTTTAGTCGCAGGTTTTGGGGCAGAAAATGGTAATCCTGGTAACTATATGGGACAACAGGTTGCTGTAGAGCGTATTACCTATCTATCCCCATCTTTTGGTTATCAAGTAAATGATCATTTATCAATTGGTGCTTCGATTGGTATGTCGTATAACGCGATTGCTTTAAATACCGATTTACGTTTTCCTAATGAAATGATTGGTGTGCTGCGTATGGTTGATGATGTGGTGTGCGCACCCTTCAAAGACAATAACGATATGATTACCGATCTGCTGTTATTGGGAATTTGTAATACAAAAGAAGGAATGAATCCATTTAATAAAATGGGAGCCTTACAAGTTTCCATGGAGCAGTCTTTAAGCCCTAGTTATAACTTGGGATTGCTTTGGGAGCCGACAGATGATTTTGGCTTTGGTATGGTATATCAAAGTGCTGCCAAGATGCGTCTCAAAGGCAAATACATGATTAATAATGCCAAAGCTCCTCAACAGTTGGTTCAGGGATTAAACTCATCGGCAACTGGGCAAATTTTAGCTGCGATTCTTGGACTACCAGGATATGTTCCTGATACTGAGTCAGGTTTAGTCGCGATGGATTTAGAGTATCCTGCACATTTTCAGGCAGGTATTAAATACAAAATATTTCCAGATTTACAATTAAACTTTGATGTTGGATGGACTGATTATTCTGCTTGGGATAAGTTTAAATTTGAATTTGATAGACAGATTACATTATTAAAGATTGCCAAACTTCTATCGAATGATGTGACTGATAACTCTTTAGCATTGCCATTAAAGTTTACTTCACCTTGGAGTTGGGGTATCGGTTTAGAGTATTCAGCAACTGATCGTTTGAAGTTACGAGCAGGTTATGAGCCGCGTGCTAGTTCTATTCCTAATGATAAGCGTAATACCATGGTTCCGATCAATAATGCGCAATTATTCGGTTTAGGGGTAGGTTATCGTTTTGATGCTGATACAGATTTAGATCTTTCTGTCGGCTTCTTACGTAGTCGTGACAATATTCCAGCTTGTAGTAGTACTCTATCGAATAAGTGTGGTGTCGATAATATTTTATTAAACCCTTATTCAGGTTTAGATGTAAAAACGAACACAAAAGTCACAGTACTTGGTTTGAGTTATAGAACAAAATGGTAAAACAGTATAAACGGATGTTTAACCCTAATTTCGCTATCTTGACCTTATGTGTTGCGATAGCGAATGTTTCTGTTTCTTATGCAGACGGATTTTATACGATTATAGGTCCCGATGGCCGTCCTATGATTGTGCCTAGTAAAAGAGTTGACCAGAAAAAACAAACCTCCTCTAAAATAGAAGAAACACAGCACCAAAGTCCAACAACTAATACGATAGTTGTTCCAGCTCAAAAAGTGTTTAAAGAGGACGCGCGCAATACAGAGTCACCAAAAAAAGTAGAACGACAACCACAAAAGAAATTAAATTCTGCACCGACTGCACCGACTGCACCGACTGCACCGACTGCACCGACTGCACCGACTGCACCGACTGCACCGACTGCACCGACTGCACCGACTGCACCGACTGCACCGACTGCACCGACTGCACCGACTGCACCGACTGCACCGACTGCACCGACTGCACCGACTGCACCGACTGCACCGACTGCACCGACTGCACCGACTGCACCGACTGCACCGACTGCACCGACTGCACCGACTGCACCGACTGCACCCCCAAAAACTCAAACTGCTATTGTTGCTGATAAAGAATTAAAAACATCTACGGAGAAAACTAAATCTTTCGAAGGTGAAAAGGTTCAACCAGTCTCTAATAATGAGTGGAAGAAAAAGCTTATTTTAGTTCCGCCACCAATAAAAAACACATCACAAGCAGCTCCATCAGCCGTCTCTTCACAGGATAAGTCTAAATTTACAACGATTGATAATGTTGAATATGTAAATAATGAGTATCTTGAAGATCAGGAATTTAATCTTGAAGGTAAAAAGCGTTTTTATCTTATGCCTGATGGCTTGGGACGAACTGAATCAATAGAGCGTAAGAAAGGTGTGAGTCGATCAACTTTAGATCAGCTTTTTAATCGGCAGGCTAAAGATGAAGAGTCTACTGTGGTATTGGCTCCAACATATATGCGTTTATCTTCGCAAGAGTTAGAAGCAGCTTTTGAACAAGATAAATGTTTTATTAAAGGTTATAACAAACAGATTAAGACACTTAGTATAAATAAAGAAGTAAGTGTATGGCCTCGTAAGCCGTTGAAAGAAAAATTTGAATATGAGGTTGTACAGTTAAACCCTTCTGTTCAGCATTTAAAACTTATGTCATTTGCTGCTAGTAATGAGAAGCCTCTTTATTACTGGCCTTTAGTCATCTTTTTAGATAATAAGGGTTGCATTTTAGAAGGAGTTAGTGGGTTTAAGAGTAAAGCTTATCCTTCAACGATGTTACAACATTCATCAATTCAAGGTGTTTTAAAAGTACCACCTTCGGCACATTACATGATGATGACACCTTTATCTTCTGCAGTGGATGTTGCAGAAAAAGAGTTAACAAATCAGGGACAAATTCAAATTTCCGTATTACGTTAAAAATAAGTAGGGTATCTAATGAATAAAAAAGTTTTATGGCCTTTTGCACTAACCACATTAGCGATTATGCTAAATGGTTGTGGTGGTGGTAGTTCTAATATTAGTGAAGATCCGAATTCTGGTACTAATAACGGAAATTTATCTTCAGGTAGTTGTACGCCAACAACGAGCGACACTGGTGCAGAAGATACAACTTGTTTGCAATTCGCTTTAGATTATCCGATAGCTGGTATTAATTTTGATTGTAGTTCGGCAACTAATTTTCATTATGCGACTAAACTTTCAGGAAATGCGGTAATTGGGTCGTGCAAAGTAGGAGATACAGCACGTTTTTATATTCAAAGTAAAGATAATAAAAAGGTTTTCTTAGGAAACGTTAATCTGGATACGATTGGGAAGTTTACTGCCGTGAATGGTAGGACTAAAGTGATCAATCCGATATATCTAAGAGTGCTGGATTTAGCAAGTGGTATTACAGGTAAAACTCCAGCAACATTAGATAAAAATGATGAAACAATTAAAGTAGCGATTGCTTTAATAAAAATCTTTCAAAGTATTGGTGTGGAAAATGATGATAACCTGATTGGGGATATACAACCCACCCAACTTACAGATACAAAGAAAGATCAGCTTACTAAAATTTCTCAGAGCATAACAGCTACAGAATTAAAAAATGGTGCGTATGCAAGTATTTTAAAACCTTGGTTAGATGTAGGACAAATCTCTGATGATGAAGCTTATAAGTTAGTTGTACAAACGACTAACTTAAGTAATGCTGGCATTTTTGAGTCATTCAATTTATTTACTAGTTCAAGTCCCATATTTCAAAACTATCAAGTTTTTTATGGGTGTAATAGAGCTACACAGGAAGAATGTTTTAATAACACAATTAACTTAAGACATTCAGCAGATGAGTTTTATTTATTATCAGACCGACAAGGTTATACATTAGGATATGGTTTGCAGTGGAAGGGTAATGCTATTGTAATAAACAATCAAGTACAAAACCCTTATTTGTTAACCTCAAAAGTTAAACCAGCTAGATTAAATGCAAATGCACAGAATGCCTGGTTAAATCCTATTAGCCGTGAGATTCAGCCAACTACTCCGCTTCGTTTTAGCACCTCTGATAATCCGAATGAAGATTTACAGATTTATCAAGGTAAATTCTTTAATGATTATGGAGTGGCAGGGACAGAACCATTCTATAAATACTTAACAAAACTCAGTACAGGTAATCCGCAACATTATGGCCTCTGGCGTCAAAATGTTGATGGTGATAGCTACAATGGGATATTGAGTATTGTTAAAAGCAGTCCTATTAGTTATCTAGAGAGAAGGGTTTTTAAAACTTCTGGTAACGTAAAGGTGGGAGACAATTATATTTTTCCTCTTTACGCGACTCTGACATTTAATTTTTCAGATAAGACGATTCAACCTGTAAATTTAGGTATTGTTATTGATGAAAATGGGGATATTCGTACTGATATCAAACCTAATTCAACAACAAATGATATGTCAGGCCAATGTGCGACTGTGTCTGAAAATAGTTTAGTGGATAGTAATGGCGTACAACAATATCGAATTGGTACTACAGCGGCGACAGTTGATGATCCTTCAAATAGCCAACAGTCTGTTTACGTTCGTATGATTTTATCTAATCCAAAATTTGAGAATATTGATGGTGCAATGGTTGGGGTAACTTTTGTAGGCGTTTCTCCGGGGCCTGCGAAATTGAATCTATTTAATTTATTGGCAAATAAGGTAGATAGTACGAGCATTGATTTCGATACTAATACTGCTTGGTTTAATCAACATGCGGCAGCTCAAGAAAGCTATAATACGCTTAAGGATGTGCCTGCTCCAACCGCTGCGGATAAAGCTTTGGCTCAACGTAAATTTGGTACAGTAACAATCAAACTAGCGGATCAATCTATTCCAGCTTGTAAAGCAATTAAAACTAAGTCTTAAAATATTAAACAAATAAAAAAGACCGCTAGGCGGTCTTTTTTATTATCTAATTGATTAACCCGTATGATCTAAACGCGTACCCAAAGTTTCAAGATGTGTTGGGAAAACTTGTTTTTTACGGTCTTCAAAATAATGTCTTAATGTATGTTCTACACTAGGGAAAGCAAGTTCACCCCATGGAATTTCATGCTCTTCAAACAGGCGACTCTCGATACTTTCTTCACCTGCACCAAAAATTCCATCTTTCAGCTGTGCTTTGAAAAGTACATAAATTTGGCCAATACGAGGAATGTTGTACATGCAGTAGAGTTGCTCTATTTCTATCTCGGCTTCTGCTTCTTCACGAGTTTCGCGTGCTGCACCTTGTTCCATGGTTTCGAACAATTCCATATAGCCAGCAGGCAAAGTCCATAAACCATAACGGGGTTCAATTGCACGACGACAGAGTAATACTTTGTCTTCCCATAACGCTAAGGCACCGCAGATTACTTTGGGGTTTTCATAATGAATATTTCCACAATGAGTACAAACACGGCGTACTTTATGATCACCTAAAGGAATTTTTTGTTCGGTTTTATGCCCACACGCTACACAGAAACTCATAATTATCATCGAGTATAGAGATGACTCAGCATAACTGAATTTTTAGACTTACGCATCAACTCTATTCCCTAAGTTTGATTTTCAGATATGATGCAAAGAGATAGAGAATAATAGGTGAATGGTATGGAAGAGCACTTGCTAACACAAAAGTTACAGCAAAGATTGCGCTTTTCCTCCCGCATACAAGAAGCACAAGCAGCAGTACTGATTGCAATTACAAATGAAAATGATCCTAAGGTACTGCTTACACGCCGTTCAATACATATGAACAACCATGCGGGGGAAGTTTCTTTTCCAGGTGGAAAGCGTGACCCTAGTGATACCAGTAATATTGTGGTGGCCTTAAGAGAAGCTCAGGAAGAGACAGCTTTAAACCCTTTTGATGTGCAGTTACTCGGCGATTTGCCAATGCAACGTGCAAGAAGTGGTTTGTCTGTAAAACCGATTGTTGGGCTTATTCCTCCAGAGGTGACTTTAATCCCTCAACCTACCGAAATTGATCGAATTTTCTTTGTCCCTTTGCAAGAATTAATCGATACAAGACCCATGCCTTACGAAGTACGTTATGCCCATCAATCTTTATACTTTCCGAGTTTACAGATTGATAATGAAATTATTTGGGGTTTAACTGCTCGTATGTTAGTTGCTCTGTTTAAATATGGACTGGGTTATCAAAAAGATTGGCCATTTTTACTAAATTCCCCAACCTTTGGAATGCCAAAGTTTTCTCATAAGAATAAATGATCAGGATTGATAAATTATGATGTATAGCTATCAAGGACAGCACCCAAAAGCCTTACATGAACCATGGGATGGCTGGGTTGCTCCAACAGCAATGCTAATTGGACAAGTAGAGTTGGGGCGTCAAGTCAGCATTTGGTTTGGAGCTGTAGTACGTGCCGATAACTGTGTAGTTCGAATTGGTGATTTCTCTAATATTCAAGAAAATTCTGTATTGCATACCGATGCTGGACTTGAGTTAAATATTGGTGAATATGTCACGGTCGGGCATAAAGTCATGCTGCATGGTTGTATGATTGGTGATAATAGTTTGATTGGTATGAATGCCGTAATTTTAAATCGGGCTGTGATTGGTAAAAATTGTATTATCGGTGCTAATGCTTTAATTCCTGAAGGGAAGGTGATTCCAGATAATTCAGTGGTGATGGGTTCACCTGGCAAAATTGTCAAAACTTTAGATGAAGATGGTGCAGCAAAAATACGCTTGAGTGCATTGCATTATGCTGAACACTTTAAAAACTATGCAGATTTAAAAGAATTCCACTTTTAACTCTTTTTTAGCAAAATATTTTTATGCCAAGCACAAGCTTGGCATTTTTATTTAAAAGAGAACAACTCGCCTATCAGAGCCGAGTGGGGTATCATAACCCTCGTTTTTAATCTGATTTAATACTAAGGTTGTGCATGAAATTGCTTGCGTTGGAAACTGCAAATGAGCAGTGTTCTATTTCATTAGTCGATGAAACCCAAGAACTGTTTTTTCAACTCGATACGCGGGCGAAAGCACAAACCCAGACCATTTTGCCCATGATCGAACAAGGGCTAGAACAAACAGGTCTTGAGGTTGCTGGTCTAGATGCGATTGCCTTTAGCCGTGGGCCGGGTTCTTTTAGTGGTGTTCGAATTAATGCAGCTGTGACTCAGGCATTGGCATGGTCACAAGATTTACCAGTTATTCCTGTTTCGAGTTTGCAAGCTTTAGCTCAAGCGGCATACCGACTTGAAGGTTTGAAACAGGTCACAGCGGTTCTCGATGCTCGTATGAACGAAGTTTACATTGCAAGTTATGTGCTAGATGAGCATGGGATTATGCAATGTATTGATGAAGAAAAATTAATGGGCTACGAGCCAGCAGCAGCTTATGCAAAACATTGTTTAATCGGTTCGGGCGCTAAGCTACTTCAAGCTGATGCAGAACATCAAACAATCACTGCAACTGCACAAGACATTGCTTCTATTGCACGTGTCTGTGCAGCGCAAAAGCAGTGGGTTGAGGCTGAACATGCTTTGCCAGTTTATTTACGTGATGATGCATGGAAAAAAATAGCAGATCAGGGTAAAGCAAAATAAAGGCTAATCATGCACATATATTTTGAAGTGGATTTTCAAGAACAAGCACAGCACTACCAAGCTGTGCTTTGTTCTAGAGGTGTGACTGTCGATTTGCAGTTAGTTGAAAAACTGAATGCACGTTTTTTACGTTTAAATCCTGAGTTGGCACTTTGTGTGGATGAAAACGGGCTATGGTTATCTGCAAATGGCATGAAAATGCAGCCCGACTGGAAAGCCGAGATTTCCCGTTTAAAACGTGCAAGTCTTAAATCAGAAATGATTGCTCGGGCTTGTCAGTTAGGTGAAAAACCAATACTGGTTGATGCTACAGCAGGCTTGGGGCACGATAGTTTACTCATGGCTTATTTAGGCGCACAAATACAATTGGTTGAACGCCATCCAATTTTGTTTACCTTACTTGAAGATGCAAAAGCACAAGCTGAGCAAGATAGCTTTTTAAGCCAGTTTATGGATCGGATTCAACTGATCTTTGCTGATTCTGCAAGTTATTTACAACAGTTACAGCAAACAGCTCAAATGATTGATGTGGTTTATCTAGACCCGATGTTTCCGCAGCGTGATCAGAATCACCAAGCAATCAAAAAACAAGCTCAAGTTAAAAAACAGATGCAGCTTTTACACCTACTTTTACCCGAAGATGGTGAGATGGATCTGGGGGATAATTTGCTGGTTTTGGCACGGAAAGTTGCTAAACGTGTGGTGGTTAAGCGACCACGCCATGCTATTTTCTTGGCAAATCAAGAGCCAGCTCATCAATGGCAAGGAGATGCTTGTCGTTTTGATGCGTATTTTCAGTAGGCTTATGTAAGGTTCGGTTTTATTGCTTGAATAATGCACAAATATATGTGATATAGTTCAAAAGCATGATTGCTAAAATTCTTAGCAGGCATACACTTAAGATGCCTGACAAAAACGAAATTTTTGAAAACCTTTTATGATTGATCTTAAACCCTCCATTAACTTTTGGCATGATTTTAAAAGCAACCAAATTGCCGGAATGTGGCTGTTTTTGGGATCAAGACGTTCTCTACAAATTGTACATCCATCTATTCTTCAGCTGATTGTGTGGGGAATTTTAGGGGGATGTACTAACTCTCTTTATAGTTGGCTTGTCGCTGGTCAAATCGGTGATTTCAATTCACAAGGTTTAATTGGTTATGCACTTTGGCCATTCATTGCCTTAATTGTTGGTATATTTTTATCACAGCGCACCAACCAACCTCGCTTAATGCTAGTACCTGCTTTGCTATGGTTGGTTCTAGATACAAATATCTTATTAATTCAATGTTTAATTCAGTATTTAGGTTCTAACGGTTATCTCAACTTTATTCCCGATGCTATTTATAACGGAATTTTACCGAGCTTATTTGTAGCTTTGTTTGTGTGGCAAAGTTTAGCAGTAATTTGGGTTTTCTCACGCGAACTTAAGTGGCCTTGGTGGGAACGTGCACTCGTCATGGTTGCAACTATTGCAACGATGGTGGTGTGGCAACTTTCCGTAAAAGATCAACCGATTTGGAAGGTCGAAGATTCGGCTCCTACATTTGCTGAAGATGCTTTTTACGCACAAAGTAAGTTACTGAACGATTCTTTAGAGCAAGTCCAATATGGCGAACAGGCAAAAAGCCATTGGTATTTTTTAGGCGTGGCCGGTGATAGTTATCAAGATGTTTTTAAATCGGAAGTGGTCCGTATTAAAGAACAGTTTGATACACGTTTCGGAACGATTGGACGTTCGATGATGCTGGTTAATAACCCAGACACCCGTACAGAAATTCCAATTGCCTCTAAAACCAGTATCGAGTTAGCGCTACGCCGTATGGGGCAGCAAATGAACCGTGATAGTGATGTCCTATTTCTATATATGACTTCACACGGTGAACAGAATCACTTCGAAATTGAAAATGCACCATTAGATTTAGGGCAAGTAGACCCAAAATGGTTGCGAGAAACACTTGATAAATCCGGTATTCGCTGGCGTGTAATTGTCATCTCAGCTTGTTATTCAGGAAGCTTTATTCCTGCTTTACAGTCTCCGGATACTTTAATTATTACTGCATCGGCTGCTGATAAAACTTCTTTTGGATGTAATAACGAAGCTGATTATACTTATTTTGGTCGAGCTTTCTTTGATTTGGCTATGCGAGAGCAATCGTCGATGAAAGACTCGTTTAACACAGCTAAGCAAACAGTAACCAAATGGGAAGTGGCTCAAGGTGTTGAACCTTCAGAGCCTCAGTGGATGATTGGTAAAAATATGGAACTCATGCTACCTCAATTGGAAAAGTATCTATTTCCTCAGCAAAATACGGGTAGTGTGGATATTGCTCAAACGAAAACAGAGGCTAAAAACGATGCAACTCCTGCAAAAAAACCGCTGCTTTGAGGGCGAGCAGCATATATACCAATTTGAATCTCAGTTGTTAAAAGGACCTGCTAAGTTTGGTGTTTATTTACCACCAGCAGCTTTAGAAGGGAAAGCCTGTTCAACTTTGTTTTATCTTGCTGGGTTAACGTGTACTGAAGGAACCTTTGCCATTAAAGCACATGCGCAACATATGGCAGCACAACTAAGCCTAATATTGATTACCCCAGACACTTCTCCTCGTGGAGAACAAGTCGCAACAGGGGATAACTGGGATTTAGGCCAAGGTGCAGGCTTTTATATTAATGCCACGCAAGCGCCATGGTCTGAGCATTATCAAATGGAAAGCTATTTAATTGATGAGTTATACCCACTCGTTTTAAAAAGCTTTCCTGTAAATGCTCAACAAGTTGGTATCTTTGGACACTCAATGGGTGGCCACGGTGCATTAACTTTAGCGCTTAAATATCCTGAAAAGTTTAAGTCAGTATCTGCTTTTTCTCCAATCTGTGCACCAACTGAATGTGCATGGGGAGACAAAGCCTTTAGTCATTATTTAGGTGCAGATCGCGATAGCTGGTTGGCTCATGATGCCACAGCTTTAGTATCAAAAAATGGTGCAGTATTTGACGAAATTTTGGTTGATCAGGGATTAGATGACCAATTTTATGAACAACTTCACCCTGAAAAATTTAAGCAAGCATGTTTAAAAGCAGGACAGCCTTTAACTTTAAGACAACATGCTGGCTATGATCATGGTTATTACTTTATTCAAACCTTTATGGATGAACATTTGCAGTTTCATGCAATCCAGTTAGAAAAGGCCGCTGGCTAATTAGTGTTGCCATTCCACCTGAAATTCTTGTTGAGCCATGCGGTTTAGATGATCAAGCACCACTTTTTCTAAGTGGTCGTGGTCATCTAACTGGCTATCAATAGCAACGTTTAACTGCTCTGTTGCAGGCGCAAGCGTAATAGTTGCTGTAGGCATTAAGATTTTGAAATCTTGTTCAGTTTCTTGTACTTCAAACTTGTGCTTCCAATGATTAACTAGACGTTTTGCAATACGTTTACCATCGTTTGTTAATAGATGAGTTGTGCTTTTCATTATAAATCCTCACATTGGTTGAATGTACCTTAACAAATTCGTTTAGTACTTGGCATTCTATTGTTGCAACATTACGTTGCAAGTTTGAAATGTTGTCATTTGAGCAGGAAGAGCGGCCCAATTCGGTGATTTTTTGTTATAATTTAAGCCTCTCCTTATATTTTTAGCCAGGTCATCCACCTATGTCCAAGCCTTATTTGATTGCTCCTTCTATTTTATCTGCTGACTTTGCTCGTTTAGGTGAAGATGTAGACAAAGTTTTAGCCGCGGGTGCAGATGTGGTGCATTTTGATGTGATGGATAATCACTACGTTCCAAATTTAACTTTTGGTGCTGGTGTATGTAAGGCTTTAAAAAATTATGGGATTACAGCTCCTGTTGACGTGCATCTAATGGTATCTCCAGTTGACCGAATTATTGGAGATTTTTTGGAAGCGGGTGCAGATATTATTACGTTCCACCCAGAAGCATCGCACCACATCGATCGTTCATTACAGTTGATTAAGTCAGGCGGTGCAAAAGCAGGTTTAGTCTTTAACCCTGCAACGCCTTTACATTATCTTGATTATGTACTTGATAAAGTTGACCAAATTTTATTAATGAGCGTAAACCCTGGTTTTGGTGGACAAAAGTTCATTCCGATGACATTAGAAAAATTGCGTGAAGCTCGTAAAATTATCGACGCGAGTGGCCGTGATATTCGTTTAGAAGTTGATGGTGGTGTTGGTCCTGCAAATATTCGTGAAATTGCAGAAGCGGGTGCAGATATGTTTGTTGCTGGTTCAGCTATTTTTGGTCAACCAGATTATAAAGTAGTCATTGATCAAATGCGTGCAGAGCTTGCGAAAGTAGGCAGTGTAGACGCTTAAAAAGTATATTGAACTGAGAATAAGCTTGTGGATAACTTTGTTTATAACTATATGGATAACTGTGTTGATAACCATATGGATAAGATGTTGGTAAAATAAACAAAATTAGATCAACCGTTTATTCTCTAAGCGAAATGTATGAAAAAAGAACGTTTTGGCGTTCTTTTTTTATGCGTATCGGATATTTTATTATCTGATTTTTTATTAAGCTTAACTAAAAAATAACCTGTGCAAAAAACGATAGGGCTCTGGGTAAAAATCTTTTAGAAATAGATAAGTATAAAACTGTAAAAGTGTCATGAAAAATAAAGCTAAATTTGCTTTAATAAGATTTTAGCAAGAGATTTAGATAATTAATGACGATAAAAATTTTAGCGGTAGATATGGATGGGACTTTTCTTAATTCTAAGAAGCAGTACAACAAAGCACGTTTTTTAAAACAGTACGAACAACTCAAACAAAATAATATTCATTTTGTGGTTGCCAGTGGTAACCAACTCGCAAAGCTGATTACCTATTTTCCAGAAATTAGTCATGAAATTGCTTTTATTGCAGAAAATGGCGCGCATGTTGTAGATGCAGGGCAAGAAATAGCTTTTGCTCATTTAAGTCAGAAACAATACATTGAGATTTTAAAAGCGATTGATCCTACATATACCTCAACCATGGTGATCTGTGGAAAACAGAGTGCTTATGTACATAGCAGCATGAATGCAGAGGACTATGCCAAAGTCGCTCGATACTTTGAAAAGCTAACAGTTATTGATGACTTTTATGCACTAGATGACTTGGTGTGTAAAATTACTTTTACTGCTCAGGAAAATGATAGCTTTGCAATTTTTGAACATTTTCAGAAGCAAAGTTTTGTGACTGATAAAGTCTTAGTGCCTGTTTCAAGTGGTTTTGGTTTTATTGATTTGATTCTTCCAGATCAGCATAAAGCCCATGGTTTGAAGCTATTGCTACAAAAATGGCAGGTTGAATCTGATCAAGTGGTTGCGATTGGTGATAATAATAATGATATTCAGATGATTAAAGCTGTCGGCTATGGATTTGCGGTTGAAAATGCAGTTGAAGCTTTGAAAGCCGTAGCCCCTTATACAACTGTAAGTAATGAACAAGAAGGTGCACTAGAAGTGATTGATTTAGTCCTTCAGCATCAACCACCATTTGCTTAATTACTTTAAAACAAACAGTTAAGATTGAAAATTGTATCTGTTTAAAAACTTGGTTATGCTAATGGGGTTAAGATTACTCATCGGCTCTAGGCGATAAACCACAATGGCTCTACAACACTTACGCAAGTATGCTTGGTTTGTGTTCCTAATGACTTTGGTCATTGGGTGGAGTGGTGTGTCTGTTGCTCAAACGCCTATGCAGCATGATCTTCATACTATGCCGTGTCATAGTGAAAAAACTTCGCATAAGAATATGCATGTTCAAATAGATGATCAGACCGCATGTCATCAAAATATGACTCAGTCTGTTCACTCGCATGGTGAGCATTGTCAGGACTGTAACCCAGTTCATTGTCAAATTGTGAATTTGGCATTGCAGCAAGCTGTGCCAGATATTGACTCGCAATTTATTCCAATCTCGTCTCAATTTAGCAGTATTTATCAGGCTCAGCATTTAGCCGGATACTGGCAAGAAATTTTACGTCCTCCAAAAGCTTAATCCTTTCTTACTTATTTTTTTAGTTCAAAGGATTACAGCAATGTCTCATAAAACAATTAGCAGCCTCGTCGCTGTATTTGGTCTATTGGTTTCACCATGGACTCTCGCGGCAATTAAGGAATATCACCTTAATATTAATGAACAACAGGTCAATGTTACCGGTCAGCCGCTCAAACGAATTACGGTAAATGGAAAATTTACAGCACCACTCCTTGAGTTTGAGGAAGGGGATGAGGCTGTTATTCATGTTCATAACCAGTTAAAGAATCAAGATACCTCTTTACACTGGCATGGGTTGTTACTGCCAGGGTTAATGGATGGCGTACCGGGTTTCAATGGTTTTAAAGGAATCGCGCCAAACGGAGATTTTGTTTACCGCTTTAAGGTGAAACAAAACGGTACATATTGGTATCACGCCCATAGCAAAGGCCAAGAGCAAGATGGTTTATATGGGCCACTCGTGATTTACCCGAAAGGGAAAATACCCGTAGCTGCACATGAAAAAACGGATCGTGATTATGTGGTGATGCTTTCAGATTTTCATCATTCTTCTAGCGATAGCATTATGAAGAATTTGAAAAAATCTCCTGAGTATTATCAAAACCGCCGTGAAACCGTATCTGATGTTTTGAAGCAAGTTAAAACACAAGGCTTAAAAGCAACTTGGCAAGATCGTTCGATGTGGAATCAGATGCGGATGTTAAAAACCGATATGTCTGATGTGACGGGTTATACATTCTTAGTTAATGGCAAGACACCACAGCAAAACTGGACAGGTAATTTTAAAGCTGGAGATAAGGTTCGATTACGATTTATTAACGCATCGGCAATGTCATTTTTTGATGTCAGAATTCCAAATTTGAAAATGACAGTTGTAAGTGCAGATGGGCAGCCAGTCAAACCTGTTGCAATTGACGAGTTTCGTATTGGCACAGCCGAAACCTACGATGTCATTGTAGAGCCTAAACAGCCAAATTATCAGATTGAAGCCGAGTCTATTGACCGCAGTGGTTTCGCTATCGGTACTTTGCACAATGAAAATACGCAAGCTGTGGGGGCTGTTCAAATGCCGCAGCCACGTCCACGTTCTTTGCTAACCATGGATGATATGGGCATGAGTCATGGCAATGGGGCAAGTGATGAACATACTGGCCATCAAATGAACATGCAACATGACATGTCGGCTATGCCTGAAATGAAAAAAGAAGAGAGCCAGACTAATCATGATCACACAATGATGAACATGAGCCATGACATGAAAAATATGTCATCTAGCGAACATGATCATTCCATGATGCAAATGAAGCATGACATGTCAGCGATGCCTGAAATGAAGCATGATATGCAGGCAATGCCATCGAGTGAACATAACCACGCTATGATGAATATGAAGCATGAGATGCCAACTCAATCTGAGAATAAGCCTACAAAGGATGAGCCCGTTTATGGCTGGGCAAATGCTTCGACGCCAGCGGGTATGAAAGCACTGCAATATGGTGATTTGCAATCTTTAACACCTCAGCCAGACACACGTGCGCCAGAACGAGAGCTTGTTATTCGTTTAGGCGGCAACATGGAGCGTTATATCTGGACCATTAATGGCAAGAAATTTAGCGAAGCTGAGCCATTGCAAGTTAAGTATGGCGAACGTATTCGCTTGAAGTTCGTGAATGACAGCATGATGGCTCATCCAATGCATTTACATGGCATGTTCATGCAATTGGAAAATGGTCAGCAAGCTGAAAACTTGCCAAATAAACATACCGTTATTGTTCCACCAGGAAAGACAGTTACTGCATTATTAACAGCCGATGCTTTAGGAGAATGGGCGATTCATTGCCATCTGCTTTATCACATGAGTGCAGGGATGATGAATAAGTTGATTGTGGCTCAAGTGAATGATGGAGCAGTAGATGCATCTCAAGCACCTGTTCAATCTGAAAATGAGAAAGGAGCGAGTCATGCGCATCACTAAGTTATTTTCTCAAATGATATGTTGCGGTGTTTTCTCTGGTGTATCGGTTCTTGCTTTTGCCCAAGAACCCTTAACGCATGATCATTTACGCGAACATGGTGGACAGATCTATCAAGCAACAAAAATTGATACGGGCTGGACTCAAAATGAAGAAGGAAAAGGCAGTTTTTCTTCTGAATTAGAAAGTTGGGTGGGAACTGATGAAAATAAATTATTCATCAAAGCTCATGTTGAAAAAGCCGAGTCAGAAGATGCTAATTACGGTGGTTCAGTACTTTACAGTCGAAATGTAGCCGATTATTGGGATGTACAGGCTGGGGTAAACTACGAGCGTTTACAGCGGGAAGACAACAAGCAAGATCGCTGGGCAGGTGTAGTAGGCTTGCATGGTATGGCACCTTACTTTTTTGAAACTGATGCATATCTTTATGCAGGTGAAGACCAGCTATGGAAGTTAAGTTTAGAAACGGAAAGAGACTTACTCTTTACCCAAAAGCTAATTGGTAAACCTTATTTAAAAGCAGATGTTGTTTTGCAAGATGAATCTCGCTATGCAAGTAAAACAGGTTTATCAAGTTTACAAGCTGGTTTTCAAACCCGTTATGAAATTAACAAAAAGGTCATGCCATTTGTTGATTTGGGATACGGCTATGAAAAAGGTTTAAAACAAACGGCTTGGCAAACAGGTACCGACTCTGAACATGGTTGGTATTATGGAGCAGGGTTAACACTTAAGTTCTAATTGCAGAACAAAAATTAAGCTTAATGACATGCCATTGGTTTATACTGATGGCATTGTTTTTTGTGTCAGTTATGGTGCACAGATGGCTTTAGAAAAACAAGAGAATCAAATACATTTAAGTAAAACTGGCTCTAGCTGCGGGTGCTCAAGCATGCCGTCTCAGGAGTATTCTACACCTAGTGAAGCTGTGCCTGGAAAGAGCCAATGGGTGAGTTATTATCATATTCCCCACATGGATTGTGCAGCTGAAGAGCAAATGGTACGGATGGCTTTGGCTTCTTATGCTGACGATATTCAAGAGCTTCATTTTGACTTGCCAGCACGTCATTTGGCGATTTATCACAGTGTTCAAACTGAAAAGATTACTCAAAGTCTACAGCGTTTAGGACTAGGGGCAGAATTACAACAAACGCAGCCACATTATGAGCCTATTGAAAAACCTAAAAAGGTTCGAGCTAGTTCTTCAACCAATGCAGCACAAAAGCAAGTTTTACAATGGCTGTTACTCATTAATGGCGTCATGTTTGTCATTGAGTTTATGGCAGGTATTATTGCCTCATCGACAGGATTAATCGCCGATTCACTCGATATGTTTGCCGATGCTGCAATTTATGGCATTGCTTTATTTGTGGTAGGTAAAAATCTAAATGCACAATTAAAGGCTGCCCATCTTTCAGGATGGTTTCAGTTTGGCTTAGCCATAATTGTGTTAATTGATGTGCTCCGCCGTTTTATTTACGGCAGTGAACCCGTTTCAATTCTCATGATTTTAATTGGTGGATTGGCTCTTGCAGCCAATATTAGTTGCCTTTATTTAATGAGAGACCATAAAGAGAGTGGGGCACATATGAAGGCGAGCTATATCTTTTCTGCAAATGATGTCATCGTAAACTTAGGTGTCATTGTCGCGGGAATATTAGTTGCTATAACAGGTTCTCCTTATCCTGATTTAATGATTGGATTAATTATTGTCTTGTTTGTTTTAAATGGCGCACGAAAAATTTTACAGTTAAAAAATGAATAAGATTTTCTAAGACAGGTAAGTTTTAGATAGAGTTTGCCTTCATTTTTTATTTTAAAGTAAACTGAGTTCTCACATAAAGGAGGAACGACCTCCCCCATATTGGGTAATCATGTCGGGACGACCTGACACTATAAAAATTAGTGAATGTTATGGCTTGGGCTATTTTAATTTTAGCAGGTGTATTTGAAATCATTTGGGCATATTCTATGAAAATGTCTGAAGGTTTTACGCGTTTAACCCCTAGTGTTATTACCGTAGTTTTTATGATTTTGAGCGTAATTCTACTTTCAATTTCAATGAAAACTTTACCCCTTGGCACTGCCTATACGGTTTGGACAGGAATTGGCGCAATCGGGTCATTTCTCGTCGGTATTTTCTTTCTTCATGAGCCTGTTGGCGCTATGAGAATGATTGCCGCTGTATTGATTGTGTCAGGTTTGGTTTTAATGAAAATTTCATCGCCGTCCTAAGAGAATAAAACTATGTTGCTGTCTTATAAGTATATCAATTCGCCTGTTGGGCAATTAAAGCTGGTTGCGAATGAAAATGCTTTGGTGGCAGTACTCTGGGACAATGAAAATCCAAAACGTGTTCGACTGGCTGAGCTGGTCGAACAACTTGAACATCCAGTTTTATTAAAAACTGAGCAACAATTAAAAGAATATTTTGAAGGCAAACGCCGTGAGTTTACATTACCACTCGATTTCGAAGGAACCGTATTTCAAAAGCAGGTCTGGTCTGCTTTACTGACTATTCCCTATGGTGAAACAAGAAGTTATAAAGATATTGCTGTTCAAATTGGCAATGTAAAAGCGGTGCGAGCAGTAGGCGCGGCAAATGGAAAAAACCCAATTTCAATTATTGCACCTTGTCATCGTGTCATTGGTGTGGGCGGTGCCCTAGTTGGTTTTGCTGGTGGGCTTGATAAGAAAGATATTTTATTAAAACTAGAGCAACAATGAGCCGTTTTTGCGCTCGATTTTTTTAAACTTTTCTACTAAGCTGTCCATTATTATATTTCATAAGGTCGATGCTTCATGGCAGCGCTTTTTTGAAATATTGATTTTATTCATAACAAACTTTGGATGTTCTAAAAATGGCTGTCGGTGACGTAACAATGCCACAAATGCATGTGGTAAAAGGTGTAAAAATTGGCTCAACAGAAGCATATGTACGTTACCCAAACCGACGAGATTTAGTCATTTTTGAGTTTGCAGAAGGTTCAAATGTTGCAGGTGTCTTTACGCAAAATGCATTTTGTGCCGCGCCTGTTCATGTCTCTAAAGCTCATCTTGCACAAGGCAACCCGCGCTATTTAGTGATTAATACAGGTAATGCCAATGCAGGAACTGGACCTACAGGCTTGAAAAATGCTCAAGATACTTGTGCAAAAATGGCGGAGATTGCTGGGGTAACTAGCTCAGAAATTTTGCCCTTTTCTACAGGTGTGATTGGTGAAAAGCTTCCAATGGAGCGTTTACTTGCTGGTCTTCAGCCTGCATTAAATAGCGTACAAGAGGCTGCTTGGAATGATGCTGCATCAGGCATTATGACCACGGACACAGTACCTAAAGGTGCATCTGAACAATTTGAGCTTGATGGTACTACTTATACTATGACTGGTATTAGTAAAGGCGCTGGAATGATTCGCCCGAACATGGCAACCATGTTGAGCTTCGTGGCAACAGATGCACCTATTAGCCGTGATTTAGTGCAAAAGCTACTAAAAACCACGGTTGAGCATTCATTTAACCGTATTACGATTGATGGTGATACCTCAACAAATGACTCTTGTATTTTTGTTGCAACAGGTCAAGCGGGTGGGGCTGAAATCACATCAGAGAGTGATGTACGCTACGTTAAAGTGTTAGAAGTACTTGCTGGTGTAATGAATCGTTTAGCACAGTTAATTGTTCGTGATGGCGAAGGTGCGACGAAGTTTATTACTGTTGCTGTAGAGGGTGGTGGTAACATTCAGGAGTGTTGTGACATTGCTTATAGCATTGCGCATTCACCACTCGTCAAAACTGCACTTTTTGCATCGGACCCGAACTGGGGACGCATTCTAGCTGCGATTGGCTATGCAGGAGTTAAAGACTTAGACGTGTCTAAAATTCAAGTGTGGTTAGACGACGTACAAATCTGTAAAGACGGCGGCGCAGCTGAGGACTATACTGAAGAAGCGGGTGCGCGCGTTATGGCTCAAACCGAAATTACCATTCGTGTTGATTTAGGACGTGGTCAGGCCAAAGACACGGTCTATACATGTGACTTATCTTACGACTATGTCAAAATTAATGCTGATTACCGTTCTTAAATATCAGTTATAATCAAGCCTCGACAAAGAGGCTTTTTTATTAGCCCCAACTTTTGATATTAAATGATTCAATCCATAAATCATTTAAGCAATAACGTTATATGCGAGCAGGTATGCCAGCATGAAGGATAGAGAAGACGTTTTATGAGTGATGCGACTTTAATTGCCAACGATGCAAAAAACATTGTACAAGCGCATTTAGACCGTTTAGGTGAGCCAAAAGACAATCGCTTAAGTGAAGAAGCAAAACAACAAAAGTTTGCACAGATCGAAGCAGAGCTCAAAAAACGTGATGCTGTCCTTGTTGCTCATTACTATTGCGACCCTGAAGTACAGGAACTTGCTGAAAAAACAGGTGGATGCGTTTCTGACTCTTTAGAAATGGCCCGTTTCGGACGTGATCATGCTGCTTCTACACTGGTTGTGGCTGGTGTAAAGTTTATGGGAGAAACAGCAAAAATTCTGTCTCCTGAAAAAACTATTTTAATGCCGACACTTGAGGCAACCTGTTCACTCGACTTGGGCTGTCCAGTTGACGAGTTCACAGCATTTTGTGATCAGCACCCTGACCATACTGTAGTTGTTTATGCGAATACATCGGCTGCTGTTAAAGCACGTGCAGATTGGGTAGTGACTTCAAGCTGTGCTGTTGAAATTGTTGAGCATCTAGATAGTTTAGGCGAAAAAATTATTTGGGCACCAGATCAGCACTTAGGTCGCTATATTCAAAAGAAAACTGGTGCAGATATGTTGCTTTGGGATGGCGCATGTATTGTGCATGAAGAATTCCGTGCACGTGGTATTGCCAACATGAAAGCACTGTACCCAGATGCGGCTGTATTGGTACATCCAGAATCGCCAGAGTCAGTTGTGGACATTGCAGATGCGGTCGGTAGTACTTCTCAACTGATTAAAGCTGCGCAGACTTTGCCAAATGAAAGACTCATTGTGGCAACTGACCGCGGTATTTTCTACAAAATGCAGCAAGCGGTACCCAATAAGATTTTAGTTGAAGCGCCAACAGCGGGTGAGGGAGCAACTTGTCGTTCATGTGCTCACTGTCCGTGGATGGCAATGAATGAACTCGATGGAATTTTAGAAGTTTTACAAAAAGGTGATCAGGAAATACACGTTGAACCAGCGCTTGCTGAACGTGCCAAAATGCCTTTAGATCGAATGTTAGCCTTTAGTGCATCGTTAAAGCGTTAAAAAACCTCAAAATGCTTGTTAAATATACATTTGATAAGGATTTTTAACTTTTTTTGACAATAGGTGTTGACGTCTGAGGGCGTCGCGCCTAGAATGCACACCGTACCGCACGATGTGCGATACAGCAAAAGCTGAGATAGATCGGAGCATAGCACAGCCTGGTAGTGCACCTGGTTTGGGACCAGGGGGTCGTAGGTTCGAATCCTACTGCTCCGACCACTTAAAATAATATTTTAAGATCGGCGAAGTATCGCATGATAAGCATCATCGGTTAAGCGCCTGTAGCTCAGTTGGATAGAGCATCCGCCTTCTAAGCGGATGGTCACAGGTTCGAATCCTGTCAGGCGCGCCATTCGGTAGCTTGGTACATAGAACTATTTGATGGTGGATGTAGCTCAGTTGGTAGAGCCCTGGATTGTGATTCCAGTTGTCGCGGGTTCGAATCCCGTCATTCACCCCAATTTCGGAGCATAGCACAGCCTGGTAGTGCACCTGGTTTGGGACCAGGGGGTCGTAGGTTCGAATCCTACTGCTCCGACCATATTTAAAAGCGTTAAAGCTTTAAAAATATCCCAAAGATTAAAAAGAATTTCTTCTTATCTTATCGATAGAAGGAATTTTTTGTTTTCTGGTTCGAAATTTTAATTCAGTCGCACTCTAATATTTGAACGTGTTTATATAAGCTCTGTTCTCTGTTCTCTGTTCTCTGTTCTCTGTTCTCTGTTCTCTGTTCTCTGTTCTCTGTTCTCTGTTCTCTGTTCTCTGTTCTCTGTTCTCTGTTCTCTGTTCTCTGTTCTCTGTTCTCTGTTCTCTGTTCTCTGTTCTCTGTTCTCTGTTCTCTGTTCTCTGTTCTCTGTTATTGATATTTCTGTCTTAACTCATCTTTTTCTTGATCTGATAAAAATGCGATTTTTAGGCCATTTTCTTGAGCTGTATAAATTTGTTCAGGGCTTAAGCCTGCTAATGGGGCGGCACTTAAATATTCATGTTGTATCTCAATGCCTTCTACCGCAGGGTCATCCGTATTAATAGTGGCAAGTACACCATGTTCTAAAAAAGTCTTTAATGGATGTTCTGCTAGTGAGGATACTGTATTGGTTTGAATATTTGAGGTAAGACAAGATTCAATACCAATCTCATGTTTAGCTAAATAATCTAAAAGTTTTAAATCTTGAACTGCTTTAACACCATGTCCAATTCGTTCGGCACCTAATTCTTCAATAGCTTGCCAAATACTTTCTGGGCCGGCAGCTTCGCCTGCATGTACTGTAATGTGCCAACCTGCATCACGCGCTTTTTTAAAGTGATCAATAAATAAATTGCCCGGAAAACCAAGCTCATCTCCAGCAAGATCCAACGCTTTAATATCATTTTTATGGGCAAGTAGGGCATTTAATTCTTTTTCGCAGGCTTCTTGACCAAAAGTACGGCTCATAATGCCAATTAAATTCGCTTTTACTCCGTAAGCTTGACTACCTTCTTTGACTCCAGCAATCACAGCTTCAACCACGCCTTCAAGTGGGAGTTGATGGGGCATACCCATGTAACCCGGTGAAAAACGCAGCTCTACATAATCTAGGCCTTGTTGGGCAGCATCCTGCATATTTTCAAATGCAATACGCTTACAGGCATCTAAACTGGCTAATACTTTTACGCCCCAATCTAGCTTAGATAAAAAACTTAATAAGTCAGGTTGGTTATCCATCACTTGTACGTGTGGTCGTAAAGATTCAATGTCGTAAGCAGGTAAATCCAAATTGTATTGTTGGCCCAATTCTAAAATGGTTTGAATGCGGATGTTGCCATCAAGGTGGCGGTGTATATCTGTAAGGGGGAGTGTTTTTGTAATCATAGATTTCTTCTTATCTGTTCATCTTAATTTATCATGCCTGTTTAGATGCACTGATAAAAGTTTGGATTTGCTATGTTTTTGTGAAAAGTGTTGAGTTGAGTTTTTTGAAGTTAATATATTTGTATAAGTTTTAATTTTGATGACATTGTTCTGGCCTAAGAAGACAACGCAGTCTGTGTAAGATACAAGCACCAAGATTTTTATTGTTTTTAATTTCGCTGCGCCTGTTTTTGTTGACTCTTCAACAATAGATTGGCTGAAGAATGGTCATTGGTATTTTGCTTTTTAGTTGTAAAGATGAATAAAGGCTTGCTAAAGACCAAACCGATAAAGCGATTAATTTATCTGTAGAAATCTATTTCTGGCAAGTAAATGAAAAAGAAGAAATAGGAAGCGCTCAAATGAAGTCGGTACTTTGTCATCAAGCAACATTACAAGTGGTGGACCAACCGAAATTAACTCCTACAAAAGGACAGGTGTTATTAGAGGTGGTTCGATGCGGGATTTGTGGCTCTGATTTGCATATGCAACATCACTGCGACCACATGCATGATTTAGCCGCACGTGTCGGGTTTCATGGTTTAGCTAAGTCTACGGACCCGTTTGTACTGGGACATGAGTTTTGTGGCAAAGTTTTGGATTATGGCCCAAAAACTCGTCATAAATTTAAAGCCGATACACTCGTTTGTGCAATGCCTCTTTTAAATGTAGATCAGCATGGTTATTTGTCTACAGGGCTTTCACCAAATGCATCTGGTGGTTATGCCGAGCAAGTATTGGCTCAATCAAGCTTGATGTTTGAAGTACCTAACGGTCTAGATGCGGATAGTGCTGCCATGACTGAACCTATGGCGGTTGCATTGCATGCTGTTCGCCGTAGCCGTGTGAAAACTGGTGAACCTGCGATTGTAATTGGCTGTGGTCCTGTCGGGTTAGGTGTCATATTAATGCTTAAAGCGGCTGGTGTTAAAACAGTGGTCGCCAGTGACTTTTCACCAAACCGCCGTAAGCTTGCCGAGCAATGTGGTGCGGATATTGTGGTAGACCCTAAAGAGACATCGCCATTTGCCAACTGGAAAGAGTTTGGTTTGCTTGGCAATGTTTCTGACGCGATTAATATGGGTATGGGGCTGTTTGATAAGTTGCAAGCGACACGCTTACCATGGTGGCATGGATGGCGCATGATTGATAAGTTAGGTGCTTTGCCAAAACGTCCTGTTATTTTTGAGTGTGTGGGCGTACCGGGTGTTTTACAGCAAATTATTGAAGGGGCACCTTTATTTTCCCGAATTGTCGGGGTAGGTGTTTGCATGCAAAGTGACAAAATTGAACCCGCACTTGCGATTAATAAAGAGTTAGAAATTCAGTTCGTGTTGGGCTATACACCGCTTGAGTTCCGAGATGCGCTACACATGATTGCAGAAGGTAAAGTGAACTGCTCACCGCTCATTACCGGTGTTGTCGGTTTAGAGGGGGTTACGAGTGCATTTGAAGCATTACGTGACCCTGAACAGCATGCTAAAATCTTGATTGACCCGAAACGTAGTGGTTCAGATATTCAATTGATGAATCATTAATTCAAAGTCATTTACGTTGAACTAAAAGGTTGTGATCTGATTAATCACAATCTTTTTTTATGCGTATAGATCGCACGAAGTGGCTCAGCTAATTTGTATTGCTCTTTAGTTGTTCTAGTTCTTGGTAAATCCACTCAACAAATTTTTGAATAGTCGGTGAGATGTCTTGGCTCGAATGAATGAGATAATACTTTCGGCTGCCTTTTAGTTTTTTATTGGAAACAATCACCAGTTCTTTTTTTTGTAGTTCAGACTCAATCAACATTTGCGGAATTAGAGCCATTCCCATGTCATGACTGGCAGCAACCGCAAGCATTGAAAATAACTCATGGCGTTGTCCATCAAAAGGCTTCGGGTGCTGCATCTGGTGAGTCAGAAACCATTCTTGCCAAATGCTAGGCCGAGTGGTTTGCTGAAGTAGGGGAATTTTCAGTAAATCTTCTGAGCTTAGATCATAGGTATTTTCATTGATCATCATCGCATCTGGAAAATACTTTTCGATCAGTTTTGGTGAGCACACAGGTACAATTTCTTCATCCATTAAATAATGCGCTTGTATGCCGGGCCAGTGGTCAATTTGCTGCTGCGTACCTGCAAAAATCGCAGCGTCAAAAATATTATCGTTAAATAAAAAAGGCTTGGTACTGGTTTCTAAGTGAACCGTAATTTCAGGGTGTTTTTGATTTAAAAGATGAAGCTTGGGTAACAGCCAACGCGTTGCAAAGGTAGGAACTACACCTAACTTTAATGTTCCACCTAAACCTTTATGAGAAATCACATCAGCCGTACATTTTTCTAAACCCAATAAATAGGGCTTAATACTTTTAAAATACTGCTGACCTGCAATGGTCAGCTCGACACCATGTCGAGTACGTATAAAGAGTTCAACGCCCAAGAAATCTTCTAACTGTTGAATTTGGCGCGAGACTGCACTTTGAGTAATACATAGTTCTTGCGCAGCATAGGTATAACTTAGATGTTTTGCTGCACTTTCAAAGCAAATCAGGCCCTGAATTGAGGGGATGCTTCTTCGCATAAATAAAATCCTTTTATTTGTCGTCATATTTCAAAACAGCATATGACCTAAATGCAGATATCAGAGTTTAGTATAAAAATAAGCCATTTTTAATGAAATACAACGAATTAAATATCTAAATTTAATGCGACTAATTTTAAATATGCGTAAGTCGCATATCTGCATGAACATTTATCGTTTGATTACTGCATTTTTCACGCATAACATCGAGTTAAATAAAGAAGATCAAATCAAGCAGAGGATGCGATGAATCACATGGTGACAACAAAAAAAGCAAAAGTTCAATTTAACTGGCAAGATCCATTTTTAATTGAGCAACAGCTTACCGAAGATGAGCGCATGATTCGTGATGCGGCTCATGCCTATTGCCAAGAACGCCTGCAACCCCGTGTACTTGAACAATTCCGTTATGAAAAAACAGACCCATCTATTTTCCGTGAAATGGGAGAGCTTGGCTTACTGGGTCCAACCATTCCTGAGCAATATGGCGGCGCGGGTTTGAACTATGTGAGTTATGGCTTGGTTGCACGTGAAATTGAATATGTTGACTCAGGCTACCGCTCTATGGCGAGCGTGCAAAGCTCATTGGTGATGGTTCCAATTCATGAATTTGGTACTGAAGAACAAAAGCAAAAGTATTTGCCTAAATTGGCAACTGGTGAATACATTGGCTGTTTCGGTTTGACCGAACCAGACCATGGTTCGGACCCAGGCAGTATGATTACGCGTGCTAAAAAAGTTGACGGTGGTTATCGTTTAACTGGCGCAAAAATGTGGATTACCAATAGCCCAATTGCTGATGTATTTGTGGTTTGGGCAAAAGAAGTTTCTGCTGAAGGTAATGTTGGTGATATTCGAGGCTTTATTTTAGAAAAAGGCTGGGAAGGTTTATCTGCACCAGCAATTCATGGCAAGGTCGGTTTACGTGCATCGATTACGGGTGAAATTGTGATGGATAACGTTTTTGTGCCTGAAGAAAATGCATTCCCTGAAGTTCGTGGATTACGTGGTCCGTTCACCTGTTTAAATAGCGCCCGTTATGGGATTGCATGGGGTGCAATGGGAGCAGCCGAGTTCTGTTGGCATACCGCACATCAATACACAATGGACCGCAAACAATTTGGCCGTCCGTTGGCTGCAAATCAGTTGATTCAAAAGAAACTGGCAGATATGCAAACTGAAATTGCATTAGGTTTGCAAATAGCTTTACGTTTCGGACGCATGAAAGATGAAGGTATTGCATCAGTTGAAGGTACATCTTTAATTAAGCGTAACAACTGTGGAAAGGCGCTTGATATTGCTCGCATGGCACGTGACATGATGGGTGGAAACGGTATTAGCGATGAGTTTGGCGTGGCACGTCATTTGGTCAATCTTGAAGTCGTTAATACTTACGAAGGTACACATGATGTTCATGCCTTGATTTTAGGCCGTGCACAAACAGGTATCGCGGCATTTAGTAACTAATTAATTTTTAAAAGATAGAGGTGTTCTTTCGAGAGCGCCTTTAGGGTTTTGTACGCAAAAATTTATGGATAATGACAAGATTCATCGTAAGGATACTCATGTGAAGCTACATCTCTGTGTACTTAAAATTGAATATAAGATAATGAAAAGTATAGAAGATTAAGTCATACAGAAAACATAAGTAGGCTATCGATGACTCATTTGGGAAAATGAGGAACTAAAGATGAACAATGACGTTCAAGTAATATCGAAAGAGTTAAGATCTACATTTCCAAGTAACCTTGGAACATATGAAAAGATTGGACCACATACATGGAAATGGGCATTGCTATTTGCCTATTTTGCGATGGTGGTCGATGGTGTTGATATTATGCTGCTGTCGTATAGCCTCACTAGTTTAAAGGCAGAGTTTGGCCTAAGTACCTTTCAAGCGGGTGCTTTAGGTAGTGCTTCTTTAGCTGGTATGGGTATTGGCGGTATTTTGGGTGGCTGGGCATGTGACAAGTTTGGTCGCGTACGAACCATTGCTAACTCAGTAACCTTCTTTTCGGTAGCGACCTGTTTATTGGGCTTTACGCAAAGCTTCGAGCAATTTATGGCTTTACGTTTTATTGGTGCTTTGGGTATTGGAGCACTCTATATGGCCTGTAATACCTTAATGGCTGAATATGTGCCGACCACTTACCGTACAACAGTCTTGGGCACGTTACAGACGGGTCAAACCGTAGGTTATATTGCGGCAACCCTCTTAGCAGGGGCGATTATTCCAGATCATGGTTGGCGTATTTTGTTCTTCCTAACCGTCGTGCCTGCTTTTGTTAATATTTTCCTACAACGATTTGTGCCAGAGCCAAAATCTTGGCAGCTCACTAAAATTGAAAGCTTGCAAGGCAACAGACAACCTAAAGAAATAGCAGTGGCTGAAAAGCCTAAAAGTGGCAGTATTTATAAGCAAATTTTTAATAACTTTAAGCACCGTAAAATGTTTTTGTTGTGGATGACGACAGCATTCTTCTTACAGTTTGGTTATTACGGTATTAACAACTGGATGCCAAGTTATTTAGAAACAGAAGTGCATATGAACTTTAAAAACTTAACCAGTTATATGGTGGGTTCATATACTGCAATGATTCTAGGCAAAATTTTAGCGGGTTATCTTGCAGACAAATTTAACCGCCGTGCTGTTTTCGTGTTTGGCACAATAGCCAGCGCCGTGTTCTTACCAATCATTATTTTCTTCAATACCCCTGACAACATTTTGTATTTATTAATCACTTTTGGCTTTTTATATGGCATTCCATACGGTGTGAACGCGACCTATATGGCTGAAAGTTTTTCAACCGATGTGCGCGGAACAGCCATTGGCGGTGCTTATAACATTGGTCGTGTGGGGGCAGCGATTGCACCAGCAACCATTGGTTTCTTGGCTTCGGGTGGTACGTTTACCATGGCCTTTATTGTGATGGGTGCTGCGTATTTTGTTGCGGGTGTATTGCCAGGCTTATTTATTAAAGATCGTCAGTATGATCCGCAAAGACAATCATAAACAATGACAAGAAGGTGCGTTGAGTGCCTTCTAAAAAGATAAGGGTATCGTTATGGGTGCATTACAAGGAATTCGGGTTTTAGATTTAAGTCGTGTGCTTGCAGGGCCGTGGTGTGGACAAATATTGGCAGACCTTGGCGCGGAAGTGATTAAAATTGAACGTCCTCGAGTAGGTGATGACACACGTATGTGGGGGCCACCATGGATGCCCGATCAAGACGGAAACATGACCCGTGAATCGGGCTATTTTCAGTGTACGAATCGGAATAAATATTCAGTTGCGGTGGACATTACCACACCTGAAGGTCAGGCCCTAATTTATGAAATTGCCAAGACTGCCGACGTGGTGATTGAAAATTATAAGACAGGGTCTTTGGCTAAATATGGTTTGGACTATGCGTCCTTAAGTGCGTTAAACCCAAATATTGTTTATTGCTCGATTACTGGTTTTGGGCAAGATGGCCCACGTGCAGACGAACCTGGTTATGATTTTATTATTCAGGGTATGTCTGGCTTAATGAGCATTACTGGCGAGCCTGATGATGTGGCAGGCGGTGGTGCGCAAAAAGTTGGTGTGGCTGTTGTAGACATTCAAACTGGATTGTATTCCACCATCGCGATTCAAGCTGCCTTGATTGCACGCTCGCACACGGGGCGTGGTCAATATATTGATATGTCTTTGCTTGATGTACAGGTCGCGGCACTGGCAAATCAGGGAATGAACTATTTAGCTTCAGGTAAAGCCCCGCAGCGCATGGGTAATCAACACCCAAGCATTGTGCCGTATCAAACTTTTAAGGCTAAAGATAAAGAATTTATTATTGCTTGTGGTAATGATAAACAGTTTAAAGATTTGTGTATTGCGATTGGTTATGCAGAGTTACTCGAAAATGAAAAGTTTGTACGCAATCAAGACCGCGTCAAATATCGAAATGAGCTGATTCCTTTATTGTCGGAGCACTTTTTACAGAAAACTGCCAAAGAATGGGTTGAGATGATTCATGCACTTAAAGTACCCGTAGGTGTTATCAACTCTATTGAAGATGCTTTGGCTGAACCACAAATTGTACATCGCAATTTGGTGGTGAATATTCCTCATCGTTTAAATGAAAACTTCCAAACCATTGGCTCACCCATCAAGTTGTCTGATACTCCAGTTGAATATCATCATGCGCCGCCAGAGTTGGGTGAACATACCGCTCAAATCTTATCGAGATTTAAAACAGCAGAAGAGCTCGCCACGTTAAAGGAAAAGGGCATTATTGATGGGAAAATTGCTTAGGGCATTGCCGTTTTTAATGTTATTCAATTTAAATATAAACTGTGATTTGAAATAAATCACAGTTTTTTATTAGAAAATGAGAGTCTTAATATTTAAAAATAAGTGGCAACTCTGGTCTGAAATCATGAATCATTCCTAGAGGCTCATGATCAAAACTGATTTCCATTAAATGCTCCGATCCATCAGTCACTTCAAAACTATCAAGCGAATTGAACAGTAACGAAGTCGGATGCTGCTCTAGATTTGGAATAGAAACCTTGATCGCAGTGATTTTTGATAAATCTTTGCTATGCACAAGAGGTTGTTGTTTTTCTTTTGCAGCAAGGTCTGGTCGTGAAGCAAATGAAAGGAAGAACCACATTGGCTCAGATACAACAGAATCTTTGGCAACATTTACTTCTAAGCTGGCTGGTAAATAGCTTGGCTTGTAGACCCAATTAGGAAATTTTGCGCTGTTATCATCTTTATTTTTAGGCCTAAAACAAATACCAAAAGGGGATACGATATTGTCTTTAGCACTGAGTCGTTCAAAGAGTAGAGTGGGTTTGGTTAGATTACTTGAGGCTTCTTCTGGGTTATTTAAAAAGATTAATTCGATAAAGCTATTTTTAAAGAAAAAACGTCTGTTTTCTGTGCCTTGACCCGGATGCTTATTGGATGAACCTTCTGTTAGACCAAATTTTTTTAAAGTTTCAGCTTCAGGAGCTTCTGGTTTTACACAAATAAAAATATGGTCTACTTCCATTTTAAGTTCTCATGTTTTGTGGATGAATATTAAATAATTGATTAATCGAATTTTTCATGTTTATCGCAAGTGTTTCATCGAACCCATCGACTAAAAAGCGGCTAATGAGGCCTTCAATGACCGTATAGATCAGCTCAGATAAAGCTTCACCATTGGGTATATTGCAGTTCTGTGCAATCAGTACTTTAATCCATTGTTTATGGGCTTTAGAAATAGAAATAATGTCTTGGTCATCTTGATTAGATTCAGCGACTGCTCTTACAAATAAACAGCCTTTAAAAAAATCTTGTCTAAACCAATGGGTGTGCCAGTCCAGAATTTTATTGATGGCCTCTAACCCCGTTGCATCTCCAACATAGCCTAAAAGACTTTGCTTGAATCGTTCATCACGAGCGATCAGCACAGACTGAACCAGTTGATTTTTATTTTTATAGTACGTGTACATGGTGGTTTTGGAACAGCCCGATTCATCGCGAATCAGGTCGACACCAACCCCCACAAAACTATTTTCATTAAATAACTTCTCGGCTGTATCTAATATTTTTAAGGCAGATTTTGACATAAAACTTTTCCAAAAAATAAAATAGTACAGATCTGTACTATTTTTAATTTTATCTATATGCTTTTTAAAAAGCAACTTTTTGTTTGAGGAATACAACCCATGTTCTCGATCTTTTATGGCAAAGAAAAACTGGCTCCATCGCCCACAAAAGCTGATATTTTAAGAAGCCTTATTGGGGGGGCGGTCAGTATTTTTATACTTCTGTGGTTGAGTAAGCTCACACACAATATCTTTATCATGGCGCCGTTTGGTGCAACCTGTGTATTGCTCTATACCGTGTCGCAGTCACCTTTGGCACAGCCCAGAAATATTATATTTGGGCATCTTATCTCGGCTTTTGTGGGTTTGTTTTTTCTAAAATTTGTCGGTGTTTCCATTTTTACAATTGCTTTATCAGTGGGCTGCGCAATTGCGCTCATGCAGATTTTTAAGTGTGTTCATCCACCAGCAGGTGCCAATCCTTTAGTTATTTTGCTCACCGCGAGCAGCATTCACTACGAATGGAGTTTTCTGGTTTTTCCTGTTTTGGTGGGCGCAGTGTCTTTAGTTTTGGTGGCGATGCTGATTAATAATATTAAAGCGAGTACCAAGTGGCCTATGTATGGTTTGGGAATTTTAAATAGTAAAAAGTAGGCAAGGCATGAATGTTTTAAGCTTAAAAATAATAAAAGTATTCACTATGCCAAGACAGTGAATACTTTTGAGTGAAATTATGACTTTTTAGAAATACGTTCTTCGATGGCAAATTTGAGTAAAGAAGCGCTGCGGTAAAAACCATGTGCGAACTTTCCAAATGGCATGGTAATAAAAAACGTCATGACCGTAGCTAAATGGAAAATCAGTAAAAGTGCCATGTAAGGTGTATTGCGAAATGCCATAAGAGCTAAGCCTGAAGCACTGACTAAAATTAAAAGAAAAATAAAGCCTCGATCTACAGGTTTTTGCTCACGGTCACCATGTAGTGGATGGCGTTTAAGATTTAAATAGAGCAAGCCAGATGGTCCAATCACTAAGCCAAGCCCACCCAAAGTACCCAAAATAACAGGCAAGCTAAAGATAGGGTACGGCGCATGCAGGTTAAGGAAATAGTGATATAAAGTCGCTACGCCTGTGGCTGCAAAGCAAAGCATAAAGCCATAAAAGGTGAGGTGATGGAACACACGGCGGATTTGTGTGTAACGGTCATCTTGTTCATTACAGCCTTTGCCATGCCCACCATCTAAATATTTAAGCGTTAATACATTTTGGGTAGCTTGAACTAGGTCTGGTTTCTCAACTTTGCCATGAATAACTTTAGACGTCTGTCGCCAAAATTTACTAATCCCAATACCGAGCAGAACAATCGCAACTGTAAAGGTCGCTCCAAACAATAGCGCTAAAAAGTTATGCGGGAAAATTGCATAGAAATTACCTTGGTAGCCTGCAAATAGGTCGGTGCCTTTGTACCACACCACAGCTAACATGCATAAAAAGAAAATAACTGATAACGCCGAAACAAAAGGAATCCCAACAGACTTATAAAGTCGGCCTAAAGGCTGAGGGGTTGCAAACTCTTGGTAAGTTTCCAAACGTACTTGCGCCATCGCTTTTGGAATGTTTACACCAAACTCGTGCGGCGGGGCATATTGGCAAGCGTGTAGACAAGCACCACAGTTATGGCACAGATTTGCGAGGTAATGAATATCGGCTTGATTAAACTCAAGACGCTTAGTCATCGCCGCAAATACAGCACAAAAAGACTCACAGTAGCGACAAGCATTACAAATCTGTAGGGCTCTTTGAACTTCCTGCTCATGGTCAGAGAGCTGAACAACTGGAATTAGGGCTTTGGTACTAGCATTCATGTTCAACTCCTTGTGAAAGTGCATAGTGGGCTGCATTTTTTCCGGCAATGCGTCCAAAGGTCGTGCCAATCGACATGCCGACCCCTGCGGTATAGCCCTGACCGAGTACGTTACCTGCCATCATTTCACCTGCCACAAACAGGTTGCGGCTGGCTTTATTGTTAAAACGTACCGCAGCATCGTCTTCGACCTTTAAGCCTAAATAGGTAAAAGTAATGCCGGGTTTAAGCGCATAGGCATAGAACGGTGGGCGATCAAGAGGAACGGCCCAATGGGTCTTGTTGGGAACAATATTTTGGGTGGTGCAGTCATCTAAAACTGTGTGGTTAAAGGTGCCTTGCACACAGGCTTGATTAAATTCTTCTACCGTGTGACAGAAGGTTTTTGCATCTAGCCCGATTTTTTCGGCCAGTTCTTGAATGCTATTTGCTTTCACACCCTCAAACACAGGTGGCATAAAGCGACCAATCGCTTTTGAGTCGATAATCGAATAGGCGATTTGCTGAGGCTGTTTGGCAACAAGACGTCCCCAAATCGCATAACGTTTTGGCCAGAAGTCTTCGCCTTCATCGTAAAAACGTTCAGCTTTGTTATTGACCACAATTCCTAATGAAACGCAGTCAATACGAGTGCAGATGCCGCCGTCATATAGCGGTGCACGTGCATCTACGGCGACACAATGAGATTGTGATGGGTCACCAATAATATCGGCGCCTTGATCTATCATAAATTTGAGCAAGTTACCTTGATTAAAGCGGGTTCCGCGAATAATGAAATTATCGGCAGGCCATTCGCCGTTTTCATTTTGTCCCCATGCTTCTCTTAACCATTCCAGATTTGACTCAAAACCACCTGCGGCCAATACACAGCTTTTCGCTTTAAATACACGGCCATCTTCCGCAATTGCAGCTTCAAAATGTCCTTGGTTTAACTTTAGATCTTTAATTTTTGTGTTGTATAAAATCTCAATGCCAAGCTCTTGGGCACTACGGTAATACGCATTAATGAGGGCTTTACCGCCACCCATAAAAAAGGCATTGGTACGTGCAACATGCAAAGCACCCGATAGTGGCGGCTGAAAATTCACACCATGTTTACGCATCCAGTCGCGACATGTTGCCGTGCTACGAATGACCAGACGAGCTAAGTGCTCATTGGTTTTTCCAGCAGTGACTTTAAGTAGGTCTTGCCAATATTCTTCTTCGGGGTAAGCATCGACTAATACATCTTGAGGAGCATCATGCATGCAGCGAAGGTTACGAGTGTGTTGTGAGTTACCACCACGCCATTCTTTAGGTGCTGCTTCTATGACAAGCACAGACGCGCCACTTTCTTTTGCCGTGAGTGCGGCACACAGTGCGGCATTCCCACCACCAATTACAATCACATCATGCATGGATTTCTCCCTTTCTCAGCTAGGGCTAATGTAGCTTTAAAAGGGAGGATGAAGTGAGAGGCTAAACTTGAATGGGTGTTTAGTAAAAATAAACACTAATGGCTTAAGTGTTTATCAGCTCCGCACCGGGCCAGCGCTTTTCATTAATCAGGTTAGTCACACAAGCACGAATCACTACTTTGGTGGCTAAAGTAGCAGGCGAAAGTTCTTCTTCAGACAGACTAATTAAATAGTTAATACGCTCAATGGCAGGTTCTACAACGCGCAGTAAGCATAGGTCTTGCCGCGAGTTTAACGATGCACCAGCAGGTTGGATGGTTGCCATTTCGAGTTGGCTAATACTTTCCATTAACAAATGCAGCCCATCAATTTCATAGGCCACTTTAAGCTGATGAATTTTCTGTTCGAGCAACAAGCGCAGTCCATGCCGTTGGCTCGGTAAAATTAGCGGAAGTTCTTTTAGCTGTGAATGGGTAATGGTTTGAGTGTCTATACAGCTTTCAAGGTGGTACTGACTCAGCACTTCTTTAGGCGAGATTAAAAACATTTGTTCTTTGACTAAAGGCTGTATCGCCCACTGTGGGTCGACATCGTCGCTAAAGATGATAGCGACATCGAGCTGCCTTGCATTAACTAATGCCTTGAGGTCACCCGATAATCCTTCAATTAAACGGACTTTAATATCGGGATAACGATTTCTCATGAGTTTTAAAAAATGCGTACCAATAACCGCTGCAACGCTTGGCGAAAACCCCACGGTAACATGTCCACTTAAACGTGACGAATGAGCAGAATCTACGGCATGGTCTAGGTGTCTAAGTGCAAGTTGAACCTGTTGAAAAAAAGCTAAACCCGCAGGGGTGGGAACTGTACCCAAGGCAGTGCGTTGTAAAAGGCGAATGGAGAGTTCGCTTTCTAATTTTGAGATTTGCTGACTTAATGCCGACGTTCCAATATCGAGATTTTTTGCAGCTTTACCCAAGCTTCCTGACTCGATCACTGCAATAAAATACTTTAATTGTTTGAGTTCCACGGCAAATACTACATTAACCTTTATTGATTATTCTACACTGGTTTATCGCTATACATTTTGTTCTATTAGGCTGAGTAAACCACCAACAGAGTAAAGGCAACATTACCTCAAGACGTTGCCTTTTAGAGCTTTTATTGTTTAACCTGCTCCAGACCCTGTTCTTCAATAATTTGTGTTGCTTGTGGTGATTTCACAAACTTGATTAACTCTTTTGCAACTTTTTCATGTTCAGAGTTTTTACCAATGCCAGCCGCAAATACGGTGACTTTCTGATAAGGTGCAGGAATTGGACCGACTAAATCAACTTGACCATTTTGGCCAGTAAAAGGTTTGATTTCACTCACTTGCTGGAAACCAATATCGAACTGGCCTTCAACAATACGTTTTGCAACGCGGTCACCTACCACTTTTTCTGCTTTACCAGAAATCACTTTGTACTCGACAGGTGGGAAGCTTGGAAAAACATCTTTTTCAAGATGCGTACCGCTTGCACTTGCTGAATAGCCGATGTGCTTAGCATTTAATAAAACTTTTTCGAATTTTGCCGCAGAGCTAATATCTGGTTTTGGCGCACCTTTAGGTACAGCCATGCCAATGCTTGAATTGACTAAAGCACTTTGTGAATTTGAGTCGACATAACCTTTTTCTGCAAGCTTGTTCAGTTCAGGAGCAGCCAACACCACCACATCAAAATGTTCCCCACGATCGAGTCGATTTGGAATCGCAGTTGGCGATGCGCCCATTGATGAACCAGACGAAAGGTGAACCGTGTGACCAGTTTGCTTTTCAAATATTGGAATGAGTTTTTCCATAGATGAATAAAAACCGCCTGAGCTAATCACTTCGAGTGTATCTGCGTTAGCAAGGGTTGATCCCAAGCCTGCGCCAGCTAGACAAATGGTCATGAAGATAGGGGACTTTTTCATAGTATCTCGCTTTAATGATAGGAGAGCACAGTACGGCTGCAACATGCGCCGTACTGTTCATTAAAATTTCAGGTTAAGTTGTTGTTTTAAGCGCTAACCTTCGCAGGTTCAGCAATTGGGTCTGCATTCTTCTGCTTAGAACCACGACATAAATATAAGCTTGAGATGAGGCTACATACCGCTGCTAACATCAGCCAGAATGCTGGTGTACTTGCGTTACCTGTGTGTTCAACTAGATATGTACATGCAATTGGAGTCATGCCACCAAAAATAGCTGCTGCAAGGCTGAATGCTAAAGAGAAGCCAACTGTACGTACGCGTTTTGGCATTACTTCGGCAAGCGTTGCGACCATGGTGCCGTTGTACAGACCAAAGAAGAACGAGAAGTAAGCAAGCGTAATAATCAGATTGGTAAAGCTAATGTCACTCACCAACCAGCTTAAAACCGGATACGTTGTAAAGATGGCAAGGGTTGTGATGCCGACTAAAACTGGACGACGACCAATTTTGTCTGAAAGTAAGCCACCCATTGGTAACCAGAAGAAATTCGATAAACCCACAAATACAGTCGCTAAAAGGCTATCAGTTACCGACATTTCTAGAGTACGTTTTGCATACACCGTGGTGTAAACCGTAATGAAATAGAAAGTGGTTGTGGTCATGGCGCTCATCATCATGCCCGCAAGTACGATGCGCCAGTTGCTCGCAAGCGTGCTGAAAATTTCTTTGGTCGATGGATGAGTTTTTTGTGCTTTAAAGTCTTCAGTTTCTTCTAACGTGCGGCGGAACAAGAAGATTAAAGGAATAATCAAACAACCAATTAAGAACGGAATACGCCAGCCCCATTCACCCACTTGAGCATGCGTTAAAATGGTGTTGAGCCAGTAGCCAAGTAATGCTGCGAATACCACCGCAATTTGTTGGCTGCCAGATTGCCAGCTTGTGATAAACCCACGGTTTTTATCTGTTGCAATTTCAGCGAGATAAATCGATACACCGCCAGATTCAACACCTGCCGAGAAGCCTTGTAATAGACGTCCAATCACCACCAAAATTGGGGCAAGAATACCAATCGTCTCATAACCCGGTACAAAGGTAATTAAGATGGTTCCGATTGCCATAAGGCTTAAAGTCACAATAAGACCTTTACGTCGCCCAACTCTGTCGACATAAGCGCCCAAGAAAATAGCGCCGAGAGGACGCATAAGAAAGCCTGCAGCAAACACGGTAAATGTCATCATTAAAGAGACATATTCATTTTCAGAGTGGAAAAATTTTGCTGCGATGTAAGTGGCATAGAAACCAAAAAGAAAAAAATCGTACTGTTCTAAAAAGTTGCCACTCGTTACATTTAATATTTTTTTAAAAGTAGCCCTACGATTATTCACGACATCCATTGGAGACCTCCTTGGCCTGACAAAATGGAAACATTCACGATTTTCAATAGAGGGCTTTAAATCGACTCATTCAATAAACCTAAATAGCAAATGGGTTAGAGATGAGGTTTAAAGGTGTTTCTCGTAGAAAATGTGATGCCTTGTTTCCAGTTCAAACTACACATCTATAATTCGATAAACAGAAATCCACTTATCATTCGAAAGAAAATGTAATCTCAAACAGCAGGAGGGAGTGAGAGGGCAAAATTAATTAGGTCTTTAATAAAATTAATGACTCTTTATAAAATAATTTCAGAACACGGCCAAATTTGATTTTGAATTAACTCTTTCACACACGCTTTAATTGCCGATTTTGCAGCGAGTGCAGCAGGTGACAATTCTTCTTCAGCAAGGCTCACCAAGTAATTGATTCGCTCAACTTCAGGGTCGATCAATTTTAGTAATTGAAGCTTATGTTTGTATTCTTGCAGACAGGCACTTCCGGGGCGAACACTTGCAAGGTCAAGGTGAATCAGGCTGTCCATGAGTAAGTGTAGACCATCAATTTCATAGACGACATTAAGCTGTCCAATCTTGTGTTCAAGCAGTTTTCTTAAGCTATGACGCTGCCGTGGTAGTACTAAAGGAATATCACCAATTTGTTGAGACTGGATAATTCCACTTTTGATGCACTCGGCAAGACCATATTTTTCGAGTACTTCTTTTCGTGCCATTAAATACATTTGTTCGCGTACCAAAGGCTGTATCGACCACTGCTTATCAATTTCATTGGTAAAAATAATGGCAATATCAAGCTGACGCGAATTAATCGACTGAATCAGGTTGCCCGACAGGGTTTCCACAATTTCTAGACGAATGTCTGGATAGCGTTCAGACATTAGTTTCATTAAAGGGATGCCAATTAAAGCAGTAATGGTTGGTGGAAAACCAAGGCTGACATGACCTGAAAGCCGTGCTGAATGTGCAGCGTCTATTGCAAAGTTAACTTGACGCAAAATAAGTTGAGAGTGTTTTAAAAACGCGAGGCCTGCTGGGGTGGGAGTCACACCAAAAGCATTCCGCTGTAATAAGCGAATGCTTAGCTCCTGTTCTAGTTTACTAATTTGCTGACTAATAGCCGAAGCGCCGACATCGAGTTTTTGGGCAGCTTTACCGATACTGCCTGCTTCAACCACTGTCAAAAAATATTTTATTTGTTTGATTTCCATAATAAATATATTCGCTCATCATCCTTGATTTATAGAAATATGAAGGATTGGAAAATCTATCATGCGTTTTAATATTAACAGTAATAAAGATCAAAGTTCTCTCAAAATAGAGCAACTTTTTGATTTTAGTTTTATTAAATCTTTTTTATTTGGATAGAAGATAAGCAGGAAATTAAATATACAACTTTTAATAAAACTTAATAATAATTATTTTCATTTAGATTTAGTTTATTTATAATGTTATTGTTTTATACCGTTGTTTAAAATTTTGTAATTTTGAGCTGAAAATAGGGTTGCTTTAAGTTGTTGTATTTATGATTAAATTGCGTTTACTAAGCACCCAACCATCTTTTGCTTTTACACTTTCTAGTAAAAAGGCACTTAGTATTTGGGTAATAATCTGTATCTTACATGTGCTTTTTGTACTGTGGATTATCTATTCTTTGAATCAGATAACTGTCTTTCAAAATTCTTCTTCTTCAAATAATGGTTCACCAATTCAAGTTAAATTTTTAAGAACGTTGGTAAATTCCACGGCTATACCAGTAAGTAATAATGTTGACGTTAAAGAACAAAAAACTCAAATAGCCAAACAAGAATCAAAAATTATTACCTCTGAAATATCTCAAAAAGAAATTTCGCATCATCAAAATATTCCTAAAGTTGAGGATAAAAAAGAAAATCTAAAAGTTGTAGAAAAAAACCAAAAAAATCTAAATGAGCAAGTAGAAGAACCCAGTTCTACATCCCCAAAGAAAGAGTCATTAACAAAGCATGAGGGAGACACACCAACCCTTTCTATGACTGCAGCAAGCTTTTCAGTATCAAATAATACAAGTCATTCATCTCAACAACAGAAATCATCATCTTCAGAATCTTTAGAAAAATCAAAAACAACAAGTGTTGCATTAAAAGCGCTTAATCGACGTTTAAATTATCCCACACGTGCACGTTCGTTGGGGGTGGAAGGTCGTATTCGCATGCAATTTGATATTACCAGCAATGGCACTGTGACCAATATTCGTGTTGTGTCAGAAACTCCTGTTGGCGTTTTTACAGATTCAGTTGTTAAAGATATGGCCCGTTGGCGTTATCAAACTACGGGCGAAGTCAAAAATCAGATTGTCAATATTGTATTTAAGTTAGATGGACGAGTTGTTCTGGATAACTAACACCTAATGACCAAATTTCTACTATAGGTTGAATGATTCATGTATCGAAAGGCATATTTAGTTCTGGCTATGGCCGCACTTGCTCCATTTGCAGCTTATGCTGTGGAAAATGATATTACTCCAGTAGATGTTGATACCAAAAATTCAACACAAACTGATGCTGATAAAGGAGGGGAAGATACGCTGATTGTTCGCTCAACACCTACTAGTCAAACCATGGGAACCCAAATTATTACGGCTGAACAAATTAGTAAAATGCCGACAAGAAATGGTTCAGTGACAGAGTTATTAAAAAACAACCCAAATGTTCAGTTTGCGAATGCTGCCGATAACGGCAACACCCAAGGTGAAATCCAACCTGAAAATGTGTCATTTCATGGTGAAAAGTTTTATCAAAACAACTATATGATTGATGGATTATCAAATAATAACACCATTAATCCTGGTGCTAATGGGGGAGATTTAACAGCTGACCCTGACGGTTATTCTCCTACCGATTTACCGGCAGGTGGAGCACAATCATTTTGGATTAATTCTGAGTTAATCGAGTCACTAGAAGTTTTTGATAGCAATATTGCTGCTAAGTATGGAGACTTTACTGGTGGTGTGGTTGATGCAAAGTTAAAAGATCCTGATTTGCAAAAAGCTTCTGGAAGAGTCTCATTTCGTACAACGAGTGATAGTTTGACTGAATATCATGTTGATGAAAAAATTCAGGAAGATTTTAATCAGGCATCTAGTTTGTATTATCAGCCTAAATTTACCAAAAAATTCTATTCTGCAACGATCAATCAACCATTAAGCGATAAAGCTGGCTTAATTTTTTCATATAACCGCCAAGAGTCTGAAATTCCTTACTATCATTCCATTATTGGAGCATGGGAAAACCAAGAGCGTCTTGCAGAAACATTTTTATTAAAAGGTAACTATCTCGCAGATAACGGTGATACCTTTCGTGCAACAGCGATGTATTCACCTCATGAGTCGACCTATTTAAAGCGTAATGTAAAAAATGGTGCTTTTACTAATGAAGGCGGTGGGTACAGATTTAATGTTGAATGGGAGCATCTGGCAGATTGGGGTAAGTTAAGTAGTCTAGTGGGATATCAGCATGAGCAAAATCATATTGAACATGCTGCGGATTATTATGCGAGTTGGTATAGCAGATATAAAAATGAAGAGTCTGACCAGATTAATTGGTATTCATCAGGTAGTGAAACAGCAGCCAACCGTTTTGGATACTATGGTGGATATGGTGAATTTGAAACAGAAAAAAATACTTATACAGCCAAACAAAATTATGAGTTTAATCCTTTTAAGCTGGCTCAATTAAATCATCAAATTGATTTAGGTTGGCAGTTAGATTTGTATGATGCCTCTTACCGACGTTTCAGAGATGTATATCTTGGACGTAGTACTCCAACTTGGGACAGTTCGACGGTTTGTCAGGCGGGTGACAGCTTATGTATTGATGGGGAACAATACTATAAAAGTCGAACACTTTATCCTACGCGAAGTGTTGAAGGAAATTACACCAATTATGCAGCATACTTGCAAGACAGTATGACATGGGGACGACTTGAGGTAACTCCAGGAGTGCGTGTTTCATATGACAATTATTTGGAAAATGTGAACATTGCTCCACGTCTAGCAGCATCATTTGATGTTTTTGGAGATCGTAAAAGTCGTATTTTCACAGGTGCCAATCGATACTACGCTCAGAATATGTTGGCTTATAAATTGCGTAGTGGTATTAGCCAATACTATGTAGAGACTCGTACAGATGCTAGTTCACCATGGGTGAGTGGTGATTTGACGACATCAAGTTATGATTATGATGTTTCAAAACTTAAAACACCTTATAGCGATGAGCTTAATTTGGGGTTGTCTCAGCGTATTTTAGATACTGTTTGGACAGTAAAATATGTACATCGTGATGGAAAGAATCAATTTGGTCGTAGTTCGACAACTGATGAAAATGGGAAAAAATATTATGTCTTGACCAATGAGGCAACCACGCAAGGAGACACTGTTTCACTTAGCATTGAACCGATCAGTCCATACAAATTTAAATATGCAGATGTGAACTGGAGCTTAGGTGCAAATTATTCGAATAATAAATCCAGTTCTCAAACCTATTATGATCAAAGTAGCTCCGATGACAATATGGTCATTTTTAAAGGAAAACTAATGGAGAAAGGGGATATGGATGCATTGGATTACAATACTCCTTGGACTGTTTTCTTGAATGTAGATACGCATATTCCTTTATTAAATCTTAATTGGTCACAACGCCTTGGTTATACCTCTGGTTACACAGGCTATTCAACCTCAACAGAAACATGTGTTGAGGGGAATATTATTTGTGGAAATTACACGGGTAACGCAACTTTATATACAGAAGAAAAATATGACGATTACTTTTCTTATGATTGGCGTTTGATGTATAACCAGCCGATCTTTAAAGATCAAAGTTTACAAATTAGTTTAGATATCTTGAACGTCTTTAATACAGCAGTTGAAACCCATAAATCGACTAGCTCCAGCTCAGCAACAACTTATAAAACCGGACGTCAAATCTGGTTAGGGGCTTCTTGGAGCTGGTAAGTCTTTTTCTTGCATTTATGGATGGAAAATTCTGATCCATCCATTCTTTTCCTTTTATTGAATTTAAGTTGTATTAAATGAAAAACTCTATTCTGACGGTTTGTTTATTAATGGTTGTACCCGGTTTTCCTGTTTATGCTGCTAAGAGCCCTTTGCCGCAAATTACCGAAGGTACCTTAGAAAATGGTCTTAAATACACTTTGGTGCCATTAATTGGCCAACAAAAACGTATTGATATTCGATTATTAGTAAATGCCGGTTCACTTAACGAAAATTCCCAGCAGTTAGGGGTTGCACATATGCTTGAGCATATGGTGTTTCACCAAAGCGAAGCTTTCCCATTGGGGGTTGCCCAAACATTGCACCAGCAGGGTTGGACCAGAGGTAAAAATTATAATGCCGTGACAAATCACGAACGCACTATGTATATGTTTAGTCCGCCAAAAGGAAGTCAGCAAACACAAGACAGTTTAAAAGTACTGAGCCAAATGGTAGGCCATACAACTTTTACAGCTCAAGATCTGGAAAAAGAGCGCCCAATTATTTTGGAAGAGTGGCGAGGGAAGCTAGGAGTTGCTGAACGGATGAATCAACAACGCATGCAGGCTTTAAGAGCAGGTTCCCTTTATCCTGAAAGACCAGTTATTGGTACTGAAGATTCGATTCGAACTACAAATGTCGAAACTATTCATCAATTTCACAACACATGGTATCAACCTCAAAATATGCAATTAATGCTAATTGGGGATGTGGATCCTAAACAAGTTATTCCTCAAATACGACAATATTTTGGGTCACTTCAGTCGAGAAGTCTTCCAGAGCAAAAAAATTATGATCCACAACTGACTAAACAATTGCGAATCGTGCGGTTATACGATAGTGAAAGTGGGAGCAGCCAAATTTCATATGTGTTTCGTTTAGATGATCAGTTAAGCAAACAAAATAGCCGTGAAGGCATGCGTCAGCGTTTGCTAGATCAAATTGCGACCACGGTCTTGACTCAACAAGTGCGACGTCAAGCTGAAAATTTACCTGATCATATTGCCAGTATGGTGATTCGAAAGGCTGATATTGGTCAACACACCACTGCTGTTGGATTGTTTGTAGATGTGTTGCCAACACAACATGAAGCTGCATTGCCAGTTTTATTGGAAGAAATTACTCGTTTGCAACGTTACCCTTTAAGCTCAAAAGAAATAGAACAAGCCAAAGCTGATGTCCTGAATGTTGCCAGAAAAATGTTAAAGCAACCTGAGCAGCGCGACTTTGAAGAATGGGTGCAAAAATTGACTTTGAATTGGCAACAAGGCCGAGACTTCAAAGGAAGTTGGGCAGTTGCAAAAGATGCATTGGCTATTTTACCGACAATCACAACTCAAGAAGTAAATCAACGTATACAAACTTGGTTAAGCTCTCCAGATCAGGTTTTACAATATAGCGTACCTGGTCGTGCTGACTTTGAGTTACCTCAAGCTCAGGAAATTTATCAACTTCAAGCGGAAATACAGCAACGAACGCTTTCTCCATTACAACAGGCAATTCAAATAAAAACTCAGGTATTGGCGCCAGTAAAAAAACAGGGGAAAATTACAGCTATTCGTTCTCAAAATGAAAATCATGTTGAGGAATGGACACTTAGTAATGGGGATAAGGTCGTATGGTTAAAAACCCCATTAGCAAAAGACAAAATCTATTTTACTGCCCACAGCTCAGCTGGTTTTATGGCACAAGGTTTAAGCCCATGGAAGGCTCAAATTGCCAGTCAAATTATTGGTCAAACTGGCCCAGCAGGATGGCAAGCCAATGAATTGAACGCATGGAAAAAGCAGCATGGTATTTCTTTTAATATTTCCCAAAATATGAATGAACTAGTTCTTAATGGTCAAAGTTCTGAAAGAGAATTTAAGCAGCTTCTTCACCTTTATCATGCAGTACAACAAAAACCACAACTTGAATCTCAAACTCTCAAAAATACATTAGCTGCATTAATGCGCCGCAAAGCACATTCTGATTCATCTGTGTCAGGCAAACGTGAAATGGAGATTAAAGAGCTACGTTTTGGATCACAGCAAGATCAGCAACCGACTTTAAGTGAACTACAGCATGTCACGGAATCAGATTTGACAGAGCAATGGGTAAAGTCAACTCAGGCGCCTGTAACCTATTATATTTTGGCAAATCTTAATGCCAAAAAAATGAAAGCGCCCATAGAAACTTATTTAGCTAGTATTTCGCGTCAGCAGGTATTCACTGAAAATACTTTCTTGGCGCAAGTTGGCAATCGCCATAAGACATCTGCTATTAACATAGAACCACGTGCAGAAATACGTGCTTGGAGCTTTTCTCCTATGCAATGGTCTCCAGAAGAGGCTGTTAAAGTGAGTATTGCTCGTAATCTGGCCGAAAAATATTTAAAAAATACTTTAAGAGATCAAGAACAAGGCATTTATCGAATGAAGATAAATAGTACTTTAAATGATCAAAATCAGCGCATTGAAACAGATGTCAGTTATACAGCATCACCTGATCGTGTAAATGAATTGTGGGAAAAAACGCAGGTAACGCTGAAACAACTTCCACAATTGATTAGTGATGAAGATGTTTTGCTGCAACGACAAAACTTTGAACGCAGTGAAAAAGCACGAGTTCAGGATATTTATACGTTGCAAAAACGATTATTGCTGAGTTACGAACACTACGGTGATGCCCGTTATCTTTCATCTGTCGATCACCTATCTACAGCCATAACCACTCCTCAAATACGTGATATGGCTGCTCGTCTGCTCAACATAGATAATCAGGTTTTATACATTACATTGCCACGACCTGAAATCTCTACTGAATAACTCAGCCTTTTACATGTGCTCATAAGCGGTCTGCTTATGGGCCTGTTTTGTCTTATCTAATAAATCGAGTTTGAACATGTTTATCACTTTAAAACGACTTTCCTTAAGCTTATGTCTTCTTGGATTAACGCCTGCTGTATGGGCTGATATAGAAAAAGTGACTCAACACCAAGGTATTGAAGAATATAAATTAAATAATGGATTGCGTGTTTTAGTTGCACCGAATGATCAAGAAACCAAGGTCATGTTAGATGTTTTATATTTCACAGGTTCACTTAATGACCCTCAGGGAAAAAGTGGTCTGGCTCATTTACTTGAGCATTTAGCGTTTAAAGGAACCAAAAATATTGTAGGAGATGATTTTCAAAGACGCTTAGATAAATACACATTACGGGCAAATGCAGTTACAAACCATTATGCAACTCGTTATCTCAATGTCGTACGACCTGACTCCAATGCTATTTCTCAGGTCTTATTGCTTGAAGCTGAGCGTATGAATAATTTGGTGTTAAAAAAAGAATATGTTGCTCCTGAAATTGAAATCGTTAAACGTGAACGTGAAGTACGAATGGATAAACCCACTGCTCTTATGGTAGATCGGGTGCTTAAAAATCTCTATGGTGAACAATCATTAGGAAGGATGCCGATAGGAAGCCTCGAAGAGCTTCAAACAATAGAGTTACCCGAAATAGAGCAGTATTATAAAACTTGGTATGCCCCAAATAATGCGGTACTCATTCTGACAGGAAAATTTAATAAACAAGATATCCTTAAACAAGTTGATCAAACCTTTTCAGCGCTACCTTCAAAAGTATTACCACAGGTAAAAGAACCTCCTAAACCAGCCATTCAACAAGTGGCAGAAAAAACATTTACAGTTCAAAAGGGACGCGATTATTCAACACAGTTGATTTATGTTGCAGGACAAAATGATCAATTACAAAAAGCTTTATCGTTTGTTCCATATCTATATAGTGCGCAACCCACGGGACAGTTATATAAAAGTATGGTGATGAATGGTGATGCTAATAATGTGAATGCAAGCACATGGCTGACCAAAGACTTTAATATTGTATATATGGGAGCCGGCTATAACGAAAAATTAAAAGTTCAGGGAATAACGTCGACTTTGATTAAAGAAAGTGAACAGCCTGCTCAATTTGATCAAACACAATTGCAACGCGCTAAAAACCAAATGAAAAATGCACACGAGCAGATGATGTCTGATTCAAGTGCAATTAGTTCAATGCTAGGTGGAGTTTTAATTCAGGAAAAAGGAAACTGGAAAGAATATTTCAATAGGTATAACGCATTACAAACAATTAATGTGTCAGACGTTAATCATGAACTAAAGACATTCTTTAATCCTGAACGACGCCTGATGACTTACATTGAGCCGACACCTTATACCCAGCAAAAGCAACTGCAAACATTAGTGCCTCAAGCAATGCAGGTTGCAAACAAGGTTGCCGAACAACCTGCTTGGTCTAAAAAAGATTTCATGCGTTTTGATAAAGAATTAAAGCAATTACAGCAACAATCTCAGACACAATTGGTTAATTTAGATAAAAATATTTATCGCGGACAGCTCAAAAATGGATTGAAATACGCCATTTTTTCAACGCCGACGCCAGATAAACTGACTTACGCTACGCTGACGATGAACTTTGGTACGGAGAAATCATTGGCAGCTCAAGGGGCTGCACTTGAACTGATGAATAGCTTGTTGTTCAAAGGTACTAAGAAATATACATATGAACAAATTATTGACCAGTCTATTAAGCTACAAGGGCAGGTAAAGTCGAGTATTGAAAATAATCAACTGAAAGTAGACATTCAAGCACCAAAGGAACAATTCGAAGCATATCTGTCCTTTATTAGTGAGTTAATAAAAGATGCAAGTTTTGATCAACCTGAATTCGAGATATTAAAAAAACAGCGTCTCGCACATTTGCAACAGAGCTTTACAGAGCCTAAATTCGTATCAGAAATACAGATGGGGCGTTTATTAGAGCATTATGGAGCAGATGATTTACGCTACCATTTTGAACCTAAGAATCTTTATGCTCAATATAAAGCTGTGACTCAGCAGCAAGTGAAACAACTTCATCAAAAAATGATGGGTATGACTCACGCACAGATTGCGATCACGGGTGAGGTTCAGCAGGCAAATATGCAAGCATTTATACAAAAAGAGTTTGAAAACTGGAATGCTACAACGCCGTTTACTCGTATTGGGCAGCAATATACTCAATCTTTAGTCCAGCATTTGCACGTACAGTCAGAACCGCGTGAGTTCGGATCTTATAAAAGTTATTTAAACTTTCCTGTTGGGGCTGAACATCGTGATGCTGCAGCCATAACTATATTTGCTCAAGTTTTGGGGAATTCACAATTGTCTTCACGTCTAGCAATGGAGTTAAGAGAAAAGAATGCTTTGGTCTATGGCTTTAGTAGCCGCTTAAATTTAGATGCTTTTGAACAAGTGGGTACCCTAAAAATTTCGGCAGACTATAGCACGGAAAAAACCTCCCAAATTTCGACAGCAGTTCATAAAACTTTGTCAGACTTGGTGGAAACTGGATTAACTCCCCAAGAAGTTGAAGTGGCTAAGCTGGAAATCATGAAACAACGTGCTGCTGCAGCATATGATGTAAGCCGTGTACACCGCTTATTGAATAGCCAACTAGAACGCGATTTGGCGATGGATAGTCGAATATTGCGAGATAAAGAGATTACTTCATTAACAGCTGAAGAGGTCAATCGTGTTATTAGAAAATATATTGATCCTAATAAAATGATTGAAGTTCGTGCTGACCAGTTTGGTCAAGTGGAAATTGCTCAGCAATTATTAAAATAGTGTGGTGATTTATAGTGCGCACATTTAAATAAAGTTATCACACGACAGACTATCCCTTTTCATCAAAGGGATAGTCTGAAGAACTGGCTTTTAAAAAGAAAAACTCAATCTAGAGAAACGACAAGCTCACTTTACAGTTTCTTAGAAATTAGTAAAAAGCAAAATCACCCCTAATACACATAAAATTGAGCCAATCACTTTATTAATTTGCACTTGCTTGGCTAACATTTTTTGCCTTAACAGCATGGATGAAAAAAGCACTGCGACAAGTGAAAACCATACAAAATGAGCAAAGGACATAAAAAAGCCATAAGCCAAAAGAACGGTTTTAGGCGTAGTTAAACTTACAATTTGCGTATAGGTACTAATTACAAATAGTGTGGTTTTAGGGTTCAGGGCATTGGTAAAGAAGCCGTATTTTATGGCTTGCAAAGTGCCTATAGAAGTTAAGGCAGCGTTGTCTAAAACAGGTTCTTGAGTAAAAGTTTTATAGCCAATATAAATCAAATAAATCGCACCAATATATTTAACAATATTCAAAATTTGCGGCGTATAAGTCATCACAAACGCAACGGCAATTAATGTGTAGGTAACATGTACCAACACGCCAAACGATATTCCGAGTGAAGTGAACACACCTATTTTTCTGCCGTACAGATAACTGTTTTTTGTCACAATCGCGAAGTCAGCGCCGGGGCTTACCACTGCCAAAATCGTAATGAGAATAACCGCAATGAACTCTGCCATTATCTTGTACCCTCACTGAAAGCGAGAGGGTTAATCTGTACTTTTTGGAATGTATTTGAGAGGGGTGCTGTTTTACTTAAAGCTGCTATTCTTTTAGTGAGAAAGATTGGGGCTTTACATTTGTGAAGATAGATATCGATATTCAATATGTTTTTCATCATCTAAAATAGGGTTTAATCAAGATGATTTTTATTTTGAACAGAAGCCTAGAAATAAAAATCGATAAAAACGACTACATATCTATGAGTTTTTAGAATGATCGAAAGAATATCGCTGAATTCACTAAAATTTTTCTATTTTGTGGCGAAGTATGGCAGCGTCACTTTAGCTGCAAAGAAATTATTTGTGACGCAAAGTGCGGTCAGTAAACAGATTTATAATTTAGAAGAAGCCTTAAATACGCCTTTGTTCGACCGTAAAAATAAAACACTAGTGATGACTGAGCAGGGCGAAATTTTATTGAATTGTTGCCATCAAGTTTTTGGTCAACTTGATGAATGTTTAATAGAGCTAAGCCAGCCTAAAACTGAAAACAAACAACTGGTTTTATCGTGTGAACCGACTCTTTCCATGAAATGGCTCATTCCACGGTTATCAAAATTTAAAAAGCTCGGCCATGATTTTGAGGTTGTACTACTCACCGCAGGCGGGGTGGTCGACTTTGAAAAAGATAATATTGATATCGCAATTCGTAGAAATGATTTTGATTGGGGAGAGCATATCTATAGCGAAAAAATTGCCGATGAATATATCGCTCTAGTTCAAGCAACCAAGCCATCGGACACCAAAGACGTACTTATTTCGATCTCTAGACCGAATTTTTTCAAAAGCGTTAGCCGCATTGCTGAGCTAAAGCAGAGTTTAAAAGGCTACACGAAAGTTGAACTCGAACATTTTTATCTGTGTTTAGAAGGTTGTTTGGCTGGACTCGGCGCAACGGTCATCTCAATTTATATGATTGAAAAAGAGCTTGAGTGGAACTTACTGAAAAAAATTTCACCTGTTGTGCAAGATAATTCAGCCTATTTTTTACTTTCTCATAGTGCTTTTGAGGAAGATTCACGGAAGATTATATTTTTAGAATGGCTAAAAGCAGAGATGAATGAAAGTCAGCATAAATTACTTTAAGTCTAGGCATTCTCTTAAAGGTTTTGTTATTTAAGTTGTTGAAAATACTAATAAATATTTAGGTTTGTAAAGGTGATTTGCGAGCGCCGTATATTGAATTTCTGCTGTCTAAAATTCCCCGAGATGAAAAAAATTTAACTTCATACTTATTTATTAAACCCTAAACATGAATTTCACTCAGTTTTGAATGAGACTAAATCATTTTTATTCATGTTGTGATTGCGGTATAAATCTATTCACGCTCTGAAGCGCTCCAGTAATTCAGTTTTGATAAGACCTTAAGGCACAAATCTGACAAGGCTGGAAAGTTTAAAAAGAGCTCGAAATTTTTTTAGGTTTATCTCAGAAATTAGGGTACTGATCAAAATGAGTAAAGAATTTACATTTACGATTAAGAGTATTTGTTTCGATGAAAACTATCGTCCAGCAGACAATACGCGTATTACAACCAACTTTGCTAACTTGGCGAGAGGGATGAGCCGCCAAGAAAATCTGCGCAACACATTACAGATGATCGACAATCGTTTCAATACTTTAGCTCATTGGGACAACCCTAAAGGCGACCGCTATGCGGTTGAACTTGAAATTATTTCAGTTGAAATGAATGTTGATGCTGCAAGCCAAAACAGTGCGCTTCCTTTAATCGAAATATTGAAAACCAATATTGTTGATAAAAAAACCAATGAACGTATTGAAGGTATTGTAGGCAATAACTTCTCTTCTTATGTACGTGACTATGACTTTAGTGTGCTGTTGCTAGACCACAATAAAAATCAGTCTACTTTTAGCACTCCAGAGAAATTTGGTGAATTGCACGGTAACTTGTTTAAGAGCTTTATTAACTCTGAAACTTATAAAGCCAACTTTAAAAAAGCGCCTGTGATTTGCTTAAGCGTTTCAACAACGAAAGAGTACCACCGTACTGAAAACGAACATCCAGTTTTGGGCGTCGAATACAAGCAAGAAGACTATTCACTCACTGATGAATATTTCCAAAAAATGGGCTTAAAAGTTCGCTATTTCATGCCTAAAAACAGTGCTGCACCTTTGGCGTTCTATTTTACTGGTGATTTGCTGAGTGATTACACCAACCTTGAGTTGATCAGCACCATCAGCACCATGGAATCGTTCCAAAAGATTTACCGTCCTGAAATTTACAACGCAAATTCAGTGGCTGGAAAATCTTATCAGCCAAGCTTGAAGAACGAAGATTACTCACTTACTCGAATTGTGTATGACCGTGAAGAACGTAGCCGCCTCGCTATTGAGCAAGGGAAGTTTGTTGAAGAGCAATTTATCAAACCATACCAAGCGATTCTTGAGCAGTGGTCTGCTAATTACGCTCTTAATTAATCAACATATAGGTCATTGATCATGAAAAAATTACTACCGACTTCAACTGCTGGCAGCTTACCTAAACCGTCTTGGCTTGCAGAACCTGAAAAGCTTTGGTCGCCTTGGAAACTCGAAAACGAAGGTCTACTTGAAGGTAAAAAAGATGCTTTACGTTTAGCGTTGCACGAACAGCGCCTTGCTGGCATCGACATTGTGAGCGATGGTGAACAAACCCGCCAACACTTTGTGACCACGTTTATCGAACACTTAAATGGCGTAGATTTTGAGAAGCGCGAAACAGTTCGAATTCGTGACCGTTACGACGCAAGCGTACCGTCTGTAGTAGGTGCAGTGTCTCGTCAAAAGCCTGTGTTTGTTGAAGATGCTAAGTTTTTACGTCAGCAAACTGATCAACCAATTAAGTGGGCATTACCTGGCCCAATGACCATGATTGATACGCTTTACGATGGTCACTACAAGAGCCGTGAAAAACTTGCTTGGGAATTTGCAAAAATTTTGAACCAAGAAGCACGTGAGTTAGAAGCTGCTGGTGTAGATATTATTCAGTTTGACGAACCAGCATTTAACGTATTCTTTGACGAAGTAAATGATTGGGGCGTTGCGACTTTAGAGCGTGCAATTGAAGGTCTTAAGTGTGAAACTGCGGTTCACATTTGCTATGGTTACGGCATTAAAGCCAACACTGACTGGAAAAAGACACTTGGTTCAGAATGGCGCCAGTACGAAGAAGCTTTCCCGAAACTGCAAAAATCTAACATCGATATTATCTCGTTAGAATGTCACAACTCACATGTGCCTATCGATTTGCTCGAACTCATTCGCGGTAAAAAAGTGATGGTCGGCGCAATTGATGTTGCATCTAACCAAATTGAAACACCAGAAGAAGTGGCGAACACACTTCGTAAAGCGCTTCAGTTTGTAGATGCTGACAAGCTTTACCCTTGCACAAACTGTGGTATGGCGCCTCTTTCACGTGAAGTGGCACGTGGCAAGCTAAATGCTTTAACGGCAGGTGCAGAAATCGTTCGCAGAGAACTTACTGGTTTTGATCTTACTGCTTAATATTTACCAATAAGTGGTATAAAGGGTTACTTTTTTGATGGCAGTTGATAATCAAACAAGTAACCCTCATTTTACTTACTACATGTAGTTCTAATCAGGACTCATGTTGATAAAGTACCTTCCTGATGGAGTTGGGCGGTATAGCAAACCCTCAGGACAAGGTACGATTCAATTTAGGAATAATGTCATGGTTCAAGCAACAGACTTTAGAAATGCAATGTCTTTACTCACAAGTGCGGTTAGTGTTGTGACTACGGCAGGCATGTCTGGCCGTTTTGGATTTACTGCCTCTGCTGTTTGTAGTGTGACTGACACACCTCCGACATTATTGGTGTGTATGAACCAATCTGCGAGTTCACATGCACATTTCCTAGATAACAAAATCTTAACTGTGAATGTTTTAGGCGCACACCACGAACATATTTCAAAAGCATTTTCATCTAAGCTCACGCCAGAAGAACGCTTTAAACATGGCGCATGGATTGAGTTAGAAACGGGTTCACCTGTGTTAGATGATGCTTTGGTAAGTTTCGATTGCGAGATTGAGCAAGTTCAACAAGTGGGCACACACACTATTCTTATTTGTCCGATTGTGGCGATTAAACAAAGCCAGCATGACCAAAGTTTGGTTTATTTTAATCGTGCTTATCACCAAGTGGGGCAGACGGAGATTGTCTAAACCGACTTTCCGCTGTGTATTCGCACATTAAAAAGTTAAAAGATAGAAATGAATAAGCATGGATCGCTTCATTTAATTTAAAAATACAATTAAATATAATATCTAAAATAATAATTAAGTTAATCTAATGAAAAATAATAATAAATTTAAATGCTTGTCATAAAAGCTACATTGACACCTATCAACTCTCGGATTATCCTTTGCCTGCTGGCCACATTGCCAGCCGGCTTTGACAGGCTGTTTTTTCGAGTACATTGAAAAGACTTGTTTTTTTTGATGTATACCCACTCGTCTCCCTTTTTGTAGCGGTAGGACGGAAGGGGGACGCCTTCGTGCGTGCTGGGTTCTCGAAAACCAGTCTGTCAACCCTCTTTCGTTCTGCCACCATAATTCCAAATGAATGCTTTGGCAGAACTCCCAAAATCAGGAGTTGGCTATGCACATCCATCATTTTTTGGCACTCATTGCCAAAAGTTATAACAACACAGCTTAAAAAATTACAGCAGCTTGAACGCCGTAGGGTTTTCAGGCTTTAAGTCATTTTTACTTAAAACTTAGCAACAACAAAACTTGAGATGTGCCAAGCATCGTCTTACGGCTTTGCTGTGCCTTTTTTTCTCCCAGAAAGGGCACAGGCTTTTTATCTCAGCCAGACATAACAACTTATTTTTATAATGGTAAAACTATGCCAACTTTAGAAACGGCTTCAAAAAAATTAAAAGTTATTCATAGCGCAGTAGATCTATTTAATCACTATGGATTTCACAACACGGGCGTAGACCTGATTGCCAAAGAAACTAAAATTCCTAAAGCCACGCTTTATAACTACTTCCACTCAAAAGAAAAGCTCGTTGAAACCTGCATAAGCTTTCAAAAAAGCCGACTGAAAGAAGAAGTACTGGCAATTGTCTATTCACACCGCTACCCAAAACCAAGTGATAAACTTAAAGAAATTGTGCGTTTACATGTTGATGTAAATAGCCTTTACCACCTGTTGTTTAAAGCCATATTTGAGATCAAACAGCTTTATCCAACGGCTTACCGCATAGCCGTTGAATATCGGAAATGGCTACTTCGAGAGCTTTTTGATTTGGTCTTTAGTCTGGAAACCAATGCATTTAACCCCGATGCCAACATGGTTTTAAACCTAATTGATGGCTTGATGTTACAGGTTTTGAGTTCAAATCGTGTGGATGAACGGGATGTGGTGTTGGAGAGGTTTTGGGGGAGGGGGTATAAATAATAAAATAGTATACGGTAACTATACTTAAGGTTATTCAATAAAAATTTTTTTTCATGCTAATATTTACCCGCTAAGAGTATATGAAACATATTTATATATTATTTTTAGTTGAGTTGAAATTCTTTTATTTTGATCGGGATATATATTAATAATGAAATTATTTATAAAAATTATTTTATCCTTACTAGCTGTTTTTCTTATTTTATTAGTTGTAACTTCATCTTTTAACCTACAATCAAAAGTTTTTAAATTATTTCATCCTGACTGGATTGAGATAAAAGATTATGAAATTTTAGATTATAACGTTTATTGTAAAAGAAAATATTGGCGACGAGGAATGGATAGAAGTGCTCGTGGAGATATAAGGTATCAATATACATATCAAAATAAAGTTTATAAATCAGAAGAAAAAGATTTTTTGGTTGTATATAGATTGTTTATTTCTGAGAATTGTGATGAGATGAAAGACCAAAATGTATCTATATTTAATGAGATAAAGAAAAAGAATGAAATAAAAGTTTTTATTTCACAAGATACAAAAAAATCGAAAATATTAATAACAAAAAAAGGTTTATCATTTAGAAACTCATGGATGATAAACCTTTTTTTAGAGATTCAGTTAATATTCTTGGTCTTAATTGGATTAATTGTATATTTGATGGTGACTTCTAAGAAGTAAATTACTTAGAACTATTGGAACTGTTCTAAAGCTTCTTTTGCTGGCTCATATCCATTGTCGGCAGATTTTTGGAACCAAAATTTTGCTTTTTCATAATCTGAGTAAACATTAGCATACATATAGGCGAGGTTATTTTGAGCCTCAGGTACGCCTTTTTCTGCTACCTTTGTATATAACTCTAGAGCTTTTTCATTATCTTGTTTAACTAGACTGCCATCAGAATAAATATTTGCTAAATTATATTGAGCTTCAGAAAGATTTTGATCCGCAGCTTTCTTATATAATTCTAGAGCTAAATTAATATCTTTATTTATTCCATTCCCTGAAAGATAAGCATTTGCTAAATTATATTGAGCTTTAGCATATCCTTGATCAGAAGATAATTTATAAAATTCTAAAGCTTTTGATCTATCTTTATTTACATAATAGCCATTATCGTACATCAAACCCAAATTATATTGAGCTTCCGGAAAGTTGTTTTTAGCAGCTTTCTCATACCAATAGTAAGCTTTTTCTTCATTTTTCGGGGTACCTATTCCTTTGGAATACATTCCTGCTAAATCATTTTGTGCAATAGGTAAGCCTTTTTCAGCTGCCATTTGGAAATAAGAAAAAGCTTTTTGATAATCTTTAGGAGCATCTTTACCTAAAAAATATTTACCGCCTTGTTCATATAATTGGCTTGCTTCACTTTGAGTCTTATTTTGTGGGGGAATAGGTTCTGAGCAGCCTGCACTACCTAATAAAAATATACTTATGAGGCTAGAAATCATTAAATACTTTAAATTCATAATATATCTCTTTTAAATTAATCTGCTCCAACTATATGCCATTCTACCATTGGATCTTTTTTTATAGCCTCTTGTCTCTCTCTCTCAGCCGCTTTTGTCTCAACTTGATCCAATATGTCTACTGCATCGAGAACGCCTTGAGCTGTCTGGATGGCAGTATTTGTTTTTCCAACCGTATTTCCTAACTCATCTCCTTTGTCTTTTAACCAGTATTTCACACCTATGGCTGCACCAGCACAGGTGAGACCAACAACTGTAGCTTTTCTAGGATCTAACCGTTTTATTGCTACTTTTGCACATTTTCCAGCAGCAGCAAGTCCAGCAACTTCACCCGTTTTTTCTCCAGCTTTAGATAGCACTAATGTAGAAGATTTTGTTGCAAGGGCTTCAGGGTTTCTATCGACAATAGCTAATGCTAACTCTACTCCATCTCCAAAATTACCTGCTTTTGACCCTAATTTATCAATCTTGGTTCCGAATTTTTTAGTATCGAATACTTTTGTATGCTGATTACCTTTAAAAATTCGTCCTGTCTGAGGGTTTTCTTTATAAAATCGGAATTCCCTAGCTTTTTCTAACCTTTCTTTACTAAACAAAGGCGTATTTTTTGAGTGGATAAGACCCCATCTAAAATTGTAATTATCTACAACAGAAGTTCCATCTTTTAAATAACCTAATATATCTGAAGATTCTGAGGCTACATTAGCAGCTGTTTCGAGATGTTCTCTAGTAAACACTGAAACAGGCCTACCATTTTGGTTTACTTTCTGTTGTAAATCTTTCTGTTCATTTGCCATCTTTATCACTCACAATACTTTTTGAATATTCAATTATTTATGATAGTTACTTCTTAAATAATCGCCTTTCTCATCTGTTTCTTGTAATAAATCGATTTCTTTTAAGATCTTAGGACTTACTAAAATTATTTCTCTTACTAAGTTATTTTCTATTCTTAGTATTGGCTTAAATTCATTAGTAATTAAACTTTTAACGGATAGGATTGGAAAGTCATCTTTAGGACATACAAATACGGCTTCACCATCATTATTTGTTCTACATTCCATAAGAGTTTTATTATTATCATTGCTTAAGTTAAATTCTAAATTTGGTATAGGATCTCCTATAAAATCTAGGAATTTAATATAAGTATTATCCTCAATAGTTCCACCAAAACGGCTAATATAATAGTGCCATTCATCGCCACCAATCAGAACTTTAACTTTTTCCTGTTCCTGAGATCTGATGCGTCCAGTCCTACCATACTGGTCAAGGAAGCCAGTTTTTACTTGTCCATTTGAATGTAAAACAGAATATTTAATATGAGATGTTTCCTTAAATAGATTATAAACATCTAATTTATTACTAAAAGGAGATTGAACATTAGGGATTTCTGGCAAAGAAAAATTAGCCTTTTCACCACTTTTAAAAAGGTGTTGTCCAGCTTTCGGCTCAAATTTTCCTGGTGTAATCAGGGTAATACCATCTTTATTAATAATGATTTGAGAACCACCAGCCATTAATAACCTCAATTTTTATAAAAAATATTCAGAACTTTGCATAGATATAGCCTAAAATAAATGTATATCAAATGTCTCGTTATTTTACGTAAAATATGACTTTCATCTTAGCTATTCAATTAAACGATAGCATTATTGTTGCAGTTGACAATAAAAGAGTAACTGTAAATGAAACCTTAGATGTGGAGCTTTCTACTACACATTACTCGAAGTTATACGCTTGGGAGCAAGGTATTATTACTGGTACTGGCGAATCAAGAGTGGTTCAGCAATCAGTTGATATATTTAAAAATATAGCAAAATCTAAATTAATAACTTTACCTGAATGTCTAGATATTTCTAAGAGAATACGTACCTTAGAATTAGGTCAAGACCTTGATCAAGTTCATAATGGAAAACTACTTTGCACTAGTTATAGTCAATCTGGTGCACAATTATATAAAATTGAAAGATTTGATAAAACATCCCAGCATACGCTGAAAAAAGTTTCTCCTATGGAGATTATTATTTGGTTGTTTCATCCAAATGTAGAATTGATTGCGGATAACTTGGATAGCCTATATTTTGACCTTAAAGATTATTCTTATTTTTCAAATCAAGTTGATTGGATCAATTATTATATCAATAGGCTTACACCAATTTACCAAAAACAAAGTGAAGTCGATCCATTTATGAGTCAAAGCTTTGATATTTTTTTCCAAACAAAAGATGAGCATTTCTTTGGGCATATACCTAATACACAAAATATTCCTTTAAGTTTCAAACAAGTTTTTAAAAAGAATAGCTACATTAAATAGATATAAAAAACTCGAAATAAAGCTAGATTTTACGATGGCTATTACCTTAGGCATAGCCATAAAATTACTGGCTTGTGCATCACTGGTTTGATAAAAAGTTATACGCGTTTTTACGAGAAACATTCTTCATACTCCACATACCCATCTTCAATTGCAGGAATAATCTCTACAAACTCAAAGTAGGGCACTGTACAAAACTCAGAGTCTCGAATGGCATCAATCACAAAATAATAATCTTGTAGAGATGTGGTCTCAAACACAGCAATATCACTGGCTTTAGTGCTAAACGCTTCAACGTCATACCACCGAACTTTTACAGTTGGGTACTTCGCAAAAATAGGTTCAAGCTTCTGTGTACTAAACTCAGCCCGCTTTTCACGAGCTAAAGCCAACCAAGCAGGCAAAGCTCTTAAATGAATAAAAAAAGTATAGGTTCTAGACATAACCACTCCATGACTGGGCCGAGTTATAGTTCAATTGAAAAGACAGCATTTGCTTGTCATATCAACATGACTCAGTCAGTATATGAGTGATTACTCACATTACATACTCGTATTTCGGCTCATGTCAGAAACACTTCCAGACCCACGCAAACGCCCGCGTCAAGCACGCTCAGTGGCTACTTTTGAAGCAATTTTAGAGGCGGCTGCTCGCATTCTGGAGTCTTTAGGCTTTGCTGGATTTAACACAAATGCCGTGGCTGAACTTGCTGGCGTAAGCATTGGTAGCCTATATCAATACTTTCCTTCTAAAGATGCCTTAATCGTCGAGTTAATTCGACGTGAGCGCGCCAAGCTTTCAAATCGTATCGTTGAAGCCATACAGCAACATGACGCCGCAGACTTAAAAGAAAAACTAAAACTCACCATACACGCTGCTGTGCAACATCAATTAAGCCGTCCGCAGTTGGCACGAACCTTAGAGTTTGCTTCTGAAATCATTGGTAAAGACACTGAGGAAAATGAGCATCAACACGAACTTGAAACCATAATTTCCGATCTGTTTATACGTTCGGGTATTTCACATGCACAGTTAGCCGCACAAGATGTGATTGCTTTAAGTAAAGGAATGATTAACGCGGCAGGCATAGCTGGGGAAAGTGATTTAAATCATTTACAGCAGCGAGTTGAAAAAGCTGTATTTGGTTATTTGGATTTGAGCTAGCGGACATAAGCCAATGTTACAGCGGCACAACCCATGTCATTATGAAGAAAGAGCATATAGATTTGATAAATTCATTGGAAGATGCTTTTAGATACTCGAATTACTTAAGTGTATGTATGCAGGATAGGGCAGTGAGTCATTGTAAGAAGGATTTAGATTAGAGTGGATATTTATCTCCTTTACAATTAATAGAGATTACATGAAATTGTGGAGAGTTGATCAATAAGTAATCTTGAAAGGTGACAAATCATTAAAAAAGCCCAAGTACTATGAGTCGGGCTTTTTTAAGCATTAAGACTATAATTTATATCAGATAAAATTAAATTTCGTATAAAGCGTATTATGTTGATTTTAGGAAAACTTAACTCCCATTCAATCTGAAGTGTGTTTCAAAAATATATTTAATTTTTAAAAGTATGTGTAAATTAAGCAGAAATTAGGTCTTGCTTCAATTCATTTAGTAGACTGGTGAACTCTTCTAATGGAAATTTGAATATTACCTGATCTGGTAATATTCTCCACTCATGAAAAAACTGAATTTCGATATTGTCATTCCCCTTATCTTTATTCAATTGACAAAGTATTTGGTTTTTATATGAGATTTCTATTGTAATCTTTTCATATCTAGTATCACTGAGATAATCAACACTAAAGTCGTTATATGTGGTCATTTATTAAGCTTTTTTATTAGGGTATCAATAGATTATCCTATGATTTAAAGATATCAAAGCATCTATCCATTTAACATAATGGGTGTTGTCTGAAACCATATTTAAAAAGATTTTTAAATCAAAGTTTTAAGAATTTTTATCTACCGTAAAAAAGCAAAATTCCAATTTTGACACAAGTCAGATTTTTGAGGAAAGTGAGTTTCAACATGAACTTGAAACCATAATTTCTGACCTGCTTACGCGTTCTGACATTTCACATGCACAGATAGCCGCACAAGATGTGATTGCTTTAAGCAAAGGAATGATTAACGCAGCAGGTATAACAGGGGAAAGTGATTTAAACCATTTACAGCAGCGAGTTGAAAAGGCTGTATTTAGTTATTTGGATTTGAGCTAGCGGACATAAGCCAATGTTACAGAAGAATTTTAAAGATCCTTCATCTCTGTGGGTAATATTTTTTAACTATGCTATATTTTTGATGCACTTAGAATAATTTAGTGGAGAAATAGTTATGTTTAAAAGAAATTTTTATCGTATTTTTTCCTATTTATTTGTTTCTCTATTAACTTCAACTTATTTTAACTTAGTGGATGAGTTCTTTTCTGAGCTTTTAAAGGTACTTCAGATCGAAAATAAGTCTGTTGTATATTTAATTGTTGCCTTGGGTATTTTTTTAACAAACCCCTATTTTCAAGAACTGTTTAGAAAAAGAATTCGAGAGGCATGCTTAATAAATTTTATGACATATCGATTGAATTTTGAAATTTCTAGATTTAAGTGATTTCTCTTTAAAATATTTTATAAAAAATAAAAAAGCCCAAGTACTATGAGTCGGGCTTTTTTTAAAATAAGACTTTGATTTATATCAGATAAAATTAAATTTCATATAAGGCGCATTATGTTGATTTTAGAAAATTTAGAATAGTTCCTCTTGGTCCTAAATTTAATAATTTATAGTATAACTTAGCACAAAAGTACGACCTTCGGCTGGGATTGCTAACAATGAGTTAGCATTGGTTACTGCTGCTTGTTGAGCGAATACAGTTTTATATTGATTTCCCCATAGATTATAGACACCAAAGTCCACACGACCTTTCGCCACAGGGAAATGTGCTAATACATCCATGGTTGTATAACCTTTAATCTCTGCTGCGCTATTACTATCACTCAGTCCAGCTGATTTTAACTCTAGATCGTCTTTATAAGCTTTATCAGTTCCTTTGATTGCAAGCATTTGAGCACGTACACCATAGCCTTCCGTATTATTCCATTCAGCAAACAACGTACCTTTCATTGGTGAAACTGCAAAAGCATTTAACTCATGCCAATTATTGGCCTCATCCTTGTACTGGCCTCTTGTATAACCTAAAGTCCCACCTACCTTATAATTTTCCATGAATGGGTAACTTACTGTTGCTTCAGCCCCATAAACTCGCTGGTCGGTATCAACAACATTTACAGAACGATCCGAGTTAAATTGAACGACTTTATCAGAAGTATTATAAAAACCTGTTAGGCCTAAATTTAAACCTTTATCTTGGTTCAAGCGCCAGCCTAGTTCATAGCTATTCACAGTGATTGGAGCAATACCAGACGTAGTTAAGGTATATGCTGCAACATCACGTAATACACGTTGCACATCTGGATAACTGTAGCCTTGTGAAAAGTTAGCATAGACTTGCTGAGCATCAGTGAGTTTATAGACGGCACCTAGGTTAAACAGGAATTTATCTGAATCTGTAGAGTCTGCAGCCATTAATGTATACGGCTTACGTGCAGTTAAATAGCTGTCTGTGTCCGCTTGAACATATTGGTAACGCACTCCAGCTTGAATATTAAGCTGATCTGTTACTGCATAGTCCCCTTGTATAAAGGTACCAATATTCTGAATTTCAGTATCTGGTCCTGAGCCTTGTTTTTCTCCAGTTGGGGTATAAGCTAAACCATTATTGCTTGGCATGTAGTAGTCAGCCCACTGATGATCTTTTTCCCAGTCATAGTCTAAGCCATAAGTTAGTTTTAAATCACGGTCAGCAACCACAAGATCAGACTGTAAAGTTGAACGAATACCTGCATAATCCACATTTGATTGACTTTGCTTTACACTAACACCGTCAGCTGAATAACCATAAGGTACAAAGCGTGACTTCTCCTTTCGATAGTAAGCTTCTACATTCAGAACTTGACCTAAGAAATCCTGATTTTGGTACTGTGTATTAAAAGCATAACGTTCAGTAAACGGCTGATTATCTAAGCTCCAACCTTTGACAGCTTTGTAAGATGGATCTGTTTTTGTGAGTAAATAAGAATAATCAGGCCCATATTCTGTATCTTGTTCATCTTTATAGTACTGAGCACCAAAACTAAGAGTCTGATTATCTGTTAAATTAAAGTTTACACGACCATTTACATCAATGGTGTCGGTATCCATAGTGCTACCCTGCCAAGGGCTTAATGAAATACGATCCCCATTACCATCAAATTGAGAGCCTCGATTGGTATAGTCGATGCCAAGAAAACCATCGACTTTATCATTTGCAAATGAAGCCGTTTGGCCAACTTGATAAGCTAGGCTGTCACCGCGGAAATTATCGGCCGATGTCACACCTAATTTTGTTTGAAAGCTAACAGGCTTAGACTTGTCAGCACGTTTGGTAATAATATTAATAATTCCGCCAGTCGCACCTGAACCATAGATACTGGTCGCACCTGAAACTACCTCAATATGATCAATCATATTTGGGCTAATACTATTCAACTGACGTGCTACATCACGTGAACCCGTTTGTGATACGCCATCAATCATCACCAGTACATTACGTCCACGCATAGTTTGACCATAATTACTACTTGTTCCACTGCTTGGTGCTAAAGATGGAACTAGTTGTGCCAAAACATCTGCAACTTTACGACTTGGACCAGCCTGTTGCGCAATTTCATCAGCAGAAATGGTTTGAACTGTTCCTGCAATTTCAGCAATGCTTTTGGGTGTACGTGTCGCTGTTATCACAATTGTCGGAAGTTTAGCTTCAGCATTTTGTGATTCGGTAGTTGTTTTAATTGAACCATCGGCATAGAGATGGGTACAAATTGCTGTTGTAAGTAAGCAAAGACTGAAGGGTAACAAGCGCATTTTTATTCCCAATTAGTAAGTGTTAATATTAATGCAAATAGTAGTCATTATCATTATGGATGTAAAATCTTTATTGGTTATTTAATATAATGGGTGTTATCTGAACCATATTTAAAAAGATTTTAAAAATCAAAATATTAAGAGCTTTTATTTACTAAAAAATTCCGTTTTTGACACAAGTTAGATTTTTTATGAGCAGATTTGATAGTTCTCGGACAAGCCGTTTTAGTTGGCTCAGTTTTGTACTCTGGAAAAGATTGATTATATTTAAGAAATCATGAGATTTTGAGTAATAAAAAATCCGACATAGAGTCAGATTTTTTATAGCTTTAAGTTACTTTAAAATTAATGTACTGCCAGTTTGGTAGTCTGTTACCGCATTTTAACTAATGTTGAATTTAATGAGGGTTTAATTAGTTTTACTAATTAATTACATGTGTGGTGCTCATTTAATTAAAATAAATAATGATTATTTAGCATAAGTAATACAATTGTAGTATTTCGTATTGCCATGCCCATTACTATGATTAAGAAATATAACTTTAATTAATATAGATAAAATTTAAAAATGCTAGACAAAATTAAATGCGATGCCTTTTCTGCTGTTGTTGAAACAGGAAGTTTCGAAAAAGCTGGTAAAAAATTATGTGTATCTCAGTCAGCAATTTCTCAAAGAGTTCGATTATTAGAGGAAAGATTAGGGAATGTATTATTAGTTAGAGAAAGACCATGTAAACCAACACCATTTGGTGCGGAGTTATTTGCTTATCTTCAGCGAGCATCTTTATTAGAGAATGTTTTTTTAAAGACAGTCATCAATAATAATAAATTTAAACCATTACCCATTGCTGCGAGTATCGGTACATTTGAGTCATTGCTTTTCCCTATATTAGCCAAGTACTGTCTTTCTGAGGCTATTACAATAGACATAAAGATTGATACGCTTTGCAATACCATCGAACTTTTAAAAAAAGGAGAAGTGCAGGCCTGCATTTCTTCAGAGTCTGAGATAATCAGAGGTTGTACAAGTGTATATTTAGGTAATATGGTTTATTGTCTTGTTGCCTCAGAGACTTTCATTGATAAATGGTTTAAAAAAGGAATTAATAGAGAGAGTCTGCGTTTAGCTCCTTTGGTTTTATTTAATGAGAATGAAAGAATATATTTCGATTTTTTAGAATCTAACTTCGGACTAAAAAAATCAATGATTCCTTTTCATATTATTCCTTCGACTGACTCTTATATCTCTGGACTTGCTTGTGATATGGGCTATGGAATAATACCTATATGCAAAATGAATCAGGATTTATTGAATCAGGGGATAAAGGAAATTTCAAAAGAATATAGAATTAAGATTCCATTATACTGGCATCAGCTCTCTTATCTTTCTCCAGCAGTTTTAATAATGAATGATATTATTATTAACCACTCAACAACAATCTTGGCTACCGTAGGGAATGAAGATGCTTAAGCATGAGGGTCAAAGTCCAATCGAGATATACAACTCCATGATTGATACTGGCGTTGTTCTTGCAGATCCGTCTCAGCGACAAGCTATTGAAACATTGGATGAGATTTGGAATAAACTTGAAACCCAGTCTAATCATTTCTTTAGTCCCCAGATTAAAGGTCTCTATATGTGGGGGAGTGTAGGAACAGGCAAGACATGGATTATGGACTTGTTCTATAACTCTCTTAATTTTAAAAAGAAAATGAGAGTGCATTTTCATCATTTCCTAAAAGATATTCACAAACAACTTATGGGCTATCGTGGAAATAAAGATCCTTTAAAACTGATCGCTAATGACATAGCAAGCAACTATAAACTGATTTGCTTCGATGAGTTTTTTGTTTCAAATGTTGCCGATGCAATGATACTTTCAAATCTATTTAATATGCTTTTTTCAAAGAAAGTGATATTGGTTGCTACCTCGAATATTGATCCGAAGGATCTTTATAAAGATGGCTTAAATCGCGATAGATTTTTAGAGACCATAGATCATATCAATCAGAATTGCACAGTCTTGAAGATCGGTAATCAACTAGATTATAGAACCATCAAAGAAAGTAATGCCAATGACGATTTCTATAGATTTCCATTAAATGAAGAATCAGAACAATGGCTTCATTCGGTTTACCAGCAACTTACAAATAACCAGAAAGAACTCAAGACGAGCATCTTAATCAACCATAGATCAATAGATGTTAAATCTTGTGATAAGAACGTGATTTGGTTCGACTTTGAAGCCCTTTGCAGAGAAGCCAGAAGCCCAGCTGATTACATTGAGATCGCTACGCAATATGACTATGTTCTAATCAGCGGAATTGGTGATTTAACAGATAGAATTTATGATAGCGTGAGACGTTTTATTTATTTGATTGATGAACTTTATGATCAAAAAATCAAACTATACTTTGTTGCTTCACAACCATTAAATCAATTATATAAAGGTGAGAGGCTTAAATTTGAATTTCAAAGAACTTACTCACGATTACAGGAAATGCAAAGCATAAGTTATAACAAGGAACTTCAGGAGCCTGCTTGAATATATGATTATGCTTTGCATGGCTAACACGCAGTGGGATTAAGCAAAAAAGTACGATTTATCTGGAAATTTTGACTTATACCCATTCTGCAAGAAAACTTCTAATGCTTGAATAATGTCTGCTTGTTCCTCGGTACTAATTTCCTTTTTTCTATTCTTTTGAAAGTCTTCAATAATATATTGAATGTCAGCGTTATAGTCCTTAATAAAAATATCTGAACTCAGTCGAATTTTAGGTTCAATATTGGCAAGTAGTGGTTCTATCTCTTCAATATTTTTAAAAAACTCAATACTAAATTCTCCAATTTGAAGAATGATATAACGGCTTTCAACCTCAATATCTTTATTTGCAAATCTGTGTCTAACATTTGGGGGAATTTGAAAAAAGTCACCCTGATTAACAATATATTTCTGCTGCAAATCTGGTAACTCAACCTGAATAGCACCTTTTGAGCAGTACACAAGATCGGGGATATTAGTATGTCTATGAAACGGAAACAGGCTATCTTTTAAGTTGCACAGCACTATCCTAATATCACGGTCATAACAAAACTGATGCATTTCCATTGATCATTTTCCTAGTCCGATTAACTAATTTTATAAAGTTGTTCTGGCGTAAATATTGGTTCACTGAGATGTTTTTGAAGCAATTCAACCCAATCAGTCGAGACAGAATCAGCAGCATCAACAATCGCTTTGGAAAAGTTACGTTCATTCTGCCAGTATCGGGTAAGCACACCAAAAGAGTAAAAATACTCCGAGGGCTTTATGGATCCTCTACGGTTTTCCATGAGTTTGTAGGTCTCGAAACCATCCAGCATTAAACCCCCAGTGTTATATTCATCCTCCACATTTGGGACAATATTCTTTTTCTCTAACAACGATTTAACCAATGTTGAGGGATGCTTATAGATATCAAAGTCTTGACTGATCGTATTCACCACAAGATCAAAATCAAATGAATACCCTAGACAATCAGTGAGTTGTACACGGCCATCCATTATCTTTAGAGGTTTGCTGTTATAGCCAAGTTTAATTGATTGGAGTAGACCAGCTTCAAATAAGCATTTCAGCTTTTGTGCATTTTCCAGTGGAATGGGTACGGCAAGACGAATGAATAAATGATCAAATTCTTGGTCGTAGCGTTTTTTATCATGACCGCTTAAATAACGATAAAACTTCATTCTTCGTACTTTGAGAATGATCATATTAATTAAGTCATTAAGCTCTTGGTGCTCCAGATCATATTTCAACTTTTCATAGGCATTTGCAAATTTCAAGTTGCATAGATCATTGAATGAAACTTCACCATTAGTTGCATTTTTAAGCTCAAGGTCAAGCAGATGAAGAATATCATCCAGTGATAAAACCTTATTTAAGTGCTGCTGCAACTCAGGAAAAGATTCATGAGTGAAATACTTAAAATCATAGTCTGGTTTATTGCCTCGTACTGCTGGAAAGTACCCTGAACGACTGACAACATAGGCTTTGAAGTATTCATCTGTCTGTGCCTTCTGATAGCTTGAAAAGGCTCCATTTTCAGTTAGAAACGATCCTTCACTAAATAAAGTAATGACCGTATCAACTCCACTAGGCCCCATACCACGCACAAGAACATTTGGCTTATGATCTTGTTTTATAATTTGATTAAGTCTCATTAAGACTTTTTGGAAAGGGTATGGTTTCACGAATAAACTGTGCTCGGAGTCTAAACGACTTGCAGTCCAGTGTCCGATAGTGAGTAACAGCTTAGAAAACCCTTTTAATTCAATTGTTCGATTTAAGTTTTGATTCTTAATAACGAGATTGTAACCACCTTTAGTTTCGTAGCCATCGATAGCTTCATACCCATTGTAAACTTCAATTTTAATGAGATTGGATTTAGCTAATTCTAAGTATTTTTTGAATCTATCATTGAGATAGACACCAAACAAAGCTCTAGGGTAAAAAGCGTTAGGATCGGGGAAGACTTGCGGTTCACCAGTCAAAGATTTCTTATAAATTAGATGTGGATAATGAGTAATCAGGCGATCTTTATTTTCTTCCATCCAATCCACAAAGTCGTTATCCCAAAGCGACATTGAATGGGCAGGGTTATTACACAGATGACCAGCTAACAATTCGTCTTTATCGTATGGATTCCCATGTCCAATTGATTCACGCATTTCAACAAGAGTGATAGAACATGACTTATGATCAATATCTTGATTCAGTATTTTTTTTACAAAGCTAATGAAGGTACATGTACCTGAGAATCCCATTCCAATGATACAGAACTTTTTCAAAGTAATATCGTCCATAAAAATGTAAATTCAGGAAGTTAAAACTTAACTTCCTGAATAATATGAGTTAGTTTAATTTCTGAAGGGCTTCTTTAATACGTGCTGCTGCAGCCTTTAGAGTCACTGGGTCACGTCCACAATTCATGCGAATGTAATGTCGGAGGCTATCGATGTTTTCACCAAAATGCATGCCTCCAATAGAAGCAACTTTTGCTGTTTCCAAAAGATATTGATCGGCTGAATCAAATCCTAGCTTTTGGATTTTGTCGCCATACTTTGATAAGTCCAAGAATAAGAAAAATCCACCTTCAGGCTCAGTCACTTCTAAATCTTTGCAGCTTTTTAAATCCTCAATGAATGTCTGCATGTTCTGTCTTGCCACTACCGCACGTTTCTTTGCAACGTCATCCATATATTCTTGCATTGCTTCATGTGTAGCAATTTGGGCATAGGTCGAAGCAAACGAATTTAAGTTAACCTGTACCTTTTCCATAACTTTAATCAGTTTGTCCGAAGCACAAATATATCCAGATCGGTCGCCATGCATTCCATAGGTTTTACCGGGACCAGTAATATAAATTGTGTAGTCCCACATAGAGTGTGTCTGGGCCTTAAACTGCTGCGTAATATTTGAAATGTTTGCAGGCTTAGTGTTCAAAATATGTGATTCATATGGGCAATCAAAAAGCACATAAATTGGGCTTAGACCTTTTGATAAACGTTCGGCATTGGCACTCAAAATCACCTTCGAAATCGACTCTAAGTCATCACGAGTATAAATTTTGCCAGAAGGGTTTAGACAGTCACCAAGAATGATAATTTTGGTTTTATCTGTAATAATCTTTTCTAATTCAACTACATCAATTGCTTGATTATAAAAGTCTTTGACATAGATTGGCTTAGCTTTACCTAAGTGCAATTCAATCATGTCTGCGTAATGGGGCCAGTTTGGTACCGGGTAAATCACTTCATCGTCTGGATTTAGAAGTGTGTGGAATACAACGGTGATAGCGCCTTTAATACCGCCGGGAGTCACCATGATTTCAGTATCTGGATTGAAACTGATGTCACGTAAACGCTTCACACGCTCAGCAATAGACTTTCGTAAGAAAGGGAAGCCTTTAACTGGAGCAAACTCATGGATAATTGCAGCATTATTCGAGATATAACTCTTAACTGCATCATCAATGCCGCTATTGGTCTTTTCATCCAATGTGCCAATACTTAAATCAATGACCTGATCATCTACACTAGACTTTTTATTTAGTTCTAAAATTTTTGCCTTGGTTCCATGTGTAATTGATTCACGTAAATTCAAGGCTGCTTGTGAAATACCTAAGTTTTGCATGATTAGATCTCAAAATCCGTTTTTAATTAAAGTGATACAGCTTGATCAAACATTGCATTCCACATCTTAAGCTGGGCTTTCAATGTTTCATTCGCACCGAACTTAATCTCATCAAGGTCTTCTTGATCATTACAGTTGTTATGGACACATTGTTTAGCATCTTGAGCGTGACGATCTTCGACGCCATTTTCGATATGGGCATTAAAGTAGACTTCAACTTTCTTAACGAATTCATTTGGATCAAGGTTTTTGTTATTAAATCGGAATGCTTCACGGAATACTGTAAGCATCTTATCAGCATGGTTTTCTAGGGCCATTACTGCTCCCAGCATGCGAGGATAACTGCCTGTAATCAAACCTTGGATAGTATCTCGATACTGCAATGTCTCTGCGATGATTCGATCACTATCCTTAGCTTTTTGAACCTTCATCTCTGGAAGATTGTATTCTGCGGCGCCAAATATATTGAGCGCATTCTCCATAAAGATTTCATGACACTTTGCCTTTTCCCCCATACCTGTTTCTTCACTTAAGATGTGGGTGAATAGGACTAGCGTGTCCATATCATTTTCAAAAGCAGATCGAGAACATACATGAGCAATTCCTTTTACGGTCAGCTCGGTACGATAGAAAAAGTTGTCACGAAATAAGATATATGATTCTTGCGTCCAAGACGTAGAAGTCAAATGCTTGAAATAATTGTTTTGGAAAATTTCATGATCATCCATTTTAGTAATGAATTCATCTAACTCAGCACTAATAGTTCCTTTACAATCAACATTTCCATTGATGATTACTTTAGAATTCATTCTTGAATTTCCTTTTATAATGAAATTTATTTTTACAGCAAAATTTTTATAACAAAGAAATAATCAAAAAAAATGAGTATTAATTATTTTAATGTTTGATAAAATTATCTAATATTTATGTGGTAATTCATGTTTTAGTGTAGTTTGGCTTGGTTAAAAAACGAAAATGGAATTTTAAATGTATCTTTTGGAATATTTTTCAGCGCTGCAACTTTCAATAATGTTAATAACAATAGTTTTTTCTTATATTATTTTTGGAATGGTTGGTTTTGGAACTGCGTTAATTGCGAGTCCTGTATTACTTAACTTTCTCCCTCTTTCACAAATTATTCCCCTTTTAGCCCTACTAGATATGTTTGCTGCCATTTCGAACGTCATTAAAGACGGTAAGAAGGCAGACTTTTCTGAATTAAAATTTCTAATACCACTTATGTTTGTTGGTAGTTTTCTTGGCTTTATACTGCTGATGAGAGTTAATGCAAGTTACGCACTTCTAGCATTTGGTATATTTACTCTTTTATATGCTATTTACTCATTAAGTGGCTTTAAACCACAGAAAAAACTAGAGAAAAAATTTGTTTTCCCTTTTGGGTTATCTGGTGGTTTCTTAGGAGCTATGTTTGGTAGTGGTGGGTTTTTATATGCGATTTACCTCAATGGGCGAATTGAAACCCCAGAAAAAATTCGTGTCACTCAAACCACATTAATTGGGTGCAGTACGGTTTTTCGAGTCATTCTATTTACTACAGCGGGTGTGTACTTTTCCGATAATTTATTGTCACTTGCGCTTCTGTTTATCCCATCAATGTTGATAGGTGCATTCATTGGCAAGCGGATTACACTCAAATTGTCTAAACAACAATTCTTGAAAATTATTAATGTCATTGTACTGCTATCAGGAATCTCTATTATTGTTAAATATGCTTTAACAATATAGATTCATTATTATTGGTGTCTAAACTAATTGATTTAGATATTAATGATTTTAATCTTAAATTTATTCTACTTGTTTTAATGATGAAGGGTAAGGTGCGTATATTGTTTTGTAGGAAATATTAATTAATACCTTGGTGCCTGTGGTGAGTTTAAACCAATTAATAAACACCTAGTTATAGCTTTTGATTTTGATGGTGTGATAGTGGATTTAAAAAACTATCTTTAGACGCAATAAACTTTGCATTAAACTCATTTAAAATTAATTTAAATGAGAAAGTCATAAGGGATAAGTATAGGGATAGTCAATTTAGTAAGATTGCTGAAGATTGATACATACTTGCACGTGATGTGCGTGAGATACAGCAGGCGATAGCCAATAAGAAACCGCTATAGATAGCGGTTTTTTATTTAGTAGATGCTTAAACTTACCAGCTTAATGCACCACCAGTTTGGTAGTCAGTTACGTGAGTTCCAAAGAAGCTCTTCTCTTTATGGCAGCGAGTTGAAAAGGCCGGATTGGGTTATTGAGATTTGACTTAAAGATCATCATTTTATGAATATATAGATATGGAAAAGGGTTGCTATTGGCACCTCTTTTTGAAAGTTATATATTGTGTTTCTAAAATAGATAGAGAATACTTCTTATTAATTCTATATGATTTTTAATCATATGTTTTAATTTTATTTAAATTAATCATTATTGATGATTTTAAATAAATAATATATCTTTAATAATATTATTTTTTAGAGTTTATAGCCTACCACTTCCCCAAGGGGTAGGTTTTTTTTATGGAAATTATTTATTCTAGTTGTTGATTTTATAATTTCATAGGTTTTAAATTTATATGTTTTAAATCTATTTTAATAATTTAAATTTTAATAAAATTAAGCAGTTAGTTATTGTTGTTGAAAATTAATCATTTTTCACTTTATTTTTTTGCAAAGAAAATTATTCTGAAAATTATTTATTTAAAATATGGGATTTAATAATTTTAAATGAGTTTTTGATTGTTTTACAATATTTCAAGAGATTAGATCTTCTAATGAGTAAATTTCCTTTTTCCCACAATGATTTCCAACTTATAATCAGATCGGGTACTAAATTATTTTTATATTTTTGTATTGCTTCTAGTGTTTCAATATCAATCACAAAGGCAGAGACCACGTCTGTTAACTCGGGAAAAAGCTTAACAAAAAAAGTTTCTCAACTCTTTAAACCCACATCGGACGAAAGCTACCGATCTGTCGATTTTCAAAAATTAAGCAATTTAGGATTTGATCAAAACCAATTTCAGCGGCTAGGAAATGATGGGAACTATTTACCTACTTCCACTGCTATGTGGAACAATCAAGTCAGTTTAATTGATGCAATTCAATATGCAGTTCAACGAAACCCCAATATTTCTCAAGCCATTTCAACTTTAGCAAGCCAAAACGCAGGTATTGATTATGCCAAAGCTGGTTATTATCCCCAGCTTTCAGGTGGTATCACTACAGGTGATTTAAGTAGTGGTGAGCGAGGGAGACAGTTACTCACATTATCTGCGACTCAAATGGTTTATGATTTTGGTAAAGTTAAATCAGGTGTATCAGTTCAGCGCGCCAAAGTACTAGTTGAGCAGGCCAATGTGCTGGTCAGTATTGATGATATTTCACTTGATGTTGCGCAGTCGATTGTCAATATTCAGCGCTATCTTCAATTAAATAAAATTGCCGAACAGCAAATTGCGGGTATCCAGCGCATTCAGGAAATTGCCAATTTACGTGCAAATGCCGGTATTAGCAGCCAAGCTGATCCAGTTCAGGCACAAACATATTTAGAATCTGCACAGTCGACGCTAATTGCTCAACAATCTTTATTGCGTCAGTACCAGCAACATCTAAGAACTCTGGTAGGTGTAGATGTTTTTAATAAGATATGGGTTATCCCTGATGATCTGGTGAAACAGTCGGGTCTCTACAGCGAACCTGAGTTTAATACCATCCCAAAAATGATCGCGGCTCAAGCCAGTGTTGAAGTCGCTAAAGCCCAAAAGGAACAGACGCGTTTAACACGTTATCCGACCTTGTCGGTTAAAGGTTCCTTGAGTCAGGCCATTAATGGCAGAAACCCAAACAATGATAAAGACGACGGTCTATATAGTTCAGTCATGCTTGAAGCAAGCAGTCAGTTTTATCAAGGTGGGGCCGTTTCTTCTCAGGTAAAAATGGCAAGTTATGCCGAAGAAGCTGCTAAATCTCAGGTCAATTCAGTTTATCTGGATGTTCTGGATCAAATTAGAACGAGCCGTGAGCAAATTGAAAATAAACAACGTCAAATGCAGGTGTTGACCAATCGTCAAGCCACCACGGTTCGTACACGTGAACTTTATCAAGAGCAGTACAAGCTCGGGACACGTTCACTGGTCGATTTATTGAATGCGGAACAGGCCATTCATAGTGCTAATTCAGAACTTGAGTCGGCACGTTATGACATCTACAACAGTATTGTTCAGTATATTTCGGCAACAGGACGTTCCCGCCAAGCCTATGGCTTAAATAATATTTCAATTCAGGGGTTCGAAGTACAACCATGATGACAAAAATAAACTACCAGCCCTGGTTACAGGCGGTCTTAACGATTGCTAAACATTACCGAATTGAGCCTTCAGAAGAAAGAATCCGTTTACAACTTGACTGGAATCAGAATCAAAACCTTGATGATATTTTACAGCTCATTACGCGTCAGGTTGGACTAAATTCACGTAAAGTACCATTTTCCTTAGATGTGCTGAACCCGTGGCGCCTGCCTGTTATGGTCGAGTTTAACGACGGACAGGTCGGTGTTGTTGATAAAGCTGATACTCAAGGAAATGTCAGTATCCAGTTTAGTGGGGATCAGGGACTTTCACAGAACGTGTCTTTAGGTGCTTTAAAAGATACGCTAAAAAATATTTATATCTTGCGTCCTGAGAGTTCTATTCCCGATGCGCGTATTGACGAATATATCAAACCGTATGAAGCAAGCTGGTTCTGGTCAATTGTACTCAGAGACTGGAAGCGCTACATTGATATTATGTTTGCCTCACTCATTGCCAATGTCTTGGCACTGGCGACTATTGTTTTCTCAATGCAGGTCTATGACCGCGTTGTTCCATCACAGTCTGTTCCAACCTTGTGGGTTCTTGCAGGCGGTGTACTCATTGCAGCGCTCTTCGAATTTACCTTACGTGTAGCCAGAGTTTATTTATCCGATATTATTGGTAAACGTGCGGACTTACGGGTTTCTGACCGTGTATTTGGTCATGCCTTGCGCATCAGAAATAAAGACCGCTCAAAGTCTACAGGTAGTTTTATTTCCCAGATTCGTGAGCTTGAAGGTGTTCGTGAACTGGTGACTTCAACCACCATTAGTGCAATTGCCGATTTCCCATTCTTTTTCTTGTTCCTCACGATCTTTGCCATTATTGGCGGGAAGTTGTTCTGGGTGATGTTGCTGGTTGTTCCGCTGATGATTTTGCCGGGCATTCTCGTGCAGAAAAAGCTAGCTCAACTCGCACAAGAGGGCATGAGAGAATCTTCAATTCGTAATGCCATTCTTGTAGAAGCAGTGCAAGGTATTGAAGACATCAAGCTATTACGTGCTGAATCCCGTTTCCAAAACCAGTGGAACCACATGAACGAGGTTTCAGCTGATATTGCTATGAGACAACGTAAAATCGTTGGTACTTTAATGGCATGGACTCAAAAGATTCAAGGCTTGACCTACGCACTTGTCGTTTTGGTGGGATGTTTTGCGGTAATGGATGGTGAAATGACGACAGGTGCGTTAGTGGCCTGTTCAATTTTATCTTCACGAATGTTGGCGCCGATTGCACAGATTACAGGCGTTTTAGGACGTTTACAGCAGGCGAAAGTTGCAAAACAAAGTTTAGATGAGCTTATGCAACGTCCAATTGATCAGGCTGACCGTTCACATCTGGTACATAAAGCTGTTTTAAATGGCGATTACGAATTAAAAAATGTCTTATTCCAATATAGTGAGGATGAACCACGTCCTAGCTTGGCAATCCGTCATTTAAAAATTCGTGCTGGTGAAAAAATTGCAATTTTGGGGCGTAATGGTGCAGGTAAATCGACACTGCTTCAGCTTTTATCAGGCATGCAAGTTCCAATTCAAGGTGCTGTGCATTTAGATGGTCTGGATCTATCTTTAATTGACCCATCTGATGTACGTCGTGATATGGGTTTACTCAACCAGAATGCGCATATTTTCTACGGTACGATTCGTGAAAACCTGACTTTGGGTGCGCCACTTGCAACGGATGAAGATATTCTTCGGGCTTTAGTGGTGACGGGCGCATTACCTTTTGTCCAAGAGAAAAAAGAAGGATTAGATCACCTGATTTTAGAGGGTGGCGTTGGTTTCTCGGGTGGTCAGAAACAAGCATTGTTATTGGCCCGTTTATTGATTCGTCAACCTAACATTTTATTACTGGATGAACCAACAGCAGCCATTGATGATGTGGCAGAGAAACAACTGATTGATCATTTAAAAGGATGGCTGGCACATCGGACCTTGGTCGTTGCGACCCACCGCCGAGCTGTTTTAGAACTGGTGGACCGTATCATTGTGGTTAACGATGGCAAAATCGTGATGGATGGTCCAAGAGATCAAGTCCTTAATCAATCAATAGCCCAACAAAAACAAGTGCAAGGGGGTAATTCATGAGCGAACCACAACAAGAACAAGAACTCACCCGTTCAATGAATGTCTCTTATACTGAACCACCATTACCACGTGCCAGTTTAGTGATCTGGATTGTGGGGATTGGTTTGGTTATTTTCTTTATCTGGGCATGGGTATTTAAACTTGAGGAAGTTTCTACTGGTACGGGTAAAGTGATTCCATCATCTAAAGAGCAGGTTATTCAGTCTTTGGAAGGTGGTATTTTAACCAAGCTTAATGTACAAGAAGGCGATATTGTTCAAAAGGGCGAAATTCTTGCGCAATTAGATCCAACCCGTTTTGCATCTAATGTGGGTGAATCAAGATCTTTACTGATTTCTGCTCAGGCGACAGCAGCGCGTTTGCGTGCGGAAGTAAACGGTACACCATTGGTTTTTCCAGAAATTGTGATGAAAGAACCAAAACTTGTACATGAAGAAACGGCATTATATGCGTCCCGCAGAGCTAATCTCGAACAAACACTTGCAGGTTTTAGACAGGCTTTGCAACTGGTACAACAAGAACTGGCAATGACCGAACCGTTAGTTGCTAAAGGCGCGGCCAGTGAGGTTGAAGTTTTACGTTTACGTCGTGAAGCAAATGATTTGCAAAATAAAATGAATGATGTGCAGAACCAGTATTTTGTGCAGGCTCGTGAAGAGTTATCGAAAGCCAATACGGATAGTGAAACGCAGCAACAAGTCGTACTTGGTCGTAGTGACAGCTTGGATCGTGCCGTGTTTAAAGCACCGGTACGTGGTGTTGTAAAAGAAATTGCGGTTACCACCCATGGTGGTGTTATTCCACAAAACGGTAAATTAATGACCATTGTTCCGATTGATGAGCAGCTGCTCATTGAAGCGCGTATTTTACCGCGTGACATTGCTTTTATTCGTCCAGGACAAGAAGCACTGGTTAAGATTACTGCCTATGACTACTCAATCTATGGTGGTTTAAAGGGTAAGGTTACGGTGATTTCACCGGATACGATTCGTGATGAAGTTAAACAAGACCAATTCTATTATCGTGTTTATATTCGAACCGATTCCGACAAGCTTTATAATAAAGACGGTAAAGCATTTGGAATTACACCGGGTATGGTGGCAACAGTAGATATTCGTACGGGTGAAAAAACAGTACTCGATTACTTACTTAAACCATTTAATAAAGCCAAAGAAGCTTTAAGAGAAAGATAATAAATATATATCTATATGGTTTTTAAATATTTAAAGCCATATAGATATTAATAAAGATAATATCTTGTTTTAAATGTGTGGTTTTTATTGATTATGTTTTAAAACATAAAAATATTAAAAGCATATTATTGTTTGAAATAGGTTCTAATACTTTGAAAAATAATAATTAATCTTTAATTTTTTCTTTTGGTTAATAAATAAACTAGTTGTTACTGAATTTTTTGTGATGCAATTCATGTTTACAATTACTTTGTGCGTTGAGGTTGACCTTTGTTTTATCTAATTTATTCCTTAATTTGGGCTCTTCTTATTTAACGAAATTTAAGAGCTCTAAATTGGATTGGTTTAATTAAATAATCCTACGAAGGGGAATAAATATGTCTGAGATAAGGGTAGTTTCTAAGGAGAGTCATGAAACCTTAGAAACTACGACTAAGGATACAGTCTCTCTTTCCGAAGCATCAGTTATTTTAATAAAAGTAAATAAAGATGATGTTTCTGAAATTAGACAAGACGGTAGAAATGCAATTATTACTTTAAAAAATGGTGAACAAATAGTAATAATTGATTTCTTTAATGGTAGTAACTATTCAAGCGATAGTAGTTTAGTTTTTGAAGATGATAATCATAAGTTGTTGTGGGTACAGTTTACTGACAATAATGGCGTATTATTAGAGCATATTACTTATAATTATATCGATAGTATAGAACCGCTGCTTTATCATGATGGGGCTGCATCTCCATGGGCATGGTTATCTGTACCGTTAACTGCAGCAGGAATTCTGTGGTGGGCACATAATAGTGATGATAAAAATAATAATTTAAATAACGACTCTGATTCTGACAGCGACTCAGACTCTGACAGCGACTCGGACTCTGACAGCGACTCTGATTCGGACAGCGATTCTGACTCTGACAGCGACTCGGACTCTGACAGCGACTCAGACTCGGATTCTGACAGTGACTCGGATTCTGACAGCGATTCTGACTCTGACAGTGACTCTGATTCTGACAGCGACTCAGACTCGGATTCTGACAGTGACTCTGATTCTGACAGTGACTCGGATTCTGACTCTGACAGTGACTCGGATTCTGACTCTGACAGCGACTCAGACTCGGATTCTGACAGCGATTCGGACTCTGACAGCGACTCGGACTCTGACAGCGACTCAGACTCGGATTCTGACAGTGACTCGGATTCTGACAGCGATTCGGACTCTGACAGTGACTCTGATTCGGACAGCGATTCTGATTCTGATTCTGACTCTGACAGTGACTCTGATTCTGACAGTGACTCGGATTCTGACAGTGACTCGGATTCTGACAGTGACTCGGATTCTGACAGCGATTCTGACTCTGACAGCGACTCGGATTCCGACAGTGACTCTGATTCTGACAGTGACTCGGATTCTGACAGCGACTCTGATTCAGACAGCGACTCTGATTCAGACAGCGACTCGGATTCTGACAGTGACTCGGACTCTGACAGTGACTCTGATAGCGACAGCGACTCTGACAGTGACTCGGATTCTGACAGCGATTCGGACTCTGACAGCGACTCGGACTCTGACAGCGACTCAGACTCGGATTCTGACAGTGACTCGGATTCTGACAGTGACTCGGATTCTGACAGTGACTCTGATAGCGACAGCGACTCTGACAGTGACTCGGATTCTGACAGCGATTCTGACTCTGACAGCGACTCGGATTCCGACAGCGACTCTGATTCGGACAGCGATTCTGACTCTGACAGCGACTCGGACTCTGACAGCGACTCAGACTCGGATTCTGACAGTGACTCTGACTCTGACAGTGACTCGGATTCTGACTCTGACAGTGACTCGGATTCTGACTCTGACAGTGACTCGGATTCTGACTCTGACAGCGACTCAGACTCTGATAGCGACTCGGACTCGGACTCTGACAGTGACTCGGATTCCGACAGCGACTCGGATTCTGACAGCGATTCTGACTCTGACAGCGACTCGGACTCTGACAGCGACTCGGACTCTGACAGCGACTCGGACTCTGACAGCGACTCAGACTCGGATTCTGACAGTGACTCGGATTCTGACAGTGACTCTGATAGCGACAGCGACTCTGACAGTGACTCGGATTCTGACAGCGATTCTGACTCTGATAGCGACTCGGACTCTGACAGCGACTCTGATTCGGACTCTGACAGCGACTCGGACTCTGACAGCGACTCAGACTCGGATTCTGACAGTGACTCTGACAGTGACTCGGATTCTGACTCTGACAGTGACTCGGATTCTGACTCTGACAGTGACTCGGATTCTGACTCTGACAGTGACTCGGATTCTGACTCTGACAGCGACTCAGACTCTGATAGCGACTCGGACTCTGACAGTGACTCGGATTCCGACAGCGACTCTGATTCGGACAGCGATTCTGACTCTGACAGCGACTCGGACTCTGACAGCGACTCAGACTCGGATTCTGACAGCGATTCGGACTCTGACAGCGATTCGGACTCTGACAGCGATTCGGACTCTGACAGCGATTCGGACTCTGACAGCGATTCGGACTCTGACAGCGATTCTGACTCTGACAGCGATTCGGACTCTGATAGCGACTCGGACTCTGACAGCGACTCTGATTCGGACAGCGACTCGGATTCAGACAGCGATTCTGACTCTGACAGCGACTCAGACTCGGATTCTGACAGTGACTCGGATTCTGACTCTGACAGCGACTCGGACTCTGACAGCGACTCTGATTCTGATAGTGACTCGGATTCTGACAGTGACTCTGACAGCGATTCGGACTCTGACAGCGATTCGGACTCTGACAGCGATTCGGACTCTGACAGCGATTCGGACTCTGATAGCGACTCGGACTCTGACAGCGACTCTGATTCGGACAGCGACTCTGATTCGGACAGCGACTCTGATTCGGACAGCGATTCTGACTCTGACAGCGACTCTGATTCAGACAGCGATTCTGACTCTGACAGCGACTCAGACTCGGATTCTGACAGCGATTCGGACAGCGATTCTGACTCTGACAGTGACTCTGATAGCGACAGCGACTCGGATAGCGACAGCGATTCTGACTCTGACAGCGATTCTGACTCTGACAGCGACTCGGATTCTGACAGCGATTCTGACTCTGACAGCGACTCTGATTCAGACAGCGACTCGGATTCTGACAGTGACTCGGATTCTGACAGTGACTCGGACTCTGACAGTGACTCTGATAGCGACAGCGACTCGGATAGCGACAGCGATTCTGACTCTGACAGCGATTCTGACTCTGACAGCGATTCTGACTCTGACAGCGATTCTGACTCTGACAGCGACTCTGATTCTGATAGTGACTCGGATTCTGACAGCGACTCTGATTCTGACAGCGACTCTGACTCTGATAGCGACAGTGACTCTGACTCTGACAGTGACTCTGATTCGGACAGCGACTCGGACTCTGACAGCGACTCGGACTCTGACAGCGACTCTGATTCTGACTCTGATAGCGACAGCGATTCTGACTCTGACAGCGACTCTGATTCTGACAGCGACTCTGACAGTGACTCGGATTCGGACAGCGACTCGGATAGCGACAGCGACTCGGATAGCGACAGCGATTCTGACTCTGACAGCGACTCTGATAGCGACAGCGACTCTGATAGCGACAGCGACTCTGACTCTGACAGCGACTCGGATTCGGACAGCGACTCGGATTCTGACAGTGACTCGGATTCTGACAGTGACTCGGATTCTGACAGTGACTCGGACTCGGACAGCGATTCTGACTCTGACAGCGACTCGGACTCTGACAGTGACTCGGATAGCGATTCTGACTCTGACAGCGATTCTGACTCTGACAGTGACTCTGATTCGGACAGCGATTCTGACTCTGACAGCGACTCGGACTCTGACAGCGACTCTGATTCGGACAGCGACTCTGATTCGGACAGCGACTCTGACTCTGACAGCGACTCGGACTCTGACAGCGACTCGGATAGCGACAGCGATTCTGACTCTGACAGTGACTCGGATTCTGACAGTGACTCGGACTCTGACAGTGACTCGGATTCCGACAGCGACTCTGATTCGGACAGCGATTCTGACTCTGACAGCGACTCTGATTCGGACAGCGACTCTGATTCGGACAGCGACTCGGACTCTGACAGCGACTCGGATTCTGACAGCGACTCTGATTCCGACAGCGACTCGGATAGCGACAGCGACTCGGACTCTGACAGCGACTCGGATTCTGACAGCGACTCGGATTCTGACAGCGACTCGGATTCTGACAGTGACTCGGATTCTGACAGCGATTCTGACTCTGACAGCGACTCTGACAGTGACTCGGATTCGGACAGCGACTCGGATAGCGACAGCGATTCTGACTCTGACAGTGACTCGGACTCTGACAGTGACTCTGATAGCGACAGCGATTCTGACTCTGACAGCGATTCTGACTCTGACAGCGATTCTGACTCTGACAGCGATTCTGACTCTGACAGCGACTCTGATTCAGACAGCGATTCGGACTCTGACAGCGACTCGGATTCTGACAGTGACTCGGATTCGGACAGTGACTCGGATTCGGACAGTGACTCGGACTCTGACAGCGACTCTGATAGCGACAGCGACTCGGATAGCGACAGCGATTCTGACTCTGACAGTGACTCTGATTCTGACAGCGACTCGGATAGCGACAGCGATTCTGACTCTGACAGCGACTCGGATTCGGACAGCGACTCTGATTCTGACAGCGATTCTGACTCTGACAGCGACTCAGACTCTGACAGTGACTCGGACTCTGACAGCGATTCTGACTCTGACAGCGACTCTGATTCGGACAGCGACTCAGACTCTGACAGTGACTCGGATTCTGACAGTGACTCGGACTCTGACAGTGACTCGGATTCCGACAGCGACTCTGATTCGGACAGCGATTCTGACTCTGACAGCGACTCTGATTCTGACAGCGACTCAGACTCGGATTCTGACAGTGACTCTGATTCTGACAGCGACTCGGACTCTGACAGCGACTCGGACTCTGACAGCGACTCGGACTCTGACAGCGACTCGGATTCTGACAGCGACTCTGATTCCGACAGCGACTCTGATAGCGACAGCGACTCGGACTCTGACAGCGACTCGGATTCTGACAGCGACTCGGATTCTGACAGCGACTCGGATTCTGACAGTGACTCGGATTCTGACAGTGACTCGGATTCTGACAGTGACTCGGATTCTGACAGTGACTCGGATTCTGACAGTGACTCTGACTCTGACAGCGACTCTGATTCGGACAGCGACTCTGACTCTGACAGCGATTCTGACTCTGACAGCGATTCTGACTCTGACAGCGATTCTGACTCTGACAGCGATTCTGACTCTGACAGCGATTCTGACTCTGACAGTGACTCAGACTCTGACAGCGATTCTGACTCTGACAGCGACTCTGATTCCGACAGCGACTCTGATTCCGACAGCGACTCAGACTCTGATAGCGACAGTGACTCTGATTCTGACAGCGACAGCGACTCTGATTCCGACAGCGACTCTGATTCCGACAGCGACAGCGACTCTGATAGCGACAGCGACTCTGATTCTGACAGTGACTCAGACTCTGACAGCGACAGCGACAGCGACTCTGATTCTGACTCTGACAGCGACAGCGATTCTGATAGCGACAGCGACTCTGATTCAGACAGCGACAGTGACTCTGATTCTGACAGTGATTCTGACTCTGACAGCGACTCTGATTCCGACAGCGACTCTGATTCTGACAGCGACTCTGATTCGGACAGCGACTCAGACTCTGACAGCGACTCGGATTCGGACAGCGATTCTGACTCTGACAGCGATTCTGACTCTGACAGCGATTCTGACTCTGACAGTGACTCAGACTCTGACAGCGATTCTGACTCTGATAGCGACAGTGACTCTGATTCTGACAGCGACAGCGACTCTGACTCTGATAGTGACAGCGACTCAGACTCTGACAGCGACTCTGATAGCGACAGCGACTCTGATTCTGACAGCGATTCTGACTCTGACAGCGATTCTGACTCTGATAGCGACTCTGACTCTGACAGCGATTCTGACTCTGACAGCGATTCTGATAGCGACAGCGATTCTGACAGCGACAGCGACTCTGACTCTGACAGCGACTCAGACTCTGACAGCGACTCTGACTCTGATAGCGACAGCGATTCTGATAGCGACAGCGACTCTGATTCAGACAGCGACAGTGACTCTGACAGTGACTCGGATTCTGACAGCGACTCTGATTCCGACAGCGACTCTGATAGCGACAGCGACTCAGACTCTGACAGCGATTCTGACTCTGACAGTGACTCAGACTCTGACAGCGATTCTGACTCTGACAGCGACTCTGATTCGGACAGCGACTCTGATTCAGACAGCGACTCTGATTCAGACTCTGACAGCGATTCTGACTCTGACAGTGACTCTGATAGCGACAGTGACTCAGACTCTGACAGCGATTCTGACTCTGACAGCGATTCTGACTCTGACAGCGACGCAGATTCGGACAGCGATTCTGATTCCGACAGTGACTCTGATAGCGACAGCGATTCAGATACAACTGCGCCAGATGCACCAGAGATTGATCCAATCAATGGCACGGATCCGATTACAGGTACGGCAGAACCAGGTTCAACAGTGACAGTGACTTACCCTGATGGCACCACAGCGACAGTCGTTGCAGGTACAGATGGAAGCTGGACAGTACCGAACCCAGGCTTGAATGATGGCGATGTTGTGACAGCAACAGCGACAGATGCAGCGGGTAACGAATCAGTACCGGCAACAGAAGTTGTAGATGCATTGGCTCCGGCAGCACCAGAGATTGATCCAATCAATGGTACGGATCCAATCACAGGTACGGCAGAACCAGGTTCAACAGTGACAGTGACTTATCCAGATGGCACCACAGCGACAGTTGTTGCGGGTACAGATGGAAGCTGGACAGTACCGAACCCAGGCTTGAATGATGGCGATGTTGTAACAGCAACAGCGACAGATGCAGCAGATAACGAATCGGCACCGGCAACAGAAGTTGTAGATGCATTGGCTCCGGCAGCACCAGAGATTGATCCAATCAATGGTACGGATCCGATTACAGGTACGGCAGAACCAGGTTCAACAGTGACAGTGACTTATCCAGATGGCACCACAGCGACAGTTGTTGCGGGTACAGATGGAAGCTGGACAGTACCGAACCCAGGCTTGAATGATGGCGATGTTGTAACGGCAACAGCGACAGATGCAGCAGGTAATGAATCAGTACCGGCAACGGAAGTTGTAGATGCATTGGCTCCGGCAGCACCAGAGATTGATCCAATCAATGGTACGGATCCGATTACAGGTACGGCAGAACCAGGTTCAACAGTGACAGTGACTTATCCAGATGGCACCACAGCGACAGTTGTTGCGGGTACAGATGGAAGCTGGACAGTACCGAACCCAGGCTTGAATGATGGCGATGTTGTAACGGCAACAGCGACAGATGCAGCAGGTAATGAATCAGTACCGGCAACGGAAGTTGTAGATGCATTGGCTCCGGCAGCACCAGAGATTGATCCAATCAATGGTACGGATCCAATCACAGGTACGGCAGAACCAGGTTCAACAGTGACAGTGACTTATCCAGATGGCACCACAGCGACAGTTGTTGCGGGTACAGATGGAAGCTGGACAGTACCGAACCCAGGCTTGAATGATGGCGATGTTGTAACAGCAACAGCGACAGATGCAGCAGGTAACGAATCGGCACCGGCAACAGAAGTTGTAGATGCATTGGCTCCGGCAGCACCAGAGATTGATCCAATCAATGGTACGGATCCGATCACAGGTACGGCAGAACCAGGTTCAACAGTGACAGTGACTTATCCAGATGGCACCACAGCGACAGTTGTTGCGGGTACAGATGGAAGCTGGACAGTACCGAACCCAGGCTTGAATGATGGCGATGTTGTAACGGCAACAGCGACAGATGCAGCAGGTAATGAATCAGTACCGGCAACGGAAGTTGTAGATGCATTGGCTCCGGCAGCACCAGAGATTGATCCAATCAATGGTACGGATCCGATTACAGGTACGGCAGAACCAGGTTCAACAGTGACAGTGACTTATCCAGATGGCACCACAGCGACAGTTGTTGCGGGTACAGATGGAAGCTGGACAGTACCGAACCCAGGCTTGAATGATGGCGATGTTGTAACGGCAACAGCGACAGATGCAGCAGGTAATGAATCAGTACCGGCAACGGAAGTTGTAGATGCATTGGCTCCGGCAGCACCAGAGATTGATCCAATCAATGGTACGGATCCGATTACAGGTACGGCAGAACCAGGTTCAACAGTGACAGTGACTTATCCAGATGGCACCACAGCGACAGTTGTTGCGGGTACAGATGGAAGCTGGACAGTACCGAACCCAGGCTTGAATGATGGCGATGTTGTAACAGCAACAGCGACAGATGCAGCAGGTAATGAATCAGTACCGGCAACGGAAGTTGTAGATGCATTGGCTCCGGCAGCACCAGAGATTGATCCAATCAATGGTACGGATCCGATTACAGGTACGGCAGAACCAGGTTCAACAGTGACAGTGACTTATCCAGATGGCACTACAGCAACAGTCGTTGCGGGTACAGATGGAAGCTGGACAGTACCGAACCCAGGCTTGAATAATGGCGATGTTGTAACAGCAACAGCGACTGATGCAGCAGGTAACGAATCAGTACCGGCAACGGAAGTTGTAGATACTGTACCTCCAGTAATTGCTATTGATGAATTGGATGATGTTGATCCGATTACAGGTACGGCAGAACCAGGCTCAACAGTAACTGTAACCTTCCCAGATGGTAGTACCATTACTACTACTACAGAAGGTGATGGTACTTGGTCTGTACCTAATCCTGGCACATTAGTAACTGGCGATGTTGTAACAGCAACAGCGACAGATGCAGCAGGTAATACTTCATTACCAGTCACATCTATAGTTCCAGTTTTCATTGATGCTATTGACGATATTGCTACGGTATTAAGTGAGGTTAATCCTGTAGTAACTCATCCTGATATTCCGGGTGGTGCATTAGTAACCTTCCCATCATTGTCATTCATCGGTCCAATTATTGATCTTAAAGGTCAAACACCAATTACAGTTACCGTACCTGAAGGTGGAATTGCATCGTTTGATGTGTCTTTTGGTGGAGTGTTAATAGGTGGTGGTATTGGTTCTTATGACCTTAATATTCTTCGTTATAACGAGAATACTGGTGGATACGAACAGTACAGCAAAATAGACAATGCTGGATCTATGCTTGGAATTGGTTTAGGCGTCATGGGTGGTGGAGCATCTATCAGTAATCTACCTGAAGGACAATATGCGCTTGTATTAACTCCAGGTGAGGGTGTTCAAGTAACTGGTATTGGTATCGCTTCAATTTCTGTTACCAATGAGGTACTGAGTGATTATGGTGATGTCGTTGCGAAAGGTAATGTGATTACAGCAAATAATCCTGAAAATCCAACGGACGTTGCTGATGTGATTCATGCTGGTGAAACAGCAACGGTTATCAGTGTTGCTAATGAAGATGGTGTGACAACTGCTCTACCACAAGACAGTGAAGCATTTACTCGTATTCAAGGTGAATATGGTGAGTTGTTTATTGATAAGAATGGTAATTATGAATACATCCGTGATTTCACCATTCCAAATAGTCTAGGTAAAGTAGATAGTTTCACTTACACCATTCAGGATAGTGACGGGCATCAAGATACAGCGACTTTAAATGTTCGCATTGATACAAATGATCTTGATATCACATGGCCAGAAGATCCAACTCAAGATGGTGTAGTAGAGTTGACGGCAACTGATAATACAGCAGCAGCTGCGATTACGTTAGTTCCATCAACCAATACAACTGTTGATACGGGTAGTATGGCTGCAAGTAGTACGAAACCGTTATTTGGCGCTGCTACTTCAGTTGCTGGTAGTGATACGAGTGATGTGATTAATGTCGCTGCAAATACTGCTGCATCGCTTAATTTCTCTGTGACTACACAAGGTGGTATCCTCGATAGCTCTGCTAATGGTGATACTTTCAGTTATCAAGTGCAAAAACTTGTGAATGGTGTTTGGACAACTCAACCTGGAGCATCAGCTTCTGTTGTACATTCATCACCAATCTTAGGTGATGCTGGCGGTACTGTGTTGATCAGTGGCTCTTATCAGGTTTCTGCATCAGACACTGCTAGTCAATGGCGTGTCGTGTTTGGTAGCACAGAATCTAATATTCCTCTGATTGCTGGAACGAATACAACTACTGTCAACACTACTGTAAATGCTACTTTCACACATTATGACCAATTCGTTGGTAATGGTGCGACGGTAACTGCTACGGGTAACTTGTTAACAGATGATTCTGGTAATGGTGTAGATGTAACGGGTGGAGCAAGTACAAAAGTATTTGTAGAAACTTCGCCTGGTACATATGTACAAGCGAATGGTCAAACAATCGCGGTTGAGGATGGTACATTCGTTGTTTCGGCAAATGGAACATATACGTTCACAGCAAATAGTTCTGCTACTTCTGGTGATGTCGCTACATTGAACTATAAACTGGTTGCTGCAACAGGTGATGAAAGTACACCTGCAACATTGACCGTGAATATTGGTAGTGAGACCATCAGTACTGCTAGCCATGACATTATTACCACTGGAGCTGGTGCAGATACAGTTGTCTATAACTTACTGAATGCTGCTGATGCAACGGGTGGCAATGGTAAGGATGAATGGACTGACTTTAATTTGGCGCAAGGTGATAAAGTTGATATTAGTTCATTGTTAAATGGTGCTAATGCAAGCAATATCTCTAATTATGTGTCTGTTACTTCTGATGGTGCGGGTAATACTTTGATTAGTATTGATCGAGATGGTACTGGAAATACCTATAACTCAACTGATCTCATTGTATTGAAAAATACAGATACAACACTGGATGAGTTATTGAATAATAATCAGTTGTTATTTTAATTGATTATTGCGAATAGAAAACTGTAAATAGAAGAGAAGGCATAAGTGCCTTCTCTTTTTTTATTTAAAAATAGTTTTTAAAAGCATTAGTCGCAGTAAATGGCTTATTTAATATTTTTGAAAGTAAAATTAACTAGATTTTTTATTTTTAATAACTTTTTTTAAGAGACTTTGAAATTTATTTTTCTCTATATTGCTTTCGTTAGTTTTTTCTAGAGTTATCAATAAAGTATCTAAAATTTTTTGGTTGAAATGAGCTGAATTTTGATCAATTTCTTTCCAATGATATAAATTCCAATTATTTAAAATAGAAATTTGTTGATCTTGTCTTCCAAGATTTTCAAGAAACTTTTTCATAAAGATGGTTCCTTTTAAATATTGATCTTGAAAAACAGGTTGTCCATCAGTGTATCTCTGTTGTATGAGAGAAGAGGGTAAAAATAGTTTTCCATCAGATGTATCTATAAGTGTGGTAAGACGGTTCCATAATTGAGATGTTCTATAAGTTCTTTGCAAGATGTATTTGTCAAAATCTTCTTCATTTTTCGGCAAATTTCTTTGTCCATATGTACCAAACTTATCTTTTCTGATAATCCCTTCTGACCAAGCTGCCAAGCTTTCTGTCAGCCAAGGTTGCTTAAACATCGTATAACCATAGGTGTAAAGATGAAATAATTCATGTGCTATTAATGAAGAGTCAGTAGTTAGATTTGGAATATTATTGCTAATAAGAATAATTAGAGCACAAGCATTTTTTTTTAATGGATTATTGGAATGTCGATGGGGTTCATCATAAGCTAGTCCGAGTCCATCAAGCTTCTGTATTTGTATATCAATATATTGGACGTTATTTTTATAGCGTGGACTATTCAAAGGATCTTGGTAGCCTAAAACGGACCAAGCTTTTCGTGTGGTATTTGCTTGAATAGCAATATTTTCTACATAGTCTGGAACATGATTTAGATTTTTATCCTGCTGAAATATTAAAGCATTATCACCAGAAGTAGTGTAAAAAATACGCAGATTATTCATGCCATAATAGACTTGATCAAGTTGTTTAACAACAGGAGGGCTACTTGAATAACAATCAGTTTTTGCATGAATATAAGTAGATACACAAAATGTAGAGAATAATAAAACCAAAGTTTTTTTATGCATAAAAAACATTACTGAATAGCCTGGAAAAGCTCTTGCCATTTTAGGGCAAATTGTTTTTGATCTGTGAGTCGACTACATGCATATGCATTTTCACTAAGTTTAAGCCGTTTGTGTTCATCTTTTAATAAAGAAACTACTTTCTGTGCAAATAAATCTTCATCTTGAAAAGTAATTAAATAACCATTTTCATCATGATTAATCATATCTGATGGTCCGTAATCGATGTCATAACTCACTACAGGGCAACCATGGCATAGGGCTTCTAAAACTGCCATACCGAAACCTTCAGATCGGCTAGAAAAAAGGAATAAGCTTGCTTTATTATATAAAGCATCAGTATTCTCATTATAGCCCATCAATTTAATATGGTTATTTAACTGATGTTCATCAATTTGACTTTGTAAGAAGTTATACTCACTTCCAAAACCATAAATGTTTAAATAAGCATTGGGGATTACTTCTACAACTTTTTTGAAGACCCTAATTAAGCTATCTAAATTTTTCGCTTTATCATATCTGGCAATAGTTAAGCAAAACATTGGATCTCTGTTTGAAAAATTGACATAATCGACAGTTTTTTCATATATATGCGGAATAACAAATAGTTTCCCTTCCATTCCAAAGCGCTGTTGAATATGTTGTTTTTGGCGTTCAGTTAAAATTACTAGTGCATCTAATTCATTACTATATTTAAAGTAACTACGATAATGACGATTAATTGTAGAGTTTTGAATATCATGACCATTTAAATGGGTGGCATGAATTGTACCAATAAAACGCATATTTTCTTGTTTTATCTCTCTAAGTGGTTCATAGAAATGAATTGCACGGTCGATAAGAATATACATCAGATCATTTTTATAAAGTTGAGAGATTTTTAGGAACCAGTATTGAATGAGTTGAGACTCAGTATCAAAAACCTCATCAATAACACCTTGTTTATTAAATAAAAAAATATTTGAAATAATGTTTTTATTCTTTTCGTTGAGTTGATAGTTTTTTATAATAACTGGATAACCTTCTGTATGATAATAAGTTTCAGTTATTATCATTTGATTTTCTGGGTTGATGACTTGAATACAACTAAGATAACCATAAGAGTCATAAATAATTCGTCCTGTTTTTACACCTTTTTTGAAAGTATTCACATAACTTAAAGTAGGAGAGTCATTTTGTCGTATTTCGTACAAATAGTTTTTATTATTTTTATCATGAAAACGTTGATTGTATGTGAAAGGAATTATAGTTTTTAAAATGTTACTGTTAAACATTTCTACCATAGGGCCATGAATTTTTTTATTAGCTAGTTTTAGATGAGTTCCTTGAAAATCACCATATAAATTGAGATAGCCAATAGAAGGAGGAGCTAAGTTTGTAGCTATAAGGCTCCAATAATTTTCTGCAAGTGAGCGATCATATTCAGTAGTAATAATTGTGGGGCTAATACATAATTGTTCATTTAGTATTTTTGCGCGCTTTAAAAGAGCAAAAACCAATCCATTTTTCTTTTGGTCAATTTTTGGAAATAGAAAAAAATATTGAGTTTTCATAATAAATAACCATTTTATAATTTATACAACATAAAAGATTTTTTTGCTTTAAGATGGTTGAAGTAAATCATTTTTTGTAAAAATTGGTGGGTGATATTCATTTAATTTTTCCACATAAATTCTTTTTTCTAAATTATTTATGAAATCAGATGGGGCTGTAAAATTTAGACCTTTTAAATCATTTTTATGAAATCTCCACCATTTTAAGTGCATTAATTCTTTAATGACTGTATCTTCGAATCTTTTACGAATTAATTTGGCAGGATTACCACCCACAATAGTATATGGTTCTACATTCTTTGTAATAACACTATTAGAAGCAATTATTGCGCCATCACCAATTGTAATGTTATTTTTTAAAACAACATCAGCTCCAATCCAAACATCATTTCCGATAGTAACATTACGCCGACTTCTATAATTATGGGTGACTAATGCTGGATCAGTATCATGATAGTCCTCACTATAAAAGTGCGGTGAAGTAGAAATCCACTCGGGAAAGTGGTGAGCACCCATAATTTTGATATTACTTGCTAGACTACAATAGCGGCCAATAGATATTCCATAGTTAAGATTAGAAGATGAGTATGAGAAGGCACCAATTGTACAAAGGCTTAGAACAGAATTATAAAAATTATTATGTCCTTCAAGTTTCAAATCATTATTTAGTGTAATAAGCTTATGTGGATTTTTTTTAAGGAAAAACATATTTATATTAAGTCGACTAAGACTCTTTTCAATTTTAAAAAACTCAACATTTGTAGTTTCATTTGATAAAGTAAATATTTCATTATTCATAAAAATACCTTTAATTACATTATTAAATAATTTTAGATTTGAAACTAATCTTTGAAGTGTAAATAATAGGCAATGTAACCTGATAAATTATGTTCTTGATCATCAATTCGAGCACGAAAACGATCATGTCTTACATAAAAAGAATTTAATATAGACTTGGGATTTTTCATATACATGGCAACTTCTGGATAGAAGAAACCTGTGCGTTGAAATTCAGCACGTAACTGAATAAGAGATTTTAATTCTTCGAATTTAGAAGATTTAAATAGATTTTCATGACCTTGTATATTTAGACGATTTACCATTTTATAAGCAGACATCATCATCTCAAGGAAAGTAGCATATACTGTTTTACGATTTTTAATGAAGTTCATATGATTTAAATAGTTGTTGATACCAAACTGATAGTATTTAACTTCTGGACATACTACTGTTAATTCATTCGTACAATAACTTAACCAATGATCATGATATTTTTCATATGAATTAGATATGAAGTTATCAAACATTAACTTAACAGTATCTAAAAGAACTTTGTTATTATTTAACTGATAAAGCCTTAAGAGTGCCAGTGCAGCTTCACCATCATAATAAACAATTCTAAATTTTTCTTTAATAGACAAGGATGGGTATTCCAAAATATGAGTGGTTTTTCCTGTTTTATCAATCATTTGAAGAATTCCATTTGCTATTTTTTCTGCATATTCTAGATATTTTTTATTTTTAGTAATTTCCTGATATTTTGTTAACATTAAAATAGTAGCTGCATTCGCACCAAGCTTGATCTCATAATTATTGTCATTTCCATCAATCATATGAGCTGTATCTTCATCTATTAATTTATAAAAATTTTTGATGCTATACTCAATAGCTAAGTGAATTTTAGACCAATATTGATTGTTTTCTTCAATCTCAAAAGTTTCTAAAAGTGAATAAATTGAAGTGCAATGCCGTATTGTATTGTAGCTTTTAATTTCATTATTAAATGCAGGGAAATAGCCGTAGATAAATTTCCCATCTTCTAAAATTTGACTGGTTAGGAAACTAGCATTTTTATTAATTATTTCTTTAATATGAGATTTATCATTTTTATCAATGAACCTAACCCCATTTTCACAACCTCCACTTTGAAGTTTAATAAATTTACCATTTTCGTAAAATACACTTTCAGTTTCAAAAAGCCATACATCATTAATTTTACTAATTTCTAATTCTTTTTGAATAGAAGGATATTTTTTCTTGATTGCATTATTTAAATTTTTTTGGTCAATGAAATTTTTTTGATCGTATGAAATTCCTCGTATGATTGCATTCCCATAAATTTCTTGCTCTAAAAAACATATATTGAAATCTTTATCAAAACTAATACCTTTCCTAAAATGATTATTATGCTTTTGATTAGATATATCATTGGTAACATCAGTCCAAGTTTTTTTTTCTATTTGAGTTGCAATGTCAATTTTTATATAGGCTAGATAACGTTTATCTCTAAGAAAAATTTTTTCTAAAAAGTTATTTATTTTTTTTTGCAATTTTTGCATGTCAGAACTAGCGATTGAAAAAACTTTACAACGTTGATCTAGGCAACCATATGATATAAAAACTATTTTTTTATCAGAGTCTGTCTGATCATTTAGTGATATCCATTCACTGATCTGATTCTTTAAATTACTTAAATCTAAATATTTCAATTGATGTAGCATATTACGACCTAATTAAGTTAATCTTGGCTGGAAAACAATTAAATTGTTTTAATCCCTTTTTTAAAAAATAATAGAGTGATATTTAATTCTATTTGTTATTGTATTTGTTTTTTTGTGGTACTAGAAGTGATTTTAAGATTTGAGTTGTGTTTAAAATTATTTGAAAATTAATTCATATGTTTTAATTTAAGTGTAGTTTAAAACATAATTTATATTTTAAGTTTTAGTGTAATCTAACTTAATTTTTTAATAAAACTAAATAAATTATATATTTCAATATTGCTGAATTTTTTTGTTGTTGTGTTAATTAATCTTGGTTGTTAATTTAATTATCTAAAGTTTATTTGAATTAAAATGGTTAATTATGAAAAAAATAATTTCTTTATTGATGTTGTTAGCTGCTAATCATAGTTTTGCTGAAACAGTTAGTATAGATTTAACAAATGGAAACTTTATTGGAAATGATGCATATAAAGTTGTTACTTCGACTCAAGAACAATGTACACAATTGGATAACTCGGGAATCGGGAGAACAGTTTGGGTTGAAGTAAATTTAAATGGTTACTCATATAAAGAATGCATACGATATTATTCTGCCGGATTACTCGAAAATCAAACCAATAATAGAGCAATTGCATATTTTTCTGGAGATGTAGCAATTGTAGGAGGGAAAGCACCTGCATCATATACTGACAAAAAACCACAGGACAAAGTTAATGAAGCAGTCGTTAAGTCAACAGAGTTGTATAATTTCCCATATATTTTTGTAGCTCGTCCAGGGATTTATGGATCATCTGGTGTACATAATGGTGCTAGAAAGCCATTGGAATCTTTATTAATGTCTGAAGCATTAAATAAAATTAAGCAAAGACATCAAATCCTTAATTATGTGTTAGTTGGGCATAGTGGTGGTGGTCATATTGTATCAGCCTTATTGTCAAAAAGGACTGATATATTATGTGCTATCCCAAGTTCAGCCCCTTCATCACCAAAAATATTGGCTGAAGCATTGGGAAAGACGCCTGATCCAAGACTATTTGAAACTGTAGATGCAATAACAGCACTTACACCTAAGCACCCAGCGAATAGAGTATTTGTAGTAGGGGATTTAAATGACAGTATTGTGCCTTGGGTTTCTCAAAAAGTACTTCATGACAAGTTGATTCAATTATCTTGGGCGTCAAATATCATAAATTTACAAGCAATTGACGGATCTCATCATGATGTGGCTGAGAAAGCTACCAAGATCGCGGGGATGTGTGCAAGGGGATTGCCAACCTTAAATATTCTTGACCAAGCAGGAAATTTATAAGCGTATTTTTTATTTGCTTACAACAATAAAAGTACTATCGTTATATCACTCATAGGAATCACTTTTACGCGAATACTAAAAGATTAGCTTACTTTGAATCTATCAAATGATCTATTTAATTGTTTATTGCTTAAATATAAGTTTTATAAATGAAATGAAAATTGAGATGAGAAGGAATATAGCTATAAAAATTATAAACTCTGAACAATAAGTTGTGAGAGTATTCTATCTTTAAAATTTTTTATAATGTTTGAAATTTAAGTATTTAAAACATAATTTTAAAACATTTTTTTAGATATGAATAGTCTTAGTGTATGTAAAATAAAGATAATTTTAAAAATAGGAATTTTTTTTTTGAACTTAATTAATTCGTAATTGATAATGATGAGTTCTCATGTGAATATAATTTTGAGGATATTTATTATACAACTATCCTCGTATTTCAGGTTTGAGTGATATTCACTAAGTCCACAACCTTACAGGATGTGGACTCTTCTTAATTAATAAAGAACTTAAAGTCATATTGATTTCTTTTATCTTAATTCAGAAGTATAAAGTTAAATTTTACTTAAACTTATTGGGATATATCTATTATTAACAATCCTAATTCTATAAATTTTAATTTAAGATGGATTCTATAAAAATGGATGTTTATGTATTTAACATGAGGATTAAAATTAGTGAAGAATTTAATTCTAACTCAAATCGTATTTTCATTAACAGTAATCTTAGCTGGATGTGTGAATCAGCCGTATGGTCATCAATCTGTTTATTCACCTGCTTCCATTAATACAATTGCTAGTCATAAATTGTACTTAATAGCCGAAAAATCAGGTCATCCTAGCTTAGGTACGGGTGAGGTCACAGCAGATAAAGCTACTCAATATGCAAGTAATCATAAGAAGACAGTGATTTGTGATAAACATCATTACTATGCTGCGAGTAATGTTAGTAGCGATGTGAAACAGACAAAGATTACTTTAGTAAGTGGTGAGGAGATTAATGTCTCTAAATCGTGTTGGGTAGAGGATGCAAACCCAAAAAATTCAATTTATGTTTCTAAATCATCTGTTAGTCATAGTTTTTGATAATTAAGTACATAGTGGAGATTAAGCCTTAGTAGTTTAGTCTCCTTATAATTTATTTAAATGATTTCAATAAAATTCTCTTTAAAAAGATTAATTATTTAAATTAAAGCAATTAATTGAAGTGATACCCTGAAAATAATTTTTATATAACTCTATATTGAGATCTATCAAATTATTTCTTTCAATTTCTATTAAGTAGACCTTGTTACTATTTACTTCCTTTTGGCTTAAAATGTACTCTATTATTGTACCTATTTCTATTTTTTTATCTAAATTTAATTTTACTATAAAAACGAAAAACCCTATTTCTTTCATTCTTTTTGCATAGAAAGTAGCATAAGCTCTTGTATTTTTTATTAAACCTGTATCAAAAATAATAATTGTTGGAAAAGGTCCAATTCCTTTAGGAATATAAATCTCAGCTGTTGCTGAGTCTATTGAGGAATTCCAGAAAATATCATTCATATCAAGGATTTATCTTATTTTAAAATAAATAAATTTTCATAATAATGCTTGAAAACATTAAACTATTTTATTAAAACTGAAATTTATAAATCTTAAATGGTTAAATTGTTAAGCTAACATTTGAAATACATTGGTACTATCAAGATTTTATTGAAAGTTAATTTAATTTATTTCATGGAAACAACTTTACGTTGTAAATATAATATAATCAATAGCAGATGCACATAAATTATATTTTTATATAAAATCTTCTTTATAACCAATTGAAAATAAATCGTTTTTAGACTTATAAAATTAATTATCCCTAGTTTAATTGAGAAGAGTAATGATAATAAAAGATACTTTTAAAGTTATATGGTAAAAGTAACTGAATATAGAGCTACTATGAATCATATAGATTAAATTTTAAGCACAACAAATATTCTAAATATATGTATATATATCAATATCTTATTGATTAAGGTTTAATATTCAATATTTCTGTAATTCATATTCTATAGAGGCTTAACCCTTATTAATAAAATGTATTTCATTACTATCCCTTTTATATTATTCCATATGTATTTAATAGGTTTGAAATTTAAATAATTACAATACATTACTCTTTGTGGCATTGTTTAAAATTCTTTGAATTACAGTTCTTGTAACTGAAAATTCTTTAGCAAGTGAATATACGCTATAACCCTTTTTGAACAATTCAATCACTCTATTTTTTTGTTCATTATTTAATATTTCCGGCCTACCAACCTTTCTTGTTGGTTTCTGATCTTTGAACTTCTTATTGTCAGACTTGAACAACTTCTCAAATTCAGCTGATAATTTGAGAAAATGAAGGAAGAAAATTTTCAAGTCACCATTAATTTCATTTTTAGAATAATCTAAGCATATCAGTCGGATTTTTTTTTGATCAATTTTATCAACTATACCTAAAATTTCTTCAAAACTATTACCTAAGCAATCCATGCTTTTTATCACTAAAATATCGCCTTCTTCTAACGAATAACTTATTAAGTTAAGAAATTTATCTCTATAAATAATAGATTTATCAACAGATACTTCTTCTACTACTAATCTATTCTTTTGAATTTTATAACCATACTCACTGAAAAAGGAGATATATCTAGAAAATTCAAATTGTAAATTAGGATCTATTCTAACATAGGCATATGTACGCATATTAAAAACACCAAAATTAAACAAAAACAAAACAAATCTTAGCATCTTATTTTTTTAAAAAAAACATGAACTAAATCACAAAAGTGTACTATACAGTGTTTAAAACATATTAATTAAATACATAGTTGAAGTTTAACTGTTCATTAAATTTTTTGTTCATCATTATTATATTAGTTAATAATTTTATTAGTTTTTTAGGAGTGTTTTTTTTCATCTTTAATTACCTCATTACTTAAGCATTTCTGAATTTAATATTAATCTAATGTTAAAATCTAGTTTTATTTTTTTACTAGATTAATTCGAATATACATAACATAACAAAATAGCGTGTGGGCAATCGGGTAAATCTTTTTGTTTTTTGTATCTTATTGATATTGTTTGTTTTTTTAATTGTTTTTATTTTGTTTTTAGCTATATGTTTAAATTTATTAAAAATAAAAAACATGGTTTTAAAACATCTTTGTAGAATGATTGTTAAAATTTATAATTTTAAATTTTTATTAATATTTAAAATATATATGGTTTTAATTTTTTAGTATTTAGTCATATTTATAATGTTATTTTATTAATTTTTGAAATTTGAACTTTAAAGTTAAAATAATTTCACTGGAATTTATTAATCTTTATATAATATTTTTAAATATTATATTTTTAATTGTTGTGATGGTTGGAGTTTGAAATAGTAGAAATATGGAAATAATTACACTATTATAAAAGAATGAAATTAATAAACTAATTATATAACAAACAATAAGTGAAGATCTAAAAGTATATTTCGGTTTTAATTTACTTTGGTATACACACTTCACATAATTTCAAGGAGTGGAAGGGGAGCATGCGTACTTATGCCTATATGCGAATTAACTCTAATCTTGAAGATTCGGAAAAAGAATCCTTTGTTTCTTTACTGGCAAGCTTTAATCGTAAAGTTCACTCCAATAGAGTCATTTTCGAATTTGTGTCAGTAGATAAATCTATTGCTATACGGAATATTTTTTTTAATCTAATTAATTATTCCTTAGAAGAGGGTGACTTTCTAATTGTTAAAGGCATTGACTGTTTAGGAAATAGTTTTGAAGAAATATTATCTACAATTACTTTAATTGAAAAAAAGAAAATTAAATTAATTATATTGGATTATGCTAATAGTGAGTTGAAAGAAGATATTAAAAATAACTTTATCCATTTTATTGAAATTGGCATTGGTTTTGAAAAACTTTTTTTAGCTGATCAAGCTACACAAAAAAATTATAGATTATCTAAAAAGGTAGGTAGACCTGAAAAATTAACCAATGATCAAAAACAGGATGTTATTAATAAATTTAAAAAAGGATTTAGTGTGTATTCGTTAGCTAAGGACCTTGCTGTCTCAAGAACTGTGATACAAAGAATAATTGAAAGATCAAATGAGTAATTGTTAATATTTAATACTACATTAAAGTGATTTCTTTTAGTTGTTTTTTTGTGTATTAAATTATGTTTTATTTTTTAATTTAATAAGTATTAAATTAAAAAATAATTTTAAAATTAAATTCATATTGATATTTTTATTGATATTGTTGTATATGTTTTATAAAGTAATTTTAATTTATTGAAAGTTATATTAGATAGCTATGTAGTTGATTTTATGGTCTGGTAAAATTAAATATGGATATGAATATTGATTTAGAGAAATGGAGATGCTCTATATGTAATGGTTTTGTTGTTGTTGATCATTCAAAAATTCAGAAAGAAGATTCTGTGCAGTTTGTATATAGACGAATAACTAATAATGATTCTATTTATTTTATTTATAGAGTGGGTTTAGTCATTAGCCGAAAGGAAAAATTATTAACTATTAAATATAAGAATAGACTGTATAAAGTTCTCGATAGTGATACTTACCCAATAGCTGCTCCAGCTCTTATTGTCTACAATATGTTTTGGATTTGTGGTTGTTAGTGTCTAAATATTAAAAATGCTTATTTTTGTCTAGTTGAAATTCCTATAAATTTTTAATTCCTATATTTTGATTTTATCTGCCGTTTTGTGTGTTTTAATGAATTATATTTTAAATAAAAAACCGCTATTTATAGCGGTTTTTTATTTAGTAGATGCTTAAACTTACCAGCTTAATGCACCACCAGTTTGGTAGTCAGTTACGCGAGTTTCAAAGAAGTTTTTCTCTTTACGTAAGTCCATCATCTCAGACATCCATGCAAATGGATTCGTTACACCAGCAAATTGCTCTGGTAAACCTAACTGAGATAAACGGCGGTTACAGATGAATTTCAAATATTCTTCCATCATGCTTGCGTTCATACCTAATACACCGCGTGGCATTGTGTCACGTGCATATTCGATTTCAAGCATTGTGCCTTCAACAATCATTTGAACCACTTCTTGTTGGAACTCAGTGCTCCAAAGGTGAGGGTTCTCAATCTTGATTTGGTTAATCATGTCGATACCAAAGTTCAAGTGCATAGACTCATCACGCAAGATGTATTGGAATTGCTCAGCAACACCGTTCATCTTGTTACGACGACCCATACTCAAAATTTGAGTAAAGCCACAGTAGAAGAAGATCCCTTCAAGAACACAGTAGAATGCAATCAGGTTACGAAGTAAACGCTGGTCGTTTTCAGGTGTGCCTGTGTGGAAATTAGGGTCAGTTAAAGATTGAGTATATTTCAATCCCCATGCTGCTTTACGCGCAACAGATGGAACTTCACGGTACATGTTGAAGACTTCGCCTTCATCCATACCTAAAGATTCGATACAGTATTGGTAAGCGTGAGTATGAATTGCTTCTTCAAATGCTTGACGCAAAATGTACTGACGGCATTCAGGGTTAGTAATGTGGCGGTAAATTGCCAATACAAGGTTGTTTGCAACCAAAGAGTCCGCAGTCGAGAAGAAACCTAAAGAACGCATAACAATCGTACGCTCGTCTTCAGTTAAGCCGTTTTCAGACTTCCAAAGTGCGATGTCGAGGTTCATGTTTACTTCTTGCGGCATCCAGTGGTTTGCACACCCGTCAAGATACTTCTGCCAAGCCCACTCATATTTAAATGGAACAAGCTGGTTCAAGTCCGCACGACAGTTAATCATTGCTTTGTCGTCAACTTGAACACGTTGCGCACCCATTTCTAGCTCTTCAAGGCCAGGGGCAACGTCTAAGTGTTCTAAGGCTGCAGAGGCTCTAGCCACCGTATCGGAGGCAACTGTTGGTCGCACGGAATGGGTTCCAGCGGATTGTGGAGCTGCCACGCTCTGCGATGATGACTGCGCAGCAGATACATTCTGCGAATCAGGCGTTTTTTCCGGTTGGATGGGCGCAGACTTGTGTTCAGGTGCAGCCGGTTTTTGCGAATCATCTTCAAAATCGTCCCAACTAAGGATAGACATTTTTGTTCTCTCTTCGTTGTGTATATCTATATTTGACATCTCTTAAACGAAGATGTCCCTACTATACGCTTTTAATGTGTAAACAAAATTAAGTTTTATTGATGCATGACCAAATTTTGGGCCTCTGGTCTCTACTCACTACAACTTATTTTGCTTACGCTGTTGCTTACGTATTGTGAAAAATGCGTAAATCAGTGGTATATAAAAGAAAAGAAAGGCAAAGATTAAAACTCCAACACCAAGCATATAGTTATGGCTGAGATGAGAAAGCATAATCTTTACCTCTTTTAAAATTGCTCTTTAGTGAAAAAGAGCAATTTTATTGAATGTTATTGGCAAGCTTCACAATCAGGATTGTCGATTGAACAAGCCATTGGAACTGGAGCTGCTTGAGTAAACCCATCTTCTTCAACAGCTTCTGGTTTCTTCGCTTCTACAACAGGGGCAGCAACTACCGCCGCTTCAACAGTCGCAGGTTTAACTGCGTTTAAAGCACCTGTGTTGATTGTAGATTTTTCAGCAGAAGTTGCGCCTAAAGCTCGGAGGTAATAAGTCGTTTTAAGACCACGTAACCATGCCATCTTGTAAGTGATGTCAAGTTTCTTACCATTTGCACCAGCAATGTAAAGGTTAAGCGACTGAGCTTGATCAATCCATTTTTGACGGCGTGATGCAGCATCAACGATCCAGCGTGTATCTACTTCAAACGCAGTAGCAAAGATTGCTTTTAATTCTTCAGGAATACGAGCAATTTTTTGTACTGAACCTTCAAAGTGTTTCAAGTCATTAACCATCACTGTGTCCCAAAGACCACGATCTTTTAATGCACGAACGAGGTAAGGGTTAATTACAGTGAACTCACCAGACAAGTTAGATTTCACATATAAGTTCTGGAATGTTGGCTCAATAGACTGAGAAACACCACAAATATTAGAGATGGTTGCAGTAGGAGCAATCGCCATTACGTTTGAGTTACGCATACCGTCTTTTTGAACTTTTGCACGTAAAGTGTCCCAGTCTAAACGTTGAGTACGGTCAACTTCGAACATGCGCTCTGGACGAGATTTTGCAACAATTTCTAAAGAATCGATTGGAAGGATGCCTTGATCCCACAATGAACCTTTGAATGTTGAGTAAGAACCACGTTCAACAGCCAAGTTGCTTGAAGTTTCAATCGCGTAGTAGCTAATCACTTCCATTGATTCATCAGCAAAATCAATAGCAGCATCTGAACCATAAGCGATGTTCATTTCATATAGAGCATCTTGGAAGCCCATGATACCCATACCCACTGGGCGGTGTTTTAAGTTCGAATTTTTCGCTTGTGGCACAGCGTAGTAGTTAATGTCGATAACGTTATCGAGCATGCGTACTGCTGTTTTAATAGTGCGAGCTAACTTCTCACGGTCTAACACACCACCTTGAACGTGTTGTACAAGGTTGATTGAGCCCAAGTTACATACTGCAATTTCATCTTGATTTGTATTCAAGGTAATTTCAGTACATAAGTTAGATGAGTGAACTACACCAACATGTTGTTGTGGTGAACGTAAGTTACATACATCTTTGAATGTAATCCACGGGTGACCAGTTTCAAACAACATAGAAAGCATTTTGCGCCATAAGTCTTTAGCACGTACTTTCTTGTGTAGCATGTTAGTTTCTTTCGCTACAGACTCATAGTAAGCATAACGCTCAGCAAATTCAGCACCAGTTAAGTCGTGCAAGTCTGGAGTTTCAGAAGGCGTAAATAATGTCCATTCACCATCTTCAAATACACGTTGCATAAACAAATCTGGAACCCAGTTCGCAGTGTTCATGTCGTGTGTACGGCGACGGTCATCACCAGTGTTTTTACGAAGTTCTAAAAACTCTTCGATATCTAAGTGCCAAGTTTCTAAGTATGCACACACGGCACCTTTACGCTTACCCCCTTGGTTTACTGCAACCGCTGTATCGTTCGCAACTTTCAAGAATGGAACTACACCCTGAGACTTACCGTTTGTACCCTTAATATAAGAGTTCAATGCACGTACAGGTGTCCAGTCATTACCTAAACCACCAGCCCATTTAGAAAGCATTGCATTGTCACGCATTGCGCCATAAATGTCATAGAGATCATCGCCAATTGTTGTTAAGTAACAACTAGAAAGCTGTGGACGTAATGTACCTGAGTTAAACAGGGTAGGCGTAGAAGCCATGTAGTCGAAGCTAGACAATAAGTTGTAGAACTCAATTGCACGTTCTTCTTTATCTTGCTCATTTAAGGTAAGACCCATCGACACACGCATAAAGAATAATTGCGGTAATTCGAAGCGAACGCCATTTGAGTGAATGAAGTAACGGTCAAATAAAGTCTGTAAACCTAAATAGGTAAACTGATTAGAACGTTCTGGCTGAATTGCTGCTGCCAGTTTCTCTAAATCGAAATCAAGTAAGTCTGGTGAAAGCAAATCAAGCTCTACACCTTTTTTCAAAAAGGCTTCGAGTGCAGTGTTTTCAGGAGTATCTGTAGGTAAGCCTAAGAACGCTAAACCTGTGCTCACTAATTCACTAGAAAGCAAACGTGCAGTCACGTAAGTATAGTTTGGTTCTTGCTCAATACGAGTACGTGTTGCCATCATCATCGTAGTGGCAATATCACTTTCTTTTACGCCGTTATATAAGTTCTTAACGGTTTCATCGACAATAGCCTGAACATCAATACCTTCCAAACCTTCAGCTGCTTTAGCAATAGTTGCTTGCAATGCACTTAAATCAAGTGGCTGAAGCTGACCGTTTGTATCGGTCACTTGTAACGTAGGGTGGTGGTTTGAGTTCGTTTGCTGACGAGCAGTCGTACGTTGTTCGCGGTAAATTACGTAAGCGCGGGCAACTTTCTGTTCTCCGGTACGCATTAAAGCAAGTTCAACCTGATCTTGAATTTCTTCAATATGGATCGTACCGCCCGATGGTAAACGGCGAGTGAAAGTATTTAATACCATTTCCGTCAGTTGGGTAATACGGTCGTGAATACGGCTTGAATCCGAACTCTGTTGACCTTCCACAGCAAGAAAAGCTTTACCAATCGCAACAGAAATTTTCTCTGCATCAAATGCAGCAACATCTCCAGTGCGTTTGATCACCTGAATTTGACCGGGAGTCGAAGTAATTACGCTCATGCAGCATAGCTCCATTGTCACTTTTGTTATGTTTATAGACCGTTTGAACCGAGCAAAAAGTATGCCACGATGTTTGAGGGATAAACACAAGACTTAGTAGTTAAAGTTTATTTTGAACACAAGATACGGGATTTTTCATAGCAGATCAATCTTGACTTTTTAGTAATTTTTTATCTGTATGATTTGATGGGAGATAGCATAGCAAAGCTATTAAAAAACGCTTATAGATAACTTTGTGGATAACTCAAAAAACAAACACTTAAATACAATTAATGTAGGAAGAGAAATAATTTGTTTAATATTCATACATTGGAAATATGAATAGAATATGAAATTTAATAACAATAACTAAATGTTAAAAACACGAGAAAATTCAAAGGTTAATAAAATGCAACAAAACACGGTTGTCATGTATCAGTTTGGTGAACGCCTACTTGTTTACAATGTAAACGTGTGTATATTGCAAATGATAAACGAATGTATCTGCAAGATTTTTAAGATACATGTAATGAGATTTATAGGGGCAATGATATGAGCCAAGAAGAAAAGTTACCAAAGATTCTGATCGTTGAAGATGACGAGCGTTTAGCACGATTAACTCAAGAGTATTTAATCCGCAACGGCTTGGAAGTTGGTGTAGAAACTGATGGTAACCGTGCAATTCGTCGTATTATTAGTGAACAACCAGACCTCGTGGTCTTGGATGTCATGTTGCCGGGTGCCGATGGCTTAACCGTTTGCCGTGAAGTTCGTCCACATTATCATCAACCGATTTTGATGTTGACTGCACGTACAGAAGATATGGATCAGGTACTTGGTCTTGAAATGGGTGCGGACGACTATGTCGCTAAACCAGTTCAGCCGCGTGTACTTTTAGCCCGTATTCGTGCGTTATTACGTCGTACAGATAAAACTGTAGAAGACGAAGTTGCACAACGTATCGAATTTGATGACCTTGTGATTGATAATGGCGGCCGTTCTGTAACGCTGCATGGTGAGCTTGTTGATTTCACTAGCGCAGAATATGACCTATTATGGTTGCTTGCATCAAACGCTGGCCGTATTTTATCGCGTGAAGATATCTTCGAACGTTTGCGTGGTATCGAATACGATGGTCAGGACCGTTCAATCGATGTCCGTATCTCTCGTATTCGTCCAAAAATTGGTGATGATCCTGAAAATCCAAAACGTATTAAAACAGTACGTAGTAAAGGTTACTTGTTCGTTAAAGAAACCAATGGGTTATAAGATCTGAATAAACTTCCTATAAGGTTGGTCGAGTGTTTAAACACAGCATATTCCTGCGAATCTATGCGGGACTGGTAATTCTTGTTGTTTTGGTTGCCGTTTTTGGTTATTTGCTTGTGCAAATTATCAACTATCAACGGGCTCAAGAATACCGTGAATCTTTAACTGATGGTATTTCATATGTCATTAGTGAGGGAGTCGCTCGACAACCGGGGAAGCAACAGAAAATAGACTGGGTTTCAGATGCATCAGATTTATTGGAACTTCCAATTTACTATACTGATGCGAGCAAGGTTGAGTTATCTCGTACTGAGAAAAAGCGGATCGAAGCTCAAAAGTCTGTTGTTCGTTACGATGCCAGTAATAGTATTGCTTATATCATTATTGGTTTGCGTGACGATCCTCAGCACTTTTTATCGATAAAAGTAGACAAAATTAGTGAGCGCCAAATGAAGGCTCTCCCTATTTTTGTGCTTGATTATCTAATGTTTTATCCGGGGCAAGAACAAGAGTATCTTGCTAAGATTCAAAAACATTTCTCATATCCAATTAATATCTTCAATATTCAAGATATTAATCTAGACTCTGAGCAAATTGGTCGTTTACGCCAAGATCAAAGTGTCATGTTGTACAAAGATAGTGCAACAATGCGTGGCACAACCATTTCAATCGTATCTCCAATACCAAATCATCCTACTCAAGTTCTGGTTCTTGGGCCAGTTCCAATGTTTAACTGGATGCCTTTACAGCTTTCTGCCGGAATTACCTTATTTAGCCTATTCCTACTGAGTTTAGGTGTTTATGGTCTTATCTTGCCGTTAGAGCGTAAAATTCGCCAAGTTCGTTATGCTTTAAACCGTATGAAGTCAGGTGACTTGTCATTGCGTGTTCCTATTGAAGGAAGCGATGAAATGGCAAACTTGGCATCAAGTTATAACAATATGTCTGATCATATTCAGCGTTTAATTGAGGCTCAGCGTGAGTTGATGAGAGCTGTATCTCATGAGCTTAGAACGCCAGTTGCCCGTATCCGTTTTGGTACAGAGATGTTGGCAGAGGAAGACGATTACAATCATCGTATGCATCAGGTTGATATGATTGATAAAGATATTGAAGCGCTCAATACTTTAATTGATGAAATCATGACTTATGCAAAACTAGAGCAGGGTACACCTTCATTAGATTTTGCTGAAATTGCTCTATTTGATGTATTAGATCAGGTTGCGGTAGAAACTGAAGCTTTAAAAACGCAAAAAGAAATTGAACTTGTTGCTCCTCCTGTTTATTTGAAAGTGGATGCAGAGCGTCGTTATTTACATCGGGTTGTTCAAAACTTGGTGGGTAATGCTGTTCGTTATTGTGATAATAAAGTCCGTATTACAGGTGGTGTTCACAGCGATGGTATGGCCTTTGTTTGTGTTGAAGATGATGGTGCTGGAATTCCTGAACAAGATCGTCAAAGAGTATTTGAAGCCTTTGCCCGTTTAGATGACAGTCGTACGCGTGCGTCAGGTGGATATGGCCTAGGATTGTCTATTGTAAGTCGTATTGCTTACTGGTTCGGTGGTGAAATTAAAGTAGATGAAAGTCCTACCTTAGGTGGAGCTCGCTTTATCATGACATGGCCTGCAAAACGTTTTAAACAACCTCCTTTGAAAGCCAATAAAAAAGCACCTTCATAAAGGTGCTTTTTTATTGCATTACTTATAATTGAGTTGCATCTGGTTCCAAAATGGGTTTTCCGTTTCTTAAGCTGGTTAACGCATCGGAATTAAAGTCGATCAGTAATGAATTATTTTTTGCATCAATCTGGTATTTCTGAATAAGAGGTTGATCTCCATTAAGCGTTTCTATTTTATATTCATCTGCAATATGCAAAATACCTTCTAGGTTTGTTGTCGTTGACGCAAAATCCTGTCTAAATATTTCATAGACATCTCGCAAGTCAAAAATTGCATTGTTAGCATCTGGATGTTTGTGAATATAGCTTTCTATATGTCGCACAAGTAGCTGCGCAAACAAGTAGTAGTTTGGTTTGTGCGTATATTCTAGATTCATGCATTTTTCTCCTTATTATCTGTTATTAGCATACATGGCAAAACACAGGTTATTGTATAAAATTCATTACACTAGATGATTAAATGGAAACCTATAAAGATATAAAGACCCGATTACGCCCTTGACGTTTTGCTTGATATAAAGCGTCATCTGCTTCTTTAAATAAATTTTCAATCGCTCTATGTGATGAAGGGGAATATAAACTTATACCAATACTGACTTGTATGAAAATTGGTAATTTTCCATAAATATAAATCGGTTGCTGACTAATTTTAATTCGTATTTGTTCTGCAAGGTCAAAGGCACTCTCTTTCGTGGTATCTGCAATGAAAATTGCAAATTCTTCACCGCCAAATCGTCCCAATAAATCATGAGGATGCAAAATATTTTGAATAGTGGTAACACAGGTTTGTAGGGCGCGATCACCTATTTGATGTCCGTAGTTGTCATTAACCTGTTTGAAGTGGTCCACATCCAGCATGAAAAAGGCTGAAGTTTTATTTTCCTTGTGTACCTTTTCTTGAAGTAGTCTGACCGATTGCAAAAACTGGCGTCGAGTGAGACTTGAGGTGAGTTCATCATGCGCAATGGCGTGTTGAAGCTTTTGAATTAACTCTGAATGTAAAACACTAATGCTAGAGACGGTAAGAGGTGCAATCGTCATCATGATTAAGCCAATACGAATTGAAATGGTATTACTTAAATATTCGTTTGGATAAAGCAAAAGGTAATGCCCAGAGACATGATAGATAATATAGGCACTCGTAAAGGTCGTAATGAGTGCAACAATAATCGGTTTGTAGCGAATTGCACACCAGATCAGTGCGGCAATTGGGTAGAGTAGCGAACCAGGACCAGAGTCATAATAGCTGGCGGCAATAGAAATGATGACAGCTAAAAAAGGTAAAAGGTCAATCGTTTGTAAGCCACGATTTCTCGAAATATAATGTTTTACCTGACTATATTGAGGTAAGTTCAATATGATCGGCAAAAGAAGTAAAGCGTTTTGTAGTTCTGATGTGAACCAGTAACCGAATTCATCCCATAAACTACCAAGCATAAATTTGGTATTAAACATAGGCACGAAAGTTGCTGCAAACAATGCACCTGCTACGCTTCCTACTCCGCATAAAGCAAATAAAAAAAGGTAAGAATAACCTCGGTAGGCTGCTTTAATATGCTGATTAAAAAACATGTAGAGTGCAAACGTAGTAACAACATAAATAAAATTTGACGTTGTTAAAACGAGTGTGAGAACAAATGGAGTGCCTTGAAGTAGGTCGGCAATGACATAGCCGCTATAGGCGCCTAAAAATGTGCTTAATCGACGTGTGCTTGGAAAGCGAATGAGTAAACCAAGCAAAATAGAATTGGCGGGCCAAAAGAACGCAAGAAAGCTTAAAGGGCGAGATGCAATGCCAATAAAACAACATACTGTAATAATAAAGCCAAACAGGAGAAAAAATTTTAAAGAAGTGGGAAATGAAAATTCACGAAGTGAGTATGGCATCAGCTGCCCTTAATGATAAATACTCTTATCCAAGAGTAATAAAATATTATGCATGATTAAACATTCATCATAATTCAGAGGAGAAGCTGAATACAATAAAAAACAAACTAATATTATAAAAAAGTAAGTTATAAAAACTTAATAGTCGATGAACTGTGTAAATATTCTAAAATTAAAAAATGAAAAAAATCATCATAAACAAAAAAACTATTAAATAAACCGATTATGTGCGGTGAAACCCCCCTTACAACCCATAGAAGAATAGTTTTGCCAAGAAAATCATCCGAAAGACTAAGACGCTTCAACTAGCATGCGAAATTAGAAATCAGGTACAATTGGCGGGATTAATTTTGTGTTTGGTGTATTTGAAGGCCAATACATACATTCTTTGTTAAATAATAGGCCTGCCAGGAGTTATCCCCGCATGAGTGCCATTACTCCATACGACTGGGCGATTATCGCCTTCGTGATCGGCGTTACATTTCTTTGCGTCTTTATGCTCACAGTTCCCTTACTCCTCGGGGGGAAATCGTGGGGGCGTGCTAAGCAAGAGCAGTTTGAATCGGGTGTCGTGAGTGCTGGTGGCGCTCGCATTCGCCTGTCTGCAAAGTTCTATTTAGTTGCAATTTTCTTTGTTGTCTTCGACTTAGAGGCACTTTACCTCTATGCATGGTCTACTTCTGTGCGTGAAGTAGGGTGGTTGGGCTATACCACTGTCGTGATCTTTGTCGTTGATTTATTGATTGCGCTTGTTTATGCCTTCTCTGTAGGTGCTTTAAGTTGGTCACCAGCAGATCGCCGTAAATCAGCAGGTGAGGCGATTAAAATCGGTTCACCAACAATGAACATTGCTGAAATTACACGCTTTAACTCTATTGAAGAGCTCGTAACTGACCCTACAGGCCAGATTCCAGCTCAATCATCAGGTCGTGTTAAGTCAAAAACTACACCTGCATTGTCATCTGAAAAGGAGTAAGTCGGGATGAAATATACTCTGACCCGCGCGAATCCGGATGCTGATCAATACCCATTGCAAGAACGTCAAATCGTGACAGATCCACTAGAAGAGGAAGTGAATAAAAACGTATTCATGACTCGTTTAGAGGATGTCTTGCATACAGCAGTAAACTGGGGGCGTAAAAACTCCTTGTGGCCATTTAACTTTGGTACCTCATGTTGTTACGTTGAGTATGCAACGACCTTAACAGGTGTGCATGACTTGTCACGTTTCGGCGCAGAGGTTATCCGTGCTTCACCTCGTCAAGCTGATTTGATGATTGTTGCAGGGACCTGTTTCGTAAAAATGGCACCAGTTATTCAGCGTCTATATGAACAGATGTTAGAGCCTAAATGGGTCATCTCGATGGGTGCTTGTGCAAACTCTGGAGGTATGTACGACATCTATTCAGTAGTTCAAGGTGTAGACAAAATTATTCCTGTTGACGTGTACGTCCCAGGTTGTCCACCTCGTCCTGAAGCATTAATTCAAGCTTTAATGCTTTTACAAGACCAGATTCAATTAGAGCGACGCCCGCTTTCTGCCGTGATCGGTGATGATCTTCAGCCAGTGTATAAGCCAAAGATGATGCCAGAACGTGACCGTAAGAATGCGCAGCGTATTGCCGTTAAAAACTTACGCTCTATGGATGAGATTAAATAATTTTTTGACGGTGCTTTGACATATCTAACCGATATGTTCATCGAGAAAATTGACAGAATTTGTATTAAATAGGAAGCCAAGCCAATGGCTGAAACTGACATTGCTATGCCAGAGTCAACACCAGTTGATTCACGCCCAGCATTTGCAATCGTAGAAGAACTCAAAACCAAATTTGGTGAGAACTTTTACGTGCAGGCGACTTTTGAAGAGTTTCCAACAGTCTGGGTTGAGCGCGCACGCGTGCAAGAAGTCCTTATGTTCCTACGTAAAGTGGAACGCCCATATGTAATGCTGTTTGACTTATCTGCGATGGATGAGCGTTTACGTGTTCATCGTGATGGTTTACCAGCATCTGACTTCACTGTGTTCTATCATTTATTATCGCTTGAGCGTAATAGTGACATTCGTATCAAGGTTGCCTTGAACGAAAATGATCTTAACCTTCCGACAGCGACCAATATCTGGCCAAATGCCAACTGGTATGAACGTGAAGCTTACGATATGTTCGGTATTAATTTCGAAGGGCATCCAATGCTCCGTCGTATTTTGCTGCCAACGTATTGGGAAGGTCACCCGCTTCGTAAAGAATATTCAGCACGTGCGACGGAATATACGCCGTACATGCAAGACAAAGCGAAACAAGACTTTGAACAAGAGCACTTACGTTTTGTTCCAGAAGACTGGGGTCTTAAGCGTGGTAACGCTGACGAAGACTTCATGTTCCTGAACTTGGGTCCTAACCATCCATCTGCACATGGTGCGTTCCGTGTTGTATTGCAGTTAGATGGCGAAGAAGTGAAGGACTGTGTTCCTGATATTGGTTATCACCACCGTGGTGTGGAAAAGATGGCTGAACGTCAAACATGGCATTCTTTCATTCCTTATACTGACCGTGTCGACTACTTAGGTGGTTGTGCTCAAAACATGCCGTACGTAATGGCTGTAGAGCAAATGGCAGGCATTAAAGTTCCTGAACGTGCGCAAGTTATTCGTGTCATGTTGAACGAATTGTTCCGTATTAATAACCACTTGTTGTTCTGTGGTACGGCAATTCAGGATGCCGGTGGTATGACACCAGTATTCTATATGTTTGCAGACCGTCAAAAAGTTTACGACATTGTTGAAGCAATCACGGGTTACCGTATGCATCCAGCATGGTTCCGTATTGGTGGTACAGCACACGATCTTCCAAACAACTGGCAAAAACTTGTTAAAGAATTGCTAGAGTGGATGCCTAAGCGCTTAAATGAATATTACACAGCGGCATTGAAAAACTCTGTGTTTATTGGTCGTACGCGTAACGTTGCACAATACGATGCCAAATCTGCACTCGCATGGGGTGTAACTGGTACTGGTTTACGTGCAACAGGTATTGATTTTGACGTTCGTAAATATCGTCCATACAGTGGCTATGAAAACTTCGATTTTGATGTGCCAGTTGAGTATGAAGGCGATGCATATGCACGTGTACTCGTTCACTTCCGTGAAATTACTGAGTCGTTAAAAATTATTCAACAGTGTTTGGATAACATGCCTTCTGGTCCATATAAAGCGGATCACCCATTGGCTGTTCCACCACCGAAAGATAAGACATTACAAGATATTGAAACCTTGATTACGCACTTCTTGAGCGTTTCATGGGGTCCTGTCATGCCAGCGGGCGAGTCATCATTTATGACTGAAGTGGTTAAAGGCGCAAGTACGTACTACTTGACTTCAGATAAAGCGACGATGAGTTATCGTACTCGTATTCGTACACCGACGTTTACTCACTTACAGCAAATGCCTGCAGTGATTAACGGAAGTTTGGTATCTGACTTAATCATTTATCTGGCGACCATTGACGTGGTTATGGCTGACGTGGATCGCTAAGAGGTAACACATAATGATGATTTTGACTGATAAAAAACCACGTGTGAATGTTGAAGGGATTTTGACTGCGGAAGAAATTCACGATATCGAACATCACATTGGTCACTATCCATACCCTCGTGCAGCCTCTTTGGATGCATTGAAGTGTGTACAGCGCCGTAATGGTTGGGTAGATGACGCTCAAATGAATGCCATCGCACAGTTATTGTCGATGAGTGTTGCTGATTTGGAAGGTGTTGCAACATTTTACAACCGTATCTATCGCCAACCGGTAGGTCGTCACGTAATTTTGCTTTGTGACTCAATTGCTTGCTTCTTGATGGGTGCAGAAACACTTGCTGAAGCATTCCAGCGCGAATTAGGTATTCAGTTTGGTCAAACGACTGCAGATGGTCGTTTTACGCTGCTTCCAATTTGCTGCCTAGGCAACTGCGACAAAGGCCCAACTTTAATGATTGATGAAGATACTCACGGTTTAGTTGAAGTGACATCAGTCAAACAGTTATTGGAGAAGTATGTATGAATACTGAACCAAAACCAATTTATGGCGACGGTAATCCAGAAACTCATCCACTAACTTGGCGTTTAAGTAAACGTGACGAAGTTCGTGGTGCTGATGATTACGAAGCACTTGAAGGTTATGCTGGCTTTAAAAAAGCATTAAGCATGAAGCCTGCTGAAGTGTTAGACGTGATTAAAGCTGCAACCGTAAAAGGTCGTGGTGGTGCGGGTTTCCCAGCGGGTATTAAATGGTCATTAATGGCACCAAATGATGGTGGTCCACGTTATTTGATCTGTAATGCCGATGAAATGGAACCGGGTACCTTTAAAGACCGTTTGTTGATGGAAAAACTTCCACATCAATTGATCGAAGGGATGTTAATTGCGGGTTATACCTTAGAGGCGACTCATGGTTATATCTTTATCCGTGGTGAATACATCGAGGCCGCTCAATATCTAAATGAAGCGCTAGAACAGATTCGTGCTAAAGGTTATTTAGGCGAAAATATTTTAGGTTCTGGCTGGAATTTTGAGTTGCATGTACATACGGGTGCAGGGCGTTATATCTGTGGTGAAGAAACTGCATTAATTAACTCGCTTGAAGGCCGTCGTGCTAACCCTCGTACTAAGCCACCGTTCCCGCAAGTTGCAGGAGCATGGGGCCGTCCAACAATTGTGAACAACGTTGAAACTTATAACAACTTGCCAGCAATTATGCTTCGTGGTCCAGAGTGGTATATCGGTTTATCAGCAGGTAAATCAAAAGACCCAGGCACTAAAATTTATGGTGCCTCAGGTAAAGTGAAATTCCCAGGTCTTTGGGAATTACCATTTGGTACAACTGCGCGTGAAGTGATTGAAGATCATGCTGGTGGTATGCGAGAAGGCTTAACGCTGAAAGCATGGTTACCAGGCGGTGCTTCAACTGACTTTTTACCAGCAGATACCATTGATTTACCAATGGATGCAGACACGATTATGAAAGCAGGTTCTCGTTTGGGAACATGTTTATTAATGGTTGTAGATGAAACTCAATGCATGGTATCGCTCACTCGTAACTTAGAAGAGTTCTTTGCACGTGAATCATGTGGTTTCTGTACACCATGTCGTGATGGTTTGCCATGGGCTGTTAAAGCGCTTAAAGCACTTGAAGCAGGCGAAGGTAAGAAAGAAGATATCGACCATTTACAAGAATTGACTCGTAAATTATGGATCGGTAAAACTTTCTGTGCCCACGCACCAGGTGCGATGGAGCCGCTTATGGGCGCACTCAAACATTTCCGTGGTGAGTTTGAAGCGAAAGTGACGACTCGTCCTGTCGTGCAAACCAGCAACGTAGAACAAGCTTAAGGAATTCGACTATGGCTACAATTCATGTCGATGGAAAATCGTATGAAGTCAACGGCTCGGAAAACTTGCTACAAGCATGTTTGAGTCTGGGCATCGACATCCCATATTTTTGTTGGCATCCATCCTTAGGTTCGGTTGGTTCTTGCCGTCAATGTGCTGTTACGCAATATGCGAATCCAGAAGATACGCGTGGTCGTTTGGTCATGTCTTGCATGACACCAGCATCTGACAATACCTATATCTCAGTTGAAGACAAAGAAGCAACGGATTTCCGTGCATCTATTGTTGAATTTTTGATGACGAATCACCCGCACGACTGTCCAGTCTGTGAAGAGGGTGGTCACTGTCATTTACAAGATATGACGGTAATGACTGGTCATGACCGTCGTCGTTACCGCTTCACAAAACGTACGCATTACAATCAAGAACTCGGCTCATTCATTGCACATGAAATGAACCGTTGTATTGCTTGTTACCGTTGTGTTCGTTACTACAAAGATTATGCGGGTGGTACAGACTTTGGTGTGTATGCCAATGCATCTCGTGTTTACTTTGGTCGTCCAGAATCAGGTACTTTAGAATCTGAATTCTCAGGTAACTTGACTGAAGTATGTCCAACAGGTGTATTCACTGATAAGACTCATTCAGAGCGTTATAACCGTAAATGGGATATGCAGTATGCACCAAGCGTGTGTCAGGGCTGTTCTTCGGGTTGTAACATTTCTCCGGGTGAACGTTATGGTGAAATCCGTCGCGTAGAAAACCGTTTCAATGGTTCGGTTAACCAGTACTTCCTTTGTGACAAAGGTCGTTTTGGCACAGGTTATGTAAACCGTGCAGACCGTCCACGTCAGCCTCAATTCCGTAACGGTGAAACTGTTGCAACTGTTTCTGTCGATCAAGCTTTAGATCAAACGATTGCAAAGCTTCAAGGCAAAAAAGTTTTGGGTATTGGTTCTCCGCGTGCAAGCTTGGAATCTAACTATGCATTACGTGAGCTTGTAGGTCAGGCAAATTACTCAACTGGTGTTGCTCAAAAAGAGCAAAAACTTGTTGAACTTGCTGCATCTATCATGCAAACCGAGGGTATTTACAACCCGAACATGCGTGAAATTGAAAGCTACGATGCTGTTCTGATTTTAGGTGAAGATCTAACTCAAACTGCTCCACGTATGGCATTGTCTGTTCGCCAAGCTGCGAAAAACAAAGCTCGTGAAATGGCTGCGAAAACACGTACTCCAGATTGGTTGGCTGAACCTTTACAACGTATTGGTCAGGAAGCAAAATCTCCGATCTATATCTTGGCTGCAACTCAAACTCGTCTTGCCGACGTTGCAACTGGTGAAGTTGTTGCTTCTCCAAATGATATTGCACGTTTAGGCTTTGCCGTAGCAGCAGCAGTGAAAGGTGACGTATTAACTGGTTTAGATGACGATGCAAAAGCATTTGCTCAAACCATTGCCGACACTTTAAAAGCAGCAAACAAACCATTAATCATTGCGGGCACAAGTTTGCAAGATGCTTCTATTATGGAAGCTGCGGCTGAGTTGACTCAGAACTTAGGTTCTAAAGCTGGTTTAAGTCTTGTGGTTCCTGAAGTGAACTCTATGGGCTTGGCATTGTTTGGAGGCTTAAGCCTTGAACAAGCATTTGCTCAAGACTACGACACACTGGTTATTGTTGAAAATGACTTGTTCCGTCGTTTACCTGCTGCTCAAGTAAAAGCTGCACTAGATAAAGCTGAAACAGTAATCGTGCTTGATCACAGTGAAACTGAAACTGTGAAACTAGCTGATATCGTTCTTTCAGCAGCAAGCTTTGCAGAGGGTGACGGTACTGTTGTAAGCCAAGAAGGTCGTGCACAACGCTTCTATCAAGTTTACGATCCAAGTTATTACAAGCCTGAATATGCAATTAAAGAATCATGGCGTTGGTTACATGCCATCGAAACTGGCATTAAAGGTAAGGCTGTAGATTGGACATTGCTTGATGATGTGATTGAAAGCATCGTGAAAAATGTACCAGTACTTGAAGCAATTCAAGATGTGGCACCTGATGCAGGTTACCGTGTACATGGTTTGAAAATTGCGCGTGAACCACGTCGTTATTCAGGTCGTACAGCAATGCGTGCGCCGTTATCAGTTCATGAACCGAAACAGCCTACCGATCCAGATTCAGCATTAACATTCTCAATGGAAGGTTATGTTGGTCCGCAAAAAGCATCATCATTAGTACCATTTGCATGGGCTCCGGGCTGGAACTCTCCACAATCTTGGAACAAATACCAAGATGAAGTGGGTGGTCACTTAAAAGGTGGTGATTCCGGTGTTCGTTTATTCGATCGCTTGGCAAAACGTCCTGCACGTAGCTATGTTGCTCCAGTGTCTGTAGTTGCAAACCCTGAAAGTTTCCGCTTAGTACCAATGCATCATATTTTTGGTTCTGGTGAATTCACTATTAAAACACCTGCAATGGAAACTCGTATTCCAGAAGCTATGTTTGCAGTGGGCGAACAAGATGCAACTCGTTTGAACCTTCAAGAAGGTCAACGCATTACAGTAAAAGCAGGCGAAACCACAGTGAGCTTGCCTGTACAAGTAATTGAATATTTACCTACAGGTTATATTGGTTACCCAGTTGGTTTAGCACCAATGGTGTCACTAGCTGAGCCTGTTTCAGTGGCTTTAGGAGTGTAATTCATGAATCAAGAAATTATACGTCAAACGCCACTTTGGGCTGAGAACTGGCCAATCGCCTACGCTGTAGTTCAAGCAGTTGTGATTTTGCTTGTGGTTGTTTTAGTTGCAGCGTTGATGTCTTTTATTGAACGTCGTTTACTTGCTTGGTGGCAAGACCGTTATGGTCCAAACCGTGTTGGTCCTGGTGGTATGTTCCAGATCGTTGCCGACATGCTCAAGATCATGTTCAAAGAAGACTGGACACCAAAATTTGCTGACAAACTTACATTCCGTTTAGCACCAGCTGTTGCAATGGCAACAGCGGTTCTCTCATTCATGGTAATCCCGGTGAGTCCTTCACTGGGTGTTGCCGATATGAGTATCGGTTTGTTGTTCTTCATGGCAATGGCTGGTATTGCAGTCTATGCAGTATTATTTGGTGGCTGGGCTTCAAATAACAAATACTCATTGCTTGGTGGTTTACGTTCAGCTGCTCAAACCATTTCTTATGAAGTGTTCTTGGGTATTTCATTGATGGGTGTGGTTGCAATTGCAGGCTCATTTAACCTTCGTGAAATTGTTGAAGCACAACGCGATGTTTGGTTTGTCATTCCACAATTCTTAGGTTTCTTGATTTTTGTGGTTGCTGGTGTTGCGGTAACTCACCGTCATCCATTTGACCAACCAGAAGCAGAACAAGAATTGGCTGAAGGTTACCATGTTGAATATGGTGGTATGAAATGGGGTATGTTCTTCGTTGCTGAATATGTCAACGTGGTACTTATTTCTGCATTGATCGTAACTTTATTCTTCGGTGGCTGGTTAGCACCATTCAATTTAGAAATTCCATTTGTTCCGCCAGTATTCTGGTTTGTGATTAAAACAGCATTCTTTGTAATGATGTTTGTTTTGGCTCGTGGTTCTTTAATGCGTCCACGTTATGACCAAGTCATGAACTTTGGTTGGAAAATTTGTTTGCCATTGGCGTTGGTCAACTTGTTAGTGACTGGTGCTGTGATTCTGATGAATCAGGCCTAGGACAGCAGGGAGTACAAAATGTATAAATTTCTAGCTGGATTCGGATCGATTGTACGTTCGTTGTTTATGGTATTTAGCCATGTAACGCGTAAACGTGACACGATTTTATATCCAGAAGTACCAGCTGAACAGATTGTACCGCCACGCTTTCGTGGTCGTATTGTGTTGACGCGTGACCCAGATGGGGAAGAGCGTTGTGTGGCATGTAACCTATGTGCGGTTGCGTGTCCGGTTGGCTGTATCTCACTACAAAAAGCAGAAACAGAAGATGGGCGTTGGTATCCGGAATTTTTCCGTATTAACTTTTCACGCTGTATTTTCTGCGGTATGTGTGAAGAAGCTTGTCCAACCACTGCGATTCAGATGACACCAGATTTCGAACTTGGTGAATATGTACGTCAAGACCTTGTTTATGAGAAAGAAAACTTACTCATTTCAGGTCCGGGAAAATACCCAGACTACAACTTCTACCGTGTAACGGGTATGGCAATTAACGGTAAAGAGAAAGGTCAAGCACAAAAAGAAAGTGCACCAATCGATGTACGGAGTCTATTACCATGATGTGGCCGTTTTATTTGATGGCACTCGTGGCCATCGTTTCTACGGTTCGTGTAGTGACTAACACGAACCCTGTACACGCTTTGCTTAGTCTAATTGTTTCATTGCTTGCTGTTGCTGGTATTTTCATGATCGTGGGGGCGCCTTTTGCAGGTGCTCTTGAAATCATCGTCTATGCTGGAGCAATTATGGTTCTGTTTGTATTCGTTGTGATGATGCTTAACTTAGGTCAACACACCGTTGAACAAGAACGTAAATGGCTTTCTTCAGATGCTTGGGCATATCCGGCCCTCATGAGTTTCTTACTCGGCTTGCTTTTAGTTTGGATGCTTGGCGGTGAATACACCACTATTTCAGCACCACTTGGGGCACAAGTGATTGGACCAAAAGTAGTTGGTCAAGCACTCTTTACTCACTATTTATTATTGGTTGAAGTTGCCGCGATGTTATTGCTAGCAGCCCTTGTTGCAGCATACCACTTAGGTAAACGTGAACCAGGTGCAGAAGAGGAAAAAGAATAATGGGCCAGATTCCTTTAGAACATGGTTTGATTGTTGCAACCATCCTTTTTGCACTCGGTTTTTACGGTGTAATGGTGCGACGCAACCTATTATTTATGTTAATGAGCCTTGAGGTCATGATGAATGCTGCTGCATTGGCATTTGTTCTTGCGGGTAGCGTATGGGCACAACCAGATGGACAAGTGATGTTCATTCTGATTTTGACCCTTGCAGCAGCAGAGGCATGTATCGGTCTTGCGATTGTCCTTCAGTTCTATCATCGCTTCCATCATTTGGATGTGGATGCTGCTAGTGAGATGCGCGGATGAGTTATTTATATCTAACAGTATTATTTCCGCTAATCGGTTTTATTTTATTGGCGGCAGGACGAGACAAACTCTCTGAAAATGTTGCAGCAATTATTGGTGTGGGTTCTGTAGGTTTATCTGCATTATTTGCACTGATTGCTGGAATGGCATTTACCACGAGTGGTCAGCAAGTCTTTGTTCAAAATCTGTGGACTTGGTTCAATGTTGGTGGTTTTGCACCGGGCATTAGCTTACATTTAGATGGCTTATCTTTACTCATGATGGGCATGGTGACGGGGGTTGGTTTCTTAATCCACATCTTTGCATCATGGTACATGCGCGGTGAAGAAGGTTATGCTCGTTTCTTCTCTTATTTCAACCTGTTTGTTGCCAGCATGCTTGTGCTTGTACTGGGCGACAACTTAGCGTTGTTATTCTTAGGTTGGGAAGGCGTAGGTCTTTGCTCTTATTTGCTTATCGGTTTCTATTATGCAAACCCTGCAAATGGTTGGGCTGCGATCAAAGCATTTACAGTTACCCGCGTAGGTGACGTATTCTTACTTATCGCTTTATTCTTGCTTTACCAACAATTTGGTACGCTGAATACTCAGTACATCGTTGAACACGCAGCAGAAGTAATGACGAAGAGTTCGTCTCTTACGATCTGGACTGCATTAATGTTGTTCTTGGGTGCTGCTGGTAAATCTGCGCAAATTCCATTGCAAACATGGTTGGCAGATGCAATGGCAGGTCCAACACCTGTTTCTGCATTAATCCATGCTGCAACAATGGTAACGGCTGGTGTGTACTTATGCTGCCGTCTATTCAGCGTATTCGAACTTGCGCCTGAAGTGATGCAATTCATTTCGGTAACAGGTGCTGTGACTTTGTTAGTTGCAGGTTTTGCTGCACTCGTTCAAACAGACATCAAACGTATCTTGGCTTACTCAACAATGAGTCAGTTGGGTTATATGTTCATGGCTGTAGGTGCGGAAGCTTATCAAGCTGGCTTATTCCATATGTTGGCTCACGCATTCTTTAAGGCATTATTATTCTTGTCTTCTGGTGCGGTGATTCTGGCTTACCACCACGAGCAAAACATCTTCAAAATGGGTGGCTTGTTCAAACGTAACAAATTCCTGTTTGCTTGTTTTGCGATTGGTGGCGGTGCATTAGCAGCGATTCCATTCTTGACCATAGGCTTCTTCTCTAAAGATGCGATTCTTGGTGAAGTTTGGGTACAAGGCCAATCAGTTGCTCTATATCACACCTTATATTGGGTGGGTGTAGCTGGTGCATTCCTGACTTCAATCTATACATTCCGTTTAATCTGGGTTGTATTCTTTGGTCAAGAAAACACGCCTTACCATGAAATTAAAGGTGCAACTTACTGGGCTCCATTGGGCATTTTAGCTGTACTGTCTACTTTTGTTGGTGCCGTATTAAAAGCGCCTGTAGCTGGTATTCTTAATACTGCAAAAATTCCTGAATTCCATGTGGCTGAACAATTTGTTGAAGGCATGCATGGGGCAGAGCATTTAGCAGTAGGAATTGCGCTAGTTGGTCTAGTTGTTGGTATAGCATTATTTACATTTGCTTATGGTGCAGTGAAATCATTCGCTCAAACAAGTTTGGGTTCAGGTTTGGCACATATTTGCCGTACCGCTTTTGGTTTTGATGCATTGTATGACATCGTTTTTGTTAAACCTTATTTGTTCTTCGCCAAAATCTTTGGCCGTGACCCGATTGACAGTTTGTGGTTAGTTCTTCCTGCACTTGTTAAAGGCGGAAACAGTTTTACAAGCTCACGTCAAACCGGTTCATTGCGTGAATACGCATCAAGTATGTCACTCGGTGTAGTGGTGTTATTGATGATCTTGATCGTTATTCAGGTAGTGGGGAAATAAAATGGAAAACAATTTAATTTTACCCGCGCTGATCCTTGTTCCGTTCATTGCTGGTTTTATTTGTTGGTTAGTCGATAAGCTCGACAAAACCTTGCCACGCTGGATTGCCTTAATTGGTATGCTCATTACTTTGGGCTTAGGTCTTGCACTTTGGCAAAGTGGAACTTATAGCTATGAGATGGGTTCAAAAATCCCAACTTGGTCTGCTGAGTTCTATTTACCGTGGATTCAATCACTCGGTATCGGCATTCACTTAGCTGTGGATGGTTTATCTTTACTCATGGTTTTACTAACAGCATTACTTGGTGTACTTGCTGTTGGTTGTTCATGGGGCGAAATTCAAAAGAACGTTGGTTTCTTCCACTTAAACCTCTTATGGAGTTTAGGTGGTGTTATCGGTGTATTCTTAGCGATTGACCTATTCTTGTTCTTCTTCTTCTGGGAGATGATGCTTGTACCAATCTACTTCCTGATTGCGTTATGGGGTCATAAAGGTTCAAACGGTCGTTCACGTGTTTACGCAGCTACTAAGTTCTTCCTTTACACGCAAATCGCTGGTTTAGTGATGTTAATCGGTATTCTTGGTCTTGTAGTTTATGGCTACATGATGACCGGAATGATCGGTTTCGATTACAACTATTTATTAGCTGTAGCTAATCACTTACCTCCTAGCTTAGCGTATGGTTTCATGATCTGTTTCTTCATCGGTTTTGCGGTGAAGTTACCAGTATTCCCATTACACGGTTGGTTACCAGATGCACATGCTCAAGCACCTACAGCAGGTTCTGTAGACTTAGCAGGTATCTTGATTAAAACAGCTGCGTATGGCTTGCTTCGTTTTGTTATTCCATTCTTCCCGACAGCTTCTGCACAGTTTGCAGACATTGCGATTATTTTCGGTTTGATTGGTATTTTCTACGGCGCATGGTGTGCTTACCAGCAAACTGACATGAAACGTTTACTTGCGTACACGTCGATTTCACACATGGGCTTTATTTTACTTGCGATCTACGCAGGTAACATTTTGACCTTCCAAGGTTTAATGATCATGATGTTGGCACACGGTTTGTCATCAGCTGCATTGTTCATTATGTCTGGTCAAATCTACGAACGTTTACATACACGTGATTTACGTTTAATGGGTGGTCTTCGTGGCCAGCTTCAGTACTTGCCATTTTTCTTGATGTTCTTCGTGGCTGCTCTTGTAGGCGTGCCAGGTTTGGGTAACTTTATCGGTGAATTCCTGATCTTGATGGGTTCATTCAATAAATATCCTGTATTCACGATTCTTGCTTCTATCAGCCTTGTATTTGCAGGCTTATACGGCTTGATTTTGGTTCACCGTACTTTATTTGGTGAACCAAATCCTGAACAAAAGCAACACTACACTAGTCCACTAAAAGACTTATCTGCTCGTGAAGTTGGTATTTTGATGATTTGTGCGATTGGTCTCGTTTGGCTTGGTATCTACCCACAAACATTCTTGGATGTATCTCATTCAAGCATGCAGTGGTTTGTAAATAGTTATATGCCAGTTCAAGAAGTCGTTGAAACTGTTCAGCAAACAGCTACTCAACTTGACCATGTGGAGATCCAATAATCATGAACTTCACAGTATCACTTGCTACGCTTATGCCTTTAGCTCCGGTGATGATTGTTGCTTTGACAACAATCGTCGTCATGCTGTTAATTTCAATTAAGCGTAATCATAATTTAATCGCAACAGCTTCTGTTGTTGGTTTAAACCTCGCTGCACTTTATATTTTATTTGCAGTATTTGGCGGTAAGTTTGTACCGGCAAATGTGATGGGCATGTTTATGGTTGATCCATTTACCATGTTCTATCAATTTATGATTTTGATTGCGGCATTGGCTTGTTGTACTTTGTCTCACGCTTACATCGAAACCTATAAAGACAACCGCGAAGAACTCTATCTTTTGTTACTTGCTTCAGTAGCAGGTGCAATGTTGATGGTTGCAAGTTCTCATTATGCATCGTTCTTCATTAGCCTTGAGTTAATGTCGATTCCTGTATACGGCTTACTTGCTTATACTTACCAACGTAGTAGTTCACTTGAAGCTGGTATTAAATACCTTGTACTTTCAGCGACAGCTTCTGCAATGTTGTTGATGGGTATGGCATACATCTATGCATATACTGGTTCACTGTCATTCTATGATTCTGTACAGGCTTTATTTGGCGCAATCAAACAGCCAATGGTGTTATTAGGTTTAGCACTCATTATCTTTGCTGTTGCGTTTAAATTATCGCTTGCACCGTTCCATAAATGGACACCAGATGTGTATGCAGGTGCGCCAGCGCCAATGGCAACTTTCTTGGCGACTGCTGCTAAAGTTGCAACAATTGGTTTGTTCGTGCGTTATATGCTTGCTTCAGGCGCAATTATGGTGGATTCGTTAGTCACTATTTTGACAATCATTGCAGTATTGTCGATTTTAGTTGGTAACTTACTCGCTGTTCGTCAAGTTAACTTAAAACGTATTCTTGGTTATTCATCTATTGCTCATTTTGGTTATTTGTTAATTGCTTTAATTAGTATGACTTATGCGAGCTTGGGTAGCGTAACTGTATATGTGGTGTCTTATGTATTAACAACTATCGGTGCTTTTGGTGCGGTAGCGTTAATGTCTAGCCCATATAACAACGTAGATGAAGCACAAAGTCTTGCAGACTACCGTGGTTTGTTCTGGCGTCGTCCAGTACTTACAGCAACTTTAACAGTCATGATGTTATCTTTGGCTGGTATTCCATTAACAGCAGGCTTCATTGGTAAGTTCTTGGTTGTAATGGCTGCTGTAACAACTCAGCACTGGTTCTTAGCTGCAATGATTATTGTGGGTAGTGGTATTGGTTTGTACTATTACTTACGTGTGATGGTTGTAATGTATATGACACCACCAGAAACTCCTCGTATTGATGCAGATGCTCATTGGGGTCAAAAAGTAGGTGGTTTAATGGTATTGGCTGCTGCTGCATTAGTTATTATTTTGGGTGTTTACCCAGATCCAATGATTAATTTGGCATTAAAAGCAGAAATTTTATCTCCGTTACATTTCATGCTTTCACAACAACATTAATTCTAGTGTACAAAAAAGCCTCCAAATATGGAGGCTTTTTTTTATTGAGCATTAAAAAAAGATTATAATAAATACGTTTATATATTTTTAGGTAACATCTGTGGCCATTCAAGAAATTCGTCACCCACTTATTCGTCATAAATTAGGTTTGTTACGTCGTTCTGACATCAGTACTAAGAATTTCCGTGAGCTTGCTCAGGAAGTGACTATGTTGTTGACTTATGAAGCAACAAAAGATTTACCAGTTGTGGATTGTGAAATTAATGGATGGGCTGGAACTGTTACTACACAGCGTATTGCTGGTAAAAAAATAACGATTGTACCGATTTTACGTGCAGGCATTGGTATGCTGGATGGTGTACTTAATCTGATTCCAAGTGCAAAAGTGAGTGTTTTAGGTCTTGAGCGTAATGAAGAAACATTAGAAGTTCGTACTTACTATAAAAAATTAGTTCCAGACGTTGCTAATCGTCTTGCAATGATTATCGATCCAATGTTGGCAACTGGTAATTCATTAGTTGCTGCCATTGATGTGTTAAAGGCGAGTGGCTGTAAAGATATACGTGTTATGGTATTAGTTGCTGCTCCAGAAGGTGTTGCTAAAGTTGAAGCCGCTCATCCTGATGTACAGATTTATACAGCATCTATTGATAATGGCTTAAATGAACAAGGCTATATTGTTCCTGGTCTAGGTGATGCGGGCGATAAAATTTTTGGTAGTGTCCAAAAAGACTAGTTTTTAAAATAAAGATAAAAAGAGACTTAATCAAACCGTAAAGTTTTGAAGGCGGATTGAAAGTCTCTTTTTAATTTTCTGCTGTAATCACAGTATTGAAAAAGTAGGGTAAAGATCATGAAGCAAGAGTTTTATACCGGAAAAGTTAAACAATATGATCCTGAAAAAGGATTTGGTTTTATTGGAACGGCTGAAGGAGATATTTTCTTTCATATTTCGGATTTCCCTGCATCAGAAGGTGAACCGAAAAGAAATGAAAAAGTTAGATTTCTTGCGGCAGATAATCAGGGGAAATTTAAGGCTATCAAGATTGAGCGTATCGATCCTAATCCGGCTAAAACAAAAAAGAATAAAATCGCTGATCATAATAACGCGATTACGTCAGAGTTGTTATCACATTTTCGACGTTAATAGTGATTCTCAATCTTCAAGGCTAGCTTGATATCGAGCTTAGCTGTGACGGATAGGGATGATTATTGATAATGTTTGGAACAGGTAAGTAATACAAAATTAAGGGAGGTGTAAGCTTCCCTTAATTGTCTTAAGCAATAAATAATAAAATGGTGAGCCTTGCGAGAATGACTCAAGATGGTACTAGAAGATCAGGTCTTAAACCTGATCTTCACAGAATTGTAAGAATGCTTTTAGGCCAGGGCCTTGGTATTTTTGACGGTGTACCAACATGTAAAGTGGGCGAGTAAGTTGCCAGAAAGGTGTATCTAAAATAACGAGTTGTCCTTTTTCAATTAAAGGTTCAATAGCGAGTTTAGAGATACAAGACATTCCTAAACCACCAGCAACGATTTTCAAGATTGCTTCATTGTGACCTAAGGTTAGGCGAATATTAGCGTCTGGGAGGTCTTGTAAAATAGCATTATCAAACACTTCACGAGTTCCGGAACCTTCTTCACGTAAAATCCATTCAACTTGATAAAAATCATTCGCTGTTAAAGGTCGATTTAAACGTGCTAGAGGGTGACTAGGGGAGCAGCATACTGCAAGCTCATCATCTCGCCAGTGAATACATTGAAGTTGAGGCAGGTGACACGAGCCTTCAATTAATGCCAAATCAAGCTGAAACTGATTGACTGCTTCAATCATTTGGCGTGTGTTGCCTACTTGTAATTGTAGGTGTGCCTTAGGATGATACTGTAAAAAGTTTGCCATTAAATCTGGCATGAGATAATCACTGATCGTTAGAGTTGCCCCAATGCGTAAATCAATGCTTTGTAACTCACCTTTTGCAGCTTGCTCAAAAGCTTCACAGCGACCTAATATTTCTAGCGCTTGAGGCAATAGAAAGCGACCAAGATCATTGAGTTGTAGTCGTTTACCTAAACGATCAAATAGAGGAGCACCAAGACCATCCTCTAAATCGGCTAAAGCCATACTTGCTGCACTTTGCGTCAGTCTGACCGCATCACTGGCTTTGGTGACAGTTCCTTCTTGAGCGACTGCTACAAAAACAGCCAACTGGCGTAATGTCATGCGCATGTTTAAAAAGCCTTAACGTTTAAAAGTATTCATTATTTCGGCTGTCATGCTAACATGAGCGCACTATTTCATGCCACGTTGAAATCATGTCAATTGAAAAATTTAGCGTAGAAAAAGTTTTATCTGTACACCGCTGGACTCCAACTCTTTTTAGTTTCACGATGACTCGCCCCGCACATTTTAAATTTACGGCTGGGCAATTTGCGCGTATTGGACTGAAAGTTGGAGATGAACTTGTTGTTCGTGCCTATTCGGTGGTGTCGTCTCCATTTGATGAAACGCTAGAATTTTTCTCAATTGTGGTGCCTGACGGTGCATTTACCTCGAATCTTCAACATTTGAAGGTAGATGATGAGCTTTACTTAGAAAAAATACCTTACGGTTATCTTACTTTAGCTCGCTATCAGCAGCCTTTACCGCATGATCTATGGTTATTAGCAACGGGTACTGGCTTGGCGCCGTTTTTGTCGATGCTGCAAGACTTCGATACATGGTCTAAATATCAAAAGATCAATTTGGTTTACAGTGTGCGTACAGCCGCTGAATTAGCTTATGCCGATCGTATTCAAGAGATTGCTGAAACTTTTGGTGAAGGGCACGTCGGTTTTAAATTTATTTCAATTATTACTCGTGATCCATCAGCACAGTTACATGATCGTTTGCCAGTTTTGATTGAAAACGGTGAATTAGAAAAAGTTGCTGGTATCGAATTAAGCCCTGTAACAAGCCATGTTATGCTTTGTGGAAACCCAGAAATGGTAGATGACACAAAAGAGGCTTTAAAGCGCCGTGGTTTGACGATGAATCGTCGTGGTGAAGGAAATATTGCAGTAGAAAATTACTGGTAACAAACGACAATTGAAAGAACTTTAAAATTATTTTTATGGATATGTTTATTAATGGACAAACATATCCATAAATTCACGAATTTCGGAAATAGCACTGTCTACATCGCTTGAAAGCCAAGTTGGTTCAAAAAGACCTGCATAATGTTCTAAACGGTCTTGGGGAACAACTAAGCGAACAGGGCAGTCTTCTTCAAGTAAACGCCAAGGTAAAATTGGAACTTCATTGTCCAGAAAAATATTGATATTACGAATATCAACAATCATGGCATTAATGCAGTCAGGAAATGGCATCACTGAAAACTCTTCAGTGCGACGACGAAAATATTCCAGATCACCCCATTTGAGTTCATAGCTTGGCTTATTAAATTCAATAATACCAATCAGATGTTCATCTCTCGTCTGGTGTATATAACATTGATGTGTGACGTCAGTGTCGAGATCAAGAGTTACGTTTTGCTGACGATACATCATAAAATAGAGCAGCTTTAAAACAAGGGGGCTTATTATAGCCTATTTTCTAAAAAGTAAGCGCTAAAACATATTGTATTACAAATGGGGCATAGACGAAGTTCGTGAATAACGAGAAATTATTTTTAATTGTCTAAATTAATTTGTGCAAATTTTATACTGTTTTTATTATTTTAAAAGTAGAGTTTTGCAACTACAGACACCTTCCAATAATGCTTTTTCACACAATGCAACAAAGCAAATTGCTATGATGAATATAAAGTTAATGATAATAGAAGAGGGGAAAGAAGATGCATGACTTTTCAAAACCACCTCATGTGACGAGTCCTGAAGAAACTGCGAAAAAAAGAAGACTGCCAGTTTATATTTTAATTATTGTTGGGCTTTTTCTTCTTGCGCTTATTGTCTATATGGTTACTGACCACAACCAGACTCCTAAACAAGAAGGCGCTTTTCAAAATGAGACCACACCACATGTAATTAAGGGTAGTTCTGATTTGAATTTAAAGACCTATAGAGGGTAATAAGCGAATCAGTTTATCTTGATATCAAGCCTTTAGGTGTAAACCTGAAGGCTTTTTTGCAACCTTTTGCATCAATTTGTTGTATTTGTGCAGAAGTGTGTTGATTAGAAAATATTCAAAACATAATGTGAGATAGACCGCATTCATCGTCATTTTTTACAACGAATGGTGTTTCCTAGAGATAACACTGAAAAGAACAGAACAATTGAGGACATAACAATATGAATGAATTTTTTGATGGGCCTCGCGGCGCTCAATTTGATGCGATGTATTACTGGGATCAGTTTCATCCTATTCTGGCTGCAATAGTGATCTTATTAGTGGGTTGGATAATTGCATTATTAGTAGCGGCAGGTGTAAAAAAGCTTCTACAAAAAGTAAATACTAATGCCAAACTATCTTCAGCTACTGGCCGAGCACCAAATATTGAAGGCCTGATTTCCAAGGTTGTATTCTGGTTTATTTTGATCTTAGCTGTTGTCGCCGCTCTAAATGTGCTCAACATTAGTGGAGTGAGTGGCCCATTCAGCAATATGGTGAATCAGGTACTTGTCTACATTCCAAATATTATTGCTGCTGTGGTGGTGGGTTTTATTGGTTGGATCGTTGCTCGACTGGTGCGGGCAGGGATTACCAATGTTTTATCCAGAACCCAACTCGACGATAAATTAAGTAATGAAGTCGGTGTAGGTGGAATTAGCCAAAATATTGGTGAAATTCTTTACTGGCTTGTATTGTTACTTTTCCTTCCAATTGTTCTTTCAATCTTAGGACTAACAGGCTTACTCATTCCAGTTCAGAATATGGTAAATGAAGCAGTAGCTTTCTTACCAAATATCTTTATTGCGGGCGTTATCGTTTTTGTTGGTTATATCTTGGCAAAAATTGTACGCGGTATTGTTGAAGGTTTAATTAATAGCTTAGGTGTTCAGGCCCAAGCGGAAAAAATTGGTCTTTTCAAAAGTTCTAATGTAGGCAAATTCTTAGGTTCATTTGTTTTTGCCATCATTATCATTACCACATTAATTGTAGCGTTCGAAGCTCTAGGGATTGAGACAATTTCTCAGCCTGCGACAGCAATGTTGAATGAAATCTTGCAAGCAATTCCAAACATTATTGCGGCTGGTTTAATTTTATTGGTTGCCTATATTGTTTCTCGTTTTGTTGGACGTTTGGTTGCAGAGTTAATTGCAGGTACAGGTGTTGATGAAATTCCTGCCAAATTAGATGTACAACGATTTTTAGGCCAAACTAAAGTTTCTAGTGCTGTCGGTTGCCTAATCGTATTCTTTACGATGCTTTTTGCAGTATCTGAAGCAGCGGACCGTCTTGGCTTCGACCAAATCAGTGGTCTAATTGCAATGTTTATCCATTTCGGTGCAAACATTCTATTGGGTGCTGTAATTCTAGTGATTGGTTTCTGGCTAGCGAATGTTGTAGCGAATGTAGTTCAACGTGGTGAATATAATAGCTCGCGTTGGTTAGCTAGTTTAGTTCGTGTTTTAATTATTGGTCTTGTACTTGCGCTTGGTCTAAGAGCGATGGGTATTGCGGATTCAATCGTTAATCTTGCATTTGGTTTGACTCTAGGTGCGGTTGCAGTGGCTTTCGCTCTTGCATTTGGTTTAGGTGGTCGTCAACCAGCAGAACGACTTTTAACTGATTTGCTTGATAAAGCGAAAAAAGAAGCGAATCAACCAAATCCTCTTTATCAACCACCTTCTAGTACGAGTAGTGCGGCTCCAACTACATCTACGCCAACAACTCCACCATCAGCAGCTCCATCTGATGCAAAACCAGCGGATTCTGTACAGGTGAATCCAGCGCACCCTCCTGTAAATAAACCGTTTGGTTCTACAGGCGAAAATGATGAAATTTAAGGGAGTTAAATTGAATTTCAGATAAACAGTACAAAAAATCTTTGATTTTTGTGATAAGTTCGACCACTCTATATTGAGTGGTCGTTCTTTTTGGCCGTTATAAAAACAAATAAGTGAGGAAAATACGATGAAGAAACCAGGTCGTTTTTTAGCACCGATTGTCATTGCCGGAATTACGGTGGGTTTTTTAGCAAGTGCTTATAAATTTGTATTTAGTAAGTCGGAAAGCTCAAAACAGACTACTTCTCAGTCACAAGATTCACAGAACGCATCAAGTAGTTCGAAAAACTCAAATTAGCTTATACATATTGGGCAGCAGCATAGGCAGAAGACCAAGCCCACTGGAAGTTGTAGCCCCCTAAATGGCCAGTGACATCGAGCACTTCTCCAACAAAAAACAGTCCTTTCTGCTTTTTACTTTCCATGGTTTTAGAAGATACTTCAGTTGTATCTATTCCGCCTAAAGTAACTTCAGCGGTACGATATCCTTCTGTTCCAGACGGTTTAACTGCAAAGCCATGTAACTGCTCTGCAATATGATCTAGTTGTGCATCACTGATATTGCCAATCGCTATTTCGCTTTGCTCAGACCAGATGAGTTGTTGTAACTCTTGGATAATACTTTTGGCAGTAAACTCATTAAGAAGAGTACGTAATAAAACTTTAGGCTGTGCTTTCTTTTTATCTTTTAAATAGGTTGCTAAATCTTGGCTAGGGAAGAAGTCAATTTTAAAACTTTCTCCTGAATTCCAATAGTTTGAAAGCTGCAAAGAACTTGGCCCACTCAAACCACGATGGGTAAATAATAATGCTTCAGTAAAGCTATTTTTTGAGTTGCTTAACGTCACATCCAAAGCATTACCACTTAAGCGTGTGGTCACTTCTTTAATATGATCTGAAAAAGTAAATGGAACTAAACCTGCGCGAGTTGGAAAAACTTGATGTCCAAATTTTTGTGCCAGTTCATAGCCAAAACCGGAACCACCTAATGTGGGAATCGATAACCCCCCAGTGGCAATAACTAAAGAATCACAAGTGTAATGTCCTTGATTGGTGTTTAGTGAAAATCCACCTTTTTCCAATGGCGTAATTTGTCCAACTTCACAATGGGTTTGAATATCTACATTTTTGGTTTTATTACACTCACTCACAAGCATTTCTAAAATTTCTTTAGCGCCGTTTAGCGTAAATAATTGTCCGTGTTTACGTTCTTCATAGGCAATTTTGTAGTCACATACCAAACCGATAAAGTCCCAGTTGCTATAGCGTGACAGAGCAGAAATAACGAAGTGCGGATTATGAGAAATATAATTGTCAGGTTCGACATACAGATTGGTAAAGTTACACTTACCGCCACCTGACATTAAAATCTTTTTACCAATTTTATTGGCTTTTTCTAAAATTAAAACCGAGCGCCCTCGTTTAGCAGCATGTGCAGCCAACATGAGTCCAGAAGCACCTGCACCTAAGACAATGACATCGACATGGCTGTTAGACATAAGAGGTTCTCGATTAATCTTGAAAATTAAAAAGGGGCATATACTATCATGCCGAGCCTTAGTCATGCTAAAGACATTTACCACTCTGGTGAATAAGGCTCCCTAAATATTTGTGAGTCAGTAGCTTGGTTTATTTCTTATATCTGCTTGTAAACCACCAGAATGAATTGCCAGAATGCGAGTTTCTTCAGGGAAGTAATTGTTTTTGATAAGGTCAAACAGACCGAACATCATTTTGCCCGTATAGATCGGTTCAAGGGGTATCGCATGTCGCTCTTCAAAATTCTCTATAAATGCCAGTAATTCAGATGAAGTTTTCGCATAACCACCGCAGCAATAAGCATCTGTCAGCGACCAATTCTGTTTTTTAGTCCACTGCATAATATCTTGTTGTAGAAAGTCGCCTTTTAATGCTGAAAATCCTAGAACCTTTTGATGCGGTGCGCTTCGTTCAATGAGTCCTGAAATCGTTCCTCCAGTTCCAACCGCACAACAAATCACATCATAGTTTTGTAAATCGCTTTGACGGAGAATTTCCTGACATCCTTGTACTGCTAGCTTATTAGAACCACCTTCAGGAATAATGAAAGTTTCAGGAAATTGATTGTGTAATTGTTGAAGGTAGTTTGCGTCATCCCTCAAGCGATATTCAATGCGCGAGACAAAATGTAAATGCATTCCTAAACTTTGAGCTTTTGCCAAGGTTGGGTTAAGAGGCTGGGTTGCTAATTCTTCCCCACGAATAATACCTATACTTTTAAAGCCAAAAAGATGAGCTGCATATGCAGTTGCGGCAATATGGTTTGAATAAGCGCCACCAAAAGTCAAAACGCGTGATAACGCTTGTTGTTTTGCGGCAAGCAAATTGTATTTTAATTTGAAAAATTTATTACCCGAGATTTGGGGGTGAATTAAATCTAGCCGCTTAATGTCGAGGTGCAGGGGATTAGGTAGTTGAATATGTTGATAAGGAACTGATTGAGCAATGTGATCAAACATTAGAAATTGAGAAAATAATGATTGATCACATTGTAACTTTTTAAATAGAACTTTAAAAAGCTGTTTACGAATTTGTATCGACAGAAGTAACCACTGACATGCCAGGACGTAAATGTTCCATTCCTTCCTGATTTGGATCAATAGTAATGCGTACGGCAATTCGTTGCACAACTTTGGTAAAGTTTCCTGTCGCATTGTCAGGTTTTAACACACTGAACTCGGAACCGGCAGCAGGTGAGATCTGCTCAACATGTCCTGTAAATTTTTTGTGTTTCATTGCATCGACTGTAAACCATGCCTTCTGACCAATTCGCATATTGGCAATTTGGGTTTCTTTGAAATTGGCAATTACCCAAGTTTGCTGTGGAATGAGGTAGAGTAACTGAGAACCTGCTGCTACATATTGCCCAACACGAGGGTTAACTTCACCAAGTTGGCCATCCATCGGAGCAACAATAACGCTATAGTCTTTGGTGGTTTGTGCTTGGTCTAACTGCGCTTTAGCACTTGAAACTTGTGCTTCTAATCCCGCTTCTGCAACTTGTGCTGTTTTAAGTGCTTCATTTGCAACTAACACATTGGCTTCTGCCTGCTTCAGGGCTGCAAGGTTATTTTCAGCATCTGCTGCGGCTTTATCTTGTTCAGATTTAGAAGCTGCGCCACTATTTCCTAACTGTTGATAGCGTCTAAGCTGCGCTAAAGAAAGTTCATATTGAGCTTTGGCTTGATCCACTTTGGCTTGTGCCGCCACAATGTCAGCTTGTTTCTGGGCAATGGATTGCGTTTGATTGGCTAAGGTATTTTTAGCTTGCTCAACACCTGATGCTGCTTGTGTTACTTTTTGGTCGTAAGTGGTTGCATCAATATGCATGAGCACTTGACCTTTCTTGACATGATCAAAGTCTTTAACGACTACATCTTTAACATAACCATTAATTTGTGACGATAAAATCGTGGTTTTACCTTTGACATAACTATTGTCAGTTTGCTGAATACTCGTTGCAAAAGGACCAATTCTCCATGCCCATAAAATCACTAAAATACCGATAATAAGAACACCTAACATCCATAATAGAGTTGAGCGTTTTGTCGGAATCAGTTTACTTGCAGGTGCAGGTGCAGGTGTTGGCTCGTTGGCAGGTGCCTGAGCAGGTGTTTGTTCCGGTTTGTTTTGATCATCTGACATATATCAATCTCAATTTCTATTTCATCAAATACGAAAGCCATTAAGGACGGCTAATTCCTCTGCGTTGTAGATATTTACTACGTGCAATATTAAATCCACCCCATAAGAGTAGTGCGACGGCAAAAATACCGTTTAAAGCAATAACATCATTGTAGGCACGCACTTGGGCTTCACGAGTGACCACTTGATTAAGTGAACGCATGGATTGAGCTGTTTGTAATGCTGGGTCAGTAGTGGTGATGGATGCACTGCGTTGATAGGTCGAGAGCCTTTGAGCGACTAGAGGGTCTGCTTGTTCTAAATCTTTAATAATCTCTGCCTGATAGTTTTGCGTACGATGTTGTTGATAGGTCGAGAAGAAAGAAGACCCAACAAGACCACCAAAAGTTTGGGTAGCAGAAAATAATACGATAAAGGTCACTACGTAAGATGGGCCTTTAGCAAGCGTTTGCGCAAAACCAATCAGAAGCAATGGACCAATAAATAGACCACCAGCAAAACCGACTAAAAACTGACTTGCAAAGAAATTCACAGGTCGAACATCACTGGTTAGGTGATAATCTAGTCCACAAGCAACCAGAATGAGGAACTCTGCAAAAAGTAAATGGAAGATAATTCGTTCGCGTGAAAAAGTAAGTGCACTAAAAAGTGTTCCGCTTAAAATCCCCACTAATATGACAACATAGAGTGGAACAAATTGGTCAGGACCCATTCCCATTGTTTTTAAAAAGTTAACAGCAGCATAGCTTTGCTCTGACATTAAAAGTCGAATAGCAAAAGCACCAAAAATGAAACGCAGGGTCGAAGACGCACCTAACCAACGTGTCATAATTAATGGATTGGCACGATAGTGTTCATAGAGCAAACCTAAAACAACTAAGCTAAAACCTGCAATTAAAACGTAAGCAAGCCATTCGCTATTAAACCACCATAAAATTGGGCCTTGCGTGAGCACAATACATAAGCAGGCAAAACCTGGAGCCAATAAAGCAAAGGTAAAGAAATCTTGTTTCTCAAAAACATATATTCTTAAGCTACGTGGTAACTTTAATGAAACCACCATGGCTAAACAACAAAGTGCTAGGCCCAGTTCGAAAGTGTAGAGTACAGACCAACTGTCTGTACTAACAAGAAATGGAGAAATAATCCAAGCTAACGGTACGCCAAGTTGCTGAAAGCCGAAGGCGATATATATTCCTTTTGCCATGTCTGCTTTTTTAAAGGCTTGCATGGTGTAATACATACCTAATGAGCTGAGTGGTGCACCAGCCAAACCCGCCACAACCCGCGCGAATAGTGCCATTTCATAGGTATGCACAAAAATATGCAACACAAGCACGGCAATAAAAATAACGAGCCCTATTTCTGAAAATACTCTCAGGCCATATTGTTGTCTGGCTTTAAATAAAATCAGGTTTGAACTGACATTTGCCATAACATATGCCGCAGGTAGCCAAGCAGCTTCGGAAGGCGTCAGGCCATATTCACCTTGGATTAGGGGTAAATTTGCTGTAATAAAACCATTACTTAAGCTTGCCGACAGGGCGATGAATAAACCAATAAAAAAGTAAATAAACCGCTTAGGTACAGAATGCGCAATAGCAGCTGGTGAACCAGGTAGAGTCGGTTGCTCTTCTGGTGTCCAGTCGGGTGGTGTTTCTAAATAACGAGGCGTTTTACTCATTCTATCCCTCGAATTTTTTGTATTTGAATACCATGAAATAGTAATTCAATTGCTCGTTTTGCTAAGCGAGTCTGTTCTTCTGGCTCATGTCCTTGAAATGAAGAACCCAACATTGCAGTGACCATTGCATAGTCATCGGCAGTTAAATCAGCTCTGCACAGTTTTTGCTCTATCGCATTTTCAATCAGTGGGTTAAGTGCATTATTCCGCCGTTCATAAATTTTTAACATAATTGGGTCTTGTCGATCAATTACTCTCCAAAAATCTTGCAAAATTGCGAGCTTGGGAAGTTGCCCAATATGTCCTTCAATTAAACGAAGTAAACCATCCTCGAATTCTTGAAAATGAGCTGCTTTTTGCTCTAGCTGTGTAATCGCACGCTCTAAAAGCGCACTAATTAAAGCCTTGCGATCACAAAAGTTGCGGTAAAAAGTTGCTCTACCCACACCAGCATGGTCAATTACAACTTGTAAGGGAACATTAATGCCATGAATACGAAAACATTCTTCGGCTGCATTGAGTAATTCATCCCGATTATGGGCAGCAATTTTTTGACGTTTACTCATGTCATCGATTGGGGAGTTTCAAAGGTTATATATTTAACGGACATTTTTGTCCGTTGTGAAGATATAAATTGTAAAAACATGAAAATTCAATTTTCATCATTTATATCTTCTGCATTTTTATATGCGTCATAAAAAGCTGTTAGAATACCGCGCAATTGCGTGATGCTAGGTCAATACAATGTTTGAGTCCCTTATTCCTCTTTTTTCAATTGCAATGGCATTGATGCTTGGAGCAATAAGCCCTGGGCCAAGCTTTATTTATGTTGCGCAAAATTCGATTTCTAAATCACGTAAACATGGGTTGTTTACAGCATTAGGGACGGGGACAGGCGCAGCTCTGTTTGGCCTATTAGCTGTTATGGGGTTACAAGCAGTTTTATTAGCAGTACCTTCAGCTTATTTGATTTTAAAAATTGGTGGTGGGCTGTATTTGCTTTGGCTGGCTTTTAAAATTATTAAACATGCCAAAGAACCAATTGCCATGGAAAATGATGGCAAATCAAAAATGACCTATAAACAGGCATATCGTTATGGTCTTATTACACAGTTAAGTAATCCGAAAATTGCAGTGGTGCTAGCCAGTGTATTCACTGCTTTGTTGCCAAAAGAAATCCCAAATTATTACTACGTCGCATTACCAGTGATTTGTTTTATGATTGATGCTGGTTGGTACTCATGTGTGGCAATGCTGTTATCTTCAGAGAAGCCTAGAACAATGTACTTAAAAGCAAAAACTGGTGTTGACCGAGTCGCTGGAAGTATTGTGAGTGTATTAGGCTTAAAGTTAATTTTCTTCAAATGATAAGTCTTTAATTAAAAAATCCAAAGCCAGCTATTTATAGTCTGGCTTTATTTTTGCGTAAAATATATACAAATTGAAATATCTTTTTTAGCACTTAAACACTTTAAAAGTGGTAACTTAATAAATAAAACAAAAAGAAATGAGGATCACGTTATGAAAAAACTAATGGTGAGCATTTCTGTAGTTTTTCTCATCTTAACTACAGGATGTGAGATGAGAACAATGAGTAAGCAACAGCCAGCAAATGAGCGGACCATGAGTATTGTGGGTACTCCGGTTCATGAAAAGGATTATAAAATTTCCGATATACAAGTGAATAATCATGAGCAAGCTAACTATTAAGTTACTTGCTGGATGTGCAACTTACTGTATTTTGAATATGGTAAATGCATGTGAGCCTGCTTCTTTAGATTGGAAACTTTTTCAGGAAAAATATGATTTAAATCATGATGGTATGTATAGCCTAAAAGAATTTCAACGTGTTGAAGATTTTTATCCTTATAACTGGCCAAGCGATAAACGTTTTCAAGGCGAAAATAAGCAAACAGAGCTATTTCATTATCTAGATGAAAATAAAAATGGTTATTTAACAAATGAGGAGTTAGGGAGCATACATGTTTTATTTAATAACCCTTGTGAAGGGTGGCCGTGGTCATAATTTGAAAGCACTGGCTTCCTAAAGTTATTTAATATTTTAATTCACTCAGTTTTGATATTTCAAAAATAAAAAAGCTTCCAATTTAGGAAGCTTTTTTATTAAGACAGATTAAGAAACTTTATCGCCTGGTTTCGCGCCTGTATCGGGAGAAATAATGAAAATACCTTCACCATTTCCAGCAGCAAGTACCATTCCGTTTGAAACGCCAAAACGCATTTTACGTGGTGCAAGGTTAGCTACCATGACAACCAATTTACCTTTTAAATCTTCTGGTGCATATTGGCTACGAATACCACTGAATACATTACGTGGTTCAGCTTCACCAACGTCTAACGTCAGTTGAAGTAATTTATCTGAACCTTCAACAGTACCAGCTTCAACGACTTGAGCAACACGCAAGTCAACTTTTAAGAAGTCTTCGATACCGATAATTTCAGCTTCACCCACTGCTGGAACAGGGGCAGCTTTTTTCTCGGCAGCTTTGTCTTTTTTCGCCGTTGCTTTAGTTGCTTCTGGAGCAGGAGTACCTAAAGACTCTTTAGATGCATCTACCATTGCGGCAACAGCTTTTGGATCAACACGTTGCATGAGCGGTTGGAACTGTGCAATCTCATGGCTTACAAGAATTTGTTTACGTGATTCGAAATTAAAGCTTTCAAGTTTTAAGAAACCTTGAACTTGCTCAGCCAAAGTTGGAAGAACAGGGGCTAAGTAGACCGCTAATTGACGGAATAAGTTGATACCAACCGAGCATACATCAAGAACTTGTTGTTCTTGACCTTCTTGTTTAGCAAGTGCCCAAGGTTTTTTCTCATCAATATATTGGTTTGCACGGTCAGCAAGCGCCATAATTTCACGAATAGCCATTGAGAATTCACGTGCTTCATATGCACTAGCGATTGAATCACCTGCATCAATAAAGCTTTGTACTAATTCAGGTTCTGCGCATTCAGTAGATAAAGTATTGTTAAAGCTACTGTTGATAAATTTAGCGCAACGGCTAGCAATATTGACGACTTTACCGACTAAGTCAGAATTTACTTTTTGGATAAAATCATCAAGGTTTAAATCAGAGTCTTCAACTTTATCTGAAAGCTTAGAAGCAAAGTAGTAGCGTAAATATTCTGGATTTAGATGCTGTAAATAAGTCTCTGCTTTAATAAAAGTACCGCGAGACTTAGACATTTTTTGTCCGTTCACAGTCAAGAAACCATTTACAAAAAGACCTGTTGGAGTGCGATAGTTTGCACCATCTAACATTGCAGGCCAGAACAATGCATGGAAATACACAATATCTTTACCAATGAAATGGTAAACATCGTTTTGACTGTCTTTTTTCCAGAAATCATCAAAGTTTAAATCTGGGCGTTTCGTTTTGATGTAGTTTTCAAAACTAGACATATAGCCAATTGGGGCATCTACCCAAACATAGAAGTATTTATTTGGTGCATCTGGAATTTCAAAACCAAAATATGGCGCGTCACGAGAAATATCCCAATCTGCTAAACCTGCTTCAAACCATTCATCGAGTTTGTTCGCAATTGAAACAGGTAAGCGACCTTCATCACGGGTCCATTTCTGTAAATACTCAGCAAAGTTCGGTAGTTTAAAGAAATAGTGATCTGAAGATTTTTCAACTGGTGTGGCGCCACTTAATGTAGAACGTGGGTTAAGTAATTCAGTTGCATTATAGGTTGTACCACAAACTTCACATGAGTCGCCGTATTGATCTTCTGATTTACATTTCGGGCATGTGCCTTTAATGAAACGGTCAGATAAGAACATGCCTTTTTCAGGGTCAAATAATTGAGTTACAGGGCGAACCGCAATATTCCCAGCTTCACGGTTTTTAATATAGATATCTGTTGAACGTGCTTTATTGGCATCGCTATGAGTTGAATCATAGTGATCGAAATGTACACCGAAGCCATCAAAATCACGGATATGTTCTTTTTGAACATTCGCAATTTGCTCTTCTGGGCTAATACCGTTTGCCTCAGCACGTAGCATGATGGCAGTACCATGAGCATCATCCGCACATACATAAGTCACATCATGACCCATTGCCCGCATGGCACGAACCCAGATATCTGCCTGGATGTAACCGAGTAAATGACCCATATGAATTGGACCATTAGCGTAAGGAAGGGCATTAGTGACTAAAATTTTACGCACGGATTTCATTCTCTCATTCGTATTTATAAGGTGGAAGATTTTAACTGATGAAGGAGGAAAAACAAAGCAACGCTTTGTCCGAGTGCAAGACGAGAGCTAAGCTTGAGTGGTGGGATAAGCAAAGGTTAATAATCTTTGCCCGGGCGCAAGGCGAGAGCTGGACTTGAGTGGCGGGATAATAATCTTTATTGGGTAACAATGAGTATTCGTAAAAATCGGTTTTTAATTGCGAAGTTATTTCTCTTTAGAACAGATAAACAAATCGAAAAATATTTGAATCTTCCTGTATTGTCTTTGTGTCAAATTGCAGTTACGGTCAGAAAATCAACCATAACGATGTATAACTAATAACTTATTCAGGTAATTTTTTAATTAACTACGAGGATAACAACGATGACTACTGAAAATAAATTAGATGATTTAAAGGCAAAAGCGGCAGATGCAAAAGTACAAGGTGAAAAAGCTTTGGACGATTTAAAAGAAACCGTAAAAGCTAAGCAAGCTGCGGGTAAAGAAGCTGTTGAAGATACAGTAGACGAATTAAAGGCAAAAGCGGCAGATGCAAAAGCTCAAGGTGAAAAAGCTTTGGATGATTTAAAGGAAAATGTAAAAGAGAAACAAGCTGCGGGTAAAGAGGCGGTTGAAGATAAAGCAAATGATTTGAAAGGCAAACTTGAGGATGCCCAACATAGTCTGCAAGACAAGTTCGATCATTTACGTACTGAGGCAAGCCATAAACTTGATGATGCCAAAGCTAAGGCGGCAGAGTTAAAAGATGAGGCTGCAACAAAATTTGATGAGTTAAAAACTCAAGCAACAGCAAAATTTGACGAGTTGAAGAAAACAGCAACTGATAAGTTAAATAAATTGAAAAACCATGATTCTGCTGAATAAGCTGATTTAAACTAAAATCTGCACTCCTGACCTAAAAGATGAGATTGGAAGTGAGTAATTATTCATCCCAAGGTGAGCGAGTGCGGACCAATACTGTTACACTACCTCCATTAAGCTGTAATGATCTGTTTTTGGAGTAAACAATATGTCTTGGCTTTCTTCATTGAAGTCTGTTTTTTCACCCGCACAAGAAGTGAAAGAAGATGAAATCCAAATCGTACTCCAAAATTATTTACTACCCCATTCAAAAGATGCTTTAAAAGAGCGCATTAGTCAGCTCCAAGTTCAAGGTCGAGTATTACAACTCACTATTAATACCTTTCCTGATGAAAAAGAGCACTTGCAGCAAATTCATGATGATTTGGCTGAGGCTTTGGAAAAGTGTGGTATTGAAGAACTAAACCTGCATGTGGTTCAACAGAAGCGCCCTGCACAAGAAAGTTCAAACTTACCTCCTGTGCTAGATGCTTCACCTAAATCAGAACCAGATCCGAATAATCCTCCTATTCAAAAAGCGGCTCCACAACAAAGAGATGTCCCACTTCATCCGCGCATTAAGCATGTTATTTTAGTTTCATCTGGTAAGGGCGGTGTTGGTAAATCGACCACTACAGTCAATTTAGCACTTGCCTTGCAAAAAATGGGACTTAAGGTTGGGGTTTTGGATGCCGATATCTATGGCCCAAGTATTCCGACCATGCTAGGCAATGCAGGTAAAACACCTCTTATAGAAAGTGAAAATTTTGTACCTTTAGATGCCTATGGAATGGCCGTGTTATCGATTGGACATTTAACTGGTGATAACAACACACCTGTCGCGTGGCGTGGACCAAAGGCAACGGGTGCTTTAATGCAATTATTTAATCAAACGCTTTGGCCTGATTTAGATGTGCTCATGATTGATATGCCACCGGGTACTGGTGATATTCAACTCACGCTTGCACAGCGTATTCCAGTGACTGGTTCAATCATTGTGACTACACCTCAAAATGTTGCTTTACTAGATGCTACAAAAGGCATTGAGTTATTTAATAAAGTTGGCATTCCGGTATTAGGTGTTGTTGAGAATATGTCGACTCATATTTGCTCTAACTGTGGTCATGAAGAACAAATTTTTGGTATTGGTGGAGGTGATAAACTCTCTGAACAGTACCATATTCCATTGTTAGGTCGCTTGCCTCTAAATGCTCAGATCCGTGAAAATGCCGATCAGGGTAAACCTAGTGTTATAGCAATGGATGATGCAGCTGATAGTTATATTGATATTGCTAAAGTTATGTGGGAACAGATTGAAAAGATTCCTCAACGTACACGTGATGACAAACGGATTTTTTAATTTATTAAACCCGACTTTAAGTCGGGTTTTTTATTGTCTGGTTAAAATAAAAAAATAAATTACTGAATTTTAATAACAAAGCTAAACTTGAAATTGGCATATAGATTGCTACTTTACACTTTTTAAAAAGAAAGGGTAAAAAATGCAATTTAAATGTACTTTTGGCGTAATCAGTTTATGTAGCGCCTTATTTTTAGTCGGATGCAATAATGACGACTCTTCTGTTTCACAAACACCAACTATTCAGGAACAAAAACAGAAATTACAGCCGATTATTATTCAGGGTGCTTTGCCCGTAGAGTCAGCGCACATGGCTGCTAAATTACAGAATGTGACAGTTGAAACTATAGGAAATAGCTGGACATTCTGGAAGGGTACTTATAACGGCTATCCAATGATTATCTCTAAAACTCGCATGGGTATGAGTAACTCGGCTGCGGCAACTGCTTTAGCTATTGAGCGTTATAAACCGATTGCAATTATTAATCAGGGAACAGCAGGTGGGCACGACCCAAATCTACACATTTACGATATTGTTTTAGGAAAATATGCGACCAATATTGGTGCATTTAGAACTCCTAAACAGCCAGTGGGTGCTGGGTCAAATTCACTCACTTGGGTTGAAGCGTTTGATGTTTTACCAACAGATGAGTCTGATCCGGAACCAATTGCAATACGCAAATTTGAAGGTGATCAAGAGCTATTAATGGCGGCACATAAAGTCCGTTATGACAAAGGTGAGGTGGTTGAGGGAACGATTGGTTCAGCAGATGTTTGGAATAACGAACTTGATCGTATTCAATTTTTCCATCAGCGTTATGGCACTTCAGTTGAGGAAATGGAAGCGGCATCAGTTGCACAAATTGCCAGTCAGTTGAATGTTCCGTTTTTAGGCATTCGAATCTTATCTAATAATATTACGAATAACGGAGCTTATGACCCTGGTACAGGAGAGGCTTGCCAAGAGTATGTGCTTAATGTGGCCGAAGAGTATATGAAATCAAAACTACCAAAATAATAATTTAAGACTTAGCAAGAAACTTGGAGTTTTATAAAACTTCTTCTTCTTGCTTTTTATGACGGTGTCTACTTTTCCAGTTTTTAATAACCATCCAACGCCAGAAAATTTCTGTAGATAGATATAAAATGACGGCAAATACGAAAGCTTCGACAACTAGACCCGTCATCAAAATTTTCGCGAGACTAAAATCAATGTGCCCGTGCCCGAAATGAGTAATCCAGCGAGAAATTTGATGCAATACACCTAGCAGCATTTCTTTGTTGATCATATGCACATGAAAAATATGCGCACCAAACCAAAAACCAATATACAGGATAGGAACTAAAGTAAGAGGATTACTTAACCAAGCCAGCATTAAGCTAATTGGTAAATTTACTTCGAATAGTAAGACCGCCATCACAATAAATACACTGTGAAAAGGGATAGGCAATAAACCAAAAAAAGTTCCGACAAAAACAGCTCGGGTAATTGATTTTCGATTGACGTACCAAAGCACAGGATTCAAGGTCTTTTTACCAAAAATCCTTAGAAATTTCATATTTGAAACTTTCTCGGGTGAGGGAAGCCAAGATTGAAAAAAGTGCTTTGCCATAATCATTAAGGTAGTAGAGCGCGGTGCTCTATATAAAAAAATCAGAAACAATATATGAATTGAAACTTATTAAAAGCTTAAAATTTAAACTTACCATCACTATATATTTTTTATTATAAAGGCTTTTGATGGAAAAATAGACTTAAAATAAAAATACTTATGTTAATTAAGTACGAAATTATTTGAAAAGTATAGCAACTGACCGTAAAGTTTTCTTTACTGCTTTCTATAGTAATTTTATAAGTGTATGTTTTTAATGTTTTTGTCTGAAATTAAAAAATATTTTAAAAACTTTGTCTTACAATTACTTTTTGCCATGTGACAGGATATCTATTAATCTGAGATGACTATATTGTGAGGTCATTCAATGATTTCATGGCTTTTTATTGGCTTAGTAGCCACAATTTTACTTACACCTGGCCCAACTAATACTTTACTCGCTTCTTCAGGCGTGCAAGTAGGACTACGAAAGTCAGTAAAACTTATTCCAGCAGAAGTTTTGGGTTACGTGATCTCTATTTCTGCATGGGGAATGCTAATTGGGAAAGTGTCCACCACATTGCCATTGCTGCCACCTATTCTTAAGCTATTGAGTGCCTGCTATATTATTTTCTTAGCCATTAAGTTATGGCATACAGCAAATCAAGAAGTTGAATTAAATCAGCCTACGATCCGTGCTCGTGAATTATTTTGTGCAACTTTATTGAACCCCAAAGCCTTGCTCTTTGCTTCAGCAATTTTTCCTGTGGCTGCATGGAGTAATTTTCATATTTATTTGGTTCATATGATGGCTTACTTAGCACTCATTACACCAATTGCATTGTTCTGGATTTTCTTGGGTTCGGTTTTAGCGTCTAAGAAAGTAGGTTGGTTAAATCAAACTAATTTACAAAGAACGGCTTCACTTGTTTTAGTCAGCTTTTCAATTCCAATTAGTTATTCTGCTTTACTGAACCTTTAAATGTACAGCTGAGCTATTCTTATTTATTTGAGTAGCTCTGTGTTGTTTTCATAATTGGTTTTTTAAGTTAAAGTACGTCGAAATCAATGAAATTACCTTTTGGATAGAAAATACATGGCTATTAAGTCTGATCGTTGGATTCGCGAGATGAGCGAAAAACACGGCATGATTGAACCTTATGCAGAGAATCAAGTCCGTTTTGATGAAAATGGTGAAAAGTTGATTTCCTACGGGGTCTCTAGCTATGGCTATGATGTACGCTGTGCCCGTGAATTTAAAGTTTTTACTAACGTACATTCTGCAATTGTCGATCCAAAGAATTTTGATGACAAAAGTTTTATCGATATTGAGTCTGACGTTTGTATTATTCCGCCAAACTCATTCGCTTTAGCACGTACAATTGAATATTTCCGTATTCCTCGTAATGTGTTGACTGTATGCCTAGGTAAGTCGACCTATGCTCGCTGCGGTATCATTGTGAATGTGACTCCGTTAGAACCGGAATGGGAAGGTCACGTAACTTTAGAATTTTCAAACACCACTAATTTACCTGCGCGTATTTATGCAGGGGAAGGTGTAGCACAAATGCTATTTTTTGAAAGTGATGAAGTATGTGAAACATCTTATAAAGACCGTGGTGGTAAATACCAAGGCCAAACAGGTGTTACACTTCCTAAAACATAATATTTCTTAGATAAAGAAGAGTTTTAAAATAATGGGTCGCTTAGGTGGCCCAATTTTATAAATAAAATTTACATAAGGTACGTTTATCGGAATAGTGATAAATGAGAGTTTCCTTTTGTAAAAAATAATATAATATGATCAATAATTGATTTGTTTTTTTGTTCTGCGTCACAGTATTAAAAAACAAATGTATTGGATATAGGTTGTCTTTTTAGTCGTAATTGTTTAGATATCTACTAAATTTAGGCAAACCAAATAAAAAGAAATTAAACAGGATTATGCCCCCAAGGATACGGAGGTCGGTCATGCGACAGTTTACGTCTCTTCATGTAGCGATAGCGCTTGGAAGCTTATGCTTTTCTTCAGCGTATGCTGCTTCTACATTAGTCCCTATGTCAGATTCGGAACTATCCGCAACTCGTGGCCAAGCTTTAATGAGTATGTCTTATATTGCGCCTACGGACTCTGCAAATTTAGAAAAACTACGCGACAATAGTAGTAATATTGGTTTCTATAAATTAGGTTTGGAAGCTGAATTAGAACTTAACACCAATATTCGTAAATTACAGTTAGGTTGTGGCGGCGTTAATGGTGCTGGTGGCTGTGATATTGATATTGATAATCTGAGCTTAAGTGGACAAAAGTTCGATGCGAATGGCAATCCTTTGGCCATGACTAGTGAAGAGCGGGCTTCGTCTTCTGCGGTTTTAACAAATCCGTTCATAGAATTTGCAATTAAAAATCCTAATTCTGCATCAACCCGTGAAGTCGCCGGTTTAAGATTAAGTGCTGAGAAATTTATCGGCTTGCTTACAGCAGGTACTGAAAATACATCTAGGCCAAATGGGATCAACTCGATTTCTGGTTATATGCAGGTTCAATCTGATAGCAGTGGTTTAATTAAAGGTTATGCGACAACTTCTGCTACACGCGACAATTTATATGGAACAAATGCAGTTACAGGTCGTTTACAAGCTTTAGGTCTGGGAGGGGCAGCTGAGGTAAGTTTTGTTACTTCCGATGGCGGATTTAATATTCCAGGCATTCAAAATAACTATTTTGAAATTGCTCCCATTCAGGTTAATGGTAATAGAGTTAGCTCCAAAGTTTTATCTGCTCCAGTGAAAGTCCCTAATATTTATGTCGGACATAGTAGTTCGTACCCAGTAGATGGTGTTGTGCAATACAATGCCGCAGGTCCACACGATCCAGCTTATCCTGAACCAACAGGTATTTATACTCAGGGTGGTAAGGTTGAAGCCACAGTAACAAGCTGTAGTGTATTAGCATGTCTCATTGCAGGCCAAGGTTCTAAATTTTCTAATGTATATATGAATGGTACAATTTCAAATATTACAGCGAATTTAAATTTAACTCAGTCATTGGGACTTATTCATAATTTACCAATTAATTCACCCATGTACCTGGCTCTACAAAATCAAATGCTTCAATGGCCAGGCGCTAAAGCAGATGACGTGGCTCAAAAGGGTTGGTGGATGTCTTTTGCAAATCCAGTTAACGTCGGTAACATTATTCCACAAGATGCGATTGATATTTCGCCACTATTTCCGCAAATTTCAACAGCAGTTTCAGCCTATTTACAAGCTAACCCAGCACAAACCTCTGATTTAGGAGGATTATTAAAGCTGGGGGATTTAGATGTAAATATTGGTACAGTTGATTTGAAAAATAGTCCGCTCACATTAAATTTAAGCAACTTGCAGTTAACGAATCAAAACTTTAAGCCAAACTGCCATGGTTCAGGTTTAACTTTTTGTTAAATGCCGAGAAGGCAGCTTGAGTTGCTTTACATTCATCGGAAAAGTAATTTTTTACATGCTTTTTTTTGCATTTGTGCAAATATTCCGCATAATAGAAATGTGGAAGGGTTGGCAATATCTTTTAGATTTGCCTCTTTGTCTAAGGTGAAAAGGATAGATTCACCTGGCATCAAGGATTGTTAAAGAAAAATAAATATGGTGCGCGGCATCGTATAAAACAGGAAGGTCAAGATGACTACACTTAATTATACGGTAAGGTTTCAAAAAACCGTTTTGGCAAGTTTAATCGGGCTTTGTATAAGCCAAGCTAGTTTCGCACTCGAAGAACTTTCTGATGCGGGCTTAAGTGAAACTACAGGTGAAGGTATTGCTATTTTGCCGCAGAATGCCTATATGGTATTTCGTGGTGCAGGCGCTAATGAAACCTCAAGTCAGATATTAACCGATCGTACCAAAGACACAGGTTATATCAATTATGTGCCTGTTGGTCCTTTGAGTATGACAGCAGCAGATACCAATAAAAATGGCTCGATTGATTCGGGTGATCGCGCTGTTGGTAAAGCAGATATTTTTCTTTATGGTTTAGCGCTTTCTAAATCTGATAATGATACAAATACCCGCATCGCGTCTACTGATACAGCCGCTGCAATTTCGAGTTGGGGTACTGCGGTTAACCCGTGGATTTTTAAAGTTGCGACAGCAAATTCAGTACCTAACTTCAGTGCAGCTACTTGTAGTGGTGCGAGTGACCCATCTTGCCAAGTAACTTATTTAGCTTTGGAAGCTCCTTTATATGAGGTTGGAACGAAAGATTCCGCAGGTATAGATGCCTATAAGCTGAAATTAGGTTTATGGTCAGATATCTTTGTCCGAAATCCAAATAAAATAAATGGTGCAGCAGACCAATTTAATTATGGTGACTCAAATGGCTTAATTGGTACGAGTACGGATGCAAGCCGTGCAAACCGTCTTCGTTTACAAGGGGTTTGGAATAACTTTAGCTTAAATGGCAGTCGTTTACAGCTTTTCCAAACATTAGGGGGCGCAACATCTGCTGGTGGAATGAGCCCTTTTTATAATGATACTTTAGGTTTTGCTGGTGTTATTCGTTTAAACAGTGGTGATGCATCTAATTTAAGAGCGACAATTACTGCAAATACTCCAACGTCTTCGGTAGGGCCTTGGGTAAATCGGTATAGTACGCAATATGCGGGTGCCCCAAGTAATAACTCTCCAAGCGCGGATTGGTTATATCGAATTCGTAGTCAAACTACGACGGTTACTTCAACGGGTTCATGGACCGCGCCAACCGATAGTGCTATGAATAACGTATTACGTTTGAGCACACGTGAAACAGGAACTACTCAAGGTAATTTGGTAACACCTGCAATTAATGGTGGGCTTGCTCCAACTTTTGATGCAAATGAAGGTTTATACCTCTATAACCCGAATATTAACCTTGTTTTGGGTTCTTTATATCAACCACTAGTTTTAAGCTCAGATGGTAAAAACTTTAGTTTAGAACTTGCTCGTATTCCAAATAAACCAGAAATTTATAAGAAAATTTATACAGATTATAGTGGTGCCGATACGAGTTATTTAGGCTCTACTTGTAATATTTACCAATGTGGTACCAGTGTAACTTTAGGTGGTAAAACCTACCAAGGCTCTAGTGCAACACATAGCAGTATTTCAATTGGTTCAACAGTTTATAATGCAACGAACAATACTTTAGAAGCATTTAAAGGGAATAGTACACAAGATGCGGTCGGTATTTCATTTGGTAAACTACCAACGGGCACTGTGTCAGCGATAACGCAGACCAAGAACTTCTACCAATTGCAAAATCAAGAACGTCGTGCAGGCAGTTATAGCTGTGGATTTTTGAACTTAAGTACTTGTTATGATACTTGGCAGTACCGTACAGCAACAGGCTGGACTGGAAATGCAGGCACAGGTTTAAAATTTGATTCTCAAGGTGCGAACTGGGCTAGTATTGACAATACCTCTTATTATAACCCGACAGTAAATAATACAGGTTATACCTTAGCTGATGCTGGGAATGGCGCTCAGTTTGTTGTACCAACTGGCACACCTTTACCAGATGCACTTTATAACAATGGACGTTGGTCTACCACCACGCCAAATGCAGATTTGAACACCTATAAATTATCTGGGGCACAAATTAGCTCAGCCATTAGTAATAACATGGGTTCAGGTGTTATTGACGGTGTATTAATCCAACATTTAAAACTGACAACTAAAGGCTTATAAGAGGAGGATAATGATATGAAAAAATTAAGTACTTTGATCCTCGCTCTTTGTGCAACAGTTACTCATGCGGAGCTGCAAACTTTAGATAATGATGCTTTGCAGGCGATTAATGGTCAGGCTGGTGCTGATTTATCTTTGATGCTCAATTTAAACCAGACCTCTAATGGTATATTTGACAATGGTAGTGGTGGTGTCTGTGAGAACGTAGAGTTCTGTCATTTAGGCTTGGCGATTAACAAACGGTTTGTGCAAGCAGATGCGACTAAACCAAGTGGTTGGGCAGAAAATAGTGATAGTGGTAATAAACTTTGGCTAGTGTTTAAAGGCGTACAAGGAACTTTAAATATTCAAAAAATGGGCTTGGATGGTGCTGATTTAAAGTATCTTGATAAAAGTAATACTGAAATTATTAAGCCTGCTATTCAGCTTAGTTTTAGTGCAGCTCAACCGATTTTATTCCGTAATTTTGGTTTCAATGCTTTATCGATTGAGCAAGATAACTTTACCAGCTCAACAACAACTCAGGGGTCGAGTGCAAATATGTATGATTATGCATATTTCAAAAAACCGACATATGCTGCGACTGCTAATAGTGCTGCACAGCAAGTTGCTACAGCAACTCCATCAGCCTATGACTATGGGCGCGAAACTGGTTTTATGGGCTTGATGATGAATGGAAACTTAGCTATTCAAGGAAAAGTCATGGTCTTTAGTTGTGATGGTAGTCATCCTCGTTGTTAAGGGTTAATGTAGATTTCAAAGGAACTGAAGTGATGAAAAAAAATAAAGAAAATCACAGCTCAAAGTTTATTTTAAATACATTAGCAACCAGCATGTTGTTAGTGAGTGGTCAAATTTATGCTTTAGAAGCTTTAACAGATGCTGATTTGAGTGCCGTCAATGGACAAGATGGGATCTCTATTCAAACTACGTTTAACGAAATTAATATTGATAATGCTTATTGGGATGACCATGCAGGCACACCAACAAGTGCAGATCAGGTCTTAAGAGCTCAAGCGAGTGGTGTAAAAGTCCAAAAAAGTAATGCATCTAGCCAAACTTTAAGCACTAATTACCGTTTAGATGTAGGTAGTAATCCGACTACGGGTAAAACCGGACTCGACTTTTCTATGCAAAGCAGTCCATCACTTATTACCGTAAATAGTTTTAAAGTATGTAATAGCTCTGCTATTTGCTCACCGACAATGGGGCAGTTGGCTATTCAAACGACTTCTCCTTTAAATTTGGCACTTACAACCCAAGATGGTCTATTTAATGCAAATAGCCAGTCAAGCATGACACTTGGTATTAATAATGCCAATATTTATTTAGGGCAATTGGATGCTCGCAGCCAGCTAAATCAGTTAATTTTAAGAAATTTTAACTTTAATTTTGTTGGTAAAGGAGCCATGTTGATTGATCCAACTCGTGGCTTAGTTTTACAGACAAATACTGGAACTAATGTTGCTGGTGTAGGGCAAACTCCGAATACTACCTATGGCTATGTTGATTTTAACCGTGTAGCAGATTCAGCTTCTGGTTTAACTGCGGGTACGTATGTTGACAGTAGTGGCAAAGTAACCAATTCAGGCCTGAATATTGAAGTGATGCTCAGTTCGAATGTAGATAAAGCTAATCCTTATGCTTTAGATGCAACTAATAGTCCACAAAATGCGAAAGGTTTGATTCGTTTAGGTGCTAGTGGACGTATGGTAAATAGTTATTTACAAGTCCGTGGTATGGATGGTACTGCGGATACCACCACTTTAGGTACGGCAAATACTGCGGCGGGTACAGGTTCAAGTAATAGTATTTTAGGTAATTCTGGCATTGCCTTTCGTATGAAAGGTGAATTCACTAAAGATAATGATTCAATGCTAGGTGCAGATGGTAAAGCAACTACTTTAGAAATTGGTGGAGCAGGTCTTAATGCTTATGGTTTCGAGTTTGGCAATTTAACTGGTCTTAACTCAGCTACGCGTGGTTATTTCGACAGCGGAAATATTTATCTAAATCTTGCTGATACAAAAACCTTATTAATGCCAAACAACGCGACTTTAAATGCAATCCGTTTAGGGAGTGGTACTTTAACGACAGCTGCTGATTATCAGCATAATATTCATCGTGATACGGTTACTAATCCATTCAGTTTAATTCTTGCGATGCGTGGAGCAGAGTTTCAAGCATTTTCAAGACGTGGTCGTTTTACGACAAGTGCGAATGTCGCTCCTGCAAATCAGTTTGCAGACAATGGTGCAAACAACCAGTGGGGTTTAGCACTACCTTTCTATAACTTAAATGCTAATGCTGCTGTTTATGGTTTAGATGCAACAGCAAATAGTGCTTATTACTATACAAAAGATGCCAATGGTAAACCTGTTCAGAATGTTGTTGCTACATCTGGAACGACTTCGCGTTTAGGTTTTGGTATTGCAGCTGGAACTACAGGACGTGATGCGACTGGAACCAAAACGACCTCAATTTTATTAATTGATGGTTCTCCAAATGCCAATAATGCAGGTAACCCAACTGATTATTATATGGGGCTACGTAACATCGATATGTTCGTCAAAGGCAATGGAAGTATTGGCTTAGAAAATGGTAGCCTCAATATTAGTTTAAAAGAGATGCTACTTGCTTTATCAACTGAAATTGCAGCAGGTTATTTACCAGGGGCAAAGTATAAAACTTGTCCAGCTACCGGTTCATGTACCTCACCAATTGATAACTTTGCCAGAAATAATGATGTCTTATTTGGTCTAAAACTGCGTTTAGGTGGTGATCTAAACTTATCGATCGTGCCAAACAGTTCAATTGCAGATGGTAGTGCTCTAACAGTACTTGGTGATTTCACCATGCCTGCCACAGCAACTGGAAATACGGTTCAAATTAGTGATCCGATCGATGGTTCTGCAATTGGCTTTGATAATATTACTGGAAAGCTTGCATTTAATACCGCTTTAGTTGTTGGTAAAGACACTGCAAGTGGTTTAGGTAAAGTTGGCGTAAATACGGCGGTTTATTTTAATCCTGATAAGAGTATCGACGGCGCATTACGTGTTAAAGATATTAACTTCTATCCACCTTCAACTGGTGCAGGTGCACGTTTAGGTGAGCTTGCGATTACTGGTGGCCGTTTAAATAGTAGCTTTAGTATTGTGCCGAGAAATGGTGCTTTTAACTAATAAAGAAAAGTGGCGATATCGCCACTTTTTACATGGTTTTTATTTTAATGTGATTAGATTTGCATTCGTCGGGTTATAGGGATAATTACTTTGTACTTGAATATTATTCTGATAGTCTGAACAAATAATAAGCGTTTGTCTCTTAAGGATTAGAGCGACATGAAGAATAAAAATATAGGGTGCTGGTTGTTACTTGCCAGTAGTTCAAGTGTTTTTGCAATGCAACCTTTAGATGACCAAAGTCTTGCAGCAGCAACGGGTCAAAATGGTTTAACCTTAGGTATTCAGGCTGATAAAGTTAAATTTAATCAAGTCACTCTGATTGATACAAACGGTATTGCCTCAACTTCGTATAATAGTAAGGCTGGCTTTGTCATTGCAGGGAATTCTACTAATCCAGTTCCTGGCATAGAGTTTATTAAAGCTGCTGTATCGAGTAATCCTTCTTTTAATATTGCAATGGATGTCGATGCTGGTGGTGGAAATCCTTTTTTAAATTTAGCGGTATCTATGGGGAGTGATGTAAACGGTATTCGACTTTTACCTTTTTCAGTCTATATGGCCCCTAGTGCATCTTTATCTAGTCCATCCGATTATGCATTAACAAGTTATGCGCCAAAATCAATTTTTAGTTCGGGAACGACAGTAAATACGGGCGTAAAAGAACTGATCCGTTCTACTGGCAATCTAGATATTAACTTTGTACAAACCAATAAACCTCGTTTAAATATTCAGCTTGGCCATGCTGCTCAATCAGTTATGGTTAAATTTGGAGGGGCAATTCAATCTATTTGTTCTGCTGCTGCAGGTTGTCCAATTACTTTAGTGTCCGATAATACGGGTGCTACATTTGGATTTAAATTTGCGGGCACAAATACCTCAACTGGTTTTGTGCTTGATGGTTTCTATGCAGGTGTTGATCCAACTGGATTAACTTTTGGAAATACAGGCGTATCAAGTAAATTTGATGCTTCACTTAACAATGTCACTTTAGGAAATATGGGTACCCAAAATACAACAACGTTTAATAATTTACCGAATGGCTCAATGGGGAGTTTTGGTGTCACTGGCGTTTCTGTAACCGACTTTAAAATGAAAGTAAGCGGCTTTTAAAAAAGAATAATAGCTTAACCTGAAATACGAAAGAGGGCGGTTGTAAAAACAATCGCCCTCTTTTTTTTGACTATACTGCGTTAAATGGTTTCTGATCTGGTATGTTCTAACTGTTGGACAATTTCATCCAAAGCTTTAATACGTTTTACTTGGTCCCATAAATTTTTAGCTTGTGGGTAGGCTTTTGTCATCATCCCTAACCATTGCTTATAACGACCGACCATACCAATTTCTGTTTTTGCCTGACCGTTTAAAAAACGAATTTGTAAATCAACCAGTTGTTCCCAACTAAATAACGCTTCATTCATATTTTCACGAATACATTGGGTTAAATCAGGGGTCGTCACAGCACCACGTCCAATCATTAAATCTTCACAGCCAGATTGTTGCTGACAAGCTCTAGCATCAGCATTGTTCCAGATTTCACCATTAGCAATGACATTAATTTTTAAAGCTTCTTTAATGGGCAGAATTTTTTCCCAATAGGCAGGTGGCGTATAACCATCTGCTTTAGTACGTGCATGAACCGTCAACCAGCTTGCACCAGCATCTTCAACAGCATGGGCATTTTCCATGGTGTGGTTTTCATCGAGATAACCTAAACGCATTTTTGCTGAAATAGGGATGTGTGCAGGCACCGCATCTCTCACTGCTTTAATAAGCATATGTACAACATCAGGTTCATCAAGAAGAACAGAGCCGCCTCGGTGTCGGTTTACAGTTTTTGCAGGACAACCGAAATTTAGATCAATTGCTGGTGCACCAAGCTCTACAACTTTTGCTGCATTTGCTGCCAGCATCTCGGGATTATTCCCTAGGAATTGAACATGTACCGGTGTACCAGCTGCTGTTTTACCGTCATTTTTTAATTCTGGACAAAAACTATAGTAAATATGGTCTGGCAAAATGCTGTCAGTAACTCGAATAAACTCGGTCACACACCAGTCGAAATGACCAACAGATGTGAGTGTATCCCGCATGATCGGGTCAGTTAAACCTTCCATTGGAGCGAGTATGAGTTTCACAGTCTGTGTCACCTGAGCAAAAAGAAAACAGCGTTATACGGGATATGTATAACGCTGTCTAGTATCGAAGAAATTTTAATTTATTTAACGGCTCAAGATCATCTCAAGCACAAATTTACTACCAATAAAACCAATCGCCAAAAGTACAAAACCAATTAAGGTAAAACGAATCGCTTTTTGACCTCGCCATCCGAGTTTGTAATGGCCAATCAAGAGTGAGCCATAGATAAACCAAGAAATAATACTAAATACGGTTTTATGAGCGAGATGCTGTGCAAAGAAGCTATCGATCGTCAAGAAACCAAAAGCGAGTGCAATCGTTAATAAAATGAACCCAGTAATGATCAGATCAAATAACAAAGACTCCATCGCTTGAATTGGCGGAAGTAAATTGACCCAAAAACGTTTTTTTTGTTTCTTTTTGAGTTCACGATTTTGGAACCATAGCAAAATAGCGTGAATGGTTGCCATAAGCAAAACTGCATAGGCAGAAAGTGAAAGAATGATATGAGTATCTAAGCCTAGCGAATGCTGCTCAATAAATTGATCTGGTCGGCTGAATCCAAAACCTAAAATTAGACCAATAGCCGCTACAGGAATGCCTAACAAGTTTAACGGTACAATGGGACGGAAAATACTAAAAATTAAACTTAACAACAGCATAAGCCACGATGTAAAAGATACTAAATTAAAAACATCGTAGTTAATTCCGGCTGGTGTCAGCATAGCGTGACATAAAACTGTACCGTGCAATAGGAGCGCCAAAGTCGCAACAAAAGCAAATAACCATGGGTTTGGTTCACGTTTTGACATTAAACGAATAAACAGATACCAGAAAGAAGTGGTATATGCGATGAGTGCCAAAATTGTGTAAACCAAGGGGAGGCTAATCATGTCAAACCTTTTTCAGGATTAATTCATCTATATAAGATATAAATTCGCTGCGAACTAAAGTATCCTATAGCATTCTATGCATAAATTTTCTATTTCGAGAAAGATTTTTTTGCAACTAGCCATTTTAAGCGGATTTTGCAATGTTTGATACCTTAACAGAACGACTCACACAGAGTTTAAGAAATGTTACTGGCTCAGGGCAGCTGACCGAAGACAATATTAAAGATACCTTACGTGAAGTACGTATGGCACTTCTTGAAGCCGATGTCGCGTTACCTGTAACTCGTGAATTTATCGCGAAAGTTAAGGAAGAGGCATTGGGCCAAGAAGTGATGACTCAGTTATCACCAGGCCAGGCATTTGTAAAAATTGTCTATGACGAACTTACCAAGATGATGGGTGAGGCGAATGAAACACTTGATTTAAGTGCTAAGCCTCCCGTTGTTGTATTACTTGCTGGTTTACAAGGTGCGGGTAAAACGACAACTGCCGCTAAGTTGGCACGATTCTTAAAAGAACGTCAAAAGAAAAAAGTAATGACAGTTTCTGCCGACGTTTATCGTCCAGCAGCGATTAAACAGTTAGAAACTGTGTCAGCAGAAGTTGGTGCAGGCTTTATTGCATCAGATGCTTCAGAAAAGCCAATTGATATCGTTAATCGTGCAATTGAACAGGCAAAAATCCAGTTTGCTGATGTGTTAATTGTCGATACTGCAGGTCGTTTACATGTCGATGAAGACATGATGGACGAAATTAAAGAATTACATGCTGCTGTTAAGCCAACTGAAACCTTGTTTGTGGTTGATGCCATGACAGGTCAGGATGCTGCAAATACAGCTAAAGCGTTTAATGATGCATTAGCACTTACGGGTGTGATTCTTACTAAAACTGACGGTGATGCACGTGGTGGTGCTGCGCTTTCTGTACGTGCAATTACGGGTAAGCCAATCAAGTTCTTAGGTATGGGTGAAAAGCTTGATGCTTTAGAACCATTCCATCCAGATCGTGTTGCTCAACGTATTTTAGGCATGGGTGACGTACTTTCTTTAGTCGAGGAAGTTGAACGCAAAATCGACAAAGAAAAAGCCGAAAAAATGGCTAAAAAATTGCAAAAAGGAGGCAGCTTCAACTTTGAAGATATGCTGATGCAATTTGAGCAAATGAAAAGTATGGGCGGTATGATGGGCTTCTTAGATAAGTTGCCTGGCATGAGCGGTGCAGGAATTCAGCAGGCTATTGAGCAAGCAAATCCTGAAAAACAGGTCAAGAAAATGGAAGCTATTATCCAGTCAATGACCGTTAAAGAACGCCGTAATCCAGACTTGATGAACCCAAGCCGTAAAAAACGTATTGCGGCAGGTTGTGGTATGGATGTTGCTGAAGTGAATAAACTCATTAAGCAACAAGCACAAATGGCTAAAATGATGAAGAAATTTGCGAATCCATCTGGTATGAGCAAAATGATGCGTTCATTAGGCAATATGCAAAAACAATTTGGCGGCGGCGGTGGCGGCGGAATGGGCCCACTGTTTGGTAACAACGACCAAAAGAAATAAACTTATAAAATAAAAGGCGCATATAGCGCCTTTTATTTTGTTCTGTATTTTAGTCTTTAGGATAATGAGCAATATATTGTTGTAGTCCTTTGAGCAAAAGATCAGTTTCTACGACTGGATCATATTTTTTCAAGAACTTAGCAAAAAGGGGAGCATCCCCACCTGTAAGGAGCAACTTTTTAGGAGATTGCTGTATGATGCTTTCAATCGTACTAATAAGGCCTAACAAAATACCGTGATGCACTGCATCGACTGTGTTATTACCTGGGTTCAGGTTATCAAAAGCTGAGTCTGGAATTTTAATGCCCTTTGTATTTTGAATGAGTGCATCGCGCTGCAAATATAAATTAGGGAGGATGTAACCTCCTAAATGTTGTTTACCTTGCGTTAGATCAATCGTAAGCGCTGTTCCGCAACCAATAATGCAATAGTTTTCATTAGCCTGAGCTACAGCTAATACTTGTAACCAGCGGTCAATCCCGAGCTGACTTGGTACTTCATAGCCACACTTTAACTCAGCATATTCAGCATGAACTTTGGCAAAAACAACAGGAATTTCGAGCCATTTTAAAATCTGCTGAATACGTTGGTTGTTTTCAGTATCGAGAACTGAAGAAATCCCAATACGATGCAGACCTTGGTGTTTAAAGTGTTGAATTAAACCAAGTAGCAGATCGGCAGGGGACTGTAAATGTAGCTCAGCTGCATGCTCAATAATTTGCTGATTTTCAGTAATCCAATACTTTAAACGGGTGTTCCCGATATCAAGCCATAAACTTTTCATGGAAGAACACCTGTTTATTGATTCACTTGTGGTCTTAAGCGACCTTGATAAAACTGCTGAGGTTCTGGGGTTTCAAGAATTACTGCACCTTCATTGGATATTCCAACAAAACGGCCATGTACCAGTCCCTGACTATGTTCGAACTGAACTAACTGATTAATCCATGCAGCGTGGTGATTAAAACGTCCTGCCAAGTTGTAGCAACCATGATCAAACCAGCGAGCTGCATTTTGAATAGCGACATATAGCTCTGAAATGAGTTCAAGACGACTCATTTGTTCTAAACCTAAATCTTCTAATGAGGTAATTGGTTGGTCATTGTCGGTTACTGGCGGTGTTTTTAAATTAATGCCTACACCCACAATAGCTTGATGCTGGGAAAGCGGTTCGACCAAAATTCCACCCCATTTACCTTGAGCACTATACAAATCATTTGGCCATTTCACTTGTAAGCTTAAAGGCTGCAACTGCGGAATTTGCAGAATATTTAGAGCAACTTCAAGTGCTAAGCGACCATCTAAGGGTGTTCGAGTTTGCACCAATGTGCTTAAATAAATGTTTCCTTCAGGTGAAATCCATTGCCGTTGATGTTGACCTCGCCCTTGAGTTTGTTGAGCACTGCAAACCAAGCCTGTTGTAATGCCTTTTTGGGCAATTTCACGAATATCATCATTGGTCGAAGTTGTGGTTGCTTTTAATAAAACCACTTCTGGAAGCTGGTTTTTTGCGCTTAAAAGTTGTTGTAGTTGGCGAGTCTCTAAATCCATGTTGAATATGAGCAGAGTGGTAAAACATTTATGGAGTTAATCATATATTTACTCATTGGCGCAATTGCTGGTTTTACTGCCGGATTGTTTGGAGTTGGTGGTGGACTAATTATTGTACCAATCCTCTATGTGGTTTTTACCCAGTTGCACTATGACCCTGCGGTAATCATGCATATTGCAGTTGGAACATCACTTGCAACCATTATCGTAACGTCTTTTAGTTCAGTTTCTGCCCATCATAAAAAGGGTGCAGTACTCTGGCCTGTTTTTCGTAACTTGGCGCCTGGGCTGATTATTGGTTCATTTTTGGGTGCTGGTATTGCCGACCTGATGTCTGGTCAGCATTTACAGCTCCTTATAGGTGTCTTTGCTGTTTTCATGGCTTATCGTATGTTTAAAGGTGCTCATGTTATGGTCGATCCAAACAGCAAGCTTCCTTCAACATCAATGCAATTCATGGCAGGTGGTGGTATTGGGGTTGCTTCAGCAATTTTTGGTATTGGGGGCGGTAGCTTAACTGTTCCGTATTTAAACCGTCATGGCGTCGTCATGCAAAAAGCAGTCGCAACTTCTGCTGCTTGTGGTTTACCCATTGCTATTGCAGGTGCAATTGGTTTTATGTGGTTTGGTGCAAAAGAACACATCTCTGTACCTAACACGATTGGTTATGTGCACATCTATGCTTTTATTGGCATTAGTGTCATGAGTTTTATTACAGCCAAATTTGGAGCAAAAGTTGCTCATGCATTGTCACCACAAATGTTGAAAAAATGCTTTGCCTGTTTGTTAGTCGTGGTGGGTAGTTATTTTATTTATAAAGGGATTATGAATTAGAGAATAAAATATTAATCTTACTAGAGCTACGACTTAAGAGCTTGAATTTTTAGAAATTCGAGCTTTTTTTATTAAATAATATAAGAACATTCGGGGCTTTTATTCATCCGATTTTGGTGTTGTTTTTAAATGGGTTGGCTTAAAATGCAATAAAATTGTCAGACAATGACATAGTTTTTAATCGGTACGATCAGTTAAAAACAAGGATGCGAAAGAAAAGCATGGATTAATGCATATAAAAAGTAGCGGGTGATTTATGAATCTCGAAGAGACAGAAAGTCTTTCTGAGCAAATTGTCAAATATATTAGCGAACAGATCATTAGTGGCGAGTTGGTTGAAGGCGAGCGTATCCAAGAATTGCGTATTGCCAAAGAGCTTGATGTGAGCCGTGGGTCAGTTCGTGAAGCATTGTTATTATTAGAGCGTACTCATTTAATTGAGATATTTCCACGCCGCGGGGCAATTGTTTCAGAAATGTCAGCACAGCAGGTTAAAGCACTGTTTGACACAAATATGATGTTATTGGGGCATATTGTTCAACGAATAAGTGAAACATGGCGCGCACATGAAGCAGATCAATTACAGCTATTGTTAGAACAACTTCTTGAGCATGTGAAAGCGGGCGATATTGAAAAGTTTTATGATGGTGTTTTCCAATATCTCGCTGAACAGCAAGATATGGTCGGAAATCCTTATCTAATGAAGTTTTATAAAGAGTTACTACCTTCACTGCGTCGTAGTTATTTTTTGACCTTAAATACCTCTAAGCGGGAACTACAAGAAGCATTTGAATTATTTAAACTCGTGACTGATGCAATTTTGATCCGAAAATCACAACAAGCCGCTTTATTTATGGAAGATTTTTGTCGACACTTACGTAACCTTGTGTTGGAATCGCTGACACGAATGAAACAGATTGAATTGGCCTGGGCAAGACGCTCACGCCGCTAGTTAGGGCATTATGCGTTTAAGCAGTTTAAAACTTTCCGGCTTTAAATCTTTTGCAGATAGTACAACTTTAAATTTTAAGGCGAACCGCACAGCAGTGGTTGGTCCAAATGGTTGTGGCAAATCAAATGTAATTGATGCTATTCGTTGGGTGATGGGCGAATCAAATGCTCGTCAACTACGTGGTGGTAGCATGCAAGATGTTATTTTCACAGGAACTTCCAAGCGTAAGCCAGTGGGCGTGGCGAGTGTTGAGCTACGTTTTGATAATACCTATGGCAAATTGGGCGGGTCATATAATGCTTATAATGAGCTCGCCGTTCGTCGTCAGGTCACCCGTGAAGGTAAGTCCGAATATTTCTTAAATGGCACACGTTGCCGCCGTCGTGATATCACCGATATTTTCTTAGGAACTGGGTTAGGGCCGCGTTCTTATGCAGTGATTGAACAAGGCATGATTAACCGTCTGGTTGATGCCAAACCTGAAGAAATGCGTATCTTTATTGAAGAGGCAGCAGGTGTTTCACGCTATCAAGCTCGTCGACGCGAAACGTTGCAACATCTTGAACATACTGAGCAAAATCTTTCACGTTTAGAAGATATTGCCCTCGAGTTAAAATCACAGCTGAAGACGCTTAAACGTCAATCAGAAGCAGCGGTTCAATATAAAACTCTGGAAAGCCAGATTCGGACCCTAAAAATTGAAATTTTGTCATTTCAGGCAGATAAAAGCGTACGCCTTCAAGAAGAATATACAGTTCAAATGAATGAACTGGGTGAGACTTTTAAATTGGTTCGCTCTGAGTTAAGTACAATTGAACATGATTTAGAAGCAACCAGTGCTTTATTTCAGCGCCTCATTCAGCAATCTTCACCATTACAACAAGAATGGCAACAAGCTGAAAAAAAACTATCTGAACTGAAAATGACTCTGGAACAAAAACAGAGTTTATACCAGCAAAATAGTATGACTCTCGTTCAGTTAGAACAGCAAAAATTCCAAACTAAAGAACGTTTACAACTTTCTGAATTGCAACTTGAAACACTCAATAATCAGTTAGATGAACAAACTGAATCATTAACTGGAATTGAGTATACTGCAACGGAAGCTGAACAAAACTTTGCTGATTTACAATCTCAGCAAAAACAAGCACAGCAACAGTTTGAACAAGTAAAAGCTCAGGTTGAAAAACAACAGCAGCAAAAAATGCAAATGTCTGCTCAAATTGAGCAGTTAGGTAAAAATGTTCAACGCATTGAACAGCAAAAAGAAACGTTGCAACATCAAGCAAGTCAGATTCAATCACATGTTCATGAAGATGAGCAGGGTGAGCTTGAGCAACAGCAACAACAGCTTTGTCGTGATATCTCGACGCTAGAGGCTGAAATTGAGCAACAATTGCTACGCTTAGAGCAGTCTCAACAGCAACATCAGTCAAGTAAAAATCAACAACAAACGCTGAAAACAGAAATACAGGTTTTATTATCTGAGCAGAAAAACTTAAACCAGCTTGTTGCTAAGCAAAGCCCAAAGCAACATCAAGATGCACTACGTTTAATGCAGGCTCTACAGTTAACAGAACAGGGCAAGCCACATGCACAGATTGTTGAAAAGTTTTTAGCAAAATGGTTGCAGGCACATATTGTTGAGACCGAACAAACTTTTCAAGAAGGGGTTGCGCGTCAGTTAAAACCTTCAGAGCAAACAAGTCAATTTAAAGGTAATTTGGCCTATTTAAATGATTGGATTGCTTCGCCACAACTATCAATATTTTCGAATGTAGCGATTGCACAAGATTTGACTGTTGCTTTAAATGAGCAAAAGCAACTACAACATGGTCAGTCTATTTTGACTTTAGATGGTTATCATGTTGGACAGGATTGGGTCATTGCCCTTATGTATGATGACGAGAGTCAAAGTGCACAAGGTATGCTGAGCCATCGCATTCGTTTAGATGAAATTGAGCAAGCTCTTGAAAAGCAGCAACCTGAGTTACAAGCATTAGACCAAATTTTAGTTCAGCAAAAAGATGAACTAGGGCAGTTGCAGTCTGACTTGCAGCAGAAACAGCAAGTTTTTAAACACAAACAAAAAAACTTACAACAGCTTGATGTGCAAATTGCTAAACAGCAAACCGCAGCACAAGCATTTTTACTGCAAAAACAACAATTGAAAGATCAGTTAGCTCAGCTAGACATGCAGCTTGAAGAAGATGCAATGCAAAAAGATGATCTGGAGATTGATTTGCATGCTCTAGCAATCAAACTTGAAACCATTTTACCTGATTATAAAACTATGCAATTTCGGGTAGAAGAGTTAACGGAGCAGTTAGAAGAACAGCAACAAACTCTACAACATCAGCAACAAGAACGCGAGATTTTACGTCGTAGTAGTACGCAGACCACCCAACAAATTGAACTGCTTGAAAAAGATATCTCGTTCTTGCAGAGCCAATATCAGCAAATTAATGCTCAAATGGAGCAGGCGAAAAAATTTGTTGACCCTATTCAGTTAGAGTTACCAAATCTTGAGTCGGAGTTTCAGCAACAATTTGCTCAAACTGAAAAGTTGCAAAAGAACTGGAATGAATGGCAGCTTGAACTCAATAGTGTGCAGGAAAAACAACAAACCCTGACAGATCAGCGTCATCAATATCAACAAAAAGATGAACAGCTCAGAGAACAACTTGAAAACAAGCGTTTGGCATGGCAAGCAGCTAAGTCAGATCGTGAACATTACCAAGAACAGCTAAAAGAGCTAAATGCCGAGATCAAAAAATGCTTACAACTTGATTTAACTGAGCACCAGCAAAAACTGGAAAAAGTACAGAAGCAGTTTGAAAAAATCGGTGCGGTGAACCTTGCTGCTTCACAAGAGTTTGAAGAGGTTTCTCAGCGTTTTGATGAGTTGAGTCACCAGATCCAAGATTTGGAAAATACGGTAACTCAACTAAAAGATGCGATGAAAAGCATTGATCAAGAAACCCGTAAGTTGTTTATGACAACGTTTGATCAGATTAATCAAGAGTTGCAAAATCTGTTTCCAAAGGTCTTTAATGGTGGTGAAGCGAGTTTAAGCCTTGAAGATGACTGGCAATCTGGTGTTAAACTGATGGCAAGACCACCGGGTAAGAAAAATAGTTCTCTAGCATTACTTTCTGGTGGAGAAAAGGCTTTAACCGCGTTAGCATTAGTATTTGCGATTTTTAGATTAAATCCGGCACCGTTTTGTGTGTTAGATGAAGTGGACGCACCACTTGATGATGCGAATGTTCAGAGATATTGTAATTTGGTAAAAGAGCTTTCTGAACATGTACAATTCATTTACATTACACATAATAAGCTGGCAATGACCATGGCAACTGATTTGTTGGGTGTGACCATGCCTGAACCGGGTACATCAAAATTAGTCACTGTCGATTTAGAACAGGCAAAAGAATACGGGTTAGTTTCGGAGTCATAGAATGGAAATCAATACGATTATTGGCATCGTTGTCGCCATTGTTATTATGCTAATTGGCTTAAAAATGATTTTAAAAAAGTCAAACCATGCCGAACCCTCATTAGATAGTGATTTGCATATTAATCCTGATAGTAATCAGCCAGTTATACCTAGACATGTGCGAGATCAACTTGAGCAAACTGAAGCCGAGCGTGTATCTGCGACTAGCGCAGAGCGAGTAGAGCCGACTTTAAATGAATCTGCACCAGCACAAATCAGTGAAACAAAACAAACAGAAACCTTGGCTGTAGAACCTGCTAAATCAATTTCAGCCGAACCAACTCAACCAGTTGTTGAAAACTCTTCAGATGAAATTAAATCTGAAGAAAATGTAAAAAGCTCTACCATTAGCACAGATAGTTCAGTTGAGTTAGTTGATACAGTTTCTGTTAAATCAGAAGCTTTATCAGAAGAAAACTTGGAATCTGGAACTGAAAAAACTGAGCCGGAGTTGAGTTTGAACCCAAATATTGAAACTGCCGAAATTGCTGAATTTGAAGGCGAGAGTAATATTCTGGATGTACATTTGCATGAACAGCAACGTTATGATGATGAAAGTGCATTAGCGGTGGCGGAACAGATCATTGCGTTGAATGTCTATCCAAACCCTCGTCGCGCGTTATCTGGCGATAAAGCACTTAAAGTATTATTAAAATACGGTTTACGTTATGGCGAAATGTCATGTTTCCATCGCTATGAAAATACGGATGAGCCGAGCGTACTAATGTTTTCAGTACTGCGTATGACAGACAATGGCCCAGCAGGGTTTGATCTTGAAACTTTATCTAGTGAACAAGTTCAAGGGTTGGCATTTTTCCTTGCGCTTCCAAACAGTAAAGCTGTGACTGGTTTTGACATGATGGCAAGTATTGCCGGTTTAATTGCTCGTGAAATTGATGGCAAAGTTTATGATGAGAATAATCTTGAATTTACACCGCAGTTAAAAGAGCACTGGCGTCATCATGTGATTGATTATCGTCCGGCACATGCGACCGCCTAGTTTTAATTTTTTACGTTCGTTGCGATAATTGCAACATATCTAGTCGCAGCTCAGGGTGGAGAAATTTCCACCCTTTTTTATGGTGAATAACATAATGGCAACAACTTCCGTGATCGAACAGATGCGTCAGCTTATTCAACTGATTGCAAAGCATAACCATGCCTATTATGTAATGGATCAGCCGACAATCTCGGACAGTGAATATGATCATTTATTTCACCAGTTAAAAGCTTTAGAAGAGAAATATCCAGAACAGGTTCAACCAGACTCTCCAACAACAAAAGTAGGCGGACAAGCACTCTCTAAATTTCAAAGTGTGACTCATGTTGTTCCGATGCTTTCTTTGGGGAATGTTTTTAATCAGGAAGACTTATTTGCATTTGCTCGCCGTGTAGAAGAGCGACTACCAAATCAAAAAGTACAATACGAAGTAGAACTAAAACTTGATGGTCTTGCGATTTCGCTTTGGTATGAAAACGGTGTGTTAACACGTGGTGTTACACGTGGTGACGGTGAAACTGGAGAAGACATTACCCAAAACGTCAAAACGATTCGCAACTTGCCTAAAGTGTTACATTCAGATCATTTTGAAATTCCACGTTTGCTTGAAGTGCGCGGTGAAGTACTCATGCCAAAGTCTGGCTTTGAAAAACTTAATGCCGATCAGGAAGCAAAAGGTGATAAAACGTTTGCGAACCCGCGTAATGCAGCAGCTGGTAGTTTAAGACAGCTCGACCCGAATATTGCTGCCAGTAGACCTTTAGCGTTTTATGCGTATGGTATTGCCCAGTGCGAACCAAATCATAGCTTAATGACTATGCATGACAGTCTACAATGGCTCACACAACTTGGATTTGAAATTGCTGAGCGTCAATATCTATGTAATTCAATTCAAGAAGTACAGCAGCGTTATGAGCAAATCCAACAAGAACGACCAGATCTACAAGTTGAAATTGATGGAATGGTCGTAAAGGTTGATGACTTAAAACAGCAACAACAACTTGGTTTCCTAAGTCGTGAGCCACGTTGGGCAACGGCCTATAAGTTCCCTGCACAAGCTGCACTAACTACGGTTGATCAGATTGATTGGCAAGTAGGGCGTACAGGAACTTTGACTCCTGTAGCACGTTTAAACCCTGTATTTGTAGGGGGAGTAACGGTTTCCAACGTAACTTTACACAACATTGGTGAAATCCATCGTCTTGACGTGCGTGTTGGCGATACGGTTAGTGTATATCGTACGGGCGATGTTATTCCTAAAGTAGAAAAAGTTTGGCCAGAATTCCGCTCGGCTGACGCTGAAATTGTACATTTACCTGAAAGCTGTCCTGTTTGTGCTTCACCAGTTGTAATGCCTGAAGGTGAGGCTTTAGCACGTTGTTCTGGTGGTCTTTACTGTGCTGCTCAGCGAATTGAAGCCATTCGTCACTTCGTATCACGTAAAGCTCTCGATATTGAAGGTCTGGGTGATCGCTGGGTAGAGTCTTTATTGCATCTCGATTTGCTCAAAGATGTTGCCGACATTTACCATTTGCATGAGCACCGAGAAACTTTACTCGGTATTGAAAAAATGGGTGAGAAATCGGTACAAAATCTAATTGATGCCATTGAAGCCAGTAAGAAGACAACGCTTGCTCGTTTTATTTATGCTCTGGGAATTCGTGGGGTGGGTGAAACAACAGCTAGAATGTTGGCCAATACTTTCCAAACTTTAGAAGCGCTTAAAGCTGCTGATGTTGAAGCTTTAAAGAAAACCCCAGATGTTGGTGATATTACCGCAGAGTGGATTGCTGACTTTTTCTTGGCACCGCATAACATTGAAGTGCTTGATCGCTTAATTGCAGCTGGAATTCATTGGGATGCGCCAACAGCTCCAACACGTCAGCCGTTAAATGGTGAAAGCTGGGTTTTAACAGGTACATTAGAGCAAATGACTCGTGATCAGGCGACTCAGATGCTACAAGCATTAGGTGCGCGCGTAAGTGGTAGTGTATCAAGTAAAACCAAATGTGTTGTTGCAGGTGAAAAGGCTGGTTCGAAATTAGAAAAAGCAGCAAAACTTGGTATTGCAGTTATGAATGAGACTGATTTCTTATCACTTATGGCGAGCTATGGGCAGACCTTAAGCGAATAGATCTACCGAAATAAGAACCATTGATTTTAGTTACAAAATAATAAATTGATGGTTTATGTCATATTTTAACGCTTGTTTGAACTTATAAATCAGACAAGCGTTTCTTTTTGCAGAGGAAATTTAATTAACTTAAACTGTAAATGCGTATGTTTCTCATTTTAATTTGATAAAAATCATAAACTTAATGAATTTTTATTTTGCAATCATTTTTAAGATTGCCCATAATAGTTCACATACGATAGGAGATTTATTATGCGTGGCAATCCAGAAGTCATAGATTATTTAAATATGCTCATTGGCGGAGAATTGGCTGCCCGTGATCAATATCTAATCCATTCTCGTATGTATGAAGATTGGGGTTTAAATAAAATTTATGAACGTATTGATCATGAGATGCAAGAAGAAGCTTCTCATGCTGATGCGATCATTCGTCGTGTATTGTTTTTAGGTGCTAAACCAAACATGCACCGTGAAGATATCAATGTTGGTACAGACGTTGTAACTTGTTTAAAAGCTGATTTGGCGCTTGAATATCATGTTCGCGAAAAGTTAGCGACTGGTATCAAACTTTGTGAAGAGAAAGGCGATTACATTAGCCGTGATATGTTGCGTCAACAATTATCAGATACCGAAGAAGACCATACATACTGGTTAGAAAAGCAATTACGTTTAATTGAGTTGATTGGCTTACAAAACTATATTCAATCTCAAATTTAATAAAATGACCCAGCTTAAGCTGGGTTTTTATTGGCTTATTTTTATAAAATCAACTCATCTTTTAAATGTTAGTTTTGTCAAATTGAACATATTCAAAGCCTTACTATATAAGGCTTTGGCAGTTACAAAAAAGTCAGAAAAATTGTATCACACCCCCTGTTTTTTTTATGAAATTGTTTATAATTTCGCCAACAAAACCCTTGCCTAGAAATCTAATGAGGCAAGGGTTTTTCTATGGAAAATCGGTTGGTATGGATCGCCAATGATTTTATGGTGAGTTCGCGAAATATGTTATTTACCAAACCTGCTGTTTTAGACACAGCTGCTCTCTTAAGCACACAGCGTCTTGCAACACGACTCAGCTTTTTTAGCTTAGGGTTTGCGACCGCCGCTTGGGCACCTCTGATTCCTTTTGCACAGCAACGCTTAAATCTCAATCATGCTGATTTTGGTTTGCTTTTGCTTTGTATGGGGATTGGCTCAATGATTGCGATGCCTGCGACCGGTGCTTTAGTTAAGCGTTGGGGATATCGGCCATTAATTGCGTTGGCATTGATGCTATTAATGGTGTTATTACCAAGCCTCACGGTGTGGAGCAGCATTGTGATGATGGCTGTAGCATTATTTGTGTTTGGGTCGGCAGCAGGATGTCTTGGAGTAGCTATCAATTTACAAGCAGTGGTTGTGGAAAAACATAGCTTGCGAGCGCTCATGTCTAGTTTTCATGGAATGTGTAGTCTTGGTGGCTTAACGGGGGCTATGCTTGTGACTGCATTATTGGCAGTAGGGCTTTCACCCTTAATGAGTACTTTATCAGTCGTTATGATTTTGCTTGTTATTGGTGGTGTTGCTATTCCTTCTTGTTTAACGTCTTTTGAACAGGATGAAAAGCCACATGAAGATACAACACAAGCACTAAAAAAGTTTTATCGTCCCGATGGCATTATTCTGCTTATTGGTATGATGTGTTTTATTGCCTTTTTATCAGAAGGTGCGGCGATGGATTGGGGTGGTATTTATTTAACAAGTAAGTATCAGCTGAATCCAGCCTTTGCAGGTCTTGCTTATACCTTTTTTGCTCTGAGCATGACCACTGGTCGTTTTGCAGGTCATGTCTTGCTTAAGCAATGGGGTGAAAAAAATGTTGTAACTTATAGTGCAATTGGTGCCGCGATTGGTATGGCTGTTATTGTAACAGCACCAGTGTGGCAGGTGGTTGTATTAGGTTATGCACTTTTAGGATTAGGCTGTTCTAATATTGTGCCTGTGATGTTTTCTCGTGTTGGTCGACAAAACAAGATGCCTAAAGCAGCAGCACTTTCTTTAGTATCTACGATTGCCTATACAGGCTCATTAAGTGGCCCAGCTTTAATCGGTTTAATTGGTGAATGGACTGGTTTAAGTACAGTTTTAACAGGCGTAGCTGTATTGCTTTTTATTATTGCTTTACTTAACCGTTTTACATTAATCAAGACAAATTAATTTGTAAATAATAGATCCCCTCTAGCGAACATTGAGAAATTAAATTTCTCGATGTTCTTTTTTAGATTTATAAAACTTGATAGATAGATTGATAATTATCTTGTAATAATCGCTGAGGCTTCATCAGTAGAGTTGGTGTCTTTTCTAAATCATCCAAGAAGTTATTTCGCCAATTGGTAAGATCAGAAGTTGTTAATACCTCTATCAATTGCTGATAACGATTAATACGCTCAGTTTTAGACATTTCTAAAGCCATTTTTAAAGTATCCATCATTGCAGCTCTATCTTGTGGGTCAACAATCAGGGCTTGAGACATCTGCTCAGCAGCTCCAGCATATTTAGATAAAATAAGTACACCCGGATTTTCTGGGTCTTGGGCTGCAATATATTCTTTAGCAACTAGGTTCATACCATCGCGTAGTGAACTGATCCAGCAAATATCTGAATGGCGGTAAATGTGCATAAGATTATGGTGTTGAACCGTGTCATAGCAGCAATCTACCGGTCTCCAGTCTTCATGTGCAAACTCTTCGTTAATTAACTCAAGCTTGGTTTTAAAATGTTGATATAAACGTTGATAAGCCGGAATATCGGTACGAGATGGTATTGCAACTTGAAGATGTCGAACTAAACCATGATATTCAGGGCTGGTTTCCAAAAAGGTTGCAAATGCATTAAATCTTTCCAGTAAACCTTTTGAGTAATCAATACGATCAACCCCAATAATAGTTTTTTGACGTGGGATTTCTTCAAAATTAAACACGGAAGAGGTCGCCAGATCTTGTTGTGCTTGCTTTTGTATAATCTCTGGCTGAACACCAATTGGGTACGACTTAATTAATATTTGACGTTTTTTATAGCTAATACTGTTGCTTTGAATTTTCTGAGCTTCAAGTAAATTTAGACAAGTCTGCATACATGCATTTTGATCGATCTGAGTTTGTAAACCAATAACATCATATTGACTCAAGTCTTGAATTAATTCTCGAGCCACTGGAATTTTGTGCCAGATATTTAGGCTAGCAAAAGGAATATGTAAGAAGAAACCAATTTTATTCTGCATGCCTAATTCACGGCAGTAACGCGCCACACTAAAAAAGTGATAATCGTGTATCCAAATAAGATCTTCAGGCTGTGCAAGCTGTTTTAATTTTTCAGCGAATAATCGATTGACCTTTTGATAGGTACTATATTCTTGCGCATTATATTCAATCAGATCTTCTCGAGCATGCATTGCTGGCCAGAGAACCTTATTTGCAAATCCACAGTAATATTGCGCGTATTGTTGATGAGTAAGAGGACAGGTAATGTAATCAATTCCTTCAGAATAGGCCTGTTCAAATTCTGGCGCTTCGCTATCGGTGATTTGCTGACCATTCCAGCCTAACCAAATGCCATTACTATCATTCAAGGCATCTTGCACAGCCACGGCAAGGCCACCTGCTGAAGCTTTGCCTGATGGCATACTTATTCTGTTCGATAACACAATTAATTTAGACATAATTTTTCTCCATTCTGATTTTGGATATTTTTGACATATAAGCTTTTTATTCTGTTTTTAAATAAAAGAAGAAAATTAGCGACATTATCAATATCTTTTAATCTATAGTGAGCTTGTGTTTCACCAGAGCCTACTTTAATTGAAGTTCCAAGTTTCTGATTAATGGAAATAAAGCCAGACTCATCTGTTAAATCATCTCCTATGAAAATAGGGTGGGATGAAGATAGATTAAGGTGATTTAATATGGTTTGGATTGCTCTACCTTTATCCGCTTGGTTTGGTATTAATTCAATTACACACTTGCCTTTATTTTCTTTTAGTTGAGGGTAATATAAATTAATATTTTGCATAATGTTAATGGCATAATTTTCTAATTCAGGATTTTTTCGATAATGTAAAGCAATAGAATATCCTTTATCCTCAATTAATAATTCAGGATATTTCTCACAAGATTTTATAATATCTTGTTTTAATTCTTTAAAATTAATCGAACTTAAATCTGGTCGAATATAATGATCTGAGCCAAAATAAATATCTAAACCATGCAAGCCAGCAACAGGAATCTCGATAGGATGTAACAGCTTACGAGCTGTGTCTACATCTCGACCTGTTACAGCAATAATAGGTATATTTAATTGAGTTATTTCTTTTATAATTTCTAATGTAACTTTAGGGATAAAACTATGCTTAGGATTAATTTGGAATGGCGCTAACGTCCCATCAATATCCAAAAATAAGCAGTAATTTTTATCTAAAGATAAATTTTTTATAATATCATCTGGTGTAACAAAATATGTATTTTTTTCTCTCCCATCAGATATTGTACTTTGACTGTTCATATTAGCCTTCTCAGTATATTTTGTTCAATAATTAATCTTCTAACATTAAAATGAATTGATGAGTCATTTCTTTTAATAAAAAAACATAAGTATTAACATTAATTACATTGCATAATGGATTTATAGGCGAAGTGTGGATTATGTTGTTTTTTGAGTAGCTTCAATGTTTAGGTAATTAAAGTTTTGTATATTTACTATGAATAATGCAGGTATTATTTATCAATATATTTCAAAATATTAAGTCCTCATAAATGCTTGATTTTACTTTTTTGAAATTCAATTTTATATTGATTTTCAAAGATATTTTAAAGCGATATTATTATATAATCCTTATAAAATCGGCTTTGGGTAGGCATATGAAGTTACAAAATAAAATTTTATTAATTACGGGTTGGGGAGTAGGTGTGGAACCTTTGCAATCTATAAAATTGCATTTGGAAAAAATGGGTTTTGAGACTCAACTTATTAATATTTTTAATCTTTTAGATTGTAACTTTCAAGCACAGCTTGATTTAGTGGCTGAGGCTGATGTGGTAATAGGCTGGTCTTTAGGTGGACAGTTAGCAACTCAACTGGTTGATATTTTGTACAAGCAAACAGGCCAAACTAAAACTTTAATTACGCTCGCTTCTAATCCTTGTTTCGTAGCCAATGACAATTGGCAAACTGCAATGCCTAATGAGGTGTTCAGTCAATTTAAGGATTCTTTTTTACGAAACCAACAAGCCACTTTAAAGCGCTTTTATTATTTAATTACTCAAGGGTCAGCACAAGCTAAACAAGATTGGCTAAACATGCAAAATATTGCAAACCCGCCTTCTTATGAGTTGTTATTACAAGGGTTAGAAATGTTAGAGCATTTAAACTTGGTAGATAACTTAAAAAAATACTCTGGTCCACAGCTTCATTTATTCGCAGAGCAAGATGGCGTCATTCCTTGCAAAATTGAGGAAAATTTTGCACATATCGCGACAGAAAAGATAGAATACAAAGTGTTAAATGACGCTACACATGCTTTTCCCTATTTACAAGTTGAACGAACAATTGAAGAAATCTGCCAATTTTTAACAATTCATCAGCAAAGTTAATAAGCTTTGATTGATATCGCAATTTTCTTTCATTCTTAACAGGTTTAACATGTGTTCAATGAAAGATTTGAACGCTGTAAAAGGGTAAATAGGATGACCGATAATTTTGATTTGGAACATATTTGGCATCCTTATACTTCAATGACCCAACCTTTACCCACATTTAAAGTTAAACGTGCCTATGGGGCAACGATTGAACTAGATGATGGTAGGACTTTAATTGACGGTATGTCTTCTTGGTGGTGTGCGATTCACGGCTATAACCATCCTGAACTCAATCAAGCAGTGACAGACCAATTGCAAAACATGTCCCATATCATGTTTGGTGGACTCACTCATGATCCTGCAATTGAGTTAGGAAAAATTCTTTTAAAAATTACACCGCCTAGTCTCGATAAAATTTTCTATGCAGATTCGGGTTCTGTTGCCGTTGAAGTTGCTTTAAAAATGGCTGTGCAATTTTGGACTGCGCAGGGTCAATCGCAAAAAACAAATTTTATTACTACACGTTCTGGTTACCACGGTGATACATGGAATGCGATGTCTGTTTGTGATCCAGTCACAGGTATGCATCAAATTTTTGGTACAAGTTTACCAAACCGTATTTTTGTTGCACCACCTCAGACCAAATTTCATGAAGAGTGGAATCCAGAAGATATTGCCGAGCTAGAACAAGCCATTCAGCAAAATCATGAAAACCTTGCTGCACTGATTATTGAGCCGATTGTCCAAGGTGCAGGGGGCATGCGTTTTTATCATCCTGAATATTTACGTCAGGCTAAAGCGCTTTGCGAGAAATATCATCTGTTATTAATTTTTGATGAAATTGCCACAGGTTTTGGTCGTACTGGTAAGCTGTTTGCGTGGGAACATGCACAAGTTGAGCCAGACATTATGTGCATAGGTAAAGGCCTAACAGGCGGATATATGACATTGTCGGCTACTTTAACCACAAAGCATGTTGCAGAAACGATTAGTCGCGGTGAGGCTGGGGTATTTATGCACGGCCCAACCTTTATGGCCAATCCACTTGCTTGCGCAGTTGCTTTAAAAAGTACGCAATTATTGATTGAACAAGATTGGCAAGCCAATATTGAGCGAATTGGGCAACAACTTACTGAATATTTAACACCGCTCAATCAGCTAGAGTATGTTGCTGATGTACGAGTGCTGGGTGCGATAGGTGTAGTCGAACTCACCTTTAATGTTGATATGAAAACTTTACAGCAGCAATTTGTAGATCGTGGAGTCTGGATTCGTCCTTTTGGCAAACTGGTTTATGTGATGCCACCGTATGTAATTACTCATCAAGAGTTAAGCAATTTGCTTGAACAATTGGTTGAGGTTGTTCAAACGATGCAAGGAGCACATTAAGATGTCATTGCTTGATCATTTTGCTGCCGAGTTAGATGAGTTAAAACAGCAAGGTAATTTCAGAAAATTTACCCAAAATGTGCAGCAGGAACGTTTTATTACGATTCAAAATAAAACGATGCTCAACTTGGCTTCAAATGACTATTTGGGATTGGCAGCTGATATCAATCTTCGCCAAGAGTTTCTTGATAGCTTTCCAATCGAGCGTAGCTATTTTAGTTCTTCATCATCACGTTTATTAACGGGTAACTTTGAAGAATATGAACAATTAGAAAATAGCCTAAGCCAAGCATTTGGTGGTCGGGCGGCACTCTTATTTAATAGTGGCTACCACATGAATATTGGTATTTTGCCAGCTGTTGCCGACAGTAAAACTTTAATTTTGGCCGATAAACTTGTTCATGCCAGCATGATCGACGGAATCCGTTTGTCTGGTGCTCAGTATATACGTTATCGACATAATGATTTACAGCATTTAGAGCAACTTTTGCAAAAATATCATGATGACGACAAGATTGAACGAATCATTGTGGTGACTGAAAGTATTTTTAGTATGGATGGTGATGAAACGGATTTAACCGCTTTAGTACAGCTCAAAAAATGCTTTGCTAAAACCATGTTATATGTTGATGAAGCTCATTCAATCGGCGTGCGTGGTCAGCAAGGTTTGGGATGTGCTGAACAATATAATGTGATTCACGATATTGATTTTTTGGTGGGAACATTAGGTAAAGCTTTAGCAGCAGTGGGTGGTTACATTATTTGTGATCCAATTATTAAAGATTATCTCATTAATAAAATGCGCCCACTTATTTTTAGTACTGCTCAACCACCGATTGTCATGGCTTGGGCAAATTTTATATTCCAAAAAGTATTACAAGCTCAACCGCAACGTGAACATCTACAAAATATTAGCCAATATCTTCAACATGCTGTTGTGCAAAAGGGTTATGTAAGCCCATCGACCAGCCATATTATTCCAATTATTGTGGGAGAAAGTCAGGCTGCTATCGATAAGGCAAAACAGGTACAAGAAAATGGTTTCTATGCCATGCCAGTACGTCCACCAACAGTTCCTCAAAATAGTTCCCGTTTACGTATTTCTTTAACGTCAATGGTACAGCAACATGAACTTGAAGCACTGGTGAGTTTCCTGTGAGTTTGAATAAAAACTTGGTTGCCCAACGTTTTGCTAAAGCAGGGCAAAGCTATTCACAGCATGCGATTGTTCAAAAACAAATTTGCCAAAATTTAACGGTGTTCCTTCAGCAATTTTGCCCGAGTACGATGTCGCGCGTTTTTGAAATTGGCTGTGGTTCTGGCAATTTAACGCGTCTTATTCATTCATCTTTTCAAATTGAAGAATTAATTTTAAATGATTTATATTCGGATGTGCAGAAGCACTTCAATCACCAACAAGATTTGAAATGGTTGATTGGTGATATTGAAACTTTAGCGTTTCCACAGCATCTCGACATGATCGTTTCAGGTTCAGCTTTACAATGGATGCAGGATTTACCACGCTTACTCAAACGCTGTAATGAGTCTCTAATTGATCAAGGCTGGTTATGTTTTTCAACTTTTGGCCCTCAGAATTTAATCGAGATTAAAGAATTAACAGGTCAAGGTTTAACTTATTGGTCTATTGAAAATTGGAAAAGTGCTTTAACGCAAGCTGGTTTTGAGATTTTGCATTTGTCAGAGTCAGAAGCTCAACTCTATTTTGATTCGCCTAAAGCGGTATTACAGCATTTGAAAGCTACAGGTGTAACCGCAACTGCTCAGCATCGTTGGACTAAGCAAACTTTACAACAGTTTTATCAAGATTATGACCGGTTTAAACATACCGAGGGATATTCTTTAACCTATCATCCGATTTATTGTATTGCCCGGAGAATGAAGTAAATGAGTGGCCAGATCTATTTTGTCAGTGGGATTGATACCGAAATTGGAAAAACCTACGCGACTGGCGTTTTAGCAAAATTATGGACAGAGCAGGGTAAAAAAGTGATTACCCAAAAACTCATTCAGACGGGTAATGCTGATATTTCTGAAGATATTGAAAAGCATCGTGAAATTATGGGGCAGGGTTGGTTTCAGGAAGATCATGATAAGCTCACCATGCCAGAAATTTTTAGTTATCCTGCTTCACCTCATCTTGCAACACGTCTAGATAACCGAGCAATTGATTTTCAAAAAATTGAAAATGCAACTCAAACATTGGCGGAGCGTTTTGAGATTGTTTTACTCGAAGGAGCTGGTGGATTAATGGTGCCATTAACTACAAGTTTACTCACCATTGATTATATTGCTCAGCACCAATTTCCCGTTATTTTAGTTACATCAGGTCGTTTAGGAAGTATTAACCATACTTTGCTTAGTCTTGAAGCGCTTAAGTCTCGTGGGCTGAAATTAAAAGCTTTGGTTTATAACCTAAAAGATGAATCAAAAGATCCATTAATTTCTCAAGATACTTCAAATTATTTGAAAGATTATTTAGCAATTCATTTCCCTGAAACTGAATGGATTGAGCTGGAAAAAATGAATTAATTTTAAAAAAAGCTGTAAAAAACCGCTCTGATTTGAGCGGTTTTTTACATATGATTCAATATTTTAGAATTTCTTAGAGCTGCGGTTAAAACCAGTCGGTTTACGTTGGTTACCTGTGTTAACTGGAGCTTCTTTTTCTTCATCACGACGTTGCTGACGTAAATAACCGCCACGACGAGCTGCCATTGGTTTTTCGGTCATACGGTCAGTACGACGTTTTGCCATACCAAATAGACCTGTGCCTTGACGTGGTTTTAACTCAACAGATTTTGCTAAATTGTCGATGTCAGTTTTATCGAGTTCCATCCAGCGACCAGTGCGTAATTCGCGTGGTAAAATAACTGTACCATAGCGCGTACGCAATAAGCGGCTTACTTTAAGTTCTTGTGATTCAAAAATACGACGCACCTCACGGTTACGACCTTCTTTTACGACAACTTGGTACCAGCGGTTAATACCTTCGCCACCAATTTCCGAGAAAGACTCAAATTTAGCTGGACCATCTTCAAGTTCTACACCTGTTACCATTTTTTGGCGTATTTTAGGCGTTACTTCACCCATCACTCGAACAGCATATTCACGTTCAACTTCATTTGATGGGTGCATTAAGCGGTTAGCAAGCTCACCATCATTTGTAAATAGTAATAAACCAGTACTGTTAATATCTAGACGACCTACCATTACCCAGCGGTCATTCGCAATTTGTGGTAAATGATCAAATACGGTTGGGCGTTTTTCAGGATCATTACGTGAACAGATTTCACCTTCTGGCTTGTAGTAAATCAATACACGGCGACGAATTTCGTCTTCAATTTGAAACTGAACTTTACGGCCATCAATGCGTAATTCATCGCCTGGTTCAATGCGCTCACCCACTTGGGCAACACGACCGTTTACACTCACGCGTCCTGCGGCAATAACCTCTTCCATATATCGGCGGGAACCTAATCCGATTCGCGCTAATACTTTTTGCAATTTTTCACTCATGACAGCACAACCTTAGACATAATGATCAACAGTCCACCTCTTTATGATTTCGGTGCATTTGCATCGAGAGCCATAAAGGCTTCCTTGGCGTTCTGTAGGGGAGGCAATTGGCCTATCGAAGCTAGACCAAAAGCATTCAGAAACTGTGGCGTTGTAATTAACAACGCGGGTCTTCCAGGTAAATTCCTAAAACCGGCTTCTTTAATCCAGTTCCAGTCAAATAGTGTTCTAAGAATCTGACTATTATTAGACACACCACGAATTTGTTCAATATCAGCGCGGGTAACTGGTTGATGATAAGCAATGACGGCCAGTGTTTCTAGTAAAGAAGGCGACAGTTTAGTTGGTCGCTCTGGCCAAATTTGCGCAATAATACTACGATATTTAGATCTTACCTGAAAGCGAAACCCTTGCGCTGTTTCAATCAACTCAATAGATCGGCCGTGTTGTAATAGCGCGAGCTGTTGTAAAAGTTGACGAAGCTGTTGTTTATTATACTGATTATTAAATGCTTCTTTTAAACGGGCAATTGAAACGGGCGCATCACTGGCAAAAATAATTGCTTCAAGTTGTAATAAGACTTCGTGATGAATGTCAGCTAATGACAAATCAGTATTATTTTGTTCAAAACTCATATTGAAGATCCTTGAATTGCTAAAGGAGCTTCAATACCAGAGGCAATAATTTTAATTCGCTGTTGACGGGTTAACTCTAAAACAGCCATAAATGTAACAACCATTCCCATGCGACCCTGCAGAGGATTGAGTAATTCTTTAAAACTTAACACGTCACCAGACTCTAATTTCTCTTCAATATATGCAATGCGTTCTTCGAGTAATACAGGCTCTTGAGCCACGACATGAACAACAGGTTCTGGGCGGTTAAATACACAGAACAAAGCATCATGTAATGCTGAAATATCATAGCCTTCGTAAACAGGAGCGATATGACCTAAGCTCACATTTGCATTGAATGTATCACGCTCAAGAATTGGCATTTGACCTAAACGTTCGGCCGCTTGCTTAATACGTAGATAGGTTTCAAGTCGATCAATCAGTTCCTGCTTGGGATCTTTTTCAATACTGATCATTGTTGGCTTTGGTAAAAGTAGACGAGACTTTAAATCAGCCAATAACGCTGCCATCACCATATAATCGGCTGTTAGCTCAATATTTAAGGACTTCATACTATCCATATAGGTTAAATATTGAGTTGCTATAGGCGCAATATCGACTTGAATTAAATCGAAACCGTTTTTTTGAATCAGATAAATTAAAAAATCTAGCGGACCTTCAAACTGTTCGAGCAAAATCTCAAATGCAGCAGGAGGTATGTAGAGATCTTCAGGAATCTTGTCATGCCACTCATCTAAAACACGGATGTGTGGAGCGTCTTCCATGGATTGATGAAGTGATTGATTCATTACGATTATAAGCCACGCGAATTTTCAAAAGCATGAGACTTGTTATTCAAGTCAAAGAGAGCTGTAAATAGAAGAACAGCAGATAGTGGCAATCATTCTAAATGAATTGTGCCTTTTAATAAATTACTTAACGACTAAAGTGTAAAAAAAATCCAAAATAAATAAAGAGTATTTTTTTGAGTGATAATACTTTTTTTAAAACTATTGGTAAAATTGTAAGTGCTTATTCAAAAGCACTTACATCGCCAATACCACGGCGGATAATTTCAGGATGTTCACCCGATAAGTCGACAATACTTGTGCTTGTTAAAGTACCAAAGCCACCATCAATAAATACATCAATTCGTTTATCTAACTGATTTTCAATATCGTATGGATCATCTAGAGGGTCTTCTTGGCCGGGTAAAATTAATGTACTAGTGAGTAAGGGTTCACCAAGTTCTTTTAATAAAGCCTGACAAATTGGGTTGCTTGGAATACGTAAACCAATGGTTTTCTTTTTAGGATGCATTAACCTACGCGGAACTTCACTGGTTGCCGGTAAAATAAAAGTCGTAATGGCTGGGGTGTTCGCTTTCAATAATCGATAAGTTGCATTATCAACTTTTGCATAAGTTGCAATATCTGATAAGTCGCAGCACATAATTGCATATTGGTGCTTTGGCCCTAAACCGCGTATCTGAGCAATACGCTCCATGGCATTTTTATTACCGATCTGACAGCCAATTGCGTAGGCAGCATCGGTAGGGTAAACCACAACATCTCCGGCACGAATGCGTTCAACCGCTTGGCTAATGAGGCGTTGCTGTGGATTTTCAGGATGTATATGTAAATGCATCATATTTTAGAGACTCCATCACGCCAGTGTTAGAATAATTATTAGGCTTTTTAAATAACCTATGCAAGTGATTAACGTGGTTTTTTTGTCAATTAATCAAGGAGTTCACGTTTAAATTCATTTGATTGTAATGCTATGCCTGAACGTGTACATTGGCAAATAAAACCAATAAATGCTGCTGCATCACGTGGCAACTTGGCTTCACCTGAAAAGTAATGTTGTACTTGAGCATAAACATTATCTTTAAATATTTTGCCATCTCCGCCATCACCTGTCAGGTTATCAAGCGAGACTCTAAATTTTCTACCGAAAGACTGTGCAAATAACCATTCAATTGCCTGCGGCTTAATTTCTACTTGTTCAAATAGACTTTGCTGCTCTTGTGTACGACCATCGGGTGCATACCAATATCCTAGATCAGGTAGGAGACGACGTTTTTCACCAGCAATCGACCAATGACTGATTTCATGTAAGGCGCTGTTCAAAAAACCATGGGCGAATTGGATTTTAGCTGGACCTTGATTTGTTGCCGGGAAATATTCTGGTTCAAAATCTCCACGAACTAATGTCACATTATGGTGGGAAAACCAGTGATTAAAGTGTAAAATAAGCCAATCAACTTGCTCAGACTCCGATTTTGAGCTTGACCATGGTGAGAGTTGCACTATGTCAGGTACAAGAGTGTTCTGATCAGTTGAATGGGTGCAAACGAGTAATGAAGTGTTAACTTCAGGTTGCGGCTGCAACAGGTGCATTGCTTAATTTACCCCGAGTTCTGTCTAAAGAAGTGCAAAATTGTATCTTAATCTTTGACAGAGTACCGATGAATTTGTAGAATTGCCGCCTTAATTATGTCAGCAAATACCTTTCCGGCACAGATTGAGCCGTTTAAATGGGCTGAACAAGGCTTTACATGGTCAGGTAAACTGTCCTTGTCTCGCTTTGCTCGTATCGCTCGTGAAGCTGTTGGATCAATTGATAATCAATTGGTCAACATAGACTGTAAGCTATCAATGGATGCATATCATCGCATTGTGTGGATGGATGGTCATATAGACACGATAGTTCCAATGGAGTGCCAACGTTGTTTGGAACCTGTTGAAATACCTCTTGTCTTAGACTTCCATATTGCATTAATGGATGATGAGTCACTGATAGAGCGCTTGGATGAGGATGCTGATTTCATCGTTTTAGGTGAAAGTGAGTCTTCGACGAAAGGCGATTATGATACGCCTGCCTCGATTAACTTGCTCGCATTACTAGAAGATGAACTGTTATTGTTGGTGCCTTTATCTCCCAAGCATGATGCTTGTGAAAATAAACATCAACCTACCGTTCAAAATGTTGTTGAAGAAAAACGGGATAATCCGTTTGATGTTTTGGCAGGTTTGAAGGGTAAACTTAACTCATAATTTGTGATATAATTGTGAGATAAGACAACTGAATTTGTTCTGATCCATTTTTTCGATCTTTGTAAGGAGCCATCATGGCCGTTCAGCAAAACCGTAAAAGTCGCTCTCGCCGTGACATGCGCCGTTCACATGACGCTTTAACCGAGAATGCATTAACAGTAGACCAAGCAACTGGTGAGACTCATCGTCGTCACCACGTTACTAAAGACGGTTTCTACCGTGGTCGTCAATTATTCGCTAAAGCAGCTGATGCTGAATAATTGTATGATATGCATTAAGCGTGATGCTTAAGTATAGAAAAAATGGGAGCGAAAGCTCCCTTTTTTTGTTGTTTTTCGCAATTATAAAAATATAAATAACATGTTAAATTTCCGCTCCAGAAATGAGTGAAAACCCAAAAAAGGATTTCTTATGTCTGCTAAACGTCTTGAACAAGTAGCTTTAGCCACAAAAACTGCGTTTGTGTTTCCAGGTCAAGGTTCACAAAAAGTCGGTATGCTTGCTGAACTAGCAGAACAGTTTAGTGGGGTTGGGCAAACCTTTGCTGAAGCTTCGGATGCACTTGGATTCGATCTGTGGCATATTGCGCAAAGTGGCGAAGGCCTCAACCAAACAGAAAATACCCAACCTGTGTTATTAACTGCCAGTATCGCTCTATGGCGTGTATGGCTTGATTTAGGTGGTCTGGCACCTAAGTACCTTGCAGGACATTCTCTAGGTGAATACAGCGCTTTAGTTGCTGCAGGATCTATGAGCTTGGCAGATGCGGTGAAACTCGTGAATTTGCGTGGCAAACTCATGCAAAGCGCTGTTCCTCAAGGGGAAGGAGCTATGGCTGCAATCCTTGGTTTGGCTGATGAAAAAGTGGTTGAACTTTGCCAAATCGTGAATGCAGAAGGTCAAGGCTCAGTAGAAGCTGCAAACTATAATTCACAAGGCCAAGTCGTAATTGCTGGAAGTACAGCATCTGTACAACAAGTAATGGCTTTGGCAAAAGAGCAGTCTGCTAAGGCAATTGCTTTACCTGTGTCAGTTCCTTCGCATTGTTCATTGATGAAACCTGCTGCTGAAAAATTTGCAGAAGCTTTGGAACAAACTGCCATTGAGCTGCCTACCATACCTGTAATACAAAATGTCAACGCGGGAATAGCTACCGATGTTGCTCAATTGCGTCAGGCGTTAACTGCTCAATTGTACCAATCTGTACAATGGACAGACACGATGCAGTTTTTACAAGACGAAGGTATTCACTACGTTGTTGAGTGTGGACCTGGTACAGTATTGAGTAATCTCGCGAAGCGTTTACCAAATATAGAAAAAGCTTTTGCTATCGATAGCAAGAGTAAAATGGAAGATGCCCTAAATGCTGTTTTAGTGGCAGAAGGAAAAATTGCATGACACAAGAACGCAAAGTTGCATTAGTAACGGGCGCGAGTCGGGGCATTGGCGCTGCTATTGCTCAGCAACTTATTCAAGACGGTTATTTTGTTGTAGGTACTGCGACATCTGAATCTGGTGCACAAAAGTTAAGTGAAAGCTTTGGTGAGCAAGGGGCAGGTTTAGCTCTCGATGTGCGTAATCTCGATGAGATTGAAGCAGTCGTTTCTCATATTGAACAAAACTATGGCCCTGTGCTTATTTTGGTTAATAATGCGGGTATCACGAAAGACAATTTATTGCTACGCATGTCAGAAGATGATTGGGATGACATTCTCAATATTCACCTTAAAGCCGTATATCGTTTATCTAAACGTGTGCTTAAAGGTATGACAAAAGCGCGCTTTGGCCGCATTATTAATATTAGTTCTGTTGTTGCTCACTTTGCAAATCCAGGTCAAGCGAACTACTCTGCTGCCAAAGCAGGTATTGAAGCGTTTAGCCGTAGTCTTGCAAAAGAGATGGGTAGCCGCCAAATCACTGTGAACAGTGTGGCGCCAGGTTTCATTGCAACAGAAATGACAGATGCACTTAGTGAAGACATTCGCAAAAAAATGAGTGATCAAGTGGCTTTAAATCGCTTAGGTGAGCCACAAGATATCGCAAATGCGGTGAGTTTCCTTGCAAGTGATAAAGCAGGTTACATTACCGGTACGGTATTACATGTAAATGGTGGTTTATACATGGCCTAAGGCTGATGTATAAACTTTTAAATTTTTTTATATTCAATTAAACTAGTGGCAAATCAAACGCCACGAGCAATGAGGAGAATTCCTGTGAGCGATATCGAACTACGCGTTAAACAAGCAGTTGCAGAACAACTTGGTCTTAAAGCTGAAGAAATTAAAAACGAAGCATCTTTTATGGATGACTTAGGTGCTGACTCTTTAGATTTAGTTGAACTTGTAATGTCTTTCGAAAACGACTTCGACATCACTATCCCTGATGAAGATTCTAACGAAATCACTACAGTTCAATCTGCAATTGACTATGTAACTAAAAAACTTGGTTAATTCGCATATTGCTGAATAAAAAGAAGGCCACCGCAAGGTGGCTTTTTTTTATTTGAGAAAAATAAAAGAAGAGATACATATTTTTACAAGATCAACCTCAATTGATAGCAGAGGTATCTCTTTTTTCACGTATAACAATAATGGTCAGTTTAATGACTTTATTATAAACAAGAATATGAGGACTAAAAGATGGGTCTTTTTGATTTTGTAAAAGGTATTGGTAAGAAAAATACCGCTCCTGCAGAACCACAACCAGCTCCAGCAACACCAGCAGAACCTTCTGCACAAGAAGTTGCAAATAAATTATTGGGTTTAATTAAAAGTTTAGGCTTAGGGGTAGAGGGCTTATCTGTAACCTATAATGGTTCGACTGATACTGCGACTATTAATGGTCAAGTACAAAGCCAAGCGGATAAAGAAAAAATTATTCTTATTGTTGGGAATATTGATCATGTGGCACACGTAGATGATCAAATGACTGTTGCAACTCCTGAACCAGAAAGCAAATTTTATACAGTGAAATCTGGTGATAACCTTTCAAAAATTGCAAAAGAATTTTACGGTGATGCAAATCAGTATCCAAAAATCTTTGAAGCAAATAAACCGATGCTAAAAGATCCAGATGAGATTTTCCCTGGCCAAGTTTTACGTATTCCTCAATAATTGAGGGTAATAAAAAAGGCGCTTTTAGCGCCTTTTTTTCTTTTTAAAATCTTTTTGGTATTTTTTGCCCATTTGCTACTGGAGTGTCGGCGTTCTTTAAAACACCGAATAACCATGTTTCAGCATGCTGAACTGCAATTTTTAAAGAATCACCTAAAGCTAAACGACCAGCAATAAAACTCGCTAAAGAACAACCTGAACCGTGATACTCACCGTCTAAGCGCGGGCAACTACTACTCGCCGCAAGTTCACCATTAATATATAAAGTATTTTTAATATGATCTGGTGTATCTTCGTGTCCACCTTTGACTAATACAGCTTTGGCGCCCATTTCGAAAAGTTTTTGGGTTGCTTGTTCTAGATCATCAATGCCTGTTAGAGCACGTAATTCGACCGTGTTGGGCGTAATAATAGTAGCTAGAGGAATAAGCTCAACAAACGCTTTAACGAGAGTCGCCTGATCACCTAAAGAGCCACCACTGTTTGCCACTAAAACAGGATCAAGTACATATTGATAGTCAGGATGTGCGCGAAGAAACTCAGCTAGAGTAGCAATATTATCTGTAGTGCCAAGCATGCCTGACTTGACGCATTTAATTGGTAAATCATCTACAACGGCATTTGCTTGAGCTAATAATAGTTCTTTTGAGGTTGCTTCGAAGCCGAATACTTGTTGTGAGTTTTGAATGGTGAGGGCTGTACATGCAATTGCTGCATGAGCGCCACTTTGTCCAATCGCTTCAATATCAGCTTGTAAACCTGCACCACCTGAAGGGTCTAAACCCGAGAAACAAAGTACGGTTGGACGCACGGTTATTTCCTTTTCAATTTAAATTTACGTTAGTATAAGAGAGTTTGATTAAACTCTCGACCAATTGAATTAAATACTTTACTGGGTTAGTGATTGAATGGCTATAAAACATATTTTGATTGATTTAGATGGAACCCTAACAGACCCAAAAGTTGGTATCCATACTTCAATTCGCTATGCAATGGATAAACTGGGATATCCTTTAGCTGCCGATTTAAATATTGACTGGACTATTGGCCCACCTTTAAAAGCCTCATTAGCAAAACTATTAGCTACTCAAGATGATGCTTTAGCTGAGCAAGCTTTACTTGCTTATCGTGAGCGTTTTTCAGTTACGGGCTTATTTGAGAATGAAGTATATCCATCAGTTGCCCAAACGCTTAATGCATTAAAAGAAGAAGGATACAGTTTATTCGTTGCAACGGCTAAACCAACGATTTATGCAAAACGTATTTTAGATCATTTTGAATTAAGCCAATATTTTGTACATATTTATGGTAGTGAATTAACAGGTGAGCGGACCAACAAAGCTGAACTCATTCATTATATTCTTGAACATGAGCAACTAAACCCTGAAGAGTGTTTAATGGTGGGTGATCGCCAATATGACATTTTGGGTGCGCGTCATAATGGTATTGAAGCAGTCGCAGTGACTTATGGTTATGGAACGCCAGAGGAACTTGAACAAGCACAGCCTAAAGCAACGATTAAGCAATTCTCTGAACTTTTTGACTATATCGAAGAGCAGGCAGCACAAAAGAAAGTATCTTAAATATTATTAAATTTTAATTTAAAGGTTTGGCTTTAATGTAAAACCAAACCTTTTTTTATTTAAATACCATGTTGTTGGCGGTATTGAACAAGCTCTTCAATCGTAATCACGGTTAAGTGATGAGTTTGAGCATACGCCAAAACTTGAATGCCTGATGCCATAGTGCCATCTGGATTAGTTAATTCACATAACACGCCAGCAGGTTTAAGCCCAGCCAGTCTTGCTAGATCAATTGTTCCCTCAGTATGACCTCTGCGAGTAAGTACTCCACCATTACGGGCACGTAAAGGAAAAACATGGCCCGGACGGTTAAGATCACTTGGGACAGCACCATCTTTAATTGCGGTTTGAATGGTGGTAACACGGTCTTTAGCAGAAACACCTGTGGTAACACCTTGAGCAGCTTCAATGGTCACGGTAAAAGCTGTATGAAACTGGCTTGAGTTGTGAGAAACCATTGGAGGAAGTTCTAAATGATCTGCTAGCTCTTTTGTAAGGCATAAACATACGATACCTGAGCCATCACGAATCATACGTGCCATTGTTTCTACCGTTAATGTTTCGGCTGCAACAATTAAATCTGCTTCATTTTCACGGTCAAAGTCATCCATAACCAAGACTGGTTTGCCTTGACGGATATCTTCTAATGCTTGTTGAATGCGTTGCTCAGCAGGAGAGAGGGCTGAGAAAAAAAGTTCTGGTTGAATTAAGCTAGACATAATGAAACGCTCTCGTAAAAATACGGTTGAACATTTCAGGACTGATGTAAAAACAGGCTGGCACTGAAATAAAGCGGATTTATCGCAGTTCGTCGTCTTCTTTCATCCGGACTATACCGTCGGCTTTGGAGTTTCACCAAATCTGCTCAAATTACACAATTTAAGCTCGTGGGCTTGTTAATCTAATCATAAAAATTAACTTTACCACCGGTGGGGAATTACACCCCGCCCTGAAGCGATGGGTTTTATTATAGCGCGCTTAATAAAATTGGCTAGATGCATTTGTAGAATGCTAAGTCTCTTTATGAATAAGTATTTTCATAAACAGAATTAGGCTTTTTAACAAGAGCTTACTTGTTGATATGAAAATGGAATGCTATGTTTTTTATAGAAAATTATAAATAAAATAGGTGTTTCATGCAGATAAGAGACGATTATCCCTTTAGGAATACTTTATTTATTCAGCATCTCCATATTTTCAGTTATGTATTTATGGCGGTCAGTATTCTTTATTTAATTGCTGCTAACTGGTTAATGCTTCCAGACAGTATTCAGCTAGCCATCCCACCACTTATATTACTTGTGACAGCATGGTTCAGCGTAAAAGATACCTTAAGTGAAGGAGTTAGGCAGACTTTACATGGTGTTTGCGGTTTGATGGTAGGCTTAAGTTTGGCTGTAATCGGGCAGGTTTATCAAACAGGTGCAGACAGTTATTTGCTTTTCTTACTTTGGACGTTACTTTTATTACCATGGCTATATCGACCGAATATAGGAATCTTTGCTTTAATTTGTATTACCAGTCAGCTCACACTTTTTTTATTTTTTAAGCAAACTTTCTGGTCAGAAAAATTTCCTTATTTATATTTATTCGCTCTAAATTTATTAAGCCTTATCGAGTTTTGGGTATGTATAAAGAGGTATCGTGCTTTAAGATTTGTTTTTATCGCTTGGTTTGCCGTTATTTCAATAACGGGAATGATCCAGTTTTTATCAAGTGAACATATTCCTTACCTGATCTCGGCTTTCTTTGCTGGAATAATCGCTTTTTATTATTTTTTTAAAAAAGATGATCAGCTATGTGCAAGTTTAATGGCTGCGGTTCTCGGTGTGACCGCAACAATATGGCTTGTAGATGGCATTAATAACTTGTTTAAAGATTCTAATGAATTCATCTTTTTATTAATTGCGGGCATTATTTTTATTTGGTTTGCATTAATTAGTTATTTTCTAATAAAAATCTTTCGTCAAAGCCGCTTTTATGTGATCCCTTTAGCAATTGGGGCTTGGCTTGCGGGTCTGGCACTTGCGGCTTTTACGCTGGTGTTTTGGGAGGCTATTTCTTTAGTTATAGGAGTTATTTTTGTTTTTATAGCTGCCATTTTATTGAAAAAATCCCACCATCACTTCATTCGCCAATTTGCCTATTGTTTATTTATTAGCGGGCAGACTGCTTTTTTATTTCATCTTGGTTCAGAAACAGATCAAATTTTATGGGTTTTAATTGCGCAGATTTTTATTTTATTTGTGAGTTATTTTCTTAAACCGCACTGGTTCTTCATTTTAATTCAAATGCTTGCTACATATGGCATAGCTTTTATCTATTTGCTGCAACTAGATCATTCATTGTGGTCAATACATTCTACTCAGATCTATTTAAATTTAACTTTGCTCAGCTACTTGGTTTTTAGCTTGGTACTCTTGCCTAAGAGTGGATCAATAGCTCTATATGAGCGTAGTATTTTGTTATGTGTACTTGCAGTAATTTTGGTAGCTTCTTTCTTTGATGCTTTTGTGGGTTTAGTTCCAGAAAGCTCGCTAGATCAGCAGCTATGGATTTTATATTTACTGCCTAGTATCTGGTTGTTGTGCTTTAGTATTTTTCATTTATATAGACAACTTCATGGAGTCACTTTTTTCGCCTTTTTAATTTTTGGTGTAGTACTTATTACACTTGGCTATTTTGAAATTTTCATTCTGCTTATTATTTTAACGTGGGCATTAAAACAGAAAGATTATATTGTTTATGGAGTTAGCTTAGCCGTATTTGTTTTAGTGTTCTGGCAGCTCTACTACAATTTACAAGTAACTTTTCTAGCCAAGAGTGCATCAATTTTTATTTCTGGCATTGTATTGTTGGCTTTATATTGGTTACTTGACCATGAAAATCAACTCAATTTGATTGAAGGAGAAAAATAATGAAGAAATATTTTTCTCCTATTCTTGCATTAGTCACTATCTTATTCTTTGCTGGATTAGTGGCGAAAAACGAATGGCATCTGCACCATAGTAAAAGTATTTTTATTGAGCTTAGACCTGTTGATCCGCGTTCAATTTTACAAGGCGATTATATGGCACTGGCTTATGAATTAAATTTACAATCTCTTAAAGCTCTTGTAGGAAGTGAGAGTGATGCTCTAGATCGGGTGATTTTTAATCGTTCGTCTGTTCCAGCAAAAGTTATTTTGGATTCGCGAAATCGCGTTGTTCGTACAGTTTTAGATATCAATAATTCATTTGCTGGGCAAAGGTTAATTTTAAAAAATCCTGAAAATCGTTTACAGGCTTTATATCCCGCTTCACGAAGTTTCTTGTTTGCCGAAGGTCTAGCTCAATGCTATGAGAAAGCAAAGTATGCTGAATTTAAGGTAAATACAAAAGGAGAGGCGATTCTGTTTGATTTACGAGGAGAAGAACTCCAGCCTTTAAATTGCAAACAGCAAAAGAACTGGTGGGAAGGAACGATTAAGGATTTATAAAATTATAAAAGCCCGTCAATGCGGGCTTTTATATTCTTAGAATAAATTAGGCAACTTGAACAGGTATACAATTCGCTGTGTGGTTGACTGTATTATTTGGATTTGCATAGACCAAACGTGGTTTATGAATGTTTGCTTCAGCTTCAGTAAAATCACCAAATGTAGCAATAATGACTAAATCACCAACGTCTGCCTGATGTGCAGCACCGCCGTTTACTGAAATAATTCCAGAGTTATCTTCACCACGAATCGCATAGGTCGTGAAGCGTTTGCCATTGGTTACATTCCAAACATGAATTTCTTCATATTCACGAATACCAGCTAAGTCCATCAATACGCCATCAATTGCACAAGAACCTTCGTAGTGAAGTTCAGCATGTGTTACAACTGCACGGTGAATTTTGCATTTTAATAAACGAGATAGCATGGCTAGCGTCTCCTAAGTAGACCTAAGAAGATTAAGATCTTATGGTGAAATCTTTAGCTTTTGCGGTTGGCAAAGTGGCTGATGCGCATTTTGCTCCTAAAAAAGCAAGATAGCAAGCTTGATTGTTCAACAATTTAAGTGGGTTTATATGCATTAATTTGATTCATGGCCTGTGGAACTTGACCTTGAACAAGTAGTTTCACTTTAGAAAGGGCATGATCAATTGCTGCATCCATCAGACTCTGTTCACTACTTGGTGCTTTGCCAAGTACATGACCTGAAACTCTCTCTTTCGAGCCAGGGTGTCCGATACCAATACGTAAACGATGAAAATTTGGACCAATATGAGGGACAATGTCACGTAAACCATTATGACCACCATGTCCTCCGCCTGTTTTTAGACGAATTACACCAGGGTTCATATCAAGTTCATCATGAGCAATCAAAATTGCTTCGGGAGCAATTTGATAAAATTTTGCAAATGGAACTACACTTTGTCCAGAACGGTTCATAAATGTAGTGGGTAGAAGTAGACGGACATCGTGCCCTTCTATATTACCACGTCCACTGATTCCGTGAAATTTCGGATCATTTTTTAATGTAATGCCATACTTATTAGCAAGTTGTTCGATGAACCAAAAACCTGCATTATGGCGGGTTTGGGCATATTCTGAACCAGGATTGCCCAAACCAACAATTAGCGAAATATTTGACACTAATCTACGCCTTTCAACACTTATGCGCGTTTGAAGTCAGCGTGCATAGGAGTGTTTTTAGATGGGTGACGTTGTAACGCTTGGATTTTAACGTTTTCAACTTTGTCGCCCACTTGGATTTCTACAACTTCTTCAAAGAAAGCATTGTTTTCTAAAGCTTTTACAAGCTGACGAAGTTCTAAAGTAATAGCTACAGGCTCAGCATTGCCACCATAAATGATAGCTGGAATTAATGCTTCGTGACGAAGGCGGCGGCTCGCACCTTTCCCTTGTTTGTCTTCAGCACGCGCTTGAGCGTTTAATACGAAGTTTGCCATGAGTAAATCCTCATTAAAGTTTAAATATACTAAACTTGCGACCAGTTTAGTGATAGAAAACCCCAGCCAAGGCTAGGGTTCATAAAAGCTGCGGTATTATAAACTATCGAACATCGCACTGATAGATTCTTCGTTATTAATACGACGAATCGTTTCAGCAACCATGCTAGCAACAGAAACCTGACGGATTTTGCCCAAGGTTAATGCTTCTTCAGAAAGAGGAATAGTGTCAGTGACAACTAATTCATCAATAACTGAATTACGTAAGTTTTCAATAGCCTTGCCAGAAAGTACAGGGTGAGTTGCATATGCAACTACACGGCGTGCACCAAATTGCTTAAGCGCATCAGCTGCTTTGCACAATGTACCAGCAGTATCAACCATGTCATCTACGATAACGCAATCACGATTTTTTACGTCACCAATTAAGTGCATAACTTGCGACTCATTGGCTTTTTGACGACGTTTATCAATAATTGCTAAATCGATGTCACCCATTTGTTTGGCAACGGCACGAGCACGTACTACGCCACCAACGTCAGGAGAAACAACCATAAGGTTATCATGCTGCTGTTGACGTAAGTCAGCAAGCAAAGCAGGAGTACCGTAGATGTTGTCGACTGGAATGTCGAAGAAACCCTGAATTTGGTCAGCATGTAAGTCAATCATTACGACACGATCAATACCAACAGTGGTAAGCATGTCTGCAACAACTTTAGCTGTAATCGGCACACGTGCAGAACGTGGGCGACGGTCTTGGCGAGCATAACCAAAATACGGGATAACGGCTGTAATACGACCAGCACTTGCACGACGCAAAGCATCTGCCATAACCAAGATTTCCATAAGGTTATCATTGGTAGGGGCGCAAGTAGGCTGAACGATAAATACGTCTTTGCCACGAACATTTTCAGTAATTTCTACTGAAATTTCTCCATCAGAAAAGTGACCGACTGATGCAGCACCTAGAGGGATATGTAAGTGACTTACGACTTTTTGAGCGAACTGTGGATGAGCATTTCCACTAAAAACGACAAGATTGGGCATGAAGCACCCTTGGCGGTTGGTATGTAATTAAATAAGATGGCAGGGGCGGCTGGATTCGAACCAACGGATGCCGAGATCAAAACCCGGTGCCTTACCACTTGGCGACGCCCCTAATGCGGCAGAACTTTAATATTTTTGCAATGCAATGTCAAGATCAATCAACAAAAAGCATAGCAATTAAGTCTGTCTTTAAAATAAGATAATGGCAGGGGCGGCTGGATTCGAACCAACGGATGCCGAGATCAAAACCCGGTGCCTTACCACTTGGCGACGCCCCTAAATTTGATGATATATATGATGGCAGGGGCGGCTGGATTCGAACCAACGGATGCCGAGATCAAAACCCGGTGCCTTACCACTTGGCGACGCCCCTAATATAATCATCATTACAGGTGAGGTTGGCAGGGGCGGCTGGATTCGAACCAACGGATGCCGAGATCAAAACCCGGTGCCTTACCACTTGGCGACGCCCCTAACGTGTAACCTTAAAATGATTAAGAGGAGATTCTTTTAAACTATTTACCAAGTAAGATTTACATGGTGAATGGTTGAGAATTTCATCAATATTCATTTCATTCGTTACTTCAATAAAAACACAAGCACCTGTACCTGTAAGCTTTGCTTGACCAAATTGATCTAAATATCGCATTGCTTCTTCTACTTCAGGGTATAACTGTCGAGCTAATGGCTCAAAGTTATTTCCAAAATTAGAAGGTTCTAACTGATAGGCGCAAAATTTAGTGGTCTTAGAGTCTCTTGTCAATGTTTTTTGTGAAAAAAGCAATTGAGTGCTGATAAAACAGTCAGGTTTTAAAACAATGAACTGTTTTTGATCTAAGTCTATGAATGATAAATGTTCACCAATACCTTCAGCCCATGCATTTTTACCATAAATAAAAATAGGAACATCGGCACCAAGCTTCACACCATAGTCCGCGAGTTGTTCTTGATTTAGTCCACATTCCCATAATTGATTTAACACAATCAGGGTTGTGGCAGCATTGGATGAACCTCCGCCGAGGCCTGCACCCATTGGAATATTTTTTTCAATTTTGATGAGTAGACCGCAGAATTTTTTTGCATGCGGTCTTAGTATTTGAGCAGCCCGATAAATTAGGTTTTCTTCAGGTCGGATTTCACTCAATCCATCAATTTCGATTTGTTCATCCAAAGTCGGCGTAAATATCATCCAGTCATATAAATCAATAAGTTGGAAAATGGTTTGTAACTCATGATAGCCATTTTCGCGTCGGCCTGTAATATGTAAAAACAGGTTGAGTTTAGCTGGAGAAGGAACTCGAATCATAGATTTATATAATTAGATTTAGCGGTTTTGGATGACCATTGTAATACGGTTTTCTTTATCTTCAGCAAGAGCTTGCTTTAAAACCAGTTTGTTTGGCAAAGTTTGTTCGCCATCATAGCTGAAATTAACTGTCCAGCCATCTTCAATAAGCTGGTTGACACGATTTTCATTATCTTTACTGATTTGAGCACTTAGAGTTGCGGGTTTGGCCAAAATCCAGCTCGTTAAATGAGTGATTGGTGCTTGCCAACCAGTTGCACGCTCTAAAAGTTCTTCTGGAGAGGTTGCCGTAATTAATCCAGTTTTTGCACTATTTAGCTTCACTTCACCAGGTTTACCCTGAATTTGAGTTTTTCCTACACCTAAAATACCGCTTAATTCAATATCAAAATTATCTTGTTGTTGAACCCACGTGAAAAAAGCACTACCTGTTTGTTGTGGTGTGCGAACCCCGATCTTACCTTGTAAATTAAAGTGCTTTTCATCTTGAATTTGCTGGGTAACCGCTGGTTTAGGTTGAGTAAAATGCTGACAACCGGTTAGAAATAATACACTTGACCCACAGATCGCTGTGCACAGTTGGGCAAATTTGCTCATATATTTAACTCTTTTTTGCAGATGTAGGTAAAATTAACGCATCAAGCTGTTGTAATTGTGGATCATTGGCATGTTTTTGTTTCAGTTGTTGTAACACAGCGCTAAATTGAGTTAATGATCCTTGCATATACAATGCTTTAGCATAACGAACGCCAATGTTTATATTGTGGCTAAGTTCATAAGCTTTGCCTAAAGCATCTGCCGCAGCTTCATAATCATTCTGTAAAAATGCAATATAACCAAGCGTATCAAGAATTGAGGCTTGTTCTGGCGCATATTCCAAAGCTTGCTCTGCATATTGACGTGCTTCTTTTAACCTACGGTTTTGCAGGGCTAGTGTATAGGCATATGCATTAAGGTAAGTTGGACTGTTAGGCTCAAGTTGTAATAATTGTTTTAAGGTTTTGTCGAGTTTATCTCGGTCAGTATATGGATCAAGTAATAAAACTTCTGCGTAAATGAGTTCCGGATCATCCGGTAAATTCTTTATCGCCTCATCTAATAAATTTAATGCAGCTTTTTTATTGCCCATTTTCTTTAAGATTTCAGCTTGAGCTTGATATAAGAAACTTGCATGTTGGGGGTAATTTACGCGTTCTTGAGTGAGGAACCGTAAAGCATCATGTAAATTTTCTTGCTTATCATATATTGCAATCAGATTGCGTCTAGAAACGACGTATAAGCTGCCATCAACTAAACGATAGTAAGCTTTTGCAGTTTCATAATGCTGTTTGCGTTCTGCATTAATGGCTAAATAGTAATAGGCTTCATTTTGATATTTTGCAGAGTTTCTTAGGTCAACAAGGTATTGTTCTGCTTTGTCATATTGCTTTAAATCAATACTGGTTAAGCCTGCAATAAACAATGCCTCTTCAGCTTTAGGGTTAGCTTCTATAACGTTTTCGAGCTTTTCTAAAGCGAGTTGAGATTGATTGAGTTGTATAAGATAGCGGATTTCTGCTAAACGAATGTCTAAATTTTTCTTATATTTACGGCTGGATTTTGCATACCATTTAAGCGCACCTTCTTGATCGCTAAGAGCAATGAGTAGGTTTGCTTTCATTAAAATAAAACTCGTCACTTTAGGACGTCGGCGTAATGCTTTGTTAATGTTGGTTAGAGCAGATTCTAATTGGCCATTTTGGGCTTCTAAGTTGGCGATGAGCGCTAAAATAGAAGGGTTGTCTTTTTCTGCACTAGAACGTAAAGCTGTTAATAATACATCTCGATCTTGAGCATTTTCTGGGGCAATACTCGCTAAAATTTGTTCTAAATCAGCAGTTGGATCTATTTTTAAAATTTTATCTAATGTTTCAGCGGCAAGCTGGTATTCATGTGTTTTTAAAGCAATATGTGACAAATAAAATAAAGCAGGTACATCTTTGGGTTCTTGGGCGACCCAATGTGTAGCAATGTTTAAAGCAGCTTGAAAATCATTATATTCAAGAGCAACGTCTAAAGCCCGCTGTTTAATTGAAGTAGAGTTACTTTTAATTGCGAGGACTGTGTAATTGTGCAAAGCATTAGGAATATCATCATAAGCCAGAGCAAATTCAGCGACCATAGTTTGCTCTAATGCCTGATCAAATGAATGCACGGCATAGGTCTCTTGCACAGGACGTGCATAGACATGCGAGGACATGCTACCTAACAATAAGAATGTGGTAGAATACTGTCTTATCGAAGCACCGTTAAAATTAATACGGCTATTCATTTGACGCAATTTTTATTGATCCAAAGTAATGCTTTTTATGACACCGATGTTGCACAATAGCATAAATTTAGCGAAATGATGATCTGATATGTCTTTCTTTGCATTGGGTGTCAACCATCAAACAGCTTCTGTCGAACTCCGCGAAAAAATTGCTTTCAATGCAGAGCGATTAAGTCGTTTGCTTGCCGAACAAAACCATCACCAAAACTTAAAGGATTTGGTGGTCGTTTCGACGTGTAACCGCACAGAAGTGTATGCCATGGCAGAAAATGCCGAAAGCCTTCTGAAATGGTTGGCTGATGTCAATAATATTGATGCACAGCACTTAATTCATCATGTTTATCGTTACGAGAACACGCAGGCAATTACACATTTAATGCGAGTAGCGAGTGGTCTTGACTCTCTCATGTTAGGTGAGCCGCAAATTTTAGGGCAGGTTAAAAGTGCTTTAGCATTGTCTAAAGAAGCTCAAACGGTCTCTCCTGAATTAAACAGTGTTTTTGAATATGCTTTTTATGCTGCTAAACGTGTACGTTCCGAAACGGCAGTGGGTAGTCATGCTGTTTCGATGGGGTATGCGGTTGCACAATTAGCTTTACAGGTTTTTAGTAAGCCCGAAAAACTTACTGTGATGGTTGTTGCTGCTGGTGAAATGAATAGTTTAGTTGCTAAACACTTGGCTGAAATGGGTGTCGCTAAAATTATTATTTGTAATCGTAGCCGTGAGCGTGCTGACCAATTGGCTCAAGAGATTTCACATCAAGTTGAAGTGGAAATTATTGATTTTGCAGCATTGGCTGAAAATTTGTATCGAGCCGATGTTGTGTCGAGTTGTACTGGTAGTTTATATCAGGTTATTGCTTATCCAGATGTTAAGGCTGCATTAAAGAAACGTCGCTATCAACAAATGCTAATGGTTGATTTAGCAGTGCCTCGTGATATAGATCCTAAAGTTGAAGCACTTGATGGTGTCTATTTGTATGGTGTTGATGATTTACAAAGCGTGATTGATGAAAACCTAGCTCAACGGCGTCAGGCCGCTGTTGAGGCAGAAGTCATGGTTAATCAGCTAGCTACCCAGCTTATTACTCATCAAAAGGTTAAAGAGGCTGGCAGCACAATTCATGCTTACCGCCAACATAGTGAAGAAGTTAGTCAACAAGAGCTTACGCATGCATTAGAGGCTTTGCATCACGGTGAAAATGCTGAACAAGTATTACAGCAATTCGCGCATCGTTTGACGCAAAAGCTTATGCATCCGACATCTATCTTGCTACGCGAAGCTGCCAAGGCAGAGAATCCTGATTATTTGGAATGGTTACAACAGCATTTACAGGACGTCTTTGATCATGAGCGTAAGCCAAAACATTAAGACAACAGCCTTAAGCTAATTTGTTTTGTTAGCTCATTGAGTTGCTGTCTTAAATTTCTTGATTCAATCAGAGAAATTGGCGATTTAAGCTTTTGACGTAAATATCTTTCTTTTAGGCCTAAAGCATATTCTTTGGCTAACTTGTCAGCGACTTCAGGCGCCTGTGTTAATGCCTGTATATTGGTTCTTTGCATAATATCGGCAATTTCATGACAATAACTACTACAAGCACCAAGCACATAATAAGTTGCTAACTCTTGATCATCCGGTAAGTCATCAAAAATACGATTTAAAATAGCCAGAACTTTTGCCAATAATTCATCTTGCTGAATATAGGCACGTAACCCTTCAAAATGAATATAAAGAAAAGGGTGATTCATCAAAATTGCAATCGCGAAGTCTTCATCTTTCGTGTGAATGTTAAATGAGAGCGAGGCATCATGGCTGATTTGTGGTGTAAAACGTTTACCCAGTCCAAGCTTTTCACGGAAAGATTGATTGAGTAAATAACGGAAAGAGCCCTGTTTGGGTAATAGTTCAGTCAGTTCTCTAAGTTCACCCATAACTAAGCTTTTGCCTTCTGGGGTGCTGATGTTGTGTTGACCTGTTAAATGAGCAAAGACAAAATCAGACAGAAGAGGTGCCTGTTGTAATAGTTTCTGGAAGTTTTCAAGCCCTTCACGGCGGATAAGAGAATCCGGGTCGTGGTCATTCGGTAGTACGAAAAATTTAAGTTCGCGGCCATCATTGAGAAGTGGTAAAGCAATTTCTAAAGTTCTGCGTGCTGCTTTTTGACCCGCAGCATCGCCATCAAAAGCAATGGTAATACGGCTATTTTGTTTAAATAAAATATTAAGATGTTCTGTATTACTTGCTGTTCCTAAAGTTGCTACGGCCCCTGTAATGCCATATTGCTGAAGCGCAATGACATCCATGTAGCCTTCAACCATTAACCAGTCGCTAGATTTGAGTTTTCTACCTTCATAAAGCCCATAAAGTAGTTGGTTTTTATGAAAGACCTCTGAGTCTGGAGAGTTAATGTATTTAGGCTTGATTTCATCATTTAAGGCACGACCACCAAAACCAACGACACGGCCTTTAGGGTCCCGAATCGGAAAAATGACACGGTCACGTAATAAGTCAAAATCACGACCACTATCACTTGAACGGATAAGCCCAAGTTGTTTTAAACCATCAATATCGTAAGGAAAAGCTTTTTCTAAGTGTTGCCAGTCTTCCGGAGCATAGCCCAAGCGCCAAAACTGAATAGTCTGATTAGTTAAGCCCCGTTGTTTAAAATAATTTTTTGCCTTTTGACTATTAGGTAATTGGTGCTCATAGAACTGAGCAATATTTTCCAGTAAGTCATATAAATTACCTTCTTGAACTGGTTCATCAAAACTAAAAGGTTGTTCAAACTGGGCAAATGGATCATCAAAGAATACAGGTTCAAGCGTGTTATAGCTTTCATCAGTTGGTTGTTGCGGCGTTGGAGTTACAGGCTCCACCGTATTTGCTTTCGCAACTGGTGGTTTTGTAACCTGACGGGTATAAGATAGCTTTTTATTTTCAGTATTATCTTTAGGTAGTTCGACTCCAGCGCTACTCGATAGCTCCTTCATTACATCTATAAAATTTCGGTTATCAATGTCCATCAGAAAACGGATTGCATTACCGTTGGCCTGACAACCAAAGCAGTGATAATACTGCTTGTCACGATAGACATGAAAAGATGGGGATTTTTCTTGATGAAAAGGGCAACAGCCGGAATATGTACGTCCCGTCTTTTTCAGTTTCACACGCTGACCAATCAAATCGACAATATCTGTGCGATCTAAAATCTGATCAATCGTATGTTGTGGAATTGCCATAATTCAGATAACCGTATTAAAACTGATGAGAGAGTGAGTCAGAATATTCTGACATGATGAGGCAAGATCTACACAATAAATATTTTAATATTTTATAAAAACAAACAGGCAAGTGGTATCACTTGCCTGTTTATTGGTGCTTTTTTAAATTTGTAACTTATTGAGCAGCGTCGCTAGTACCTTGGGTTGCATCATCTGATTGAGTGTCAGTCGATACATCTGTAGAACTAACAGCAGGAGCAACAGTTGTGTTTTCTGCTGGTTGTGGCTCAGGTTTATCTAATAAACCGAAGCTTAAACGATTTGTCCAACTACGATCTGATTTTGAGGTTTCAACAGGTGCTTGTTCTGGTTCTTCAGTTTCTTCTTTATTCGAATTACCAATTAAACCAAAGCTCACGCGATTGAGGAAACCACGTTTTGGAGCTTCTGCTTCAGCTGTACTTTCTGGAGTTGCAGCCGTAGATTCACGACCGAAAATACCTAGAGTCGCACGGTTAATCCAGTTGCCCTCTTTACGAGCAGCACGCATGTTAACAGTGCCATCTTTTTTCACCAAGTTAGGGTAATTAAGCTTTAAAACTTCAATATATTGTTGTGAAGTCGCTTTATCACCTAATTGGTTATAGCTATATGCCAAAGTCGCTAATGCTTCTGGAACTTGAGGCGTTTGTGGATAGTGTTCAATTACCCATTGAGAACGTTCGGCAGCAGCGATCCAAGCTTTACGTTTAATGTTAAAGCGTGCAGCAGTCATTTCATTTTCAGCAAGTTCTTGTCCAATGAACTTCATACGCTGAGCAGCATCAACAGAATATTGGCTACTTGGGAAACGACGAATTAAATCAACAAAATTCTGATAAGCAACTTTTAAATAACTCACATCACGATGAGATTGTTGCAAAGAGGTATAGCGCATCAAACTGTCGTAGTTTTGCTCCATATTCGCTACAGCACGAACATAGTACGCATAATCTACATTTGGATGTTGAGGATTTAAACGAATAAAACGTTCAGCTAAGGCAATCGTGCCTTCATAATCTTTTTGTTTAAATTTTGAATATAGAAGTTCAAGTTGTGCTTGTTGTGCGTATTGCCCAGTCGGATAATAAGTATCGATTGCTTCTAAAGACTTGGTCGCATCAAGATATTGACCACGGTCAAGCGACTTTTGGGCCTTTTCGAAGTAAGCTTGTTCACTAGATTGTGGGCCACTATCGACCACTTCTTTTTTACTTGGATTGCTGCTACAGCCCACAAATGCAGACGCTACACCTAAAGATAAGGCAAGCATCGTAATTTTATAACGTGGTAGCGACATAAAAACTCCTCTGTTATGTTGGGCAATGAGCTACAATTGCGCTATTAAACCACTTTTATCTCAATGATCAAATGACTTCAGCACAATCTTCAAACACAAACTTATCTGAAACCGACTTCAATTTACTTGAAGATTCTGAGGATGCAGATAACCATACTTCTGATACAACTGCAACACGTTTATCGTTGCAAGTTCAGTTAGATGAAACCTATCTGGGACAACGCATCGATCAGGTTGCGGCCTTGGTGTGGAATGAGTTTTCACGTGAAAAGCTTAAACAATGGTTGAAGGATGGCCATCTGTTGGTGAATGGTAACATTGTCAAGCCTAAGCACCGTTGTGAAGGCACAGAGCTGCTTACACTCGAAGTTGAGCTCGAAGCACAAACCACAAGTCAACCTGAAAATATTCCACTTAATATTGTTTATGAAGATGACGATATTTTAGTCATTAATAAACCAGTTGGCATGGTAGTGCATCCAGGGGCTGGCAATAGTTCTGGAACTTTAGTAAATGCTTTGCTTTATCATTTCCCAAAATTGTCGGAACTGTCTCGTGCGGGTTTAGTACATCGTATTGATAAAGATACAAGCGGTTTGTTAGTTGTTGCCAAGAGCCTTGAAGCACAATTTTCCTTAAGTAAACAGTTGGCAAATAAATCGGTTTACCGCGTGTACGACTTAGTTGTTTATGGAAATATTATTGCTGGCGGTACGATTGATGAACCGATCAAACGTCATCCAGTTGACCGTGTAAAAATGGCGATTTTGCCGGGCGGACGAGATGCGGTGACCCACTATAATGTAAAAGAACGTTTTAAAGATTTTACCCGTGTGCAAGCTCGTCTTGAAACAGGTCGAACTCATCAGATTCGTGTGCATTTTAGTTATATCGGTTATGGACTGATCGGTGATCAGATTTATATGAACCGTGTACGTGTACCAGCAGGGGCGTCTGAATTACTCATTGATACTTTGCGTGGTTTTAAACACCAAGCATTGCATGCAGCTAAATTGGGCTTAAAACACCCTCGCACTGGTGAAGAAATGCTATTTGAAGCACCGTGGCCTGAAGATTTTACACATTTAGTGGATGTGTTACGTTCAGAAAACGCTGCATATTAAGGACGCGTATATGGAATTTGTTCAAGGTTTACCTCAAGGCGTATATGTAGGACAGACACGTGTTCAACATCCTTTAACATTAGCAACGGATCAACATGAGCTTTCTGGCTTTAATCTGGCTTTACATGTTAATGATGAGGCAAAACGTGTTCAGCAACATCGCATGATATTGCTAGATGAGTTTGCTAAGTTCGGTGTTAAAAAAATGACATGGATGACTCAAACTCATAGTACGATTTGCCATACAGTAAATGAACAAATTCCTTTTAAGGCTTTAATTGGTGATGGTTTGGTCACTCAAACCAAAGGTCATGCTTTAATGATGATGACCGCTGATTGCTTACCTATTGTGTTAGGAAATGCTGAAGGTACCGAAGTCGCAAACTTGCACGCAGGTTGGCGTGGTTTAGCTGGTGGAATTGTTGAAAACACAATTGCTGCTATGCAGAATCCCCCAGCTTGGGCGTGGTTAGGAGCTGCGATTAGCCAACCTTGTTTTGAAATTGGGGCTGAAGTAAAGGCTGCTTTTTGTGACAAGTATCCTGAGTTGGAAGCAGCTTTTGTTGAGGGGGCAGTTTCAAATAAATTTCATGCAGATTTATATGCAATTGCACGTTTTATTTTGCAGAGTCTAGGTGTGAAACAGGTTTTAGGCGGAGACCAATGCTCTTATAAACAAAACGATGAATATTTTTCTTATCGTCGTGATGCGAAGACTGGGCGTATGGCTACCTTTGCTTTTATATAAGCTTTATAAAAGTGCGTAAAATCACTCTCTTATTTTGTAGTCATTAAACAAAGTAAGAGAGTTTTTATTGAACTTAACGTTATTAGGATTGTGAAGTGTATTCATATGCTTCGATTTCATATTTATAGATGTAGGTTTAGCAAGCGCTAATAAAATGATAAAATAGAAAAAATCGCTCAAAATTTTAATCTTATGTCTTTGCCTGAAAAACATCTCTCAATTGTTTACCACAGTCCATATGGTCATACCGCTAAGGTAGCGTTTGCTATTGCTGCTGGTGCAGAGGTGATGGGGGTGAAAGTACACTTAATGAATATTGAGCATATTGATTGGGACGCGCTTGATGCATCACAAGGCATTATTTTCGGATCACCTACCTATATGGGAAGTATGACTGCCGATTTTAAAAAATTTATGGACAGTACTTCTAAACGTTGGAAAGAACGTGTGTGGCAAGGCAAACTTGCGGCTGGCTTTGCAAATTCGGGTGGATTAAGTGGCGATAAACTCGCGGTATTACAACAATTAAATATTTTTGCCATGCAACATGGCATGCTTTGGTCAGGTTTACCTTTAATGACGACAGGGCATAGTGAAAAAGATTTAAACCGACTATCGAGTTGTTTAGGTTTAATGACCCAGTCAGATAATGCCCCTGTTGAAATTACTCCTCCACAAGGCGATTTAGATACTGCTAAATGGTTTGGTGAGTATATTGCTGGGCTGCTTTATCGAATAAGTTAAAATAAGTTTTTGATTTTATTTTAATAAATATTTAGTTCTTACTCTAATTACAAAAACGTTGTATTTTTTTTGTTCTTTTTTGATTATTTTTTACCAAATGGTTTATTTGGACAGTGATGTCCAAAACTTAATAAATAAAAAAATGGAATAATCATGAAAATTTTTTTAACAGCTCTTTGTCTAAGTTGGGCTACTTTAAGCTATGCCAATTTAGAACCTGCAAATCTTGTTCCACTCACTGATTCAGAACTTTCTAAAGTTGAAGCTCAGGCATTATTTTCATTTACATATACAGACCCAAAACAAGCTGATGCTTCGATGAATCAGCAAAATATTGGCTTTTATAAATTAGGTTTAGAGGCTAATCTTGAACTAAATGCCAATGTTAATAAGTTGCAATTAGGGTGTGGCGGAGTAAACGGTTCAGGTGGGTGTGATATTGATATTGATAACTTAAGTTTAAGTGGTTTAAGCGATACAAGTGAGGGTCGAGCTTCATCTTCGGCTGTTTTTAGTAATCCATTTATTGAATTTGCAATTAAAAATCCAGACAGCGCAGCTTTGAGAGAAATTAAAGGTTTTCGATTGAGTGCTGAAAAGGTTGTGGGCTTATTGACTATGGGACTTGAAAACTCAGAAACACCAAATGGAATTAATAGCTTAAGTGGTTATTTGAAAATTAAAGATACCACAGGTTTAGCTTATACTGCTGCCCGTAATATGTCTTATCAAGATACAGGAAAGACCATTGATGGGACTGTTAATGCATGTATCGGAATTTGTATTCCTTTAGGATTTAATTCGTCTGATTATAATTTGCAATTGCAACAGACCACTGCACCTATTGTGATCAACGGGCAAGTTATATCTGGTTCACGAATGAATAATGTCATGCTGAACGGGGTAGCAAATATCGATCAGCTTAACTTCTCTGGAGATCTGAAAGCTTCTATTAATGCTGCACTTGGCCTATTAAATTTACAAAAAAATGTAACAGGTAGCATTACTGGATTAAGAGCAGCACTCACAGTTGATCAAAATTTAGGATTTATTCATAAAATTGAATTAAACAATCCTTTCTCACTTTCTTTGCAAGGCCAACAAATATTTTGGCCTGGTGCAGATGCAGCAGCAGAACGGGGGTGGTGGATGGCTTTTGATGATGAAATTGATATTGGCAGCGTGACGCCAAGTAAGCAAATTGAAATAACTAATGACGTTTTAAAGCAGGTGGTAGGTCCAATTAGTGGTTATTTAACTGCAAACCCAGTGAGATGTAATCTTTTAAATTGTTTGTTTGGTGAAGACTTAGCAGTTGGTGAGGTTAAATTACCCAATACGATTGTGAATTTCCCATTGAAAGATTTACAGCTTAAAAATCAATCTTTTGCGCCAAACTGTTATGGCAATTTAACATTCTGCTAAATTCAAAGTGACATAAAAAAACCTTTAAAGTTAACTTTAAAGGTTTTTTTATTACTTATGAAATATACGAGCTTTATCACGTTGCCAGTCACGGTCTTTTTCAGTTGCGCGTTTGTCATGAAGCTGTTTACCTTTCACAAGCGCAATTTCTAGTTTAACTAAATGACCTTTCCAATAACATGCTAAAGGAACGCATGAGTAGCCTTTCTGGTTAACTGCACCCATCAGATGTTCAAGTTGACGTCGGGAGAGCAACAACTTGCGGGTACGTGTTGCTTCAGGTACAACATGGGTCGAAGCCGATAATAAAGGCTGAATTTGTGAGCCAAGTAAAAATGCTTCGCCATTTTTGAAAATCACATAACTCTCTGTCAAAGTCATGCGCCCAGCACGTAAGGATTTTACTTCCCAACCTTGAAGTGACATGCCTGCTTCAAATTTTTCTTCGATAAAATAATCATGACGGGCACGTTTATTTTGTGCGATTGTTCCGCCATTATGTTTCTTTACTACTGTTGCTTTCGCCATAATTCAAACTTCCACAATTATGCCTATTGTGCCGTAAACTGATGCTAAGGTGAAGTTTTTCCTGCACATGAATATTTCGCCTCATGTATAACTTTTGCTAAAATAGGTTCACAATACAATTAGAGTGCTAGCGGATGTCTAAAACGCGTGTAATTTATCCTGGAACATTTGACCCCATCACGAATGGACACGTTGATTTAGTTACTAGAGCATCAAGAATGTTTGATGAAGTTGTAGTAGCAATTGCAATTGGACATCATAAGAACCCTTTGTTCAGTCTAGAAGAAAGAGTTGAACTGGCCCAAACATCATTAAGCCATCTATCAAATGTTGAATTTGTCGGCTTTGATGGTTTACTGGTTAATTTTTTCAGAGAGCAAAAAGCAACAGCAGTACTTCGTGGTTTAAGAGCGGTTTCTGATTTTGAATATGAATTTCAACTTGCCAATATGAACCGTCAACTTGACTCACATTTTGAAGCGGTGTTTTTAACACCATCTGAGCAGTATTCATTTATTTCTTCGACATTGATTCGGGAAATTGCTCGTTTAAAAGGGGATGTAACCAAGTTTGTTCCGCAAGCTGTGGTTGAGGCCTTTGAACGTAAACATCAACAAGGTTGGTAACGTGTCGTTATATATCACCGATGAATGCATAAACTGTGATGTTTGTGAACCAGTTTGCCCGAATGAAGCAATTTTTATGGGTGAAGTGATTTATGAAATTCATCCAGATTTGTGTACTGAGTGCGTTGGTCATCATGACCAACCACAATGTCAGTTGTTTTGTCCTGTAGATTGTATTCCTAAAGATCCACAGCATGAGGAAACTGAAGAACAGCTCTTCGACAAATATAAAAAATTGATTGCTCAAAAAAGCACGAGCAATTAGTAAATAAATTTGTTAATATGCGCCCCTGAAGTGAGCTGGATGGTCGCTGCTGTGGAGGTCTTCGTGACTGAAGCAGGGGAGGAAAGTCCGGGCTTCATAGGGCAGGGTGCCAGGTAACGCCTGGGCGGTGAAAGCCGACGGAAAGTGCAGCAGAGAGTAGACCGCCTCATTCGTGAGGTAAGGGTGAAAGGGTGCGGTAAGAGCGCACCGCGTGTCTGGTAACAGTTCACGGCATGGTAAACCCCACCAGAAGCAAGACCAAATAGGAATCCTGAGGTACGGCCCGTACTGGATTCGGGTAGGTCGCTTGAGCGTATGAGTGATTGTACGCCTAGAGGAATGACCATCCTCGACAGAACCCGGCTTATAGGCTCACTTCACCTAATTTATTTAAAATTTTTCTTGACGTGCATTAAAGAAACTAAGATAATGCGCGCACAGTTTTCGGCTATGTAGCTCAGTTGGTTAGAGCACCGCACTCATAATGCGGGGGTCACAAGTTCAAGTCTCGTCATAGCCACCATTTTATAGACCACGCTCCTGCGTGGTCTTTTTTTATGCTCATTTTTTGATTAAACACAGTTTGTAAAGACCGACTTTATAGTTGTGGCATTGTTTGTCTACGTCAATTTCTTCATGTTCTTATAACACTTAACAAGGATGTTGAAGACATGAAAAGGTCATTATTATTTTTAGGGATTTTAAGTTTAACTGCTGGAGCGCAAGTCTCTGCGGCTGATTTGAGTTGGGGAGATCCAACTTTAGACTCGGGTCAATTTAAAGTTTCTGGCGCGATACGCTCCCGCTATTTACATAAAGATTATGTAGTTGGTGCAAATGAAGGTTCTCAAAATGATGACTGGCGGCTAACTGATATTAAATTAGTGTTAGGTTATGAAAATCCAGATTGGATTGCAGGGGCGGATGCCCGTTGTTATCAATATGATCGCTTATGCGATGCAATTTTTCTAAAAAAAGCATGGGTAGGTTATAAGTTATCTGACCAGCAGAGCATCACGGCAGGCTTGCAACCCGTTGATTTTGGTTTTGGTGAATTTTGGGGTAGTAGTTATTACGAAACACTTTTAAATACAGTTGGTTTAGAAGATATCGATAATTTGGGTATCAAATATAAATTTGCAGATGATAAATATAATTTGACCTTAGGTTTTTATCCAACGGATGGGGGGAATTATAAGGGAACTTCAAAGGACTCAAGCCGTTACAGTGGTAATTTTGTTGAAGCTGATGATTTGACCAATGGTACCAATATTGAAGAAAAGAATATGTGGATTGCGAGAGCATCTAGAAAATTTGAGATTGATAAGACTCAAAAATTTTCGACTGAGTTAGGTGGTTCAGTTTGGTACTCCGATTTAGAAAATAAAAGAACAGATGTAGATGGTCACCGTAAATCATGGAATGTCTTTGCTCAAACGCAATATCAAGCATGGCAATGGATGTTCTTGGCAGGTAAACAAGATGTGACCAATGGCGATGATTTATTTCCAAATAGTTCAACGATTGGTGCATTCGACTATTTATATCAAGTCGCGAATAAAGGTAAGTATTTGGTCAATGAAATTAACTATACCTTTGCTCAGCCATTCCATCAGATTGAAAACATTAAACCGTATATATCTCATAGCCGCTTTTTTAAAGATGAGGATGGCTATAAAGACTCTGAACGTTTAATTGCAGGGGTTTATTTTAATTACAAAGCCATTGGTATTCAGGGTGAATATATTATGAGTAAAAATGACCCAATGGTTGGCGGTGGGGCTGATGGCCTTGCACAAGGTAGTAGCAATGACTGGGATAAATTATTTTATCTATCAATTGGATATTATTTCTAAAATTTAAGAGCAATTTATTGCCCTAAGTGAATAGGCTTCACTTAGGGTTTTTTTTATAGAAAGACTTTTTCAGGCGGAGGTTCACGTTTGACTGCCGGAGACACGAGTTGCCCTCGGCTTAAGTTTTGCACATGCTGTAAACGATTAAGTAATTCATTTTGAATGAACAAAATGCAAGTTTGTAATTTAGATGAGCTTTTGAGCCGTGATGGATAAACTGCCCAAACGTCCGCATCTTGCCAATATTCAGGCAAAATATGTTGGAGTTGACCTGTAATCAGTTCATCTGCAACATCCCAAATCGAACGGAAAATAATGCCGTGGCCTTCTATGGCAAGCTGATGAATAATTTCGCCGTTATTAGAAACAAAGCGTGGTTTGACATGAACTGAGACATCTTCAGAAGCATGTCTAAATTTCCAAAGTACCGAAGATTGATCACGCTCACTGATGGTCAAACAGTCATGTGATTGTAAGTCCTCAATGCTATCTGGTACGCCGTGCTTAAGTAAATAACTCGGTGCTGCACATAAAATCCGAAAATTTGAAGCCAACTTCTTCGCAATCATATTCGGCGCAATTTCATTACCAATTCTAATATCCAAATCAATACTATGTTGAATCAAGTCCTTGGTATTGTCGATGGTGTCAAAATGGATCTGAAGCTTTGGATAAAGCATCATTAATTTAGACAGAATTGGTGCGATATGCTTTCTGCCAAAACCAAAGCTACTAATAATATCCATACGACCCGTAGGCGTACTAAGCGGGTTATTGACCAGTTCACAGACTTCATCAAATTCTTCAAGAATATTTGAAACTCTCTCAAGGATGAGTTTGCCATCTTCCGTCAGGCTGACATGACGCGTGCTGCGATGAAAAAGTTTGCAGCTTAAGGTGTTTTCTAAAATATTAATTCGCTTGCTAATAAAAGCTGGCGATGTCCCAAGTTCCTCGGCAGATTCGACAAAACTTTTTAGTTTGGCGACTGTGCAAAAAACCTTTAAATCCGATAGGTTAGGTAGATTATTCACGATCCGTGTCCATTGGAGTGATAGTTCCGTTATTGATCATTTTCGCTTAAAACATCATGTTTAAGCCATACAAGGATATTAGTCGAAGGTGTGAAGGATGCTTATGGCAAAAAGATATAAAGTTGCCACGATTGCAGGCGATGGCATTGGTTTAGAAGTTCTACCAGAAGGCATTAAGGTTGTAAAGGCAGCAGCAGAGAAGCATGGCATTGAGCTTCAGTTAGATGCTTTCGATTGGGCAAGCTGCGATTACTACCTTGAGCACGGCAAAATGATGCCAGATGACTGGTTTGAAACCTTACAAGGTTACGATGCAATTTATTTTGGTGCTGTAGGCTGGCCAGATAAAGTGCCTGATCATATTTCACTTTGGGGTTCGCTGCTCCAGTTCCGCCGTCGCTTTGACCAATATGTGAATTTACGTCCAGTGCGCTTAATGCCTGGTGTGAAATGTCCATTAGTAGGTAAAAAACCGGGCGATATCGATTTTTATGTGGTTCGTGAAAATAGTGAAGGGGAATACTCAGCTATTGGTGGTAAAGCTTTTGAAGGAACAGACAGAGAGTTTGTTTTACAAGAGGCTGTATTTACACGTCATGGTGTAGATCGCATTTTGCGTTATGCATTTGAGTTTGCAAATCAACGTGAAGCGAAAAAAATTACAGCAGCGACCAAATCAAATGGTATTGCGGTCAGCATGCCGTATTGGGATGAACGCGTTGACGCGATGGCAAAACAATATCCACAAATTCAGGCCGATAAACAGCATGTTGATATTTTAGCGGCTCGTTTTGTGTTGCAGCCTGAGCGTTTTGATGTGGTTGTGGCATCGAATTTATTTGGTGACATTCTTTCTGATTTAGGGCCTGCATGTACAGGAACTATTGGTTTAGCTGCTTCGGCAAATTTAAACCCAGAAAGAAAATTCCCATCATTGTTTGAACCTGTACATGGTTCAGCACCAGATATTTACGGTAAACAAATTGCCAATCCAATCGCTGCGATTTGGTCGGGTGCCATGATGTTCGAATTCTTTGGTGAAGAAGACGAACGCTGCATTCAAGCAGGTCAGGATATTATGCAGGCGATTGAGAATGTCTTAATTAATGGGCCAAAAACAGCCGATATCGGCGGTCAGGCAAAAACTTATGAGGTAGGAGATGCAATTGCATCGTATGTAGCCCAAATTAAAATGGACGTGTTCGCTATGGAATAACGCCATCCAAAAATGGATGTAGGGATATGGATAATCAAAACACAAAAATTTATACGGATAAAGTTCTTGCCGTAACCAGTTTACTGTTTGTATTTATTTCAGTTGCTGGTTTGGCGATTTATTCGCAAGAGTCGATAAAGATTGCTGCAACATGGATGCAGTGGACGACATCAGTATTTACAACCCCAGTATTACTGTTTGCTTTTTTAGCCATCATTTTTACTTTTGGTTTGGCCTTTAGTAAATATGGAAAAATCAAATTAGGTGAAGGGAAACCTCAATACACCACGATGTCATGGATTTTTATGTTCATCTTGTCAGGTATTGGGTCTTCTACACTGTACTGGGGCTTTTTAGACTGGGCTTACTATTATCAAACTCCGGGTTTGAGTCTACCGCCTGAGTCAGCAGCAGCATTGAAATATAGCGTGGCTTACTCATTTTTTCATTCAGGTTTAAGTGCTTGGGCAATTTATGCATTGGCGTCAATTTCTTTGTGCTACAGCTATCACGTGCGAAAAAACAAAGGATTAAGTTTGGCTTCCGTGATTGAGGCTGTAACAGGCTTTAAATCAACAGGCGTGGTTGGACGTTTGGTCGACCTCATGTTCTTGCTTTGCATGTTTGGTGCATTGACGATTTCGTTAGTACTCACCGCCGTGACATTTACCAATATTTTGTCTCAACTCACTGGTATCCCAAATACCTTTATGACCAAGGTCATCATTATTTTGGGCGTTTCAGTTGTGTTTGCGCTTAGCTCTTATGTGGGCATGGACAAAGGTATGCAGCGTTTAAGCCATTTGGTGTGCTTGGGTGTTGTGTTATTTGCGATCTATGTATTGTGCTTTGGTCCGACTCAATTCATTTTGAATAATTCATTAATGAGTTTCGGGTTAATGGCAACCAACTTTGTTGATATGAGCTTGTTTACCGACCCAATGGGTGATGGCAAGTTTACCCGCGAATGGACTGTATTTTACTGGTTGTGGTGGATTTCATATGCACCGGGTGTGGCATTGTTCGTAACTCGTGTTTCGAAAGGCCGTACGATTAAAGAAGTGATCTTTGCCATGGTAATTGGCGGTAGTGTCGGTCTTTGGTTCATCTTTGGAGTATTTGAAAACTACAGCGTTTATAGCTTCATTCATGGGGCTGTAAATGTACCGCAAATCTTAAGCCAACAAGGTGGTGAAGTTGCGATTGGACAATTGCTTAGCCTATTACCTGCCGGAAAGCTGATGATGTGGATTTTCCTCGGCATTATGGTGGTGTTCTTAGCGGCACACATGGATGCGGTTGGGTATGCTGTTTCGGCAACATGTACACGTGGTTTAAGTGAAGGACAAGATCCATCGCCAAATGCACGTCTGTTCTGGTGTGTAATGCTGACTTTAGTTCCAATTGCCATGATCTTTAGTAAAGCGCCTTTGGACACCATGAAAACAGCAACCATTGTGACGGCTTTACCATTCATCGTGATTATTCTGATTCAAACCTATGGCTTAGTGAAATGGCTCATTCAGGATTATGCCAAAGTCCCATCGCATTTAATTGAGCAACAAGGTTATGATGATCAGGAAATTGGTTTAAACCAATCTCAAGATGAACATGCAAAAAGGATGCAGCTTGAGCTTGCAAGCTCAATCAAACTGGATAGAAAAACCAGCTAGAGGGAACGGTAATGACTACATGTGAACAGACCACTTATGCCTTAAGTGAAGAAATGCAAAGCCTTGTGTATTGGAGCAGCATTTATTCACCAGCAGATGCAGATATTGATTCAGTCCGTGCGGCCTATGACGCAATGTGCCGACACTACACTTTGCCTCGTGATGGAAAGATCGAAGTGGAAGATCGCTTTGTTGCAAATGATGAGCATCAAGTTCCTGTTCGCGTGTATTTACCAAAAACAAATCGACCTGAGTCAGGTTGGCCGTGTGTGCTGTATCTACATGGCGGTGGTTGGATGGTCGGTGGGCTCGATTCACATGAGTTTATTACCAGCTATTTGTGTCAGGACTTAAATGCAGTTGTCATTAGCGTAGATTACCGCATGGCACTAGAACATCGCTTTCCGGCGGCTTATGAAGATGGTTTAGCAGTTTATCAATGGCTTAAGCAGCATGGTTCAGCTTGGCAGATCAATAGCGAAAATATCGTTCTAGCAGGTGATAGTGCAGGTGGTAATTTAGCAGCAGCCCTTGCGGTGGAACTACAGCATAGTGGTTTTCAAGCTCAAGGTCTGGCTTTGGTTTATCCGTGTTTAAACACAGCATTTGACACCCCAGCTGCACAAAAGCATGCACATGCACCGTTATTAACAACGGAAGATATGCATTTTTATTTAAAAGAATATGCACCGAACTCACAAGATTGGCAGGATTTACGTCTAGCGCCTTTATTGGTAAAGGATTTTTCAGATATACCTATGAGTTTCGTAGCAGTTGCAGAGTATGACCCTTTAAGTGATGACGGTTATCTCTTTACCCAAAAATTGGAACAAGCAGGAATCCCGAGCGAGTTTCATTTAGGCAAAGGTTTATTACATGGCAGTTTACGTCTCATGCGTGACTGCCCAGAAGTTCAACAGTTATATCAAAACATGCTGAGTGCGATACGTCGCATGTTTGGCAGTGTCGAAAAGATATCAACTTAATATCGAGTCATTTGGACGAAAAGAATTTAATGGAGTAATAACATGAGTGCAGTTGAAAAATTACCTGAAGATTTTTGTGCAAACCCAGATGTTGCATGGACTTTTCCTAAAGTTTTCTATACTTCATCTCAAGTTTTTGAGCATGAGAAAGAAGCAATCTTTGCTAAAAGCTGGATTTGTGTTGCACATGGTAGTGAGTTAGCACAGCCGAACGACTATATCACCCGTAAAGTAATTGGTGAAAATATTGTCATCATTCGTGGTAAAGATAGTGTTTTACGAGCTTTTTATAATGTATGTCCACACCGTGGTCACGAACTTTTAAGTGGCAGTGGTAAAGCAAAAAATGTAATTACTTGCCCATACCATGCTTGGACTTTCAAGCTAGATGGTAGTTTGGCTTTAGCACGTAACTGTGACCATGTTGAATCTTTCGATAAAGAAAACTCAAGTATGGTTCCTTTAAAAGTTGAGGAATATGCAGGCTTTGTATTCATTAATATGGATGAAAATGCGACTTGCGTAGAAGATCAGCTTACAGGCTTTGCTGAACGTTTAAATCAAGCATGTAGTGTAATTAAAGATTTAAAATTGGCTGCACGCTTTGTGACAGAAACGCCAGCAAACTGGAAAGTAATTGTTGATAACTACATGGAATGCTACCACTGTGGACCAGCGCATCCGGGCTTTGCTGACTCAGTACAAGTTGATAAATACTGGCATACCACACATCAAAACTGGACTTTACAGTATGGTTTTGCGCGTTCATCAGAAAAGTCGTTCAAGCTTGATCCATCAGTAACAGATCCTGAGTTTCATGGTTTCTGGACTTGGCCTTGTACTATGTTCAACGTACCACCAGGCAGCAATTTCATGACTGTCATCTACGAGTTCCCCGTAGATGCAGAAACGACCTTGCAACATTACGATATTTACTTCACCAACGAAGAACTCACTCAAGATCAGAAAGACTTAATTGAATGGTATCGCAATGTATTCCGTCCTGAAGATTTGAACTTGGTAGAAAGCGTGCAACGTGGTTTGAAATCACGTGGTTATCGTGGTCAAGGCCGTATCATGACTGACAAGCAACGCTCTGGCATCAGTGAGCATGGTATCGCTTACTTCCAAAATTTAGTGGCGCAGCATCACAAATAAAACAAATGGATTTATTCAGGTGTAAAGATGTTTACACCTGATTCTTCAATTAGGAAGATGATATGTCGAGTTTACAAAGCACTGAATTATTTCAGCAACAAGCCTATATTAATGGGCAATGGCTAGCTGCACAGTCAAATGCAACGGTTCCAGTGACTAACCCTGCAACAGGTGAGGAAATTGGCACAATTCCAAATATGGGAGTGGTTGAAGCTACACAAGCAGTCGAAGCGGCATATACGGCTTTGCAAAGTTGGAAAGCTTTAACTGCTCAAAACCGTGCAGATATTTTATTGGCTTGGTACAAACTAGTTCTAGATCATGCCGATGAACTTGCTCTCATTATGACTATTGAACAAGGCAAACCTTTGGCAGAAGCGAAAGGTGAGGTGCGTTATGCTGCATCATTTATTCAATGGTTTGCCGAAGAAGGCAAGCGTATTTATGGTGATGTGATTCCAACCGTAAATAATCAACAGCGTTTTATTATTAGCAAAGAACCTGTGGGTGTGGTGGCTGCTATTACGCCGTGGAATTTCCCAATCGCCATGATTACCCGTAAAGCAGCTCCCGCTTTAGCAGCAGGGTGTACGGTTGTCATTAAGCCTGCGAATGAAACACCTTACTGTGCATTAGCGATTGCGAAACTTGCAGAAAAAGCAGGTATTCCAGCGGGTGTGATTAATGTTGTTACTGGTAAATCTCAGGAAATTGGTTCGGTATTTACTTCACATGAAAAAGTGAAAAAATTGACCTTTACTGGCTCAACACCAGTGGGGCGTTTATTGATGCAGCAGTGCTCAAGTACCATTAAAAAATTAGCGCTTGAGTTAGGCGGTAATGCACCTCTGATTGTGTTTGATGATGCCGATTTAGATAAAGCTGTACAAGGCGCGATTTTTGCCAAGTTCCGTAATGCAGGACAAACTTGTGTTTGTGCTAACCGCATTTATGTGCACGACAATATTTATCAAGCTTTTGCTGAGAAGTTTGTTAAAGAAGTACAAAAGTTTAAAGTTGGTAATGGACTTGAAGATGGCGTGCAAATTGGCCCATTAATTAATGAAAAAGCAGTGTTAAAAGCACAGCAGTTAATTGATGATGCGGTGAGCAAAGGGGCTAAGGTTGTTTGTGGCGGTAAACAACATGCTTTAGGTCAAACCTTTTATGAACCCTCAGTTCTAACGAACGTTGACCGTACGATGGAAATTGTTCAAGAAGAAATTTTTGGCCCAGTTGCACCCCTTATTCGTTTTACAGATGAGGCAGATGTCGTTGCTCAAGCCAATGACACCATTTTCGGTTTGGCAGCTTATGTTTATAGCGAAAATATTTCACGTTTATGGCGAGTGTCAGAACAACTTGAATATGGAATGGTCGGTATGAATGCCACAGCAATTTCAAATGAAGTTGTACCATTCGGGGGTGTGAAGCAATCAGGTGTTGGGCGTGAAGGCTCAAAGTATGGTCTTGAAGAATTCATGACCATTAAATACATGTGTTTAGGGCTTTAAGGATAAGCCCTAACAACAAGAATATGCGGTAAAAGAAGGATTCTAATATGGCTAGTCATTATGAAATGTTCCCGGCAGTTGTTACTCATGTGGAACAGCTAACCCCTTTAATCAAACGGTTTACGTTCAAACGTCAAGATGGGCAGAACTTTCCTCGATTTAGTGGGGGAAGCCATATTATTGTCAAAATGAATGAACAACTTTCCAATGCTTATTCATTGATGAGTTGTATGCAAGACCTATCGACTTACCAAGTTTGCGTTCGTAAGGATGCTGAAGGTAAGGGTGGTTCGGTTTTTATGCATGATCAGTGCCATGAAGGCTGTGAAATTCAGATTTCAGAACCAAAAAATTTATTTCCATTAGCTGAGACAGGCAATAAACATATCTTAATTGCAGGCGGTATTGGTATTACGCCATTCTTACCTCAAATGGATGAGCTTGTAGCACGTGGTGCAGATTTTGAACTACATTATGCTTATCGTTCTCCTGAGCATGCGGCTTTGTTAGATGAGCTCAAGCAAAAACATGTAGATCATGTATTTAGTTATGTTGACTCAGAAGGTTGCGCATTAAATTTGGATGAACTGATTTCTTCGCAACCCAAAGGTACACATGTTTATGTATGTGGTCCTAAGCCTATGATTGATGCTGTGATTGATTGTTGTAACAAGCATCGATACCGAGATGAATACATACATTGGGAACAATTTGCTTCAACAGTTCCTGAAGATGGCGAAGCATTTACAGTACTACTTGCTAAGTCTAATCAGGAAATTGAAGTACAAAGTAATCAGACTATTTTACAAGCTATCGAAACATTAAATATTGATGTGGAATGCTTATGCCGAGAAGGGGTTTGCGGTACATGCGAAACTGCTATTTTAGAAGGTGAAGCAGAACATTTCGATCAATACCTCAGTGATGCCGAAAAGGCTTCACAAAAGAGCATGATGATTTGTGTATCTAGAGCAAAAGGTAAAAAATTGGTATTGGATCTTTAATATATTTCTTTGGCTGATCAATTGTTTAAAGTGAAAACTTGCTAAAAAATGAACAAATAGTGGTGATCTGAATCTTATTTGTTCATTTGGTGGAATTTAATGGTTTTGAACTCTTGACCTGTTATGTAGAACTATAGATAATGCGCACACAGTTTACGGCTATGTAGCTCAGTTGGTTAGAGCACCGCACTCATAATGCGGGGGTCACAAGTTCAAGTCTCGTCATAGCCACCATTTTAAAAACCATGCTCATGCATGGTTTCTTTTTGTCTTTTTTTACTCATTAAAATGTTTTTCAATAATATCGAGTGTTTTTGAGCTTTGATAAAAAGGAGCTAAAATCGTTTGAAGTAACGGTTCTAAAATACCGTGTTCATTAAATACATTCATGATCTTAGGGTAAAAGCGTAAGGCTTCGGTTTGTAAGTCGGTTTCAGTTAAACCAATCTCACTTAATACTTCAAATAAACTTTCGTCTTTATAAAAGTCATAAAAAACTTCTACGCCATATAAAATAAGGTCCTGCATGAATTGCGATTGGCGTAATTCTTTCCAATATTCGTAAATTAAAACAAAGAACTCTTCAACATCAAGAGGAGTGAGTTGCTTCATAAACTCATACATTTTTTTATGTCTAATATCTTCCCAAACATGGCGCACTAGGCTTTCTAAATCTTCACTCGACAAAAGACTTAATTCTGTAAGTTGCTCGTGAATAAAGCTGGCAATCCAAGTTTCAAGTTTATGCTCAAGACGTTGTTGCTGTAAAAAAGAGAATTTTTTGAGTTTATGTTGCCATTCAAAGTGGTAATCATCGACTCTAGATGCATTTAAAAATTTTGGTATTTTCTGTTCTAAGGTGGAGGTCGCAATATATTGACAAAGCTGTTGGACAGAAGGGCTAGTTCTTAAAAATTGGTTGAGATAATGAGGAATATGCTCCATTTCCAAAAATTTGGAGAGCCACATTTCAAATTGATGGTCAGATACCAAGTCTTGTAACTGAATTGGAGACTTCATAGCAGATAGATAAATACGCTGCGCAATTTCCCCAATAAACTCAAGTAAACCAGCACCAAGCTGCATTTCAAAAGCATAGCGTTTCACAACGGCTTGTAGTTGCTCTAAATCAACAACTTCATGAAGCTTGATTTCGTCAGCATGTTGCACAAACAGTTGAATAAACTGTTGGAAATAAATAGGTGAGTTTTCTATAGATAATTGTTTTTTGAAAAATTCCACTTGCTCAAGCAAAAGTGCTTGAGCAAGTGTTGTAGTTTTTGATGAGTTTTTCTGCTCAGTCATTCGCTGTCCAACCGTTGACAATCGGATAACGTCGTTCACGACTAAATGCACGAGAAGTAATTCTCGGCCCAATCGCGCCTTGACGACGTTTATATTCATTACGATCAACTAAACGGATGACTTTTTCAACTACTTCTTTATCAAAACCTTTGGCAATAATATCTGCCTGACTTAAATCTTCTTCAATGTATGCGTAAAGAATGGCATCTAATACATCATAGGCTGGTAAAGAATCTTGGTCTTTTTGGTCTGGGCGAAGTTCCGCTGAAGGTGGACGAGTAATAACACGTTCAGGAATAACAGGAGTTTCACTTAAGCTATTACGGTATTTTGCTAATTCAAATACGATAGTTTTATAAACATCTTTTAGAACTGCAAAGCCACCAACCATATCACCGTAAAGTGTACAGTAGCCAACTGAAAGCTCAGATTTATTGCCAGTAGCGAGTACTAAATTACCAAATTTATTTGATAAACCCATCAGTAATGTGCCGCGTGCGCGCGCTTGTAAGTTTTCTTCAGTTGCATCTGCTGGTGAGTTGCCAAAGAAAGGATACAAGGTTTGCATAAAGCTATTTACAACCGAATGTATTTCAGCAATACCGAAAGTCACACCCATACGTCGAGCTTGTTCTGCCGCATCTTCTACACTAATTTGAGAAGTATAAGTATAAGGCATCATTACGGCTTGTACTTTTTCTGCACCAATTGCATCAACAGCAATTGCAAGTGTAAGAGCTGAGTCAATACCACCAGATAAACCTAAAATTACACCAGGGAAACCTGAACGCTCTACATAGTCACGTGTTGCCAGAACTAAACCTTGATAGATCTCTGCAAATGTTTCTAAAGCAGGAGCAGATTCTGTGACTTTAAAAGATTTGTTTTTATGGTCAAATTCAGCGATGTAGAGGTCTTCTTTAAAGCTTGGCGCTTGTAAAGCAATTTCACCACTTTTATTACTGACGAAACTTGTGCCATCAAAAATTAAATCATCTTGGCCGCCCACTTGGTTAACGTACACAATGTTGAGGTGAAGTTGCTTTGCAAGTTCACTCAAGGTTTGTGTACGGTGCTGTGGCTTACCGACTTCATATGGTGATGCATTCAATACAAGAACAGTATCAACATTTAATTGGCTTAACTGTTTTACGGTATTGAGTGACCAGATATCTTCGCAAATCAATACGCCAAACTTATGTCCAAGATATTCAAACACCAAATGCTGGTGGCCTTTTTGGAAATAACGTTTTTCATCAAAGACGCCATAGTTTGGTAAATTGTGTTTGTTAAAAACACCCAAAACTTGACCGTCTTTCATGATAGCAGCTGAATTATAACGTTGACCATCTTCTGTCTGGTTCACAAATCCGAAAACCATGACAATATCTTTAACTTCGGCAAGTTGGGCAAAAGCCTTTTGCATACGTTTATTTAAATTTGGACGTAGCAATAAGTCTTCAGCTGGGTAACCAATAACAGAAAGCTCGGGAAAAATAATCAGGTCAGCGTTTTGTTTTTTCGCCTGATTTACTTGCTCAATCATCTTTTTGGTGTTTGAGTCAATATTGCCAATATGCGGAGAAAACTGAGCAAGGGCAACTTTAAAACTTTTCATTCAAACCTAATCCTAGATCATAACGAATATAGATACACACAGTGTTGATTTTTATAGATATAATTTTTCAACGATGTGTATGATACGATAGTAAACAATTAAAATAGTAAACAAAAATGTCAAGATCAATAATATATACCAATCACATATTTTCTGCGTAAAAATAACGAGATTTTCTGTATAGAATAGAAACAGGCTTCATTATTTTTATTGTTTGTATACTGCCTTATCACAAGCCAATTTGGAATAAGCGCGTTATATTTTTTTCAATAATTTGAATTAAATAAGAGTGATTTTCTAGTTTAAGTAAGTATTTCTGATTTATAAGAATTCTCATTTACATTAAGCAAAAAATGTTACGTTCAAAGAAAGACTGATTATTTCGTTACAAATGAAGTTGCGGTGAATAGATAATATTTGGGATTTTTCCAGAGCAAATGTCACGGGCAATTTCGCCTTGTTGTTCAATATTATAAGTGCTAAACGCTTTGTGGGGAGAGTAAGTGTATTTATAGGGGTTGTATTTTTTAAAGCTAAGATAATAGGCCGATTGTAACAATGCACCTTTAAGTAGTACATGAATACCTTTCTGATATTGCATGACATGAGTGAGTTCGTGAATAAAAATACCCTGCATAAATTTAGATTCTAGAGCGTAATTTTCACTGTAATCGGAAGAATTGACATAAATATTTCCGTTTGGAGCCATAAAAATACCGCAAGACTGCCAAGGAAGGTAGCGAGTAGCAATAATTTTAGGTTGCTCGCAATTGAGCATGTCGCCGAAAACGAGTTGTGCTAATACTTTTTCTTGAGCGGTTAAATATCTAATAGGATAGTTTTTTAAGTGACGAAAAATAAAAAGCGTAAGAAGTATAAATTGTTGTTGGGTTGAGCTTTTAAGGGCAGTAAGGGTTAGCATAGCTTTGCCATTAAATGAGTTCATCTATTTCTTTAGAATAGTATAGATTACTCATTAGTAAATAAAGAGTCAGGTTGACTCATTGGGTATATAACCTTAAGAAAAAATTGATTTTATGTATTTGATTAAAAGGTAAATATATAAATAACTCTGTGGTTTTTTAGTGTCTAAATTAAATAAATTGCCCAATAAAGCAAAAGCCCCAGTTAAAACTGAGGCTTTACGACAACTAAAATCACTACAGCAAATAAAATTAAAGTTGGCATTTCATTAAAGAATCGCCAGAACTTATGTGATTTATAGTGAGCATTTCCGATAAGTTTTTTACGGTAGTAGCCACATACTAAATGGTAGATGACTAATAAAGCGACTAAAGCGACTTTAAGGTAAAACCATGTTGCCTGATGGTAATGTCGAGTTGCATCGCCCCAATCCACAAGAAAATGGGCGGTAATTAATGTGGCGATCATAGAAGGCCACATAATTCCGCGATACAACTTACGTTCCATTACTTCAAAGCGTTGATGACTAGCAGCATCTTCACTCATGGCATGATAAACATATAGACGTGGTAAGTAGAACAAAGCAGCAAACCAACAAACCACGGCAATAATATGTAATGCTTTTACCCACAAAAAAGCATCAGAAGGTGCATCCATCGATAATCCTAGGTGGGATTATGCATCCCACTTCTTGAAAATAAGGCAAGCGTTAACACCGCCAAAGCCAAAACTGTTACTCATTACAGTATTCAATTTTGCATCACGTTTTTCAAGTACGATATCAAAAGGTTTTGCGCCTTCATCTAGTTCAGTCACATTGATGTTTGGTGCAATAAAGTCATTTTGCATCATTAGAACAGAGTAGATAGCTTCTTGTACGCCAGCTGCACCCAAGCTATGACCAGTCATAGATTTAGTTGAGCTAAGAGGAGGTACATTGCCTTCACCAAATGCACGTTCCATTGCTTTAAGTTCTGTAATGTCACCAGCAGGAGTAGATGTACCATGTGTATTTACATAGTCAATTTTTTCTACGCCATGTTGCTTAGCTTCTTCAAGTGCCATTAATACACAACGTGTAGCGCCTTCACCGCTTGGAGCAACCATGTCTGCGCCATCGCTGTTTGCAGCATAACCAACGACTTCAGCTAAAATGTTGGCACCGCGTGCTTGTGCGTGTTCAAGTGATTCAAGTACGACAAAACCACCACCACCAGCAATAACGAAACCATCACGATCTGCTGAATATGGACGAGATGCTGTTTCTGGAGTTTCATTATATTTTGAGCAAAGCGCACCCATTGCATCAAACAATAAACTTTGAGACCAATGATCTTCTTCACCACCACCAGCAAGCATAAGGTCTTGTTTGCCGAGTTGAATAAGGTTGTACGCATAACCAATTGCGTCAGCAGAAGTTGCGCAAGCACTTGTAATGGTATGAGCAATACCTTGCAATTTAAATGCAACACCTACGTTTGCAGTAATAGTGTTTGACATGTTACGTGGTACGAAGAAAGGTCCTACTTTACGGGCACCTTTAGTCTCTAAAAGCTCTGTCATTTCAACAACAGATGCAGTTGAACCACCACCTGAACCACCTGCGATACCGTAACGTGGATTACCACCGATTTGCTCAGCAGTAAGTCCTGCATGTTCAACAGCAGCTACAGCGGCATTGTAAGCGTACATTGCACATACGCCCATAAAGCGTTTTAACTTACGGTCAATATGATCAAAATCTTGGTCTGCAGCAGCGCTCACATGACTTTTAAAATTGAGTTCAGCATAAGTTGGGTTAAAACGTGTCCCGGAGATTCCATTTTGAAGTGAATGAGTAACTGCTTCTAAAGAGTTACCGATACATGAGTTAATACCCATACCAGTGATTACAACACGTTTCATCTACAGGTCCCTTTATGGTGATATTAAGAGTCTATGGTGATCAACAGCTACGAAAACGAATAGGAGAATATAGCTGTAAGAAAACAAGACTCATGTTTTTTCGTTGTTAACATGATAGCAGAAAGGATTTTTATTTCTTATGGCAAATCTTTATGACAATTTTACATTTAAAAAAAATAACTAAATACATGGTATGTTGCATTTAGGGTTAACTAAAATACACACATTCAAGTTGAGATAAATCCACATTCCACCTAGTATTTATGTCTAATTAGATAAATTAAAAAATCGAGGTACTTGATGACAAAATTTAATAATAATCAATCTGAAAATTTGTTTTCTCAGGTCTTCGGAGTGGCTAAAAAGCTCAGTTCTACAGGATTGAGTATCTTGCAACAGAACCAATCAGGTGATGTCAGTAAGGTAATTGAACCAATTCCAACTGGTAAAACGGTTGAAGGTAAATCGAGAACTAAAAGCCCATTTGAAGTTGAGCAATATGAAAGTCCTCAACAGATGCTACGTGAACAATTACCGAAAGTAACTCGGCAGGTATTTGGGCGACATTTTACAAAAGTAAATGGTGTAGCTACATTTCTCTCCCCAGATTGGGATGAAAAAATCTCAGGGTATTTATTTGATTGGTTGAATGACTTTAGTTCAAAAAGCACCTTAACTGAAAAAATCTTAGAAGAAGCGGGCGCTAAAGATTTATTTGAACTAACTAAAGATACGGGTCGCTCTCAACGTTTAAGTCAGGCCCTCATTGAACAAAATAAGTTAATCGCAACAATACAAGGGGCAATCACCGGTGTGTCTGGTGTTGTTGGTGCTGCTGTAGATATTCCTGTTTCACTCGTGTTGGTTTTAAGAACGATTTATCAGACAGGAAGGTCACATGGCTTTGATCTTTTGGAACTCACAGACCAAGATGTTGTCGAGTTTATCTTCAAAGAAGTTGATATTAGTCTGATTGCCGAAAAGCAAACTCTATTGTTGGCTTTAAAAACATTACGAAATATGTTGGAAACACAAGATATTCATCAATTTCAGCAAGTGTTAGGTTCAACTACCGATTTAGATACTTTAAAGAACTGGCTAGTCGATGAAGATGGAGAGTTTAAGTGGGGATGGTTAAATCGTATTCCGAAGCTTTCAGCATTTGGTAAAGTTACACCTGTTGCTGGTGCTGTTTTAAGTGCCGTATATAGTTGGAAGCTACAAGAAGATGTTGGGCATAAAGCACAAGCTATCTTTGGAGCTGCAAGACATTATTTAAATGAGCATCCAAGTGAGCATTTATCTCCACTTCAGGCTTATTATGCTGCAGTAACGCTCATTCAGAAGGCCAGTCCACGTCTTTTAAATGTGGGTGAAGATGGCAATATCCATGCTGCACATCATCATAAAGTAGAAAACCATGATGTCATTTCAAAAGTATCTATTGTTTTAAAGCCTTCTGAAAGTAAAAAGAGCGAAGAAAAAATTCAGGAAAATGTTCATCAAGGTATAGAACAACTTGCTGATAAACATGTAGAGGAACATGAGTATACAGAGCAAAAACCAGCTCTAACTCCTGAGGAAGATGAAGAGGGGTTGGATGGTAAAAAATACTCTTAACAATACGCTTACAAATAAGAGCTTTAAAAATAAAATCTGAACTCTATTTAAATTTGTAAGTTATCCTGTCAAAGATTGATATGGTCAACATTTGGTACGTATTGCCGTGTTGACCATTTTTGCATCTTAGCTTACAATTATGTGCCCTTAAAAAGAGGTATTTTCTTTTTAAGGTTTTTTAATAACGGGAGAATTGCCATATGGCAACAACGAATCAGTTGATCCGTAAGGGTCGTACGACTTTGGTTGAAAAATCCAAAGTTCCTGCGTTGAAGGCTTGTCCACAACGTCGTGGTGTTTGTACACGTGTTTATACAACTACACCTAAAAAACCTAACTCAGCTATGCGTAAGGTTTGCCGTGTTCGCTTAACTTCAGGTTTTGAAGTATCTAGCTACATCGGTGGTGAAGGTCATAACCTACAAGAGCACAGTGTTGTTCTTATCCGTGGTGGTCGTGTTAAAGACTTACCAGGTGTACGTTACCATACCGTTCGTGGTTCATTAGACTGTGCTGGTGTTAAAGATCGTAATCAATCACGTTCTAAATACGGTACTAAGCGTCCTAAGAAGTAATTCTAGGAAACTAGTCCAATAAGCCCTTTAGCGTTTCGCTTGTTTGAATTCTTCATAGATTTGTAATTCAAGCGACGTATAGTAAGGCCAGCGTCGTGTACATGACACTTGTACAAACTGCTGGATTATCCTGAAGTGTCATATTATTAGGTGTATTAAAATGCCAAGACGTCGCGTAGTCGCTGCTCGTGAGATCCTTCCAGATCCAAAATTTAGCAGCCAAACAATCGCTAAATTCATGAACCACGTAATGCAAGATGGTAAAAAATCTGTTGCTGAAGGTATCGTTTACGGTGCTTTAGAACGTGTTCAAGAAAAAAACAAAGTAGACCCAGTTGAATTTTTCGAGACTACTCTTGAAAAAGTTCGTCCTATGGTTGAAGTAAAAGCACGCCGTGTTGGTGGTGCTACTTATCAAGTACCTATGGAAGTACGCCCATCCCGTCGTACTGCCTTAGCAATGCGTTGGTTAGTAGATGCTGCTGCTAAGCGTTCTGAAAAAACGATGGCTTTACGTCTTGCTGGTGAGTTGCTTGATGCAGCTGAAGGTAAAGGTGCAGCGATCAAAAAACGTGAAGACGTGCATCGTATGGCTGAAGCCAACAAAGCCTTCTCTCACTACCGTTTCTAAGCGGATAAAACAGTCCCTAATCAGGAGAATATTCATGCGTACAGCAGCTCGATTCAACATTGCTCTTTATCAAAGTGGGAGCTTTGCGGGTATTTAAGTTGCCTGCTTGGATATTTGTGCGCATCAATTTAATTGATGCGTCCTGTTTTAAATATAACATTTAGGAATGTAGACATCATGGCTCGCCAAACCCCAATTAGTAATTACCGTAACATCGGTATTTCTGCGCACATTGACGCAGGTAAAACAACTACAACAGAACGTATTTTGTTCTACACAGGTGTATCTCACAAAATTGGTGAAGTACACGATGGTGCAGCAACAATGGACTGGATGGAACAAGAGCAAGAGCGCGGTATTACAATTACCTCTGCTGCTACAACTTGTTTCTGGTCTGGTATGGGTAACCAATTCGAACAACACCGTATCAACGTAATTGACACCCCGGGACACGTAGACTTCACAATCGAAGTTGAACGTTCTATGCGTGTTCTTGACGGTGCGTGCATGGTTTACTGTGCAGTTGGTGGCGTACAACCTCAGTCTGAAACTGTATGGCGTCAAGCAAACAAATATAAAGTGCCTCGTTTAGCATTCGTGAACAAGATGGATCGTACTGGTGCAAACTTCTTCCGTGCTGTTGAACAAGTTAAAACTCGTTTAGGTGGTAATCCTGTACCTATCGTTGTGCCAATCGGTGCAGAAGATACGTTTGCAGGTGTTGTTGACCTTATCGAAATGAAAGCGATTATCTGGGATGAAGCATCTCAAGGTATGAAGTTTGAATATGCTGATATCCCAGCTGACCTTGTTGATACGTCTAACGAATGGCGTACCAAAATGGTTGAAGCTGCGGCTGAAGCTTCTGAAGAATTAATGGACAAGTACCTTGAAGAAGGTGATCTTTCTAAAGAAGAGATCATTGCAGGTTTACGTGCTCGTACATTAGCTTCTGAAATTCAAGTAATGCTTTGTGGTTCTGCGTTCAAAAACAAAGGTGTTCAACGTATGTTGGATGCTGTAATTGAATTCTTACCATCACCTACTGAAGTTAAAGCGATCGAAGGTATCCTTGACGACAAAGACGAAACTAAAGCGTCTCGTGAAGCATCTGACGAAGCTCCGTTCTCTGCGTTAGCGTTCAAAATCATGAACGATAAATTCGTAGGTAACTTAACATTCGTACGTGTTTATTCTGGTGTTCTTAAACAAGGTGATCCGGTTTATAACCCAGTTAAATCTAAGCGTGAACGTATCGGTCGTATCGTGCAAATGCATGCGAACGAACGTCAAGATCTTGATGAAATTCGTGCAGGTGATATCGCAGCGTGTGTAGGTCTTAAAGACGTTACTACTGGTGATACATTATGTGATGAGAAAAACATCATTACACTTGAGCGTATGGAATTCCCAGAGCCAGTAATTTCATTGGCTGTTGAACCAAAAACTAAAGCTGACCAAGAAAAAATGTCAATTGCTTTAGGTCGTTTGGCTAAAGAAGATCCATCGTTCCGCGTTCGTACAGACGAAGAATCTGGTCAAACAATTATTGCTGGTATGGGTGAGCTTCACCTTGACATCATTGTTGACCGTATGAAGCGTGAATTCGGTGTTGAAGCGAACATTGGTAAACCAATGGTTGCTTACCGCGAAACAATCAAAAAGACTGTTGAGCAAGAAGGTAAGTTCGTTCGTCAAACAGGTGGTAAAGGTAAATTCGGTCATGTATATGTTCGTTTAGAGCCTATGGATGTTGAAGAAGCTGGTAAAGAATACCAATTCGCTGAAGAAGTTGTCGGCGGTACTGTACCTAAAGAATTCTTTGGTGCGGTTGACAAAGGTATTCAAGAACGTATGAAGAATGGTGTATTAGCTGGTTACCCTGTTGTGGGTATCAAAGCGACATTATTCGATGGTTCTTACCACGATGTCGACTCTGATGAATTGTCGTTCAAAATGGCTGGTTCGTACGCTTTCCGTGACGGTTTCATGAAAGCTGATCCTATCCTTCTTGAACCAATCATGAAAGTTGAAGTAGAAACTCCAGAAGACTACATGGGCGATATCATGGGTGACTTAAACCGTCGTCGTGGTATGGTTCAAGGTATGGATGATCTTCCTGGTGGAACTAAAGCAATTAAAGCAGAAGTTCCATTGGCTGAGATGTTTGGTTACGCGACTCAAATGCGTTCTATGTCTCAAGGTCGTGCGACTTATTCTATGGAATTCGCTAAATACGCTGAAACTCCACGTAACGTGGCTGAAGGCATCATCGCTAAGTTCCAGACTGGCGGTAAAAAAGGTGACGACGAGTAATCTTTCGATTACTATAAGCCCAAACTAATTCTTAGTTAAAAACCAAGCGCTCGTGCAGTGACCCTGCATGAGCAGTTTATAAAGGAAGATCATCATGGCTAAAGCCAAGTTTGAACGTAATAAGCCACACGTAAACGTGGGCACAATTGGTCACGTTGACCATGGTAAAACAACTTTAACTGCTGCGATTGCAACTATTTGTGCAAAAACTTACGGCGGTGAAGCGAAAGATTACTCACAAATCGACTCAGCACCTGAAGAAAAAGCACGTGGTATTACAATTAATACTTCACACGTAGAATACGATTCTCCAATCCGTCACTACGCTCACGTAGACTGCCCGGGCCACGCCGATTATGTTAAAAACATGATTACTGGTGCTGCTCAGATGGACGGCGCGATCCTTGTATGTGCTGCGACTGATGGTCCAATGCCACAAACTCGTGAACACATCCTTCTTTCACGTCAGGTTGGTGTACCTTACATCATCGTATTCTTAAACAAGTGTGACCTTGTTGATGATGAAGAATTACTTGAATTAGTAGAAATGGAAGTTCGTGAACTTCTTTCTACTTATGACTTCCCAGGTGATGACACTCCAGTTATCCGTGGTTCTGCGCTTAAAGCGTTGGAAGGCGATGCTGGTCAATATGGTGAGCCTTCAGTTCTTGCTCTTGTTGAAGCGCTTGACTCTTACATCCCAGAACCAGAACGTGCTATCGACAAAGCATTCTTAATGCCAATCGAAGACGTATTCTCTATTTCTGGTCGTGGTACTGTAGTAACAGGCCGTGTTGAATCTGGTATCGTTAAAGTTGGCGAATCAGTTGAAATCGTTGGTATCCGTGACACAGTAGTAACGACTGTAACTGGCGTAGAAATGTTCCGTAAATTGCTTGACGAAGGTCGTGCAGGCGAGAACTGTGGTGTTCTTCTACGTGGTACTAAGCGTGAAGACGTACAACGTGGTCAAGTACTTGCTAAACCAGGTACAATCAAGCCGCACACTAAATTCGATGCAGAAGTATACGTACTTTCTAAAGAAGAAGGTGGTCGTCATACTCCATTCCTTAACGGCTACCGTCCACAGTTCTACTTCCGTACAACTGACGTAACTGGCGCAATCCAATTACAAGACGGCGTTGAAATGGTTATGCCAGGTGACAACGTTGAAATGTCAGTAGAATTAATCCACCCAATCGCAATGGACCCAGGTCTACGTTTTGCGATCCGTGAAGGTGGTCGTACTGTAGGTGCTGGTGTTGTTGCGAAAGTAACTGCATAATCACTTTCAGTGAAAAAAAGCGCTCTTTTTAGAGCGCTTTTTTTATATTTAAATGTCTAACAATCACTATAAAAGCTGGCCTTAACTGATATTTCAATGTCCTTATTTACACTTAATCCTTTTTATTAACTTTGTATGATAAGAATCAAGAAAACGAACAATAAAGTTTGAGTAACTTGGGTTACTTATTAAGGAGCTTTGGGTATGAATGCTAAAGTGAATATTACGAATCGTGCAGGTGCAAGTTTTCCAGTACGTCGTATGAATTTTGACTTTAATGATGTACCAGAATATTGGATGAATGGTTCTGCTGGACTAACACACTTTATGACAGCATTGTCGGCCTTGTTTCCAGCAGGTGAAAAATTCTTCATAGATAGTGTACGGGCTGTACGTTATCATCCGTCTATTAAAGATGATGAAGTATTGCAAAAAGAGATTAGTGCCTTCATTGGGCAAGAAGCAATGCATACTCAAGAGCATGTAAATTTTAATGCCTCTGCTCAAAAGTTTGGTCACGATGTAGAAGCGTTAGAGAAGTTTACCGATACGGCCATTCAAACAGCAATTAAAACTTTTGTAAAAATTGTCAAACCTTTTGGTATGACCAAAGATATGGTTGATCTAACAGCTACAACAGCACTTGAACATTTTACCGCTACGATTGCTTCACAGTTATTAGTCAATCAACATATTCAAGAGTTGATGACAGACGAAACCATGTCAACTATGTGGTATTGGCATGCTATCGAAGAAAATGAGCATAAAGCTGTAGCTTTTGACGTGTACGAAGGTGTGTTTGGTAAGGGCATAAAAGCTTATGCATTACGTACGAGTTCACTAGTATTTGCGATGACTTTGATTTTCTTGATTCAGTCTTCTTTTGTGCTTCGTCTATTAAAGCAAGACAAAAAATTAAATCTAGATGAGTTATCGGTGATTTATAAATACGCATATAGCCCGTCGAAAGGTATCATTACTGGCATGGCTAAAGAAATGCTAGCCTACTTTAAACCCGGTTTTCACCCAAATGACCTAGATACAGTAGGTCTATTGAAAACATGGAAAGCAAAATTAGGTTTGTAATTTACATTTATGTTGATTTGAAAGGGCTCATTAGTAGCCCTTTTTCTTTTAAGTGCTCACATAACTATTAGCAGATCTATGCACCTTTATGGGGTGATTAATGACCTCATCTGATATTTCTCTGTCCTCATCTGCACTTAATTGGCACATCGAAAGACGTATGATTATAAATATTAAGAAAATAAATAAAGTTATATGTGAATTAGCTATTCACTTAAAAGGAGTCTGAGATGAATGCTAAAGTAAATATTTCAAATCGTGCTGGTGCTAGTTTTCCTGTGCGTCGTATGGACTTTGAGTTTGCTCAGGTCCCGCGCTATTGGGCGAATTATGATGCAGGATTAACTCATTTTATGACGGCATTATCGGCTCTTTTCCCAGAGGGTGAGCAGTTCTTTGTAAATAGCACTCGTGCTGTTCGAAATGATCCAAAGCTTGCCGATCCAGATCTTCAAAAAGAGATTAGTGCTTTTATTGGTCAAGAGGCGATGCATTCGAAAGAGCATTTAGCATTTAATGCCTCGGCTCAGGCTTACGGATATGATGTGCGTCATATGGAAAAGCAAACAGGAAAAGTCATTAATATGGGTACTACTGTTGTAACCAAATTAATGAAATCTTTTGGCTACACTAAAGAAATGATTGATTTGACTGGAACATGTGCTCTAGAACATTTTACGTCTACGATTGCAGCAGAACTTTTACAAAACCCTGAAATTCAGGCGATGTTCCAAGATGACACGATGTATCATTTATGGATGTGGCACGCAGTTGAAGAAAATGAACACAAAGCTGTGGCATTTGATGTATACACAAGTATGTATGGACAAGGTCCAAAAGCTTATTTCATGCGTTCAACGGCTTTAATCATTGCAATGGCATTAATCTTTGCAACTCAGACACATTTTACAGCTAAGTTATTAAAAACCGATGGAAAATTAACATGGAAAGATACGAAGTACATGCTTAAGTTCATGTATGGTCGTAAAGGTTTTATGACCCGTCAAATTCCAGAATTACTTGATTTCTTAAGACCAAAATTTCATCCAAATGATTCTGACACTACCGCACTGTTAGCAACTTGGCGTGAAAAACTAGGTCTCTAAAAAAGATAATAAAAAAGGGCAATTTAATTGTCCTTTTTTTTACTCGTTTTTTCTTATGAAGTTTTTATAATACGCATTACTTTAGAACTTTGATTGTGCTGAACCCCATGATTCGTATAATGCAAAACACTGATGTTGATATTGTTGTAGAAATCGAAAAATCAGTACAGACACATCCATGGTCAAGACAGCAATTTGTAGAATCTTTAAATTCTTATCAATGTACCGTCATTGAGTCACAAAATAGAGTGGTTGGCTTTTGTATTTTACAACCAGTAGTAGATGAAGCAAATTTATTGCTCATGGCAGTTGACCCTAAAATGCAAGGTCAGGGCTTAGGATATGAGTTATTAAATGCATCAATTGATCAATTAAAAAATCAGCCAGTACAAATATTTTTAGAAGTTCGTGAAAGTAATAAAGCCGCTATCGGTTTATATGAAAAAACAGGTTTTCACCAAATCGACCTTCGTCGCAATTATTATCCTACCCCAGAAGGGGGGCGGGAACATGCAGTCATTATGGTAAAAACCTGTACCGATGATTTTGCTTCTTTATTCTAAATTTTGATCTGGTTGCTTTTTATGCGAAGGCACGATCAAAATTATTTAATAATTAAATTATTCCATTCAGAAGGTAATGTTGTCATAAGCGACGTACCTAACTGTTGAATTTCGTCTGGTGATAAGGATCTGTTTAAACGGCGCCATTGTCCATCGAGTAAAAGTTCTAAAGGGGTGTATTGTGATTTATAATTCATTTTGGCTGAGTGCGGCACCCAGTAGCCTAAATAAAGATATTCTAAACCAAGCGATTTAACATATTCGATTTGGTTCAGAATAGAGTACACACCAAGTGATCTGCGATGCTCATCTGGATCAAAGAATGTATAGACCGCAGACAGTCCATCATCCATTAGATCGCAAGTAGATACACTGATTAAACGGTTATCTTTCCAAAGCTCAAGGAAAAAGCTATTTGTACAACTATGTACTAAAAACTTTTCAAACTGATCTAAGCTAGGTGGAAACATGTCACCATCAGCATGGCGTTCATTAATATAGCGTTCATATAAATCATAATGAATTTGAGCAGCTTGCTGAGTCGGCAAAACAGTCATGGTCAGATCTTGATTTCTTTTCCACGCTTTTTTTTGCATGCTGTTCATTTGGAACTCGGCAACTGGGACACGACAAGACAAACATTGTCTGCATAAATGGCATTCAGGGCGATAAACGAAGTCACCGCTACGACGAAATCCTAAACGAGAAAGTTCCGAAAGAGTGACCACATCAATCCGATGAATAGGGTCTAAAAACACCATGCGCGCTGATTTATTTTCTAAGTAGCTGCAATCATGAGGTGGAGTAATGTAATACTGCAGATCATTTAAAAGGGACTTCGGGTGATATGATTTCATGATTGGTCCCTCCTGTTATCATTCCATTAATTTTGCATCTAACGCTATTGTTTTACTTGAAAATACACGTTCTTGATACTTTTTCCAATTGATAGAGGGGTGAATAATTACATCTTGTAACGATTTTAAGTAGTCTTGACGAGAAAGTGTACAAGCTCCTAAGCTAATTAAGTGACTATTTACAAGTTGACAGTCTACCCAAGGGAGCTGATTTTCTTGTCCAATCAGCATTAATGTATAAAAAGCCATTTTTGAAACATCTGTCTCATTACTAAACATTGACTCACCGAAGCATCCTTTGCCAATCGTAATGCCGTATAGACCTCCGACAAGTTCATTTTGCTCCCAAACTTCCACACTATATCCATAGCCAGCATTAAACATCTCACAGTAGCCTTGAATAATATCTTCGCTAATCCAAGTTTCGTCTGCATAACTTCGTGGTAAAGAACATGAGCGAATAACTTCTTCGAAGGCGTGATTAACCGTAATTGCATAGTCATATTTTTTCATGTTTCTAAGGAGTGACTTGCTTGGCTTGTAGTTTTCAGGGTAGATCACACAACGAGGTTCTGGGCTCCACCAACAAATAGGTTCATCTTCATTAAACCACGGAAATAATCCATGGGTGTATGCTTCATATAGGGTAGAAGGGGAGAGATCAGCTCCAATACAAATTAGACCATGACCATCAGGATCGGATTCAATGGGGTCAGGGAAAATGAATTGAGAGAGTGGAAGTTTCTGCATAGAAAATAAAATGAAATGGAATAATTCAAAATTAACTTAACTGAGCTTCATTGACAATTTTTATTGTTCATCTTTAGCATGAACGAATACATAGAAAAGGTTTGTTTAATGCTAAAACTTATTGCAGAAGATTTTATTGATATTAGAAAAATTGATTTTGTTTTACCCCTTTATCAAGAACTCGTTGAAAAAACGAGATGTGAGGAAGGATGTATTGCCTACGATTTATATCATGATATAAAAAATTTAGGACATTTTGTTTTTATTGAGGAATGGGTAGATCGAGCAGCATTAGATCGACATGTTCAGTCTGAGCATTTTCAACGGTTAGTTCCTCAAATTGACCAATATCAGACGAGGTCAGGACGTTTTACACATTTGGACCATTTTGAAAATATGAAGAGATAAACATTATAAAAAAAGACATCCAATCGTTGATTGGATGTCTTTTGTATTAATTGAATTAACCGAGATTATCTAGATATTTTTCAGCATCTAGAGCAGCCATACAGCCTGACCCAGCAGAAGTAATCGCTTGACGATAAATGCTGTCAGCGACGTCACCAGCAGCATAAACACCAGCTACAGAAGTTGCTGTTGCATTACCAGATGTACCGCTTTGTACTTGGATATAGCCATCACGTAAGTTTAATTGACCATCAAACATTCCAGTATTTGGTTTGTGGCCAATTGCAACGAATAGACCATGAACCTCTACGTCTTGTTTAGAGTCATCTTGAGTCGATTTAAGGCGTACACTTGTTACACCAGTATTGTCACCCAATACTTCTTCAACTTCGTGATTCCAGATAATGCTGATTTTGCCTTCTTTTTCTTTGGCAAATAAATGATCTTGCAAAATCTTTTCAGAACGTAAGCTATCACGGCGGTGTACTAGCGTTACATGTGAAGCAATATTTGACAAATAAAGCGCTTCTTCAACAGCAGTGTTACCACCACCTACAACCATTACTTTTTGGTTTTTGTAGAAGAAACCATCACATGTTGCACATGCGCTTACACCTTGTCCCATAAAGTTTTGTTCAGACTCTAGGCCAAGGTATTGAGCTGTAGCACCAGTTGCAATAATCAAAGCATCACATGTGTACTCTTCCATATCACCTTTAAGAACAAAAGGACGTACATTTAAGTCCACTTCGTTAATATGGTCATAGACGAGTTCTGTACCAAAGCGTTCAGCATGTGCTTGCATACGATCCATTAATGCAGGACCTGTTAAACCTTCAGGATCGCCCGGCCAGTTGTCAACTTCGGTTGTTGTTGTAAGTTGCCCACCTAGTTGTAAACCTGCAATCAAAGTAGGTTTAAGGTTTGCACGCGCTGCATAGACAGCTGCACTATAGCCCGCAGGACCAGAACCGAGAATAATTAACCGAGAATGACGAGCACTCATTGAGGGTATCCTTATTTATTTCGAGAATTTTGAAAATTATACGTGAATTTGCCGATCAATAGCGTTAAATCAATGTGGATAATATTGATCAGGTCAATCGAATTAAGTTATATAACAATATAGAAGTGCCTCATGTTAACAACAACTGTAAAGAATCATGCACCTTTTTTGTAAGAACAGGTGCATAATATAAAGTTCATTCGTTGAAGATCTAGAATGTAGTTCTTCACATCTCTAAACCAATAATTAAATGGGTTACAGGACAGTATATGACTGCGGTGTCGAGTGTTTATGCACAGCGCTTATTGATGACATTATTCTTGGTTTCTTTTGGCATTTATATGTTTCTGGCGACAGTAACATATACACCATTTGACCCGGGCTGGATGCATATTTCCAGTGATACTCAGCAAGTATCCAATGCAAGTGGTATTGCTGGCGCATGGATTGCAGATTTGCTGTTTGGTTTTTTAGGATGGGCAAGTTTGCTTATTCCAATTTTCCTTTTTATTGAAGCAATTCAGGTGTGGTGGCCACGTAGTTTTTTAAACCGCCCATTTCGTTATGCTGCACAATTCTTTTTAATTTTGGTTGTGTCTAGCCTGCTTTATTTGCACTGGAATGTACCAGCAGATACTTTAGATAATGCGGCTGGGGGAATTATTGGTTACGAGTTAGGGCAGAGCCTATCTCAATTGCTAACAATTTACGGCGCGACTTTATTTTTACTGGCTTTCGGAGTGGTCTTGTTTACTCTTGCATTTGGGGTGCAATGGAGCAAAACATGGGTTACGCTCAAAGCGACACCAAGCTATTTACAAGATTTATTTTATAAAAACGTATCACCAAACGAATCGGACTATGACTTAACAACTCAGCCTGCTAACAAAGCAGCGGCAGTTAAAGTTGCAGAAAATGCAGAAAAAGATGCTTCAAGTGAGAAAGTAGCTTCAGTTCAATCTGAAAGCACTCAATCACAACCAGCGGCAACACGACATGATGCGGTTGCTGAGCGCCTATTTGCAGATATGCTAGCCAAAGAGCAGAGCCGACCTGAGCCTGTAGCAGATACACCGGTTGCAAATACACAAAACTTTGAGCATACGCTTGAGCAAGCTCATAAGCTTGAAAAAGATAGTCAACGTTTAGTGGCTACTGGTGAAGTATGGCGTGCTTTACAACGTGATGATGCGAGCCATAAGCAGGAAATTGATGCGCTCTTAAGAGCAGCTGACGATTCAACAGAACAAGCTCCTACACATGAGCCATTCCAGCAAACTATTTCTCAAGTTCATGAAACTCAACCTACAGTTAAACAAGACTTAAATAGTCTTGACTGGAATGATGATGAGATTTTTGATGAATTGCTTGCTGCAGTTCCAAATAGTAAAACTGCAACAGATGTGCATACACCATTTGTTCAAGATCAGCATGTGGTCGCAGAACCTCCTTCGCAATCAGTGAACATTGCGAAAGAAGCTACTTCACCTTTATCGAATGTAAATCAGTCACCTAAAAATTTAGCAAATGAACAAGTTTTTGAAGACTTCGATGATTTATTAATAGATGAAGATATTGCGCCAGCAGAACCTGTCAGAGCAAGTAGTTATGCGCAATCTTCAGCATTTGTAAAAGCTCCAATTCAAACGACTATTCAGGCTGATAAACTTTCAAAAGAAGAGTTTATTGAGGCTTGGCAGGAAACTGCAGGAAAGCCGCAGGAAAATCCTGATATTGATGAAGACGATTTTGATTTAGATGCACCATTAACAGATGCATCTGGTCGACCAATGTCTCGTGCAATGCAGGTTGCCAAGAAGCGTTTAGATTTACCAACATTACCGGGCCTTGAGCTACTTGATAAGGTTGATCCAAATAAGAAAGTTAACTTCACTGAAGAGCAGCTTTCGCGCTTATCTGAATTACTTGAAATTAAGTTACAAGAATTTAATGTTAAGGCTCAAGTGGTTGAAGCTCAACCGGGACCTGTAGTCACCCGTTTCGAGTTAGATTTGGCACCGGGTGTTAAAGCATCCAAAGTAACGAATATTTCGCGTGACTTAGCTCGTTCAATGTCGATGGCATCTGTTCGTGTGGTGGAAGTAATTCCTGGTAAACCATATATTGGTATTGAAGTACCAAACAGTGCCCGTGAAATGGTGCGTTTGATTGAGCTATTGGAAACGCCAACATATCGCGATCCAAGTGCATTAATCAGTATGGCAATGGGTAAAGACATTTCAGGTAATCCAGTATTAACTGATTTAGCGAAAGCCCCGCACATGTTGGTTGCTGGTACGACAGGTTCTGGTAAATCAGTTGCGGTAAACTCGATGATTTTATCGATGTTGCTTAAATATACACCTGACCAGTTGCGTTTGATTTTAATCGATCCAAAACAACTTGAACTTGCAAACTATAATGATATTCCTCATTTATTAACTCCAGTCGTTACTGATATGAAAGATGCAGTAAGTGCATTGAACTGGTGTGTGAATGAAATGGAACGCCGTTATAAGCTGATGTCATTCTTAAAAATTCGTAAATTAAGTGACTACAACCGTAAAGTTGAAGAAGCAATTGCGAATGGGGAAGATCTAATTGACCCAACGTGGAAACCAAGTGACTCTGCAACACAAGAACGTGCACCTCGTCTAACACCGTTACCATCTATTGTGATTGTGGCAGATGAGTTTGCCGACATGATTATGCAGGTGGGTAAAAAAGCAGAAGAAATGATTACGCGTTTAGCGCAAAAATCTCGTGCTGCGGGTATCCATCTATTGCTTGCAACTCAACGTCCGTCTGTTGATGTGATCACAGGTTTGATTAAAGCCAATATTCCAACGCGTGTAGCATTACGTGTAAACAGTAAAATTGACTCACGTACTATTTTGGACGCAGGTGGTGCGGAAGATTTGCTCGGTCATGGTGATATGTTGTTCTTAGGACCAGGTAAAATTGAACCTGAGCGTGTGCATGGTGCATTCATTAGCGATGATGAAGTCAACCGCATTTGTGATGCTTGGCGTGAACGCGGTGAACCAGATTATGTCGACGAAATCTTAACTCCATTTGATGAAGAGCCGACTTCACGTGGTTTTGAAGATGGTGAGGGTGGTTCTGACCGTGATGCACTTTATGACCAATGTGTGTCATTTGTTTTAGAAACCCGTAAAGCTTCTACATCGTCACTACAACGTAAATTTAGCCTTGGTTATAACCGTGCTGCCCGTATCATTGATCAAATGGAAGAGAATGGTATTGTGAGCGCAATGGGGCCTAACGGTAAGCGGGATATTTTGGTTTAATAGCTCAATCCTAATAAAAAAAGCCTCTCTGGAGGCTTTTTTTATAATTCAAATAAACTGAATCTATTTATAAAATGACTTAGAGATTTTAACGTATAGTAAAAAATGCTAATGTATTTTTCCTAAATAAATAACAATGAATTCAATCTGGAGGAAAACATGTTACTCGCTCTGATTACTTTAGCTTTTATCCATTTTTGTGCACTTATTACTCCCGGACCTGATTTTTTCCTTGTATCTCAAACAGCGATTAGTCGATCACGTAAAGACGCTATGTTAGTGGTCGCTGGTATAACAGCAGGTGTTATGTTTTGGGCTTGTTTAGCACTGATGGGATTAAATCTTATTTTTGAGAAAATGGCTTGGTTAAAGCAAGGTTTACTTATTGCCGGTGGCTTATATTTGTGTTGGTTAGGCTATCAGATGTTACGTTCGGCTTTTTCAAAAAATCAGCAAGAGGATAATGTTGCTGTAGAGCTACCAAAAGCACCTTACCTATTTTTTATTAAAGGTCTTATAACGAATCTATCAAATCCTAAAGCTGTTATTTATTTTGGTAGTGTTTTCTCTTTATTTTTAGCCAATCCTCAACTTGATCAAGTTCACTGGCTACTCTTTATTATTGTTACGGTTGAGACGATTTTATGGTTCTGCTTCGTAACATTTATTTTTTCATTACCGAGTTTTAGATCAGCTTATCGTAATTTTTCAAAATGGATTGATGGTATTTCAGGTGGTATTTTTACCATATTTGGTATTTTCCTGATTGGTAATCGATAAGTTTAGTCATTAAAAAAGCCTCTTTAAGAGGCTTTTTATTTTTTAAGCAAACTTTGCTAGAACTTCTAAAAAGGGTGCCGATTGACGCGGAAATTTGGCAATCACATCATGAATGCGTTGGCCTTCAGGGTCTTTAGCATTAACATCGCGTCCGTCCGCAATAAATTGAGTCAAAAGACGTTCATAGTCTGTTGGGCGCATATGTTTGAATGCATGGTAGAGCACATGAAAATCTGCGTTCACACCCTCTGGCGGAAGTTGGTTGAGGTAGGCAAAAACACGCTCATCGGACCATTCTTCATTGAAAGTTGCTGGCTGTGATAATGCCATGACAATCTCCTCAGTTTTAAAAAAGGCAAAATAACTTGCGTTATTTTGCCTTGATTCTGTTTTATTGAATAGTCAGAAATAGAATTATCGTTCTTCAGGTAAATTGATATTCATTTCTAACATTTCGATATTAGCTTCAGAGCGAACCTGCATTTGGATATGCTGTTCACCTACACCGCTGACATAACGACTAACCACTTGCATGATTTCTTTCTTCATCTGATCAATCTTGTCTTGGCTTAAACGGCGGCCTAAACCTTGTTCAGAAGCAACAATAACTTTTAAACGATCTTTTGCAGTTTGAGCACTTGATGGCTTTTCGTCACTGCTAAATAATTTACTCCAGAATCCTGCCATATCTACGCTCCAAATAGTCGTGCTAACCAGCCTTTAGGTTGAGCTGTGATGTGTCTATAAGGACGGTCTTCACCAAGAAAGCGAGCAACCAAATCATCATAACCCTGACCAGCTTTAGTTTCTGAATACAGAATTACTGGCTTACCCTCGTTTGATGCTTGTAATACACTTGGACATTCTGGAATAACACCTAATGTCGGTACGCGTAAAATATCTTTAGAAATATCATCAATGGTCAGCATTTCCTGACGGTCTGCGCGTTCAGGGTTGAAGCGTGTAATACATAAATGTTTACGTATACGTCCTTCGTTTTGTTCAACTTTTTTGGTTTTGCTATCCAACATCCCAATAATGCGATCAGAGTCACGTACTGAAGAGATTTCAGGGTTTGTAACAATGATTGCTTCATCTGCATGATACATGGCTAAAATCGCGCCACGTTCAATACCAGCAGGTGAGTCACAAATGATGTAATCAAATTCTTGAGATAGCTCATCAATAACACGAGCAACACCATCGTCGCTCAACGCATCTTTATCACGTGTTTGTGAAGCCGGTAAAATATAAAGGTTTTCGATATCTTTATCGCGAATAAGGGCTTGTTGCAGACGTGCTTCGTTGTTAATCACATTGACAAAATCATAAACAACACGACGCTCACAACCCATAATCAAATCAAGGTTACGTAAGCCTACATCAAAATCAATCACAACAGTTTTATGACCACGAAGGGCTAAACCTGTTGCAAAAGATGCGCTCGTTGTAGTTTTACCTACACCACCTTTGCCTGATGTTACGACAACAATTTTGGCCACCGAATCCACTCCTATTATGGTCATTCACCCTTAAAAGGGCTGTTTTTTGGTGATTTGCTTAATAAACTAAAGTTCAATCGCTTCGAATTCAAGCTCTTGCTTTTCATTTAAATAAATATGTACTGGCTTTTTTACCACATGTTTAGGGATATCATCTGCGACACAATACGTTCCGGCAATGGAAACGAGCTCAGCCTCTAAAGATTGGCAAAAAATGCGTGCAGCTGTGTGCCCGCCCGCACCAGCAATGACTCTACCACGAACTGTGCCATAAATATGTATATTTCCTGATGCAATAACTTCAGAACCACTATTCATGCCAGCTTTCAAAATAATATCGCCGTTATCTTGTACGAGGGATTGGCCTGTACGCAAAATTTCATCATGATAAGAGGTAATATGAGCAACCGCTATCTTGTTTAGTGGTTTTTTTGTTTCTGCTGAAGACGAGGCAGGGGCAATAGCTGGTTTTTCTACAATCGCTACTTGTTCTGTTGTGGCTTTAATACGCTGTAATGGTTGATCTGCCGATAAAACAGGGAATTGAATAGCGCGAGCTTCATCTCCTAAAATACCGTCGATTACCGCCATAGGCTGTAGACCCAAGCTCACCAGAAGTTGAATTAATGCAATTAATTCTTGCTCAACTGTACTGTCAATAATTACTAAAGTTCCTTGATGGGAACCTTCATTTAATATATTTGATAATTGCTGGCGGATCACATCATGATCATTGGTATCGAAGGTTATCCTGCTAAAGTTAACCATTCTGCCGGTAATCCGGATATCAGCCATAAGTCTTCCTTCAAGGCGTTAAACGAGCTGTAATAGCGCTAAGTTTATTGTAAATAGGGCAAATGCTAGAACAATTTATGCCAATTCTCTAGCAAGATTCATAAAAAATTAAGTAAATGCTTATTCTTTGATTCGATCATGCTCCGCAAGCGTTTGTTGCCATTGTTTGACCTTAACTTGTTTTCGTACAGACTCGAGTGTCTCGAACACAACAGATTCAACCAATTGCTCAAGCTGACGATTATTAATATTTATTTCACTGACTTTTTGAGAAATTAATTGATAAGTGGAATTCGGACTGTTTGGTGATCCTTCAATTAAAGGTTCAATTAAACCTGCACTAATATTCTCACCTAGTCTTTGACCAATGCTTTGAATTTGCTGTTCAATGCGGCCGCCGACTAAAGGAATTAAGCGTAATAATTGGGTTAGCTCAGGTGTGTCCACTATGGCCTGATCTACAATTCTCCCAACGCCTTTTGTAATTGCTGGTTTTTGTTCTTTTAAAGCAGTGGCTAAAGACTCTTGTAATAATGCTGTTAGGGTAGCAGTAAATTGCTCACGATGGTGATTAACCAAGTCGTGAATGATCTGTTTATGGCTAGAACTGGTTTGAAGTTCATATCTAATACCATCAATCACGGTAATAACAACACGATCGGAAAGTTCTTCCATGACAACGCGATAATAAAATAATCCAGTCTTTCTCCAGCTTTCCGGAATAACTCGATAGCCCATTTCGTGTAAACGATAAGCAATAATCCCAGCTCGGAATAAACGTAAAAAACGAAGCTGAGGAATAATGGCTAAAATTTCATACCAGTGAATAAAAGGGAAAAAGAACCAACGTTTATGGTGTTTATTGATGATCGCAATGCTCCAACGAACAAATAGCTCAACAATTAAAAAACCAATAAACCAAGCTTCCGATGTGATTACCCACGGATGTAGTGAATTTCGGTAAAAGCTCAGTATCTGGGGCAAATGAATGTGTTCAAAGAACCATGCCCCAATACTGCTCATTAAAAAGAAATTTGTAGCAAGACAGAACAGGTTAAAAATAATAATAAACACCATAAAGATGTCATAGATCAGAAACAGCTTAAACGAAAGACTGTTTGGATCTACATGATGATATTTCGTTTTTTTCCCAGCGCTGTTTTGCATAATAACGGATGCTTTCTTAAATATTCGTAGAGGTATATTGAGATTTCATTTGCTCAATAAGTTGATCTTTTTCGGTCCAGATTTCATGGACCCATTGTTGGAAACGTTCACGATAAATTGCATCATCTTCATAGTTCCCACCGAGAACCCAGTCTGGGATTTCAATTTTACGCAAATTAACCGCAATTTTTGAAACATCACCTAGCCAGAAATCACTATATCCAGGGACGCCATTCGGATAGACAATCGTCATATCAACTAAAGCATCAATTTTGTCACCCAAAATATTCAAGGCAAGTGCCAAGCCACCTGCTTTAGGTTTAAGCAAATGTTTATATGGCGATTTTTGCTGGTCATGTTTTTCTTGAGTAAAACGAGTACCTTCTAAATAATTCAATAATGTAAAGGGCTGACTTAAAAGTTGCTCACAGGCTTTACGTGCTTCCATCATGTCACGGTCTTTGAGCTCAGGATTCTTTGCGACCTGTTCTTTGCTGTGACGCTTCATCATCGGGAAGCCTAGAATTTTAAAAGCTTGTCCAACGAAAGGAATAAAGATGAGTTCCCATTTGGTAAAAAAGCGGGTGAGTGGCATGCGGGTTAAACCAAAATATTGATTCACCGTTGTATCGACCCAACTTTGATGGTTACATGTCATGAGATATCGACCTTGCATATTGAGGTCAAGTCCCTCATCAATCGTAATATCCCATTTTAGATTTGGTAAAACATGGTCAATTAACCAATTATTTACGCTTAACCAGCTATTTGTAATTTGAATATTAGTTTCATCAACTTTTGATGATTTTTTTAAAAGCTTAGTTAGGCCTAGTGCAAGGACAGGTGGACCATGAAAAAACGTACTTCCTGTAATGACTGTACCTACAGTGAGTCCACGTGTAATTTTTTTTAGCGCAGATTGCTTATTGGGTGCAGTTGACATATGAATGACCCCGAATGTCTAAAATCCATAGAAAAGTTGTTCAACTATAACTGTCATAATATGAAATACAACGATATCTTAGACAACAATGAAGAAATTGTGATGAGGTTGCATCTTAAAGTGCATCAAAATATTACAAAAAAGTAACTAAAGTGTTTATTATTAACAAAATATCAATGTTTTATACTTCCTTTTTGTTTCATTATTCACTCAACAACAAAACACTCAAAGTGAGGAGGCATGCAATGCGTGCATTAGTTATTTCAACAGTGGTAGGGGCAGCAGTAGTACTTTCTGGTTGTCAAACAACAGGTAACAACCTTGGTGGCGTTGAATACGATAAAGCCGCATTAGGTACTTTAATTGGCGCAGCAGCTGGTTATGGTATTTCTAAATCAAGTGCAAACTCTAGCCGTCAAAACAACCGTGCTGCAGCAATTGGTGCAGTTCTTGGTGGTGCTAGTGGTTTATACCTTGACCAAAAAGAGAAAAAATTACGTCAACAAATGGCGGGTACTGGTGTAGACGTTGGCCGTAATCCAGATGGTTCTGTTCAATTGATCATGCCTGGTAGCATTACTTTTGATACAAACAAATCAAACATCAAGCCAAACTTCTATGCAACTTTAGACAAAGTAGCTCAAACATTGGCTGAAGATAACAAGAGCGCGATTTTAGTCACTGGTTATACAGATAACACTGGTAATGACTCTATCAACATTCCATTATCTCAATCACGTGCACAATCAGTTAAAAACTATTTAGCTGGTAAAGGCCTTTCATCTAGCCGTATCGACGCGCAAGGTTTTGGTTCATCTAACCCGATCGCAGATAACTCAACTGCATCTGGCCGTGAACAAAACCGTCGTGTAGAAATCAGCATTTATGCTAAACAATAAGATTTAGTTTATTGTTTCAAAAAACCACCTTCGGGTGGTTTTTTTTATGTGTACAGAACAATAAATAACCACGACAAGTTGCGGCGTATAAATTGCATTATTAGACATCATTTATACATATCCGTAGATTTACTATTGGGATTCTAAAACAGAGATGACTATAATCATGCTCGAAAAATTAAGAGGTAATACACGATGTCATCTGCCAGTCAATTGAACAACAAGCAAGAAGAAGCCATGAAATATACTCAAGGCCCTTTATTGGTGCTTGCTGGTGCTGGTTCAGGCAAAACATCGGTAATTACTCGTAAGATTGCTTATTTGGTGCAGCATTGCCGTATTCCAGCGCATCGTATCACCGCGATGACCTTCACAAACAAAGCTGCCCGTGAAATGAAAGAGCGTGTGACCAAGCTTTTGTCACGTGAAGAATCAAAAGGTTTATCAGTTTCTACTTTCCATACTTTTGGTTTAAATCTTTTACGTTTAGAACTTAAAAATTTACCTTTAAAAGCCAATTTTTCGATTTTAGATGCAGACGACTGTAAACGTATTTTGATGGATCTGATGCATCGTGACAATTTGTCAGGTGCGGAGAGTAAAGAATTAATTGCTAAAGCAATGAAAAAGATTTCAGATTGGAAAAATGATCTGATCGTGCCAGAGCAAGCGCATTCAACATGTGAAACACCTGAAGATGTACAGTTTGCTCATCTTTACCAACTTTATGAACGTAATTTACGTGCTTACAATGCAGTCGATTTTGATGACCTCATTGTTATGCCAACACGTTTACTGCAAGAAAATGCAGAAGTACGTGATAAATGGCAAAACCGTGTTCGCTATTTATTGGTCGATGAATATCAAGATACGAACACCGCCCAGTATATTTTGGTCAAACTTTTAGTTGGTGTAATGGGGCAATTTACAGCGGTAGGTGATGATGACCAGTCAATCTATGCGTGGCGTGGAGCCAAGCCTGAGAATATGGCTTTGCTTAAGCAGGATTTCCCAAATTTACAAATTATTAAGCTTGAACAGAACTATCGTTCAACCAGTCGTATCTTAAAAGCTGCGAACTGCGTTATTCAAAATAACCCACATATTTTTGATAAGAAATTGTGGAGTGATAAAGGGCATGGTGAAGTCATCAGAATTATTACGTGTCGTAATGATGACGATGAAGCAGAGCGCGTGGTCAAAGACTTACTTACTCACAAGCTCATGAACGGTAAAAACTGGAAGGATTATGCAGTTTTATATCGCGGGAACTTTCAGGCGCGTGTATTAGAAACACAGCTTCGCCAAATGCAAATCCCTTATAAACTCTCTGGTGGTACATCGTTCTTCGCTCGCGCAGAAATTAAAGACGTAATGAGCTATTTGCGTCTTATTATTAACCCAGAAGATGACAGTGCTTTCTTGCGTATTATTAATACACCTAAACGCGCAATTGGTCCGGTTACTCTTGAGAAGTTAGGTTTATTCTCACAAGAAAATAATCTGTCTTTACTTGGTGCTTCTGCTGACCAACGTTTAAGCATGGTACTTCCTAAAAAGGCAGAAACTCAACTGCATGAGTTTGCTGACTTTATTGCGACATTTACACGTGAATTGTTGGAAGACGATGAACCCGTGCCTAAAGTTCGTCAAATGATGAATGAAGCTGGCTATATGGATTACGTTCGTGAACAGTCTGCAACACCTGCACAAGAGAAAAGTAAGCTCGATAATATCGAGAATTTATTTAACAGTATTCAAAACCTGATTAACCGTGCAGAAGATGTTGATGAAAAAAATATTGAAAGTGTCATTCGAAAACTGGTTCTGCTTGATCTGTTAGAACAGCAGCAGGAAGAAGAAGATACAGACAAAGTTAACCTTCTTACTTTGCATGCAGCAAAAGGTTTGGAATTCCCATATGTGTACATTATGGGACTCGAAGAAGAACTATTGCCGCATAAGAACTCGATTGCGGCAGAAACCATTGAGGAAGAGCGCCGTCTCATGTACGTGGGAATTACTCGTGCACGCCAAGGTTTAACCTTAACACTGGCGGAACAGCGCAAAAATGGCGGACAGATGAAACAGATGACGCCTAGCCGTTTCCTTGATGAACTTCCGCAAGATGAGCTCGAGTGGTTAGGGCGTAAAAAGAAAATTGCGGCTAATGTTGACCCTAAAGAACAGGCTCAACAATATCTGGCAAATTTAAAAGCTTTATTAAAGCGTTAATTTTTTTTAATTTTTAGGAAATCCCATGAAAGTTCAAGTGAAATTGCTCGATCCGCGTTTAGGTAAAGAATGGCCTTTACCTTCATATGCAACAGCAGGTTCAGCGGGTTTAGATTTACGTGCCTGCGTCGATGAAGCAATTGATATTGAACCAGGACAAACTGTTTTAGTTAAAACAGGTATGGCAATTTATATTCATGATGTAAATTTTGCTGGTTTAATTTTACCGCGTTCAGGTTTAGGTCATAAACACGGTATCGTGCTTGGTAATTTAGTTGGTTTGATTGATTCAGATTATCAAGGTGAATTGATGGTTTCTGTTTGGAACCGTGGTCAAACCACATTCCGTTTAGAACCAGGCGAGCGTTTGGCACAGTATGTTTTAGTGCCAGTCGTACAAGCTGAATTTGAGCAAGTAGAAGAGTTTGAAGAAACTTTACGTGGCGCTGGCGGCTTTGGTCACACAGGTAAACAATAAGTTTTTCTAAAATATTAACGAAAATCAAACGCCTGTTGAACAGGCGTTTCTTTTTACATCTTGAATGTTACAATGGATTATATTACAACACGCTTTACTCATATTCTTTTAACTTTTTTAGCAAACAAACCTTTCAAAAATTTTGAATAATCTATGTTTTTGCGATAGATCGGATTGATCTTTAAATAGAAGATACGCTATGAATGTAAGACACTCTTTTCCAAAAAGTATTTTTCGTGCTTACGATATTAGAGGCAAACTTTCTTACTTAACCGCGGACGTTGTTCGTTCGATTGCCTACGGATTGGCACAACAATACAAACAAGCAAAACAAACTCAATTAGTGGTTGGCTATGACGCTCGTCTCACAAGTCCAGCTTATGCCCACTTAATTGAAGAAATTTTAATAGAACAAGGTTTAAAAGTTACCAACATTGGCTGTTGTTCATCACCAATGATGTACTACATTGCGAGAGATTTTGGCGGCAATGGTATTATGGTGACCGCAAGCCATAATCCAAAGTCAGATAATGGTATTAAGTGGATTTTAAAAGGTGAACCGCCGTCTCCCGAAATGATTCAGCAGGTGGGGGAAAATGCCCAAACGTATGTACCAACTCATTCCATTTCTGTACTTGAGCTAACCCTACCTCAATTTAAAGCTGAGTTTTGTCAGAAATATCAGCAAGCCATTTTTAAAGATATTCAATTAAAACGTCCTTTAAAAGTTATTTTAGATGGTTTACATGGCTCTGCTGGCCACTGCTCAAAATTAATATTGGAAAAAATGGGCTGTGAAGTGATTGCTTTACGGACTAATCCAAATGGCGAGTTTCCAGATCATGCACCAGACCCTTCGCATGCAGCCCACTTAACTCATTTGCGTAAAGCAGTGGTTGAGCAGCAGGCAGATATTGGTATTGCTCTGGATGGTGATGGAGACCGTGTTGTTTTAGTGGATGAAAAAGCCCAGATATTGACTGCGGACCGTTTGTTGTCACTTTTTGCGCAAATGTGCTTAGAACAACACCCCGAGCAAGAAATTGTTTTTGATGTGAAATGTTCACGTATGGTTCAAAAAACAGTCGAACAACTCGGCGGAAAAGCAAAAATGATCCGTACTGGAAGTAGTTTCTTACGCGCTTATTTATCTCAGTCAAATGGACGCGCTATTTTTGGTGGAGAATATGCAGGCCACTACGTTTTTAATGATGGGCGTGGTTTTGGCTACGACGATGGCTTATATGCTGCATTACGTGTAATGGAATATTTTACCCAATCTAGTGCAACAACAATTTCTGAATTATTTGCTCCTTATCCAGAAAGATGTTGTACAGAAGATACTTATATTGGTACATATCAGTCCGATCCGAAGTATGTATTACAAGATATTGAAATTTTAAGTCATCGTTTAGGTGCTCGAATCAGTAAAATTGATGGCGTACGTCTTGATTTTGATGATGGTTTTGGCATTATTCGAGCATCAAATACTGGTGAATATTTTACAGTAAGATTTGATGCAGATAATCCTTTACGATTAAAGGAAATCCAGCAAAAATTTGTAGATATGTTGCAAGAGCACTATCCGCAAATTGCACAAGAACTTTCAGAGGCCTAAGTAAGGAGAGGCGTAATGCCCCAACATCAGCATATCGGTGTCGACAAAGCAAAAATCTTAATTGAAGCTTTGCCGTATATTCAACGCTTTACTGGTAAAACGCTGGTGGTGAAATACGGTGGCAACGCAATGACTGATCCGGAGCTAGAAAGTTCATTTGCCCGAGACATCGTTTTACTTAAAACTGTCGGGTTAAATCCGATTGTTGTTCACGGTGGTGGGCCACAAGTTGACTCATTTTTAAAGCAGTTAGGCCGTGAGTCTGATCGTATTGATGGTATGCGTGTAACTGATGCTGCAACCATGGAAGTGGTTGAAATGGTATTAGGCGGCAGTGTAAATAAATCAATTGTTAACCTGATTAATAAACATGGTGGCCGTGCAATTGGTTTAACGGGTAAAGACGGTAACTTACTTCGTGCCCGTAAATTACTTATGGAAAAGCAAGAAGAAGACGGCTCTATCAAACATATCGACTTGGGTATGGTTGGTGAAGTGACAGGCGTTAAAACTGATGTATTGGAAATGTTCACCCAAAGTGACTTTATTCCAGTGATTGCGCCATTAGGCGTAGATGAAGAAGGTAATACGTATAACATTAATGCTGATTTAGTTGCAGGTAAGGTTGCAGAAGCTCTAGGCGCTGAAAAGTTAATTTTGCTTACCAATATTACTGGTGTGCTTGATGAAAATAAAAATCTGTTAACTGGCCTTAGTACGCAAGAGGTTGATCGCCTCATTGAAACAGGCGTGATCTATGGCGGTATGATTCCTAAAGTAGGCTGTGCACTTGATGCTGTTAAAGGTGGCGTTGTGAGTGCGCATATTGTTGATGGTCGCGTACCACATGCAACCTTACTTGAAATCTTTACTGATCATGGGGTTGGAACGCTCATTTCTAACCGCAGTAAAACTGCTTAAGAAATCCGTTATTCTCAATAAAAAGATCACCCTAGGTGATCTTTTTTTATACCAATTTAATTTGGTCATTTTTTTGTCATGAGCTTTGACTAGTGTATGGGGTGTCACTAGGAGCGTTCATTATGCTGGAAAAACTTAATCAATATCGCCAAACCTGGACTTTACCTTTAAATCGTCATAAAGCAATAAATCAGACACAATTTCGTTTTGAATGGGTTGATAATTTAAAAGAATTACAAGATGTACAGCGATTCCGTGCACAACAATTTAGCCAACAATTTGGAATTCATTTTGAAGATAACTTAGATCAAGACATTTATGATTTTGGTTGTGAGCACGCAGTCCTACGTGAAAAGTGGACTGGAGAAATTGTAGCGTATACCCGTCTAAAATTATTTCAAGGTCATGAGATCGCACAAAGCTACAGCGCACATGAGTTTGATATTGTTCCTCAGTTATCACACCTTCCGAATGTGTTAGAAATAGGGCGTACCTGTGTGCATCCACGCTTTCGTAATGGTAAAGCTCTTTCAACGCTTTGGATGAATCTTGCACCTAAAGTGTTGTGGTCAATGCGTGCTAAATATTTGATGGGCTGTGTCAGTATTCATTTGCAAGATAATTTGGCTAGAGCGTACTACACACATCGCCAGATTCAGCAATTATCTGAAAGCAAAACAATTGATATTCGTTCGAAAAAAATCTATGAACCTGAATATCCTGAGTTTAGCTTTCCACAAGATGAACGTATGCCAAAGTTGTTTCAAATGTATTTGAGCATGCAGTCAAAACTATCGAAACAGGCATTTTTTGATGAAGAATTTAACTGTCTAGATTATTTTGTATTTCTGGAAGTGAATAAAGTGGCGACTTCATTTGTCATGAATAAAATGGGTCAGCGTTAATCATATGTCCTATTTTCTAGTAGCCAGCACATATTGAGATTTGCAAGCAATTTTACTCTCATGCACAATAGAGCAGATGGGGTAATTAGAAGTAGTTTAAAAGCGATATGTGCCAGCTATTAGGAATGAATTGTGCAACACCAACGGACATCACTTTTTCTTTCCGTGGGTTTTCACAGCGTGCAGGAATTACCTCAGACCATAGTGATGGATTTGGTATTGCATTTTTTGAAGATAAGGCTTGTCGACTATTTGTTGATAACCAGTCGGCAGTGGAATCTCCAATTGCCGATCTTATCCGTAATTATCCTATTAAATCACGTAATGTGATCGCGCATATTCGTAAAGCGACTCAAGGTAAAATTACATTAGAAAACTCTCATCCCTTTATTCGAGAGTTGTGGGGCCGTCAGTGGATTTTTGCCCATAATGGTGATTTACATGACTTTGATCCACCCCTGAGTGGACGTTTTACACCTGTAGGGAATACTGACAGTGAACGCGCATTTTGTTATTTGCTCGATCAACTCGTTGAAGCTTTTGGTTATGAAGAACCAAGTCTTGAACAGATATTTGAAGTATTAGAAAAAATTTCTCCACAAATTGCTGAATACGGCACATTTAATTATTGCTTATCGAATGGTAAAGCATTGTTTAGTTATGCGATTACTAAATTACATTGGTTGGTTCGAGAATATCCATTTAATCAGGCTCATTTAATTGATTTAGATGTTGAGGTTGACTTTAGTCAGGTAACAACTCCTGAGGATCGTGTAGCAGTAATAACAACGGAACCTTTAACACATAATGAAAATTGGACAGCTTATCAACCTGGTGAAATGATTTTATTTCAATATGGTAAGCCAATTAAAAAAGCAATTACTCATGTTGAAAGATTAAAGCGTGAGCAGGAAAATCCAGCACTTAAGCGTATTAATCGTGCAGATCAATATTAATATAAAATATATTTAAAATATATGAATAGAGATATTTATATATATTGGTCGTTTATTAATAAAGTATTTTGTTTAAAAAATACTTTATTATTTTAGTTGGTTAATTTTTTTAAAAATAAATAAAAACAATAACTTGGGTTGAATGTGTTTTCTATATGGTAAATCCGACAAAATAGCTTTGTTTTTATTTATATTCTTTAAATATATCATGGAGTTTATGAAACAGTCATTGAACATCATTGGGGAGATGCATGAAAATGAAATGGGCTTCAGAATATAATACGGGTATTGATGTAATTGATGAGCAACATAAACGAATACTTGATTATATTAATGAAATTGATGATGTAAAAGATGATGAAGATAGACGTCGAATTAAAGATGTTTTAGATAATATTATTGATTATACGCAATCACATTTTACTTTCGAAGAAAGTTTACAAGAGGAAGCAGATTATAAATATCGTGTACCACATAAACGGGTACATGACTTGTTTATTAAAAAAATAGAGTTATATCGTGAGCGTTTTGAAATGGGGCATACTGTTGAAAAAGAGCTACAAGAAATTTTAGCAAAATGGTTAATTAACCATATTCAACATGATGATGCTGATTATGTGGGGGCTGTAAAAGAAAATATGATGGGAATTATTAGAGAAAAAGAAAAGAAGAAAGGGAAAAACTGGTTTGCTCGGTTTTTCGCATAATTTAAATAACAAAACTTATAATTTTAGTTAGCGCAGCAAACTATCGTTTCGGTAGTTTGCTTTTTTTATTGAGCAAACTTTGATTTTCAGGCATGAGACGGGCAAAATATCTATAGTCTTTTTCAAGGAATGCATAATGCAGGACATCCCTATGTCACGATGGTTATCGCCCCTGATGGCGTTTTGCTTATCTTTCATCATTATGGCGACATTGGCGCCCGCTATGGGGATCCAGATTGATCGTCAAATCGATTTCTGGTTATTGTGGTTAGGCACAATGTTGTTATTGGCTTTGCCAGTTTGTTATTTAGAAATTGCTTTAGCAAAACGGTCGAAGACTACTGCTTTAAATGCTTTATCAAGTTTAACTCGTGAAGCAGATAGTTCACCAAAATGGCGTTTGGCTGGTTGGCTTGCAGTTATTTTTATTCCATTTTTAGCCGGGAATGTACTCAGTACTGCTGGCAATTTACTGACAGTACAGTTCAATAACAGCGTTTCTGGGCAAATTGTTTTTGCTGGTCTTGCTGTTGCTGCTTTAATTTTATCTTTTATTCCGCGTCAGATTTTAATTGTATTAATGACAGTTGGTGTAATCGCTTCTCTTGTTTTAGCTAATACAATGGGAACGACTTTACAGCCTTGGCATTGGACAAACGTTGAGTTTAAAGAGTGGGGTAATGCGACTGTACTTGCCCTTGTTGCGAGTGGTTTAGGCTTAGGACTTTACTGGCAAAATAGCTTGTCCGTCATTCACTCTCAAGAAGGCGCTACACGAACTGTACTTCCAATCTGGTTAGCTCAGTTGATTGCTGTCGTTGCGTTTGGTTTCTTTTCTCTTCAAGCACAGCTTCCTGTTTTTACCTGGATTTTTACTGCGGTAATGACAACAGCGCTGTTTATTCAACTTGCTAAAGAACAGCTTGCTCAACGTCAACTGATGTACGTTTTACAGTGGGTGATTATTGTTGTAGCAATTGCAGTTTGGGCTGTACCTGAACTTCACGGCATCTTTACGCTGATTTTGATGCTTTGGGGATTACTCATTTGCCTGATCTATGCAATTTTTGCTGGTTGGATTATGAAAATTAGCCACTTGCGTAAATCAATGAATTTTAGCAATGAGTTGTTCTATAACTTGTGGCGTATTGCGGTACGTATTGTTTTACCGCTTTCAATTGTAATTGCCATGATTGCGGTCGTTGGACAAATTATCTGATGGAAAAAGCTCAGCAAGTGTGGGTTGCTTTTGCAGCCCCAGAGCAACAGTTTTTAGTTGCTATTCCATTTGAAGCTGGAATGACAGCATTACAAGCAGTTGAAGCGAGTGGGCTGCAGAAACAGGTAAGTTTACCTGAGCCATTACAACTTGGCATATTTGGTGCCAAAGTTGAGGCACATGCAATTTTACAAGCAGGCGATCGGGTAGAGGTTTATCGACCTTTAACGATTAATCCTAAGGATATACGCCGTAACCGCGCCGAGAAAAATCCTGTGGGGCGATATATTAAAAGTAATCGCTTAAAGCAATAAGCCCTATAAATAAAACCCCTCGAAGTATTTCACTTGAGGGGTTTATTTTTATTAGAAAAAACGATTATAGTGGTGGGGCAGTTAAAATCGCTTCTTTAGAAGCAGGTAAACCTGGTTGCGATTCTGGAATAGTTTCTAAACCTTCAATTTTAGTTACTGTGCCAGTGCCATCAAAGTAAATTTTTAAATGCTGACCATGTGCTGCGGGGATTTTTGCCTTTTTAGCATAAGTTCCCGGGATATAGTTGTAAATGTAGTCCCAACGCTGAGGATTGAGGGGATCAGTCACAGTTGGACTACCAAGCAAAAAACGCACTTGCTGGAAATTCATGCCGACTTGTACTTGAGAGGCCTGAGCTTTGGTCAAAGGAGTCCCTTGAGGAATATCAACCTTATATACACCAAAGATTGAACAACCAGCAAGGAGTGAAGTGACTAATAACGTCAGCACGATTTTTTGCATTTTGCTACACTATCCCAATAAATTATGATGCATTTGATCAAAGGATAGATCATACTTCATCTAAATTCTATTGCCTATTCCAACTTGAGATTTGTTGAGAGACCTTTTTTCATGCCTATTTCCAATCAAGATTTGCGCAAAGCTGGACTTAAAGTTACCCTTCCACGAATTAAGATTTTGGAATTATTAGAAAATTCAAAGCAACATCATCTTAGTGCTGAAGATATTTACAAGACTTTGTTAGAACAAGGGGAAGATGTCGGTCTTGCGACAGTTTACCGTGTGTTAACACAATTTGAAGCTGCAGGTATCATTCAGCGTCATCATTTCGAAAATAATCATTCTGTTTTCGAAATTATGCAAGAAGATCATCACGATCATTTGGTTTGCCATAATTGCAACAAAGTTATTGAATTTACTAATGATGTTATCGAGAAGGAACAGCATGCTGTAGCAGACCAACATGGGTTTACCTTAACGGGTCACTCATTAAACCTCTACGGTTACTGTAACGAACCTGAATGTCAGGAAGTTCTGCGCAAGAAATAATCGTTTTCACACAAAGAAAACAAATAAAAAAGGAAGGTTACGTTTAACCTTCCTTTTTTTATGAGGAAATTACTGTCGGTCGAAGGTTAAATGCTGATTTGTGCCTGCAATTTGATCAGGTCCTTCTTCAGCAAGCTTAATTGTCAAACGTAAATCATTTGGTGAGTCGGCATGTTTTAATGCATCTTTGTAGGTAATTTGGCCTGCTTTATAGAGATCAAACAATGCTTGGTCAAAGGTTTGCATACCGAGTTCACGTGAGCGTTTCATTAAATCTTTAATTTCATGAATTTCACCTTTACGAATGTAATCAGAAATTAATGGTGAGTTAATTAAAATTTCAATTGCGGCGCGGCGAGAATTGCCATCAGGTGTTGGAATAAGTTGCTGAGCAATCATGGCCTTTAAGTTAAGAGATAAGTCCATGTAGAGCTGACTGTGGCGGTCACTTTCAAAGAAGTGAATGATACGGTCGAGTGCTTGGTTAGCGTTGTTGGCGTGCATTGTGGCTAATACAAGGTGACCTGTTTCAGCAAAGCCAATCGCGTAGTCCATTACTTCACGAGATCGAATCTCACCAATCAAGATGACATCTGGTGCTTGTCGCAAAGTATTTTTTAAGGCAATTTCAAATGAGTCCGTATCAATTCCGACTTCACGTTGGGTAATGATGCAGCCCGCATGTTCGTGAATAAACTCGATTGGGTCTTCAATGGTAATGATATGACCTTTAGTGTTGTGGTTACGATAGCTAATCATTGAAGCCAAAGACGTCGATTTACCTGTACCTGTCGCACCAACAAAAATAATGATGCCGCGTTTGGTCATTGATAAATCTTTAAGAACAGATGGTAACTGCAAGTCATCAATTGAAGGAATTTTAGTTTCAATTCGACGTAGCACCATGCCAGGCATGTCACGCTGCTGAAAAGCGCTCACACGAAAGCGGGCAGTTTTATCACGGTTCATAATGGCAAAATTACATTCACGAGTGTCTGCAAATTCTTTGCGTTGTTTTTCACTCATGATGGAATGTAAGAGTTGACCAATAACATCCCCTGAAAGACTATTTTTTGAAATTGGAACAATTTGTCCGTTAATCTTCATAGATGGCGCAACACCATCTGTAATAAAAAGATCGGATGATTTTTTTTCAACCATGAGGTTGAGTAAGTCATTAAAATCCATATTTATTCTCTAATTATTTTTATAGGAATGATTCAGGCTGTTTTGCAGCAGTACGAGCCGTTTGTGGACTAATCACACCACGAGAAACTAGACCTTTTAAGCTTTGGTCGAGTGTAGTCATGCCATGATTTGCACCAGTCTGAATTGATGAATACATTTGGGCGACTTTGTTTTCACGAATTAAGTTACGAATAGCAGGAATACCAATCATGATTTCATGTGCTGCCACACGCCCACCGCCGTTCTTTTTAAGTAGAGTTTGCGAAATAACAGCCTGTAAAGATTCTGACAACATGGCACGAACCATGTCTTTTTCTTCGGCAGGGAATACGTCAATCACACGGTCAATGGTTTTTGCAGCAGAAGTTGTATGGAGTGTACCAAATACCAAGTGACCCGTTTCGGCAGCAGTAAGTGCTAAACGAATGGTTTCAAGGTCACGCATCTCACCGACCAAAATAATATCGGGGTCTTCACGCAGTGCAGAACGAAGCGCTTCGTTAAAGCCATGCGTATCACGATGTACTTCACGCTGGTTAATCAAACATTTCTTGGACTGATGTACAAATTCGATAGGGTCTTCAACCGTTAAAATATGGTCATAACGATTTTCGTTGATATAGTCCATCATCGCTGCAAGCGTCGTAGATTTACCCGAACCTGTTGGACCTGTAACCAATACAATCCCACGTGGATAGTCGCAAATATCTTTAAAGATTTGACCTAAGCCTAGATCTTCCATAGTAAGTACTTTAGATGGAATGGTACGAAATACTGCGCCAGCACCACGGTTTTGGTTAAATGCGTTAACACGGAAACGAGCAACATTTGGCACTTCAAAAGAAAAGTCGGTTTCAAGCTTTTCTTCGTAGTCTCGGCGTTGTTTATCATTCATGATGTCATAGACCAGACGGTGAACATCTTTATGATCCAGAGCCGGTAAGTTAATGCGACGGACTTCGCCATCAACGCGAATCATTGGTGGCATGCCAGCAGATAAATGTAAATCGGACGCGCCATTTTTCACAGAGAAGGCGAGTAGCTCTGTAATATCCATAATTTCCCCAAGTAAATCAAAATATGTCATTATTTTGTAGAATAATATACGGCTTTCACCGAGGCTTACCAACACCTCGCTTTAGGTGAAAAGCAAAAAAGTTTTTTGAAAATGAGAACCTTGTCAATGAATTACCTGCAAGATGCGCGGCAGCACGTATTACAGCAAATCAGAGTTGCTTGTGAACATGCTCAGCGTGCGCCTGAAACTGTGCAACTTTTAGCCGTGTCAAAAACACATCCGAGTGAAAGTTTGTGTGAAATGTATGCAGCAGGGCAAAGAGCATTTGGTGAAAACTATTTACAGGAAGCTTTAGAAAAAATCGAAGCTTTACACGATTTAGAAATTGAATGGCATTTTATTGGTCATGTTCAGCGCAACAAGACTAAACATTTGGCTGAAAAGTTTGATTGGGTGCATGGTGTAGATCGTTTGATTATTGCTGAGCGTTTATCTAATCAAAGACTTCAATATCAATCTGACTTGAATATTTGTTTGCAAGTGAATATTGATGGGCAAGACAGTAAAGATGGTTGTGCACCAGATGAGGTTGCCGAGTTAGTTGCTCAAATTAGCCAATTAGCAAAAATCAAACTACGTGGCTTGATGGTGATTCCAGCACCAGATAATACCGCTGCTTTTGCAGATGCTAAAGCCTTGTTTGATGCTGTGAAAGAAAAACATGCCCACCCAGAACACTGGGACACATTAAGCATGGGAATGTCGAGTGATTTAGACGCTGCGATTGCAGCAGGTTCAACCATGGTACGTGTAGGAACGGCTTTATTTGGAAAGCGTGATACAGTTGAGAAAAAATGACTTTTACAATTTAGATAAACGTTTTGTCGGGTAACTGTAATTTGTTAATTTAAATTTAATTTTCCTAGCTTATAACCCAGATATTTTAATATTTGAGTGTGTAGGGTATGGATTTATTGCATGTTTTTATTCTGGCGATCATTCAGGGTTTTGCTGAATTATTGCCAGTTTCTAGTTCCGCACACGTTATTTTAGCTGAAAAGTTAATGGGGTATGATCCATCTGCACCTGATATGACCTTTTTACTTGTGATGTTACATACAGGTACGATGTTTGCAGTGATCGTTTACTTTTGGAAATCTTGGAAAAAGACCTATTTTTCTTCATGGGAAAGTTTTAAAAAACAAGCCTTCTATATCATTTTGGCAACCCTAATTACAGGTGTGCTTGGTTTAGCGCTTCAATCTCTGATTAAGCATGTGTTCTTCGGCGGCGCGAGCAGTTTCGAAATTGAGCATTTGTTTAGTAACTCAAAACTCATGGCAGCTGCGCTGATTTCGGCAGGTATTCTGATTATTTTATCTTCGCGTTTAGATCGCGGACAACAAGGTGAAATTAGTTTGCGTAGTGCTTCTATTATTGGGGCAGTGCAGGCTTTGTGTTTGCCTTTCCGTGGCTTTTCACGTTCTGGTGCAACCATCTCTACAGGGTTATTTTTAGGTGTATCACGCCAAAAGGCTGAAGAATTCAGTTTTGCACTGGCCGTCGTATTAACACCAGCCGTTATTTTAAAAGAATTATATCGTTTAATTCACGCTCAAGGCTTACAAACCTTGGAACATGGACAAGTGTTTCATTCGATGGTTCCAAGCTTACTAGGGATGTGTTTTAGTTTTGGTGCTGGTCTTTTGGCGTTGAAATGGTTGTCTTCATGGTTAGAACATGGGCGCTGGCATTTGTTCGGTATGTACTGTATCGGTTTTGCAGTTGTAGTGCTCTGCGTTAATTAATTTTTGATGTTTTAAAATAAAAGAAAATGAATACAAGACAAAGGGGCGTAAATAATACGCCCCTTTGTTCTATAAGATTCAATCAATTTTAAGATATGAAATCTTAATAAATTAGCCTACGACTTCAATTGTACTTGCACCAGCACCAAGAGGTTTCACCTGAATTTGTACAGGAATACGTTCATGCATTTCTTGAATGTGTGAAATGAGAATGACTTGGCGCCCCTGATTTTGCAACTGATCTAAAGCATTCATCACCATATGCAAAGACGAAGCATCTAAAGTACCAAACCCTTCATCAATAAACAGAGATTCAATTTTCATTGAACCTGAGGCCATATTGGCAATCGCTAAAGACAAAGCGAGTGCAGTTAGGAATGATTCACCGCCAGATAACGATGCAACAGAGCGGGTTTCTCCATCCATATCGTGGTCAATAATCGCAAGACTTAACGATTGCTCTAGACGTTTAAGTGTATAGCGCTGAGACAGCATCGCCAGTTGCTGATTGGCATGTTCAACTAAAATATCTAGGTGATATTGCTGGGCATAGTCACGGAACTCTTTACCTTTAGCATCGCCAATTAAACCTGAAATTTTGCTCCAGCGATGTTCTTCTTGCTGGATATTTTGAATTTGCTCTGCATATTGCTGCTGCTTCGCAAGGTTTTGCTGATGTACTTCAAGCTTAAGTTTCAGTCGATCACGTACTTCAAGTTGTGCTTTAAGCTCTGCAATATTGTCTTGAATGAGGCTAACAAGCTTTTCATGTTCAATATCTGGCTGAGTTTGTAAATGCTCGCTCAATTGCTCTTGCATGGTCTTAAGGGCTGATGAGGCTTCACTTAATAAACGCTCGGCATGATTAAGGCGGTTACGAATGTCTTGCTCTTGGGCGGAATTGATGTGTATGAGCGCTGTAAGCTCAGATGCTTGAAAATCAGTGTGAGCTTTTAACCAGTTTTGAATTTGTTCATCAATCTGCTGTTGGTGTTGTGCAGTGTGTTGATGTTGATGCTTGAGTTGATCAAGCGCCTGTTTTTGCTGCTCAAAGTGCTGTCTAGTTTGTTCGAAACGTTGTTTAGCTTCATGATACGCTGTTTGCTGCTGCTGACGTTTAGCATCATGCTCAATTAACCATTCATGGGGTTTAATGTCAGCGCGGCTCGTCATTTGTTGAATGAGCGACACCGCTTTTTCATTATTTTGTTGGCCTTTAAGCGTAATGTCTTTGAGGTTCTGATCGACCTCATCAATTTGCTTGGTCATTTGTTCAAGGTTGGCAGCTGACATTTTAAGTTCTTGCTGCTGTTGCTCAAAACGCTGAGAAAGCTGTTCTTGTTGTTCAAGTTGTTTAGCGCGTGCATCAAGTATTGACCAAGTCTGCTTAGCCGTTTGGCTACTCGACTGCTGCCATGCCTGTTGTTCAGCCTCGGATAAACACTCAACAATATGTTGAACTTGTTGTTGCCATTGTTGTGCCGTATTGAGCAAGTTTTCATTACGCTGAATAGATTGAACGAGCTGATTGTGTTGTTTAATCGCTTGGGTTAAATGCACGTTTTCTGAGTCAAATGAACTTATTGCAGTTTGTGCCGCTTGTCTGAGTTCGTTCAGCATTAGCAAGATTTGTTCAGGAGCTTGATTAAGCTCAATATGTAACTGATTGAGGCTGAATTGCTGCTCAAGGTCTTGCTGCAAGCTTGATTGTTTTGTCTTGAGCTGAGTTAAGTACTTCTGGACTTGCTCAAGCTCAGCATGACATTGAGTAAGCGCATGTTGTTGGGTTTGCCATGCATTAAATTTAGTTTGTTCTAGCGCTACTGCTTGTTGCTCTTGCTGTTGCTGCAAGTCGAATAATGCCTTGGAGACTGCGCTGTCATCAACACGATAGGGGTGATGCGTACTTCCACAGACTAAGCAAGCTTCGCCGTCTTTAAGATTGGCTCGTAACTGCTCAATATTTTCGGTGTGTAATAAACGCTGCTGTTGCAGGATGTGTTGTAACTTTTCACGTTCAGTTTTTGCTGTTAGGTACTCTTGTTCAGCTGACTGGCAAAGGGTTTTAAGCCGCTGTTCTTGCTCTGAGGTTTGAGTATGTTTTTCAGCAAACTGCTGAAGCTCAGCATATAGTTCATGATAAATTTTTATTTTCTGTTGAATCAGATCTAACTGAGTGATTTGAGCAAGCTTTTGATCTTTGTCTTTACGCTGCTGTTCAAGTTTTAACTCAATCTGTTCAACTGTGCCAAGTGAAGTTACTAGTTGTTCGAGTTCGCTTTTAGCTTCTGCTAGCTTCTGGCGAGCAAGGGTAGGGTTGCCGAGCTGTTGTTCAATTGCTTGGTAATTTTGAATAAATTGCCCAAGTTGATTTAAATGCGCTGAAAGGCCTTTGTCTAATACAGCATATTGCTGAGTTTGAGTAAGCTGCTGTTGTAGATGAGTTTGGCTTTGTTGAAGCTGTGCAATGTGCTGTTGCACAGTATTTTGCTGTTGCTGCAACGGACTTAGTTTCTGATCAAGTACATTTTTCTTTTCTTTGCACTTTTTATATTCATCGGCAATAAAAGCACGTTCTTGAATGGACTGTCGAACTTGATTTAAAGCTTGTTGATGCTGTTGCTCAAAATCGAGCGTTTGTTTGAGTTCTTGTTCTGCAAGTTGATATTGTTTTTGACCTGTTTCAAAAATTTGCACCAAATCATTAAACTTGGTTTGTGTTTGCTGAATTCGCGGCTCAAGTTGTTGTAGCGTTTGTAAATTTTGAGATTGCTGAAAAACCTGCTGGCGTATTTCAGAGAAAACTTCGAGCTGTTTTAATTGCTCACGTTCGCCAGCCAATTCTTGATGGTGATTTTGCTGGGTTTGAAACTGTTGTTGTTTAGCTTGAACTTCTTGGGCAAGTTTCGCCTTACGTTCAAACCATTGTTGCTGTTTGTCTAAGATATTTTTTTGCTGTTCTAATTTTTGATGGTTTTGCTCCGCTTGCTGATATTGTTCGGTAAATGCCGCAATCTCTTCATCAGACAAAATTTCGATATGGCCTAAGAACTCTTCAAGCTGTTTACGCTGCTTTGCAATATCAGCTGTTTTACGAAAAGCCAGCTCACCAATTTTAGCGAAAATGCTGGAGTTAGTTAAGTACTCAAGTAATTCACCGCGTTCGCTGTCTCGTGCTTTTAAAAATGCGGTTACTTCTGACTGGGCAAGTAATACGGCACGCGTAAATTGTTCAAAAGAAAGCTGGGTAATTTGTTTAACTTTTTCATCAACCGCTTTAGCTTTATCGGCAAGCACCACACCATCGGTCAGGCATTTTAAATGGCGTTGTACGCTTTGTAATTTACCATTTGGGTTTTCACGTGCACGTTTAATTTCCCAGCGTGCCAAATAACGTTTTTGATCTTGTGCAATAAAGCAAAGCTCAGCAAAACCATGTCCTGTACCACGACGTAATACAGTCAAAGGTGAGTTGGTGAGTAACTCGGAACCATCAACATCTTTTAATTTACCATCGCTGTCTTTAAGACGTGGAACCCGATTAAACAGGGCTAGGCACATGGCATCTAAAATGGTCGACTTCCCAGTACCCGTTTTTCCCACAATCGCAATGAGACCCGCATGGGCTAAGGGCGCGCTTTCAAAATCAATAAAATGTTCATCAGAAAGAGATGCCAGATTTTTTATTCGAATGGATAAAATTTTCATGACATATCCTTAAGGGGTTGCATCATTTTCAAGATTTTTTTGTGCTTCTTGTACCAGACTCAGAAAATCTTTTAAGACCGCATCATCGGCGCTGTAACCTTGTTTTTCCCAAATATTCTGAAAGAGTTTTTCTGGTGTTGGCGGTTCAAGAGCGATTTGCTGAGTGGCATTTGAATCGGTGGTGTCTTTACTCACATATTGACGTGAAATACGCACTAAACGGTAGCGGTCAGGCGGTAGAGCCGCTTCAAACTGCTGACGTAAATTGGGCTGTGGCGGCGTTAAACTATAATATTCAATATCGACATATTCACGATGGTCAATATTTTCAACAACGCCATGTGGCAAGGCTTTGAGTTGTTGCAGTACTTCGTTTAACTCACCACGAATGCGGTGCAATTGTATGCAACGCGGAATTTCTACAGCTTCAAATTGCAAACGGTTGTCTGTCTCTTGAGTTGGGTCAATTTTGACTTCTACCACTTGGTGCTTATAGTTAATTTCACTAAAAGAAAGCGGAATGGGTGAGCCACTATAACGAATGTGCGGCTGACCTACTTTTTGTGGTTTATGTAAGTGCCCTAAAGCGACATAGTCGACAGCATCTTCAAATAAAGTTGTTGAAAGTGCCTCTTCATTACCAATAATAATTGGGCGTTCAGAGTCAGATGTTTCTCCACCTTGCATATGTGCATGTGACATCAAAATCAGCGCTTGGTCTGGTGTTTTACGACGTTTTGCTTCGGCAATCAGTTGTTGGTGTAAATAGGCAATCGCATTTTTGCTGTTGGTTGTATGTTCATTAAAGCCAGTAATTTCGGCTGAACGTAAAAAAGGAAGGGCAAGACACCACGCTACAATCTCTTGATTTTGATTATAAATAGGTAAAAGTAGTCGATCGAGATCTAGGGTTTTATCTTCATTCCAGCGAACCACGCCCACAGTTTTCGCATTATATTTTTCTAAGAGTGGTTCGACCTGTTCAATACGGTAGCCTGAGTCGTGATTGCCGGCAATCATGAGCGTTTGCATGTGCGGTGCAAAGCGATGGGCATCTGCTAAAAATTGATAGAGTTGTTTTTGTGCCTGAGAACCCGGATTAATGACATCAAAAATATCGCCGGCAATGAGCAGGGCATGCGGTTGTTTTTCTTGAATTTGAGTGAGCAACCAGCTTAAAAATTGTTGGTGTTCATAGTGTCGTGAATGATTATAAAAAAACTGCCCCAAATGCCAATCAGAAGTATGTAGAAAATGTACGGACATAGAAACAGACATCGAGCCAAAATAAACACAGATACGTTAGCATAAATTGGCAGGAGATTTTATCAAGACATTTTAAAGTGCTCGTTATTTAAGCCTAAGTGGAAACTTGAATTAATTTTTTTACTTTAAACTTTGCTTTGTTACTATCAAGTCAAACAGTGAACTTTGAGAATAAAATGACCATTCATGAATACGAAGTAAAAATACAGTGGGAAGGCAATACAGGAACAGGCACTTCATCTTATCGTTCATATAAACGAGACTTTAGTATTCAGCATCCGCAAAAGGCCACGATTCAAGGTTCATCAGACCCTGCCTATTTGGGGGATGCGACCAGATGGAACCCTGAAGATTTATTGGTCGCATCTGCTTCAGCTTGCCATAAGCTTTGGTATTTGCACCTGTGTGCAGTCAATCATATTCATGTGCTGAGTTATGTCGATCACGCACTTGGCTTTATGGAAGATGCAGATCCAGTTAAACGTGGTCACTTTACCCAAATTATTTTAAAGCCTGCGGTTGTTTTAGAAAAAGGTGCTGATCAAGCACTTGCTGCAAAATTACATGAAGAAACGCATCACGAATGCATGATTGCCAATTCGGTGAATTTCCCGATTACATGTGAGGCCAGCTTTAGCTTTGCCGAAGAATAAATATGAAATAGCCACCGATAAAAAGGCGGTGGCTATACATTCAAAAATAAATAGAGTTGTTAAATAAGATCTTTAAGCTGCATTTTCATCGACTTGAAAAATACCAAAAACGTTGTGGTCTAAATCGACAAAGTAGCCATGCCAAGCACGACCGGGAATGGCGAATTTATCCATCGCCACAATACCGCCTTGCGCTAAAATTTTTGCAGCCACTTCATCGAAATTCTCGACTTGAATAGAGCAGGTAAAGGCATTGGTGCCATATTCCATTGGCGGTGTTTGGGCTGGGCGTTTCAATAGTCCACCCATAATTGAAGGCGTTTCGATACGGTAATATTCAATCGGTAAGTTTGGATCGAGTTTAAATTGCCAGCCGAACACAGCTTGATAAAACTGCGCATCGCGGGCAGGGTTTGAAGACTGAATTTCAAAATAGGCAATGTTGTTCATATTATTTAAAACATATTTTTATGGTGTAAAAAGTATACGCATGGCTTTCATGGCCGCGAAAGAACTATTGTGTATGTTGAGCGTAAAATAAATGAAAGTGCTAGAAAATAAAAACCGACGATTCGAGTGATGAGAGAATCGTCGGTCAAAAACTTCATCAAGGGTTTCGGCTGCTAACAAAACCTAATCTGAAGGAAGAAAAGAGTCGTAATAAAAGGTCACCGATACAATTTTGCGGATGCCGTGCAAAGGAAGTATTCGGTTGCTGCGACCTTATTACCCTATATAACGTCAAGAGATTCAGATTGGTTGACAGAAAAATGAAAAAAAATTGAAAAAAATTTATAATTATTTTTTAAACCCATAAATTAGGCAAAAATATGACCAAATTACGTTCTTACTTTCTCTGGTTTTTTGGTTTATGCATTGTACTTACCTTAATTGTAGGTGTGGTTGCAGCACTACTACCAGCGAGTGTAGGCGGTATTTTAACAGCCGTTCCATATTTAGGCGCAATGATTTTTGTCTTATTTAAATTTTTAAAGAAAGAACGCCGTGCTCCGACTGTACAAGAAAAAAAGAAATTTACTTTAGGTTTTACCCTGATTTTTTGGGGCTATAACTTATGTGGTGTTTTATTTGGCCTGTTTTTATTTGCCAGAAAAGACCCTGAGATTTTGCAGAACTTTATGCTTTACCTCAAACAACCTCAGTTCTTGAGCATTATGGTGATTATGCTTTTAATGTTAGCTATCCCGCTTTATTTAATTACCTACTGGTTTTATGGCAAACAGGCACAGCGAATGGCTGACAAAATGTTTAATGTGCAATAGATCACTACATAAACAGCTACGATTAAATATAAATGAGTCTTATATAATGAAATAAAACTTGTGTCCTCGGTTTTGGAGGAAATATGAATAGGAATGTATTAATCACGGGTGCCAGTGGTTTTATCGGAACGCATTTAATTAAGTTCCTGCTGCAAAAAAATTATAACGTGATTGCTGTGACACGGCAGGCTGGGAAGAAATCTGACCATCCTGCCTTACAGTGGGTGCAAAAATTTGAAGATATTGCGACCCGTCAAATTGACTATGTGGTGAATTTGGCTGGTGCAAATATTGGCGAAAAACGCTGGACCGAGTCACGTAAAAAACAACTCATTGAAAGCCGAGTCAATACGACACGAAAATTGTATGCGTGGCTCAAGCAATCTCAAATTTTTCCAGAAGTAATTGTGTCTGGTTCGGCGATTGGTTATTACGGGATTGATGATCAAGAAAAGTGGGCAGAGGTATGCACTGAACAAAGCTTACCACAGCCTATTTTTATGTCTCAGCTTTGCCAAGAGTGGGAGCATGCAGCTTTAGCAGATACTCAGCAAAATACTAAAATTATTCGCTTAGGTGTAGTGTTTGGGCAAGGTGGTGGCATCTTGCCTAAAATGTTGCTTCCTATTCGACTCAATTTAGTCGGTCAAATTGGTCATGGTCGTCAGCCTGTGGTTTGGGTACACATTGAAGACGTGTTAAACGCCATCGAGTTTATATTTAAGCATCCTCAATCTGCCCAAATTCATAATGTCGTGGCGCCAGAAAACGTGACCCAAAAGGTATTTGTTGAGCAAGCAGCTGAGGTACTCAATAAGAAACCACTATTGTCGGCGCCAAGCTCGGTTTTTCGCTGTTTGTTGGGGGAGCAATCGCAATTAATCTTAAATGGGCAATACGTTAAACCTGCCGCATTACAAGCAGAAGGATTTGAGTTTGCTTATCCTCAATTAAAAATGACTTTAGAGAATATATTGGCGTCAGGCTAAGATTTTATTTTGCAAGCGCTCTGGAGAATATGCTTTGGCATCAACTAATGTCGGTTGACCCAGCATAAGCTGACGGAGCAATTGCGCAGAGCCTGCGCCCATGCATAAGCCATTTCTAAAATGACCAAAGTTTGCCCATAGGTTATCCATTTCAGGCATTTTGCCAATGTACGGAACACCATTTGGTGAACTTGGTCTAAGTCCTGCCCAGCGCTGTACAATCGGAAAATCGGCCAGTTCAGGCACCATTTCTAAACACGCTTCTAAAATATTGTGCTGGGTGGTTTCATCGGTCGAAGTGTCAAAACCACGATGTGCCATGCTAGACCCACAAACAATATGACCGTCCATACGTGGAATCAAATACATCACTCGATTCATGCACATGGTCGGTAGCCAGTGAGCAGAGGTTTTAAATAACAACATTTGACCTTGAACAGGTTCGACTGGAATTTCGAGTTGTAATTGTGAGTTCCAGTAATGGCTCCAAGCTCCCGAAGTTATTACAAAATGATCTGCTGTATGTTTTCGACCATCTTCAGTTTGTAGGGCTTGTATGACATCGCCCTGTTGAATTAGTTTTTTGACAGCAGAGTGCTCAAAAAATTCAACATTTGGGTGTTGTTTTAAATAACTAATCAAGGACTGTAATACGCGTGGATTGCGAATATTAGAGAGTTCAGGGAAATAAATGGCTTCTTGAAATTGATCGGAAATATGCGGGTTGACTTGTTCTAGCGCATCTCGCTGTAAATATTCACAGCGTTGCATGGGTTCTTGATGTTGATTTGCGTAAGAAAGTCCAACGTCAAAATCTTCTTCATCAAAAATGAGCATGCCTGTGTCATGAATTTCAAAATCAATGCCTGTAACAGGGGAGAGTTTTTGGTTCCATGCTTGATAAGAGGCTTTGCCAAATTGAGCGAGTTGGTTCACTGCATGCACATAGCGCCACGGGTACATCGGAGAGAGAATACCTCCGCCAGCCCAAGAGGCTGCTTGTCCCGCTTGTTGTTGATCAAAAATGCTTAACGTACAGCCTTGTTCAACCAACTCCAGCGCAGACATTAATCCACTTATGCCCGCGCCAATGATTGCAATATGCATGCAGTGTTATCCTTTCTCTGCGAACTTAGTTCATTTCCTTGAGTTTTTCGGCAGCGGTTTCTGCAAAGTAAGTCCAGATCCCGTCTGCACCAGCGCGTCGGCAGCACATGAGTGATTCTAAAATGACTGAGTCTGATAACCAGCCATTTTGAATTGCACCGGCTAACATCGCGTATTCGCCACTCACTTGATAAATGAATGTCGGAACACCAAAGGTATCTTTTACTTCACGTACCACATCTAGATATGGCATGCCCGGTTTTACAATCACCATATCGGCGCCTTCTTGAATATCAAGCGCGATTTCATGTAACGCTTCGGCACGGTTGGCAAAGTCCATCTGGTAGTTATATTTATTACCACCTTTGAGGTTGGATGCAGAGCCAACAGCGTCGCGGAATGGGCCATAGAAGCTAGACGCATATTTCGCAGAGTAGGCCATGATGTTGGTATAGATATGACCATTGGCTTCTAAAGCCTGACGAATCGCGCCAATGCGGCCATCCATCATGTCACTTGGTGCAATCACTTCGGCACCTGCTGCTGCGTGACTTAACGCTTGTTTAATCAAGCATTCGACAGTCTCGTCATTCAGCACATAGCCAGTTTCATCAATAATGCCGTCTTGACCATGCGTGGTGTATGGGTCGAGGGCACCATCAGTGATTAACACCATTTCTGGTAATTCTTTTTTAAGCAAACGGCAAGTGGTTTGTACTAAACCATCTTCATGCCATGCAGCTTCTGCGGTTAGGCTTTTATCTTCTTGAGGAGTGACTGGAAAAAGAGCCAGTTTTGATACACCTAATTCCAGAAGTCTTTCAGCTTTTTTCAGTAACAAATCTGCCGACAAACGCTGAATGTTTGGCATACTTGGAATATCTTGGGTCTGATTTTGTCCCGGTAATACAAATACTGGATAAATCAAGTGATTGGTAGTGAGCTGTGTTTCGCTGACCATCGCACGCAACTGGTCATTTTTACGGATACGGCGCATGCGAGTGGCTGGAAATGCAGGACGATTGAACGTATAAGTCATAACAATCTCGATGTTCGGTATTACACTAGGATAGGTTGGCGGATATTCCATTACTGTCAACCGACTGCTGTATTGTAGCCCCATAATGCTGGATTTGTACAAAATTATGGGTGTTTATCATGCTTTTAAATTTAGGCAATGTATGAGTGATGAAAAGAAAAATTGGACTGGGAACATCCATTTAGGTGCAAAAACTGACCTAACGGTGGTTCTCAACCAATTATGTAAGGCGTTTAATAGCTCTCCTTTTTTTAAGCATAGTGGAATGATTATGCGTGTGGTGGACGGGCACATTGAAGGCTATATCGAGATGCAACCCAACCTGATTGGCAATCTGGCATTTCAGATTTTGCATGGTGGCGTTGCTGCAACCTTGCTTGATAGTATTGGCGGAATTGTGGCAATGGAACATCTCTATCGCCGTTCAACCCCAGAAACTTTAACTGAAACCATTAAACAAGTGTCGCGTTTGGCAACAGTCGACATGCGTGTAGATTATTTAGCACCGGGCCGTGGTAAGTATTTTATTGCCCGTGCTGAAGTGTTACGTTTAGGTCGTAAGGGCTGCACCATGCGCATGACTATGGTCAATGATGAAGAGAAAGCTATTGCTGCGGGTATTGCTTCATATGCCTATTAAGCAATGAATTGAGCCATTTAAAAGCGCCAAGTGCGCTTTTTTTAGTGTTTGAAAAGCTAAAATTTTTACAAAAACTTTGAGATAAACATTAGTTTAATTAGAACGAACGCATGAGTTATAAATTTTTATTCTCATATTGTGAGGTTTTAGCGTTAAAATTAGCTCCTTTGACAATGCGATATGTCTTGTTTATAGAAAAATAAAAACTCTATAGCAAGGTGTAGTGCGAGATTGATGGCAAAGCCAACTCATCTTTAGGAACATACCATGACTGATGCACAAAGCAATGTAGAAGAAACAGTGCCAACAACATCTGCCTCGGATGACAACAATCAAAACAAGCGCAAAAAATTTCTTGGTTTTTTTGCGCTGATTTTATTGATCGCCGCTATTTTATATGCAATTTGGGCATTATTTTTAAATCATTCCGTGAGTACGGATAATGCCTATGTCGGTGCTGAAACCGCGCAAATTACTTCAATGGTGAGCGGTCAGGTCGCTCAGGTTGTTGTAAAAGATACCCAAACGGTACATCGTGGTGACGTGCTGGTTCGTATTGATGACCGTGATGCCAAAATTGCATTAGCGCAAGCTGAGGCAGAACTCGCAAAAGCAAAACGCCAATACAAACAAACTGCGGCAAACAGTAGTTCTTTAAACTCTCAAGTTGTAGTTCGTGACGACGAAATTAATAGCGCTAAAGCACAAGTTGCTCAAGCGCAGGCCGACTATGACAAAGCCGGATTAGAGCTCAACCGCCGTGCACAACTTGCCGCGTCTGGTGCAGTATCTAAAGAAGAACTCACTAAGGCACAAAGTGCAGTTGAAACCGCCAAAGCAGGGCTAGAGCTTGCTAAAGCTGGTTTAGCGCAAGCGTCTTCAAGCCGTAAAGCTGCTGAAAGCACCTTAGCTGCAAACGAAGCCTTAATTCAGGGTGTAAGCGAAGTTTCAACACCTGATGTGCAAGTTGCACAGGCGCATGTTGAACAAGCTCAGCTTGATTTAGAACGTACCGTGATTCGTGCGCCAGTTGATGGTGTAGTTACACGTCGTAATATTCAAGTTGGCCAACGTGTTGCACCGGGCACCAGCATGATGATGATTGTGCCGCTGAATGATTTATATGTAGATGCAAACTTTAAAGAAAGTCAGTTGAAAAAAGTCCGTCCGGGTCAAATCGTTACGCTTACTTCAGATTTATATGGCGACGACGTTGAATATCACGGCAAAGTGATGGGCTTCTCTGGTGGTACAGGCTCTGCCTTTGCCTTAATTCCGGCTCAAAACGCAACAGGTAACTGGATTAAAGTGGTTCAACGCTTACCGGTTCGTATTGCACTTGACCCGAAAGAACTTGCTGAACACCCACTGCGTGTTGGCTTGTCGATGGAAGCAAAAGTCGACTTATCTGCGAAGTAAACGCTTATGAAAACGCAAACACCTTTTGCCGAACTAAGCGGTGGCCGTTTATTACTGGCAGCGTTTGTTATTGCCTTGTCGAACTTTATGGTCGTGCTCGATACGACCATTGCCAACGTATCTGTACCGCACATTACCGGTAACCTTGCTGTTTCAAGCACACAAGGCACATGGGTTGTTACGTCGTATGCAGTTGCAGAAGCGATTTGTGTACCTTTAACGGGTTGGCTTGCAGGGCGCTTTGGTACCGTTCGGGTTTTTATTTTTGGCCTGATTGGTTTTACCATTTTTTCTTTCTTGTGCGGTCTAGCAAACTCGTTAGGAATGCTGGTGTTTTTCCGTATTGGACAAGGTCTATGCGGTGGCCCGCTCATGCCACTCAGCCAAACTTTGCTCATGCGTATTTTCCCTAAAGAAAAGCATGCACAAGCAATGGGCCTATGGGCAATGACGACCGTCGTTGGGCCAATTTTAGGACCAATTTTGGGTGGTCTGATTAGTGACAACTTGTCTTGGCACTGGATTTTCTTTATTAACATACCGGTCGGCATTATTTGTGTTTTAGCGGCAATCCGTTTGCTTAAGCCCGCCGAAACAGAAACGATTTCTTTAAGAATCGATACCGTTGGTTTAGGTTTGTTAATTCTGTGGATTGGTGCGCTACAGCTCATGCTCGATTTGGGGCATGAACGCGACTGGTTTAATAGCACCAGCATTGTGGTGTTAGGCTTAACTGCCGCCATTGGCTTTGTGGTGTTCCTCATATGGGAGCTGACCGACAAGCACCCCGTGGTGGATGTGAAAGTCTTCAGGCATAGGGGCTTTGCTATTTCAGTACTGGCCTTATCGCTCGGCTTTGGAGCGTTCTTTGGCAGTATTGTACTGATTCCACAGTGGCTGCAAATGAACCTTTCCTACACCGCCACGTGGGCTGGCTATTTAACCGCAACTATGGGCTTTGGTAGTTTGACCATGTCACCAATTGTGGCAAAGCTCTCGACTAAACATGACCCACGAGCACTAGCCAGTTTTGGTTTAATTTTGTTGGGTGCTGTAACCTTAATGAGGGCATTCTGGACCACAGACGCTGACTTTATGGCACTGGCTTGGCCGCAAATCTTGCAAGGTTTTGCTGTACCATTCTTCTTTATTCCACTGTCGAATATTGCACTCGGTTCGGTACTCCAGCAAGAGATTGCATCTGCTGCGGGCCTCATGAACTTTTTAAGAACCATGGCAGGGGCGATTGGTGCGTCAATTGCAGTGACCGTGTGGGACGACCACGCCAAAGTTGCACGCAGTGAAATGGTGTCTAACCTAAATACTGCCGAAGTTCAAAATAACCTTGCGCAAAATGGTTTTTCGGCTGACTCGACCTTAGGAATTATTTCCAACCTCGTCGATAAAGAAGCCATTACCATGTCGGCAAACCATGTGTTTTTGCTGTTTGCAATGGTGTTTGTCTTTGCGGGGCTGGTCATTTGGCTGTGTCCGAAACCCAAAGGGGACGTCGGCGGAATGCCTTCTCACTAAAGATAAAAAAGCATCTCTTCGGAGGTGTTTTTTTAGCTCTATTAAAAAATAAAGCGAGTCTATAAATGGTAGATTTTGCCTGTATTTCACTAAATAAAGCATGCCAGAATCGGGCAGATCAAATATAAAAGCGTGTGATATCAAGCAAGGAGGCTTAAGACAGGGCACAGGATAAAACGCCCTTAAACATTCAATATTATAAAACCTTATTTTTATCAAAGATTAAAAAAACTTAATACCTGAAAACAAAGAAGCTTGCATGGCAATTGCATGGATAGGCAAGCGTATATATTGGAGTTATCACGTGAATAAAAGATATTCATTTTTGTTCAGTAGTTTATTAGCAGTCGGTTTATTACAAGGATGTGGAGATGATTCTTCAGATCAGCCCAAGGATGATTCAAATACAACCCCGCCCAATTTAATTGTTGATAATGACCCGACCAGTTGTAGCAAATTGGCACAAGACGGTTCAAACGTGGTGGTCGGTTCAAACCAAAATGGTGACCCAGCAGCGCCTGAAGGTGCATCGGGTTATAGACTCGGCAACACGGTTAAATACGCAGATAAATATATGGTGGTGGCAAACACACCACTTGCGGTAAAAGCGGGCTGTGATGTTTTAAGAGCAGGTGGTAGCGCAGTCGATGCAGCCGTTGCGGTACAAGCGGTGCTAGGTTTAGTCGAGCCACAATCGAGCACCATTGCTGGTAGTGGTTTTATGATGTATTACGATGCCAAAACAAAAAAAGTCACGGCTTACGATGGCCGTGAAACCGCACCAGCTGCAGCCAATGAATATTATTTAATTCGCCAAGATATATATGACCCAAATTCACCAGCACCTGTACCAAGTGCGCGCCGTAGTGGTCGCTCGATTGGTGTGCCGGGTGTGATGCGTTTGCTTGAACAAGCACAACAAGAACATGGCAAGCTTAAGTGGAACCAGCTTTTTGGTGAAGCGATTGGTTTAGCTGACAACGGTTTCCGCATTCCGGGCCGCTTGGCAGATGCAATTTCAAGTAATGCAAACAGCTTAGCGCTTGATGCAAATGCAATGGCAACCTATTTCTACACAGATGGTTCACCTCGTAAAGTCGGTGAGACCATGACCAATAAAGCCTATGCAAAAACCCTAGAAGCACTTGCCACGCAAGGTGCAAATGCGTTGCATACGGGCCCAATTGCCCAAGCGATTGTGGCAAAAGCAGGCCAAACACTAGGGGATGACCCAGCACGAACTCCAATTACTCCAAGCTTAATGACCTTGCAAGATTTATCGAACTATCAGGTTAAAAAACGCGACCCGATTTGTACGACGTATCGTGACCGTTATTATGTTTGTACCATGCCGCCTCCATCTTCGGGAGGGATTGCAGTTGCGCAAACTTTGGGTATTTTAGAAAACTTTGATATGTCGCTTTATCCGCCTAAAAACCCTGAAAATGAAGGCGGTGTGCCGGATGTAATGGGCGTGCATTTAGTGTCTGAGGCAGAGCGTTTGGCCTACGCCGACCGCGATAAATATGTGGCAGACACTGACTTTGTTGCTTTACCAGCACAGGGTATTCCAAGTTTTATTGATAAAAACTACTTAAAACAACGTGCAGCACTGATTAACCTGAACCAAAGTATGGGCGTTGCGCCAGCAGGTAATTTCAACCCAGCTTCGGGTGTCGATACGACTGTTGAACATGGGACAACTCAGTTCACGATTGTAGATGCCTATGGCAATGTGGTTTCAATGACATCGACTGTTGAATCGAGCATGGGTTCATTCCACATGGTGGATGGTTTCTTGCTATCTAACCAGTTAACTGACTTTAGTGCTAACCCACTAGACAGCACTGGGGCACTGGTTGCCAACCGTGTGGAAGGTGGCAAACGCCCACGTAGTACCATGGCGCCAACTTTAGTGTTTAAAGGCACCACGCCAGATGAGTTTTATATGGCAACAGGTTCACCAGGTGGCGGTACGATCATTCAATATGTAGTTAAAACTTTGGTAGGTGCGCTGGACTGGAACTTAAACGCACAGCAGGCCACTTCGCTTGTTAACTTTGGCGCGACCAATAGCAAAAACACCAATGTAGATAGCTCGAATGTTCAGCTTTCTTTGCTTGATTTGATTGAAGGCTTAAAAGCAAAAGGGCATGGCGTTTCCAACTCTGCGCAAACCAGCGGTATTTCAACGATTATGAAAGTAAATATTAATAATCAGAGTAAATACGCAGGTGGGGTAGACCCACGCCGTGAAGGTATTGTGTTAGGCAATGGTGCTTTATAGACCCAACTTTAAAAAAAGCTGTCATTTTTGGCAGCTTTTTTATGTGGCCCTTGAAAAAAACAAAACACACTCAATTATGTAAATATGTTCATCAGTAGCAGACTGTTGATAAAATGCACAGTATTTTATTTTAGTTATGCTATGATGCTCAGACATTCATGGGGATGTTATTGGCTTCGACGCTGGTGATGAAACTCATAGATGCATGCCGAGAGCGCATTTTCTCTCGTAAATCAAATTTGCATATTTTAGTCGCAAACGACGAAACTTACGCTCTAGCTGCCTAAGGGCAGTTTGTCCGCTTCCTAGAATACTTGTGGTTTAGGAACCCGACCGTAGCGCACGCACACAAGTCCGTATAGAGTCAAGCCTCGGGGCTTTATACCAAACTTAGAGGATCGCAACTTGTACCCTGTTCGTCGGGTCACTTGGTGTTAAAACAATAGACGATATCTAAGCATGTAGTATTCTCGAGCGTAATGCTGGCGGACGCGGGTTCAACTCCCGCCATCTCCACCAAAATTCGAAAAAGCCCTGAAACGAAAGTTTCGGGGTTTTTTTATTTGGGAATTTAGTTATTTCTTTAACATGTCGTGATATTAAAATAGATGAAAATTTTGAAATCATTAAATTATTCTAAGTACATACTAGTTAATAAAAATAAAAAATAATGGCTGGGTATTTATAAGTCGTTTTTAATTGACTGAAAATTAAATATTTAATTTGAATTTAATTGTTTTTATTTAAGTAATATCTGATCTTAACTAGATCATTGTTTATAAAGATTTGATTAAAACTCTACTGCGACATTTAATGTCGTAGAGATGCTTGTTGATTGTTTAGAATTATTTATAATTTATAGGGATATATAAGTAGTTGTTAGGTTATTATAGATAACAATTACTTAGTTCCATTCCTGAATATACGTAATTGAATTTTCATCTGGTTATTACTTTTAATAAAAAATAAGACTGAGAGACTTAGCGTGGCACTTGAATCGACAAATTTTAGTTTTTTAGCTGAATATGACCCATTATTCGTAGAATTGGGCGAGGCTGCTGAAAGAGTTTTTTATAGTGATCCTAATACCACTTTAATTAAGTTGCGCCAATTAGGTGAAGCTATCGCTCAACATATGGCGGTAACACTTGGTATTGATTTTAATGAACAAACCACACAAGCTGACTTAATATATAAATTAAGTAATGAATTAAAATTAGATAAAGTTGTACGTGATTTATTCCATACTTTAAGAATTGAAGGAAATAAGGCTACTCATCAGTTTAAAACAAAACACAAAGAAGCTATTAGTGGCTTAATTGTAGCCCGTAATTTAGCAATTTGGTTCCATCGTTCTTTTGGCAAAGCTGGGCCAGACTTTAAGCCTGAGCCTTTTGTGCCTCCTGTTGACCCTAGTCAACAATTGCGAGATTTACAGGCTGAAATATCGGAATTGCGAAATGAACTGCAAAAAGCCAATGTTCAGCTAGATTCTAGCCAGCAGTTAAATGATTTAATTGCTAAGGAAAAATCAGAGTATGAAGCATTAGCTTTAGCAATGGATAAAGCTGCTCAGAAATTTGCTGCTCAAGCTAAAGCACATGAAGATGCGCTTGCAAAGCAACAACAAGAATATGAAGAGAAAGTTAAGGAGTTACAGCAAAAACTTTCAAATCAGAACGAAAAAGAAGTTTCTGTTAAACGTCAACAAATTGGTCGTAATGCACGGGCTGCGAGTCAATCTATTGTATTAGACGAAAAGCTAACTCGTATTTTAATTGATCAGCAATTACAAGAGGCGGGTTGGGAAGCAGATACACAAGAACTAGATTATCGTAAAGGTGCTCGTCCTGAAAAAGGGCGGAATATGGCAATTGCTGAATGGCCGATGAAGGGAAATTTTAAAGGTCAACGTGCTGATTATGTGCTGTTTGTAGGATTAACGCCAATTGCTGTAGTTGAGGCAAAAAAAGAAAATCTGAATGTGGCTGGCGCTATCACTCAAGCTGAACGGTACAGTCGTGGAATAACTATTGAAGATCCACTACAAGGAGCTTGGTTGCTTGAAGGATTATCACAACCTTGGTCTGACGGTGTTGATAGCTTCTATCGTATTCCATTTGCATATTCTTGTAATGGTCGCGAGTATTTCAAACAATCGGCAGAACAGTCTGGAACTTGGTTTAGAGATGTACGCAGTGTGAGTAACACTAGACGTCCATTACAATCCTTCCATAGTCCAGAAGGTTTATTAGATATCCTTAAACGAAGTAAAGAAGAGGCACAGCAAAAATTAAAAGATGAGCCATTTGGATATCTAAAAGTTCGTGATTATCAACAAAAAGCAATTATTGCAGTTGAAAATGCTTTGTCTCAAGGTGTTCGTTCTGCGCTGTTAGCAATGGCAACAGGAACTGGTAAAACAAGAACAATTATTGGTTTAATGTACCGCTTTTTAAAAACAGAAAGATTTAAACGTATCTTATTTTTAGTAGATCGAAGAGCTTTAGGGGAACAGGCTACAGATTCATTTAATGAAGTTATTTTAGAGCAGAATCTCCCATTAACTAGAATATATAACATTGCAGATCTTGGCGATATGACTGCTGAAGCAGAGACACGTGTGCAAGTGGCAACAGTACAGGCAATGGTAAAGCGCATATTTATGAGTGATAACCCACCTTCAGTTGACCAATTCGATTGTATTATTGTGGACGAAGCCCATCGGGGTTATACACTTGATCAGGAAATGACAGAAGGGGAAATAGCAACTCGTGATGTAGGGCAATATCTATCTAGTTATCGGAGAGTATTAGACTATTTTGACGCAGTCAAAGTAGGTTTAACAGCAACTCCTGCAAAGCATACAAGTGACATATTTGGTAAACCCGTCTATACCTATTCTTACCGAGAAGCAGTCGCAGATGATTGGCTTATAGATCATGAGCCACCGATTCGTTATGAAACTTTACTTTCTCAAAATGGGATTAAATTTTCCAAAGGGGAAAAGGTTAATGCGATCAATACACAAACAGGCTCAATCGAAAGTGCTGAACTAGATGATGAGCTTAATTTCGAAGTTGATGCTTTTAACCGTCAAGTAATTACTAAAGATTTTAATAGAGTGATCTGTGAACAATTAGCTCAAGAAATTGATCCATTTGGTGATGAGAAGACCATGATCTTCTGTGCGACCGATGCTCATGCTGATATGGTAGTGCGTCTGTTGGGAGATGCTTTTAAAGATATTTATAATGGTGGGTATAATCAGGCCGCGGTCGCCAAGATTACAGGTAAAAGTGACAAGGTTGATCAACTAATTCGTCAATACAAAAATGAGAGATACCCGAGTATTGCGGTTACTGTTGACTTACTTACTACAGGGATTGATGTTCCTAAGATTTGTAATCTTGTGTTCATGCGCCGAGTGAAGTCTCGTATTTTATATGAACAAATGATTGGCCGTGCGACCCGTCGTTGTGATGAGATTGGCAAAACTGTTTTTCGTATCTATGACCCTGTGGATATTTATGCTGCTTTGCAAGATGTAAATACCATGAAGCCGTTAGTAAAAGACCCGAATGTAACTCTAGAACAACTCGTTGAAGAGTTAACAGATCCTGAAATGTTGGACAGAGCATTAAACTGCCCTGGTGAGCAATTAGGGGAAACACATGCGCATGTTGTCCTTAGTCAGCTAAGCCAAAAATTAATGAGAGTTTTGCGTAAAGCTGAGAAAAAAGCAGAAAATAAGCCGTTATTAAAGCAAAAGTTAAATGAATTGCACGAACAGTGGGGTGTTGAGCCTAAGGCACTTCATAAGCATTTACATGATCTAGGTCCTAAAAAGGCAGCTGAATTTATGATAAAGCACTCAGGCTTAGTCAATCAGTTAGCTAAAGTTGATGAACTTCTTGGCTCTGACAGGAAGCCTATTATTTCAGAGCATCAGGATGAGTTGGTCAATCGAGAACAGACTTATGGTGCAAATCAAAAACCTGAAGATTACCTAGATCAATTTAATCACTTTATTAAAGAACAGTTGAACCAGTCTGTTGCTTTAGGTGTAGTGGTAAATAGACCTAAAGATTTAACTCGAGAACAGTTAAAAGAAGTTAAGTTATTGTTGGACGGCAACGGATATAATGAGGCCAAGTTGCAAAGTGCTGTGCGTAACCAAACTAATCAGGACATTGCAGCGAGTATTGTTGGTCATATTAGACGAGCTGCTATTGGAGAAGCATTGATACCATTTGATGAGCGTGTGTCGAAAGCAATGCAGTCAATCTATACAAAACATACTTGGACACCAGCTCAGCGTAGATGGTTGGATCGTTTAGCAAAACAGTTGGTTCATGAAGTGATTATTGATCATGAATTTGTGAATAATCGCTTTGCTGATACTGGTGGAGCTAAGCAATTAGACAAGGTATTAGGTAATCAGCTCGATACTGTTTTAGATCAATTGAGCGAAGCCATATGGTTTTCGCAAAGTGCGTAATTTTTTAATTTGGATTGACCATGACAAATAATGATATTGTTCAAAAACTCTGGAATCTGTGTGATGTATTGCGCGATGATGGCATTAATTACTCAGATTATGTGACTGAACTGGTTTTATTATTATTTATTAAAATGGTTCATGAAAATACTGAAGCTGGCACGTTAAAGAGTCATCCTTTACCTGAAGGATGTCGTTGGGAAGATTTAAAAGGAAAATCTGGTCTAAATCTACTTAATGATTACAAGCGCATTTTATTGAGCCTATCAACTGGTAAAGACCATAATGGAAAACAAATTCATGAAGACCCTCTAATTTCTGCTATCTATGCAGATGCGCAGACACGTTTGCGAGAGCCACGCCATTTAGAACAAATGATTAAGACACTAGATCAGATTGATTGGTTTAGTGCCACGAAAGATGGTCTAGGTGATTTATACGAAGGTTTATTAGAAAAGAATGCATCTGAAACAAAATCTGGTGCAGGTCAATACTTTACCCCGCGGCCATTAATCAACAGTATGGTGCGTTGTTTAAAACCACAAGCTGGGGAAACGATTCAAGATCCTGCTGCGGGTACTGCTGGATTTTTAATTGCCGCTGATCAATATATTAAAGAACAAACAGATGATCTATATGATCTAACAACACAGCAACAAACATTTCAAAAGAATCAAGCGTTTATTGGTGTTGAGCTTGTTCCAAGTACGCGTCGCTTAGCACTCATGAACTGTCTATTGCACGGGATGGAAGGTGATAATGAAGGTGTAATTCATCTGGGTAATTCATTAGGTCAAGTTGGAGAAAATTTAAAACCTGTAGATGTGATTTTGGCAAATCCACCATTTGGTACATCTAAAGGTGGTGAGGCAAGTATTACTCGTGGCGATTTAACCTACCCAACCAGTAATAAGCAATTAGCATTCTTACAACATATTTATCGTGGTTTGAAGCCGGGTGGACGTGCAGCGGTTGTATTGCCTGATAATGTTTTGTTTGAGTCTGGTGCTGGTACAGAAATTCGTCGGGATTTAATGAATAAATGTAATCTACATACGATCTTACGCTTACCAACAGGAATTTTTTACGCACAAGGTGTAAAAACGAATGTACTGTTTTTCACTAAAGGTAGTGTTGAAGACAAATACCAAGAAGAGAATTGTACTAAGCAAGTTTGGGTCTATGATTTGCGTACAAACATGCCAAGTTTTGGTAAACGTACACCATTTACAGAGCAACATTTAAAGCCATTTGAGGATGTTTATGGTGACGATCCTAAAGGTACTAGCTCACGACAAGAAGGTGAGTATAGTTTTGATGCTTTATCGGTAGAGTTGGCGAATGATGATGCAAACCGAAATGTAGATAAAGAGCTAGCCCATAGTCGTTGGCGCTGTTTTAGCCGTGAGTGGATTGCTGAGAACAAGGGTGATTCATTAGATATTAGCTGGCTTAAAGATAAAGACAGTGTAGATGCTGCGAATTTGCCTGAACCTGAGTTTTTGGTACGTGAGGCTAAAGCAGAGCTTTTAAGTGCTCTAACTGAACTAGATACATTGCTATCTACTTTAGAAGGAGCTAATTAATGTCTGCAAACAGTTTAGTTAGTGGCTGGCAGAATGTTAAATTAGGCGACATTATTGAGCTTAAATATGGGAAGTCATTACCCGCCAAAGATCGTGATAATATGGGGTTCCCTGTATATGGATCTAATGGAGTGGTAGGTGAACATTCACAACCATTAGTAAAAACTCAAGGATTAATCATTGGACGAAAAGGTTCTTATGGCGAAGTTACGTTGTCAGAACAACCATTTTTCCCAATTGATACCACATATTATGTAGATGAGCTTTATGGGCAACCAATTAGTTACTGGTACTACTTATTAAAATTTCTCCCTCTTACGCAGCTCAATCGTTCAACCGCAATTCCTGGCTTAAATAGGGAAGATGCATATTTTTTAGAAATTCAATTACCTTCTTTAGCTGAACAAAAAATCATTGCAGATAAGCTTGATACTTTACTGGCTCAAGTAGAAAGTATTAAAGCTCGTTTAGAACGTATCACTGAGATTCTTAAACAATTCCGCCAGTCTGTGCTTTCGGCTGCCGTGAGTGGAAAGTTGACTGAGGCGTGGCGTGTTGCTAAAGGCATTACAATTGAAACTTGGAAATATGAAGCTGCAAAAAATGTATGCGAAAAGGTTCAAAGTGGATCGACGCCTAGAGAAAACCCCTTTGATCAAGATGGAACAGTTCCTTTCTTAAAGGTGTATAACATCGTAGATCAAAAGATTAATTTCGATTATAAACCTCAATTTATAACATCTGAAACGCATAGTAAGGGATCATCTGCTAGGTCTGTAGCATTTCCGAATGATGTCCTGATGAATATTGTAGGGCCACCTCTTGGGAAGGTTGCTATTCTGACAAATCAATTTCCTGAATGGAATTTGAATCAAGCAATTACCTTATTTCGTGTAAAAAAAGAGCTGTTAGACCATAAATATTTGTATTATGTATTATGCGAAGGTGCTCTTGTACGCGATGTTATGCCAGAAACTAAAGGTAGTGTTGGGCAGGTAAATATTTCTTTGTCCCAATGTAGAGAAGCTATTTTACCGGTACCTTCAATTGAAGAGCAGAGAGAAGTGGTACTGTGTATTGATAAACTATTTAATAATGCTGATGTGATTGATAGATATGTTCATTCAGCCTTAAACAGAGTAAATAATCTTACTCAATCTATTCTTGCTAAAGCATTTCGTGGTGAGCTTACTGCTGGATGGCGTGAGGCTAATACCGAGTTAATCAGTGTTGAAAACAGTGCAGAAGCATTGTTAGAGAGGATTAAAGCAGAACGATCGGCTAAACCTGCTACAAAGCGTGGTCGAGATAAAATATAATGCGTTTACTTTCTTTAGAGCTAATTGGGCAATATAAGGGCCTAAAAGATCAGTATTTCGATTTTCGAAATACTGAAGGAAATATACTTGCTTTAATTGGTCTTAATGGCTCAGGCAAGTCACAATTGCTTGAATTATTGGCAGAAACATTTGCTTATTTAGAGAGATGGCAGCGTGAGGATTTTAAGAGACGAAACTGGTTTAATTTTGAAGTAAAGCTTGTTTATTCTATATCAGAAATAGATGGTGAATTGGAGTGTCACGAGTACACTGTCTGGATTGATATCCATGGTAATGTTAGATGGAATACAAATGCTTTTAAGGAACTTAATGAATTACCTCTTCCGAGTCATATTATAGGATATTCATCTGGACTTAATGAAAATCTTCAACGTGCATTTATGAAAAATGCAGTCCAGTATATGGATGTAATGAATACAAAACGAAGATTTGAAGAAAAAATTACAGATATACAGCTATATAGATCTGTTTTTGAAAGTGATCATCCAGACGGATTTTTTGATAAAAAAATTGAAGATATATATACATATTATAAAGTTAGATATTCAGGAGTTTTTCCAGAAATCGATGATATAAAAGTTTCTGATAGTATGAGCTTAGGGTTAAGAGCTACGCCAGTTCCAATGATGAAATATTTAGATCATGATAGTACATGTTTATTGTTAGCAAGTTTGGGTATTTTAACTATAAAAGAACAGGCAAAAATTTTTAATAAGAAGCAACGGTTCAAAAATATTTCTTCTGTCCAGTTTGAATATGATCTTCGGAAATTTAAATATGATCCAGGTGCTTTATTAGATATTCAAAAATTAATTCAGTGTATTGGTGGTGTAGATAGCGCTTTTTTTATTTCTCTATCAGATCGCACATCTGATGATTTTTATAATCAATTTGAGCTCGATTATCTTCGTGGAGAAATTTATTTAAATTTTCATGATCCAATTTTACAACGTAAATTAAAGGAGATTTTTTTTGAACCGAAAATTTTCTTTGAAAAATTGTATCGTCTTCAATTATTGGGGGCAGAATTTTGGCCAAGTGAAATGAAGAAAGAGCTACGTTCAGATAAATTTGATAAGAGCATAAAAAAACCACAAAAGTGGACTGCTCCAATCAAAATAAACTCTTTGCAATTAACTGATGAAAGAGGGCAGATCATTGCTTTTGAAGACCTGTCTGATGGTGAAGCTCAACTGATTCAAATATTAGCGATGAGTGCTATATTTAAAGAAAGTCGTGTTTTATTCCTACTAGATGAACCCGAAACGCATCTTAACCCAGCTTGGCGTACTTACTTTCATAGCTATTTAGAAGAGATTATTAATACACCTAAGAATGATCCTAATCCTTGGTTGCAATATTTTATTTCAACTCATTCACCTTTTATGATTTCCTCACTAAAAAAGGAAAATGTTCTGTTCTTTAAGCGAAATCATAATGGTTTAATTGATCTAGAGCTAGTTGCTGAAGAAACTTATGGCGCTTCTTTTGATGTTATTATTAAAAGTTTTTTTGAGCTTAAAACATTAATTTCACAGACTGTCGTTGATGATATTAATCAAAGATTGAATCTGAGCAGAAACTTAGAAGGGAAAAACTCCTTAATGGATTGGATTAATAAAGAGCTTGGCGATTCAATGGAAAAGGCATATTTGTTGAAGAAGCTTGAAAACTAATGTTATTTCCTATTCATCCTAATACTCCTCAATGTAAAGTATTTGATATTCTGAATAGAGAGCTTTTACATTTTCTTGATAAAAGTATTCATGCTCGTAATTTTACACATCATTTATTTACTAGTTTTGATCTAGAGTCAAATGTAAAAAAAAGTGCGTGTTGGACAAATAAATTAACAAGGAATAAATTTAAAGAAATTTGGGATGTTTTACCAAAAGATATTGCTGATCGCCAAGCAATCTATAACCAAATTTTAAATGCACAAGATATTTATAGTTTCTTTAATAATGTAACTCTTGAGCTTCCATTATTTTCAAATGATGTACATAAGGCTTTAAAAAGCTTAACGACCTTTCTCTATAATGAGACAAAAGATTTGGCCGATATTAAAAAGCAGGCTGGTGAATCAATTGAGGAGCATTATCAAAATTTTATAAGATTTAATAGCGAACTATGCTGGATCTGCGGAACAACACTACTTTCGCAAAATAGAACTGGTGTTAGAGCAATAAATCAATGGCGTGCAGATTATGACCATATTTTATGTAAAGATAAATATCCTGCTTTTACAGTTCATCCTGGGAATTTTATTCCAACATGCCATATTTGTAATAGTAAGGCAAAAGGTGCTAAAGATTTATTAGTTTGCCCAACAACTAAATTAAGAAGAAAAGCTTTTTATCCTTTAACACCATTACGTAATGCATGTTGTAGTTTTGTGAAAACCAAAATGTTATTAGGTGAAGATCTGAATAGTCCTGTAGTAGAAATAAAGTTAGCATTTTCAAAATTGACACCTAATATTGAAGATAAAATCCAAATTTGGGATAGTGTTTATCAGATATCAGGAAGAGTTAACCACTATTTAACTACACGTTTTTATGAGCAAATAGATTCACAATTAAGACCTAATGACTTTAATGATTTCTTAGCGCAACTGAAAAGGCATTCAAGTTTACCTTCGGATTGTAGAAATGCTGAGTGGAGCTTTTGGTGGTTTCGCTTATATGAATTTTTGAATACTCAAAATACAGATTTCCTTGAGAAAATATGGATATCTCTGGAATGGCAGATAAAACGAAATCAGGCCGAAGATGTTTTGTCATCGGTATTTGAAATCTAGGCTTTGACCTTTTAATCATTTTATTTATATAATATTTTTATGTCTTTTTTAGAATTTAAGAATATGATTTAAATCTAGTTGATTAAACAATAATCAATGATTATGCCTAATAAAAAGTATTGTGTATGTTAATCTCCACCCATATTCCTAGGCCCCCGTGCCACAACAGAACTTTAATTTTTTGCGCTGATTTAAAGTCATTCACCATTGCAACACAGAGATAAGGGAGCTAAGCCAAACGCTTAGCCCATGTCGTCTTTATCGCATCGTCGCATCACGCTAAAAAAAGTAGGGGCAAAGTCCTGTGGGAGAGCAGGACTTTGCAAACTGACATGTTCTAGACGTTGCATGAGCTGAGGCGAATACGCTTCTTCAAGCCGTTGGTAAATACAGTCACAACTGGTTTGGGTGTGCCCACCAGACAGGCAAATTTCTTCAAAATCCTGCTGAGTGTGAATGTTGCAACCAGAAACACCGTAATCGCCTATTAAAAAGCTTAAAGCCAAAATAGGTTTATAAAGTTTCATATTATTCTCGTGATAATTTTCACTATGTTATTAATAAAAAATAAGCCGCATATATTTAAAGTATTAAAATCATTTTAAAAAGGAATAGTTAACCCGCCTGAAATACAGGAAAATAAAATGATTGAAATTTTAAAATAAAATTATTTATAAATTTAAAATATTTTAGGTGAGAGAAAGCCTAAATTTTAAATAAATAAAATTTTATAGGGGAAAGGGAATATGTTTATATATTGGCATGGTCAACTCCTTAAAATTTATGGAGCTCTACCACCAAAGATCACCGTCAATTGATTATGGTGGTAGAACGAAAAGGGGTTGACAGACCGGACATACAGAACCAGCACACCCAAAGGTGTCCCCCTTCCGCCCTACCGCAACATGAGGGGGACGGTGGTTTTCACACAAATTTCTCCCTCAGAAGGATAAATCTGATGTGCTGTATGTAAAACGGTCTGTCAAAACCGACTGGCAATGTGTGCCAGCGAGACCATAATAATCATAAGTTTTTAACAGGTCAATTCAATTTAAATAAAATATTATAAAAATTTTAAATATGGATTTATATTTTAATTAAACTCAAAAGTTAATCTATTTAAGTGGGTAAATTAATAAAGATAATAAAGTTAAACTAAACGCTTAGCTTACTCTAAAATATAAAATGGTAATTAATAAATACATGCTACGGTTTTTAATCTTTATATATCGTTTTATTTTTTTTTATTAAAGACTCTACAAATTAGAAATCTTGCCGATTTGCTTTAAGAGAAGTGCAGCAATACGAGCGGGCAATTAATTCAATTTATTAAACAGTGATTTAAGTTTTACTTGAATTATTGCTTGACTTGTTTAAATGATAATTATTATCATTTGTGGGTTCCTTGTTTTGAGTCCAATTGCTGTGAACAAAACTTCTTTGCTTGTAGATCAGTTGTATAGAAGTCACCAAAGCTGGCTTCACCAATGGTTGAGACAAAAATTAGGTAATACTGATCAGGCCGCAGATCTGGTTCAGGACACATTTATTAAACTGCTACAAACGCGTGACGAGCTATTCGGCATTAAGGAACCGCGTGCCTATTTAACCTCAATTGCTAAAAACCTGCTGATAGACCAAGTGCGCCGTAAACGCATTGAACAGGCCTATTTAGATGGCTTGAGTCAAATGGAATATATGCTTGATGCGGTGGCTTCACCCGAAGAGCAAATGCAAATTATTCAAGCGATTAACCAGCTTTGCAAATCACTCGAAGGGGTTTCTGAAAAAGCACAGCAAGCTTTTATTTTGCATTACCTCGAAGGCTATACCCATAAAGAAATTGCCGAGCGTTTAAGTGTGTCGACTAAAATGATTCAAAAATATTTGGCGAGCTGTTTAATTCAGTGCTACCAAAACAGACAAGACATGGATGCCTGTATTTAAATGGCCATGGACAAAAGCAAACATCACCAACTGGTTGAAGAAGCCGCGCATTGGATTGTTCAACTGAGTTCGGATGATGAAAGCTCACGAAAAACCGCCAATCAAAAATTTGAAGAGTGGAAAAAAACCAGTGAGCAACACCGCCAAGTGGCTGCCGATATTGAACAGTGTATAGGTTCAATTCAAAAACTTTCTCAAACCAGCGGACATAAAAAAGTCACCAAGGTTGCCCTTAAGGCTGGTCTAAACTCAGGCAAAGCCTATAAACATTTACGTGCAGGAACAGCTTTTGCGGTTGTCTTTGTTGCCATGAGTGGGGCGTTATTTTATTTAACTGACACCACCGTGGCCTATGTTACGGCCGACATACACGGGCAATCGGGGCAGTGGACTACGCAAACCTTACCAGACGGCTCACGTTTAATTTTACGTGGCAAAAGCGCAGTCAATCTTGATTTTAAAACCAACCAGCGAGTGGTTGAGTTGGTGCAAGGTCAAATTTATGTCGATGTTGCTAAAGATAAGACCAGACCTTTTTTGGTCAAAACCAGTCATGGGCAAATTCAGGCACTCGGCACAGCTTTTAGCGTCAGTTATGACCCTTCGGCAACCGAACTCAAAATGTTGCACTCAAAGGTAAAAGTAGAAGCTACACAGGTTAAAACGCTCCAATTACATGCGACTCGTCAGGCGATTGTTGAAGCAGGGCAAGCCATTAAAATGGACAAAAATGGCGTACAAAAACTGCCTGCACTGAATGTTTATAACGAACAGCAAAAATGGCAAAAGCATCAGCTTATGGTAGAAAATCTGCCGCTGAATCAAGTACTACAAGAGCTAGACCGCAACTACAAAGGCAAAATTATTTTTAATGATGCGGCGTTGCAACATGTGCGGGTCAATGCTGTGTTGCCTTTAGACCAAACTACAGAATCGCTTAAGCTTTTGGCTACGGTTTTTCCTGACCTGAAAATTAAGCAAATCACACCGTTTGTGGTCATGGTTTCTTTAAAATAATAAAAAATTAAATTTATTTTCGATTTTAGGTTCCACTTTTTTGAAAGTCGTTCGTCATAGTAAGTAGAAGCAATAAATATGGATCATTTTAATTAGTTGTATTAAATGATTCTTATTACGATTTACTGGGGCGGGGCAAATGAAAAAAGTGGGAACGGGGCAAAAGCGGAATCGATCGATTTTTCGATTTTCAACACTGGCGTTTGCGATACATGCTGTGTCGATGGGTGGACTTGTTACGCTGCCTATGCAGCAGGCCTATGCACAAACAGCCGGAGTTAAAAGCTATAACATTCCTGCTGGTCGCCTTGCTAACGTACTGAATCAGTTTGCCGAACAATCGGGTACTTCAATTGCAATGGATGCTCAGCAACTCCAAGGGTTGCATAGCCTAGGCTTAAAAGGCAATTTTGCTGTCGAGCAAGGTTTTGAGCAGCTTTTAAAATCAACCGAATTTAATGCTGTAAAGGTTGGGCAGGGCTACACACTCAGCAAAAAATCTACGCCTCGGGTAAGTTCATCTAAGGTTCAGGCCGCTAGCCTGCCGCCAAGTAGTGCCGTAATTGAAGAAGATGCATCGGTACGACTTACGCCAATTGTGGTGTACGGCAAAGAAGACCGTGACACAGAAGGCTATAACAAAGTTTATGACGCAAACCGTTCTTCGGTCTATGCGGGCAAAGACTATGTCGAACGCTTTAAAGGAACTAACCCTGCCGATGTTTTACAAGGCATGGTGGGAGTCTATAGCGGCGATGCCCGTAATAGTGGCGCGCTCGACCCAAGTGTACGTGGTGTGCAGGGTGTTGGCCGTGTGCCTTTAACCATTGATGGCACCGAACAGTCGATTGCCGTGTGGCGTGGTTACAACGGGGTAAACAACCGAAACTATATCGACCCCAATCTGATTGCGGGCATTGAAGTCATTAAAGGCCCATCTTTAGAGCGCAATACCACGACTTCTGTGGGCGGCGGTGTAGTCGTTAAAACGCTAGAGGCCGATGATATTGTTCGTCCGGGTAAGTCTTTTGGTGCCGAGTTAAAAGTAGAAGGTTCAACCAACTCAATTGATCCGTCTTTGCCAGACATGAGTAGAGTGGGTCAAAACTACGATGACACAACGCCTTGGATCGACATGAATGGGGCTAAATATGACCCCGATATCTATAAAAAGAACCGTACCAGAAGTGATAACTCTAATTTCTCGGGCGATGACTTAGCGGGCCGACTGGCAATTGCCACCAAGCAAGATAAATTCGATTTACTGGCAGTTTATGCAGTACGTGAGCGCGGCAATTATTTTTCGGGCACACATGGCGCGGGCTACTATAAACGAGCGACACCAGACAGCAGCCTCGATTTTATTCCTTACTTTGCCTATGCCTATCAACCGGGCGATGAAGTTCCCAACACTTCAAGTCATATGGAGTCGTGGTTATTAAAAGGGACCTATCGTCCAACCGATAACCAGACTCTTAAACTGACTTACCGAGATACCAAAAATATTTTTGGTGAAATTATGCCATCTCGTATTGTTTGGGGCATTACGCCTGACTTAGGGGTTCCGCAGTGGCCTTTAAGCAATATTCACTCTAAAGCCTATAGCCTCGAATATAAGTTTAAGCCTGAGAATAATCGCTGGGTTGATTTCTATGCCAACATTTGGCAAACCGACACCGAAAGCCAGACATACACACGTGGTGGATGGCCAACCACAATCGATTTTCGAGATAACACCATTATTAACACGGCGATAAGCCATTCTGACAATACGCGTAAAGGCATTACGGTCAGTAATAAAACCCGTTTGTTAGACCAGCTTGATTTGACGCTCGGTGGAAGTTTCTTAAAAGAAAAACTAACGTCCGATGATATATATGGCGAATTTGGCCCAAGTTATTCGCTCTATCAGGCACTGCCACGAGCAGGGCGCCGTGAGGAAAAAACGTTCGACTTTAACTTTAATTATAGACCGTTGTCTTGGTTAAGTTTTGATGCGGGCATGCGTTATCGTTCGTATTGGGCTGTTGATGACTTTTTAAATAAGTCTTTGCAGAGCGAGATTGACCCGAGTTTAAATCCGCTGTTTACCAAAAAAAGTAGACTTAAAGAATATACCTTTGAATATCAGACCATGCCTGAGAGTTACACCTCGACTCAGCAGCGTTTAATCAATATTTTAAAACAGCGCTATGCCACAAAAAATCCTGATTGGGATGGGCAGCTCGACACTGTGCCTGCGTCAGAGAGCAATTTGTATAGCATGATCTGGTCACAGAAAAATACGCTGAGCTGGAAAGCAGATGCGAATGGGCAATTGTCGCTTGCCGATAATCCTTTAAACCAGCTCAATGCCTCTGGACAAAAGTACGTCGTAACTGGCGGGAACTTTATGTCAGTGGTAGACCAAGTTCCGGTTGAGTCTGCCGATAAAGTTAAAGATAGCGGCTGGGCACCGCAATTAGGCGCCTCAATTCACCTTACGCCAAATAGCAGAATCTATGCACGCTATGCAGAGGAATATCGTTTACCAAGTTTGTTTGAAAGCACTGTCGGTTTTTCTGCCATGTTGCCATATCAAGCAATCAAACCTGAACACGCTTTTAACTATGAAGTGGGCTATGTCTATGACATGCGCGATTGGTTCAGCACAGCGCGCAATGCTGACATTAAGCTCGCCTATTACTACAACAAAACCAAAAATGTGATTGAGCGTGATCAAAACCTTATTTTTACCAATATGGATGAGCAAAAGCTATCAGGTTTAGAGTTACAAAGCCGTTTTGATAATGGTGGTTTCTTCACAGACTTGAGCGTGGCCTATAACTTAAAAAATGAAGTGTGTGACACCAATAGTGCCATTAACAAAATGATTTTAGGCGGCACGGTTCAAACCGAGCAGGGCCTTGAGTTCCGTGAACCGTATCAGCGTTGTGTCGATGATGGTTTCCCAAATGGCTACTTGGTAACCATGGCCACACCTGAACTGAGTTTTCACGGTTTGCTTGGAGCACGCTTTTTTGATGAAAAGTTAGAGCTCGGTGCACGTGCAACATTCTATAAAGCTTATGAAAGCCCGTTACGCAAAAACAATGATGCTAGCGTCAATAAAGGCTATTACCTCAATGTGCCTTTGGCTTGGGATGACACGTGGATTTTTGATGCCTATGCGCGTTATCAGGTCGATAACTACAACACGGTTGAATTTGTCGGCAGTAATCTTTCTAACCAATTTTATATCGATCCTTTAACCCGTAGTGCCATGGCCGCACCTGGCCGAACGATGAAAATTAGTTGGACCACCAAATTTTAAACAGAATTTGATTCCCTCTACACATACATAAAAGGGGAGTCAGGTAACGGTAAATAATAAGATTGAATGATTATTATTTACAAAAAACTGAGTAGGTTTGCAGCTGGGCCTACTCAATAAACTAAAAATAGCGAAATCGTTATTTTAAATTAAACAATAACTTAGTTTTAAAAAAGATGGAGTAACAACAAATGAAAATCTCTCAATTGTTCTTGGGTCTTGTTGCTTGTTCAACTGCATTTGCTTATGCAGGTATTGATGGTATTTCGAGTAATGAAAGTAACATCAAAATTGGTGCTGCTGCCAATACAAGCCATCCGGGTGGTGTGTCAGCGGTATCGGTTCAAGCTGCGGGTGCGCCATATAACGCTTTTACAGGTTTTAGTTCGTTAAAAGGTTTGGCTCAGGCTTTTGCTGCTCAGGGAACGAGTAACACCAATGTAACGGTTGGCAGCAAAACCTTTAATATTTCGCATATTCCAGTGTCTGCAATGCCACCTTCACACAGTGCATTAGGTAATTTTAACTTTGGTCAGGTGGGCACACAGGAAGTCTATTTTGGTGAATGGTGGAAAGCGGGCGACACACCGGCAAGCGCGAGCCATACCGTTTACTACGCGGGTGATAACACCAATACCACTGTCCCAACTTCGGGTACTGCAACTTATACCGTTGCAGGGATTAACGGTTCTGGAAGTAATCTGTTAAGTGGTACGTTCACGGCAAATTATGGCGCGGGCACACTTGAAGGAACGCTTACAGGAACAGGTACAGCTGTTTCATCATTAAGCCTAGATGGTGTGGCATTTAACCCGGGTACTGCTGCGTTTGCAGGTTTGGCAACGGCTAACGGTACGGCTGGTGTCGACAACTCTGGTGTGGTTCAAGGTCAATTCTTTGGTGCAAATGCGTCGGCTTTAGCGGGTATTGCCCAGTTTGATAACGTGTCTTACAACACTGCTTTTGGCGGTGCTAAAAATTAATGAATGCAAAAGGAATCTACACACGTAGATTCCTTTTGTTTTTTGGGCTTTTGCTTGGTTGCTTCAGGTTTATTGTTTTATGAAACGAACGCTTTTGTGCTGTCTGACATTGTTGAGTTGTCCATTTTTATATGCCGACGAAGACACACAGCTTCGCCTTAATCAAAGCTTGGACCAAACACTTTTACAAGAACAGCGACAGTTTCATGAGCAGGGAACCATTCGTAGTACCGAGCAATTACCAAAACTTCAAATTAATGGACAAGAATACAGTGTTGAACAAAACCAGAATGATCTTGCCAAGGCATTATATTTGGCAGTCATGCAAAAACAGTGGCTCAAAGCCACGGTTTATTTAGAACATTATAAGAAATATGTTGGCTACGATCGGGCTTTAACCGACTTTGCCGAAGGGGCAGTTGCACGTTCTCAGGGTCAACTGAAATTGGCTGAACAAAAATTTCAAAGCAGCCTAAAACAACAACCTCATAATTTAATTTGTGAACTTGAGTTAGCGCGCGTGCTGTTTGAACAACAGAAAAATAAGGAAGCAGCACGCCTTTTTATTTCCATTCAAGACAAACTGAAACAAAGTGACCCTGCGGTAATCCCGTCTGGTGTTTTAACCACAGTGAATACCTTTGTTCAAGCACTAAAAAAACGAGACTCTTGGCAAGGCTCTGTTTCAGCGGGTTATACCTATGTCAGTAATTTAAATAGTTCGTCTGAACAGAGCAAAACATGGATGAGTTATCAGACAGATAAGGACGGTAAGATTATTGGGTCTCAGAAAGTTACTCGTGATAGTCCTAAACCTGTGTCAGCAACGGGCTTAGATTACGAAGCCAGTCTTATCAAACGCTATGCGATTGAAGGGCATAATGGCGTGGCTTTACGTGCGCTGGCGTTTGGACAGTCCTATAACGACCACGCGGCATTTAATGAATCTACCATTAACATTAATGCAGGCTATAGCTACTTTGACTTAAAAAATCAAATTGGGGTGAGTCCACTTTTTGAACATAAACGTTATGGCAACGATGGCCTTTATAATGCGTGGGGGGCGCGTGCCGAGTGGATGCATTTTATCTCGTCAGATAAAGCCTTTAAGCTTGAAGCTGAAAGAAAAGATTTTAATTATCAGAAATATAAAAGCTTTGATGGTATAGAAAATTCAGCTTTTGCCACTTTCTGGAAGATTTTTCCAGACCAGTGGACTGTTTTTGGTGGTCTAGATGTAGTTGACCATTCTGCACAAGAAAAATATGTAGCTGCCTACGAACAGCAAGGCGTACGATTAGGCTTAAGCAAATCTTGGAGCACAGGATTTAACACCACTTTGTTAAGTTCTTACCGTTGGCGTCAGTTTGACAAATACGCTGTAAGTTACTTAGCTCGTCGTCATGATTTTGAACAGAACTATACCTTTGTTGTGCAAATGCCGCGCTTTGAGTTTTATGGCATGACGCCTAATTTAACCTATCGCTATAACCAAAATAAAAGCAATGTCGATTGGCTGTATTCCTACGATAAACACAACATTAGTCTCAAGCTTGAGCATCGTTTTTAGGGAATAAGTCATGAAATCAAAATCTTTATTCCCTACACATAAGCCGATGGTTATGTTGCCTTTACCACAGGGGCCGAAGCATTTTTATAAGTGCTTAACCGTAGTTGTGGTGATTGGTCTGCATGTGTTTGTTGTCTGGATGCTGAGTCATTTAATTGAACCTTATACTTTTCAAGCATCGCCAAAAGTAGATGCATTAAAAGTAAGTTTTGTGTCATTGGCACCTGCTAAAAAGCCATCGGCTGAAAAGACCGAAAGCCAACCTAAAAAAAGTGTAACGCCTAAATCTACATTAAACAGTTCGGTATCTTCAGTACCTGAAGAATCAAAAAACTCGCCTACAAATGTTCAAACATTAGCGTCAAAAACTGCCTCTAAAGAGGTCGTGCAAAATAATTTAAATGACAAACAGCAAGTACCATCAAAAACGACTTTAAACAATTCAACTTCGCTCCAACCATTGCAGCGTACAGAAAGGCTAGCGGTTCATAATGATAAAAAACTGAGTTCGACAGACTTTGAACAAACGCAAACTGAGCATTTGCCACAAAACACCAATACCGAAACAAAAAGTGGCGGCGTCAAAACACCTGCAACGCAGCAAGAGTATTCCAAAGCACCGAGCACTCAAGTTGAACACGATGACGTTGTTCAGGTGAGTAGTGTGGATGTGCTGAGTTTTGGCGGGCTTGACTATGATGACCGCGAGTTAAAACAACAAAATCGTTTGGTTGAGCTTCGGATTCGCATTAACGAAAAAGGGCAGCCGATCGACATCCAATTACGTCAAAGTTCGGGCATTCAAAGCCTTGATGAACGGGTCATGCAAGCTACACGTAAATCCAGATTTAAACCCCACAAAATTAACGGTCGAGCCGTGACTATTGTTGTGGATTTCCCAGTCCAACTCAAACTCAATCGGGGCCGTTAACCGATGAGCGATATCCATTTTGCAGGAGAAAGATGATGAACTCATCTACAGACCAAATCATTAGCAACAGCTTGTCTTTACGTTTGAAACAAGAAACCGCTGCTGAACATGAACGTATGCATCAATTAATGTCACAGGCAAAGGTATTTTCAAGTAAAGAAAAATACGCGCAATTTACGTTGTCTCAATATTACTTTCAGCGTGAAATTGAACATCTTTTTGAAAAAGAGGGTGTTGCAGGACTGATTCCAGACCTTGATATTCGTGGCCGCTCAAAACAAGCACTTGCCGATTTAAATGATTTGGGTATTCAACCCAACGAACAGCAATTACACAGTGAAAACGTACAGCTACCCGAAGCTTTAGGTTGGATTTATGTGTCTGAAGGTTCAACTTTAGGGGCTGCATTTTTATTTAAAGAAGCTCAAAAACATTTGGGTTTTTCTGAAACGTTTGCTGCGCGTAATTTAGCTGCTTATCCCGAAGGGCGCGCTAAAGTTTGGAAACGTTTTGTTCAAGCACTTGATGAAACAGGCTTTGACCAAACCCAACAAGACCGAGTCGTTCAGGGAGCGTTAGATGCCTTTGGATATTTTGGTCAGGCGCTTGATCAGCTTGATGAATTGAAATAATAAATAGTGGATAAAGGGAATACCCGATATGGACAAACTCAATCAAGTAAATGCAATCGTAAAACATGAGCAGTCGTTAGCACCTGCTCAATCAGTCAGTAAGCTTGCCCGTTCTGTTTGGGCGCGTTGGGTGTTTATTGGTTTGGCTTGGTTGTGTATTGCACTTGGCATATTGGGTATTTTTATTCCGGGTTTACCCACCGTTGATTTTATAATTTTGGCTGTTTTCTTTGCGGCTCGTGGCTCTGAAAAACTTCATCAATGGTTTCGAAATCATCGTTATATCGGTCCACTCATTCGTGAGTGGCAAGAAAATCGGCGTATTCCTAAAAAGGCAAAATACATCTCGACGTTGAGCATGAGTCTGGCTGCGGGACTGATGATTTGGACCATTCCACATCCGTGGTTTGTCTATCCGACAATTTTATGTATGGCTGGGGTGTTAGCGTGGATGTGGCTTAAAAAATAGAAAAATTATGATCTGCACTGTTGCATGGTACGCATCATGGTTTTCACAAAATCACGTGGTACTTCGGGGCTTTGAAGGCTTAAACTTCCAAGTTTATGCATGAGCTTAGGGGAGTATTGACGTTCTAAACGATGATAAATACACAGACAGGTTGAACGGCTATGTCCAGCTGCGATGCATTTTGAGTAAAAATCACGGTGTGCATTACTTTTATAGCCAGCAGAGGCAATCGATACAAATAATAATCCCCCTAAAAAAACTAAATAATGATAAAGCGACATATATCTACTCGTGATTGTTGTTTTGCATTATCCATATCTGGCATAACTTTTTCAGGTTCAAAACCAGTTGAGATCAACTCGTGGCTTCATCATAGTTAGAACAGTTTTAGAGGTCAAATTGATTTGAAGCTGAGAACCGTTTATTGTTTTAAAAACAGTCAATTTTTATTGTTGCCATTTTAAAGACAGTGTTACGCCATTATGCACTCTATTTTTTTACATCGTTTTTTGCTTTCATAAACACTTTAGTATTATTCATTTTTAAATCATTTATATACAACTTACTTGTTTTAAAACTCTAATTTAACAGGATATTTTATATGGCAGATACCCCAATTCAAAAAGAAACAGAAAGTACCTGGGCGATATGTCGAGATCCTGTTTTACTGACCATGGTGGGTGGGGCAATTGATACCATTGGTTTTATTGCGCTGTTTGGTTTTTTTACCGCTCATGTTACGGGAAACTTAGTGTTGGCAGGTGCTGCATGGGTTAAAGGCGGGGCTGGTATATGGATTAAGCTCGCTGCTATTCCGCTATTTATTTTGACAGTGGTGATCACCAAACTGTTAATTGACCGTAGTCAGGTCAAGCACAAAACACTGTCTTATTTATTTTTATTTGAAGCAATTTTCCTGTGTGCCTTTATGGTGGCAGGGCTTTACTTCGAGCCATTTAAAAATCCGGATGCGCTAACAGTTGCAGTAACAGGCGGGTTGGGTTTAATTGCTTTAGCTATTCGTAATACTTCCAGCAAAACGCTAATTAAAAATATTAGCCCAAGTACCATGATGACAGGTAACACCACGCAGCTTGGTATTGATATTGCCAACTTGCTTAAAAACAATAATGCAGCCAATCGGGCAAGTTTTCTGAAAAGCGCGAGTATTGTGATTGGGTTTGTAATTGGTGCTTTCTTGGGAGCGATTCTCTATGTCTATTTTGACTTCTGGAGTGTAGCGCCGTTTATCTTACCAATTTTCTATTTCTCATATTTAGCTTCACAGCAGAAGTTTAACCAAGCTTGATTAGAAAAAATAATAAAAAAAGCCTGAATTAAAATGAGTTCAGGCTTTTTTTCGCAATAAAGGAAACCGAAAGCTGAGGCGAAATTGTTCCTTCACTGCTTTACAGGCATAATGACCAGATGGGGAATACATTCGATTAAGGAATGCACAATGACAAAGTCTTACCATTATTCAATCATAACAATAATGGCTTTGCTCAGTGGCTGTCAGGTCATTAATTTAAAAGAAAGTAATTTAAGCAATGCTTTAAAAAGTAAGAATGAAAGTATTCTGACCGACGGCACCTTAAGCCATCAAACCCAAAACTTACTGTATTTGGTCAAAAAAAATGAAAAATCTTGTCTGCAAAATTTTGATGATTGTTTAAATAAAATTCAGAGCTTGTCTGAAAATAGCAGCCGAGAAGAACGCTATGCTGCGCTCAGTGAAATCTATTTAGCCAAGGCTTTAGATGTTGGGCGTAGCAGCCAGTGTAATGTCATTCATAAAAGTAACAGTTGCCTTGAGCAAGAGTTGGCGTTGTTTGATAAAAGCTTACGCTATAGTTATGTCTATTTATTTGACTCTGAAGAGTCGCCATTCGATCGGGTATTTGACCATCGGCAAAATCAGGTGCGTATTTTTTATAACGTTGCCTTATCGAAGTTAATGACCACGTATTTTAATCATTTAAATACGCATCGTTTTCCACCGCTGCTTAAAGCAGATGGGCATGAGTACCACGTCAATTTTGACCATGCCGTAGATGTACAAAAAATTGAAGTCGATACTTTTCGCTCAAGCTATAACATGAACTTTTCTGGCTTTAATACCGTTAACCGTAAGGATGGTTTAGGGGCAGAATTTATTGTCGGGCGTAAAGAAAATGATGTAAATCACGGCTTCATTTTAGACCCCGATGCTTTTTATGCTCATCAGAATAATCCCAACATCCATTTACCACGCTTCTTTCCAGTCACTGCCATTGCTTACCCAAAACAAAAAGCCACAGCAGATCAGGTCATTGCTGGAGCAGATTTAGAAATTGCGATGTTCGATCCATATCGACAAGACCGTGTAAAGGTTGAAGGTGTGGACTATCCGCTTACTGCAAACTATTCGGCACCTTATGGACTTTGGCTGTCGAAATATAATTTAGGTGCAGCAGGCTATTGGTCTTTAATTAATAAAGAAACCAATTTGATCATGCCGCATTTATATATGCTGGAACCCTTTAACCCTAATAAGAAAATCATTGTATTTGTTCATGGCTTGGCAAGTAGTCCAGAGGCGTGGGTAAGTTTGACCAACGATATTATGGGTGATGCCGAATTAAGAAATAATTATCAAGTTTGGCAAGTGTTTTATTCAACCAATATGCCGATTTTTGAAAGCCGTTTTCAGATTTATTCATTGTTGAATCAAGCTTTTCAAAATGTTGCTAAAGATAGCTACGCTGCACACGATGCAGTGCTGGTCGGGCATAGTATGGGCGGAGTGATTAGCCGCCTCTTGGTAAGTGATGCCGATGTTTCAGATTTAGCCATGCAAAAAATGAATGAAGCGCAGTTAAATCGTTTAAAAGAAAATCCAGTGATTCAAGAGCGCTTTCAGTTCAAAGCTTTGCCTTATTTTAAGCGGGTTATTTTTGTTTCGGCACCGCATCATGGCACAGACTACGCTGACCGATGGTTTACCCAAATTGCGCGCCGTGTTATTCGTTTGCCAGCCGATTTCTTTATTGCGGTCGAAATGAGAGATGAGAAAAACACAAAGCTCAGAAAAGGTTTAATTGAAAACGGGGCGAGTAATTTAAGCCGTTCTTCTAGTTTTATGCAGCTTACGCAAGCCATTCAGCCTTCGTCCAATGTGGTCTATCATTCGATTATGGGCAATATTGATGGGACGACTGATAAGTTAAAAAGCAGCGATGGAATTGTACCTTATCAAAGTTCACATTTAGGTGGTGAACAGTCGGAACTGATGATTAAGGGCGGGCATTCAATTCAAACTACCCCAGAAGCGATTTTAGAATTACGCCGTATTTTACGGTTGCATTTAAAGCAGTCACAGCCTTCAAAATAGAAAATTTTATTTTCAGAAAACCACTGCTGAAATGACTCAACAGTGGTTGAAATGATTAATTAAGCTGATTTTGTTTGAGCGATTTTTTATGCTCAAAATAGCTGATTGAAAAAATAATCAAGCCGACCAAATACAACACTACAGACAGAAGTAATAAATCTAATCCCGCGGCATAGAGCAACCAAAGTGCATAAATGGAAGCAACACTTGCAATGGCAATATGCGGCGTGCGTTTATGGCGAATGGATTCCTTAAGATAAAAAGCCGACACCAGAAAATAAGGCAGCAAAATCATGACCGATGAAATTAATAAAAGTTGGGTGTAGTTTTTATTGAAAAAATACACCGCAATCAAAGCACCTTGTACCACAATGGTGGTTAGCCAAAGTGATGAAATGGGTACATTGTTTTGATTATTCTTTAAAAATAATTTCGGAAATGCACCATTTTTTGCAGCCAAATATGGAATTTCAGTGGCGAATAATGTCCAGCTTAAATAAGACGAAGAAACTGAAATAATAAGCCCGATAGTAATAACGATTGTGCCCGGTAAACCGATCAGTTGCTGCAAGATGGTTGCCATTGATGGGTTGTGCATGCCAGCAAGGGCCTCACGACTCACCACACCATAAGCCAATACTGTGACCATGACGTAAAAACTTAACGCCAGTAACACACCTAAAATGGTCGCTTTACCAATGTCATAACGGTTTTTTGCACGTGATGATAAAACCACAGCACCTTCAATACCGGTAAATACCCAAAGTGTAATTAGCATCAGGTCTTTTACTTGCTGCCAAAGTGGCACTTTTAAAGAAAAGTCATTTAAGTTGAGTCTGAACAAATCAAACTTAAAAGCAATGAAAGTAAAGAAGATAAAAACCACCATTGGAATGATTTTGGCAATAGTCGCCAGTAAATTCACAACAGCTGCTTCTTTAATGCCTCGACTCACTAACCAGTGCACCAGCCATACAAAAATGCTTGAGCCAATGAGAGAGTAGAGGGTATTACCTTCACCAAAAATAATATGGTCTTTGCTATCGGTAAACATGCCGACACCTGAAAAGGCAATTACGACATAACCGACAATACCAATGGTGGTACATAACCAATAGCCCCAAGCCGAGCAAAACCCGATCAGGTCGCCAAAGCCTTCCCGTGCATAGTTATAAATACCACCGTCTAAATCTGGGCGTTGACGTGTTAAATGTAATAGCGTGAGCGCCAAGAAAATAATGCCGACCCCAGTAATGAGCCATGCAACAAGAAGGGCAGAGCCGTTAGCGACTTGAGCCATATTTTGGGGAAGGCTAAATACGCCTGACCCCACCATAGAACTAAAGACCAGCGCTGTAAGAGACAATAGTCCAATTTTGGCAGCAGACATGGTATTTATTCTTTAAAAAAATTGAGAAAGTTCAGCAATGTGTTCTGGGCCAATGCCACAGCAGCCGCCGACTAGACTTGCACCTGCTTGTTGCCACTGTTTAGCAAAACCAAGATAAGCTGGAGCATCTAAGTCTTTACGAATTTCATCCAGACCATCGTTGGCAGTAGCACTTTCATCTTGCGGTGGGAAAGCATTGGCATAGGCGCCAATTTGTACAGACTCTGGAATGAGTCCTTTAATTTCATTAATTGCTTGCAAGATCACTTCAGGTTGGCAGCAGTTAAACAACACTGCTTTGGCATTTGATTGTTTGATGAAATTAGCCACTTGTTGCATATTTTCGCCTGAGCGAAGTAGCGCTTGTTCATGTTTGATTTCGTCTTGCAGCGTGAATGACACCCAATAGTCTTTACCATCTTTTGGTAATAGCGCATGAACTGTTTCGACTTCTTTTAAGCACGATTGAGTTTCAGCGAGCCAGAAATCAACCTCTGGTGCCAATGTATTAATGATTGGCTCAGCAAGGTTTTTAGCCTGTTCAGGTTGGAATAAGTCTGCACGGTAAGAACCAAATAATGGTGGTAAGCACCCTGCGATTTTGACATTTTTGCCACTTTCTTTAACTGCATTTTTTGCTTGTTCGATGGCAACTTGAATTAAACGCACGCCGTCAGTTTCAAAGCGTTCTTGTCCAATATGAAAAGGCACAACAGCGTAGTTGTTCGTCGTAATAACTTCTGAACCAGCGTTAATAAAATCGAGATGTACTTCTTTTACTGTTTCTGGTGCTTCAATCAGTGCGAGAGCAGACCACTCTGGTTGACGAAACGGAGCGCCACGACGGGCCAATTCACGGCCTAAACCACCATCTAAAATCTTCATAAATTACAACATAAAGGGAGAAAAAATATTTGTGTAATCTAGCGTGTAGATGAGTCGTGTTCAATCGCGAATATGCTCGATATATTTCTAAATAAATTAGATTGTTATGAATATTTTTTCTTAAAAGGATTTCTGTAGATGATGTTCAGTTTTACTGATGAACTTCATGTGAAAAAGAGTGTGTATTTATTTGGAAATATAGAATAAAAAATGATCTTATAACGCGCCAAATTGTTGCCAGCTTTCACCTGTGTGCTGGGTTTGATAATAGGCTTGAAGTTGCTCAAGCTGGGTAAAGTGTATGCCTGACCAAATCAATAAACTGATGAATATTAAAATTTTATATACGTTGCGAGTTTTATCTGGTGGCGTGAATGCTAATAGAATAAAAAACAGCGCAGGTAAAAATATCAAGGATTGAATAGGAGAGAAAAATAAATGGGCGGCACTGAAATATAACGCAGCTGCACTCATGAGCACATTTAAAACAGAACATAGTTTTTGATATTTGCCGAGCTTAAATGCATAAGCAGTTATAGTAAGTAACATCGCGGAGCTGATATAAATTGCTGTACCACCAATCATCCACATATAAAATCCGCTTAACAACAGATAAGCCAGTAGCAAAACAAGCACGAGCTTAAAACAAAATGATAAGAGGTGAGGTGTTGATTTTAAAGGCGTCATAGCGAATCTAAGTATCTCAAGTGAGGGCTTAAAAAACAAAAGGACGAATCGAAATTCATCCTTTTGATATTTTACTTATACATCGTCAAACTTAGTTTGCTTTTGCAACTGGGGCAGCAGCAGTTTCATCGTTTGCAGCTTTGAACGGAGATGTGTAGTTCAAGCCAAGCGTAGAACTTGTGTATTGACGAACTTTGTCAAGTAATACAGGGTCTTTGCTCAAGTCTTGTTTATAAGACACTACAATTTCATGAAGCTTCTGATTCCACTTACCTTCAGTTTGTTGAGGGAAAGCTTTTTCAAGCAAGTTAAGCATGATGTATGGAGAAGTCGAAGCACCCGGAGACGCACCTAACAATGCAGTTACAGCACCATCTTTTGACGCAAAGATTTCTGTACCGAATTGAAGCGTTGCTGGTTTACCTGGTTCTTTTTTGATGATCTGAACACGTTGACCACCTTGGCTTAAACGCCAGTCTTCAGCTTTCGCATCTGGGTAGTATTTACGAAGTTCATTTAGACGGTCTTGGTCTGACATCATTACTTGGCTTACCAAGTATTTAACAAGATCAAGGTTTTCCAGACCAACAGTGGTCATTGGTAAAACGTTGTTTTTGTTGGTTGATGCAAGTAAATCAAGCTGAGAACCATTTTTCAGGAACTTGTTTGAATACGTTGCAAATGGTCCAAACAATACATATTTTTTACCGTCGATATAACGTGTATCAATATGTGGTACAGACATTGGAGGAGCACCGAGTTCAGCACGGCCATAAACTTTCGCTGTGTGCTCTGCTGTAATTGCTGGGTTATCAGTAATTAAGAACTCGCCACCTACAGGGAAGCCAGCATATTGTTTAGCTTCTGGTAAACCAGTAAGTTGCAATAATTTAACTGCTGCACCACCTGCACCGATAAATACAAAACGTGTTTTAACGTGATCTACTTTACCAGTTTTCAAATTTTTGAAAGACACAGTCCAAGTTTTGTCATCATTTTGGCTGATGCCAGTTACTTCGGTTGAAGTCTGTAATTTGAAATTCGGGTTTTGGTCTAAACGATTCACTAATTGTTTAGTGATAGAACCATAGTTTACGTCAGAGCCAACATCCATACGGGTTGCTGCAACTTTTTGACTAGGGTCACGATCGTTCATTACTAAAGGCGCCCATTGTTTAATCACAGCTGGGTCTTCAGTAAATTTCATGCCTTTGAACAGCGGGCTTTGAATCATGGCAGCATAACGTTTTTCTAAGAATTGAACGTTATCGCCCCAAACGAAAGCAATGTGCGGAACTGGATTAATGAATGATTTAGGTTCAGCTAAAACGCCTTGTTTTACCTGATATGACCAAAACTGTTTCGCTACTTCAAATTGAGAAGCAACTTTTTCAGCTTTGACAATTTCCATCTTACCGTTTTTTTCTTCGGTATAGTTCATTTCCATAAAGCCAGAGTGGCCTGTTCCGGCATTGTTAAAACCGTTTGAACTTTCTTGAGCAACTTGGTCAAGACGTTCATACATACGAATTTGCCAGTTTGGTTCAAGCTCGGTGAAATAAGTACCAAGAGTGGCACTCATGATGCCGCCGCCAACAAGGACAGCATCAACAACTGGTTCATCTTTTGCAGTTTCGACTTGTTTTGACGCAGTTGGTCTAAACAAGAAAACAATACCTGCAATTAGAATAAGAATGATTAATACCAGAAGGTATTTCAAAAACTTTTTCATGTAAGGGGGACCTTAAAATAAGTTATTTGAGTCACTTAAGGAGTGAGGAAACCTAGACAGCGTATCCAGACAAAATGGATATAAATGCGAAACTGAATTCTCAAAATTAGAGAACTTCGAAAAAAATAAAAATTACTTGGGATTATCGCAAACACTCTATATTTTAGACTAATTTTGCATTGACAAGACAATTTTTATAATAAATGGGGTTCATCAAAATCATAAATATGATTTATATTTGATCAAAATGAGCTTTAATAAGATAATTTTCAATCATTATTTGAAATTAAGTATTTGAAATATATTTAATAATTTTTATTTGGTTAAAGTTAAATCATTTGAAGAATATAGATATATAAACATAGATGATTTTTGTTGCATGTGATATTGATGTAAATAAGCTCTTTGCAAGCGCTTATTTTCTGTCATACATAGTTCTTATTAATATTTAGACGATAAAGATTAAATTAAGGGCATATCTCTGTATAAGAAATATGCCCTTTAAAACTTTATGAAGCTACATAGAATGGTGCAGTTGAACGTGGTAGTGCTTCACGCCCACGAATCTGGTCTGCAATTTTCTCGGCAATCATAATGGTGGTTGCATTTAAGTTACCAGTAATAATGAGTGGCATAATTGAGGCATCAACTACACGTAAACCATTCATTCCATGTACGCGGCCTTGACCGTCAACTACAGCCATCTCGTCTTCACCCATCTTACAACTACAAGACGGATGGTAAGCGGTTTCAGCATGGTTACGAACAAAATCATCAAGCTCTGCATCGGTTTGCAAATGTTTACCCGGACTAATTTCTTCACCGCGATATGGATCAAGTGCAGGTTGCTGCATGATTTCTCGGGTAATACGAATTGCATCACGGAACTCACGCCAGTCTTGCTCACTCGACATGTAGTTAAACAAGATGCTTGGATGCTCAAACGGATCTTTTGATTTAAGTCTAATACGACCACGTGAAGGGGAACGCATTGAACCTACGTGTGCCTGAAAACCATGTTCTTTCACTGCATTACTACCATTGTAGTTAATGGCAACTGGCAAGAAATGGTACTGAATGTTTGGCCATTTGAATTCATCTGAACTACGGATAAATCCGCCCGCTTCAAACTGGTTGCTTGCACCAATACCTGTACCGTTAAACAACCACTCGGCACCAATAGCAGGTTGGTTATACCATTTCAAGGCAGGGTATAAAGAAACGGGTTGCTTACATTTATATTGCAAGTACATTTCTAAGTGGTCTTGCAGGTTTTCACCTACACCCGGTAAATCATGAACGATATCAATGTCCATTGATTTTAAGAAAGTGCTTTCACCAACACCCGAGCGCTGTAAAATCTGAGGTGAAGCAATTGCACCTGCACACAGCAACACTTCACGTTTAGCTAAGGCACGTTGTAAGTTGTTTTTATCAGCACCAATAATATATTCGACACCAATCGCTTGTTTTTGATTAAACAAGATTTTATTGGTCGTAGCGTGAGTCAAAATAGTCAGGTTTGGACGACCTTTTGCCATATCCAAATATCCACGCGCAGTGCTTGAGCGGCGACCTTTTGGGGTAACCGTGCGATCCATTGGACCAAAACCTTCTTGCTGGTAACCATTTAAGTCATCAGTACGTGGGTAACCTGCTTGTACACCAGCTTCAACCATGGCATGGAACAAGACATTGTTACCATTTTTAGGTGTAGCAACGGACACAGGACCATTGCCGCCATGGTAGTCATTTTCACCAATGTCACGCGTTTCGGCTTTTTTATAGTAAGGCAAACAGTCGGCATAAGACCAGTTTTCAAGGCCTTTATGAGTTGCCCATTGCTCTAGATCCATTGCGTTACCACGGATATAGCACATGCCATTAATTAAAGATGAGCCACCCAAACCTTTACCACGACCACATTCCATACGGCGGTTATTCATGTGCGGTTCTGGGTCGGTTAAATAAGCCCAGTTGTAGCGACGACCTTGAAGAGGGTAGGCCAAAGCTGCTGGCATTTGTGTACGGAAATCCAAGCGATAATCTGGGCCGCCTGCTTCTAGCAGTAAAACGGTGGTATCTTTGTCTTCAGTTAGACGCGCAGCAAGTACATTTCCGGCAGATCCTGCGCCAATAATAATGTAATCATATTCTTTAATATTCATAACTATCCTTTTTTTACTAACAGTTTGCCTGAGCAATCTATAAAGACTGCTCGGCATATGTGATTTAGGTTGACGTGTTTAGAGCAATTGAGGCATTAAAAAATGCTTTGATAATCGCCAAGTTCAACTTGAATAGATTTGATACGGGTATAGTGCCCAAGTGTGGTTAAGCCATTTTCACGGCCCACGCCAGATTGTTTGTAGCCACCGACTGGCATCTCGGCAGGTGATTCGCCCCACGTGTTAATCCAGCAAATACCAGCTTCAATTTGGTGAATAATGCGATGAGCGCGGCTAATGTCTTGAGTAACAACGCCAGCAGCTAAACCAAAGGTGGTATCGTTAGCACGTTGAATCACTTCTTCTTCGGTTTCATAGCTTAAAATGCTCATGACTGGTCCAAAAATTTCTTCTTGAACAATGGCCATCTGGTCGGTGCAGTCGCTAAATACAGTTGGTAGTACATAAGCGCCCTTGGCAAGTTCACCTTCTGTTGCGCGGCCACCACCAATTAACACTTTAGCGCCTTGTTGTTTGCCTGACTCAATGAAAGACAACACTTTTTCCATATGAGGGAAGCTGGTGAGTGGACCAAAGTTTGTGTCTTCAGCCATCGGGTCGCCAATGCGAATACGTTTTACACGCTCTACAACTGCTTTTTCAAAGTCAGCTAAAAGTGATTTTGGAATGAATACACGTGTACCGTTGGTACATACCTGACCTGAGCTAAAGAAGTTCGCCATGACTGCAATATCTGCGGCACGGTTCAGGTCGGCATCTTCACAAATAATCAGTGGTGATTTACCACCAAGTTCCATGGTCACTTCTTTAAGTGTAGAGCCAGCAGCGCTTGCCATAACTTTTTTGCCAGTTTCCACACCACCAGTGAATGAGATTTTTTCAATCACAGGATGTTCAGTGAGCCACTGACCAATTTCACGACCAGCACCTTGCACCACGTTAAATACGCCGTCTGGAACGCCTGCTTCTGTATAGATTTCTGCAAGTTTAAATGCAGTAAGTGGAGTGGTTTCACTTGGTTTGAAAATCATGGCGTTACCAGCAGCAAGGGCAGGGGCAGATTTCCATAGAGCAATTTGGATTGGATAGTTCCAAGCGCCAATACCAGCAACTACGCCTAAAGGTTCACGGCGTGTATAAAAGAAACTTGATTCGCGAAGCGGAACTTGTTCACCTTGAATGGCGGTTGCAAGTCCTGCGTAATATTCGAGTACATCTGCACCAGTCACAATGTCGACTGTAGATGTTTCACTAAAAGCTTTACCTGTATCGAGTGTTTCAAGACGGGCAAGCTCATCATTACGTTCACGAAGAATGTCGACAGCACGACGCAAAATACGTGAACGCTCCATGGCAGTCATGGCAGCCCAGATTTTTTGTCCTTGTTGGGCACTTTGTACAGCAGCTTCAATATCTTGTTCAGAAGCCTGTTGAAGAGTCGCGATTGTCTCGCCGTTAGCAGGGTTAATACTATTAAATGTTTTTCCACTGGTTGCGTTAACGTAGCGTCCATGGATATACAGTTGATGAACTTGTGCATCACTCATTTTGTCTCTCCTGCAAAGGCTTGTTCGCAAATTGAACTTGCGTTTGTACATAATCGTAAGCAATGGAACGGGCAAGATTGCTGTCAAATTCGTTATGACGGCTTAAACTGCCTCGTAACCATAATCCATCAATCAATGCTGCCAACCCTCTAGCGGCAACACTGGCCTGTTGTTCATTCATTAACTTGAGGAAATAAAACTTCAAGTTAGAGTACAGGCGTTGATCATTAATCTTTTGCAAGCGGCTTAAGTCTGGTACATGCATACTTGCTGACCAAAAGTCTAACCAGACCCGCATTGCTTTTTCATTAACCTGACTAATGTCAAAGTTCGAGTCGATAATGGCCTTAATCTGGCTCTCTGGATGTGAATCTGCTTCTGCTCTGTACTGTTCAGTTTTATGACGCAGAACATTCAGCATTTCTTGCATACAGGTATTTATCAACCCTTGTTTGTCGCCAAAATAATGGCTGACAATGCCGGTCGACAACTCGGCTTTTTTTGCAATTTGTGCAATGGTGGTATTGGATAACCCCACTTCATAAATTACGTCGAGTGCAGCGTTCATAATTTCTTCACGTCGCACGTGCTCTGGTTTTACTCTGCGTTTTGTCATGTTTTTCCACATCAGCACTTTTAGCGGTGCTTTAAATTCAGCATGTTAACTTGCAGAGCATCATAGCACTTTTTTTATCATACTTGTTATTGATTGAACGTTCAATCAATAACAAGTATGATATGTAAAAATCAATGAATTTTTGAAGATTAGCTCTAGAAATAAAGAGCTAAAATCAAAGATTCTTAAGAATAGGATGATGCGCATAAGTACATTACTTATCACGTTATTTTGAGAAAAATACACCGATTGCAAGGAGCAATAAGATGGTGTTGAAAAGTGATAAAGATTCTTCAGACCATATTCGGTTAAATCGTTTTGTCTTTTGGAGTTCAGCCATCAGTATTGGCATTTTCGGCCTACTTTTTGTGTTGTTTCCAGAACAGAGTCAGTTTTGGTTGACCTATGTACAAGAGCAGGTAAATCACTTTTTTGGGTGGTATTACATGCTGGTTATTGTGCTGTGCTTGGGCTTTGTCGCGTGGCTCGCTTTTTCAAAAGTAGGGCAGATTCCACTAGGAAAAGACGACGACAAACCTGAGTTTAGTTATCTGGCTTGGACTTCCATGCTGTTCTCGGCAGGGATTGGTATTGCCTTACTTTATTATGGTGTCGCCGAACCTGTTGACCATTTCTTAAGACCACCAGAAGGTGAGTCAGGAACTATTCAGGCAGCCCGTAATGCGATGACTTATAGCTTTTTGCATTGGGGCATTCATGGCTGGGTACTCTATGCATTGCTCGGAGTCACTTTAGGTTATTTTTCTTTCAGACAAAACTTACCACTAGCTTTGCGTTCGGCGCTTTACCCAATTTTTGGAGAACGAGTTCACGGGTTAATTGGTGATTTCGTCGATGGCTTTGGAATTTTAGCGACGGTTATTTCCTTGGTCACCAACTTGGGAATCGGAGCATTGGTGCTGGTATCAGGCATTTGTTATTTACTTCCGCAAATTCCTAATAACTCAGTGACCTTAATTGCCGCTGTTCTCATCATGATGAGTGTTGCCACGATCACAACAGTGGTTGGCATTGAAAAAGGTTTGGCATGGTTATCGCGTATTAATTTACGTCTGCTGTATGCCTTGCTTTTATTTGTATTTCTAACAGGTCCTACAAACCATTTATTAAATGGTCTTGTGCAGAACATGGGAGATTATCTAAGTAATTTTGTTGGTAAAAGCTTTGATATGTATTTATACAATCAAAAAGCCAGTGGCTGGCTAGGTTCGTGGACCGTATTTTATTGGGCTTGGTGGATTGCTTGGGCGCCTTTTGTCGGCATGTTTATTGCGCGCATTTCAAAAGGACGTACGATTCGTGAGGTTGTATTAGGTGTATGCCTGATTCCACTAGGTTTTACACTGGCTTGGATCTCGGTTTTTGGAAATACTGCCATTTACTTTATCTTGAACCAGAAACAGAAAGTTTTGGGCGATATGGTTTTAACTGATCCGGCATTGTCTTTATTTAAGTTACTCGAATATCTGCCGTTTAATCCTTATGTTGCTGGCATTGTTGTTGTAATTTGTTTCGTTTTATTTTTGACACCAGTTGGCTCTGGTACACTAATGATCGCTAATTTGTCCTCAAAAGGGGGCACCAATGATAGTGATTCACCGATCTGGTTACGCGTTTTTTGGTCTGTGGTAATTACCATTGTAAGTATTGGCTTGCTTTTAGCCGGTAGTTTTAACTCCATGCAAAGTGCTGTGGTGTTATGTGGTTTACCATTTTCAGTCATTATTTTGCTTTATATGTTTGGCTTAGCCAAAGCGTTAAAGCAAGATGATTTTGACCCTCAATTAGTGAAAAAACAGTTAGCTGTTTCAAAAGACATTTCGGTTCCGTCGAATTGTGACCAGAATAAAGTGACTGAGGTTTTATAACCTTAACCGATCACATCTATATATTATTTTTGCGTTTAAAGTCGTCTTTTCATTGTTTTAAATAAGAGTGAAAAGACGAAATTAAATATTTTGTTTTTATTTCTATTCCTTGAGGATTGTATGGCAACAGATAATCCAAGAGCAGTTGATGATTTAACATTATCTAAATCTAAAAAAGACCCGCTCAACCGTGTGGTTTTTTATTTTTCAGCTGTACTTATTTTAATTTTTTCTCTCGTCACGTTTTTGTTCAATGATTTTGCAAATAGAGTCATGAACACCGTACTTCAATGGGTAACTTCAACCTTTGGTTGGTATTATCTACTTGCCGCAACGTTATATATGGTTTTCGTGATTTTTATTGCCTGTTCAAGATACGGCAGTATTAAATTAGGGCCTAAGCATTCAAAACCTGAGTTTAGTTTACTCAGTTGGTCTGCAATGCTGTTTTCGGCTGGTATCGGTATCGATCTGATGTTCTTTTCGGTTGCTGAACCATTATCTCATTATATGCAACCTCCAGTCGGAGCTGGTCAGACCTATGAAGCAGCACGCCAGAGTATGGTTTGGACTTTATTCCACTATGGCTTAACCGGTTGGTGTATGTATGCCTTGATTGGTATGTCATTGGGATACTTTAGTTATCGTTATAATTTGCCACTCACCATTCGTTCTGCACTTTACCCAATTTTCGGGAACAGAATTAATGGGGCAATTGGACATAGTGTTGATACGGCTGCCGTCATTGGGACAATTTTTGGTATTGCGACGACCTGCGGGATTGGAGTGGTACAGCTGAATTATGGCCTACATGTGCTATTGGGATTACCAGAAAATATCTGGATGCAATTTATCCTGATTGCTGTCGCAGTCGGTATTAGTGTTATTTCGGTGACATCTGGGGTCAATAAAGGCCTACGGATTTTATCTGAAATCAATATTTATGTTTCGGTCGGGTTGTTGCTGTTTATTTTATTCTTAGGAAATACTGAGTTTTTACTCAATGCCCTTGTTCAAAATATTGGTGACTATTTAACTCGTTTCCCTGCTTTAGCATTACAAAGTTTTGCTTTTGAACAACCTAAAGAATGGATGAGTAGTTGGACTTTCTTCTTCTGGGCGTGGTGGATTGCTTGGTCTCCATTTGTAGGACTCTTTCTGGCACGTATTTCAAGAGGGCGTACCATTCGTGAGTTTGTGTGCGGTACCTTAATTATTCCACTTCTATTTACACTCACTTGGTTATCCATTTTTGGTAATAGTGCATTGCACAGCGTTATTTTTGAAGGTAACCAAACTTTAGCGGCTACGGTTTTGGCAAATCCAGCCCATGGTTTTTATGACCTGTTAGCACAATATCCGGGCTTTACCTTTATCGCTTCAATTGCCACCGTAACAGGGCTTTTGTTTTATGTGACTTCTGCCGATTCGGGAGCGCTGGTTTTAGGTAACTTCACGACTAAACTTACTAATATCGATAATGATGCTCCTCGTTGGTTAAGCGTATTTTGGGCCGTGGCGATTGGTTTATTAACGCTCGCCATGCTCATGAGCAACGGAATTACCGCTTTGCAAAACGCGACCATTATTATGGGACTACCTTTTAGTTTCGTGATGTTCCTTGTGATGGCCGGGCTTTATAAATCGCTAAGGCTTGAGGATTACCGACAGGCCAGTCGAAGTATGAATGCAGCTCCAGTAGTAGGGAACGTTGATATTCTGAATTGGAAGCAGCGTTTAACTCGAGTCATGCATCATCCGGGAACCACTGAAACCCAACGCATGTTAGATACAGTTTGTCTACCGGCTGTTCAGGCCGTTGCTGGTGAGCTTATTAAGCAGGGTATGAATGTGGATGTGCAGCAAACACCTCTTGAAGATGAAGAAACGCTTTACCATCTGGATTTCACTATTCATTTGGAAGAAGAACAAAACTTTGTTTATCAGATTTGGCCTGTACGTTATAGCGCGCCTAACTTTAGCCAGCGTGTGAAACGGGGTAAACAGTTCTATTACCGACTTGAAACCTATCTTTATGATGGTTCTCAAGATAATGACTTAGTTGGTTACGGTAAAGAACAGGTTATTAATGACATTTTAGATAAATATGAAAGACATATGACGTTCTTACATATTAATCGTATTAGCCCAGGGAATCGTCCGTTGTTCCCAGATCCACAAGCTTAAGAGGACAATGCATGGCTTCTCCTTATCTACATTCTTTTGCTTTATTTTTCTCTTTGCTCAACCCATTTCTAATGAGCATTTATATGATTGGCCTGATCCGCCATTCAGAAACAAAAGTGTTTAATAAAGCACTGATTCAGGGAAGCTTGATTGCTTTTGTCGTGTTCATGCTATTTGCATGGGGCGGCGAAGCAATTTTTAGTAAATATCTGAATGTACGTTTTGAAGCCTTCCAGATTTTTGGAGGCCTTATCTTTTTGGTTATTGGCTATCGCTATGTTTTTCAGGGAGCCGATACGATTGGTGAAATGCGTGGAGCGCCAGAACATCTGGCTGGCACCATCGCTATGCCATTTATGATTGGTCCGGGAACTATTAGTGCTGCTGTGGTTACAGGAATTGAAATGTCAATTGGTGAGGCAGCGTTAGTGATTGGCTTCACGCTGTTTTTAACCTGTAGTATTTTGATCTTGATGAAATTTTCACATGACCATTTACGCTATAAGCATGCTAAACATATTGACCGTTATTTTGATATTGTCGGGCGTTTATCTGCTTTATTAATTGGAACGATCGCCATTGATATGATTATTAATGGTGTGACAGGCGTTATTACTAAAGTATAGCGAGTGACTTATAAAATCCAGCTATGCCATTAAGTGTGGAATAAAATGGCATAGCATCTTCTAAAAAGCTCTAAGATAAATAAAATAGCTTTAAAAAATAACTTTAAAAATAATGTCTTAAAAAGTTAGATTTTAAAAAACAATCAAAGATATTAAAAAATACAATGCTATGTTGTGGATTTAATCATGTTTTTTTTGTGAATTATCAACCATAATATTGTCTGAGCTTGTTTTAAGACACAGAGTTGAGCTATGCCTACATTAGATGAAATAACCACAGCAACTGATGATCAGTCTGAATTGACGATGTCAGTTTTGATGACGCCTGATATGGCAAATTTTTCAGGTAATGTTCATGGTGGTACGATTCTAAAACTACTAGACCAAGTCGCTTACGCTTGCGCAAGTCGTTATTCGGGTGGCTACGTGGTGACTTTATCTGTAGATAAGGTAAATTTTAAAGAACCTATTTATGTAGGTGAGCTGGTAACCTTCTTGGCAAGTGTTAACCATGTAGGCCGTACTTCAATGGAAGTAGGAATACGTGTTGAAGCCCAAAATATCCAGAAGCGTTCAGTGCGTCATACCAATAGCTGTTATTTCACTATGGTTGCTGTTGATGAGCAGAGCAAGCCATGTGAAGTGCCTCAATTAAATCTAAATACTGAGTGGAAACGTTGCCGCTTTGAAGCAGCCGAGCACCGTAAGGGTTTACGCCTACAGGAAAATCACAACCCATCTTGCAGTATGTATAAAAAATCTTCTTAAAAAAAAGGATCGAACCGCAGCATGGTTCGATCCTTTTTCTTCTTTACTAAAATTCAGCGTCCATATTTCATTTCAGTAAAATTATCTCTGAGCTTGGAGGAGAGTGCTGAGAGAATTAACGAGTTGCAGGAGCAGCTTCAGAAGCAGAACCTACAGCATCAGATGCAGCATTTGCAGTGTTTGCTTGTTCTTGAGTTGAAACAACAACTTTTTCTTCACCAGCAGTGCTATGCGCTTGTTCATGTTTAGAAGCAGCAAAAGTTGAAGCAGCAGTTAAAGCTAAAGTAGTTGCAAGTAGAGTCTTAGCTAATTTCATTTTATGGCATCCTTAAATTCATTAAAAAAAATAAATCAAACCTAATCGTTCATACCTACATGAAACGTGCATGGCTGAATGACTAAGCTAGGACACATGCTAAGCCGAGGTTTGGATTACATCAATTAACTTAACAATCTATTACGCCTATCTTAACAATATGAAATATACGGGCCGTTTATGTGCGGAATCTGTAAAGTTAAAGGGCTTAATTACACCTTAAAATGTGTAAAAATATTTCTTATCGAATGAAAAAAAACCAATCATGTTACGTAAAGCGAACACTCTGGCATGAATTGTGAATACGTATAAATAGAATATTCCGTTTGAAATATAAATATTAAAAGTTAAATTAGATAATTGGTGAGATTTATGTCACATATTTCGTGTTTTGGCCCGATAATTGAAAAGTATATCTTCAAAGTGAAAAATCATTTTCATGGTACTTAAACAGTGATATACCTTTCTTAGTTTTTTAAACCTTGTTGATTTGAGCTGCTTGTGAAATTTATTGCCCAGAAAACTGTTCCTACCCATATTATTTCAGGTTTTTTAGGGGCAGGAAAAACCACATTATTACAGCATTTATTAAGTCAGAAACCTAAAGATGAAGTTTGGGCTGTATTAATGAATGAGTTTGGGCAAATTGGAGTAGACCAACAACTTCTACCTCAAGATGAAGGATATGCCGTCAAAGAATTATTAGGTGGTTGCTTGTGTTGTAGCAGTCAATTGCCTATGCATATTGCTTTAGCTCGTCTATTGAGTGAACAAAAGCCAGACCGACTCTTTATTGAACCGACTGGACTTGGGCATCCTTCTCAATTATTTGACCAACTGACTGAACTGCATTGGCAAAGTAGTTTAGCCATGCGAGCATTAATTACTGTTGTTGATGGTAGCCGTTTGCACGATATAAACTGGGTTAAACAAAACCTTTATGAAGATCAGTTAAAAGCTGCCCAGATTGTGGTGGTGTCACATACGGATGTGATGACTTTTGAAGATGATCAGGCACTTGAGTTATTAAAAGAAGAATACCAGCCTTATCAACAAGAATGGATTAAAACTGAAAATGGTCAGTTAGCGTTAAATAACATCGATGTGGCTGCTCGTTTAACTGAGCGATCGATACAGCCTTTACTTAAACTTCAAAAACAAATGACTGAAACCGAGGTTAAGAAGGAAATTCAGCAATTACCTTATCATTATGTCGAGTCGGCACAGGGTTATATTGTGGCAGGTTGGAAATTACCTAAGCGCTGGAAATTCGATTTTTATAATTTGCTAGATTTATTATGCGCGCAGCAAGACTGGCTTCGAATTAAGGGAATTTTTAATACAGATCAAGGTTGGAAAGTTTTTAACTTTAATCCTGATCAGTTTAACTATAAGTCTGGTGAAGAGGGCATTGATAACCGCATTGAAATTATTAGTGAACATAATCACGATTGGTTGGCTTTTGAAACGGCATTACTTGCTTGTCAGCTTAAAGAATAGAGAACATTAAACGAAAAACGATTTAATGTTCTCTAACGCAGATTTAAGGTTTTGTATCTAACACTGCTTTGGCTTGAGCATGGTCAATATCTTTTTCCCAGTGAGCAATGACTACAGCCGCAACACAGTTACCGATGAGGTTAGTGCAGGCACGAATAATTCCAATAAACCAATCTACAGACAATAGAAGTACTAAGCCAATAGCAGGGAGGCTTGGAATAACTGAAAGTGTTGCTGCAAGAATAACTAAGGCTGAGCCGGGAATACCGTGTGCGCCTTTAGAGGTGATGAGTGAAACCAGCAAAATAGCCAGCAAGTCATGTGTAGATAGATCAATATTGCAGGCTTGCGCAATAAAGATCACCCCTAAAGTTAAGTAAATTGAAAACCCATCTAAGTTAAAAGAATAACCCGTAGGAATGACCAGACCTACCGTTGAATCCTTGATTCCCAGATTTCTGAGTTTTTTCATAATTTGGGGTAAAACAGAGTCAGAAGATGCTGTACCCAAAACAATCGCTAACTCATCTTTAAAATAAGCCACAAATTTGAAGATGTTGAGACCGGCAAGTTTTAAAATTGAACCTAAGACAACAACAACAAATAAAATGCAGGTCGCATAAAACAGTAGAACCAAATAGCCCAATTGTAGAAGTGAATCTAAACCAAATTTGGCGGTGGTATAGGCTACTGATCCGAACACACCAATAGGTGCTAAACGAATAATCAGGCCCATAATTTTAAAGAAGACTTCAGAAAAAGCTTCAAGGGCCTGACGTACTAGCTCTGCCAAATGTTTAGGAATTAAAAGTAGGGATACACCAAATAAAATAGCGATTAATAAAACTTGTAAAATATCGCCGTTTGCAAAAGCAGCCGTAAATGTTTTCGGAATAATATTGAGTAGAAATTCCGAACCAGTGTTCATTTCATGGGCGCGTTCGGTATAGGTGCTTAAATCTTTTGCATCTAAATGGCTGATATCGATATTCATGCCGACACCCGGTTTAAATACATAGGCAATGATAATGCCTAAAACTAAAGCAATACTGGTGACTACTTCAAAATAGAGAATGGTTTTTGCACCGACTTTGCCCATTTTTTTGATGTCATTTGCACCATAAATACCGAGCACAACTACACAAAAAACAATGGGTGCAATCAGCATTTTAATTAAAGAAATAAAACCATCACCCAAAGGCTTTAAAGATAGAGAGAAATCATGAAAACCAGCCCCAACTGCAACTCCAAGAAAGAGAGCACAAAGAACCTGTAAAAATAAACTACGTTTAAGCTTTTGCCACATAAGTCATCAATTTAAGCAAGAGGAGAATATTTCTCTTTCAAGCAAAAAACCGGCCAACTCTAAAATCAGCAGAGCGTTTTGGAAGAATATGCAAATTTCATGTCGGGATGTTTTGCATTGCTCAGTTTTTTTATAAATTTTTATCTAAAATCGAGTATCCTTAGCGCCAAATTTTGGAACATATTAATCATGGCGCTTAAAGCAACAATTTATAAGGCAGACTTGAATATTGCCAATATGGACGACCATATTTATGGTGATTATCAACTGACGCTTGCCTTGCATCCTTCGGAAACTTTAGAACGTTTAATGGTTCGTTTAATGGCCTTTGCTCGTTTCGCAAGTGATGAGCTTGAGTTTACAAAAGATCTTTTTGAAACTGACGAACCAGCGTTATGGCAAAAAGATTTAACAGGTCAGTTAGAAGCATGGATTGAAGTGGGTCTGCCGTCTGAAGATAAAGTCAAAAAAGCCAGTTCGCGCTGTAAAAAAGTTGCGGTTGTTGTTTATGGCACACAAGTCGAAGAATGGTGGAAGCGAAACAGTAAGATTAAAACGTTAAGTAACGTTCAGGTTTGGCAGATTGCCCCTCAAAGCACAGCTGAGCTAGAACAACTCTGTGAACGCACCATGCAACTACAATTAAATGTGATGGACAACGAGTGGACGCTTTTAGGTGAAAAGGGTCAGGCCAATGTTGTTTGGACACAGTTACAGTAACATAGAAAAGCGCAACAAATTCTACAGATTGAGTTGGTACACTAAGTACTAATTACGATTTTAGAAATTCAGTTTAAGGGTTAAACCATGTCAAATGAATTAGAAATTATCGATTTAAAAGTAGGTGAAGGCAAAGAAGCGGTTAAAGGCGCTTTGATTACAACTCACTATACAGGTTGGTTAGAAGACGGCACTAAATTCGACTCTTCAATTGACCGTGGTAATTATTTTGAATGTGTGATTGGAACAGGCCGTGTGATTAAAGGTTGGGACCAAGGCATTATGGGAATGAAAGTTGGCGGCAAGCGTAAATTAATCGTGCCTGCTCATTTAGCTTATGGTGAGCGTAAAATGGGTAAGATTATTCCAGCTAATTCTAATTTAATTTTTGAAATTGAATTATTCGATGTGAAAACTCGTGACTAGTGAAAAATTGAAAGCCCTTTAGGGGGCTTTCTTGTTTATATGAGCTTTAAATATAAATACATTATTAATTTATATTTTAGCTTTTTGAATATTTAAGATTATTTTCAGATTATTTGATTATAAATGCTGACTGAAAAACTGTTCATTTGTGAGCAGTGTGATATTAAGACCAACTTTCAAAAAGTTCGTGCCCTAACATCAAATTTCACATAAGTAATCTATATTGTTATTGAGACGCTATTTCATGATTATCCGCTTTGCATCTCCTTTGTTGAACATATCACTTGGCTTGGCCTTGGCAGGTTTGTCAGGCATGGCATTAGCCAAACCACCTAAACTGGACGCTTCAACACTCACGGTGATTGGTTATCATGAAATTACCGATACTAAAAATGCGTTAATTCCTCAATATGCGGTGACGACTCAACAATTTACACAGCACGTTGAGTGGCTGCAAAAGAATGGGTTCCATTTTATTACGGTTGATCAGTTGATCCGTGCTCATCAGGGCAAATTTCAACTGCCTACAAAACCGGTTTTATTAACTGTAGATGACGGTTATCAGTCTTTTTATCAAAATGCTTATCCAGTTATTAAAGCTAAAAAGATTCCGGTTGTTTTGGCTGTAGTGGGTTCATGGTTAGAACCAAAAGCTGGTCAAAAAGTTGATTTTTCGGGTGAAGAAATTCCACGTGATAAAATCTTAAGCTGGAATGAACTTAAAGAGATGCAAGATAGTGGCTTTGTAGAAATCGCCAATCATAGCTATCACTTACACCGTGGTATTACAGGGAATCCGCAAGGCAACTCTGAACCTGCCGCAACGACTCGTTTTTATGATGTTAAAACTCAAACTTATGAAAACGATAAACAATATCAGGCACGAATCTATGACGACCTGAAAAAGAACAATGACTTATTAAAAGCGCATGGCTTACGTTCGCCGCGTATTATGGTGTGGCCATATGGTCGTTATAATATGCAAACTGTCCAAATTGCAAAAAAATTAGGCATGCCTGTGACCATTACACTTGATGATGGGGCAGACCATGCAAAACAATCTCTACAAAATATGAGCCGTATTTTGGTAGAGGGCGGAATGACAACTGATGATTTGGCTCAAGAAATTAAAAACCGTGAATTAAATTTAACGGATAATAATCGTCCGCAAAAAATCATGCATGTCGATTTGGACTATATTTATGATCCAGACCCGAAACAACAAGAGCGTAATCTAGGTCACTTGTTAGATCGAATTAATGGTATGGGTGTAAATACAGTTTATTTACAGGCATTTTCAGATCCAGATGCAAATGGTTCTGCTGATATGGTCTATTTCCCAAACCGCCATATTCCAATGCGTGCAGACTTGTTTAACCGTGTTGCATGGCAAATTCAAACCCGTACTTCTGTAAGCCGTATTTATGCATGGATGCCGTTATTGGCGTGGGAACTACCAAAAACCGACCCTGTTTCTAAGGACTTGGTCGTGACTCAGCAGGAAAAAACGGGTGAACACCTTAATATGGGTTATATCCGTTTAAGTCCATTTTCAAAAGATGCACGCCAAACTATTCGTGAAATTTATCAGGATTTGGCTAAGTCAACGCCGTTTAACGGACTTTTATTCCATGACGATGTAACTTTATCTGATTATGAAGATGCAAGTCCTGATGCTTTAAAAGCTTATGCGAAACAAGGGTTGCCAACAGATTTAGCAAAAATTCGTGAAAATGATCAAGACTTACAGAAATGGACTGCATATAAGACAAAATATTTAGATGATTTTGCAATGCAACTCGTTGATGACGTGCGACAATATGAACCGTTCTTGGTCACTGCACGTAACTTATATGCGCAAGTGGCTTTAAAACCATATGCAGAAAACTGGTATTCACAATCGCTTGAAGAGTCATTAAAGCGTTATGATTTTACAGCTATTATGGCAATGCCTTATATGGAGCAGGTCGAGAATTCAGATCAGTTCTATAAAGACATGATTGATCGCGTGAAACAATATCCTAATGGCATCAAGAAAACCGTTTTTGAATTACAGGCAACCGACTGGCGTAAAAATGAAAAGGTACCTTCAACTGAAATGGCAGCAACAATTCATTCACTGTATCAGCAAGGTGTAATGCATGTCGGATATTACCCTGATGACCCAATCAAAGATCACCCGGATGTTGACGTAATGCATAAAGCATTTGCCGAAAAATCATCTCGTCTTGTGCCGTAGTCGAGGCTGAAACATGACAATCTTTGCTGCAATATGGTCGCATGCCTTAAAATTCGTTTTTTATTATCCATTATTCATGTCGTATTTATGGATGATTGGTGCGATCATTTTCTATTGGAAAGAACGTCAGGCTCCGCCTTACGATCAACCAGCCCCTTTAGAAAGTTATCCCAAAGTCGCTGTATTAGTTCCTTGTTTTAATGAAGGGGATAATGCAGAGGAAACCATTAGCCATGCTTTAAAACTGGACTATCCTCATTTTGAAGTCATTGCGATTAATGATGGCAGCTCAGATAATACAGGTGAAGTACTTGATCGTTTAGCAGAACAACATGAAAAACTACGTGTTGTTCATTTGGCGCAAAATCAAGGTAAAGCCATGGGATTGCAAGCCGGGAGCTTAATGACCGATGCCGAATTCTTAATTGGTATTGATGGTGATGCTTTACTTGATCCACATGCAGCAAAGTGGATGATTCGTCATTTCCTTGAAAATCCAACAGTTGCAGCCGTTACTGGAAACCCACGTATTCGTACTCGTTCAACTTTATTGGGGCGTATTCAGGTCGGTGAGTTTTCTTCGATTGTGGGCATGATTAAACGTGCACAGCGTACTTTTGGTCGCTTGTTTACCGTATCTGGTGTAATTACGGCTTTTCGTAAAAGCGCCGTTCACCAAGTCGATTATTGGTCACCCAATATGTTGACTGAAGATATCGATATTACGTGGAAGTTACAGCGTGCAGGTTGGGATATCGAGTTTGAACCAAATGCCTTGGTTTGGATTTTAATGCCTGAAACCCTAAATGGGTTGTGGAAACAACGTTTACGTTGGGCAATGGGTGGCGCACAAGTATTAATTAAAAATATTGATGTGTTCACTAAACCAAAATTGAATTTTTTATGGCCTTTAATGTTTGAGCTTTGCTTAACTTTAGTTTGGTCATATTTAATGCTGGCAATGGCTTTGTTGTGGTTGGTACATTTTATTTTCCCAGTCCCTGCATTAGCAGTTGTGAGTTCCCCATTTTTACCTTATGGTACCGGTATTTTATTGGGGGCAACCTGTCTAATTCAGTTTGCTTTAAGCAAATGGATGGATAGTCGTTATGAACCGCATCTAGGAAAAAACTATTTCTGGATGATCTGGTATCCATTGGTCTTTTGGCTAAGCACTATTTCAGCAACCATTGTGGCATTTCCAAAAGTCTTACGACGTGGAGATGAGAAACGAGCACGTTGGGTGAGCCCAGATCGGGGCATTCGTTAGAATGAAATGCAAGAGTCATGAGATTTTAAAGATCGTGCTGTATTGATGTCTGGGGAAAAACCACAGCACTTCGTTAGGTAAAGAGAGAAATGAAGACAAATTCGTTGATTATTGATTTACGCCGCCAGTTACCATGGCATAAACGCTATGCTTCTACAACAAGCACAGCCATGATGTGGGCGGTTTGGTTGTTGTTGTGGCGTCCATTTGTATTTATCTGGGTATTGGCTGAGTTACAAAAAACTCATTTGGTACACCGTTTATTTAGTGCCTTTGGTGTGGGTATTGAACATGGTCTTACAGCATTAATTGCTTGTGCAATTTGCTTATTGTTATGGAGTCATTTGCTACCAGAGCGTCGTGTCGGTGGCAGTGCACTTAAAGCAAAACAGACTGATGATTATGCGCGCTATTTTGATTTACCTGAACATCAAATTGAGCAGGGGCGTAGCCAAAAAATTACAGTCGTTCACCACGATGAATTAGGTAAAATCGTGAGAGTTGAATAACGATTACCCTTAAAAAATAAAACCCACTTAAAGTGGGCTTTATTTTTTAAGAATGAAGAAATCCAAGGATACGTTGCTTGACTTGATCTATGTAAAATTCATCATGAGTGACACGGTACATTAAGATCGCACCTTCATAATCAGCAATACTTTGTTTTGCTAAAATCTCAGCTTGATCTTGAGCAATACAACAAGCAAAAATAGACTGGATCGCAAGTTGCCAGTCCTGAAAAATATTACGTATTTTGGCTAAAATTTCAGGCGAGCCATATGCTACTTCCATTGAAATTACACCAATTAGACAACCATTCACCCCTTGGGTAAAAAATTGAACAGCACGTTTATGCATTTGCTCGAAACGTTCAATGGCTGAGTGTTCTGAATTTATAGCAGTTCCAAATAAAGAATGGATTAAATATTGATGAGTGCTATTTAACACCTCAAGTAAAAGTGCTTCTTTATTTGGATAATAGTAATAAAAAGAAGCTTTGGTGAGGCCGCAAGCCTTTGCCAGCATGTCCATGCTCGTTCCTGTATATCCATAAGTTTTGAACTGCAAAGCACAGTGCTTAAGCAGGTCTTCTTTGGTTAGTTTTTGCGGTCTCATTTCACATCATCCAAAACATAAAGCAGGTTTATAAAAAACCATCAAAAGTGGTGCGGATTTTACTCCAGATCTGTTCAGCATCTTTTTTAAAGTAGCCCATGTGGCCAATGGATTTCATAGCAACATCTTGAGGTTGAAGACTGACGTATGAGATTTGAGCTTGTCGATAATGTTGCATAAATGCGTGGCAAGAAGCGGGTAAAGCCCAATCATCATCTAGAGCAGAGACCGCATAAATTGGAACTTTGACAGAGGCATATTGTTCAATTAAGTGTTGCTGTTCTGGGTCTGCAAAAAAATATTTAGGGTTTTTACACCATTTACGCCACTGTTTATAAACATTGAGGGGTAAATCAGAACCCATATTAAATTTGCTCCAAGGCAAATAACCTGTCACGGCAACGATAGGTGGAAACACGATATTCCAGACCACTTGCACTTTAAAACGTTCTTTAAGTGGCATGTAGCCATGCCAACCAGCACCTGTACCAAATGTATAGCACGCCAATAATTTATCATGATTAGGTAGCAAACCTAGTGCATGGCCACCATAGGAATGACCAACCATCAAAAGAGGTAATGGTTCTTTTGATAAATATTCAATTGAACCTGCTAAGTCATATTGCCCCCAATCTAAATAAGACATATCAAATCCTTTCAAAGATTTTGGACTCGATTTTCCAACGCCTCGATAGTCAAAGGTGAATATTTGATAGCCAAATTGCGTCATATATTCAGCGAAGCGGCGGTAAAACTCATGGGGTACACCTGTCGCACCAGCAACGACAATATTTGCTTTAGCTGGTGTCGTTGTAAAGTAACGTGTGCCCTTGAGTTGATAGCCATCTAAAGCTGGAAATTGTATAGTCTGGCTAAGCTGTTCATTTATTTGAGTTGCTGATTGCATTGCTTTTCTCTTTATTTTTCTAGCGTGGTGAAGTTTTATTTACCTTTAAAAACAGGTGGTCTTTTTTGCAACATGGCAAAAACACCTTCTTGAACATCTTCTGTGCTTAGCAAAGGTTGAAGATGGCCCTGTAATTGGCTAAATGCAGTTTCATAACCTTCATTCATAGCTTCACGTGCAGAAGCGAGAGTGGCTTTTACAGCAAGTGGTGCAGCTTGAGCGATATGTTCAGCCAGTTCTATTGCACGGTTGATTTGAGTACCTTCTGGGCATATCTCTGTAATCAGGTTCATATCAAAAGCTGCTTTGGCATCGAAGCTGTCACCTGTTAACAAATAGCGCATGGCTTTGGCCCAACCCGCGGCTTGAGTAAATCGTGCTGTAGCTCCACCAAAAGGTAAGATGCCGCGTTGAACTTCCATCTGTGCAAATTGAGTATTTTCACTTGCTAAAGCAATATCTGCATTCAGAAATAGTTCGATACCAGCGGTATAGCAATAACCCTGAACCGCTACAATCAAAGGTTTACTCAGTTTTCTTCCAACTGTACCCCAAGGGTTAACTTCTTCATCACTAAAATCGAAAACACCAGTAGCGAGCTTGGGTTGTAACTCAACTAGATCTAATCCAGCCGTAAAATGTTCGCCATGAGCAAAGATAATTGCACAGCGAAGAGCATCATTATTTTCATATTCGGTAAGTGCCAGTGATAAATCTTTAATCAGGTGGCTATCAAAGGCATTACGTTTTGCTGCCCGATCTAGACCAATTAAAAAAATATGTCCGCGGATTTCACGGCTGACTTTTCCTTCTTGATTTGACATTTTTCCGATGTCCTTTGTTTATTTTTAATAAGTTTTTAAACGATCGTTTAAAAATTGTCAAATACAATTTGTTGACTAGTCCGTAAACAAAAATAAAAGGAGGATTAAAATAAAACTAAGTTTTATTCTTAAGATCAATGTAAAGATGAGGGGGGAGAATAACCTGATGAGTGTTCTCAATCAGGTTATAAATATTATGTTGGACGGCGTGAATACATCAATAGCCCTATGCATAACAGGGTTAAACCTAAAATAAGATGTGAGCTGAGCTGTTCATGGTTAAACCATGTTCCCCAAAATGTAGCTAAGACTGGGGTGATAATGGTAATAAGTAGCACAGTCGTCGGTTGTAGTATCTTGATGAGTTGATAATAAAAAATCATGGCAAGTACAGATGAAAAAACCGCGCTGTAGAGTACTGCTAGCGAAATTTTCAGGCTTGGAAATTCAGTGGGAAGATGCGACCAAAAGAAAGGTAACAAACATATATAACCGACCCATGAGACAAGGGTAGCGCCTGTCATTTGTGTAATGGGTGGAATATGCGCTCCAACAGATTTCACGGCAAACGTCGACAAGACATAAAACAGCATAGCGATCAGTTCTAATACAATACCAATGCGGTTGAGCTGCAAACCTGATGAAGACAGTCCTAAAGTAAAACTCATTCCGACAAGAGCAATACCGAGTCCAAGCCATTGCCATACTGAAAAACGTTCACGTCCTAATAAAAAGGAGCTAATCAGTCCAGATAGCAACGGAGAGGTGCCGTAAATAATTGAAATAATGGCAGAGGGGACTTTATCTGCACCCATGTAGCAAAAGGCCATTGAACCAAATAAGCCAATAGCTCCTGCACAGTAACTTAAAACAGCTTTTTTAGTAAAGATGAGCTTTAAACGGAAAAACCTTAGACATAGTAAAGCAATTGGAATCGCCAAACTGAATCGAATAAATAATCCCCATGACCAGTGAATTTCTTGTACTGTCCAGACGGCCGCGAGTGGAGTAAGCGACCAAATAATGACGACAGCAACAAATTGGCCGGCTGTAGCAAGGCGAGTCGGAGATGAAGATAATGCTACAGCCGGCTGAATCTGCGGGGTGGCTATACTCTGTTGTTCAAATAATGGCTTCATATAAAGCTCCAGAAATTTTGTACTTTGGTGTTTTAAAAGGGCATAAAAAAAGCCGCGTTTTATGGCGGCTTGTGATGAAAATCAGGGGATATATTACAAATTAAATATCTCGACTTTCATATCCAAAGCGCCAAATTGTCCAAAATTAGGACGTCGCCAATTGACCACATAGAACTTAATCTCTGGGGCGTATGATTGACGCGCTAGACAACATTGGGCTTTAGATAAAAACATGATAAGTATATTAAAAATACAGATGTTATTTTTATAGCATAGAAATAGGAAAGTACAAATTATATTCAAGTATGAAACATAGATTTTTTGATTATATTAAATTAGTAGTTTGCTTAACTTCATATTTTTCTCATAATATTCCCGTCAAATTGATCTCAATAAGCAGCTGTTTTTATGTCACCTCTAGAAATCTTTGCAGTCTTAATTAGTCTCATTGGAGTCGGATTAACCGTCATCCGTAATATGTGGTGTTGGCTGTTTAATTTCTTTGCCTTTGTTTTATATGCCTATTTGTTTTACGAATTTAAGCTATATGGCGAAACAATTTTGCAGTTCTTTTTTATGGTCGTAAATTTTTATGGCTTTTACTATTGGTTCAAAGGAAAACAGCAAGATCACGACATTCGAATTGAACCCATTGCAGTTCAAACCGCAATCATCCAAATGATTATTGCTGCGGTAGGTGGTTTACTGTTTGGTTTAGTTCTTAAAAACTTTACCGATGCAGCAGTGCCGATGCTTGACTCACAGCTTGCAGCATTTAGTTTGCTCGCAACTTATTGGACCAGTCGTAAGCATATTGCAACATGGGTACTTTGGGTGTTCGTTGATATTATTTATGTGGGCATGTTTATCTATAAAGATTTATTTTTAACAGCTGCTTTGTATGCAGCATTTGTTTTGATGGCGGCTTATGGTTGGTATCAATGGGAAAAAGTTAAAAAGAAACAGCTTTTAGCCTCAAACCAGCTTTAATTTAGAGAGTGATCATGCTGTTAAGCTTAGATGTTTATAAACAACAACAGTTTGATCTAATCGCTGCAAAAATAATGGCAGAGCCAAAACAGTATTGTGAATTTAGTTCAGTGTCAGATTTTTATAATGCTGCATGGCTCAAAGATTTCCCACAAGGTAGCCAGATTTCTGCCACTGGTTTAGATGACGGTGCTGAAGAGTTTTATGCGGTTGTTCAATTTAAACAGCAGTATTTAAAATTTGATATTAAAGAAAGCTTTTCGGCACTGATTTTTCAAGATATGAATGGAAAAGTATTGAAGTGTAATTTTTAATTTAAGAAATAAAACCACAAAAAAAGCGACTTAACGTCGCTTTTTTTTAATAAATAAATTTTGAAATTTTATTTGCTGTTTCAATAACGAGGCTTGCGATATCCTCTTTAAATGTTCTTTCATCGTAAGTTGTAATTGGGCAACTCACTGAAATAACAGCCACCATTTTACCATTGGACTGTTTAAAAATAGGTGCCGCACAGGCTGCCATATCATGATTGTAATGACCCCAGCTCACCATGGTTTTTTGGGTTTTTACATACACTAATCTTTGTAATAAGTTTTTTAAATTGGTTGGAGTCAGTTCAGAAAAACTATCCCAATCATCAAAGTTACGGTAACGCTGACGTACTTCAGTTTCAGGTAAATCGGACAATAACATTTGACCAATGACAGTTGCATGGGCAGGCCAGCGAGTTCCTAAGCTAATGTTGCTTGTGAAGGTTCCCATCGACTGAATGTTATTTACAAAAACAATGTGCGTGCCTTCTAAAATAGAAAGGTGTACGGCAAGTTTAGTTTGGTCACGTAGTTCTTTCATTAATGGTGTCGATAAATCGAGTAATGAAAGTTTAGATAAACTATTAAAACCAAGTTCCATGACTTTTGAATCGAGTGCATAAGTTTTTTGAGATGCTTTTCTTAAATAGCCACAAGATTCGAGTGTATAGATCAGACGAAATGCACTAGAACGGTTCACTTCTAAAATTTCAGCAATTTCTGTAATGGTCATTTCTTGCGCTTGTTGGTTAAATGCTTGCAAGATAGCTAAACCCCGTACAAGTCCGGGTACTAAATATCGATCATCATTTTTTGTTGTTTCCGATTCTTGCGAATCTTCTTCAATTGCTATGCTCATTCGTTCATTTTCCTATAAATAAAACATGATTCAATTTGGGGCATGCTGCTTTATTTTATAACTATTGTAATTGTTAAAAATGCATAAAACAATTTTTATATTTAAAACTTTGTTTCTTGTTTGAAACGTAACAAAATATTTAAAATTAATCAAATCTATGAATTTTATATTTATTTTTACTTTGACAAAAAATGATCAAGCAGATTATGCTTAGCTCATGTTTTGAAAATCAAATTATGTTTTGTATATAAAACAAAATGAGGACGCAAGGTATGAGTTGGATCTCAGTTTGTCAGCAGGGTGACATTAGCGAAGATGAGCCGAAAGCCATCGAAATTGAAGGAAAGAAAATAGGCGTATTTTTTGTCGATGAAAATTACTTTGCTATCGAAAATGTTTGCCCTCATGCGTATGCCTTATTAACCGAAGGATTTATCGAAGATCAAACTGTTGAATGTCCATTGCACGAAGCAATTTTTGACATTCAGACAGGTGAGCTCAAAAGTGGACCCGGGTGTAGAAACCTATGTACTTACCCAGTTCGTGTTGAAGGACAGGATATTCAAATTCAACTCTAGTCCTCTCATGTACAAGGAAGCAGAACAATGAAGACATTTAATGAAAAGTTGGCAAGCTGGATTCATGCAACGCCATCAACTGAAGCAGGCATCAACAATATTCAAGTTCCAGGCCGATCTGAATTGTTGGTTTGGCAAACACGTTATAAAGAACCGACTCTCTATGAACAAGATTTTGTAAAGAACTTGATTCAGGCATTTTCTGCGGGCGCAACAGAATTAGATCATGTTGTTTCTGCACTTAATCAGCAAGGTTTCCGTGGTGAATCTGGTGATGAGTGGACTTCTGCAAGCTTTACAGAAGAAATGCAACGTTTAGGTTATTGAGTCAGGGAAGAATAAAATGAACGCAATCGTATCAACTTCACAAAGTGCTGAAGAATATTTAGAACTTGGTTTACGCGACCAATGGCATCCGGTTTTAGCAAGTTGGGAAGTCGCTGCTAATCCAGTTGGAATTACTCGTTTAGGTGAAAACATTGTGGTTTGGCGTGATGCCGAAGGTCAGGTTCATGCGCTTGAAGATCGCTGTCCGCACCGCGGTGCTCGTCTTTCCCTTGGTTGGAACTTGGGTGACCGAGTTGCTTGCTGGTATCACGGTGTTGAAGTTCGTGCTGATGGTGTGGTTGCTGATGTGCCAGCCGTTCATGAATGTCCAATGACTGGAACTAAATGTTTAAAGAATTATCCGGTAATTGAGCAACATGGCGCAATCTTTATTTGGTTTGGTATTGATGCAAATGAACAGCCAAAACAGCTTGAGTTTCCAGAGCAACTTGCAAGCGAAGAGTGGAGCGCATTTCTTTGCCAAGCAGATTGGAAAGTAAACCATCAATACGCCATTGATAACGTGATGGACCCAATGCATGGGACCTATTTACACTGTACTTCACATTCTATGGCAGATGGTGAACGTACCGCAGAGATGAAGCACCGCACAACCGATAATGGCTTCGTTTTTGAAAAAGAAGGCCAAACAGGTGTGAACTTCGACTGGGTCGAATATGGTTCAACAGGTGCAAGTTGGTTACGTCTTTCAATTCCATATCGTAAACAATTTGGTCCAGGTGGTGAATTCTGGATTGTGGGTTATGCAACTCCAATTGATGCTAACAATACTCGCGTATTTTTCTGGCGTTGTCGTAAGGTAAACGGCTGGCAACGTAATGTATGGCGCTTCTTATATCGCAATCATTTAGAGCAGTTGCATTGGGACGTATTGGAACAAGACCGAATTATTTTAGAAAACCTTGCACCAAATGCACGTGAAAAAGAGTTCCTCTATCAACACGATGTTGGCCTTGCTCGTTTACGCCGTTTAATGAAAAAAGAAGCTGAGAAGCAATTAAAGAAAATTGCTGCGCTAAATGCATCAAACCGTATCGAGATGCAGGAAGAAGCTCATGGCTAATGTAGCGTTGCTGCAAGGCAAAAAAGTTTTAGTGACTGGTGCTGCACGTGGTTTAGGCCGAGATTTCGCTCAAGCCATTGCTGAGGCAGGTGCTGAAGTTGTGATGGCAGATATTCTATCTGACTTGGTGCAACAAGAAGCACAAGCGTTACAGAAACAAGGGTTAAACGTTCATGCTGTTACTGTTGACCTTGCCAATGCAGACTCTATTGAAAATGCGGTTACAAAAAGCGTGGAAGTATTACAAGGACTAGATGGCCTTGTGAACTGTGCGGCACTGGCAACCAATGTCGGTGGAAAAAATATGATTGATTACGATCCTGAACTTTGGGATCGGGTCATGAATATTAATGTGAAAGGTACATGGCTCATCAGTAAGACATGCGTTCCCCATTTAAAGCAATCGGCTGCCGGCAAAATTATTAATGTTGCTTCTGATACAGCACTTTGGGGCGCACCGAACCTGATGGCTTATGTTGCGAGTAAAGGTGCAATCGTTGCCATGACGCGTTCAATGGCAAGAGAGTTGGGGCAGTCCAATATTTGCGTAAACACGTTGTCTCCAGGGTTAACTCTGGTTGAAGCAACCGAGTATGTACCTCAAGAACGTCATGATTTATATGTCAACGGAAGAGCGATTCAACGTCAGCAACTTCCACAAGATTTAAATGGAACAGCATTGTATCTACTGTCGGATTTGTCCTCTTTTGTGACAGGTCAAAATATTCCGGTCAATGGCGGTTTTGTCTTTAACTAAGGAGTGGTCAAATGATTACAGGGATCGAGATTTTAAAGTTTGGAGTTGAAGATAGAGCCGCTTCAAACAAGTTTTTAGCAGATTTTGGTTTAAGCAAAAGTACTTCGGATATTGAAGGTACAGATCTTTACCAAACTCAAAATGGCAGCAAGATTTATCTATTTAATTGTGATGATGCGCGTTTGCCCGCTGCAATTGAACAAGGTTCAACTTTACGTGAAGTGACTTGGGGCGTTGATAGTGCTCAAGACCTTGAAGACTTGGCAGCTCGTTTGGCTGATGTAGAAGGTTTTAAACGTTCTGAAAATACAGTTCAGTGTCTTGACCCAAATGGCATGACCATTCGTTTTGAACAAAGCTTTGTTAAAGATGTGTCTGAACTCAAAACGCAAGGCATTAACCAATATGGCAACATTCAACGTGTTAATGCAGCAAGTCCTGTCTATGAAAAAGGTCAGCCTGTTGCGATTGGACATGTGGTGTTCTTTACACCAGATTTGGCAACAACTGAAAACTTCTATATTGAAAAAGTAAGCTTTCATTTATCGGATGCCTATAAAAATCGCGGTGCATTCTTACGTTGTCGCGGTGAAGGTTATCACCATGATTTATTCTTGCTCAGTGTTCCAAATAAACCTGCTGGCTTAAATCATGTTGCGTTTGTAGTACGTGATATTCACGAGGTGATTGGGGGCGGTTTAAATATGAATCGTTCGGAATGGTCAACCTTTATTGGGCCGGGACGTCACCCAATTTCTTCTGCTTATTTCTGGTACGTCAACTCACCATTGGGTGGTGCATTTGAATATTACACCAACGATGACTATTTGACAGAAGAATGGCAGCCACGCGTGGAAGAACATCGTCTAGAGCTTTTCACCGAATGGGCGATTGAAGGTGGTCTTGATGACACAACTCGCCGTCAGGTGAAGCCTGTTTAACAGGTATTGCTGAACAAGGAAGATGGCTATGGAAAAGATCGTAATTGTAGGTGCCGGACAGGCAGCGGGTTGGGCAGTAAGTACCTTACGTCAAAATGGTTATATTGGCGAAATTCACGTGGTTTCAAATGAAAATCAAGTGTTTTATGAGCGTCCGCCACTGTCTAAGCAAGTACTTTCAAAAGAAGCAACTTATGAAAGTTTGAATCTGTTTTCTCCTGAGCAAGTTCAAGAATTCAATATTCACTGGCACAAGCCGGAAATTGCGACAAAAGTCGACCGTGAACAAAAACAGGTTCATCTCGAAAGTGGTCAGGTTTTGCCCTATGACAAATTACTGATTGCAACTGGAAGTCGTGCACGTGTGCCAGTGAATACATGGCAGTTCATTCCAAATGTTGTGACCTTACGTAATGTCTATGACTGTGAACGCTTGGCTAAAATTTTAAAGAATGCAAAGAATGTTGCTGTGATTGGCGGCGGATGGATTGGTCTTGAAATTGCTGCAACTGCACGTAAGCAAGGTAAAGAAGTTCATATTTTTGAATATGGCGACCGTTTATGTGCAAGAAGTGTGAGTCCTGAAGTCTCTGCATTTTTAAAAAATATGCATGAGACTCAAGGTACACAAATTCATTTAGACAGCAAGAGCCTTCATTTGGTTGAAGCTCCAGATAAAAAAGTTGAAGTGGTAAACCACCCTCAAAATAGTCAGTTATTTGACTGTGTTGTGGTAGGTGCGGGTGCTGAAATTGCCAAAGAGTTAGGTGTACATGCTGGTCTCGATGTGAAAGATGGCATTGTGGTGAATTGCTTTGGGCAAACTTCAGATCAAAACATTTATGCCGCAGGCGATGTCGCAATTCATCCGAGCTTGGGCTACTGCATCCAGTCTTGGGCAAATGCACAAAATCAGGCAATTGCCACAGCGAAGTCGATGCTCGGAATTGAAACTGAATATAGTGATATTCCATGGCTTTGGTCTGATCAATATCACTTCAATATTCAGATTTTAGGAACATATCAGCCTGAAAAAACCAAAGAAGTGGTGATTCGCCAAGGTGGTGAAGATCAGGTGAGCTATTTATATCTGGACCATGAAAATCGTTTGCTCAACATGATTGCCGTTAATGATTCTAAACTGGTCAAACTGGCAAAGCGTTGGATGCAAGCCAACACCATTTTAGATCCAAACCTGTTAGCAGATTCTGAATTTAATGTCATGAAGTTAAAACCGTAAACATTAAATCTGGTTCTCATTACCAAATCGAAGGAATGACACATGAGTAATGAAGAAAAAAGTGGATTGAAGCATTGGGTACCTGCTTTTGTCCTTATGGTGTGTGTGGTACTGGCATTTTTCGACAAGATTAGTATTGCGGTTTTATTTTCAGATCCTCATTTTCAAAGTGCAATGGGAATTGCTGAAGATAAGGCCAAGCTCGGATGGCTCATGACAAGTTTCTTGCTTGCTTATGGTTTTTCATCAGTTTTTCTAAGCTTTTTGGGTGACATTTTTAACCCAAAGAAAATGCTGTTTTGGAGCGTAACGTCGTGGGGTTTACTCATGTTTTGCATGGGATTTACTACCAGTTACTCAGGCATGTTGATTTTACGTGTGTTACTTGGTTTGGCAGAAGGTCCATTGTTTGCTTTGGCCTATGCCATTGTTAAGCAGACTTATACAGACCGCCAGCAAGCACGTGCTTCAACCATGTTCTTACTTGGAACGCCAATTGGTGCATTTCTCGGGTTCCCAATCACGGCAAATGTCTTGGCGCACCATGACTGGCATACCACTTTTTTTGTGATGGCTGGTTTAACACTAATCGCCATTTTCAGTATTGTTTTTGGCCTACGTAATTTGCAACTTAAGAAAACTGTCGAAATTGATGGTGAGAGTAAACGTACCAATTTCAAAGGTCACATTGCCAATACTAAATTGCTCTTAAGCAATAGTGCATTCTGGTTGGTTTGTCTCTTTAACATTGCTTTGATGACATATTTATGGGGCTTAAATAGCTGGGTTCCTTCTTATCTTATTCAAGACAAAGGATTCAATCTCAAAGAATTTGGGATGTATTCAAGCTTTCCATTCATTGCCATGTTAATTGGCGAAATCATCGGTGCATTCTTATCTGACAAGTTAGGTCGCCGCGCCATTCAAGTATTTAGCGGCTTATTACTCGCGGGCATTTTCATGTATGTGATGGTTCTTATGACCGAGCCATTATTGATTATTGCTGCTATGTCTTTAAGTGCTATGGCGTGGGGTTTTGGAGTAGCGGCTATATTTGCTCTGCTTGCAAAAGTAACGACTTCAAATGTAGGGGCGACTGCGGGTGGAATATTCAACGGTTTAGGTAATTTTGCAAGTGCAATTGCACCTGTTCTTATCGGTTACATCGTGATGCAAACACATAGTTTTAATTTGGGAATTACCTTCTTGGCTGCTGTCGCTGTCATTGGATCGTTGTTCTTGGTTCCTCTCTTAAAACGTTATTAATTCACTGTATAGGAGTTTAAAAAATGACTACACAACAATTCGAATCGTGGGCACAACCAGAAAATGCTTCTTTAGAAGATTGGTTAAACACGCGTATTGCTCGCTTTGAAACACGTAAATATGACTTTGATGCTTTGAAGTTCCAAGCGGATTACGACCCGAAATATCGCCGTGCACAAATGCGTTACATGGGTACGGGTGCAACAGGTGTTGTAAATGACGGCAACACTGTACCAGCAGAAAACTTCACATTTTCAACCATGGTTTTGCCACCACAGTGTGAAGGTCCTTTGCACATTCACCACGATGTTGAAGAAGTTTTCTTTATGCTTCGCGGCGAAATTGATTTGTTCATTGAGCACAACGGTGAAAAATTTGAGACCCGTTTAAAAGAGCGTGACCTGATTTCAATTCCACCGGGAATTTACCGTGGTCTGTTTAACCCAGGTCAAGAAGATGCCTTGATGTGTGTGATGTTGGGAACAGGTAAACCCACCATTCCGAACTATCCACCAGAGCATCCATTGTCTCAAATCAAACGTTAATTGTTTGATGAAGTGAATGAAAGGAAAGAATTGAAAATGATGACACTCATTGAAAAGTTAGCAGAATTTCCAGTGAAAATGGTCACTGTTCAAGGCCAGCAACAAGCTTATCGTGAAGCGGGTCAGGGCGAGTACCTTGTACTTTTGCATGGCATTAGTTCAGGTTCTGCTTCATGGGTGAATCAACTTGAAGTGTTGTCTCATCATTTTCATGTCGTTGCCTGGGATGCACCGGGCTATGGCAAATCAGATGAACTTTTAACTGATCAACCCAATGCTACCGACTACGCAAAGCGTTTGGCAGCATTGTTAGATGTTTTAAAAATTGAAAAAGCAATTGTGGTCGGACACTCATTAGGTGCCTTACAGGCGAGTGCATTTGCTGCACTTTACCCAGAGCGAGTGGAACACTTGGTTGTCGCTAACTTAGCTCAAGGCTACCAACGCCACGATGAACAGACACAAACTCAGGTTTTTGAAAAAAGACCAAAAATGTTGAAAGAGTTAGGTGCTAAAGGAATGGCCGAAAGCCGTGGGCCTCATTTGATTTATAAACAAGAACCACAAGCCTTAGCTTTAGTTTCAGAGGTGATGCAACAGTTGACCCTAAAGGGGTTCACACATGCATCGTACTTACTGGCATATGACGAAATACGTAATTATTTAACTCATTTAAAAGTCCCATGCACAGTGATTGCAGGGCAGCAAGATCAAATCACTCCTGCGTTAGGTATACAAGCGCTTGCTCAGGAATTGCAGTTGGAACAGCGCTTCGTCATAGAAGATGCAGGACATTTAAGTTATGTCGACCAACCGCAAGCATTTAACCAAATTATGTTGACGATTCAGGAACAATCGTAAGAGAGATTAAGGATTATGAGCTTCCAAGTTGAAGAAAAAGTTGCAGTTGTTACCGGTGGCTCATCTGGGATTGGGCTGGCTGCTGTTGAAATACTGGTTGCAGAGGGTGCAAAAGTAGCTTGGTGTGGTCGCGATGAAGAACGTTTAAATGCGTCTAAGCACTATATTTTAGAAAAATTTCCGCAAGCCAATATTTTTACCAAAGCATGTAATGTGTTGAAAAAAGAAGAAGTTCAGCAATTTGCTAAAGACGTCAAACTCAATTTGGGCAATGTGGACATGCTCATTAACAATGCTGGGCAAGGGCGTGTTTCAAACTTTGAAAATACGCAAGATGAAGACTGGATGAAAGAAATTGAGCTGAAATATTTCAGTGTTTTACATCCGGTACGGGCTTTTCTTGACGACTTAAAACAGTCAGCAAATGCCTCAATTACCAATGTGAACTCGTTACTAGCATTGCAGCCAGAGCCACATATGATTGCGACTTCATCTGCACGCGCTGCACTGTTGAATTTAACCCATTCTTTGGCACATGAGTTTACTCAATATGGCGTTCGTGTGAACTCGATTTTACTTGGAATGGTTGAGTCTGCGCAGTGGAAACGTCGTTATGAAACTCGTTCAGATTTGAATCTGTCTTGGGAGGAATGGACTGGCAATATCGCAAAAAACCGCGGTATTCCCATGCAGCGTTTAGGTCGTCCAGAAGAACCTGCACGTGCTTTAGTTTTCTTGGCATCACCATTGGCATCTTACACCACAGGTTCGGCAATAGATGTCTCGGGTGGTTTTAATAAACATTTATAAATATTAGGTGCTGTCATGAAAAAGTTGATGATGATTGGTTTTGGCGCAATGGCAGCAGAAGTGTATGCCCATTTGCCTCAAGATCTGCAACTCAAATGGATTGTAGTGCCATCTCGCAGCATTGAAAAAGTTCAATCGCAAGTGTCTTCTGACATTCAAGTGATTTCAGATATTGAGCAATGTGATGGTACGCCAGACTATGTCATTGAAGTGGCAGGTCAAGCAGCAGTGAAAGAACATGCTCAAAAAGTTTTAGCGAAAGGCTGGACCATTGGTCTGATTTCGGTGGGTACTTTGGCTGATAGCGAATTTTTAATTCAGCTTAAACAAACTGCCGAAAAAAATGATGCCCATCTGCATTTACTTGCAGGGGCTATCGCAGGCATTGACGGTATTTCTGCGGCTAAAGAAGGTGGTTTGCAAAAAGTCACTTACAAGGGCTGTAAAAGCCCAAAAAGCTGGAAGGGCAGTTATGCAGAGCAATTGGTCGATTTAGACCATGTTGCTGAAGCTACAGTCTTTTTCACAGGAACTGCGCGTGAAGCTGCGACCAAATTTCCAGCCAATGCCAACGTTGCAGCAACGATTGCACTTGCAGGGCTTGGAATGGATGAAACCATGGTTGAGTTAACTGTTGATCCAGCCATCAACAAAAACAAACACACCATTGTGGTAGAAGGTGGCTTTGGGCAAATGACCATTGAACTGGTGGGCGTGCCGTTGCCAAGTAACCCGAAAACATCAACTTTGGCTGCGCTTAGCGTGATTCGTGCTTGTCGCAACAGTGTAGAAGCAATACAGATTTAAGAAGGATTTGATCATGGCGAAGGAAATTTATATTGCAGGTGAATGGCGATTAGGCCGTGGTGCAGTCATTCAAAGCCTGTTTCCGGCAGATCAGTCGGTTAATGCAGAGCTTTCAACAGCAACGCTTGATGATGTAAATGAAGCAATTGAAAAAGCAGATCAGGCTTGGCGTCAACCAAGCTGGAGAAACAGCTTGCCGCATGAGCGTGCGCGTATTCTCTACAAAGTTGCAGACATTATTGAAGCGCGTGTAGACGAATTAGCGAAATTACAAACACGTGATAATGGTAAGCCTTTAACCGAAACTCGTGGTTTGGTGATGAGCGCTGCGGCGACTGCACGTTATGTTGCAGCAGCATGTGAAACGTTGAACGATGAGCTCACTACTCAACGTGCTCCAGACTTTATGACCATGAGCGTGCATGAACCTGTGGGCGTTGTGGCAGCCATTACCCCTTGGAACTCTCCAATTGCGAGTGAAGTTCAAAAGCTTGCTCCAGCTTTGGCAGCGGGAAATGCAGTGGTGTTAAAACCAGCAGAAGCAACTTCACTGATTGCCTTAGAGCTTGCCAAAATTTTTGAAGAAGCAGGCTTACCAAAAGGTTTACTCAGTGTGTTGGTTGGTCGTGGTTCTGTGATTGGTGACGCAATTGCTCAACATCCATTGGTTCGTAAAATTTCTTTTACGGGTGGAACAAGCACGGGTCGTCATTTGGCACATATTGCCGCAGATAAATTGATTACCACTTCACTTGAGTTGGGTGGAAAGTCACCAACCATCGTTTTACCTGATGCAGATGTCGAACTGGCTGCGAAAGGTGTGGCGTACGGAATTTTTAGCTCGGCAGGCCAAGCGTGTATTGCAGGTTCTCGCTTGTTTATTCATAGCAGTCTTTACGATCAGTTTTTAACGCGTCTGGTAGAAATTACCAAAGGCTTACGCGTGGGCCATCCGGAACAGGTTGGTGTGCATTTAGGGCCACTTGTAAATGACAAACATTTGCAGTCAGTTGACCGCTATGTGCAGCTTGCCAAAAGCGAAGGTGGTCAGATTCTGATTGGTGGTGAAGCGCTTACGACTGGTGACTATGCCAAAGGAAGTTATTACTTACCAACCATTATCACGGGTTTAAATAACAGTGCTCAAACTTGTCAGGAAGAAATTTTTGGCCCTGTTTTAGTCGTTATGAAATATGACAACGAGCAAGATTTAATTGCCCAAGCCAATGACAGTTGTTTTGGCCTTGCCGCAGGCATCTGGACTGAAAGCTATCGCAAAGCTTGGCGCATCGCACGTGCCTTAGAAGTGGGAACGGTGTGGATTAATACCTACAAAAAATTCTCGATTAGTGCGCCGTTTGGTGGCTTTAAAGACAGTGGTATCGGGCGCGAAAAAGGCCGTTTGGGCATTTTATCGTACATGCAACAAAAGAGTATTTATATGGGGCTGAATGAACAGCCTAACCCTTGGTGCGATTAATAAATTCAAGGACTGAAAAAACAAATTTTGAGGAACAGACATGACTGAACGTGTAAATGTAGGCGAAGCAATCGCAAGAGTTTTAGAAGCGCACCAAGTTGATAGTATTTATGGTGTTATTTCCATCCACAATTTACCTATTGCCGATGCAGTAGGGCGCCGTGAAAAAATGCGTTTTGTCGCAGCACGCGGTGAGGCTGGCGCAGTCACCATGGCAGATGCACACTCACGCTTTAAAGGCCTAGGTGTAGCGTTAACCAGTACGGGTGCTGGTGCAGGTAATGCGGTGGGTTCACTCATTGAAGCAATGAACGCGGGTAGCCCTGTATTGCATTTAACGGGTCAAGTTGAGCGTGAATATCTCGACCGTGATGCAAGCTTCATTCATGAAACTAAAGACCAACTTACGTTTTTACGTGCATCAAGCAAAGCGGCATTCCGAATTACTAGTCCAGACAATGCTGTTGGCGTGATTCGTGAAGCAATTCGAGTAGCAACTACAGTTCCAATGGGACCGGTAAGTGTTGAGTTACCCATTGATGTACAAGCAGCAGAAATCGATTTGCCACTTAATCTTGGGCCAGTGAAAGCACTTGAGTTGCCACAGGCAGAGCAAGTTGAAATTGATCTTCTTGTCAGTGAAATCAAAAAAGCAAAGCGCCCGATTTTCTGGATTGGTGGTGGAACTTTAAACAGTGTTGCTGAAGTTAAAGCAATTGCAGATTTAGGTATTCCGGTGGTGTCGTCTACGCATGGCCGCGGTGTGTTGGCAGATGATCATCCACGTAGCTTAGGTGCTTTCCATAACTCAGCAGGTGTGGAGCAGTTATTAAAAGATGCTGACTTAATGGTTGTTGTGGGTTCACGTTTACGTAGTAATGAAACTAAAACCTATTCGGTTGAGTTCCCTGAAAATATTATTCAGGTAGATGCAAACCCAGTGGCTCAGCAACGTAATTACAAAATCCGAAACTTCATTTGTGGCGATGCCAAAGATGTCTTAACACGTGTGTTAGAACAGCTTCAAGGAACCTCAAAAATCGATGCCGATTACGATGCTGCTGTAGTGGCTGCTAAACAGGCTGCAATTGATGCACTGCGTAAGCAAATCGACCAATATGCTTTAATTTGTGATCACTTACGTGCAGCTTTACCGCAAGATGGCATTTTTGTACGAGACATTACCATGTCGGGTAGCACATGGGGCAGCCGTTTATTCCCTGTACAAGCACCAAACCAAAACATTCACTCACTTGCGGGTGCAATTGGTTTAGGTCTTGCAACTGCAATCGGTGCTTCGGTAGCCAACCCTGACAAAAAAGTGATTGGTTTAGTCGGCGATGGCGGCTTAATGCTTGGCATTGGTGAGATTGCAACCATGGTGCAAGAAAACACCAACATGGTTTTGATGATTATGAATGACGGTGGCTATGGTGTAATGCGTGGCATTCAAAATAACTACTTTGGTGGTCGCCAGTATTTCAATGAATTGCATACACCAGACTACAAACTTCTTGGTGAATCAATGGGTGTGAAGAGCTGGAAAGTCGGTAGTGCAGATGAATTTAAAACGGTTATTCAAGAGGCTGTTGCTTTTGAAGGGCCAACCGTGATTGAGCTCGATATGAACTCGATTGGACCATTAAATTTTGCGGGTCCACCGCAAAAGAAACTGTATTAACCAGTTTGGATGGTTTAGTACATATGCGATGGGAGCTGCTAAACCATCCTTTTTTTAGATAAATTTTTTTGTCTAAAAAACAATAAAAACTAAGTTTTACAGGTAAAACAAATAAAGTTCCAGCAGGACGCTGGAACTCAATCAAGGATGTAGAGATGAAAAAGACTTCATTGATCATGGCATTCATTGCGCAGCTTACGCTGGGGGTAAGCGTCAATGCTTTTGCAAAAGATTCATTGCTTGAATGGAAAAGTGATGATGGAACTGACTCATTAAAGTTAGGTGGGGTGGTTCGCTTAAATCAACGTTACGAAGATTGGGAAGGGCCAAACCGTGGTTTTGGTAAGCTCTATTTTGATATTTTCAGGGTTGATCTCAAAGGTAAGTTTGATGATGCTTACATCAACGCCAGCTATCTATTTCAAGATCAACAAAAAACGTCCATTGAAAAAGCATACGTGGGCTATAACTTAGATGCCAATAACAGCATTGAAGCAGGTCTGGTTTATAAACCATTTACGATTTATCCCTATCCGCAAAATGGCTGGACTTACCATATTCCATTCTTTTTAGGTTATGGCAACAATATTGCTCCAGGACTTAACTGGAATTATCATGACAAAGATTGGGATGTAAAACTCGGCTATTACCCGAAAATGTTAGAGACTAACTTGCGTTATTCACCTGAAAGTGCAACTTATGATGACTTGGAAGAAAACGCATTTCCATCTCAAAAAGCCTATCAAAATGAAAAACGCAATCAGGTGAATACCCGTATTGTGCGCAAGTTAGAAACTGATTTTGGTAAGCAAGAGTTTGGTGTATCGGGTGCAATCGCGCAGCTACATAACAAAGTTACCGATAAAGATGGTAAATATTATGCAGTCGGTTTGCACACTGAAAACAACTACAAACGCTTTAATTTACAAAGCTCGGTCATTCACTATCAATACGATGCTAAAAATCCGGACGGTGTAAGTAACGATATGACTTTAATGGGCAATAATGGCTTTACACCTGCTTATTTCATTGCTTCAGAAGGAACGATTGCGAGTTTAAACCTTGCTTATACTTTGCCTGTTACTAGTATGGGTAAGCTAAAAGCCATTAAGTTTTACAATGACTATAGTTACCTTGATAAAAAACGTGATGATTGGTCAGATTCGCAAATGAACACTACAGGTATGATGTTTATTGCTTCACCATTTATGGTTTGGGCAGACTATACGTGGGGTAAAAACTCCAACATTATTGGTGGTTCGACCAACTCAACGGGTTATACCTCTGCAACTTCGCCAAACAGTGATAAATGGCTATATCGTTTAAACTTTAATATTGGGTTTACTTTCTAAAGTGAACCGCAATAAAAAAACCACGCAATCGGCGTGGTTTTTTTTATGAGTTAAAACTTTTAATATCTGTTTTTTTCAAACTTATTCCAAAACACAAAAGCAGTCACAAAGGCCAAAATGGTCAGCGCGAAAATATAATACATCGCACCAATATCACTATATTGACTGAGCCAATGCACTAACGGCAGTGTCATACCACCAACAATCGCATACGACAAATTATAAGAAAATGAAATGCCCGAGAAACGAATAGGTGCAGGGAACATTTTGACCATACTACTCGACACCATGCCGACAGTACCTGAACATAGACCTAACAACATATATAAACCAAAAATGGTTGAGTGTGCGGCATGTCCTAAACTGTTATAAAAAACTGCTGCTGTGAGTGCCACGGCTAGTGCACCGACCATCATGACTTTACCGCAACCAAAACGGTCAGCAAAATAGCCAGCCAAAATACAGCCGACCATTTGCATGACAATGGCGGCACTTTGCATTTCAAAAGTCTGTGCGCGCTCAAAACCAAATGAACCAATCAATAAATTTGGCATGGCTAAAATTACCACCACCACACAGCCTGTTAAAAACCATGTAAATAACATGCCAATCGCAACAGCTGTTTTATGCGTTTTTAGCACTTGCTTGACTGGCATTTCTTTGGAAACTTCTTTACGAGCTTGCATGGCTTTAAACACAGGTGTTTCTTTTAAATAAGTTCGTAAATAAAGTGCGACTAGACCAAAAATACCACCTGCAATGAAAGGAATACGCCATGCCCAGTCATGGATTTGCCCTTCACTAAAATTCAGTGAAATCCATAAAGACATGAGTGCGCCTAGTAAAATTCCTAAAGATAGCCCAGCAGTCAATAAACCATTTGCTAGTCCAATTTTTCTTTCGGGAACATGTTCTGACACAAATGTCCACGCGGCTGGAATTTCACCCCCAATCGCAATACCTTGCACAACACGCATGAGTAGTAAAAGTAGGGGAGCTAAATAACCAATATTTTCAAAAGTGGGCAGAATCCCGATAAACAGGGTAGGCAGCGCCATCAGTAAAATAGAAAGCGAAAATAGTTTTTTACGCCCGACCAGATCACCAAAATGGGCCATTACAACTCCGCCTAAAGGACGAAAAAAGTAACCTGCTGCAAAAATGCCATATGTGTTAAGCATGGCCCAAAAAGGACTAAGCGTGCTGGGGAAAAAGAGGTCGGAAATGATTTTGGCGTAAAACACATAAATCACGAAATCGTAAAATTCTAAAGCTCCACCCAGTGAAGAAAGGGCAAGGGTTCTTTTATCTTCTTTATTAAGATAGTTCGCATCCTGCAAAGTTAAGTCCTGATCCATTTTTTTACTTAATTGTTGTAATTGAAGTTTAGATATTAATGGAAAAGTGAAGTAAAAGTAAATGGAGGAAATTTGTTCTATGAGGAGGTATAGATTTTAATCACACAGATAAAAAAGCTTTAAAACAAAAAACGCATTAGATGAAACAAAAACAGATGTAGGAATGACTTTTCTTTTGAGCCGTTCAGCGACACAATAAAACTTGTCATAGCCAATTTAATGAGAGATTCAAAGGATGAGTGTAGTTTTACCTGTGGCTAAGCGTGGTGAAGATATTTTGACGTTGATTGCTGCTCCTGTCTCGGCAAATGAGCTAAACAGTGATTGGCTTTATCAACTTGCAGCGGCTATGCAAGCAACGATGCTTGAACGTAATGGGGTGGGAATTGCCGCACCGCAAGTTTATATCTCTAAACGAGTCATTATTGTGGCTTCTAGGCCGAACCCACGCTATCCCGACGCACCTGAAATGGACGCTGTGGTGATGGTGAATCCTGAAATTTTAGAGTTCTCAAATGAAACCCTTTTAGGTGAAGAAGGTTGCTTAAGCGTGCCAGATGAACGCGGACAAGTTGAACGCGCAGAAATGGTAAAGGTTAAATATTCAACACTTCGGGGTGAAGTTGTTGAAACGATTTTTCATGGTTTTCCTGCTCGAATTGTTCAACATGAAGTCGATCATTTAAATGGAGTTCTATTTGTAGAAAGAATAATCTAATCTTCTATTTAAAGTTTTTAAAAACGTATAATGAGCTTGAAATAAATAAGTTATCGGAATTACAATACTTATATCGTGATTTTTACTTCACTTAAAAATTATAATTTTAATATTATCAGTAGGTTGTGCTGAAAAATTGCTCGAAAGCGTAAATCTCCTCATTTAAGGTTACTGACCATGAAAACCCCTCTCCCAGATTATTTGGCAAATGTGATAGAAGCCTGTGAGGTAGATAATAGCGGACATCTAGCTGACTATATTCCAGAGTTAGCAAATGCAAATCCAAACCGATTAGCTTTGGCCATGTCTACGGTAGACGGTGAAATTTATTCGATTGGAGATGATGATACTGAATTCACCATTCAATCGATTTCTAAGCCATTTGTATATGCCTATGTTATGCAACAGCTTGGCATTGATGCAGTACTCGATAAAGTAGGAGTGGAACCTTCAGGGGAAGCTTTCAATGAAATTTCATTGGGCAAAGATGGTCGTCCGAAAAACCCGATGATCAACTCTGGCGCAATTACGACACATTCTTTAATTCAAGTTAAACATGGTCTACATAGTGCAGAAATTCTACGCCGTTTTATGAGCGAGCTTGCGGGGCGTGAATTAAGTTTTGATGAGTCTGTCTATGATTCAGAAGTCAAAACGGCTTACCGTAATCTTTCGATCGGTTATATGTTGCGAACTGTCGGAATTTTAGAAACTGATCCTGTCGATATTGTGAACGGTTATATTCGTCAATGTGCGATTTTGGTGACGGTTAAAGATCTGGTACGTATGGGCAGTGTGCTTGCCAATGGAGGGGTTGACCCTAAAACTGGAAAGCGTTTGTTAAACCGATCTGTGGTTAGACAAGTACTCAGTGTCATGATGAGCTGTGGTATGTATGATGCCGCGGGTGACTGGCTTTCAACTGTAGGCATTCCTGCTAAGAGTGGTGTGGCAGGTGGTATTTTAGGTGTGCTGCCGGGTCAGGTCAGTATTGCTGCTTTCTCTCCTCGTTTAGATGAGCATGGTCACAGTATTCGAGGTATCGATATTTTAGAGCGCCTATCTCGTGACATGGGATTACACCTCATGGAAGGTACACCTTCTGCACAAACGATTGTGCAAAGCCATTACCGTACAGGAAAAGATGCTTCATTAAGTGTATATGTGCTTCGCGGCGTATTGAAATTTACCGAAGCTGAAATGTTGTTACGCATTTTACAAGATGAGACGACTGACCAAAGCACAATCGTCATTGATTTAACCCAGATTTCACTGATTCACGATGTGGGTAAGCGTATGTTTTTAGAAGGTGTAGATCGTCTGATTGATGATGGTCATACCCTTGTTTTAGTAGATCCTGAACAACGTTTAGATCATGCGAGAACAGCCAAAGATCGGGAACTTCATGTCTATCATGATTTCGATGATTTATTGGAAAAACATGAGATCCGTTCCAAAAAAAAGACTTATAGCGACATCGTGGCACTTCTAAACTGTTGAGGTGTTTTTCCTAGATGTCGCTTAAACATCGTACTGAACGCGCTGGGGTTGTTATATCCCAGTGATTCAGAAATTTGAGCAATAGATTCACTATTCGCGATTTTACTCAAGGCAAGTGCAATATGCATTTGCTGTACCCACGCCCGATAAGACAGCCCAGTTTCTTTTTGGAACATGCGCATTAAAGTTCTCGAACTCGCACCAATATCATCTGCCCAATCCGTTAAATCTTTTGATTGATTCGGAGCGTGCAATAATGCTTGGCAAATTTTTAATAGTCGTTTGTCTTTTGGCCACGGAATCTGGATAGGCAATAAATTTGCTCGATGAATTTCTTCAAAAATCAGAATTTGCAAAGAACGAGAAAGCTCCTGAGAGGTCGTAATATTAGGTGATTCCTCTCTTTCAATTTCGTTTAAACGAATTAAAAGCTCATGCAAAAGATTGCTCACCCGAATAATAAAGCAATGTTGCCCCATTAAAGCGGCTGCATTTATTTCAACCAGCGCTGTATTTAACTTAACGTGACTGAGTGAAATCACACTGTGCTCGACATGAGCAGGAATCCATAAAGCACACATGGGCGGCACAATCCAGACATTATTTGGTGTAAATACCTGAATGTTTCCTGTTGATGCATACAAAAACTGAGCGCGTGTATGTGTATGAGTCGGCGTGATTTCTCGGTAGGCATGCTCAGAAGATAGCCCAATCACAAGTTCGGACAAATCAGACTGAATAAGAGAATCGGACATAATCTATCCTAAAAATTGTCACTTATACGATGATTATTGGAAGATAACTTTATAAGCGACAATTTACAATAAGCACCTTACTTAGAATATTGGAGTTTTTCAGGTATGACGTCTTCAATACAATTGAAAGATGGTATTGCCAATACCGTTGCAAATGATCAGCCTCAAGGAATGATTATTAAAATTGTAGGCGCCGTGGCGGTTGCACATTTATTGAATGATTTGATTCAAGCAGTGCTACCCGCTATTTATCCAATGCTAAAAGCAAACTTTTCGCTGAGTTTTGCTCAGGTCGGCCTGATCTCGTTTGTATATCAAATTACAGGTTCGCTGCTTCAGCCTTGGATTGGACTTTATACCGATAAACATCCAAAACCGTATCTTTTACCACTCGGAATGATGGTCACATTCTGCGGCATTATCTTGTTGGCATTTTCACCAAGCTTTACAGTATTGTTATGTGCATCTGCGCTTATTGGGGTAGGCTCTGCAACTTTTCACCCTGAAGCTTCGCGGGTGGCACGAATGGCATCGGGTGGGCGCTTCGGTACAGCACAGTCGACTTTTCAGGTGGGCGGAAATACGGGCACTGCGATTGGCCCATTGTTAGCAGCGTTATTGATTGTTCCATTTGGGCAGCATGCAGTTGCGGGCTTAGTGATATTTGCACTTTTAGCCATTTGGGTTTTATTTGGCGTAAGCCGTTGGACGGTGAGTCATGCTAAAAATCAGGTAGCTACACGTGCAAACCAAGCACAGAGTAAATTGCATGGCCGTAAGCTTATTATTGCTTTGAGCACGATTAGTGTGTTGATGTTTGCTAAATTTACCTACATTGCCAGCATTAGCAACTACTTTACTTTTTACTTAATTCAAAAGTTCCATATCAGCATCCAGACTGCTCAGTTGCATTTATTTGCTTTTTTAGCCGCTGTCGCTTTAGGTACATTTGCAGGTGGTCCAATTGGTGACAAAATTGGCCGTAAAGCTGTTATTTGGGTTTCATTTGTTGGTATGGCGCCATTTGCATTAATGATGCCGTATGCAAACTTATTTTGGACAACAGTGTTTTCAATTATTGCAGGTTTGGTGTTGTCATCTGCTTTTGCTGCAATGGTGGTTTACGCACAAGAAGCTGTTCCGGGCCGTGTCGGTATGATTGCAGGCTTAATGTTTGGTCTTATGTTTGGGGTAAGTGGTATTGCCGCAGCAGGGTTGGGACATTTAGCAGATGTTAACGGCATTGAATGGGTATTTGGTTTATGTTCATTCTTGCCATTACTTGGGTTTGCAACCGCATTTTTACCAAACACAAAAGTTAAATAAATAAAAAGACTCTCAGTCATATTCAGCTGAGAGTCTTTTTTAGCCAAATATATCTCTAATTAAAAGACTATTTTTGAACATCAAACTTAAATACGGTGACACTGTTATAAGTTTGATTTGGGTTCAAACGTGTAGACGGGAAAGATGGTTGATTCGGGCTATCTGGAAAATGCTGTGTTTCTAATGCTAGCGCATCTGCTTGTCGATAGAGTACGCCATTTGCACCCGCAATATTTCCTAATAAATGATTGGCTGTATACATTTGGACGCTTGGTTCAGTAGTTAAGACTTGCAATGTCCGTTTAGATTTTGGATCAACCACACTAGCTGCAAGATTGAGTTTCCCTTGAGACTTTTGATTAATTACCCAAGTTTGGTCATAGCCATATCCATAGGCCAATTGCTGATTATTCGCTCGAATATCTTTCACAATCGCCTTAGGCCTCCGAAAATCAAAAGATGTACCTGCAACTGAAGCAATTTCACCTGTGGGTAAGGAGTTTTGGTCGGTTACCAATATACGGTCTGCATTGAGTTGTACCACATGATCTAGTACGCCATAAGGATTATTCCCAGCGCCTGATAAGTTGAAATAACTGTGGTTGGTGAGATTGACGACTGTCGGTTGATCAGTTTTGGCTTTATATTCAATCTGGAATTCATTTTGATCTGAAAGACTGTAGATCACTTCTACATCTAATTTTCCGGGAAAACCTTGATCACCATTTGGACTGGTTAACTTAAGAGAAGCTTTAACGGTTTCACCTTTAGAAACCAATGGCTTAACTTGCCAAACACGTTTATCAAAACCCGGATTACCGCTATGTAATGAATTCGGTCCATTATTTTTTTCAAGGTTATACGTTTTTCCATCTAAGCTAAATTTAGCATTGCCAATACGGTTCGCATAACGACCAATTAATCCGCCAAAATGAATGCCTTCCTTGGTATCAGTGACTTCATAGCCTTTTAGGTCATCGAAGCCTAAAACGATATTATTTTGTTTACCTTGTGCATCAGGAGTCAAAATTTGTGTAATTACACCACCGAAGCTAATAAAAGAAACTGAGACTCCTTTGTTATTGCTCATGGTGTATAGATCAACTTTTTGGCCATCTTGAGTTGTGCCATATGGTTTTATATTTAGTGTTGCAGCATTTGTAATTTGTGCAAAGCTATAGATTGTGAAAGTTAAAATTACTAATTTTTTCATGCTTATACTCTATTTTTTAATCGTAAGATTAGATGAATATAAGATTCATTTTTCGTCTTTTTAAAGAGTTTTTTATTATATATAGTGTTAATGATGATTAGCGCTGTCAACTCTAAGTATTGAACAAACTCGCACTAACCCTATTAATAAAACTCAACGGTAAGCTTTTTTTATGAATCATCCCGACTCGGTTTTAAAGTTTTCACTTGGTCCTAATGGCTTGTCATTTGACTTAGACAACCAGCACATTCAACTTGAAAAGGGCTTGGGTTTTGTTGATTCAAAAAGTATCGGCCATGGTGTTATTGATGAACTTGCTATCGAAAAGATGATTTATTTCATTGAAGAAATCATAGAGTCACAGCCACTCAGAAATTTAAATATAAGTGGGGTAGCTGTTACGTCTGATACTGCCATGACACAACTCAGTGAGTTATTTTTTAGTGCTAAAAAGCAAATCAGCCGTATTGAGCTTGAGCATGGGTTTAATGATTTTATTGAGCGTTTGAGCTACTACACAAGCCAAGTGTCCCCAAATCAGCTTTATATTTTTACCTACTTTGTATTTGTTCGAGAGATGATGCATCACTTAAGAGTTGAGCAAATTCAAATCATTTAAAAATTACTTTCTCAATCCGCCAACTCATCATGAATCCAGTTTAAAAACAGCTCAATTTTAGGAATAAATTGATGCGTTCGCGGATACACCAAATGATGAGCAGAAATAGGAATCGATAGCTCATCTGCAAAAACTCTAACCAACTTTCCAGAGTCCAAATAATTTTGAGTAAGCAAATTACTTTCTAAAACAAAACCTAGCCCATGTGTGGCTGCTTCAAGTGACATATAAGAGCGGTCAAAACTCAAAGTATAGGGAAACTCAGGAATACTTAGACCCTGATGGGCAAACCATTGTGGCCAAGTAACTAAGGTTGAGCGCGATAAAATCAGTTCTTTTTTTAATAAATCCTGAGGCTTATATACAGGACTGCGTTCAAGTAGTTTGGGAGATGCAAGTACTTCTAACTTTTCATTACGAATGGTTCTGATTTCTACCCCTGTCCAGTTGGGTAAACCATGACGGATATCAATATCGATCTTGTCGCGGGTAAAGTGCAAATTTTCATAAGAACACGACAGATTGACCTGAATCATTGGAAATTTTTCTTTAAATGATTCAAGGCGAGGCAGTAACCAGAGCAAACCAAAACTTGGAGATGAGTGAATATATAGACTGTCTTTAGGACTTTTATCGGCAGCTTTTTCAGTCGCTAACATTAGGTTATGCAAAATGGTGGTGACGTCTTGAAAATAGCGTTCGCCAGAAGGGGTAAGCGTCACACCACGAGCACCACGAATAAATAAACTCTGCCCAATCATTTCTTCAAGCTTAGCAATTTGATGACTTACTGCTGAAGGGGTGAGATTCAAATGCTCGGCTGCTTTGGCAACATTGCCGAAACGGGCGGTTTGTTCAAAAGCCTGTAATGTTTTAATTGAGGGCATCTGGTTGAAATTGTTTTCACTACTATCCATGAAATGATCCATTTTTATCCCTAAAACTTATTTAAAAATAGCATAGGCATGAATTTTTTTCATGCCTTGTTGAATTCGAGCTGATTGCTGGGCTTTGTGAAAAAAGAGATTCTAAGTCAGAACTCAGGAAATAAAGCGTAAAAGAGGATTGAACATGTTATTACAAGGAAAAGTGGCATTAATTACCGGTGCAGCATCAGAACGTGGAATTGGGCGAGCAACCGCAGAAATCTTTGCACAACAAGGTGCTAAGGTCATTATTGTTGATTTAGATCTTGCTCAAAGCCAAAACGCTGCAAAGGCCCTTGGTGAAGGACATTTAGGTCTTGCTGCAAATGTTGCAAATGAAGAGCAGGTCAAAGCAGCTGTTGAACAAGCACTACAGCACTACGGCAAGATTGATATTTTAATTAACAATGCAGGGATTACTCAGCCAGTTAAAACACTCGATATTCAGCGCAATGACTATGACCGTATTTTAGATGTCAGCCTGCGTGGAACACTGATTATGTCGCAAGCTGTTATTCCCTCGATGAAAGCAAATGGTGGTGGAAGCATTGTGTGCTTATCTTCAGTTTCAGCTCAACGCGGTGGTGGTATTTTTGGCGGGCCACATTATAGCGCTGCAAAAGCTGGTGTTTTAGGTTTGGCAAAAGCGATGGCTCGTGAGTTTGGTCCTGACCAAATTCGTGTAAATTCTCTTACTCCGGGTCTAATCCATACTGATATTACTGGCGGTTTAATGAATGATGACCGTCGCCATGACATTCTTGCTGGTATTCCACTCGGACGTTTAGGCAAAGCACAAGACGTTGCAAATGCAGCATTATTTTTGGCAAGTGATCTATCAACTTATTTAACTGGCGTAACACTTGATGTAAATGGTGGCATGCTGATTCATTAATCACTTGTCATTTAAAAACTAAAAATAGAATGATGGTCACAAGAGGATACTGTGGCCAAATGTAAAGGGATTCGCATGATGGATACAGTATTTTCATCTGAAGTAGATACAACGGTTCGTAAATCGGCGTATCGAAAAATTGCATTTCGGCTCATGCCATTTTTAATGCTTTGTTATTTTTGTGCCTATTTAGATCGAGTAAATGTGGGTTTTGCCAAGCTCCAGATGATGAGTGATTTACAGTTTAGTGAAGCTGTATATGGGCTAGGCGCAGGGATTTTCTTTATTGGTTATTTTCTTTGTGAAGTGCCAAGCAACATCGTACTCCATAAGGTAGGGGCAAGACGTTGGATTGCCCGTATCATGATTACATGGGGCATTTTATCTGGCTGTTTTGCCTTTGTTGAAACTGAATGGCAATTTTACACCTTGCGTTTTTTACTTGGTGTTGCTGAAGCTGGTTTGGCTCCGGGATTGTTGCTCTACCTCACTTATTGGTTCCCATCTTACCGCCGTGCACGCATGACTGTACTTTGGTTTATCGCTATTCCAATTTCAGGAATGATTGGAGGGCCACTTTCAGGCTTAATCATGGACCGAATGAGCGGTGTACATGGCTGGTTCGGCTGGCAGTGGATGTTCCTCATTGAAGCCATTCCTACTGTGTTTGTTGGCTTATTGGTACTCGCTGTTTTAAAAGATTCAGTTCAAGACGCCAATTGGTTAACTCAAGACGAAAAAAACTTGGTGAAGCAAGAGCTTGCTCAAGATAACCAGCACAAAGAAGGTCATGCTAGCGTTAAAGAGTTCATCGCAGATAAACGCTTATGGTTGCTCGCAGGCATCTATTTTTGTGTGGTAATGGGCCAATACGCCATTACCTTTTGGTTGCCAACTCTCATTCGTAACTCAGGCATTAGTGATAACTGGCATATCGGTTTGCTCACAAGCCTGCCTTATATGTGTGCGATTGTGGTCATGATTTTGGCAGGGCGTAGTGGTGACCATTTCCAAGAACGCCGTTGGCACTTAATTATTCCAATGTGTGCAGGCGCTATAGCACTCACATTTGCGACTTTATTCGCTTCAAATCTAACCCTCTCTTTAATTTGCCTTTGCATCGCAGCCTCAGGTGTGCTGACAGCATCCTCTTTATTTTGGATGTTACCGACCAACTTTTTGGGTGGTGTTTCCGCAGCGGCAGGTATTGCAGCCGTCAATAGCTTCGCCAACCTCGCAGGCTTCTGCTCACCTTATTTAATCGGTTGGGTCACCACCAACACAGGTTCAAATGCAATCGGCATGTTCTTAATCACAGCAGTATTAATTTTCGGTGCCAGCTTGGTTCTGCGTGTTCCAGCAAAACTGGTTAATCGTTAATAAGGAATAGTAAATGACAATGTTAAATGTTGATAAAGCAGGCCAAATTGCCGAATTGCAACAACGTGCCTACCACATTCGCCAACATGCTTTACGCATGGGGCAAGTACAAGGTCAAGGCTATGTTGGTCAAGCTTTGGGTGCGGCAGATCTACTGGCAGTATCTTATTTTCATGCTATGAAATATCAGCCAGAAAACCCAGAATGGGAAGGCCGTGACCGTTTTTATCTCTCTATTGGGCACTATGCAATTGCACTCTATGCAGCCTTGATTGAAGCAAAAATTATTCCGCTTGAAGAACTTGAAACTTATGGAGCAGATGACAGTCGTCTACCGATGTCGGGCATGGCTTCATATACACCAGGCATGGAAATTACAGGTGGCTCATTGGGTCATGGTCTTGGAATAGCAGTCGGCGCATGTTTAGGACTGAAACAGAAAGAGTCGAATGCTTTTATCTATAACTTACTGTCCGATGGTGAGTTAAATGAAGGCTCAACATGGGAGGCGGTGATGTCTGCTTCTCATTGGAAACTAGATAACTTGATTGCCATTATTGATGTGAATAATCAGCAGGCAGATGGGCACTCAAGCGAAATTTTAGCGTTTGAACCCATTGTAGACCGTTGGCAATCATTTGGTTGGTACACCCAACGCGTAGATGGCAACGATATGGAAGCTTTGCTTGAGGCATTCGATCAAGCACGAAACCATAAGGGAACATGCCCACGCGTCATTATTTGTGAAACCAAGATGGGTAAGGGCGTGTCGTTCTTGGAAAGCCGCGAAAAAACACATTTCATTCGTGTTGATGAACATGAGTGGGATGATGCTTTAAATATTTTGACCCACTACGGACAGTAAGGAATACACCATGAGCCAGTTAGCCAATCCTCCTAAGAAAAAACTAACCACTTCGGCAATGATTGCTTCTATTGCTGCCGATGGCCAACCGACCAAACCCGCACCATTTGGACATGCACTGAATGCCTTGGCAAAAGAGCGTGACGATATCGTAGGTTTGTCAGCAGATTTATCTAAATACACTGACCTACATATCTTTGCTAAAGAAAACCCAGACAAGTTTTTCCAAATGGGCATGGCAGAACAACTTTTGATGAGTGCAGCAGCAGGACTTGCTCGTGAAGGATTTGTTCCCTTTGCGACCACCTATGCTGTTTTTGCATCACGCCGTGCCTATGACTTTATTTGTATGGCGATTGCGGAAGATAATCTGAATGTCAAAATTGTGGCTGCACTTCCGGGATTAACTACGGGCTATGGCCCAAGTCATCAGGCAACTGATGACATTGCGATTTTCCGTGCAATGCCGAACTTGATGGTCATTGACCCATGTGATGCCTTGGAAATCGAACAAGTAATTCCTCAAATTGCCGCTCATAATGGCCCTGTATATATGCGTCTATTGCGTGGGCAGGTTCCATTAGTACTCGATAAATACAATTACCAGTTTAAATTGGGTAAGGCACAGGTGATTAAGCCGGGTAAAGATTTACTTATCATTTCGACTGGCTTATTGACCATGCGTGCACTTGAGGCAGCCGAAGAGCTTGAAAAAGAGGGCATTGAGGTTTCAGTGTTACATGTGCCTATAATTAAACCTTTAGATGAACAAACTATTTTGGATGAAGTCGCAAAAGGTGGTCGACCTGTTTTAACAGCCGAAAATCATTCAGTCATTGGTGGGTTAGGGGAAGCTGTCGGGTCCTTACTTTTAAGAAATGGTCAACACCCTCGTTTTGACATGATTGGTTTGCCAGATGCATTTTTAGATGCAGGGGCGTTACCAACTTTGCATGATCGATATGGTATTTCAACTGAGGCGGTTAAAGAAAAGATTAAGGCACATTTGAAGTAAAAGTAATGTCTGCTTGATATAAGTAATATTGAAATAGATTCTTTGAAATCTCTCAATTTTAAAAGTTGGGAGATTTTTTATCTCAATATGCTAATGAAATGTAGACATCAATTAACAGGAAGTTGGCTATTTTGAAGGTTTGGTTTAAATAATTATCTGTTATAAGATGAATAAAAATTATAAATAGGATTTGAAAAAATGAAAAAAATACACTTTAGTCTATTAAGTTTTTTAATGTTGACTGGATGTGGTGAAAATAACCAAAGTATAGTACCAAATAAAGATAATACATTGTTTATACAAGGCATTAGTGTTAATGAAAAGGTTGAATTAAACCCAGCAATAACCAACTATGACCTAATTGCTTATGGTAATGAACCTACTGAGGCTGTCTTGATTAATTTAACGGGACAGGAAAAAAAGCTCTTGGGCTCAATTTCATTAAAACCTTATTCAAATATAGCGAGTTTAGATTATTTAGTATGGAAGGATACTTTAAATAAGGCACTTATATGTTTACCACTCTTAACTTGTTCAGATGGTACGACATATAAGATAGAAAATTTCGGGGATAAATTTAAATTGAGTTTTGATTTGAATCAGTCCAAAAATGAGTTCTCAGTAACTTCTATAAATGGAGAGGAGATAGGAAATGGAGTTCCCGTAGTTGTGTCTGGAAATATAAATTTTACGGTTCCTTCAAATTGGCCATTGTTTCAAAAAGATAGGTTTTCAGCTATCAAAGTTAATGATATTGCTATTGATGGAAGTATTTTTAAAATTATAGATTTTGAAGAGTCAAAGCAATATTATAATAATGAATTAATATACACTACAAAAAAATTTACTTTGAAGAAAAATGAAGATATTTCATATTTAAGTATAATATTTTATGAAAATAAGGTGGAAAGTAATGCATTAATTAATTTGGTATATAAAGGTGGGGATTTTGAAAATATAGAGAAATTGAGCGATCAGTTTTGGAAGGAAGATCAAAAAAATATAGAGTTTAATCTCGAAAATATAGAGTTGATTGATCGCATTAATAGTAAAAAAATAAAGATTAGTGTAAATATGAATATGCCAAAAACTTATAGTGATTTACAATTGGGTGGGCAAAAAATAGTAATGTTGCCTATTGATAGTCGTTATATAGCTACAGTTAAAAATGATCAAAAAATTTATAATCTAGGTTTTGAAAATAATAATGAATTGATTGATATATCTATCATTCAAGAGCTTGCAGGACATTTAAGCGTTAAGACAATAATTGGTGAACAAGAATTCATGTGCGGAAATCGAGAAATTCTTTGTTCTGGCATAACTTCAGATAGTAATAGACAAACCTTTTATTTTCATAATGTAAAAGCAGGAGCGAATACACTAAATGGTATGACTCATATTACAGGTGTTTTTGAACAATATTAAATCCCCTCAATTGAGGGGATTTAATATTGTTACTTAAGCTTAAACAATCGAATCATCTAAATTCGGTCCTAACCAGCGTTTTGCTTCATCAAGTGTCCAACCTTTACGTTTTGCATAATCTTCAAGTTGATCCTGAGAGATTTTGCCCACGTTAAAGTATTCACTTTGTGGATGAGAATAATAGAAACCACTTACTGAAGATGGTGGCATCATTGCAAAGTGTTCAGTTAGTTTGGTGCCGATTTTGTCTGTAGAACCTAACCAGTCGAATAACACTGCTTTTTCAGAGTGCTCTGGGCAAGCTGGGTAACCCGGCGCAGGGCGAATACCGACATATTTCTCTTTAATCAGTTCTTCATTGCCTAGCTGTTCGTCAGCTTTATAACCCCAGAACTCTTTACGAATGCGTTCATGTAAGTGTTCTGCAAAGGCTTCAGCAAAACGGTCGGCTAGTGACTGAACTAAAATTGCAGAGTAGTCATCACCTTTAGCTTTGTATTCATTTGCCAGTTCTTCTGCACCAAAAATTGATACAGTGAATCCGCCCAAGTAGTCCTGTTGCTCACGGTCAGTGCGAATGTAATCTGCTAAAGACAAGTTTGGTTTACCTGTCACTTTGTCAGATTGTTGACGCAAATGTTCAAAAGTATGCGTAACCTTTTGACCCGCTTCATCAAATACGCTGACGGTGTCAGCATCAGTGCGCTGAGCAGGGAACATACCAAATACAGCACGTGCATCAAAAAGGTTGTTGTCGATAATATCTTTCAACATTGCTTGAGCTTGGTTGTACAAATCTGTTGCAGCTTCACCGACCACTTCATCTTCTAAAATTTTCGGGAACTTACCTGCCAAGCTCCAAGAAATGAAGAATGGTGTCCAGTCAAAATATTCTACAAGTGTTGCAAGTGGGTAATTGGTTAAGACCTGTGTTCCTAAAAGATTTGGTTTTGCGGGAACATAACTCTCATCAATTTTAAAGCCGTTTTTAACAGACTCTGCATAAGTTAGCTTGGCAGCTTTAGGCTGTTTGTTGGCTAAGCGCTCACGAATTTTGACATATTCAGCACGGTGCTCTTCAATGAATTTTCCACGCATTTCTTTTGAAAGCAGGGTAGTTGCAACGCCCACAGCACGTGAAGCATCTGCAACATAAATCACCGCATCGTTTTGGTACTGAGGGTCAATTTTTACTGCTGTGTGTGCTTTTGACGTTGTTGCACCACCAATTAATAAAGGAATGTTAAAACCTTTACGTTGCATTTCTTTCGCAACAAACACCATTTCATCTAAAGATGGGGTAATCAGACCTGACAACCCAATGATGTCACATTTTTCATCAATTGCAGTTTGCAAGATCTTCTCGCAAGGCACCATCACGCCAAGGTCAACAATGTCGTAACCATTACAGCCTAGTACCACGCCTACAATATTTTTACCAATATCGTGTACGTCGCCCTTAACAGTTGCCATCAAGACTTTACCTTTAGATTGGCTACCGGTTTTTTCAGCTTCAATGTACGGGTTGAGCCAAGCCACAGCTTGCTTCATGACACGTGCAGATTTCACAACCTGAGGTAAGAACATTTTGCCTGAACCGAACAAGTCACCAACAACGTTCATGCCATCCATCAAAGCGCCTTCGATTACATCTAAAGGACGTTTGGCTTTTAGGCGGGCTTCTTCGGTATCTTCGTCAATGTAAGTGGTAATACCTTTAACCAAAGCATATTCAAGACGTTTTTCTACAGCTTCATTACGCCATTCAAGGTTTTCAGCTTCGCGTTGAGCACCACTATGACCACGGAACTTTTCAGCGACTTCAAGCAATTTTTCAGTAGCAAGTTGACCAGATTCACCTTGGTTCTGGTTTAAAACAACATCTTCAACGGCATCTTTGAGTTCTTTAGGAATATCGTCATAAATCGCCATTTGACCAGCATTTACAATCCCCATGGTCATGCCTTGTTTAATGGCATGGTACAAGAACACAGAGTGAATTGCTTCACGAACAGGCTCATTACCACGGAACGAGAATGAAACGTTCGATACACCACCAGAAATCATGGCGTGAGGTAAATTCTGTTTAATCCAACCTGTGGCTTCAATAAAATCGACGCCATAGTTATTGTGTTCTTCAATACCTGTTGCCACTGCAAACACGTTCGGGTCAAAAATAATATCTTCAGCAGGGAAGCCTACATCATTAACCAAAACATCATAAGAACGTTTACAGATTTCGCGTTTACGCTCAGCAGTATCGGCCTGACCAGTTTCATCAAAAGCCATCACAATAATTGCAGCACCATATTGGCGACACAGGCGAGCTTTTTCGACAAACTCGTCATAACCTTCTTTTAAGGAAATCGAGTTAACAACGGGCTTACCTTGTACGCATTTTAAGCCTGCTTCAATGATTTCCCATTTTGATGAGTCAATCATGATTGGCACACGTGAAATATCTGGCTCAGATGCCACAAGGTTTAAGAAATGTACCATCGCATTTTGCGAATCGAGCATCCCTTCATCCATGTTAATGTCGATAATCTGTGCGCCAGCTTCGACTTGCTGCTGGGCAACTTCTAAAGCTTCGGTAAAGTTTTCTTCACGAATAAGACGTAAGAATTTTTTTGAACCAGTAACGTTGGTACGTTCACCGACGTTAACGAACAATGAGTCATCATAAATGTTAAATGGTTCTAAACCACTTAAGCGACAAGCTGGTTTAGTTTCAGGAATTTGACGTGGTGCAATTTCTTTTACAGCATTGGCAATCGCACGAATATGATCTGGTGTCGTACCACAGCAACCGCCGGTAATATTGATCAAACCACTTTCTGCAAATTCTTTTAAGAAAGCAGCAGTTTGCTCTGGTGTTTCATCATATTCACCAAAAGCGTTTGGTAAGCCTGCATTTGGATGGGCAGAAATGAATGTATCAGCCACATCAGACACGGTTTTAACGTGAGGACGCATGGCATCTGCACCAAGGGCACAGTTAAAACCAATTGAAAGTAAGTCACCATGGCGTACAGAGTTCCAGAACGCTTCAGCAGTTTGACCTGTTAAGGTACGACCTGAGGCATCGGTAATGGTCCCCGAAATCATGAGTGGTAATTCATAGCCAAGTTGCTTAAAGACTTCTTTCACCGCAAAAATTGCAGCTTTACAGTTTAATGTATCAAAAACGGTTTCAATCAGAAGGATATCTGCACCGCCTTCAATCAGCGCATGAGTTGCCTCAATATAGTTTTCTTTTAGCTCATCAAAGGTAATGTTACGAAAGGCAGGGTCATTTACATTGGGTGAAATTGAACAGGTACGCGATGTTGGGCCGAGTACACCTGCTACAAAACGAGGTTTATCTGGAGTCGAATACTTTTCACAAGCTGCTTTAGCTAAACGTGCTGCTTCACGGTTAATCTCTGGAACAAGATCTTCCATGTGGTAGTCAGACATTGAAACACGCGTGCCGTTAAAGCTGTTGGTTTCAATAATGTCTGCACCTGCATCAAGATAAGCTTCATGAATACCTTGAATGATTTCGGGTTGAGTCAGTACAAGAAGGTCATTGTTACCTTTTAAGTCATGTGCCCAATCGGCAAAACGCTCACCACGGTAGTCGGCTTCTTCTAGTTTATGGCGTTGAATCATGGTACCCATCGCACCATCAATAATCAGAATGCGTTTGGCAAGAAGCGCTTTTAGGGTGGCAAGCGTGGACATATAAAACCCCGATATTGTACAAATTTAAAAATGCGGCGCTATTGTAACAGAATAGTTGCGCAATTGATGAGCTATAACGACCCATCATTCACTTGTAATAGATTCATTAGAAAAATGGCTTTTATGACAAATGAGACTGTTTTTTCATCAAATATTCATGAAATGATCATTATATTGAAATATTTCATCTCCAATATTCCGTTTTATGACATTTAATCTGTTTAAAAAATAATCATACAGCTAATTTTGTAGATATTTTTGCTTTAAAAATAGTCATAAATAAGGAAGATATAAATTGAATTAAATTATTGTATTTTAATAAAAAAATAAATTGGATAGAGGAAAGGTGCATCAAATGAGGTCAAAATATGAAAAATTGACTTCATCAGGCGCTGCTTTGTCATATAATTGTCATAATTTAATTTAAGAATACAGAGGATTTTTCTATCCTCTTACCGTCTGCATGAATTCTAATCTACCCCCTGTTTCGGATTCAAAACTTGCGGCAAACCTGCAAGTCAAATCGACGAATGTACATGTCCCAACACCTAAGTTTTTTATGCCGGTGTTTTTGACGATTATTGTTGCAACACTTATTTATATTGGATTTCAGGTGAGTGCTGATTTAGCACACGTACCACCTTTGAGTCTCTATTCGGTTATCCTTTTATCTACTGCACTCTTGATTGCTTTAGGCTTTGAGTTTGTAAATGGCTTCCACGATACTGCAAATGCAGTAGCAACAGTGATTTACACCAATGCTTTACCTGCACCAGTTGCAGTCATGTGGGCAGGTTTTTGTAATTTTCTTGGGGTAATGGTTGCAAGCGGCGCAGTCGCTTACGGCATTATTGCTTTGTTGCCTGTTGAACTGATTATGAACATGGGTAGCGGTGCAGGTTTCGCAATGGTTTTTGCGCTTCTTATTGCTGCGATTCTCTGGAACTTAGGTACTTGGTTCTTAGGTATTCCTGCTTCTAGTTCTCATACCTTGATTGGTTCAATCTTGGGTGTGGGCATTATGAACCATCTGTTGAGTGCATCGACTGGCGTAACGACCAGCGGTGTTGATATGGATCAGGTGATTAAAGTCGGTAAGGCATTATTATTTTCGCCTTTAATTGGTTTTGCTTTTGCAGCGATTGTATTCTTGTTGGTTAAAACTGTTTTTAAACGCCAATTAGAATTATTCCAACCACCAGAAGGTAATAAACCACCACCTGCAATCATTCGTGCAATTTTAATCTTTACCTGTACAGGTGTAAGTTTTGCACATGGTTCTAATGACGGTCAAAAAGGTATGGGTCTCATCATGCTGATTTTGGTTGGTCTGGTGCCGTTAGCTTATTCATTAAATAAAAATCTTGATACTCAACAAGTTCAATCATTCCATCAGCTTTCTTCTCAGACTGCCGTATTTTTGAATCAAAATCAGCCAGAATTAACCGATGAAAAAGCGCGTGTTATTCTGACTAAATATATTCAAACTAAACAGCAGACTCCAGAAGTAGTGCCTGCATTGGCAAGCATGACTGACCACTTGGGTGAGCGAGTTTCTAGCTATAACAACTTAAAAGACATTCCAGAAGCTGCAATTAGCGAAATTCGTAATGACATGTATTTAAGTACCACTTCGTTTAAGCGTTTGGATAAAGCGAATGCATTACCAAAAATGGATCAGTCACAAGAAAAACTTGTGAAAGAATACCGCAGTAGCTTAGATTCATTCTTACAATACATTCCAACTTGGGTGAAAGTGGCAGTTGCTTTGGCACTTGGCTTAGGCACTATGGTTGGCTGGAAGCGTATTGTTGTGACTGTAGGTGAGCGTATTGGTAAGCATCACATGACTTATGGTCAAGGGATGTCTGCTGAGCTTGTTGCAATGAGTACAATTGCCGCTGCTGATGGTTTAGGTATGCCTGTTTCAACAACACACGTTTTAAACAGTGCTGTTGCAGGTACCATGGTCGCGAATAGATCAGGCTTAAACTTCAATACAGTTAAAACAATTTTATCTGCATGGGTATTTACACTTCCTGCAACAATCTGTTTATCAGGTGGTTTGTACTGGTTGTTCTTGCAGTTTGTATAAACGCATTTAAAAAATTAAAGCCACTGTAAACAGTGGCTTTTTTATTTGTTTCTTTTTAAGTTCAGTCCATTTTCATGTACATTCAATTATAAATTAACAAGTCGTTATAGAGCATCAAGTAGCTCCCAAAACTGGGCTTAAAACTTTGATATCAGGATAGATTATGGATGCGATTCAAATAGATCAGCTAAAACAACAATTCCCACTTATTGAGGCATTGCAAACCTATCAAGAGACATTTTGGTTTACACCTCATCGTTATCCTTTAACTGAAGCTTTAGAAAAAGTTGGACTCACAGCAGAGGACGTAAGTGATGCGGAAGCAAGGCTAGCGCGTTTCGCACCTTATTTAGCAAAAGTGTTTCCTGAAACTCAAGCGCAAGATGGAAAAATTGAATCAGATATCGTTGAAATTCCGAAAATGCAGCAAGCACTTTCTTCAACAGAACAAGTGCAACTGAGTGGAACATTCTGGCTAAAAAAAGATAGCCATTTACCTATTTCAGGTTCAATTAAAGCGCGTGGAGGTATTTATGAAGTCTTGGCTCATGCCGAAAAGTTGGCAATTGAGACAGGGCTTCTCAAGTTTGAAGACGATTACAGTAAGTTAGATCAAGATTCATTTCGAACGTTTTTTTCTAAGTATCAAATTGCAGTAGGTTCTACAGGCAACCTTGGGCTTTCTATCGGTATTATGAGCGCCAAACTGGGTTTTAGAGTTACAGTTCATATGTCTGCCGATGCGAGACAGTGGAAAAAAGACAAACTGCGTTCACTGGGCGTCAATGTTGTGGAATATGCTAGTGACTATGGCGTAGCTGTTGAAGAGGGAAGAAAAGCCGCAGAGCAAGATCCACACTGCTTTTTTATTGATGATGAAAACTCAAAAACATTATTTTTAGGCTATGCCGTTGCAGGAATACGCCTAAAACAGCAATTTAAGCAAAAACAAATTACAGTTGATGCCGAACACCCATTATTTGTTTATTTGCCGTGTGGCGTGGGTGGTGGCCCAGGTGGGGTGAGTTTTGGGTTGAAACTGGCTTTTGGTGAGCATGTACATTGTATTTTTGCCGAACCAACTCATTCGCCTTGCATGTTACTTGGTGTACACACAGGCTTGCATGATCAGATTTCAGTAAATGACATTGGCATCGATAATGTAACCGCCGCAGATGGACTTGCAGTAGGGCGTGCTTCAGGTTTTGTTGGACGTGCTATGCAACAGCTAATCGATGGCTATTACACCATTCATGACGAACGTTTGTACGAACTAATAGCACTTCTAAATCAAACTGAAAATATTCAGCTTGAGCCTTCTGCGGTGGCAGGAATGATGGGGCCATATTATGTCCAGACGAATCCTGATTATTTAGCTTTACATCAACTATCAGCCGAGAAATTAAAACAGGCAATCCATGTAGTATGGGCGACAGGAGGTGGTATGGTGCCGTCTGACGAAATGCAAAAATATCTTTCACACTTTCAAAATAAATAGATAAACACAGAAAAAAGCCCAATTCTAGAATTGGGCTTCAATCAAATTATTTTTTTGATGATTTTCCAAAAGGTAGTTTTTCGGTGGCGAAGCCATAGATCGCAGCAAAAGGCAGGGCGGTTCTTGCTAAATAAGCAACACGCCACAATCCGCCGTGGTTGGCACCTTCCATCATGAGTTCAAGCGGATGATCCAACTCAGTTTCAGGATTTGCTACAGAAGACTCATTTCTTAAGTCATGAATCCAGATTGCTGCCATAATGGCATTAGTAGTTTCAGGACTAAATGCTTCTACATCAAAAAGCTCTGCACCATTAAAAGCTGCTTTCAATAATGGGTTTTTAGTCACAGAGTGAGTGGTTGTAGATGGCGCAATATTAATACTTACATGTTGCCCCTGATGACGCGCCAAAATAGCACGCCATTGTTGAATACGTTTTGCCAAGGCATAATTTGGCCCTTGTTCAACGACTAGACAGTCGGCAATACCATAAGTTTTTCCATTTTCACAATCAATCAGATCTTGATAAGGTGCTTGAAAAAAACGGTTTAAAGAAAGTGCAGAAACACCTTTCACTGCCATTTTTTGTATTTTTGTGCGTGATTTAAATTTTTGTTGAGCAGCTTTGGCTACGTCTTTAGGAACCGCGTAAACATCGGTTGGCGTGCACATAAACATAAGGCTTGTATCAGACTTATGCTCACTCACATATTGCATAATGCTATCCATTGCCATGGACACACGAACATGCTTTTCACCATCTAAATAGGCGATTGCAGCCAAATCTAACTTTTGTGGAAACTGAACTAACCATTGTGCAATTTCTGGTAATTGAGTCAATAAATTTGCACCCAATTTATCTCTTAATTCTGAAACTTTTGCTGATGAATCAACTTGTTCAATACTTGGCGCAATCAGAGTTGCGTTTCCTTTTTGAATCGTATGTAAAATTTTGCCCCAGACACGTGGGTTTGGTAAGTCGACAGCAATAATATTTGCTTTCCACTTCGCTAACCAAGGTAGAGGACCAGCTTCTGAAGCCGCACCAAACAACACCATGGTACGGTCAGATAAATCAAACCATTCTGGGTGTGCAGTAGCTTCACGCAAAGCTTTTGCATGACTTGGTTCAATAATACCAGCCTCTTCCCAAAGTTGAATTTGGTCTAGTAAGCTTTGTCCACTGAGTTTTTGTCCTTTGTAAGGAACATACCACTCTGGAGCTGCATCACTTTCACCTTTAAGTTTTACTGTGTGAAGGGGCGTAGATGAAGCAATATGAACCGCATCTTTTAAAAGATAATGTTTACTATCACGATAATAGTCAAAAATATGGTGAGCTTTATGCAAACCTTGCTTAGCAATAGTAATTGGGTTGCTACTATTTGAAATTCCTTGCTTAACAAGCGCTTTAAAATAAATAGGGTAGTTTTTTCGCCAGTTTTTTTCATTCAACACTTGTTGCGCGGTTTTATTATCTACAACAGATAAAGCCTCTGACAAAATCTCTTGGCCTGTAAGAGATGTGCTTTGTTTTTTTGTTGAGGCGTGTACTGGAAATTGTAGACCTTCGACTTGACTTGTGCTGGACATAAAATATCTCGTTATAAGACTGGGTTAATATACAGATGTATACATTATCTATGCCAATGAAAGGAAACGAGTGGCAATAACTGACAAAATAATATTGATTATTTATGTGATGAAACATGAAAGAGCAATTTATTATGATAATTTCATCTCATTTTGGCCTTAATTTTTTTCACATTTTTAGAACATTTTTATAGACTTACGTTACATAAATGATTATTTTGTATTAAGCAAATACATCAGTTTTAACCTGAAGGTAAAATGTTCAAAATGTATCAATAATACAGATGCAGAAATGATTAAAAACTAGACTTTTTTCTTAAAGGATAAGAAAAGTCAGATGGAATAAGAAAGAATTGGGGTGAAACTAGATAGAAGACAACGTAAGATTGTCTTTTAAAAATCTTGGGGATATGGTGATTTTTTTACACCATAATTTTCTAGTTTCATCCCATCTATTTTGGGGGTGGAACCCGCCATTTTCGTACTCACTTTATCATTCAATCAAACTCTATTTCTTTAACGTAACTTCAAAATTACTTTAAAAGAATATATCTCTAACAGCGTCCTTTTTTCGCTTGTCCTGGTGGGCAAAAGTCTCCGGGATGATTGTGATAAGGTGAATCTGGATCAATCACAATACTACCTTCCCGTGTATGAACTGCACAGGCTGATAATGACATTGTGAAAATTGCTGCTACACAGAGAAATAATGCTTTCATCATGTTCTCACTTTTTTATCATTCTCCTTTGTACTATAGAAATATATTGATTATTTTTCGATCTAATTTTCGTTAAAAAAATATTAAATAATTCTGATTAAAAGAAACTAGTCAGATCTTAAAATTGTTCGAAAGCCAACATGGGTTGCTGCTAAATCAAAGTCTTGCGGATAACGACTACTGCTTCTATAACGCGAACAATAATTTTGAGCACACAGAAAAGATCCACCTTTAATTACATATTGTGTACTCGCAATTTGCTGTTGTCTTAAATCAGAATAATTTCCCATATGTTGATCATGGGCACCTTGATAAGGAGAGGATGTCCATTCCCATACATTTCCAATCGTATCAAATAGTTTGAAATTATTTGCCGCAAAACATCCAACGGGTGCCACATCTTTAAAGTGATCTTGATTTAAGTTTTGAAAAGGGAATTCGCCTTGCCAGTAATTTGCTTGTGGATGTTGGTGTTCATCGGTAGGAGCTTGATGTAAGGGCGTATCAGTTTTTGAATTGGCTTTAGCTGCATATTCCCATTCTAATTCTGTTGGTAAATCATGCCCGAGCCAGACTGCATAATGTTCAGCATCATTTTTACTCACATATCGCACAGGCTCATTAGGATTAGCTACAGCACCATGACTGCCATTTGGAGTTTTCCATGTATAACCTGATTTTAGCTGCCACCATTGCTGTGGATGATGAGGATCTGGTGAAAAAACAGCAGCCTGCTTTTGTTTCTCAGCATCGGTAATATAGCCTGTTGCTTTTACGAAACTTGCAAATTGAGCAATCGTAACTTCAGTCTGATCAATCCAGAATCCTTTGACTTCTCTTTGTTTTTTTCCAAAATTAAGTTCGTCGGGATAGGCTTTTTCAGAACCAAAATTAAAATTCCCATCGGCAATTAGAACCATTCCAGCTGTAGGTTGTTTGAGCCAACCTTGGGGTAGTCCAGTATAGTTTTTACACTTTTCAATAGAACCTAGGTCAGCTAAAGATGTTTGCTGTTGAGTTGTAGGTACAGACTCAGAAATATGTGAAGATTGGCTACAGCCTGTCATAACAGACAGACTGATTGTGGTAACTAAAAATAGTTTTAATCTCATTTGGCGTTATATTCCTGCACACCATTTTTCTCAGTATATTTTTGATAAACCGATAACAACTCTTGCACTTTTGCTGGGTAAAGTTGTGCAACATTGTGTTTTTCTCCACGATCAGTGGCAATGTTATACAACTCCCAAGTTCCTGTGCCTAACTCAGGGCGTCCTTGAACTGCAATTTTCCATTCACCTTGTTTTGCATATTTGCTGCCATGTAATTCATCGGCAAAACTAAAATTTGCAGGGCGAATGGTGGTGGTTTTATTTTCAAGTAAAGGCTTCCATGAAACCCCTGATGGCGTATTAATGGTACGACCATTGTATTGGCCTTGAGGTACTGGAATATGAGCATATTCTAATAGGGTTGGGAAAACATCGAGTACAGATGCAAAACTATTATTGGTTTCTTCTGCTTTTTTCTGGTTTGGTAATTTCACAATAGCAGGGGCAGTGGTTGCACCTTCACCAGCTGTATCTTTCCATAAATGAAAAGGTGCAGCGCTGACCTCGGCCCAACGTGGCCCAATATAGTGATATGAAGTTGGTGTGCCCACATTTGTTACAGAGTTATCAAAACCAGATTCACTGCCATATCCGCCACGTACAAAACCTTCGGCACCGTTATCGGAAACAAAGAAAATTAAAGTGTTGTCATAAAGATTATTTTGTTTGAGGTATTGAATAATTCGGCCGACATTGGCATCGAGATTTTCTACCATGCCCGCATAGATTTCCATTTTACGGGCTTCTAGAGCCTTTTGTTCGGCTGTTAACTCATCCCATTTTCCATATTTTTGTGGGGCATTTTGAGTTGCAATTGGTTCTGCTGCTTCAAACCCTGCAGGGATAATTCCAAGTTGTTTTTGCCTAGCAATACGTGCGTTACGAATAGCATCGTAACCGACATCATAAACTCCGTGATATTTTTCACGGTATTCAGCAGGTGCTTGAATTGGCCAATGAGGCGCTGTATAGGCAGCATAAGCAAAGAACGGTTTGCCACTATTTTTGCCTGAGTCTAAATAGCTTAGTAATTTATCGGTAAAATAATTTGTCGAGAAAAAGTCATCAGGCAAAGCTGAAACAGGAATAACTTGACCATCTTCTGTATAAGTTGAATTTCGTTTAAACGCACTTGGCGCTTGCTTAAAATGGTGATCTAAACCTTGTAATAAGGTAAATGAATGATCAAAACCTTTTGCGTGTGCATTCGTTTCAGGTGTTAGCCCTAAATGCCATTTACCGCTGATGTACGTGCGGTAGCCATTATCTTTAAGTACTTGAGCGATAGATAAAGAGCGTTCATTTAAATATCCCTCGTAGCCTGGTTGCCCTTTCAAATGTTCCGGTGTGAGTTCAGCCATTGCCCCAATACCAGCTAAATGGTGATCAGTACCAGAAATGAGTTGAGAGCGTGTTGGAGAACAGGTAGGGGCAGTATGATAATCCGTTAAAAGGCGGCCTTCTTGAGCCAAACTATCAATATTAGGGGTGTGAATTTCACCACCAAAAGCGCCTAAATCTGAATAGCCTAAGTCATCAGCCATAATAAATAAGATATTCGGCTGCTTAGGTGTGGTTGCTACATTTTCTTGATTATCGTTGTCATTACATCCAGCTAAAGATAAGCTAAATAAAGCAATGGAAAGGCTAGATAAAATTGCTTTGTACTTCATTGTATCATCTGAATTATTAAAAGAATTGGCACGAGTTTAATCAGATGGTTTTTGCAATCAAAACAAAGAAAAGATCAAAGATAATCAGAAAAAAGACTGAGAATTTATAGTGATAAATTAATGAGAAAAAAAGAAAAGCACACAAAGGGCCTTTCTTTAATTTATTTTGTTTAGAAAGGAAGGCGAGTCAGTTGGTCTAAGAAATGCGGAATAACTTTTGGTTCAAGTAAAATTGTTACGATGATTCCGTAAGCCGCCCCCCATAAATGAGCACTATGGTTAATATGGGTATTACCACGCTTACCAGCCCAAATACTGTATGCCACATATAAAATTGCAAAAATAATAGCGGGCACAGGAATAAAAAATACAAAAATCAGCTTCCATGGCTGAAACAGAATATAAGCAAATAAAACGGCTGAAACAGCACCTGAGGCACCTAGGCTGGCCCAATTTGCATCATTTTTATGTTGTAGGTAGCTTGGTAAAATCGCGAAAATTAAACCGCCTAAATAGAACAACACAAAACCCATGTCATAAAAATATTGGCGGTAAAAACTTTCAATAATACTGCCAAAGAAAAACAGGGTAATCATGTTGAAAAGTAGATGTGTTCCATCAGCATGGATAAAGCCATGAGTAATGAAGCGATCAATTTGTCCACGTTGCATAGCCGGTGGCCAAAAAATCAATCGGTTCATCACGTTCTGGTTGCTAAAAGCAATTAAAGAGATAATGACCGTAATAATAATAAGAGTAACTGTATGGTTAAATGGCAAATGCAACATAAGAAATATTTAAAAAATGATCAATACTGGCTCAATAATGCCATTAAAAACTTAAGTTGAAACCCTGTTGTGTATAAATCCGACAAATTTAGTTGATTTTTTTTAAATCCACCTCATCTTCGGTTAATATAAAGGCATCAGCTTGAGGAATATTGTTATGTCGACTGAGAACACCAACACTGCTGTTGCAGAAGAAATTCCAAACCTTTTGATTACACCATCTGCACAAGAGTATTTGCACGATTTATTAACGAAGCAAAATACTCCGGGAATTGGCGTTCGAGTTTTTGTTGAACATCCGGGTACGCCACGTGCAGAATGCTGTATGGCATATAGTGCACCAGAAGAAGTGGTCCCAACGGATTATAAACAGGACTATCCTGATTTTCCTGCGTATATTGATGCGCCATCTATTCCTTATCTTTTAGATGCCGTAATTGATTACAACAAGGACCGTTTTGGTGGTCAGCTTACTTTCCGTGCTCCAAATTCTAAAGTTCCACGTGTTGGTCCAGATGCTTCGATTGAAGAACGTATTACTTACATTCTTCAAGCAGAAATTAACCCAGGTCTTGCAGGGCATGGCGGAAATTGTAGCTTGGTAGAAGTACAAGATGACCCGGAACACGGTTTAACTGCTGTATTAAAATTTGGTGGCGGTTGCCAAGGCTGTTCTGCAATTGACGTTACCTTGAAACAGGGCGTTGAAACTACTTTAAGAGAGCAGATTCCTGAGCTTCAACGTGTGGTTGACCAAACAGACCATACGCAAGCTGAAGGTGCTTATTTCAAATAATCAAATTGTTTGAAAAGTGAAATAAAAAAGCCTCGACATGAGGTTTTTTTATTATTCAATACAAATAATGATAATTATTATCAATATCATTTGTAATTTTATTTAGATTTGTTACAATGCGGAACTTAAAATGAGAGATGTTTAATAAATCAATATATTGGGAATACTTATGTCGAAGCGTATTATCCAGTCAGTGCTTTCTGTTTCAGTACTGGCAAGTATGATGTCTATGGCTTATGCTGCACAAAATGAGCAAGAACAAGCATTAGAAAAGCCTGCTGAACCTGTGAAATTGGAAACAATTTTCGTAACAGCTGAAGAGCAAGTGAAGCAATCGCTCGGTGTATCGGTTATTACCAAAGAAGATTTAGAAAAACTACCCGTTCGTAATGATATTTCTGATTATGTGCGTCGTATGCCGGGTGTCAATTTAACGGGCAATAGCGCAACGGGGCAGCGTGGTAATAATAGACAAATTGATATTCGTGGAATGGGTCCAGAAAATACGCTCATTTTAGTGGATGGAAAACCAATTAACTCTCGTAATTCAGTTCGTTATGGCTGGAAAGGAGAGCGTGATACACGAGGTGACTCAAATTGGGTACCAGCCGAAGCTATCGAATCAATTGAAGTTTTACGTGGACCAGCCGCAGCTCGATATGGTTCGGGTGCAGCAGGTGGTGTAGTCAACATCATTACTAAAAAAGTGACGAATGAAACCCATGGTTCGGTAGAGTTTTATACTTCTCAACCTGAGGACTCTAAAGAAGGTTCATCAAATCGTGTTGGTTTTAATGTAAGTGGGCCACTGATTAAAGATGTTTTGTCATATCGCTTATATGGTAATTACAATAAAACAGAAGCGGACGATGTCGATATTAATAAATCAATAGGCAGTACCGCAGCTGGCCGTGAAGGCGTTAAAAATAAAGATATTTCAGGACGTTTAGCTTGGCAAGCAACAGACCAACAAACTGTCTTGCTCGATGTCTCTTCTAGTAAACAAGGTAATATTTATTCTGGTGATTCTCAGTTAAATGCAAATGCTGAAGCCGATGCAATTCTTTCGGAACTCATAGGTAAAGAAACCAATACCATGTACCGTGATAGCTATGCATTAACGCATGAAGGGGATTGGTCTTGGGGTAAGAGTAAGTTAGTTGCTCAATATGATAAAACTCATAATAAACGTTTGCCTGAAGGCCTCGCAGGAAGTGTAGAAGGAAAAATTAATAATCTTGATAATAAAGCCACCTCACGTTTAGAAACTCTTCGTTTAAATGGTGAAGCCAATATTCCTTTTGAATATTATGTACCACACGTGTTAACACTCGGGACTGAATGGGTTGAAGACAGATTTAAAGATAATGTTTCGACAACTCAAGGTGTGGACAGTAGTGGTTCAGGTTACGGCGATCAATTAGCTAAAGGCAATCGCAGTAAAATGGAATCACGTATTGCTTCTGCATATATCGAAGATAACCTAAAACTTACAGATAGCACCGATGCCGTGTTAGGTTTACGTTTCGATGACCACAGCAAATCTGGTTCTAACTGGAGCCCAAGCTTAAACGTTACTCAAAGACTCAATGATTATTTCACTTTAAAAGGTGGAGTAGCAAAAGCGTATAAAGCACCGAATATGTATCAAAATGCCGAAGGGTACTTACTCAGTACGAACGGCAATGGTTGTCCATCTAATATTGAGTCACGTTGTTTATTGCAAGGTAATGGTGATTTAAAACCAGAAACTTCAGTAAACAAAGAGTTAGGCATCCAGTTTCAAAAAGACATTGTCAATGCAAGCTTAACGTGGTTCCGCAATGACTATAAAGATAAGATTGTGGCTGGTACAAATGTTATTGGAACAGTTGATGGCTCAAGTACCAACGCAAATACAGGTGCTGTGACCAACACCAAGTGGAATATCTTACGTTGGGAAAATACGCCTAAAGCATTAATTCAAGGTTTTGAAGGAAGTTTAGGCTTAGACTTTGGAGACATTCGCTGGACCAATAACTTTACTTACATGATGGACTCAAAAGATAAGCAAACGGGGAACCCATTATCTTTGGTTCCAAACTATACGATTAACTCAATTTTCGATTATGACATTACAGATCAGTTAGATGTGAATTTTGTCTTCACTCAATATGGCCGTCAAAAGTCGCGTCAGTTTGCTGAAAATAGAATCGAATCGGGCATTGGTTCAGGTGGAACAAATTCTGCGATTAAGCCAAGTACTGTAAAAAGTTATAGCACTGCTGGAATTAATGTTGGTTATAAAATTTCAGACAATATTAGTACGCGTGTTGGTGTAAGTAACTTGTTTGATAAACAAATTTTAAGAGACAGTAATTCAATCAGTCAAACTTACAATGAGCCAGGTCGAGCTTATTATGCTTCTTTAAAATATTCATTTTAATCAATAGCAATAACAAAGGCGCTTTAAGCGCCTTTGTTATTGATAATATTTAATGCTTTTTCAGAATAATAAAATTTCTCTAGGTAAACACGGGCACGACGTCTTAAATGTCCTGTTGTAACTAATTGCTGTAATACCGGCACAAGCAACTGAGTCAGTTCATGTTGTATCAAACTTTCATTAATATTAAGGTCGCGTAGTAGCAAGTCAAAATTACGTTCCTGATTTCGAACATACCAAGTGTAAATACCATCATGAACTTGTTGTTTCAGGTAAGAAGTTTGGCGAATGTGATCCCAAATCTCGTGTCCTAAACCTACAGTTTTTGATAAATCTTGAACTTCTACATAGTTTTTCAAAACAGAAAGTGGCATAGATTTAACTTTATGCCAAACATTTGCCTGAAAATGATAGAGCTTATCATTGTCAAAATGTTGGTTTAAAACGCGCTCACTCATTTGACTCAGTTTTAAAATATTCTTTTGCAAATAATGATTAATCGTGTCGTCTAGATTTGAATCAGTCACTGTTTCTAGAACAGATTTCCCCATTTTCATAAAACGGCCCACACCTGGCGCACGTTTTGACATAGATTCATCTAAGTAATCATGCATTGTTTGTTGAATCAGTTGAGTCAAAAGTGCTGAAAATGCAGAATTATTAACAATCGTTTTAATGATTTTTTTACGATGCTGTTCTTTACTTGCAACGTATTGCGCTATCCCATCAATTGTTAAAACAGGAATAACATCTTCAATTGTTGTATTTTCATTAGCTGGATGAATAAGTGCAAAGCGAATATGTTCTGCAATTTGTTCAAGCAAAAAATCAGAAGCAGGAGTTTCTAGAATCTGTTTTTGAATGAGCTGCTGAATTTGTTCAAAGGTCCAGAGGTGTTGTAGTTGCCGACTACCCAACCAATGATAAAATTGCTCAAATTCTTGTTGGATAACATGAGGATGAGCAAATTCCTCATCTAAAAAATCAAGATGAGCTTCAATGAGTTTTTCTATAAGCGGTTGGGTAGACATAAGGTCTCACAAGTCCGAAGTTTTATTTAAGGTGTAGTCGTTTTTGAAGACTGATTTGTTTCTACTTTAAGTAAAAACGGTACATATTGTTGAATAACCAGTTGCTCAGCTTCCAATATTGGCATATGGCCGACATTCTCTAAAATAACGGGAGGCTGGGCATTTTTTAAAAGTCGTTTTAGTTCACTTGCTACTTCAACATTAATAATCTTATCTTGCTTACCCCATAAAATCAGTGTCGGTGCATCGATTGTCTTAGTGAGCACTGCAAATGAATCTGGCGTGTAGACTTTATTGAGGGCAATAAGCTGATCAACCAGTTTTTGTGTTTGAGGTGCCTGATTAATCATGAGCTTTTCTTGAGCTTGAAGAAATTCTTTAGGAATAAATGGAGGATTAAACATGGTTTGCTTTAACAAATAGTTAAAGTCACCTTTTTTAGATACTAAAAGTTGTTTTAAGTAGGCTGGATCTTTTAAATAAATTGTATTTGCAGAACGGAAAATACCACCACTATCAACCAAGAATAGACTTTTGGTTTCAAAAGGATATTGTCCAGCATAGAGTAGGGCAATTGAACCACCAAGTGAGTGGCCAGCAATGTGAATTGGCCCTTTTAAATTTGCAGCTTCAACAAATCGACGTAACTTTTCGGCAAGATTAGGTACTGAGTAGTCGAAATCCTGTGCAACTATGGTTTCACCACTACCCGGTAAGTCTGGAATAATAACATGGTAATTTGCTGTGAGATAACGCGCAACTCGGTTCCAGTTATCACGACTCCCTCCTAATCCATGAATAAGAAGCAATGTCGGTTTAGTCGTAGAACCACCTTCACTATATGACCATGTAACCTCGCCAACTTTTAAACTTTTACTTTGTAAACCTGCCCAACTACGCTCTTGCTGTAAAATATTCTGAAAGTTTATATCCATCGTATCAGCTGCTTGCGTCTGAAAAACACCTGTTATTGTTGTAAGGCTACAAGCCAAGGCAAGTGCCATAGCTGTTTTCTTTATGGTTGTTTTGGTTGATACAAACAGCGTCGTCATAAGATTTCATCCTTGAGGCATAAGCGAGTTTGAAAATTATTGAAAAACTTTGCCAATGAGTCATTTGCCAAATGATCAAAAGGAGAAAAATTATAGTCAATCCGAGAACCAAAGTATGTCTATTTTTTCGCTAAACAGTAAGGAATTTGCGATAAACATTCCATTTAAATAGAGAACGTATTTTTAAAATTTTTCATGGAAAAGGATTTAATTTTTTGTCAGTGACATTCAAATTTTGACACATTAAAATGATTTCCAACCTTGAAAAAACAATGGAAATATAAAATGCCTACTGCGCAAGAAGTTTTAGATCGTCTGAAAGCTGGTAATCAACGATTTGTAAATGGAAATAGTTCCCTTGCAAAAACCTTATCGCATCATGAACGTGCTGAACTGGCAAAGGATCAAAATCCGTTTGCGATTGTATTAGGTTGTTCAGATTCACGTGTTCCAGCAGAAATGGTATTTGATCAAGGTCTTGGTGACTTATTCGTGATTCGTGTTGCTGGTAATGTGGTTGCTCCTTCACAAGTCGGTAGTGTTGAGTTCGCGGCAGAGCGTTATGATTGTCCAGTTGTTGTTGTATTGGGGCATAGCCATTGTGGCGCTATTCAAGCAACAATTGATACGTTAATGAATCCTGATCACCCACCATCATCTAACTTAATGTCGATTGTGAACCGTGTTCGTCCGTCAGTTGAAATTTTAATGCAGACTGATTTAAAAAATGATTTGAAAAAACTTTCATGTCATGCGGTACGTTCAAACGTTTTTGCTTCGGTCAATCAATTACGTCATGGTTCGGCTGTGTTAGAGAGCCTAATTGCGAAAGGTGAGTTGATTGTTGTTGGTGCAGAATATTCACTAGAAACTGGTGAAGTAACCTTTTTTGATTTCTGATTATATTAAAAATAATGCTTAAAGATAAAAGGTGCCTACAGGGCACCTTTTATATATGGATAAGCTAAATTAAGTAATTTTGACTGTGCTTGAGCATTGGGATGAATCAAGTCATTTTGCATAAGCTGTTTTTGACCAGCGACTCCATCAAGAAAAAATGGTAGTAATTTCACCTGATATTTTTGGCTTGCAACTTTATAATTATTTTCAAAAGCTTTGCTATAGGCAGCCCCATAATTTGGCGGAATTTTCATGCCAAAAAGAATAACTTGGGCTTTTTGTTTCTGGCTTAATTGAATGAGCTGATCCAGATTTTTTTGAATCATTTGAGGTGGTTGACCACGCAAGCCATCATTTCCACCTAATTCAATCACGATCACATTTGGCTTATAAGTCTGTAATAACTTAGGTAATCGGGCTAAAGCACCGCTGGTTGTTTCTCCACTAACACTTGCATTGACCACTTTATGTTGTTTGGGATACTGTTGGTCTAAGCGTTTTTGCAGTAATTGTACCCAACCTTGTTTGGGATCAATTCCGTAACCGGCACTAATACTATCTCCTAAAATTAAAATAGTTTTCGCCGATACAAGCATAGGCAGCATACTTAATGAGATGAGCATGATGCTTTTAGAACCAATCAAAAAAGATTTAGACATTTGTACTTCGACCCTGATTCTGAATACATAGGACTTTTTACATCATGCCACAACCCATCATTGCTGCCCATCAAGTTACACAAACTATTCAGATTAACCAAAATCAGTTTACGATTTTAAAAGATATCGATTTAGAAATTTTTGAAGGGGAGCAGGTGGCAATCACTGGGCGTTCTGGCTCAGGTAAATCAACATTGTTGGGAATTTTGGCAACTTTAGATCAACCGTCTGAAGGCGAAGTTTGGTTGTGCGGTCAAGCTGTTCATCAGCTAACAGAGGAGCAACGCGCCCAAATCAGAATGCAGCATATTGGCTTCGTATTTCAGTCGTTTCAACTCTTGCCTCAGTTGAGTGCACTTGAAAATGTAATGTTGCCCTTACGATTACGTAAAGATTTTGATTATAAAACCGCCGAGAAAAAAGCTTTAGATTGGTTGCATCGAGTAGGTCTTAGTCGTCAAGTTGAACAAACACCTAAAGTCTTATCTGGAGGGGAGCAACAACGCGTGGCGATTGCACGAGCTCTTATTGCAGAACCACAGATTATTTTTGCGGATGAACCGACAGGAAACTTAGATGGTCAGACAGCACAAGAAATTGAAAGTTTGCTCTTTGATTTAAACCGAGAGTTAGGTACGACTCTGATTTTAGTGACCCATGATCGTAATTTGGCTGCTCTTTGTCAGCGCCATGTTGAGTTAGATGATGGCCGACTAAAGACAGTACAGGGTGGTTAAATTATGCGTAATCTTCTAAAACCACTTTTGCTACAAAGTTTTCGTACGGGTGGATTATATCTACTCATTATTGCTCTATCGCTTGCGATTAGTGCAACCACAGCCCTGAAATTTAGTAACGACCAAGTTAAAAATGCAGTTAGTCTGCAAGCTTCGCAAATGCTAGGTGCTGATTTAGTTTTGTCGAATAATGAACCTATTGAGCAGCCATGGAAAAGAACAGCAGAGCAGCTTGGTTTAAAGCAAACCAATGTCACTCTATTTAGTTCTATGGCTCATACTCAAGATCAGTTTGTCATGGTCAATGTAAAGGCAATAGAACCTGCGTTTCCACTCAGAGGTCAGCTTGAAATTGCGCCAAAAACTCAAGCGATTCAATCAGGTGAAGTCTGGCTAAGTCAAAGAGCAGCGGACTTACTGAAAGTAAAAAGGGGAGATACTGTTTCTATTGCTGACGGTACCTTTCGTTTTAGTGGCGTGATTGTGCGTGATTCAAATCAAGAACTCGGTTTTTCAGGTTTTTCTCCAACGGTTATTATTCATCAGGCCGATATTGCTAAAACTCATGCGATTCAAACTGGCAGTAGAATCGATTATCGACTGTTAATGTCTGGTCAACCTGAACAAGTTCAGGCATTTTCAAAGCAATTTAAGCAACAGCATCAACCTTCTAAAGAATCAGATGAAACGGCAGGCTTGCGTTTACGTGATGCGAGTGAATCGAACAGTAGGTTGTTACGTCCGCTTGAAAACCTAGATACTTTTTTGCAATTAGCCAATATTTTAACGATTTTGTTATGTGGGATTGCCATTGCTTTAACGAGTCAAAGATATGTTCAGCAGAACCAAGATCATATTGCACTTCTCAGATGCTTAGGAGCCAGTAAGTTCCAAATTTTATGGGCCTATATTGGATTGCTTTGTATTGTCAGTGCGATTTCAATTGTGATGGGCAGCCTTTTAGGGTTGATAATGGGTTATGGCTTGCTGCAACTTATGCTGCAATTGATTCCTCAATTAGAGTTAAATTTTTCGCTAATACCACTTTTACTTGGGCCTTTACCAATTGCTATTTTTACGAGTGTGATTGTGCTACTTGGTTTTATTTTGCCAAGTATTTGGGAGCTTTTAAATACACCTCCAATTCGGGTGATTCGAGAAGAAGCCAAATCTCGAAAATCATTATTCTTTATGTTTTTTGCTGGCATTAGTAGCCTGATTGTTTTTAGTTTGGTGTTGAGTGAAAACTTGATGCTCAGCATTATGGTTTTGGCTGCAATTATCGTTCTTTGTATTTTGCTCTATACCGTTGTTTGGTTCTTACTTCGTAGTTTAAAAAAGATGAAAAATCGTTTGTCTTTTTATATTCGCTCACCCTCGCAAAGTGCCTTACAAATTACTGCACTGGCTTTAGGCTTAAGCCTCATTACAGTGTTAAGCGTATTAAGAACAGATTTATTACAACGTTGGCAGCAACAGCTTCCTGAAGGAACGCCTAATCAATTTGTATATGGTTTACCTCCATTCGATTTAAAACCTTTTGAGCAACAATTAAAGCTACATGGTTGGCAAAGCACGCCGCTCTATCCAAATATCCGAGGTCGACTGATAGCAAAGAATGATGTCCCTTTTTCAGAAGAAGCCATAAAACAAAATAATTCTTTGCGCCGTGAGTTAAATCTAACGCAATCGAATCAATTGCCGAATGACAATGCCATTACAAAAGGACAAACCCAGTTTAATGGCGTGGGGCAAGTTTCAGTCGAAAATAAAACTGCCGAAAGTTTAGGAATCCAAATTGGAGACAAGCTGACCTTTAGCTTGCCTGAAGGTACATTACAAGCCAAAGTTGTGAATTTCAGGAGTGTAGAGTGGGAAAGCTTTAGCCCTAACTTTTTCTTTATTTTTTCACCGAAAACTTTAGATGAAAATGCTGGAAGTTATTTAGGCAGTTTTTATGTACCTAAGCAAGACCAACCCAAAATGATCAATATTATTCAGCAGTTCTCAAATACAGTATTTATTGATGTTGATCGAATTTTAGATGAAGTAAAACGCTTAATGAATGTCTTGGTCAAAATTGTGACTGTACTAGCAGCTTTAGTCGGGTTTTCAGGCGTATTAGTACTGATCGCATGTTTAAACCTATTAATGGACGAGCGACGCCGTGAGGTTGCTTTACTACGCTCATTTGGTTTATCTAAAAATAAAATGAAGCAGATGCTTAGTTTTGAAATTGGGTTTCTTGGTCTGTTAGCAGGCATAGTGGCCTGCTGTTTTGCGGAAGTGATTAGTGCGATTGCTAGTTATAAAATGAATATGGCAATACAGTGGCATTTTGAAATATGGCTGATTTTACCCCTTGGCATGATGTTCGTTTGCGCGCTGATTGGTCGTTATCGACTCGGTTACCTTTGCAACTTACCGCCTTTACAAAGCTTAAGGGAATTAAATCAGCTGTAACTTACGGAATAATTCCGGGGTTTTGGATGATGATTTCATGCCATAGTGGAAGTAAAGGTGAGTTAAGTTGTACACAGTACATATAAAAACCACCCGTAATGATTACTGCGCCTAATAAGCCTAAAATCTTGAGCACATTTTTAAACTTACTGACGTAGCTTAAGTACCACATCAGTGCTAGAAATGCTCCAATAACCATGCCGCCAATATGCGCGGCATTATTAATACCCGTTGCGACAAAACCAAAAATAAGGTTAATTGCCATAATCATTAACAGTGCTTTTTTATCGAGTATATAAGCTTGATGCGGAAGCGGTGGAAATAAGGAAAGTACTGTTAACGCAGCACCTAATCCCATCACGGCACCCGAAGCACCTGCACTGACATGGGGAAGTAAGCTCTGGTCGAAATGTTGCAGTAATTCATGTCCATTTTGAATGGTCATATAACTACTTAAAAGGCTCCCGAATAAACCAGCAAGTAAATACATGCCTATAAAATAGAAGCGACTAAATAGTGACTCGGCAACATTACCGAAAATATATAAGGCCCACATATTGAGCATGAGATGAACTAAACCAAAATGAAAAAACATGCTGGTAAATAGACGTTCGGGCTGCCCAGAAAAAGTAAGTGGTGTAAAATCAGCTCCCCAATGAATAGCATCTTTCATGGCTGGATCACTAATATCGACGCCAGATAGAATTTGCCAGACAAACAAACCTACATTGATTGCAATGAGCAGGGCGGTCAGCCACCAAGTTTGTACATTGAGTTTACGATTAATGTGCGGAGGCTGATATTGAGTCATGCTATGCTTTTGTTATATATGAACATGCTTTACAGCTTAACATGAAAAAAGTTGAATACAGGAGATCAGGACGAACATGAAAGCTTTTATTGTTCGCGTGTTGTTAATTTTTATTGGGGCGATTCTCCTTATTCAACTTTGGATTTTTTCGAGTTTGGTCTGGTGGCGGACACATGAAGTGGATACCACCATGTTCATGCGAATTGATTATTGGTCTGATACATCTGAGCCAATTGTCCATCAGTGGCTTGACTATGATGATATTAGCGACAATTTCAAACATGCGATTTTAGCGGGTGAAGATGCAAAGTTTATCCATCATCATGGTTTTGACTGGCAGGGTATCCGTTTTGCCCTTGAGCGAAATAATGAAGAGGGTGAAGTAGTTGCTGGCGGTTCTACGGTGTCTCAACAGCTTGCAAAGAACTTGTTTTTATACAATAAGCGTTCATTTATTCGTAAAGGTCAAGAAACAGTCGCGACTTGGATGATGGAACGGATGTGGTCAAAACGCAGAATTCTTGAGGTGTATATGAACTCGGTTGAATTCGGCAAAAATCTATATGGTGTTGAAGCAGCCGCTCATCATTATTATGGTAAAAGTGCTAAAAGCTTAACGCGTGAACAAGCCGCTTTCTTAGCCGCTTTATTGCCAGATCCGAAATATTATCAAGATCACCGTAACGATCATAAACTACAATATCGAAAACGCGTTATTTTACGTTATATGAATGGCACCCAGATTCCTGAATAATGCTGTTTTAAAGATGTGTTAATTTTTTAGTTTTTACCAAATTGTCATATTTTTGCAGCATACTGGTTTATAGAGATTTTGGCTGGATAGAGAATAGAGTTAGACATGAATACAGCGATTACAGCAACAACGACCCCAATAGAATACAGTTATAATGACCGTTATATAAATCGTGAATTGTCTATTCTTGATTTCCATTTGCGTGTATTGGAGCAAGCGGTAGACCCTTTACATCCATTGCTTGAGCGAATGAATTTCTTGCTCATTTTCTCGCGTAATCTCGATGAGTTTTTTGAAATTCGTGTTGCGGGGGTGATGGAGCAATTTTCTCTAGGCAATGAAAGTCGTAGCCCTGATGGTCTTACCCCAAGACAGGTTTTACAAAAAATCTCTGAAACTGCTCATGCTGCGATTGAGCGTCAATATCGGATTTTAAATGAGGAAATTTTACCTAAGTTACGTGAAGAAGATATTTGCTTCCTACGTCGTGGTGAGTTAACTCCAGCCCAATCTGCTTGGGTAAAAAAATATTTTCAAGAACAAGTCGCACCTGTCCTAACACCAATTAGTTTAGATCCAGCACATCCGTTTCCTCGACTTGTTAATAAAAGCTTGAATTTCATTATTACCCTTGAAGGTAAAGATGCTTTTGGTCGTCAAATTGATTTGGCTGTTGTGCCTGCACCACGTTCATTACCACGCGTTGTACGCCTACCAGACGAATTAACAGGTGGTAAAGAGCATCACGTGATGTTATCGGCAATTATTCATGAACATGTGTCTGATTTATTCCCCGGAATGACAGCAACTGGGTGTTACCAATTCCGTGTTACACGTAATGCAGACTTGGCACTGAATGAAGATGTTGAAGATTTAGCTAAAGCATTAAAAGGTGAGTTAAGTTCTCGACGTTTTGGTCGCGCAGTTCGCTTGGAAGTAACTCATAATTGTCCACAGCATATTTATGAGTATTTACTTGAAGAGTTCGATTTAACCGATGAGCAATTATATAAAGTTGATGGTCCAGTAAACTTAGCTCGTCTGGTTTCAAATTTTAAACGCCCTCATTTACGTTATGACTCGCATACACCCGTTGTACCTAAAGTGTTTAAAAAGACTGAGAGTATTTTCTCAGCAATGCAGAAGCAAGATATTTTACTGCATCATCCGTTTGAATCTTTTGCGCCAGTTATTCAATTGTTACGCGAATCTGCACGTGATCCGCAAGTATTAGCAATTAAACAGACGCTATATCGTAGTGGTGCTGATTCTGAAATTGTGCAAATTTTGGCTGAAGCTGCCCGTAATGGAAAAGAAGTGACAGCAGTCATTGAATTACGTGCGCGCTTTGATGAAGAATCAAATATTGAAGTAGCAAACGTTTTGCAAGAAGCGGGAGCTGTTGTTGTTTACGGTATCGTAGGTTATAAAACCCACGCCAAAATGATCATGGTGGTACGCCGTGAAAATAATAAACTGGTGCGTTACGTTCATTTAGGAACAGGTAATTACCATGCGATGAATGCCCGAATTTATACGGATTATGGTCTCATGACCACAGATAAAGATCTGTGTGAAGATGTACACCGTATATTCCAAGAGTTGACCGGTATGGGCAAAATGGCGAAATTGAAAAAGCTATTACATGCACCGTTTACCTTACATGCACAGCTCATTAACTTTATTGATGAAGAAATTGCCAATGCTAAAGCAGGACGTAAAGCTCAGATCATTGTTAAAGTAAATGCATTAACTGAAGTCCAGTTAATCAATAAATTGTATGAAGCTTCTCAGGCGGGTGTTCAGATAGACCTGATCATTCGTTCGATTTGCTGTTTACGTCCGGGTTTACCTAACTTGTCAGAGAATATTCGGGTGCGTTCAATTGTAGGACGTTTCCTAGAGCATACTCGCGTTTATTACTTCAGTAATAATGGTGATGCACGTATTTACTGTTCAAGTGCAGATTGGATGGATCGTAACTTATTTAATCGTGTTGAAGCATGTTTCCCTGTTGAAGACCCAGCGTTGAAAAAGCGTATTTACCAACAAGGTTTAGTGAACTACTTACAAGATAATCAACAGGCATGGCTATTACAAGGTGATGGTACTTGGATTCGTGCTGAGCCAGCAGAGGGCGAAAAATTACATAATTCGCAAAGAGCGTTATTGGAAATCATTAAATAATGAGTTCGTAAGATTAAATAAAAGCCGACATTTTGTCGGCTTTTTTAATTGACTGAAATTCAAAGTAATTTAGTTAGTTTTTCTAAATGGTTGCTGGATAAACGATAATAATTTGAAGCACCGCAATATGTTTTGAAAATATGTGATTTTTTACATAAAACATTGAATTTTAAAAATATACAAATCACGAGAAATCTACTTTAATACGCCGCATTAAATATACTTAACTTTGGTAAATGAATAAGATGCAATGCTTTATTAGAAGTTTACTTATTAAAATACTTTTGGGGATAATACCAGTGACCGCTTACGCAGATCAGAAGTGTTATGGAGATATTATCGTATTTCAAAGATTTGATGATCAAGCGATATATCCTTATTTTATAAATTCTTCTTATGATAAAGCTAACAAAAGTGGAGAGAAAAATAAAAAAATAATCATCCAAAAAAGAAAATCAAAACAAGATGAGTTTTCAGCTCAAAAGAAAATTGAAGATATCCGCACCAAGAAAGTAGAAGAAAAGAAAAATTTTGACAGTAAAAAGCAACTTGATGCAGCTGTCGCTAAAGAAATTTTGGAAAATGGTGAAAAGAAATGGATGGTACAAGTGGCGCTAGCAGCTAATCAAAATAAGGCAAGTACGGTTCAGTCGCAGTTAGAAGCAAAAGGCTACAAGGTTGTAACCAGTGCAACGACTAAAGGAATACGCGTCATGGTAGACCCTGCAAATGACTATGCCATAGCACAAATTATTAGAGAAAAAATTATTGCTGATAATAGTTTGAATATGTCATCTGCTTGGGTTTTTAAGTGGGCATCTTTAACGCCGCAATAAAAAAAGGAGTCCTAAGACTCCTTTTTTTATTCATGTATTCTTGTGGTGATTTTCTGCATAATTTGCAGTAACACATCGAACTCACTTTGCAATGGTGTACTTTTACGAGTCACTAGCGCTAAAGTACGGCTCGGTGCATCTTCAATTGGTTTTGCAGTAATCTGATCATTAAACTTGATCATACTATTTTCAATTGCAATTTCTGGTAAAAGCGTAAAGCCTAAATCAGAAGAAACCATTTCAACTAGCGTTGGTAAAGAACTTGCTTTTAAACGGTTGTCGTTTTTACGCTCACCGATAGGGCACGCACTTAAAACGTGGTCACGTAAACAGTGACCTTCTTCAAGCAAAATTAATCTTGATAAATCAAGATCATCTAGAGAGTTTGCTTGAAGAGCATTCGCATCTTGCTTACTACACACAAGATACAAATTTTCTTTCGAAATTTCAGCGACTTTTAGGCCTCTAGTGTCAAATGGTAGAGCCAGAACGATCATATCTAGATTACCGTGTTCTAAACGCTCTACAATTTTTTCACTTTGTGCTTCATGCAAATGCAGCTGAATTTTAGGCAACTGCTGATGCACTTCATCAAGTAACCGTGTCAGGATAAAAGGTGCAATTGTTGGAATAACACCCAAATGCAAATCACCCGTTAACGGCTCACTCATTTCACGGCTCAAACGCATTAAATCTTGAGCATCTGCTAGTAGTACACGGGCGCGAGCAACGACTTGTTCACCTAAAGGTGTTAAACGCACATTCTGACGATCACGTTCTACCAGAACGCCACCTAATAAACGTTCAAGCTCCATGATGCCGCCTGATAACGTTGATTGAGTGACAAAAGAGCGGCGTGCTGCTTCAGTAAAATGCAAAGTTTCCGACAACGTAACTAAATATGATAGCTGTCTTAGTGAGGGTAATGCAGCCATAGTGTCCTAGTCTGATGATTTAAAATGATGCGCAAATAAACCGCTAAGCTGTGGAATAAAATGTGCAGGGATATCATGCCCCATTCCATCAATTAATTCAAACTTAGCACCGGAAATTGCTTTTGCTACAGCCTTACCGTGGCTAGGTGGAAGTAAGCGATCGCGAGAGCCATGTAAGACTAAAGCGGGTTGCTTAATTTTACGGTCCAGTTGAAGTAAGGAGCCTGTACATAATATTGCTAAAAACTGCTGAAGTACACCAGCAGGGTAGTAGCTACGTTGATAAAGCTTACGCGCGGTTTGTATTGCTTCAATCTGGTTGATATAACCAGGTGAACCAATCAGTTGAAATAGTTTTAAACTATGATTAACAATACCTTCTTCGTCACGCGTCTCGGGTTTACCAATTAAACTCAAAAGTTGTTTCGGAAAAGGTGGTGGTAAAAAAGGCTGATTATTGCTTGTAAACATAAGCCCTAGTTTCTCAACCTTTTCTGGATATTTTGCTGCAAGAATTTGAGCAATCATTCCACCCATTGATGCACCAATCACATGCGCTTTGCTCACGCCTAAACGATCAATGAGCATAGATACATCGTCTGCCATATCATGCAGAGTATAGGGTGCGCCCTGATTAGTTAACCCTAGGGCAAAGCGACCCATCAATTTAACAGTATTTAAGCGTTTACCTTCATGGCGTACTTTTGAAGAAAGTCCAATATCACGGTTATCAAAACGAATAACACGAAATCCTTGATCAATCAGCGATTTACAGAAAAAATCTGGCCAGAAAAGCATTTGGGCACCAAGGCCCATAATTAGCAAAATGGTTGGATGTTCTGGCTTTCCACCTACTTCTACATGTAACTCAATTCCATTGCCTAAGTTGACTTTGGTTTCTTGCATGAAAGATGTGTATGGTGAAATGTTAAACTGTAAGGCGCTATTCATGTTATTCATTCCTTAAAGGAATACTCTCTAACTGAGTATTCCTGATACAAACCTTATGCTTGGGCTGGAATAAGATCTGGAACAAGCTTAGTTAAAGTTAAGCGTTGTTTACCTGCGGTTGCACCTAACAATACAAAACCACGCAATGTTCCTTCATTGTCAATTGCTTTGGCAAGCATACCATCGTCGAATTCTTCTGTTTCCCAGTTCACTTCTACATCAACTGGAGCAGGCAAAACTGTGAGTGGAGCTGCTGGCGTTTTTACTGCAACTGGCATAGCAGGGTAGTGCACAGCAGTTTGTTGTCCACTAAGTGTTTTTGCGAGGGCACGAGCCTGCTGCATAATCGGCATTACATATGGAAGTAAAGTACCGTTTACTTCTGCGCAGTCCCCAATTGCGTAGATGTCTGCTTGGTTTGTTTCCAGTAAACCATTGGTAATAATTCCACGGCTCGTTTGAATATCCGCACTTTTAGCAAGTGAAATATTTGGCTGTAAACCAATCGCAGAAAGAACAAGGTCCGCAACCAATGTTTGTCCGTTTGCGAGTGTTATCGCATAGTCTTCGCCATTATTAATTTTGCTTACTTTTTCAACCGTGGTTCCGAGTGCAAACTTTACTCCAGCTTCCTCAAGATTTTGCTGAAAAGCAGAAGCAATATGTCCTGGAAGTAAACGGCCTAATGGTTGAGGAGCTAAATCAATCACTGTGATGTCATATTCACTATGCAGTAAGTCGTTGGCAAATTCACAACCAATTAAACCAGCACCTAAAATAACAACACGTTTGTCTTTGCGCTGAGCTAGATTTTCACGGAAAGCGCGGTAATCAATCAATGAGTTCACGACATGAATGTCATCGCTACCATCACCTGCAATTGCAAGGCGAATTGGGTTAGCACCTACGGCTAAAATCAGTTTTGAATAGGGTTGCTTTGACGTTACACCATCTTTTTCTAGAATAAGCTCATGATGCTCAGCTAAAATCTCTTTTACAAAAGTAAAAGGCTCAATACGCATATTGAGTTGAGTACCCATTTTAGCAGCATCACCTAATGGAATCTGCTCTGGTGCTTTTTTACCTGCAAATGCATTTGATAATGTTGGCTTTGCATAGTTCACTGCATCATCCGCACAAATCATCACAAGTTCTTGCTCTGGGCTAAGCTTACGGAACTCACGTGCTAAGGTATAACCCGCCATGCCTGATCCGATAATGACGATAGGATGCATTTTTTTCTCCAGAGTTAGAATTTTATTTAATACGGTGATTGGTAATATTCGTAAAAAAGACCATGTCTATCATGGCCTTTTACTTTACGTTCTTAGATTTCGATCATTTCGAAGTCAGCTTTTGAAACGCCGCAATCAGGGCAAGTCCAGTCATCAGGAATATCTTCCCATTTTGTTCCAGCTGCAATGCCGTCTTGTGGCCAACCTTCCGCTTCGTCATAAATCCATCCACAAACGATACATTGATATTTTTTCATGAGACTCTCCGCACTGATAAGTTTGCTCAAAGCTGCCTTTCAGTAAAACTATTCCATCTATTAATAATGTAACTACGATCCGGTCAATAATAACCAATGTGCCTTTGATCGGATATCAAATTTTTACGCAGTTCTACATTCAAAGTAAAGTAAATAACGGAGTTTAATCATTCGTAAGCAAAGATGAATGGCAGGTTAGGACAAATAACTGGTTATTTAGGCAAAACTTGGCCATAAACGAATAATAACTAATGCATTCTTATAATTAATTTTATTTTTTAAAATATCATGAAATAAAGAGTCCTCATCATTTAAAAGATTCATCTCATATGAAAGCTAAATAACAACAAACTATGACGCTACAGAATGTCATGATTAAAACCGAAAATTAAAATTTGCTGTCATTTCAGACGGTATAAATCAGGGAAGTGAAAAATGGAAAATTTAGTATATGAAGTTGAAATTGATGCTCCTATAGAAAAAGTGTGGGACATACTTTGGAATGGCGAGACATATAACGCATGGACGAAATTCTTTGCACCAGATTCGTCCATGCGTACTGACTGGCAAATAGGTGGAAAAACTTATTTTCTTGATGGTGAGGGAAATGGGATGGTTTCTACCATTGAACAAATGCAAAAACCGGAAATATTGATTTTTAAACATTTAGGCATGATTAAGGAGGGTAAAGAAGATTTAGAAAGTGAAGAGGTTAAAGGTTGGAGCGGTTCCTTAGAAAAATATTTTCTAAACCAAAAAGATAATATAACCACTTTAAAAGTTGAATTGGCCACCTTGCCCGAATATATGGGTATGTTGAAAAGTGGCTTCGTTCAAGGTTTCGATGTGGTTAAAAAAATGGCAGAAGCCAAATAGAGCTTCTTTTATTCACGTATAAACCAGTTTTTCAATAATCAAACGATGTAAGTTTAGGCCAAATATTTTTTATAAATTTTTATAATCAGATCATTAATTCGAGAAGGATAGGCTAAGCGATGATGTCCACCTTCAAAAGTTTCAATATTCATATAAGGAGCAAGTTTTTCTTGAACCTGATACATATCAAGTTGCTCATCTCCTAATTCTAAATAGGCCATTTTAGGATTAGAGAGTATGAGTTCTTCTTCAGAAAGCTGAGGGTAGTCTGCCCGAAAATTAGGCGTAAGACTTGGATTTGCCACAATCACAGCTAATTTATGTTGAGCGGCGGTTTTTAGAGCCCAATAGCCTCCAATGCTATGACCCACCAATAAATCTGGTTTGATCGTCTGAATAGCCTGATGGTAAAAGTACTCAACAGATGCATAACTTAAGTTACGATAATCGACGTCAATACAAAATTTTTCAGGATGTAAAATGGCATGGAACTTTGTTGATTCACGGGAAGAATCCAAGCCATGTAAAAATAGAATTTTCATTATTTACGACACAATCTCATTGATAAAATAAAAGGCAAATAGGGCCTTTCGAATATCGAGGTTATTTGGATTTTTTTATATTTTACTAAATGCTTTAAAAAATGATCTTAGCGATTGGTCTAAGTCACTTTGTCTTTAAAAAGTGGTGTTTTGTTTTATAAAATTGTCTTTTTTCAATTTTGTTTGATTGAAATCATTCGAAAAACTCCCGTAATCTGTTAGGATATAGCACTTAATTTTTACTTAATCGAGGCAGAGATGACGCAACAAAACGCTCAATCGACTTCTGAACCAACTATTTCCGAAAACGATTTAATTGCACAGCGTCATGCCAAATTAAAGCAAATCCAAGATGTTGCGAAGGAAACTGGAAAGAGTCCTTGGCCGAATACGTTTAAGCGTGAACATTACGCTGCTGATCTACAAGAACAATTTAAAGATCAGTCGAAAGAACAAATTGAAAGCGCTGAGCATGTCTATGTGAAAATTGCTGGTCGTGTCATGTTAAACCGTGGTTCTTTCATGGTTATTCAAGATATGACAGGCCGTATTCAGTTATATGTTGACCGTAAAGGTTTACCAAAAGATATTCTTGAGACTATTAAAGGTTTAGATCTTGGTGACATTATTGCTGCCGAAGGTTATATCGGACGTTCAGGAAAAGGTGACTTATATGTTCACCTTGAAGCTTTTGAACTTCTTACAAAATCTCTTCGTCCGTTACCAGATAAATTTCATGGCTTAAATGACACAGAAGTTAAGTATCGTAAACGTTATCTTGACTTAATTGTGAATGAAGAAACACGTAAAACTTTTGAAATCCGTGCCAAAGTTGTTGCAGGTATTCGAGCATTCTTAAACAATGAACGTTTCATGGAAGTTGAAACGCCAATGATGCATGTGATTCCGGGTGGTGCATCTGCACGTCCGTTTGAAACACATCACAATGCTTTAGATATGCCGTTATTTTTGCGTATTGCACCTGAACTTTATTTAAAGCGTTTGGTTGTTGGTGGTTTTGAACGTGTGTTTGAAATTAACCGTAACTTCCGTAATGAAGGTGTTTCAACACGTCACAACCCTGAATTTACAATGATCGAGTTTTATCAAGCTTACGCTGATTATAAAGACTTGATGGAATTAACTGAAAACATGCTTGAAAAGTTGGCCTTGGATATTTTAGGTACAACTGATGTGCCTTACCAAGGTGAAGTATTTAGCTTCAAAGGACCATTCAAGAAAATCTCTATGTCTGATGCGATTTTAGAGAATAACCCACAATTTACACCTGAAAATGTTGGTGACCGTGAGTTCCTTGCTCAATTTATTCGTGAAGAATTAAAAGAACAAGTTAAGCCTGGTTTTGGTTTAGGTAAGCTTCAAACGATTGTATTTGAAGAAACTGTTGAAACTAAACTTCGTCAGCCAACATTTATTACTGAATACCCAGCTGAAACATCTCCACTCGCTCGCCGTAATGATGACAATCCACATATTACTGATCGTTTTGAGTTTTTCATCGGTGGCCGTGAATTGGCAAATGGTTTCAGCGAGTTAAACGATCCAATTGATCAAGCTGAACGTTTCCAAGCTCAGGTTGCAGAGAAAGATGCTGGTGATGATGAAGCAATGCATTATGATGCAGAGTTCGTTGAAGCGCTTGAGTATGGTTTACCACCTACAGCTGGTGAAGGTATCGGTATTGACCGTTTAGTAATGTTATTTGCTGATGCACCAAGTATTCGCGATGTAATTTTATTCCCGCACATGCGTCGTAAAGAAGGTTAATGCTCTAAAGACAAAAAAGGCAGTATTTATACTGCCTTTTTTATTACTTTTATATCTCAAAAACTTACCTATCTATACTAATCTTAAGATAGCGTTAAAAAATGTAATTGCACAGTTTAACAATTGCAAAGTTGTGATAAAAAATTTAAGGTGTTGCTTATAAATAACTTTGAGAATTGGCTGGCATGTTTCTAAGAAAAACACTTTCAATTGCAATATTGGCAACTGCTTCATCCGCTATTTTTGCACAAGGTTTAGTGCTAAATAATGAGGACTTACGTACAGACTTAAATTGGTTGAATCAACAAGGTGTTATCAAGATTAGCACCTCAACTTGGCCGTTAAGTGGTGATGAAATCCAAAGAGCACTCTCTCAAGCACAAGTGACGCATCCAGCTCAACAAAAAGTTATTAATTCAGTTCTTGATGCATTAAAAGCAGATAACAATACGGTTAAAGTGGGTGCTTTTGCTGAAACCGATAGCAAAAATATTCCGCAAGCATTTGGTGATAACCAAAAAGCTCAATATCAAGGTTCTTTAGAGTTTAATGCAGGTGGTGAAAACTGGGATGCAAAAATCCGAGTAAATGCAGAAAAAGACCCACAAATTGATAATGGTCAAGATGTGAATGTTGAAGGCTCATATGTTGCTGGTAAACTTTGGAATCAGTGGGTTGTTGCGGGTCAAATTCCAACATGGTGGGGGCCTGGCCATGATGGTAGCTTAATTCGTGGTGATGCTAGTCGCCCAGTTTATGGTGTAACGGCTCAACGTGCTGTACAAAATGCCTTTGATACAAAATGGTTATCTTGGATTGGGCCTTGGCAATATCAAGCTTTTGCTGGTCAATTAGATGACTATAAATCAGTTCCAGATGCTAAGTTAATTGGCTTGCGTGTAACTGCACAACCATTACCATATATTGAGTTAGGCGCATCGCGTGCGATTCAATGGGGTGGTGATGGACGTCCTGAAAGTTTTAGTTCTTTATGGGATGCATTTGTCGGCAATAAAGATAATGGCGGAACGGGTGAGCCAGATCCATCAAACCAAATTGCTGGCTTTGATGGTCGCTTATTATTACAACCACTATTCCAAGTTCCAGTTAGCATCTATGGACAATATGTAGGTGAAGATGAAGCAGGCGGTTTGCCTTCTAAGAAAATGTACTTAGCAGGTGTGGACTATTCATCTAGCTACAATAACTTGCCTTATCAACTTTATGCAGAATGGGCAGATACACGTACTAATGGTGATGTAAGAGGTATCTCTTATGCTCATTCAACTTATAAAGATGGTTATTACCAACATGGTTACCCATTAGGTCACGCGATGGGTGGTGATGGGCAAATGTATTCAGTGGGTGGTGATATTCGCTTTGATGTCATGAACCGTTTAAGTGGTCGTGCAATGGTGGTTAAGGTTAATCAATCTAACTTGGCAATCAATAAAGCGTTCCCTAAAGATGATGAAATTAAAGCCCTTGATTTAACTTGGACACATTACATCAAACCTGATCTTCCATTAAAAATTAATGGTTGGGTAAGTGATTCTGATCTAGAAGGTAATGATGCAGGTGCATCTATTGGGATTGAAATTCCATTAGAACGTAAAATGTTCGGTTTCTAAGTTAGAACATGTTTTGGAAAAGAGAAGCTATAAATGCTTCTCTTTTTTTATGGTTTTTAGAGAAATCTAAAGAGCAGATCATGATTTGCTTAAGTTGGCTACACAAGCTACGATTGCTAAGTTGTGCAAGTGAATCAACATATTATATGTATATGATGAAATCGAATATCAATATGAAAAAACAAGCAAAAGAAATCGGTTTTAAATCACTATAATGCATAACTAATGCTATAAGCCATATAAAGGCTTGTGGTTGGATTATCTATTATGAAAAATTGGAGTTGTTATGGCACTCGTTCCTCCACATGGTCTTCTACGTGGTGGTTTAATACCACTTCTAGATTTTATGGGCAAAATGGATAGAGAAGGACGTGTTCATGACTGAATCAAGACTCACACATCTCAAGCAACTTGAAGCTGAAAGTATTCATATTATCCGTGAAGTTGCTGCTGAATTTGAAAATCCGGTTATGCTTTACTCAATTGGTAAAGACTCTGCGGTAATGCTTCATCTTGCGTTAAAAGCATTTTATCCAGCTAAACTTCCATTCCCATTATTGCATGTAGATACTGGGTGGAAATTTAAAGAGATGATTTCATTTCGCGATAACATGGCAAAAACACATGGCTTCGATTTAATCGTTCATCAGAACAAAGAAGGTCGTGAAGCTGGAATTAATCCATTCGATCATGGTAGTTCGAAATATACAGATATTATGAAAACCCAAGCTTTAAAACAGGCTTTGGATAAATATCAATTTGATGCTGCTTTTGGTGGTGCACGTCGTGATGAGGAAAAATCACGCGCGAAAGAACGTGTTTATTCATTCCGTGATAGTAAACACCGTTGGGATCCTAAAAACCAGCGTCCTGAACTTTGGAATCTTTACAATGGTAAAGTGAACAAAGGTGAAAGTATTCGTGTATTCCCTTTATCTAACTGGACTGAGTTGGATATCTGGCAATATATCTATTTAGAAAATATTCAAATTGTTCCTCTTTATTTCTCTGCTGTTCGTCCAGTTGTAGAGCGTAGCGGTACGTTAATCATGGTTGATGATGAGCGTATGCGTTTAAAAGAAGGTGAAGTTCCACAGATGAAGTCTGTACGTTTCCGTACGCTTGGCTGTTACCCATTAACTGGTGCAGTTGAGTCTGAGGCAGATACGTTACCTGAAATTATCCAAGAGATGCTTTTAGCCACGAGTTCTGAGCGTCAAGGTCGTATGATTGACCATGATGAAGCCGGCTCAATGGAAAAGAAAAAGCAAGAAGGCTATTTCTAAGACAATTTCTAAATTTGTGGAGTTTGAGCAATGTCTCATCAATCAGAATTAATCAGTCAAGATATCTTGACCTATTTGAAGCAACATGAACAAAAAGACCTTCTGCGCTTTTTGACTTGCGGTAACGTAGATGATGGTAAAAGTACTTTAATTGGACGTTTACTCTACGATTCAAAATTGATTTATGAAGATCAATTGCAAGCTGTAACCCGCGATAGTAAAAAAGTAGGAACTACGGGTGATGCACCAGACTTGGCATTGCTTGTAGATGGTTTACAAGCTGAGCGTGAGCAAGGTATTACCATTGATGTGGCTTACCGCTATTTCTCAACGGAAAAGCGTAAGTTTATTATTGCTGATACACCTGGGCATGAGCAATATACACGTAACATGGCAACAGGTGCATCAACAGCTGATCTTGCAATTATCTTGATTGATGCGCGTTATGGTGTGCAAACACAAACTCGTCGTCATACGTTTATTGCAAGTTTGCTTGGTATTAAAAATATCGTTGTTGCCATTAATAAAATGGACTTGGTTGAATATTCACCTGAACGCTTTACTGAAATTCAGATTGAATATGATGCTTTCGTAAGCCAATTGGGTGATCGTCGTCCAGCCAATATTCAATTTGTACCGATTTCTGCTTTAAATGGCGATAACGTAGTAAATGCTTCTGAGCATACAGCTTGGTACAAGGGTCAAACCTTGATGAGCATTCTTGAATCTGTGGAAATTAGTCGTGAATCAAACAAACACGAATTCCGTTTCCCTGTTCAATATGTGAACCGTCCAAACCTCGATTTCCGTGGTTTCGCCGGCACTGTTGCTTTGGGTGAAATCAACGTTGGCGATGAGATTGTTGCATTACCATCAGGTAAGCGTTCAACAGTTAAAGAAATCGTAACATTCGACGGAAATCTAGACCAAGCTGTTGCGGGTCAAGCGGTTACATTAACGTTGAATGATGAAATCGATATTAGCCGTGGTAACGTTCTAGTACGTGCAGGTGAGCAGCCATTAATTTCTCGTAGTGTTCGTGCTTCAGTAGTATGGATGAATGAACATCCACTGGTGAAAGGCAAGTTGTACAACGTTAAAATTGGTACACAGACTGTTCCTGCGAAAGTGACTAACATTCACTATCGTGTGAATGTAAATACGCTTGAACATACTCAAGTAGAAGAGCTTGAGTTAAATGCCATTGCAGATGTTGTTGTTGAATTCGATGCGCCAGTCGTATTTGATCAATATCAAGATTCACGATACACAGGTTCATTTATCTTCATTGATCGTTTAAGCAACGTGACAGTTGGTGCTGGTATGGTTGAGTCTGCGGTAGAGTGGACTGCGCATAGCAATCCTGTTACTGCTGAAGACCGTGCTGCGCGTTTAGGCCAAAAACCTGCGGTGATTGGGATTTCTGCACAGTTAATCGAGAAAGCTCAAGTTTTAGAAAGTTTATTGATTCAACAAGGTGTAGTTGCGATTGCAAAAGCCAACTTAACTGCTGAGCAAATTACTTTATTGCGTGAGACAGGTGTTGTGGTTATCACTACGGCTGTGGATGGCACAGATACAGAAGTTACTGCTGAAACCGTTGAAGAGGCAGCTGAAAAAGTTGTGGAATTAGTCCGTCTTTAATAGATTGAATTGATTTTGAAAAAACCCGCGTAAGCGGGTTTTTTATTGGGTTTAGAAAATACTTTGAGTTTTTAAAGTTAAATATTCTCTTAAATCTTTAGGATAGCTCTGAATCATCTTTAAAAATATATCTCGATCACCTTGATATAAGGCGCGTGTTGCTTCCTCATAATTTGGCATATTACCCAACATGGCAGACATAAAACGGTCGATGGCTTGTTTAGCGAGCATAATATTACCTTCAGAATTTGGGTTATTTAACTCTTTATCAATTAACTTACGAATTACTGCTGATGCACTCGCACTTTGTTGATCTAACCAATCCCAATGTTTTTTCTGTAAAGTGATTTCACGAGAAATTACTCCGAGTTTAGGTCGTCCAACTTTTTTAATTTCTTCTGGTTCAGCATAACGTTGTTGAAATTCTTGTTCCGAATCAGAAAGATCAAGATCAATTTGTTGACCTGTTTGATCATTAAAAATCAGAATATTTTCCATTGTTTTTGGAAGATCTTTAATTTTTTTTGCAAGTTCAATTAGGGAATCACTCGCAATAAGCGTGCTTCCAGTGAAAGCAGTATAGGTGATTTTAGTATTCATTTTAGCCGTATATTTTTATCTGGGTAAAATAATATTATCAGGGTAAAATTATTTTGGCAAATAATTAAAATTATAACTAAAGAATTATTTGATTTTATGAGTGTAATTTCTGAAGTTAGGACTATAAAAATAGTCAAGTTAATAGGCTATTTAAAATTTTACTCTGCTTTAGTAGTGCTTTTATGAGAGAATATGCCTTTAGTTTTATGTATAAGGACTCCTATGTTTGAGCAATCTCCTGAATCTTTAAGCGATATCGAAATTTTAGACATTTTACAGTCTATGAAAAAAGATAAGCTGGATGCGGAAGCAAATGAGATTATCCGTAATGGGGGAAAAGCTGGGCGTCAAGAAGCACATAAACAGGCTTTAGTTGCATTGAATGCAAACTTTGAAGAAAAGTTTGTAGAAGCTGCTACGCTGGCATTAGGTTTGAATTCAGGTCAGGCGAAAAAGATTCGTTATAAAAAAGACCGTATCCGTATTTTTAAAGCACGTGGTCTTGATTATTTAGCTATGGACGGGGCAGAAACCGCTCAGGTTTTAGCTCAAGTTGCTCAAGCGATTAGTCGTGAAGATGCGATCGTGACTGAAGGTCTACACAATATTTTTCCATTTTGGAAAGAAGGTTGGCCAATGGTGCAATTCGATAATGCCTATAAAATTTTAGAAGAAGACATTACATTGCATTTTCACATTGTGTTAGATCACTTAATTGAATATGTACAGAAATAAAAAAAGCCCCGATTGGGGCTTTTTTTATTGGATATGAATAATTAAAGCGTGCTAAAGAGTGGGAAAACACCAATCACTAAAGCAGTACCCATCAATACCATACAAGTTATAAATGCCCACTTGAAAGTGAACTTTTGATGGTCGGCAAAATCAACTTTAGCAAGACCGCATAACAAATAGGTTGATGGAACAAGAGGTGAGAGTAAGTGTACAGGTTGACCTACAATTGAAGCACGAGCAATTGCTTCCGCACTAATACCATAATGTGAAGCAGCTTCGGCAAGAATAGGTAAAACACCATAGAAGAAAGCATCATTCGACATGAAGAATGTCAAAGGCATACTCACTAAAGCAGTGATCGGTGCAAGATATGGACCCATGCTCGGAGGAATCATTGCGACGAATTCTTTAGACATCGCCTCAACCATACCTGTGCCAGATAAAATACCTGTGAAAATACCTGCTGCGAAAATCAAGCCTACGACAGCTAAGACACTGTCTGCATGCATTGCAATGCGTTTTTTCTGCATATCAACATCAGGGTAGTTAATGAGCATTGCAATACAGAACGCTAGCATGAACAACACAGACATAGGCAAAATGCCTTTGATCAAAGCAATCATAAGAATGATTGTGAGCACCATATTTACTTTACGTAAATGTGGACGAGTCGCTTCAGGATCTTTCGATACGGTAATATTGTCACCATGGTGAGTTTCAAGCTCAATAACACCTAAACGCTTTTGCTCGTAACGACCATATAAATATGCCAAGAAGAATAACCAGCCAATACTAATGACCATAGGAAGAATCATTGGTACGAAAATGTGGCTTGGGTCAACTTGCAGGGCGCTTGCAGCACGAGCTGTAGGGCCACCCCATGGTGTTAAGTTCATTACACCACTACATAACAGCATAAGTGCGGTCATGATGAGTGTGTTCATTCCTAAGCGTTGATAAAGTGGCAGCATCGCAGCCACACAAATCATATAGGTTGTTGAACCATCACCATCTAAAGAAACCATTGTGGTTAAGAACACGGTTCCTAGAGTGATTTTTAAAGGATCACCTTTAACCTTTTTCAAAATCCATTTAACCGGTGGATCGAAAAGACCTGCATCGATCATTAAGGCAAAATATAAAATTGCGAATAAAAGCATTACGCCAGTTGGCGCTAATTTTTTGATGCCATCTAGCATCATCTCACTGAGACCTTTGAGTTCAATATGATTCAAACTTTCAAAGTAGTGACCTAGGCCCCAAGCGATAAGAGAAAAAATAAATGGGATGAGAATTAAAGCAATAATAGGGCTTAAACGTTTGGACATGATTAAGTACATGAAGCACAAAATCATGCCAACACCAAGTAATGTCAGCATACAATCAATCCTTTGCCTATAGTTTTACTGAACAAGTTTATTCAAAACTCTGACCTTGGTTATTCTTATTAATTTTTATTAAAAAGACAAATAATATATTTAGTTTATTTGGTTAATATATATTCAGTTGGAGAGGTATATTTAGATGAAATACTGAACATATATATTAAGATTATAGTAAGCACATAATAAATGTAATTCATTATAATGGATTATAAAGGTTTTATAAAAATAAAAATTATATGATATTTTTTAAAATTATATATGTTTTAATGGGTGAAATGAGAAGAAGAACCATTTAAAGTCTTACTTTAAGTTAAGTTACATAAGTTTGGTGGTAATGTAAATTGGGGCTTAGTCGCTTCGTGCTAATTGGGATATATGGATTATTCTATTATTTTTCAGTATTTAAGATTTAATATAAGTGGTGATTTAAATAATATTGCTTTTAGATTAAAAGAGCAACTTGAATTTATGAATCTAAAATAATTATTACATATATTTGAAAAATTTATTTAGATTAAAAAATACCCCACATAAAATTGTGAGGTATTTAAATTAATATAAATCAGTTCTCATCAATTGATGTATGTATTTCGGTCTGTTCTAAAATTCGAGTTACAAGAAGTTGGTCAATTTTAAAATGATCGACATCGACTACTTCAAACTTGTATCCACCAAATTCTACAAAATCTGCTGGACGTGGAATTTTACGTAGGCGGTACATCATGAAGCCTGCTAATGTTTCATAATTTTCTTCATCAGGCATTTCATCAATTTCAAGTGCATGTCTTAAGTCATCAATTGGTGTACTGCCATCAATCAACCATGAGTTATTATCACGTTTAATGATTTGCTGCTCTTCCTCAATTGGAGTTACCCAGTCACCCATAACCGTAATCATAATATCGCTTAAAGTAATAACGCCTACGACAAGCGCATATTCATTTATTACAACTGCAAACTTTTCTTTTGTAGAGCGGAAACGATCAAGTAATTCCGAGAGGGTTAGAGTGTCGGGAATCATCAAGACAGTACGAATGGTTGATTCATTCAATTGAGTTGGGGATTGGTTATTTAAAATGCGAACCAGAAAGTCTTTGGCATCGACGTAACCAATGACCTGATCAATATTTTCATTACATACCAAAAATTTTGAATACGGATACTCTGCTAATTTTTGACGAATGCTATCTTCATGTTCATTTAAAGTAAAATAAACAACATTTTCACGTGTAGTCATGCTCGAAGGTACATTGCGTTCTTCTAATTCAAAAACATTCTCGATAAAGTGATGTTCTTGTTTTTGCAGTACACCTGCTTGAGCACCTGCATCCATTACTGCTGAAATATCATCAAAAGTAATGTTGTCTTCTCGGGTTGTATTCACTTTAAACAAACGGAATAGCAGGTTGGCAATTGCGTTAATTCCCCATGCTAAAGGTTTGCAAATCTTAATAAAAACCTGAATTGGATTAATAACACTAATTGCAATTTTTTCAGGTGCAATCATAGCCAAACGTTTTGGCATAAGATCGGCAAATAAAATAAACAGCGATGTCACTAAAGTAAAGGAGAGGGCAAAGCCGATTGTTTGTGTCCAAGGGCCTGCGTAGAAACGGTCCACTAAAGTGACGAAATAAGGACGAAAAGCAGCTTCACCCAAAATACCGCCTAAAATCGCGACTGCATTTAGACCAATTTGAGACGCTGCAAAAAAGTCAGCAGATTGTTCTTGTAAATCTAGTACTTGTTGGGCACGTTCTTCACCCGCTTCGGCTAGAATTTTTAGCTTAACTTTTCTGGCACCCGCTAGTGCAATTTCAGTTAAAGATAAAAAGCCTGCTCCGATGATAAGCAGTACGATGATAATGATATTTTGAAAGAGACTCACAAATCACCTGAGATTCATCATTATTATGACTATGTTTTAACATAAAAAAGCGCTGAGGTAATCAGATTGATTGCTCAGCGCCTGAAATCGACAATTAAATTAAAATTTATTTAATAGTGAGAAAATTGTGAATTGTTGGTTAGAAATTCACGGTTTTCCTCTTCAATCATTTGACGAGCAACAAATAAGATAAGTTGGCGCAGCCAGCGATGAGCAGGGTGATGATGTAACAATGGACACCAAGCCATTTTAAGCTCGAACTCTGGAATATAAAAAGGAGGATCCTTTATAACCAGTTTAGGGTTCTGTGTTTGTAGGCGCGCCATCCGTGTTGGGAGGGTGGCAATAAGGTCTACGTTTTGAGCAAGTAACGCTGGCATTTGGTAGTGGCGAGTAAATACAGAAATTTTACGACGCTGACCAATACGTTCTAATGCTTGATCAATCCAACCTAAACCACCTTGTTTGTCGGGGTTTACGCCAAAACCTACACCCATACCTGTTTTAGAAACCCAGATATGTTGTGCATCTAAATAGCTTTTCAAATTTAAATGCGTCACAGCAGGGTGTTTGTCATTCAGAATACAACTGAAACTATCACGCCAAACTAAAACTTGGTGGAAACTTTGTGGTATTTCATTAAATCTATTAATTGCGAGATCAACTTTACCTTGCTCCATGTCTCTATAAGACACATCACTTGGTGTAAGAAAATCAAGAACAACGTTTGGAGCTTCAGAGCGTAGCGCTTTAACAAGACGAGGAACTAAAGTTGCCTCGGCATAGTCCGATGTCATAATGCGGAAAACGCGATTACTTGTATAAGGGCGGAATTCGGTACGGGGTTCCAAAATCATGGAAAGATCAGCAAGTGCATCACGAATACGAGGTTGTAATTCAAGAGCACGTTCTGTTGGAGTCATCCCTTCAGAAGAACGGATAAGAAGAGGGTCATTAAATAAATTACGTAAGCGACGTAAAATATTACTCATGGCAGGCTGAGTTACCCCAAGTTGTTCGGCTGCGCGTGTAACATTTTTTTCACGAAGAAGTACATCAAGATATATTAATAGATTAAGATCTACTCGCTCCAGATTCATAAAAAAAATACCGAAAATAAAACCCTGAAATTGTTTCAAATTATGCCATATCTAATAACTATTGTGTGAAAAAATGATGAGAAAAACGACATTTTTTGTAGGAATTAAGTAGGTGTAAAAGGTACTTCAAAGGCTCGATTTTATTGTCTTTGCTATGTTTTTAAGTATGAAGGTGACAAATAGAATATATTTATATATAACTTATTACTTTCTAGCATGAAAATTGACTTTTAACATTGGCGAAATAGCCTAATTTACAATTGACTTTTAAGGTTAAAAATGGGTGGAAAAAACTTCAGAAATTGTATAAAAATAAGACTTACTAAGTTTTTAGAATAAAATTCTATACTCCTTTAGAATAATTTTATTTTTATAAACAAAGTGTTAAAGTTTTTGGTTTTATCTATAATATCGATTTATCGGTACATTTTTTAAATAAATACTGAAGATTAATAAAGGATATTGGATTAATTGATTGGCTAAGTCTAAGCTGTGTTCATGAAGAAGCAGCTGGTGTCATAAGAAATTTAAGTACATGACTCTATGCTTTAATCGATGAAATCCTAAAATGAATACAGGACAATATCATGACTACATATCAAACAGCGATTGATGCAATCCGCGAACTAAAAGCAAAATTCGGTAGCACTTGGCGCGATATTAGCCCAGAAGATGCTGCACGTATGCAAATGCAAAACCAATTCAAAACTGGTTTAGACATTGCTAAATATACAGCTGCGATTATGCGTCGTGATATGGCTGCTTATGATGCTGACTCAAGCAAATACACTCAATCATTAGGTTGCTGGCACGGTTTTATCGCACAACAAAAAATGATTGCGAACAAAAAATACTTCGGTACTACTGAACGTCGCTATATCTACCTTTCTGGTTGGATGGTTGCTGCTCTTCGTTCTGAATTTGGTCCACTTCCTGACCAATCTATGCACGAAAAAACTTCAGTACCTGCATTAATCGAAGAAATCTACACTTTCTTACGTCAAGCTGACGCAAAAGAATTAAACGATTTATTCCGTGCGCTTAAAAAAGCAAACGAAGCTGGTGATACTGCTAAAGCTGCTGAAATCACTGCTCAAATCGATGGTTTCCAAACTCACATCGTACCAATTATTGCGGACATTGATGCTGGTTTCGGTAACGAAGAAGCGACTTACTTACTTGCTCGTAAAATGATTGAAGCTGGTGCTTGTGCGCTTCAAATCGAAAACCAAGTATCTGATGCTAAACAATGTGGTCACCAAGCTGGTAAAGTAACTGTTCCACACGAAGATTTCATCTCTAAAATCCATGCATTACGTTATGCATTCTTAGAAATGGGTCTTGATGATGGTATCATCGTTGCGCGTACTGACTCTGAAGGCGCTGACTTGACTCAAAAAATCCCAGTGGTTAAAGAGCCAGGTGACATTGCTTCTCAATACATCGGTTTCTTAGACACTGTTGAAATTGACATTGCTGATGCTCAAGAAGATGAAATCTTGATCAAACGTAATGGTAAATTACACCGTCCTAAGCGTTTGGCTTCTGGTTTATATCAGTTCCGTGCTGACACTCAAATTGACCGTGTTGTACTTGACTGTGTATCTAGCCTTCAAAATGGTGCTGACCTTCTTTGGATCGAAACTGCGACTCCAAACGTAGAAGAAATCGCTCACATGGTTAACCGTGTTAAAGAAGTTGTTCCAAATGCTAAGCTTGTTTATAACAACAGCCCATCATTCAACTGGACTTTAAACTTCCGTCAACAAGCTTACGACCGTTGGGTTGCTGAAGGTAAAGATGTATCGAATTATGACCGTGCTAAATTAATGAGCGCTGAGTACGATGCTACTGAATTAGCTGCTGATGCAGACGCTAAGATCCGTACATTCCAAGCAGATGCTTCTCGTGAAGCTGGTGTGTTCCATCACTTGATCACACTTCCTACTTACCATACTGCTGCTCTTTCTACTCATGAGCTTGCACAAGGTTACTTCGGTTCTGAAGGTATGTTGGCTTATGTTGCTGGCGTACAACGTAAAGAAATCCGCGGTGGTATCGCTTGTGTGAAACACCAAGCAATGGCGGGTTCTGACATCGGTGATGATCACAAAGAAATCTTCTCTGGTGACAACGCTCTTAAAGCACATGATGATGCTAAAAACACAATGAACCAATTCGCAGCTCACTAAGAATTGATTTCATAAAAAACCCGCTCACATGAGCGGGTTTTTTATGATTAAAAAATAATTATTTTTTCAATACATAGTGCTCAGCTAAAGAGCCCTCAATTTTCTTACCTTCCATATCTAAAGCAGTTGCCGTATTTTCACCAATAAAGAATTTACGGTTTTCGGATTTATCATCTAAGGTAATGATTGAAGTATTATCTTTGTCAAAAGTAAATGAACCATGGGTTTCAAATGGTTTCTTATCACCTTTGCCAAGATAAGTTTCGGTCAATTCATAAGTTTTATTATCTTTTAACTCTAACTCAGTTTTGATGCCTTCACAGTCTGCACATGGAAGAGTGCCTTTATATGTGCCATCCCAATCTAGTGAGTTTTCAGCTGTATGAGCAGTATCTACTGCATTGTTATTCACTTCAGTAGTTTGTACTGGAGCAGAGGCTTGAGTTGTTGTATCCGCTTTATTTTCGTTTTTGCTACAAGCAACAAGAAGGGCACTTACAAGTGCAACTGATAATAATGTTTTTTTCATGATGAACTAAACCTCGGAAAATAAATAAAAAAAGCAAACAACAGGCTATGAAATATAAGCGCTTAATAAAAGTTTAAGTGTGTAATTTAATTTTAACAAAAGGTAAAGTGAGTAAATTTTGGAATAATTATTAAAACAAAAATAAAAAGTAGGTATTCACTAAAACGATTTAATGAATACCTTATAAATTACGATTGCGCTGAAACTCCACCTAGAGAGTCACATGCTGATTTATAGAGTTGGTATTGTTGCTTTAAAACTTCATCTAGCGGCATATCGAATAATTCTTCACCATTTTTGTAGCTCTCTACGTATGAAGTTGCTTTTTCTTTACTTACCGCTAAAGATTGCTGGTAGTAAGAATTAATCGAGCTTGTTGCAAGCTGGCTTGTCTCAACATTTTTACATTCGAAATTATGCAGGATCTTTTCTGCACGTTTGACCTCACTAGATTGGCCAAAAATACATCCAGTTAAAAAGACAAGTGGGGTTAACACGAAAAAAAGTTTCATGGAGAGCAAGTATGGAAGCAACGGTGGGCGCTATTGTATAAACAATTCCATAAGTTACTGTGGTTTTATGTTAGACATTGATGATTTTTTAACTCATTAAAATCAAAAAATTGTATCTAATTTTATCAGTCGGCTTATTTTCATATTTGGTGCGTATTTTGCTTATAACTTTAAGCACTTATTTTGAACATATGAACCAGAATGAATCAGGTACAAACGTTTTCAAAAAACTCTTTAGCACCATTTTGGTATGCGCAATTAGAACTCGGATTTTATTTTGAAAATTCACGCACCATAATGTATCACAGAAAGCATCATGGCCCTGTTAGAGTGCAAAAAATGCTCTGGCCTGAAAGAACTGGTGTATGTCATGCCATTATTGTCCATCCACCAGCAGGAATTGCAGGAGGTGATCATCTTACTTTTGAAATTGAAACCAAAGATCAAGCTCATGCGGTAGTAACTACTCCGGGCGCGGGGAAATGGTACAAAACCAATGGTAAGCAAGCTTTTCAGCATATTCATTTGCATGTGAAAGATCAGTCCATTTTAGAGTGGGTTCCACAAGAAACGATGCTGTTTGATGGAGCTCTAGCACATTCAGAAACTCATATTCATCTTGATAGTGACGCAAGTTTTATTGGATGGGATATGTTAGTACTTGGGCGGCAGGCACGTGCTGAGCGTTTTGTTCAAGGGAGTTATCACAACCAGTTTAAGTTGTGGCGAGAACATCAGTTATTGGTTGCAGATACATTATATTTTGAAGGAGAAGATCGTTGGCTGAGTTCATGTTTGGGTATGAATAATCAAGCCGTAATGGGAAGTTTTTGGGCCGTCGCTCCTGAAAAATATCGTTCATCATTTTACTTAGAACAGCAGCTAGAACTCATTCGTGAATTGATGATGCGTATGCAAGCACCTGTCACATTAACATTATTGGATGATGTAGTTTCGGCCCGCTTTCTGGGAAATGATGTCCGACACTGTCATGACGCTTTTGCAGCCATACGAGCAAGATTAAGACGTTATTGGTTTGATTTAGATGAAGAATTTCCAAGAATATGGAAAACTTAAGTTACGTTAAATTGCGTATTTAAAAAACAGTCAAAACAAGTATGCTACTTTTGAGCACGTATTTTGCTTAAACAATATAAATGCAATTTAGGAAAGAGAAATGGAACTCAATCCAACAGAAAAAGATAAGTTACTCATTTTTACTGCAGGTTTAGTGGCTGAGCGTCGTAAAGCGCGTGGTTTGAGGCTGAATTATCCAGAAGCTATTGCTTTTATTTCAGCAGCTTTACTTGAAGGTGCACGAGACGGTATGACGGTCAGTGACTTGATGCATTACGGTACTACCTTATTAAAGCGCGAAGATGTGATGGATGGTGTGCCAGAAATGATTGCTGAGGTTCAGGTCGAGGCAACTTTTCCAGATGGCTCGAAATTAGTCACAGTCCATCAGCCAATCGTATAAAAGGAACGCTTATGATCCCCGGTGAAATCATTACTCCAGATGCTGATATTGAACTGAATGTTGGGCGGCAAACTTTAAAAGTTGTAGTTGCCAACATTGGTGATCGACCTATTCAGGTGGGTTCCCATTTTCATTTTTATGAAGCAAATGATGCATTACAGTTTGATCGCGAAATGGCGAAGGGTTTTCGACTGAATATTGCAGCTGGTACAGCAATTCGTTTTGAACCGGGACAAACTCGAGAAGTGGAGCTTGTTGCTTTGGTTGGTAAACGAGAGGTTTATGGTTTCGCAGGCCGCGTCATGGGCAAGTTGGATTAAACATAACAACGATAATGAAAGAGATGAGTAATAAGTTATGAAAATGTCACGTCGTGCATATGCTGAGATGTTTGGTCCAACGGTTGGTGATCGTATTCGTTTGGCGGATACAGAGCTCTTTATTGAAGTTGAGCAAGACTTAACGACTTATGGTGAAGAAGTTAAATTTGGTGGCGGAAAAGTTATTCGTGACGGGATGGGGCAATCACAGCTTTTGGCTGATGAAGTTGCTGACACGGTCATTACCAATGCTTTAATTGTGGACTGGTGGGGAATTGTTAAAGCTGACGTGGGCTTAAAAAATGGCCGAATTTGGAAAATAGGAAAAGCTGGAAATCCAGATATTCAACCAGACATTACGATTCCTTTAGGGGCTGCAACAGAAGTGATTGCGGGTGAAGGACAAATTTTAACAGCAGGCGGTATTGATACCCACATTCACTGGATTTGCCCTCAACAAGTTGAAACTGCATTAATGTCTGGTACAACAACCATGGTCGGTGGCGGTACAGGACCAGCAGCCGGAACTTCGGCCACCACAGTGACTCCAGGGCCTTGGCATATTGCGACCATGTTACAGGTGATTGACGATTTGCCTATGAATATTGGTCTGTTAGGCAAAGGTAATTTAAGTTTACCTGATCCAATTCGTGAGCAAATTAAAGCAGGAGTAATTGGCTTAAAGCTGCATGAAGATTGGGGTTCAACACCAGCAGCTATTGATAACTGCTTGAGTGTGGCGGACGAGTTTGATGTGCAGGTGGCGATTCATACAGATACTTTAAATGAAAGTGGTTTTTTAGAAGAAACTCTAGCTGCATTTAAAAATCGTACCATTCATACATACCATACTGAAGGCGCGGGTGGTGGGCATGCACCTGACATTTTAAAAGCGATTGGGCAAAGTAACGTATTGCCATCTTCAACTAATCCAACGCGACCTTATACGATTAATACCATTGATGAGCATTTAGATATGCTCATGGTTTGCCATCATTTAGACCCAGCAATTGCTGAAGATATTGCTTTTGCAGAAAGCCGTATTCGCCGTGAAACCATTGCTGCTGAAGATATTTTGCAAGATTTAGGCGCGATTGCCATGATGTCTTCGGACTCTCAGGCGATGGGGCGCGTAGGTGAAGTGATTTTACGTACTTGGCAAACTGCCCATAAAATGAAAATTCAACGTGGTCCTTTAGAGGGTGACAATGAATTTCATGATAACAATCGCGTTAAACGCTACATCGCCAAATATACGATTAACCCAGCAATTACACATGGTTTAAGCCATGAAATTGGCTCGATTGAGGTCGGAAAACTTGCTGATTTAGTGTTGTGGAAGCCAGCCTTTTTTGGTGTGAAACCTTCGATGATTATTAAAGGCGGCATGATTGCAGCAGCACCAATGGGTGATATTAATGCCTCAATTCCAACCCCTCAACCAGTGCATTACCGTCCAATGTTTGGTGCCTATCCACGTGGTGTTCATAACACCTGCATTACCTTTTTATCTCAAGCAGCGATTGATGAAAAAGTTGCTGAAAAATTAAACCTCAAGAAGCTAATTAGTCCGTGTAAAAACACACGCGAAATTAGCAAAACTGACATGAAACACAACACATATTGCCCTGTTATGCATGTACATCCTGAGACTTACGAGGTACGAGCTGATGGAGAGTTATTAACGTGTGAACCTGCTGATGTATTACCCATGGCTCAGCGTTATTTCTTGTTTTGATGAGTTTTGTCGAGGTAATTTGCCTCGTTAATTTATACATATGAATGAAATAAATAAGGAGAGAAGAGCTAAATGAAAATTTATACACAACGCCTTGAACATATTTCTCCTGATCAAGCATTTGAAACGGTTGAACTGACTTTTGATACACGCCAAAAATCCCGCTTTAGGGCGAGTTTAGCGAGCGGTGTAGATATTGGTGCTGATTTACCACGTACTGGCATTTTGCGTAGTGGCTCATATATTGCAACTCAACAAGGTGATGTACTACGTGTAGATGCTAAGCCTGAACGTCTGATGCAAGTCAGTGCAACAAGCGATTTTGATTTGCTTAAAGCGGCTTATCACTTAGGTAACAGACATGTGCCATTAATGTTGACACCTACAGCTTTATATTTTGAGCCTGATCATGTGCTTGCAGAAATGGTAGAGGGGTTGGGGCTTACAGTTTCAGAAACTGATCATCCGTTTGAACCTGAAAGCGGCGCCTATGCACAGCATAGTCATGACCACCGCTTAAGCCCAATCAAAGCTTTGCATCATGTCCATTCATAACGCAGCGCAATTACTTCAATTGCTGACATTGTCTTCTACGGCACTGCCAGTTGGAGCATATTGTTATTCACAAGGTGTAGAAACAGCCATCGATATTGGCTTAATACACGATGAAACCTCGGCAATTGCTTATTTTGAAGAAGTGCTGGAAATGCTGTTAGTACGGTTTGAACTACCAGTATTAAAACGTCTCATGCAACATCATGATGACCCAGATCAGTTTCTGGTTTGGGCAAATTTATATAAGGCAAGTCGTGAAACTAAAGAGCTTTTGGCAGAGTCTCAACAGCTGGCATTTTCTTTGAATGCGTGGATTAGAGATGTTTTAAAAAAAACTGTTGAAGTTAAAAAGCAGTTTGGTTTTGTGCCTGTTTATGCACAGCTCTGTGGTCGACTTGGGCTTAACGATGTTGACGTGCTCACAGCTTATACCTTTACCGTTTTAGAAAATCAGGTTCTGGCTGCGGTAAAAACTGTACCTTTAGGGCAAATGGCCGGACAAAGAATTTTATGGCACTTACATGGTTTGGTGCCCCAAGCTGTGGAAAAAGCTTTGCAACTTGTTGATGAGCAATTGAGTAGTGCTTTGCCCCGTTATGCAATGCTGAGCATGAAACACGAAACACAATATTCACGGTTATTCAGATCTTAAGTTTAGGAAAGAAGGATAAAAATCATGACAGAACGTAGTCCATTACGAGTTGGAATTGGCGGACCGGTAGGTTCGGGTAAAACTGCGCTTACACTTAATTTATGTTTAGCCTTACGTAATAAATACAACATGGCTGTGGTGACAAATGATATTTACACCAAAGAAGATTCAAACTTTTTAACCCGTAACGAAGCGATGTCGCCAGATCGTATTGTGGGGGTAGAAACAGGTGGTTGCCCTCATACGGCAATTCGTGAAGATGCTTCAATTAACTTGGCTGCAATTGATGATTTGTGTGAAAAGTTTGAAGGCTTGGAGCTTATTATTATTGAAAGCGGTGGTGATAATTTAGCTGCAACATTTAGTCCGGAGCTTTCTGATTTAACTCTATATGTGATTGATGTCGCAGGCGGAGAAAAGATCCCTCGTAAAGGTGGGCCCGGCATTACCAAATCAGATTTACTGATTATTAATAAAACTGACCTTGCACCAATGGTCGGCGCAAATCTTGATGTGATGGATCAAGATGCGAAACGCATGCGCGGAGAAAAGCCATTCTTATTTTCAAATATGAAAACCCAAGATGGTCTTGAAGAAATCATTCAATTTATCGAGAAGCAAGGGCTGTTTAAAGCTTAAGGAGAGATTATGAACTTCATTAAAAAATGGGGCATAGGGCTCCTTGCATTATTGCCAGCACTTGCAATGGCACACCCAGGACATGATCATGAACATTCGGGTTTTATGGCGGGTTTTATTCATCCATTTACTGGTTTAGATCATTTAGTCATGGCTTTGGCTTTTGGTGTTCTACTCTGGTCAGCAGCTAAGCAATGGAAAATTGCAGGTGTTATAACTTTAAGTGTTACTCTAATTGTTGGCTTTTTAATTGGTGCTCAAGGCTTAGTCCCTGTAAATGTTGCTGAATATGGAATTGTTGCTTCTTTAGTCGTTACAGCAATTGCACTATGGACAAAATCAAATCGGATTTTACCTATCGCTGCTGTATTACTTGCGAGTTTTCATGGCATAGCGCATGGTGTTGAATTAGCACACTCAGGCCATGTCGTTGCATTAGTAATGGGTATGGTTTCAGCTATGGCTTTAATTTATTGTGGTGGATTAGCATTAGGTGCTGCGCTTACACGATATGTGCCATATGGCAAAAAAATTGTAGGTGCTTGTGCGGCAATTGTTGCAGTGATTGGGTTAAGTTAGTCATCATTTCGAAAATAAAAGGTAGCGCTAGGCTACCTTTTTTTATTCACCTATTTTCTGATAAAGCCCTGCATGAACGGTACCAGCTTTCGTTGTTTTAACTTGTTGCCATGTTGAAGGGAGGAGAAGCTGAGATAAATCTCGGTCAGCCTCAACATAAATATACCCATTCTTTTTAATATGGGGCTCTGCTAAGTTTGAGAGCTCTTGCCATAAATCTAGACTATAAGGTGGATCTAAAAACACCACATCGAACTGTTCTTTTAAACGGGGTAAGGCTTGCTGAGCAGTTGCATTAATTAAATGACAGTTTTGGGCTTTTAATAGCTCAACATTATCTTTTAAAAAACGTGCCTGAGTTTTGTCTGGTTCAATCATATAAACTGACGCAGCACCACGTGACAATGCTTCAAAACCTAATGCGCCAGAGCCTGTGCAAATATCAAGCACATGCGAATTTTGAATATCCCACATGAGCCAGTTAAATAGAGTTTCACGTACCCTGTCTGGAGTTGGGCGTAAACCCTCAATGTTAGCGAAGGGAAGTACTCGTCTTTTCCATTCGCCACCAATAATGCGTAATTGATTTTTCATTATTCATCGATCTCATTGGTTGCAGGACGAGCTGGTGTAGCCTGTGGTGTTGAGGCTGCAGGTGTAGTTGACGTAGCTGCTGCTGGACTAGAGCTTTCAACACCGTTTGAGAGTTCACCTGGCTTAATTCCAGCGGTCATCAGCCCACCATTGACTTGATGGTTTGCTGGTCGGACTGGGTTTTTCTTACGAGTTAATAACCAGTAGTCAAAAATAGGTTTCGCAAGTTGAGCAGCAGAACCACCATGACGACCATTTTCCCAAATCACGGCAATTGCAATTTCTGGCTTATCAGCAGGTGCAAATCCAACGAATAAACCATGGTCAAGTTGGCGTTCGCTCAAGGCTGATTCATTGTAGCGTTTACCCTGTGCAATACTTTTAACTTGTGCAGTTCCTGTCTTTCCTGCAATTTGATAGAGAGGTGTACGAATGCCTCGGCCAGTACCTGATTGAATTACGTCAATCATGGCATCGCGCATTTGAACCCAGTCTTCATCCGTTCCATTGAAGTTAATTTTGCCATCAGGTGCATTACGTACAGTAAATGGTTTTGCACCATGAGTTGAACGTAAAACATGAGGGGTGACATGAGAACCATGATTGGCTGTAATTGCAGTCGCCATAGCAAGTTGTAAAGGTGTAGCTGTAAATGCACCTTGACCAATACTCACAGAAATTGTTTCGCCCTTCATCCATTTGGCTTTGCGAGTACGCATTTTCCATTCAGGATTTGGATAAAGACCTTCGCTTTCACTTGGTAAGTCGACACCTGTTTTTTGACCGAACCCAAATTGACGCATCCATTGGTTCATCTGATCAATACCCATTTGATGGGCAAGAATATAAAAATAGGTATCACATGACATAATGATGGCTTTATGCATGTTTACGATGCCATGACCAGTTTTTTTCCAGTCGCGGAATTTATGAGAATCACCAGGTAAGTGGAAATAACCAGGGTCAGAAATTGCTGTTGACCAGTTTACAATACCGTAGTGTAAGCCACCCATTGCTTCCATTGGTTTAATGGTAGAACCTGGTGGATATGCACCTTGTACAGCACGGTTATAAAGCGGTTGATCTAAACTATCACGTAAAGAACTATAATCTTTATGATTAATACCAGTCACAAATAAATTAGGGTTGAAACTTGGACTAGATACTAAAGCCAGAATTTCACCAGTACGAGGGTCGATAGCGACAATGGCACCACGACGGCCTGCGAGCTGTTGAGACGCAACAACCTGTAAACCATAATCTAAAGATAAATAGAGATCATTGCCACGAGTAGGGTCTTTGCGGCCTAAATGGCGCAATATGTTGCTGTGGGCATCTGCTTCAACAGATTCATAACCTGGTGTGCCGTGTAGCAAATCTTCATAGCTTTTCTCAACTCCAATCTTTCCAATTAGGTTAGTTCCAGCATATAAATCTTTATCAATACTTTTTAATTCTTTATCGTTAATACGCCCGACATAACCAATCACATGAGCAAATAATTCACCATGCGGGTAATAACGGGTCATTTGCGTTTCGATTCTTACGCCAGGAAATTTATATTTAGCTTCGCTGAACTTTGCAATATTGGCTTCAGTTAAATTAAGTTTAATCGCGACACGTTCAGTTTTTCGAGCAGTTTTTATACGACTTTTGAAGCGGTCAATATCTTCTTGTGTGAGATCTAAAATAGGCTGTAGCTGTTCTACAACATGGTCGGCATCTTCCACATCTGTTTTACTTAATGTTGCTGTAAAAACAGGATAATTATCTGCCAGTAATACACCATTTCGATCATAGATATAACCACGAGCTGGTGGAAGTGGTTGTAAGCGAATTCGGTTTTTATCAGATGCAGTAGAAAATTCGTCGTAGTGAAAAATTTGCAAATAAGCGTATCGGCTAATCAGCACTAATAAGCAAACGATAACCAGACCTACGGCAAAAAAGATTCGTCCTCGATAAATGCGCTTTTCTTGCTGGATATCTTTTAAAGGAAAGTGCTGCTTCATAAGGATCGACTTAATGACATAGGGTGGAAAAATAGCTGCTTATTCTAACGCAAGAGCGTTTAAAATATTGCATAATTTTCAAAGTTTCAGTGCATTTCGATAAGATACTTTTTGACTTTGTAGACAACAAAATTGTAGATACTTGTATATAAGAAGCAAAATAATTCTGTTAAAGTCTCTCATTCAATAGAATAGGGTTGTTCTCACCATACGATTAGGGAAAATGGAGAAAATAATGAGAAAAATTTATCCCTTACTTGCAGTTTTGACGGTAAGTAGTTGGGCCCATGCTCAAGACTATTCGTTTCTTCCAGAAGCAAAATTAGCAGGACATACTGCATCTACGTGGAATGTGGGTGCTGGTTTTACACAAAAACTATTACATTTAAACGGCGAATGGGTAAACCCTTATGGTATTGCCTATGCAAAAGTTGGCGCATTTTTGAATGGTGACAAAACTGCCGGCGGCCAAGTCGGGTTTCGATATCCTTATTATCTTACTGGCACCGATAAAAATGGCTACTATATTGGTTTTTATGCTGGACATCTCGATAGTAAAGAGGTCGATGGTGATTATAAATCCCGTTTAGGTGCTGGTGTCGATTTGGCCTATGTATTGTTGAATTCAGAAAGAATTAGTACTTTTAGTGTGGGTATTGGTGCGGCGGAAAAATTAACTGACCAGAATGGAGCAGTTGCTGCGGATACGAAACCACAAATTCAATTTTCTTATTCTCTAAGTTTTGGTTTATAAAACAAAGCAGTTTATCGTTAACTCGCCATAAGCAGAGCACAAATAAATACGAGAGTCTTACATGTTAGAGTACGTCAGCGGATTGTGGCAGACCTTTTTACACAGACCTGATTTTTGGGCCGTTTTAAGTATCATTCCAGTCACTGCCTTTGTTACATGGGCACACGTTTGGATGGCTTTAAAAATGGTGTTTTACCCAATTAAATTTTGGGGATTCCATTTAGGTCCATTACCAGTCGGTTGGCAAGGTATTGTGCCACGTAAAGCTGGACGTATCTCAGGTATTATTACCGACAATACTTTATCTAAGTTAGGTTCATTGCGTGAATTTTTAGAAGCAATGGATCCTGAAGATATGGCACGCATTATTGGTGAGCAGGTTGGATTTGAACTTGAACACTTGATTGATGAAGTCATGATCGATCGTAATGCCGTACTTTGGGAAAATTTACCTTATTCAATTAAACGTCGTATTTATGCTCAGGCACATAAACAATTACCAGGCGTGTTAAGAGAATTAGTGACTGAGCTGACCATGAATGTCGAGTCACTGGTTAATATGCGTGAAATGGTTGTGAGTCAAATGGAAGGTGATCGCCGTTTGATGGTACGCATGTTCTTAAAAGTTGGACAAAAAGAAATCAACTTTATTTGGCATATTAGCGCTTTAATTGGGATGTTCTTTGGTATTTTCCAAATGATTGTTTGGTTTGTCGTACCTTGGCACTGGACAGTCCCGTTTTGGGCTTCAATTTGGGGCTTTTTAACGAACTGGATTGCAATCTGGATGGTGTTTAACCCTCTTGAACCACATTATATTCGTTACCCACAGATTTTTAGATTAACAGAAGATCGTAAGTTTCCTTGGATTGTACCTGTTCTTAGAATTGGGACTTATAATTTTCAAGGTGCTTTCATGAAGCGTCAAGAAGAAGTCTCTGATGTATTTTCAAGCGTAGTAACAGAAGATTTGATTACGTTAAAATCGATTATGACCGAAATGATGTACGGGCCACGTAAAGATAAAACCCGTCGTATTGTGAAGCGTCATATTAACGAAATTATGGAAACACCGTTAGTTCGTACATCTTTACAGCTTTCTTTAGGGCCAAGAGAGTACGCAAGGTTAAAGACGGACTTGATTGATCGTTCAATTGAAATTACGATGGGACCCGTATGTGACCCTGCGCTGAACGCAAGCCGGGCACAGAAGATTTTTCAAATGTTTAAAGAGCGTATTCGCGAACTGACACCAAAAGAGTTTCAGAATTTATTGCGTCCTGCATTTCAGGAGGATGAGTGGATTCTTATTGTACTAGGTGGGGTAACCGGATTTATTGCTGGTACAATACATTTGTTTGTGGCTTTCTTATAATTCGACGTCGGGCAGGATCTATTGAAGATTAACGAGACTTTTTCTGCCGGACTTCATATTCATTGTTTTAAATGAGGATGTTTTTTATGCGCATTATTTTACTCGGACCACCTGGAGCAGGCAAAGGGACTCAGGCTCAGTTGATCTGTAAGCGCTACAATGTCCCACAAATTTCAACCGGTGATATGCTCCGTGCTGCAATTCGTGAAGGTACTGAATTAGGTCTAAAAGCTAAAAGTGTAATGGAATCTGGTGGTTTGGTTTCAGATGAACTTATTATCGGTTTAGTAAAAGAACGTATTGCTCAGCCTGATTGTGTAAATGGCTGCATTTTCGATGGTTTTCCACGTACTATTCCACAAGCTGAAGCTTTGGAAAAAGAAGGGATTAACATTGATCACGTGATTGAAATTGATGTTCCTGACGAAGAAATCGTACAACGTCTTTCTGGTCGTCGTCAGCATCCAGCTTCTGGCCGTGTTTATCATACAGTTTACAATCCACCTAAAGTGGAAGGTAAAGATGATGAAACTGGTGAAGATCTTGTTCAACGTCCAGATGACCAAGAAGAAACAATCCGTAAACGTTTAGCTTCTTATCATACAGAAACTGAGCAATTGGTTGGTTTCTATCAGAGCCGTGCTGCATCTGGTGAGAATGCACCGACTTATGACAAGCTTAATGGTTTACGTACAATTGAAGATGTACAAACAGACTTGTTTAATATTTTAGATAAATAATTAAAATATTATTTGTGACAAGGAGCTCTCATCATGAGGGCTCTTTTCTTTCATTCAGTACAGGAGAACAATATGAAAATCATATTGATTTTGGTGGTATTGCTAAGTCTGGCACTCGTCATATTTTTGAGTTATCAGAGCTATAAAATGCTTAGGCAGGTACAAAAACAAGCAAAAGAAGAGCGTAATCAAAACAAGCGTCTCAAATAAGTTTGATTGGGTATAGGTTACATACCCAACCATATTCTAAGCTTCAATATTTTTAATCGTCATTTGCTTTTGTGCACCAAATTCAAAACGATCAGGCCAGTTACAGACATCTGCAACTACACATTCAGCACATTTCGGTTTACGAGCGATACAACAATAGCGACCGTGCAATATGAGCCAGTGATGTGAATCTAAAATAAATTCTTTAGGAATAACCTTAATTAAACGGTGTTCAACTTCAAGTACATTTTTCCCTACGGCTAAGCCAGTTCGATTTCCCACTCGGAAAATATGGGTATCAACGGCCATGGTAGGCTGTCCAAAAGCTGTATTTAAAACAACATTTGCGGTTTTACGTCCTACACCGGGTAAAGCTTCCAAGTCTTTTCTGTTGCTTGGAACTTCGCCGTTAAATTGCTCCATTAAAATCTTACAGGTCTTAATGACATTTTCAGCTTTAGCGTTGTAAAGGCCAATTGTTTTAATATATTCCTTTAGACCATCTACGCCTAAGTTATAGATTTTCTCAGCAGTGTTGGCTACAGGGTAAAGTTTATCAGTTGCCTTATTTACACTCACATCGGTAGCTTGAGCTGACAACATAACTGCAATGAGTAACTCAAAAGAAGATGAGTATTTTAACTCGGTTTGAGGAGACGGCCGTTGTTCACGAAGGCGTTCAAAGAAAATTTGAATCTGCTTTTTCGTCATATTTTTGACAGCCATTCAGACCTCCTGTAGTTGCATGAGTTGCTGTTGTAGTTCTTCGAGTTGAAGACGCTTTTTAGCATCTTCACGCACACCTAGCTGTTTTTCCAGTTTCTTAATTTGTGTACGAATTTTAGCTAACTCAATTGTAGTTTTAGCATCAGTTGGCACAGTCTCTTTAGGTTTCTCGATGAGTTCAATTGATGGTAATTCATCAAGTGCCTGAGAAAACTGCGCAAACAGTTGAGTATCAATTTCAGCGCGCACCACAGGCCCTTTACGGTGACTGCGACGCTTTTCTTCACGTTGAATATGTGCGTAATAGCGTTGTCTTAAATCATCTTGCTCTGCATTACGCTGTTGTTCATTTGGTAAGGCTTGTGTGTCTTCAACCAAATCAATGCAATCTACTGGACAAGGTGGAATGCATAGCTCACAACCAGTACATAAGTCGGTCAAGATGGTATGCATGAGCTTACCACTGCCAATAATAGCATCTACAGGACAAGCACTAATACATTTGGTGCAACCAATACATTCATCTTCGCGAATAATTGCTTTCATTCGCTGTGGGCGACCATCTGTTTGTATAGGCCATACACTACTTTCAGCAGTTAATGGAGAGCGATCTAATAGATTTGCCAGTGCATCAGCAACCGGTTGTCCACCTGGAACACATTTATTTGCTTCTTCACCTTCAGCAATCGACTTTGCGTAGGGTAGACATCCATCACGATGTCCACATAGGCCACATTGTGTTTGTGGTAATAACGCATCAATCTCGCGTATGAGAGAAATAGATGAATTCATAGTGGGCAATAGCTTGGTTAAAACGATGCGATAATGAAGAAAAACCTAAGTAAGGTCAATGGATTTTAACGAATTTATCGGGTTTTTAATTGACCTAAAATGTCGCCAATATTGCACAATAATAGATCAATAAAAGTAAAAAGTTAAATTACTATTTCTTATCTTTAGGAAGTTTTTCTAAAAATAAGTTTTTGATAATTAAGATGAATAAAATAATTTAAAATAACTATTGTTAAAATTGATGGAAAGAGATTTAATATTTTGCTGCTAAATGATGCATTTAATAATGTATTGCACCAATTTAATTCATTACTATGCTGAGGACCGTGCATTGAAATACAACAATCTGAATGAATTCCTGAATTACGTGCAAGCGCGTGATCCGCATCAACCTGAATTTTTGCAAGCTGTCGAAGAAGTCATGACGAGTTTGTGGCCATTTATTGAAAAAAATCCAGAATATGCGGAACAGGGATTGTTAGAACGCCTTGTTGAGCCAGAGCGTGTGATTCAATTCCGTGTTTCATGGATGAATGATCAAGGTCAGACTCAAGTTAACCGGGCTTTCCGTGTTCAATACAATTCAGCAATTGGTCCATTCAAAGGTGGAATGCGTTTCCATCCATCGGTCAATCTATCAATTTTAAAGTTTTTAGGTTTTGAGCAGACTTTTAAAAACTCACTTACAACCTTACCAATGGGTGGGGGAAAAGGTGGTTCAGATTTCGATCCTAAAGGTAAATCTGATGCTGAAATTATGCGATTCTGTCAGGCACTCATGATTGAGCTGTATCGTCATTTAGGACCGAATACTGATATTCCTGCGGGAGATATTGGTGTGGGTGCGCGTGAAGTCGGTTATATGGCAGGCATGATGAAAAAGCTGAGTAATGACACCGCTTGTGTTTTTACTGGTAAGGGAATTTCATTTGGTGGTAGCTTGATGCGTCCTGAAGCTACTGGCTATGGTACGGTTTATTTTGCAGAAGAAATGCTCAAAGCGCGTGGACAATCTTTTGCTGGTAAAACTGTTTCAGTATCTGGTTCTGGTAACGTTGCACAATATGCAGCAGAGAAAGCGATGTTCTTAGGGGCGAAAGTTGTTACTTTGTCTGACTCTAACGGAACAGTTTATTTAAAGAATGGTTTTACAGATGAGTTGCTTGTTGAAGTAATGGAGCTGAAAAACGTTAAGCGTGGTCGTATTTCTGAGTTTGCTTCTAAACATGGTTTTGAATATTTTGAAGGCAAAACGCCTTGGCATATTCCTGCCGATATTGCTCTACCATGTGCTACGCAAAATGAATTAACGGGTGAAGATGCTAAAACACTTATTGCAAATGGTGTAATTTGTGTGGCTGAAGGCGCTAATATGCCATCTACACTTGAAGCGGTTGAGCACTTCATCGACGCTAAAATTTTGTATGCACCAGGAAAAGCATCTAATGCTGGTGGTGTTGCAACGTCTGGTTTAGAAATGTCTCAAAATGCAATTCGTTTAAGCTGGACACATGCTGAGGTCGATGAGCGTTTACATGCGATTATGAAAGATATTCATGCTAATTGTGTAAGATACGGTACTAAAGAAGACGGTACTGTTAACTATGTTGATGGCGCCAATATTGCAGGCTTCGTAAAAGTGGCTGATGCAATGCTTGCTCAAGGTATTTTCTAAAAATAGAAATAAAAAATCCGATGCAAAAGCATCGGATTTTTTAGTCTAAAAACTTATTTTTTAGGTTTTTTAACTAATTCTTGCTCAACAACCATATCTAATACATCTGCTTGACTAGATTGGTCTGCTGCTGGATTTTTCACTTCAAAACGTTTCACACGTAAAATTACGCGTTGGTCTGAATTGTGTTCAAAACCTTCAATTTGGCCATAATATAATGACCAGTTTTTGTCAGCGTAAGTTTTAACGCCTTTGTCATCATATTTAATTTCACGAACTTGCATACAAGTTTGTGGTGCAACGCCAGTACATGATTTAGTTTGTGGAGCAACTTCTAGAAAAACAGTTTTTCCTTCAGATTGATATTTTGCTTCAGGTGTCATTTTACCCGTAAAAGTATATTTTTGACCTTGAGCATCGGATACTGTCAATGTTGGTTGATCAACATTTGTAGTATTGAGTTCAAACGGGATCGCACGTTTTTGGAAAAGGCTGCTAGAAAATTGTTCCTGTTTCATTAAAGCAGGTTCACACGCCATCATAGTTGACATTACTTCAGCCGTTACGATGGTATTGTTTTCAACTTTCCAAGTTGTTCCTTGGCGGTTACAACCCGTTGCAATAGATAAACGATCATTTGCAAAGTTAAGAACGATTGGTTTTTTTGTATTTTCAGGCTGATAAGACCAAGAGTAGTCTGTTAAAGCTTGAGTATTCACTGCTTTTTGACCTTGGAAAATATGCTTTTGACCAGTTTTATCTGTCACGCTTAAAATCACCTGACCATTATTGTTGCTAATTTCGATTGGTAATTTCGCGTCATTAAAGATGCTATTAGAAAGTTGTTCTTGTTTCATTAGATCATCTTGGCAAGCCATCATGGTTGAAACAAGGTTAGATGTAACAAGTTGGTTGCCTTCAACTTTCCAAGTACCGCCTTGGCCATTACAACCTGTATTGATTGCTAATTTGCCATCTACATTAAAGTTAAGGATAAGTGGTTTAGAAGCTTTTACATTTTGATAAGTCCAAGCATATTCACCTAAAGTGGCTGCAAGGTTTTGTTGTTGCTCAGATACAATTGGAGCAGGAGTATTCGTAACAGTTTGACACGCCATCAAAGAAAAAGGTAATAACGCAAGAATTAAATATTTAATTTTCATTTAAAAACTTCAAGTAAAAAAACAACAGCAATAAGCTTAAAACATTCTTAAAAAAAGAAAATGTAAACATTTGATTGTTTCGGTTTTTAAAATGTATAAGTTTGTAAGTTATTCTAATTTTCAACAAAAATAATGCTATACCCCGCGAAACGGGGTATTTGCTAATAATTAATCAAAACGATAGATATCCATGCCTAGTGAGCCCATTGTGAAGCTGCTGTGAACAATCGTAAAGCGATTGCCTGTGCCCATAGCAAAAAATAGCGGGGCAAAATGTTCAAGGGTAGGATGATTACGTTTTACAAAAGGCAATGATTGCCAGTCCAGTACGCCATCATAATCTTGATGGGTAAGTTTATTCACAACAGCATTTCTAAAAGTTGAAGCCCATTCAGGAACTTTAGAGTTGTCTCCTTGCCAAGATAACTCTGCAAGATTATGGGTAATACTACCTGAACCAATCAGTAAAATTTGTTTGTCACGTAAAGGTGCGAGTGTTTGCCCTATACGATAAATTTCTTGTGCGGTTAAATTGGTTGGCAAAGAAATCTCGACGACAGGAATGTCAGCATCAGGATACATATGTAATAGAGGCATCCATACACCATGGTCACGAGGGCGCGTACTATTCGCATGTGCCACAAGATGAGCATCTGCCAGTAATTTTAAAATTTCTTCAGCGAGTTCTGGTTGCCCAGGTGCACTGTAGCGAATTTCATATAACTCTTTAGGAAAGCCGCGGAAGTCATGCCATGTTTCGGGACGCGTCGAAATACACACCTCAAGTGCTTTACTTTCCCAATGCGCAGACATCACAATGATTGCCTTCGGTGTGGGAAGATTTGCACCTAAACGATGTAGAGCAGGTCCTACTTGTTCTGGGTCAAGTGCAAGCATGGGTGAACCATGTGAAATAAACAGTCCGGGAAGGGTTTGTAGTTCCATTGCATTACACCTGAGTTAAAAAGCAGAATAATAGTTATTATGCCAAAATCAGGACATCTTAAAAGTATCCTGATTTCAACGGATTGTTCCTAAAATGAAACGGTTGTTGTTTTATGCACGGTGATAGGGATGATTATGATTAATAGTCATCGCCCGATATAGTTGCTCAATTAATAAAACACGTACCAAAGGATGAGGCATTGTGAGTTTTGAGAGTGACCAATGCCATGCGGCAGCTTTGCGTACTTGATCTGATAAGCCATCTGGGCCACCAATCGCGAGTACTACATCATTGCCTTCAAGCATCCACTGTTTCATCGTGTCAGCCAGCTTTTCTGTGCTGAGTTCTCGACCACCGACTTCTAGGGCAATTAAAGTTTCATTCGGTTTTAAAGCATTTAAAATACTTTCGCCTTCAATTTGGCAATATTTTAAAATATCTGCTTCTGAATCATTCTTACCACGTTTGGCCATAGGTAGTTCAATGACTTGGGTTTGCACAAAAGGTTGGATGCGTTTGAAATAATCTTCAAAACCAGTGAGAACCCAAGCAGGCATTTTTTGACCAATGGTCAGAATACGAATTTTCATATTATCTATTCATTCAAAACAGCTTGCGCATTATACCTGAGGAAGAGATAAGTTCGGGGTAGTAAAATAGGCATAAAAAACGCAGTCCAAAAAACTGTGTTGGACTGCGATCAAATGATCACCTGTCTGGAGTTCAGATGATCATAGAGAATAAAAACAAGGCTATCTATAAAATAATAGATACCAAAGAATACTTAATTTAATTAAATACTCTTAATACCTATTATGAGGATGGTTGGATATTTTTCAATCAAATTGTGTAACAAAAAAAAGAGAGCCGAAGCTCTCTTTTTTCGTATTTTAATTAGTGACGTGCTGCTTTTGAGCCTTCCACCGGTTTTACAATCGGTGTTTTAGGTAAAGGTTTTGGCATCGAAACTAATGCTAAAGGCAAGATGTCATCAATACTTTTCACAGCTTTGATTTCTAAACCTTCTTTAACATTGGCTGGAATTTCTGCCAAATCACGAACGTTATCTTGTGGAATAAATACAAGTTTGATTCCACCGCGGTGTGCTGCAAGAAGTTTTTCTTTTAAGCCACCAATACGCATTGCACGACCACCTAAACTTGTTTCACCAGTCATTGCAATATCCGGACGAATTGCAATACCTGTAAATGCTGATACAAGGGCAGTTGTTAATGCTAAACCAGCAGATGGGCCATCTTTTGGTGTTGCACCTTCTGGTAAGTGAACGTGTACATCCGTTTCTTCAAAACGAGAAGCTTCAATACCTAGCTCATCGGCACGTGTACGTACTAAAGTCATTGCTGTGGTAATAGACTCTTTCATTACATCACCAAGTGAACCGGTTGTAATGAATTTACCTTTACCTTTTACCGCTGCAACTTCAATGGTAAGTAACTCACCACCTACAGATGTCCAAGCTAGACCATTTACGCGACCTACTTGCGCTTCTTCTTCTGCAATACCGAAGTCAAACTTATGTGGACCTAAGTATTCTGGAAGGTTGGCAGAAGTTACATCAAGTTGTAAGTTTTTAGACTTTTTACTTACTGCTTCTTTTACCACTTTACGCGCAATTTTAGACACTTCACGTTCTAAACTACGTACACCAGCTTCACGTGTATAGCGCTGAACAATATCACGAATCGCTTCTTCATGAATTGTTAACTCTTTAGCACGTAGACCGTTGTTCTTAATCGCTTTTGGAACAAGGTAACGTTCAGCAATATTAACTTTTTCATCTTCGGTATAGCCCGGTAGACGAATAACTTCCATACGGTCAAGTAATGCCTCAGGAATATTCATGCTGTTTGCAGTACAGATGAACATCACTTCAGATAGGTCAAGATCAAGATCTAAATAGTGATCGTTGAACTTACTGTTTTGTGATGGATCTAATACTTCAAGCAATGCAGAAGCAGGATCGCCACGGTAGTCTTGCGCCATCTTGTCAATTTCGTCGAGTAAGAACAATGGGTTCTTTACGCCAACTTTTGTTAAAGACTGCACGATTTTACCTGGCATCGCACCAATATAAGTACGACGGTGACCACGAATTTCAGCTTCGTCACGTACGCCACCAAGTGCCATACGAACGAACTCACGACCGGTTGCTTTCGCAACTGACTCACCAAGCGAAGTTTTACCTACACCAGGAGGACCTACTAGACATAGGATCGGACCTTTGAGTTTTTTAACACGAGACTGAACAGCTAAGTATTCAACAATACGATCTTTAACGTCATCTAAGCCGTAGTGATCTGTATCAAGAATCTCTTGAGCTTTCGCAAGGTTAATGCTGACTTTGCTCGCCTTATTCCACGGTGTATCTAAAATTACTTCTAGATAGTTACGTACAACAGCTGCTTCACTAGATGCAGGTTGCATTGCTTTAAGCTTACGGAACTCAGCTTCAGCTTTTTTACGTACGTGTTCAGGTAAATCAGCTTCAGCAAGACGTTTTTCTATTTCAGCAACGTCATCTTCAGCGCCACCATTCATGTCAGAAAGTTCACGTTGAATGACTTTCATTTTTTCATTTAGAAAGTATTCACGTTGGTTTTTTTCCATTTGGCGTTTTACGCTGTCATGCAAAGTTTGTTCAATTTGCTGTTCGGCAGATTGATTTACCAAGTAGCTCATAAGCTCTTGCAAATGTGCTTCAAATTCATCGTGCTCTAAAAACTTCTGTTTAATTTCAATATTTAGAGGTACACGTGTTGCCACGAAGAACATAAGCTGTAGCAAGTCTTCAATTTTATTAGCAGCTGCAACGAGTTCACGTGCATTACGTAATTTTGCTTCAGCATATTGAGCAAATAAATTACGCAGCTCTTGTAAACGAGTCTCTTGAGTAGCTTTATCTACGTTAATTGTCATTGGACTTAAGCTATGTTCAGCAGTCAAATGGCTATCTTCATCGATAATTTTTTCAAGCTTAGAGCGCTGTAACCCTTCAATCAGTACTTTGATACAGTTTTCATCATTCTCATGATTTACGACCTGAACAATCTTAGCGACAGTTCCGTACTGATAAAGGTTATCGTGATCAATATCTTCTGTAAGCGAATCTTTTTGCGCAACTACAAATACTAAATTGTCACTGTTACGAGCCACATCAACTGCATTGATCGATTTTTCACGACCCACGAATAACGCAATTTGCATGTGTGGGTAGACCACTACATCACGTAACGCTAAAAGTGGTAATACACTTGGAACCTGAGGCTCTAAGTCAGTTTTTTCATTCATAATAAGTTCAGACATGGGCACTCCTAATGAGTGACAACGAGGTTGCCATGTTTTTTATAGTGATGTGTATTTCAAAAATTACAAGGGCCTCTCTATAGAAAATGTGGAAAAAATGACTAATTTAGTCAACTTTTTTATTAAAATATTATGAATCAACGGATTAATTCTTAAGAAGAATAAAATTTTCTAGAAAGGATAAGTAATTTAGCTTAATAATTATGAAATATTCATATAGTAGAAAAGACGTTTGGATGGAAAATAACCATTTTCTTGTGTCATTTGTCGGCATTGTATAATTAACAATAATGCAAAACTTATTTAATGTTGAACATTAAATAGCCGTGTTAATATAAATTGGTAAAGCGGTCTGTCACGTAGAAGTAACCATCCTTAGGGTGGTTACTTTTATGATTTTGGGGGACATAAAATTAAAGATTGATTTTAATTTTCATATAAAAATTATCTTTTAAAATAATAAATATGTTGAGGGGTGAGTAAAGCATCTAAGGGTTGATCCCAACTTTGACGTTTTAAAGTATGCTCAATAAATTGAAATTGATGAGCCAGTCCTAAGCGGTAAGGTTTATGTTTTGCACTTGCCAATGTACGGTCATAATAGCCGCCTCCCATACCAATACGTGTACCGTATTGATCACAAGCTAAAAGTGGCATTAACAGTAAATCAAGTTTTGATACATGTTTTCCTCTTGTTGCCATAGGTTCTTTCATACCCAAGGGATGATGCGAAAAACGCCGATTTAAATATTGGTTTCTAGATATTTTTACCCAAACTAAACGTTGATTCATAGAACAAATCATAGGTAAATAAACTTGTTTATTTTTTTGAAAACATAACTTTATGAGAAGATCTGTATGAACTTCTCCGAAGGCATGTAAATATAAACCAATTTTTTTTGATGAATGAAAAATAGCAAGACTGTTTAAATGATGGAGAACATTAAGCTGAGCTTTTTTTTGCTCCAATGGGGTTAAAGAGCGTCTTTTAGATCTTAAATTTTTTCTAATAAAACTAAGTTCATTCATGTGTAAATCTAACAAAGATTTGAGATCAGTCGAGCAAAATTATACCTATTTTTCTTAAGATTTATGAAAATAGAGGAGTAATTAAGAAATAACTTTAAATTTATTTGGTTAGTTAATTGTCATAAAGTGATGTGATGTATCTTCTTTAACGTTAAAAAATTCTATTTCTTTACGTATTACCAGTATTTATTTACATTTAATGAGATAAGAATATTTAAAAAGAGGAATGTGAAGTTGTTAAGCCTATGAAGTTAAAAATTTTAACCATTACAATAAGCGCTGTATTGATGTTGGGCGGGTGTACAAAACAAACAGAACCTGAAGCTGCTGAAGTAGACTATAAAGCTCAATTTGAAGAGTCTGACCGTAAAATTGGAGAGTTTTTAGATCAATTAGATAATCCGAAGACACCACAAGAAGTTAAAGTCAAAATCTTGTGTCATGATTATCCTGAGGTTTATAAGACCCAATATATGCCTGCATTAATCAAAATTTCACCTAAACCTTATACCGAAGAAAAATTGTTGTCAGATTTGAAGAGTGCAACTGACTACTACAAAGACGCCTTGGCAATTAGTTGTAACCAATAAGTTAATAAATGCTTTAAATCTCAAAAAATCCGATAAGTGTGAATTGATTGGCATTATTGAGTTGTGTTAAATTTCATTCTGTCTTTAATGGTTGCTAATTTAGGGGTTCTAGATATGGAAATCTTGAAATTCTTGCAGAGTTTTAATACGGTCGGTACATACTTAACGATTGCTTCAACCGTTTTAGCTGGGCTTATTCTTTATTTTTACGTAATTAATCCAGCGTGATCTTTTAAAAAGAAATAGTAAGAAATCTTCTATTTCTTTTTTTATAATTAAATTTTGTTATAAGTTTCAAACTATAAAAATAAGGTAGGGTCATGAAGTTTAGATTGTTTTTTCTTAGTTTTTTGGCTTTAGGTTGCCATGCAGACGAAAACGTAAGTGATCCTGAGATTTGTAATGTCGTAAAAAAAGTTGCTTATACTGTCATGGAGGCACGTCAACAAAAAGTTCCATCTCAAGATTTGCAACAGATAGCAAATGGCCTCGAAGATCCAAAAGCAAAACAACTTTATCAAGATTTAATTAATTCGGCTTACTCTGCCAAAGTATTTAGAACCAGTTTCTTTAAAAGAAAGGCAATAGAAGATTTTCAAACAGGCTGGTATGAAGAGTGTCTTAATAGAAATAAAAAATAATATTAGAGAGGGAGGGAGTTAATTAGCTAAGCTGCAATTTAATGTTTAAAAAGAAAATTTTAGACTGAAAGGTCTGTATGGAAAGCTAAATTAAAATAAATATTTTGAATTTTTCTTAAATGTTAAAACTAAATGCTCCGAAGATGCCGCTGCATGTGTCGTTACCCTGAACCCGATGAGTTCAAGGTGGACGCGACGTATACTTGCTGGGTTTCCTACACGAAGGTAGGCATACACTCTAAATATACAGAACACATCCATAAGTTTAAGTATCGGCAGGGGAATAGACCCGCTGGCGAACACCCCAGAGACAATTTAAGTATAACCGATCTGATCATGTTGGCAATCCTATAATCCTCAGGAACTGTAAACTTAGTTTGCGTTTGATGAAGCTTTGTACATTAATATGCATAAAATCATTTTCAATTGCGCTTAATAGCCTAAATAAAAAACGCCTTGCATCTATTCTTCGTAGAGCAAGGCGTTTTTGTAGGGATAGTTTATTAAACAATTTGTTCAACATCATCCAATATTGTTTGCAGTAAGCGTTCACAGTGAGTGTATTCTTGCAAAGACTTATTAAGGCTCAGTACTTCTTGAGTCAATTGTAGAGCAACCATAATGACCAGTTTATTGTGCTCAACACGTGGTGCACTACGACGCATCTCATTAAATTTCTCATTGAGAAGGTCTGCGGCACGTTCAAGTTCATCTTTTTTATCTAAAGTAGTCGCGAGTCTAAAGGTCTGCTCAATCAGCCTAAGCTCTACCATGACTTGTTCACTCATGATTGGGTCTCCTCACCAGTTTCAGCATTAGGATGAGCAAGCTGCTGAATTTCTTGAGCATGCTGATCTTGGGCAGTGCCTAAAATTCCTAAACGTTGAATAATGGCTTCAACTTTTGATTTAGCAAGCTCATTTTTTTGTAACAAACGATCACGATCTTGTTGTAAATCATGAAGCTCTTGTTGCGTTTGACGCTGGTGGGCTTGTAACTTTTCTTTTGCAACACGTAATTCATTGCGTTCGGCAAGAATTTCTTGAAAACGATTTTTTAAATCAGTCGTACTTTTTTCTAGTCGACTATAACGCTCGGCAAGTGTGTTAGCATCCTGATTCAATTGTTGAAATTGACCTTTTAACTGAGATAGTTGCTCAGTTACCGACTCAATTTCCTCTTGTTTTTTAGTGATAATACTATTTTTTTGCACAACTTGTGCGTGATGCTCTGTTTCAGCCAGTTCTTTAGCTTCTGAGAGTGTCGCATGTTCACTCTCTAAATGATGTAAGCGTGTTTTTAATACGCTAATATGCGCTTGTAGCCGCTGTAATTGTTCTAACATAACGAGGTCGCACAGAATTGCAATCAAAGGTAATATATACAAAGTATAGAGATTGGATAAACGAATGCAAGACGATATTTCAGGCTGGACAGATTGGAACGCTCATTTTGAAGGAATTGAAGAAATTTCAAGCCCTAGTGAGTTACATGGTCTATTAACAGGTATTGTTTGTGTGACAGAAGCGCCAACGCGTGAAGAATGGTCACAAATTTTAACAACCCTTAATGTGCCAGAGTTAAGTGAAGATGCTCTAACGCTTTTAACTGATGAAGCAGAAGACGTTATTCATGCTTTATCTGAAGACGAATTAGATTATTTACCTATGCTTCCTGACGATGACCACCTACTTCAAGAGCGTGTACAAGCTTTATCAGATTGGTGTGCAGGCGTTGTATTAGGTTTTGGATTGGCATCGGGTCATATTCGTCCTGATGAACTTGAGTTGATTGAGAACCTTCAAGATATTGCAGCAGTTGAATTTGAAGACTCTGATAATGATGAAGAAGGCGAAAGCAGTTACGAAGAGTTGTATGAATTTGTACGCTTAATTCCTGTAAGTTTGTCTATTGGCAGAAAAAAAATTACTGTGACTGAAAGCTCTTTATTGAAAAACTTTCATACGAAAAGTAAATCTGCTGCTGTAGGCACAGAACAAAATATTGTAGAAATGTTTACTCCACATCGCCCAAGCTAATTGAGGCGATGTGTTATTGGTTGTATTTTATTTTTTGACTTTAAAATTCTAAATCAAGTAGATCATTATGAAATTGCCTCAAGCTGATTTTCGACATCGTAGAGACCGTCTGGCAGAAAAAATGGGTCCAAACAGCATTGCAATTATTGCAACGCGTGAGGAAATGTACCGTAATCGTGATGCGGACTATAAATTCCGTGCCGATAGTAGTTTTTTCTATTTGACGGGCTTTGCTGAGCCTGAGGCAGTTGCTGTCATTGAAACCTTCGACGATGAAGACTATAGCTATAGTCTTTTTTGCCGTGAACGTAATCGCGAGATGGAAATCTGGAATGGTTTCCGTGCCGGAGTTGATGGTGCAGTTGAAGACTATGATGCTGATGAAGCATATGTAATTGATTTACTTGATGAAGAAATTATTGAAAAATTATTAAATAAAGAGCGTCTTTATTATCGGATTGGGCACAATGCTGAGTTTGATGCGCGGGTCAGTCAGTGGATTAAAAAAGCAGATGACGAACACCGACATGAGAGTGCTCCAGCTCAATTGCTCCAGCTTGACCGTATTGTTGATGAAATGCGTTTAGTTAAGTCACCACAAGAACTTGAGCTGATGCAAATTGCTGCAAATATTAGTGCTGAAGCGCATACACGTGCGATGCAAACGGTACACCCAGAGATGATGGAATATGCTCTTGAAGCCGAACTCAATTATATTTTTGGGAAAAATGGCTGTGTTCCGTCTTATAACAGTATTGTTGGCGGTGGGGCTAATGCTTGTGTTTTACACTATGTTGAAAATAACAAGCCACTCAAAGATGGTGATTTAGTCTTAATTGATGCTGCATGCGAATATGAATTCTATGCTTCAGATATTACCCGTACTTTTCCGGTCAATGGTAAGTTTAGTGCTGAGCAAAAAGCATTATATGAAGTTGTATTGGCTGCCCAATATGCAGCGATTGACGCAGTGCGTATTGGCAATTCATACCGTGAGCCTCATGAAGTAGCAGTTAAAATTTTAACTGAAGGTCTAGTTAATTTAGGTTTGCTCATAGGTGATGTTAACGAACTCATCGAAACCGAAGCATACCGTCAGTTTTATATGCATGGCACAGGTCATTGGCTAGGAATGGATGTACACGATGTCGGGTCTTACAAAAAAGGTGAAGACTGGCGTCAATATGAAGAGGGTATGGTCATTACAGTTGAACCTGGTTTATACATCGCACCAGATGATGAAACTGTAGATGAAAAATGGCGTGGTATTGGTATTCGTATTGAAGATGATGTGGTCGCAACCTCGAAAGGACCACGAGTTTTAACTGCTAATGTGGTTAAAGATATTGCAGATATTGAACATTTAATGGCGCAAGCTAAAGCATAATTAAACGTATTCGCCAAAGGAGCAAAACTCGATGCAACAACAAGTGATTATTGTAGGTGGGGGAATGGTGGGTTTGAGCCTTTCACTCATGCTCGCGAAGGCTAATATTGCGGTAAAGCTATTAGAAGCTGTGAAATACCCAAACTATGATGATCAAAATGTTGCTCCTTACCATTCGAGTTTTGATGCGCGTAATACGGCTTTATCGCGTCGTAGCGTACAGATTTATCAGAAGCTAGGGTTATGGGATGCATTACAGCAACATGCGACCCCAATTTTGCAAGTCCACATTACTGAGCAAGGCAGTTTTGGTAAAGCACGTTTAATTGCAGAACAAGAGAAAGTCGAAAGCTTTGGGCAGGTAATTGAAAATGCTTGGCTTGGTCGTGTGCTGTTAACTCAAGTGCGCCAGCAACCTTTGATTGAGCTAATTGATGGCGTACAGGTTACGGCCTTAACTCAAGATGCCGAACAAGTACATATTGAAGCTTTACGTGGTGAGGAAACCTTAAAACTTGAGTCAAAACTATTAATTGCGGCTGATGGACGCGATTCTTTTTGTCGTCAGGCAATTGGCGTGGGTGTGGATGTTCATGATTATGATCAGGTTGCGATTGTGACTACGGTTCAGACATCCAAGCCACATGAGCATGTAGGTTTTGAACGGTTTAGTGCATTGGGTCCTTTAGCTTTATTACCTTTACCCGGTGAGTACCGCCGCTCAGTGGTATGGCCTGTTAAAAAAGGCACCGAAAATGAATGGCTAGGTGATGAAAATGACCAGCACTTTTTAAGTGCCTTGCAACAAACTTACGGTGACCGAGCAGGTAAGTTTGAAAAAACGGGTAAACGTTTTAGCTATCCTCTTTCGCAAGTGCTTGCACATAAACAAGCTGTTGGTCGCGTTATTTTAATGGGTAATGCCGCACATACAATTCATCCAGTTGCAGGGCAAGGTTTTAATTTATGCTTACGTGATGCAGATGTTTTAGTGCGTTATTTAGTGAACCAATTAACCACTTCTAATGATTTAGGTAACCCTGATAACTTACTTGCCTATGAGCAAGCTCGTTTATCAGATCAGCAGCGCGTGATTAAGTTCTGTGACACTGTAGTTCGTGGTTTTAGTAACCAAAACCCATTATTAAAATTAATTCGTAATACAGGATTAATTGCATTTGATGTCATTCCGGGTATAAAACCATTGGTGGCTAACTATGCAATGGGGTTAAAAGCATGAGTGAAGTGTTGGATGTCGTCATTGTTGGTGGTGGATTGGTTGGTGGTTTAACTGCTTTATTACTTGCGCAAGGTGGGGTGCAACCCACAGTGCTTGATGCGGCTCCTGTACTTGATGTTGAGAAAACATTAAGCGTGATGAATCCACGTGTTTTAGCACTTAGTCAAGCGACCATTCATTTGCTTAAAACGGTAAATGTTTGGGGTGATCTTGCCCGTCAAATGCCCTATACAGGCATGCAGGTCTGGAATCTTAATGGCTACGGTGAAATTAACTTTGGCCAAGAGTCACAACAAAAACCGATGTCAGAGCAAGCCTTGGGTTCTATGGTGGAGCCAAGTGTACTGAATGTCGCTATTCAGCAAAAAATGTTGCAGCAGCTTACAGATTACCGTACTCAAGTGCGTGTTACGCGTATTGAGCAAGGTGTTGGATGTTGGCATATTCAATTAGCAGACGGTACTACGCTTAAAACTAAACTGCTTATTGGTGCAGATGGTGCAAATTCATTTGTACGTGAACAGGCTTTTATTGATCTCGACGTACTAGATTACAAACAAGCAGCTATTAGCTGTGCAATTAGAACAGCAAAGCCCCATCATTATGTTGCCCGCCAAATTTTCTTACCTACCGGACCATTGGCATATTTACCAATGGCAAGTCTTGAAGAAACTGAAAATGGATACTGGCAATCGATTGTCTGGACGCTACCAGATGATTATGCCGATGAATATTCAGCTTTAAACGATACTGCGTTTATGCAGCTTTTAACTCAAGAAAGCCAACACATGTTAGGTGAGGTGTTAGAGGTTCGTTCAAGAGCACAATTTCCACTCAAAGCTCGTGCTGCAAAACAATACGTAAAAGCAGGATTGGCTTTGATTGGTGATGCAGCACATGTGATTCATCCACTTGCTGGGCAAGGGGTAAATATTGGCTGTCTTGATGCGGCAGTGCTGTGCGATGTGTTGCTTCACGATTTAAAACGTGGTGTATGGGCACATGAGCAAACTTTAATGCGCTATGAGCATCGCCGCAAAGGTCAGAATGATGCAATGATGCATAGCATGTCGGCAATTGGTTGGCTTGAAAGAAGTGAGCTATTTCCAGTCGTGTGGGCTCGTAATATGGGTCTTAAGCAAGTTGAGCTGACTTCGGTTTTAAAAGACCGATTTATGCAACAAGCAAATGGTTTAGGGGCTTTACAAAGTACCCGCTATAGGCAGTAAAATATTTACTGGGTCTATACTCTACTGAGCGAATTAAATACCAGTAGATATTTTTTGAACAATCATTTATATATCATTACCAATTTGGTCAAAAAAGATACGGAATTGACTAATTTGGCTCTTTGCTAAATGCAAAGAGATTGCTAAATTTCTGAGTTCTTGGAACCATAGCGATGATGCAATAAAAAATCATTGTGGGGAGTGTGAAATGTCAGATATCAATGATTATGAAGATGCAGAAGATTCTGCTGTAGATGAAGATGAAGCGAAAGCAGCCGAAAGCGGCGCAGCTGATGAAGAAGCAGGCAGTATGAGTGATACTGACCTTGCCGAGGCAGAAACGCTGACTGTAACTGCTAAACAGAAACAGCGCCAAGCGCTGGAAGATGAAGTTGCCGCATTTTTAGCTCGAGGTGGGAGAATTACCGAAGTTCCTCCTGATGAACATAGCGACCATTAATCTTAAAAAAGCATCACATGAGTGGTGCTTTTTTATTTGTATGAATTTACTAAAATAGATTTAAGGAGAGCTTTGTAATTCTTTTAAAATCCCACATTCATCTACTGTTCGATTGGTAGAACAGTGCTGTTTTAAATCAATTAAAGATTCTTTTAAAAGTAATAACCGTTCAATTTTTTCAGATACTTCACTTAAATATTTATCTACTAGGTTATCAATTTTTGTACATGCCTGTTTAGGCTGAGCTTTCATTTCTTTTAACGTTTTAATATCACTGAGTGAAATATCTAATTCGCGGCAATGTTTAATAAACAATAGGTCGTTCAGCGTTTGCTCGGTATAAACACGATAATTATTTTCTGAACGTTGGATACGATCAAGAACACCTACTTTTTCGTAATAACGGATCGTATCAATTGGAACATCCGCTTTTTTTGATAATTGACCAATAGAAAGACTCATAAGGCTTGACTCTGGAGCTACTCAAGGGTTTTTAATCACTATAAAAGAGTTCTTGAGGAAATAAAATGGCTGGATGTGGTTGTGCTTCAACATGTTCTCCTTCAAAGAAAGTGAGTCCACGTTTTAGAAAAGCGTTATGGATTGCACTTGTGATCAATGCTTTGATGTTTGTGGTAGAAATATTGGGCGGTTATAAAGCTCAATCTGTTTCACTATGGGCTGATGCATTGGATTTTGCCGGAGATGCAGCAAATTATGCATTATCTTTAGTTGTGCTTTCGATGAGTTTATATTGGCGCGCAACAGCTGCATTACTTAAAGGAATAACGATGACAGCTTTCGGTGTTTTTGTTATTGCGAAAGTCGTTTGGTCGTATTTTCATGGTGTTCCACCTGAACCAATGGTGATGGGAGCAATTGGTGTGATGGCTTTAATTGCTAACGTTTCAGTCGCGCTTATGCTCTATGCGTACCGTGACGGAGATGCCAATATGCGTTCTGTCTGGTTGTGCAGTAGAAATGATTCTATTGCCAATATTGCTGTGATTTTAGCGGCAGTGGGAGTGTTTGGAACAGGGAGCGTATTTCCAGATTTATTTGTTGCCTTTGTAATTGCTTACTTAGGTGTGTCCTCTGGTTATGCTGTTATAAAACAGTCACAGCAAGAAAGAAAACAGTCAAAGCTAGTGTTGGGTTCTCAAGCATAATTTTGAGCGCATAAAAAGTACCATTCAGACATGGTACTTTTTACTGTTTGAATGCATTAGATGAGAAGCGATATTGCAATACTCCACATAACGCAGCCAATAATGAAATCTAAGACTTTCCATGCTTTAGGGTTGATAAATAATGGTTTTAATAACCTTGCACCATAGCCCAAACTAAAAAAGAAAATCCAAGAGGCAACAATGCTGCCCAAAGCAAAACTAATTTTGTCTTCCAGTTGAGTTGCAACTGAACCAATTAGAACAATGGTATCCAAATAGACATGTGGGTTAAGCCATGTAAAGGCAAGACAGGTCACTAATGCTTGGGTTAAAGTCTGTTTCTGACTACTATCAAGCTCCATACTCTGGGTGGTTTTTAAGGCTGCATAGAATGCTTTCGCACCGTAGACGAATAAGAACGTTGCTCCTAAATATTTAGCGACCGTAATTAAGATGGGTGATGCTGTCATGATTTCGGCAAAACCTAATACACCAAAAGCGATTAGAATCGAGTCGGACAGGGCGCAAATTAAACATAGCCAAAATACATATTGCTGTTTAAGACCTTGTTTTAGAACAAAAGCATTTTGTGCTCCAATTGCTACAATAAGCCCGCTACCAATACCGAAACCTTTAAAAAATATACTAAGAGAGAACATAACAATAAGGTGAAAAAATCAGATGTGGGAATTATCTGACTTTTTATTAAGAAATAAGTAAAATTAAGAATATTTAGGTTTGACTAAAAAAAATTTAGGTTTGATATGTTAGATAGCAAACAGTGTGAAGCCTTTCTTGCAGTAGCAGAAGTGGGTAGTTTTGATGCAGCAGGTGAGCATTTATATATTACGCCGTCGGCAGTGTCTTTACGTGTGCAAGCTCTAGAAAAGTATCTAGGCCAAATTTTAATTATACGTGGGCGTCCATGTGTACTCACACAAGCTGGGCAAACGTTATTACAACATTTACGTCATACGAGATTAATGGAGCAAAACTTATTACAAGGTTTGATGGGGAAGTCATCTGAATCGGAATTCTATAAAATTGCGCTAGCTTCCAATGCAGATTCGCTAGCGACTTGGCTTTTACCAAGTATTCAGCAAACCCTTTTTAAAGAAAAAATAGTCTTAGAACTAAAAATTGATGACCAATCGCATACGCATACTTTATTGGAAACAGGGCAAGTCAACGCATGTATTTCGGCAGAAGAGCAGGTCATGTCAGGCTGTCTAGCTCAACCACTCGGGAAAATGCGTTATAAAATGTTGGCTTCGGCTGAGTTTGCAGCTGACAGGTTTAAACATGGTGTAAACCGTGAAACTTTAAGAAATGCACCTGCTGTAATTTTTAACCATAAAGATCTTATGCACTCAGAGGCATTACTGAAATATTATGGTTTACCTTTGCAGAGCTATCCTTACAGTTTTATTCCTGCTACAGATGCCTTTGTGAAAGCAATCCAATTAGGTTTAGGATATGGCATGGTGCCCGAGCTTCAGGTTCAATCTTTGCTAAGCAATGGAACTTTAGTGGATGTTATACCTGAAGCTGAATTCGACATTCCGTTATATTGGCACCATTGGAAAAGACAGTCTAAACAGTTAGATGCACTGACAGAGACTATTGTGGAGTCAGCAAAACACATATTAAGATAGCGATTAGATATTTTTAAAAGCCAGAAAGTTTATTCTGATTTTGAAGTAATTTTATCTGTAATATTATTATGCAAAATTCATAGAGGATGATGACAAATAGTCTGTGTCATCACCTTATCTAATTAAAAATTAAGATTGTGTTAACTCAAGCGCACGTTGATAAGCGACTTTCTTCTTAATTCCTGTTAAATCGGCAGCAAGTTGAGATGCTGCTTTAACCGATAAGTCTTGAAGTAAACGCTTTAAAAGTTCATCTAGTTTTTCTTGTTCTAGATCTGTTTTTGCAGCTGCACCACCCACAACCACTACAATTTCACCTTTTTCTTGGTTGTGGTCATTTTCAATAAAGCTGACCAAATCTTTTAAGGTCATTTTTTTAATGGTTTCAAAGGTTTTTGTAATTTCACGTGCAAACCCTACTGGACGGTCTTCACCAAATACCTGAGCCATATCTTTAATAGACTCTAAAATACGATGAGGGGCTTCATAGAAAATTAAGGTCTGGGTTTCATTCTTAAGTTTTTCTAATTGAGAAATACGTTGTGAAGCTCTAGATGGTAAAAATCCTTCAAAGCTAAAACGATCACTCGGTAAACCTACCGCACTTAAAGCAGCAATAGCAGCACATGCGCCTGGCACTGGAACAACTTTAATACCGTGCTCTTGAGCAGCACGGACTAATTTAAAACCTGGATCACTGATGAGCGGTGTACCTGCATCACTAATTAAAGCAACGCTATCGCCAGCAAGTAATTTTTGAACTAACTGCTCAATTTTATTGCTTTCATTGTGGTCATGGCATGCAGTAAGTTGAGTCGATATATTATAGTGCTTAAATAATTGTGCTGATTGGCGAGTATCTTCGGCAGCTACAATAGAAACTGATTTTAAAATATCAATTGCACGGAAAGTCATATCATCTAAGTGCCCGATTGGGGTGGCTACAACAAATAACTGAGCACTCATTTGGTTTTACTCCGTACAGATAAACAATTTTAATCGGGTAGTTTACCCGAAATTATGATTTGGGCGTGAACAATGTCTGCTAGCTCGAGCTTTTCGAAAATAATCTGATTTTCATTTGTTCGATTTATAGTTGATACGACAGATGAATTTAAGAAAATAACTTACGCATAAAAACATCTAGAGATGCTTTTCATTGGGGAAAATAAAAATGTTATTGGCGCAACAGTTGGGTAAATGGGCAGAGCAAACTGCTTTAAACCTTTTACAAGCACAAAATTATGTATGGGTCACAAGTAATTACCATTCACGCCGTGGCGAAGTTGATTTGATCGTCAAAAGAGGGCAAGAGTTAGTTTTTGTTGAAGTAAAAGCACGTACTATAGGAAATTATGGACAAGCTTGCGAAATGGTAACGTGGACAAAACAGAAGAAAATAATCAAAACTGCGATGCGTTTTTTACAGCGCTATCCATCTTATCAGGATTTTTATTGTCGTTTTGATGTGATTTGTTTTGATTTTCCACAGAAAATTGCAAAAACAGTACAGCATGACTTTTCAAAATTCCATTATGATCTGCAATGGATCGAAAATGCATTTACTTTGGATTAAGAGTTCATTACTCTTTTGAGCAAATTTAAGTCTCATGCTTTATGATCAAGCCAAGAAATTGATAGGAGTCTGGTGGAGTGTTAAAACGTATTGCTGTAACAATGCTTTGTGTCGCAAGTTTATCAGGTTGCGCAAGTTTTATTTCTGGTGGAACAGGCACAGCTCCAGTGGGCACAGATAGTGGTGTTCGCAGTCTAGGCCAAGTATTCATTGACTCTTCAATTAAACGTACAGCAAATATCAACATTTACAAACTTGATCAACGTTTCAAGCAGTCACGTATTAATATTGAAAGCTTCCACAGTACAGTTTTATTAACAGGCCAAGTGCCAGACCCGTACTTGAAACAATTGGCGGAAGACAATCTTAAAGCCATGAGTGATGTGAAAGCCGTACATAACTATATTACGGTGGGTAACAAGGTTAGCTATAACACCATCATGCAAGATGCGGGTGTAACAGCAAATACGCGTGCTCTTTTAATGAAAGCGCCAGTGGTTTCTGATAGTAAGGTTCTTGTACATACCGAAGATGGCGTGCTTTACGTAATGGGGCGTTTAAATACTGCTGAAATTAATGATTTAAATAGCGTCTTACAAAACGTCGGTAACGTCACCAAAATTGTCACTTTAATTGATAATATTGATTTGGCGCCTGCTCCAGCAGCAAGTTCTGGTAATACAACGACTACACCAATTATTAATAACGTCATTGCTCAACCAACAGTTCAAACACCTGTTGCAATTGATCCTGACCAAACAGATCCTGCTTCGACTGCACAGTAATATATGAATCTGATTGAACAAGTACAAAGCAAAATTGAACAGGCGCGAACTCTCTATAAAGATTTCCGCCTGTATGATTTGGGGAGTTTTGCTTTAAACCGTTTTACGCCAAAAGATGGTTTTGAGCAGGTTCCAAATGTTCGTTATGGCCTAAAGCCTCGCCACCGTTTGGATGTTTACCGATCTGTTAAAAAGCTAACTCATCAGCCTCTTATTGTTTTTGTGCATGGTGGGGCTTGGCAACATGGTAATAAACGAGATTATCTTTTTATTGGTGAGACATTTGCCAAAGAAGGCTATGACGTTGCTGTGATTAACTACCAGTTAGCGCCTAAAAATATTTTCCCAAGTTTTGTTGATGACCTGACTCAGGCATTGAATTATTTGCATCAAAACCAAGACAAGCTAGAAATCTCTACAGAAAATATTGTACTTATGGGGCATTCAGCAGGCGCATTTAATGTCATGTCTGCTGTTTATCACCCTGATTCAACTAAAATTGAGTGTCTAGGGAAAATTAAGGCAATAATCGGTTTAGCTGGGCCTTATCATTTTGACTATAAGGGTGACCCACTGGCCGAAGATGCTTTTGATCAAGGTATCTCTTATAAAGAAGTCATGCCATATTATTTCGTCAATCAAAATAATATTAAACATTACCTTTTGATGGCTGAAAATGATCAGATTGTGAAAAAGCACAATACTTTAGATATGGATTTAGCGCTTAGAGAAAAGGGAAATCACAGCCATATCGCCGTGATTCCTAAAACTGGGCATATTACAATTTTGGCCAGTCTCTCTAGTTTTATTAGTCATTACTTCAGGACTAAAAGAACTATTTTGCATTTTCTTGAAGAAGTGTTTTAAACGAGAATATCGCCTAAAACACGGCAGATTACCCGGCTTGGGTAATCTGCATAATCATAGAATGAGCAATACTACCTTTAAATGGAATTTCAGGTAATTGATCAATTTTGAAGAATTGTGCATCTGCAATTTCTTCTTCTTGCAGCTTAATTTCACCAGACTCATATTCTGCTCTAAACGCAACCATAAGGTTACTTGGGAAAGGCCAAGGTTGACTTGACATATATTGAACATTTTTGAGTCTTAGGCCTACTTCTTCAAAAGCTTCGCGTTGTACCGCTTCTTCAAGAGTTTCTCCAACTTCAACAAAGCCTGCAATCAAACCATACATGTTAGTTTTGTTGTGGACTGACTTCGCCAGCAAGATTTCATCATCACCTCGAGTAATGACGGTAATAATGCATGGGTTCACACGAGGATATTGATGATAGCGACAAGAAGGACACACCATTGCATATTCAGTTGGATGAACTTCTGTTGGGTGTCCGCAGTGACTACAAAACTTATGATTGCGTCGCCATTCAAGTAACTGTACAGCACGGCTTGCTTGCAAGAACTGTTCTTTTGACCAACTTGTAATGAGTTGGCGAATTGGAACCAGTTGTAAGCCTTCGGGGATAGGTTCCTCAGCAAGCAAGTCACGTGCAATGACCTGCTCATCATGAGTGAAAAGTAAATCACTTGCTAACTTTTCGACTTTGGGTAGTTGAAGGTTTTGATCAACCAGTAATTGTTGATGATGAAAAATATAAGCAAGTGATAATTCAGACATTAAGCTGCCTTTTCTTGAAGTTGTTGACTACTCGACAATGCTACATTAAACATGGATTGTAGAACAGGTTGTTTATTTTTTAAATTGTCAACCAACATGTCAAGGCCTGCTAATACGTTAAAAATACAGTGAATTTGGTCTGTATTAAAAGGCTGGTTTTGTTCAAGTTGTTGTTGAACAAATTGAGCAGTTTGAAGTAAAGCATCTTGTTGAATGTTACTTCCTAGAAACTCGGCCGCGCCTGCTAGCTCTTTTAGTGAACCTGCAATTGCTTCAATATTTTGTGTCTGATCATTTGCATATAACGTAAGGCTCTGACAAATAAAATCAATTAAATTTTTTGTCTCGGTGAGTAAGGCTTGATGTGCCTCATCAAGACGATCTAAGGAAATATTCGTATTGTTCACGTTAAGTTGTAAGCGACTAGACGTATATTGGCGTACCAAAATACCAATTGAGTTCATGGCAGACAAAATGCTGTCCATAAGCTGCTGTGCATAGTTTTCATTACTTAATATATTAAGCTGACTTAAACTACTCGCTTGTTGAGAAAGCTCAACTGAGGCTTCATCAAGGTTAAGTAGCTTAAATGTATATGCAAGTTGTAAAAGACTCGTTTGTAATTGCTGGGCTTTTTCAGTCGACATATTTTGATAGTTATATTCAATATCGTTACGCACTTTGTTCATTTCGCTCAAAATTAATTGGCTTACAGCATGCATGGTGTCGAAATCAGGGCCAAAAAGATGGCGGCTTAAAACCAGTAGTTGGGTGTCTGTCGGTGTTTCATCGCCTATATGAAGTTGGTTGCGAATATGCTGAGCAACTTCATCTTCTTGAGCGATAACTATACTTAAAATATCTGCAAGCGCAGGCAAATCAGGCTTGAAAGTTTCCGGTGTTGCTAAGAACTGACCAATATAACTTTCAATATTAATGAGCACACGTAGGCGTGAATCATTTAAAAGCAAGTTATCAATATGGTCAAAAGCATAATTTACGAGTTGCCAATATTGTTGGCTTGGCTGGTGTTTTGCCATGCTGACCAAATAGGTACCGATCAGTTTAAACGCTTGATAATGATGAGTAGCTTCTGTTTTATTTAAAAATTGATGCAGAGATAGTTTATAGAGTTGATGGATAAACTGAGTTTTTTCATTAATGAATACTTTTGGTAATGGAAGTTCAAGCGAAGCATTTGCAAGTAAAGGAGCAATCGCTTGTCCAGAAGATGTCAGTGGTTTATTTAAAGCTAATTCTAAATTATTTAAGGTATTAAGAAGAAACTGAGGTACTTGTAATTCACGCAAGCAGATAAATTCAATATATCGTTTTACCATGGTTGTGCCTTCACTCAGCGCAACGACATCATCAGTATTAATTTGCGTTGGTTTCGCAATAATTTTTTGCATCAACTCAGTTGAATATTGAGTGATTTTTGCAAGATAGGGGATATCAATTAAACGTAGGACTTGAGTGCATTGCTTAAATTGTTCTAATGCATCATCAATACCAAAAGGGAGCGTTTGTTCTTCAATTAATGTACTTACTGCACCTTCAACCAGTTTTATTGAGCGATCAATTTCATGTTTAATGATGAGTAAAGCTGTTGGATCGAAATGAATCGAAGTATGCTCAGACATAAACGTTCCCCTTTGAAAAAAAATCAATTGTTATATTCGTAGTGCTCGGTAATTTGAGCTAAAAATCTATGTGACTAATATAACTTAACTTACAAAGGGGAAACGCTAAAAAACGCTAAAGAATCAAAAATTTATTTTGCAAAAAGGCAAGGTTCTCCATGTTTTTTCTCAAATTCTTTGACCCAAGTCTCATGTGTATTTAACTCTTCTTCAGAAGGAAGAATAACTGGTAGGTCAATTTGAACTCTAGTTTTATTTGTTGTGTTCTGGCTATTTTCACTTTGGGATAAGGCATCTATATCAAAAGAAACCTGTCCACCTGTCATTGCTAGATAAACGTCTGAAAGAATTTCAGCATCGAGTAATGCACCGTGGAACGTACGGTCACGTGCCGGAATTTCATAACGTCTTACAAGGGCATCAAGCGAGTTTTTTTGTCCCGGATGTTTGCTTTTTGCTAAAGCTAACGTATCTGTTACCTCACATACTTCCGAAAGCGCGGGAAGACCAGCGCGTCTAAACTCCATATCAAGGAAGTTCATATCGAAGGTTGCGTTATGGGCAATAATCTCTGCGCCTTTTAGATAGTCAAAGAGCGTGTCAGCAATGTCTGCATAGAGCGGTTTATCTTTTAAGAAATTATCACTGATACCATGGATATTTTCTGAGTCGCCCACTGGTTTTTGCGGGTTAATATAAATATGAATTGAGCTACCGGTAAGTTTCCGGTTAATCATTTCAATAGCGCCCACTTCAATAATTCGGTCGCCATCTTGGAAATAAAAACCAGTGGTTTCCGTATCGAGAATCAGTTGTCGAGGCCCTTGTAATTGTAATTTGGCTTCAGTCACAACAATTTGAGGATGAATATTATTAACGGGTTGCTTACTTTCTGGCTCAGTAGCTTCAACTTCAATAACTTCTTCTTCCACAATAATCATCTCAACTTCTTCGGGCTGTTCAAGATCAATATTATCTTCTTCGGCTACTTCTGCCATATCAAACCCAAAAGGGTCATCAAGCAACCAATCCTCTTCAGGCTTTTTTATATCTTGCAGGGCAGTCGCTTGAACTGTTTTTTTTTGAAGTGCAGTTTGATCGGCTCCGATATTTGCAAGCTCATCGGCCATTTCGTTGCCTGCATGTCCAGCATGGCCTTTAATCCAATGCCATTCAATATTTCTACCAGCACATACAGCATCTAATTTTTGCCAAAGGTCAGGGTTTTTTACATCTTTCCAGTTTTTCTTTTTCCAGCCATGAATCCATTCAGTAATGCCTTGCTTCACATAATTTGAATCTGTCCAGATAATCAAGTGAGCATCGGGTGGGCAAAATGAAACACCTTCAATCGCAGCTGTGAGTTCCATACGGTTATTGGTCGTATCTGGTTCGCCGCCAAATAATTTATGTTCACCCTGTTCGGTAATGACATATGCGCCCCAACCACCTAAACCTGGATTGCCACGACATGCACCATCAACATACAGTGTGATTGTTTGAGACATAAATCGAAACCTAAACTAAAAGAAAAAGAACTGAATATGGTGTATTGTATACGCAAAAAGTTCGGTTCCATCGTTACAAAGCAAGGTTTTTTTAATTTCTTGTAACATTTCCATGCAAATGACATCAAATTATTGCCTTGTCTATCTTGCACGCTTTACTACAATGGCATCGAAGACCTAGGGTTTGTGGCCAGACCCCAAAAAAATATTACGCGAGTTGTTTGGAAGTTTTTATGTATAAACCAACCACATTTGTGTGGCAGCCATCTGCGGCATCATTGTTCAAAATTACCGTACTTAGCTCTGCTTTAGCTGCGTTGGGTATTACAACAGGCTGTTCATCGACTCCGCAATCTGCAAAAACCTCAAAATCGAAACAGGTCAGTGGTGCAGGTTATTTAGATGCGAGTAGTCTTGACTCTTTGGAAGACTTACTTTCAGCAACCGATATGCGCGCTGTAGAAGGTGATCGTCTGCTTATTTTGAAGCATGGTGATGTCTGGAAGCGTATGTCAGTTGGTTTCAAAATGGACTTGAATCATTGGGATTCACGTATTGAAGCTCAGCGTAGCTGGTTTATTTCTCGTCAGCCTTACCTTGATCGCTTGAGTGCTCGTGCCAGTCGTTATTTGTACCATACTGTGAAAGAAGCAGAACGCCGTGGCCTACCGACAGAACTTGCATTATTACCAGTAATTGAAAGTTCTTATGACCCAGCTGCAACAAGTAGTGCAGCGGCAGCGGGGCTTTGGCAGTTTATTCCAAGTACTGGTCGTATTTATGGCTTAAAGCAAACTGGTATGTATGATGGGCGCCGAGATGTGGTTGAGTCGACTCGCGCAGCTTATGAGTTTTTGGGAAGTCTCTATAACCAATTTGGTTCTTGGGAACTTGCTTTGGCGGCTTATAATGCTGGCCCGGGACGTATTCAACAGGCGATTAACCGTAACCAAGCTGCTGGTTTACCAACTGACTATTGGTCATTAAAATTACCTCAAGAAACAATGAACTATGTTCCACGTTTCTTAGCTGTTGCTCAAATTATTAAAAATCCAAAGGCTTATGGTGTAGAACTACCGCCTATTGCAAATAGACCGCATTTCCGTGAAATAACTTTATCTGCGCCTTTAACTTTAAATGAAATTGCTTCTACAGCAGGATTAAGCCGTGCAGAACTTTATGCATTGAACCCAGGATATCGCGGTGAAGCAGTAGACCCTGCGAGTCCAATGCGTATTTTGATTCCAGCAGATTTAAGTCCTTCAATTGATAATAAATTAAAAGGAACAAAATCGGGTGGTAGCTCAGGTTGGTGGGCAAATGTAACTTCACCGTCTACACCGACAACTGTTCGTCCTTCTACTACAGTGACAACAAGAACAACTCCAACAACACAAGTTCAGCCAGTTAAACCTTCTTCGCCAGTGAAGAATACTTCAACGACTTCAAAATCTACACCACGTGGTTCCGATGCGTTGGCTGCCTTTGCAGCATCAGCGGATGTACCAAGTGCGCCGCGTATTCCTGTAGCTGTGACCAATGCAGCTAACATTACCAAGCCTGTTAAGATGGAGCCACCAATTTCGGCTTCTGAACGTGAAAAGATTTTAGCCGCAGTTCGCGCTGAAGGTGAAAAAGAGACTGTAGATCAAGCTTTACAACCGCAAGCAACTCAAGCTGAAAAAGATCAAGTCGTTGCTGAGTTAAAAGCAATCGCGCCTAAAGGAACTGAAATTGTCGATCCGTATGATGGTAAAATTAGGTTAACTGCAATTCAGACAAGCCAGTCAGTTGCAGAGCAACAAGGTAAAGAGGTAAGTAGAGGTTTTGCTTATCCAAAAACTTTAGCTGAAGACGTGACCGTAGCTAATTCTGAAGACGGACAGCGTAATAAAGACAAACCTTACATTAAGACTGATACTGATGTAGTGGTTGTACAGCCTAAAGGTAAGCGTAGTACCTATACGGTTTTACCGGGTGATACGTTAGCCGTTATTGCAATGAAAAACGGCGTAAACTGGCGTGATGTTGCTAAGTGGAACCAAATTGACCCTGAAAAGACGTTATATGTAGGTTCAACGCTTTACCTTTATGATGCTAAGCCACAAGAAACTCAAACTACTTCTAAAAGTACAGCTAAACCAGATGTATATGTAGTTGAAGCTAACGACAGTTTAAGCGGTGTTGCTAATCAGTTTAATTTGTCAGTAAGACAGTTAGCTGAATATAACGATTTATCAGTAACAGATGGTCTATTTGTTGGGCAAAAATTACTGTTAAAAGAGCCGAAGAATAGTCGCTCAAGTACGAAAGTTGAGCCGAAAGCAGTTCAAGCAAATGCAAAGCGTATAGCAACTAAAAGTTATACTGTGAAGCGCGGTGAATACCTTAAATTGATTGCAGATCGTTATGCGCTCTCTAATCAGGAACTTGCTGAATTAACGCCAGGTTTATCTGCGGGTAGTAACTTGATGGCTGGCCAAAAAATTAATGTGCCTACACAAGATATTTCTGTAGATGAAGTTGCTGAAACTAAAACTTCTAATAAATCTGAGAAAGCTACTGCTAGTATTTCTTATAAAACAGAAGGCTATAAAGTGCAGCGTGGTGATACTTTATCGAGTATTGCAACTAAATCAAAAATTAGCTTAGCTGAGTTAGCTGAGTTAAATAACTTAAAAGCAAATAGCCATGTACAGCTTGGTCAAACTATAAAAGTACCAGCTGGTGTGAGTGTTCCAGAACAGTACGTTGTAAAGTCAGGTGATAGCTTAAATGCGATTGCGAGTAAATATAACTTGCAAACAGGTTATTTGGCTGACTTAAATGGTTTGTCTCGTACTGCTGGGTTGCGTGCTGGTCAACGTTTAAAACTCACAGGTACAGTTGAAGAAGAAGCACCAACTAAGCCTTCTAAAAATACTAAAGAAGAAACACCAGAAACTTATACAGTCAAATCTGGTGATAGCTTAGGTAATATCGCTAACCGTTACCACTTACAGCTGGACTACCTTGCTTCATTAAATGGTCTTTCACGTACCAGTAGCGTTCGTGTAGGGCAACGTTTAAAGCTAACAGGTGATGTACCTACAGTAGAAACAGCTAAAGTAGATACCAAGTCTTCAACTAAAACAGTTGCAGCGGGTAAAAATACTGAAAGATATACTGTGAAATCTGGTGAGTCTTTAAATAGTATTGCGAGCCGTGCAGGTATTTCAGTGCGTGAACTTGCTGAAATGAATGCATTAAAAGCGAGTGCTAATTTACAGCGCGGCCAGAATATTGTGATTCCAAAAACTGTTGTGGAATACAAGGTGAAGCGTGGTGATACATTAATTGGCCTTGCTAGTAAATATGGTTTAGAAACCAATTTCTTGGCTGAGCTGAATAATTTGACACCTTCTACCCAGCTTCGCATTGGTGATGTTATTAAAGTGCCTAATTTATAAAATAATTAGCAACTTATGCATAAATTATATTTTCAACTGAGCCTGCTAGTCGGGCTCAGTGTCGTTTCTCATGCTGTTTTTTCTGCACAGCAAACCACCTCATATATAGCGATTCATTCCAAGCCTAAATATTTGGGAATGATGGCTATGCCATATGCAAACCCCAGTGCTCCGAAAGGTGGTGTGTTAAGTCAGGCCGCTCAAGGAACTTTTGATAACCTCAATAGTATGAATGGTAAGGGGAATGCAACAGAGGGCGTGAATTATCTTTTTGATACTTTAATGACGCAGTCGCTAGATGAGGTCGGGGTTTTATATCCGCTTTTAGCCGAGAAAGTGAGTTATGACCCAGAGAAAACGCAGTCTGTTACTTTCTATTTAAACCCAAAGGCGCGTTTTAGTAATGGGCAGCCAGTCACTGCAGCAGATGTTAAATTTAGTTTTGATGCCTATCAGACGAAGTCTAATTTAGGCTTACAGATGTACCTTGCTGATTTGGCAAAAACAGAAGTAATCAATGCTCATCAAGTAAAGTTTAGTTTTAAGTCTACTCATAATCCTAAAATGCCATTCATTTTGGCAACCTTACCCATTTATTCAAAAGCAGATTGGCAAAAAAGAGATTTTAGCCGAATTACTCTACAACCGATTATTGGTTCGGGGCCATATGTAGTTGAACGAGTTGATGCAGGTAGAAGCATTAGTTATAAAAGAAACCCGAATTATTGGGCAAAAGATTTGTCTATTAACAAGGGGCGTTATAATTTTGACCGATTAAAATATGTCTATTATCGAAATTGGGATATTGCTTTTGAAGGATTTAAATCTGGGCAATACACTTTGCATGAAGAAACTAATCCTAAAAAATGGGTAACAGATTATCGTTTTCCAGCCGTAAAAGCGGGACTTGTTACTCAATATAAGTTTCGTCACCATAACCCAATTGCCACTGAAAGTTATGTTTTTAACACACGACGAAAACCTTTAAATGATATTCGTTTTAGACAAGCCTTAACTTACGCCTATGACTTTGAATGGCAAAATAAAGCTTTGTTTTATGGACAGTATCAACGTCTTCAAAGTTATTTTGAAAATAGTGAATTGGCAGCAACGGGGCGACCTTCAAAAACTGAATTAGAGTTGTTAAAACCGTTATTGCCTAAGTTATCTCTACTCATGCAGCAAGGTATTTTAGCAGACTGGAAATACCCAGTGTCGGATGCCAGTGGGTTCAACCGTCAGAATTTGTTAACTGCACGGCAATTACTTATACAGGCTGGCTATAAAGTTAAAGAAGGGCAATTATTTACGCCAGAAGGGAGAAAAGTTCAGCTTGAGTTCTTAATTCAGCAAGATGGTAAACAACGAACACTTCTACCTTTTATTCGTAACTTAAAAAAGTTAGGCATTGTAGTTAATTTGCGTCAGGTCGATGCTCCGCAATATTTAGAACGGACTCGTCGTTACGATTTTGATATGACCACAATGAATCTGCCACAATCTCTCAACCCAGGCAATGAACAAACACAATTTTGGGGAAGTATCGCCGCAGCGCAGGATGGAAATTACAATTATGCGGGTATTCGCAACCCAATAATTGATCAAGTGATTTCAAAACTTGTTGCGAGTAAAAGTCGTGAACAACAGATTATTTATACTCGCATTCTCGATCGATTGCTTAGAGCTGGTTATTATCAAATTCCGACCTATGGTAAAGGTGAAAACTGGTATGCTTATTGGAATATGTATCAACAACCTAAAGTTAAACCAGCACTCTCTTCCGGAATAGAATATTGGTGGAGTGATGCAAACAAAGCCAAAACAGTTGCCAAATATTTACATCAACAATAAAAAGCACCTGCCATAAAGGAAATCCTGTTATATGGGTTCATATATTCTCAAGCGACTTCTTTTAATGATTCCCACATTGTTTGTCATTTTATTGATTAACTTTGTGGTTGTGCAAATTGCACCAGGTGGGCCAGTTGAGCAAGCAATGCATCAGGCACAAAGCGATTTGGGAATTGGACGTGCATTAAGTGCAGAAACTTATTATCAAGGTGCTCAAGGTTTAAGCCCTGAAATGGTCGAGCAAATTAAGGCACAGTACGGCTTTGATCGTTCTGCTCCTGAACGTTTTTTTCTAATGTTAAAAGGTTATTTAGCTTTAGATTTTGGACAAAGTTTCTTTAAAGATAAGCCTGTCGTGCAATTGTTGTGGGAAAAAATACCTGTTTCGATTTCGCTTGGACTGGTGAGCACTTTTCTGATTTATTTAATTTCTATTCCGCTGGGAATTAAAAAGGCAAGACAGCAGGGCTCATGGTTTGATCGGTCCACCTCTTTAGTTCTTGTGGTGGGATATGCTGTACCGAGTTTTGTATTTGCCATTTTGTTAGTTGTTTTTTTTGCAGGCGGCTCTTATTTTCAATGGTTTCCATTACAAAATTTAGTATCAGATAACTTTCATCAACTTAGTCTTTGGGGCAAAGTTACCGATTATTTATGGCATATGACTTTGCCACTAATTACGATGGTATTAGGCGGTTTTGCCAGTTTAACCTATTTAACTAAATACTCATTTTTAGAAGAACTCAATAAACCCTATGTTTTAGCTGCTTATGCAAAAGGTTTGAACAGTCAAGAAGTCTTATATAGGCATGTTTTTCGTAATGCTATTTTAGTCGTGCTCGCAGGCTTGCCAGAAGTGTTAGCGGGTATTTTCTTTGTGGGTAACCTGTTTGTAGAAATTATTTTTCATTTAGATGGGGTCGGTTTGCTGGGCTTTGAAGCAATTGTCCAGCGCGACTATCCTGTTATTTTTGGGGTTTTATTTTTCTTTACTTTATTTAGCCTAATTTTACGTCTCATATGTGATGTGCTGTATCAATGGATTGATCCACGAATTCACTTTGACGCACAAGGAGGCAAATAATGTCTCTGATTGTGCGCACACGATTACAGCGTTTCAGACAGCATAAATTGGGGTGGGCCAGCTTTATTCTATTTAGTCTGATTTTGGTTTTGTCCTTAGCGGCGGAGTTGATTGCTAACGATAAACCGCTGTTAGTGAAGTATGAAGATTCTTACTATTTACCCGTGTTAAAAACTTATCCAGAAACGGCGTTTGGCGGAGTATTTGAAACAGAAGCTGATTATAAAGATCCTGTTGTACAAGAACTCATTAATCATAAAGGATGGGCAGTTTGGCCCCTCGTTCAATTTTCATATCAAACTCCCAATTTAGACTTGGCCGTTCCTGTGCCGTCACCACCCTCTAAGCAAAATTGGTTGGGAACAGATGATCAGGGAAGGGATGTCTTTGCCCGCATTCTTTATGGCTTAAGAGTATCGTTACTTTTCGGCTTAGCCTTAACCTTTTGTTCCGCTTTATTTGGAATTACCGTAGGCGCTATTCAAGGTTATTATGGCGGTTGGATAGATTTATTAGGACAACGTTTGGTTGAGGTCTGGAATGGCTTACCCATGCTTTTTATGGTCATGATTTTAGTCAGTATGTTTGTTCCAAATGTATATTGGCTCTTTTTCATTATGTTGTTTTTTGGCTGGACCGTTTTGGTGGGAATTGTTAGAGCAGAATTTTTAAAAGCTCGCCAGCTGGATTATGTTCGTGCAGCCCAAGTTTTGGGAGTGACTGATCGCGCTATTATTTTTAGGCATATTTTGCCCAATGCGATTAGTTCGAGTTTGTCTCAGTTACCTTTTATTTTAACGACTAATATTAGCGCTTTAACCGCTCTTGATTTTTTAGGGTATGGACTGCCGCCCGATGCAGCCTCATTAGGTGAATTATTGCTGCAAGGTAAAAATAATTTAGATGCGCCATGGCTAGCAATTTCAGGATTTTTTAGTCTGGCTATTGTTCTTTCACTTTTAATTTATATTGGGGAGGCGGCCCGTGATGCGTTTGACCCAAGAAAATAATTTAAATATCGCCTCAACGTTGTTAAAGGTAGAGCATCTTTCGGTGCAGACCAAAGACCAAAAGGTTTTATTGAAAGATCTGAATTTTTACTTAAGTGAAGGGGCGACACTGGCTATTGTGGGCGAGAGTGGTTCAGGTAAATCGATGAGCTGCTTAGCAATAATGGGGTTGCTACAAGAAAAATTAGAAGTAACAGGTCAGGTCTGGATTGGCTCACAAAACATGCTTGAGTTAGATGAGAGAGCTCAAGCAAATTTACGTGGTCGACAAATCGCTATGATTTTTCAAGAACCAGCTACTGCCTTAAATCCAATACATCGGGTTGAAAAAATTGTAGGGGAAAACCTTCTTTTATCAGGTTTTTCAAAACAAGCAGTTCAACAGCAAATAGTTGAACTGCTAAAAGATGTGGGAATTGTTGAACCAGAACAAATTTTAAAACGCTATCCGCATGAGCTCTCTGGTGGACAAAAACAACGTGTCATGATTGCGATGACATTGGCGCTTCAGCCTAAAGTTTTGATTGCTGATGAACCTACTACAGCGTTGGATGTGGTCTTACAGATACAAATTTTAGAGCTATTAAAATCTTTGCAAGCAAAATATGGAATGGCACTTATTTTAATTAGCCATGATCTAAATTTAGTACATCGCTATGCAGAGAAGCTGATTGTATTGCAAAGTGGGCGTGTAGTAGAGCAAGGTGAACTGAACCAAATCTTTGCAAACCCTAAAACAGCTTATACAGCAAAATTATTAGATCATGATTTTGGAAGTGTAGAGTCTAGACCTGCTCAGCAGAATGTTTTATCAGTTCGACAGCTCAGCGTGCAATTTCCTATAAGAAAAGGAATTTTAAATCGCATTCAAGGGTATTTCACTGCAATAGAAGATTTGAGTTTTGATCTTGCTCAAGGTGAATCACTTGGGGTAGTTGGCGAAAGTGGTGCGGGTAAGTCATCTTTAGCCCTCGCTTTGGTTCAGCTTATTAAGAGTAAAGGGCAGATTGTTTTTTTAGGTCAAGATTTAAATCAGTTACAGCCAAAAGCCTTGCGTTTGATGAGATCAGATTTTCAACTTGTATTCCAAGATCCATTTGGCAGTTTAAACCCGCGTATGACAGTAGGGCAGATTATTGCTGAAGGTTTAAAGTTAAAAGCTGTGAATGAAAAAGAGATAAAGCAGCAAGTTGAATCTGCTTTGGTAAAAGTTGAATTGGCTGAAGATTTTCAACATCGTTATCCTCATGAGCTTTCAGGCGGTCAACGTCAACGTGTGGCCTTAGCCAGAGCTTTGGTGGTCCAGCCTAAACTCTTAATTTTGGATGAACCTACGTCGGCTTTAGATCGGACCACGCAAAAAGCCATAATTAAGTTGTTGCGACAATTACAGCAAAAAGAGCAGTTAAGTTATATTTTTATTAGTCATGATTTAAATATAGTGAAATCACTGTGCCATAAAGTGATGGTATTACGTCATGCCAAAGTCGTTGAGTATCAGGAAGCAGAACTCTTATTTTCTAAACCACAAACTGAATATACGAGACAATTAATTAAAGCATCTCTTTGAAAATTAAATCTTAATTATTTGTTTTTTAATGAAATATTTTTAATTTTTAACTTATGCAAAAAGTTGCATATTTTTATATTCTTTAAAATTGACATGTGCTATTGTCAGTTATCGATTATGTCTTGACACGCTCTATAACTCATTTAAATTAGAGTAATTGCTCTAAAAATCAAAAAAAGAGGTTAACCATGAACCAGATTGCTCAACCCATCACAATTCGTAATACCACCTTTAAAAATCGAATTATTAAAGGTGCGATGAGTGAGGCGCTTGCAAATTATGAAGGCCAACCAAATGATTTACATTTGGGCTTATATGGTGCTTGGGCAAAAGGTGAACTTGGCTGTGCCATTACGGGCAATGTCATGGTAAATGCCGGAGCCAAAAATGAACCGGGTGTTGTGGTTATTGAAACTGAACGTGACTTAGAGCGCTTAAAAGAATGGGCGGCCTTAGGTAAAAAATACCGCATGGTGCAATTGATTCAATTGTCACACCCAGGTCGCCAGTGTCCAAAAGGTTTAAATAAAGAAACCGTTGCACCATCGGCGGTACCTTTTAGCCCAGCTTTAGCAACCATGTTTGGAACACCACGTGAACTTACTCATGATGAAATTCTAGATATTATTAAACGTTTTGCGACAGCAGCTCATATCTGTGAAAAAGCAGGTTTTGAAGGGGTGCAATTGCACGGTGCACATGGTTATTTAATTAGTCAGTTTTTATCGCCATTAACCAATAAGCGTACAGATCAATGGGGCGGTTCAGTTGAAAATCGTAGCCGTTTTTTATTAGAGGTTTATAAAGCGGTACGTGAAGCGACTTCAGATAATTTTATCATTTCAGTGAAGCTTAACTCGGCCGACTTTCAGCGTGGTGGTATTAGCGAAGAAGATGTGATTTCAGTTTTTAAAGCAGTAGATGAGGCTGGTATTGATTTAATTGAAATTTCAGGTGGCACTTACGAGGCACCAGCAATGGCTGGAGCTAAGGCGGATAAACGTAAAGCAAGCACGATTGCGCGTGAAGCATACTTTTTAGATTTTGCTGAGAAAATCCGTCAGCATGTTAAGTGTAAACTCATGGTGACAGGTGGGTTCCGTACCGTAGAGGGCATGAATGCTGCACTTGAAAGTGGCGCATGTGACTTTATTGGTATTGCTCGTCCATTTGCTGTGGAAACTGATTTAACAGAACGTCTAATTGCAGGGGAAGATGTGCGTTATGCCGTAAAGCCGATTAAAACGGGCTTACCTTTTGTCGATAAAATGGCAATTATGGAAATCATTTGGTATGCAGCTCAATTTAAAACCATTGGCAAGGGTAAAAAGCCAAATCCAAAACTTTCACCACTTGTTGTGTTTTTAAATTATGCCAAAGGCAATATTAAAGCAGTGATTCAAGGACAAGTGAATTCACGTAAGTCAGCTTAAAAGATGACACGCCATTTCAGCAAATGAAATGGCGTATTTATTTTTCCAGCTAAAAGAGTAATTCATAAACAGTTGAATGGTGTGTGGTTTATTTAAGGTAACTATATAAAATAAAAGTATTTGCAATATGAGTAATAAAAATTAAGAAATATATAAATAGATGGACTTAAACAATTATAAATTACAGTCTAAAATAGAGCATCAAATACATAAAACAATAGCTTTTATAATCAAACAAATAATTTATAGTTAGCCGTTTTAAAATTGTATTTTTTAAAGATCAGTTTGTTTTTTATTTTTATCAAGGGGAAGTTTAATGTCTATGCTTGTCGGCATGGTTTTGTTGACCATAATTATATTGGCAATTTTAAGTGTTTTAAAGAAAGGGGAAAGTAAAAATCGAAATGCAAAACGTAACCCAATTAAGGGAAAGCGTATCATTACTATGAATGAACAACCGACTTTTATAAAGCTAAGAGAAGGTTTGCCTGAACATATTATTTTGGCACAAGTTGCTTTTAGTGCTTTTATGACAGCACAAGGATATGCGACACGTAATTTGTTTAATCGCAAAGTTGCTGATTTTATTGTGTTGGATAAAGCATTTAATATAATTGCTATTGTTGAGTTAGATGATTCTAGCCATAAGGGGAAAGAAAAGTTTGATGCAGAGCGAGATGCTTTGATTCAGGAAGCTGGTTTTAGAGTTGTACGTTATAAAAGAACACCAGAGCTTGCACAAATACATGCTGATTTTAATATTTCAAAAATTTCATTAGCTCAAGTTTCAATAGAACCAGATTTAACAAAAACAAAGTTAGTTGCTGATGCAATAATTATTGAGAAAGATGATCCAAGTGTACAACCCACTCAACATATTGATGAAGTAAAGTTGAAGTCTTGATTTTGAAAATAAAAAAATTATCTCATGGATGAAATTTGAAGTGAGATAAATAATTTAAAGAAATGATTCTTTATAGAAAGAATATGGCGTCCCTACGGGGATTCGAACCCCGGTTACCGCCGTGAAAGGGCGATGTCCTAGGCCTCTAGACGATAGGGACGTTGAGGATGGCGGTATCTTAAGAAGCCGCCACCAAACTGTCAAGTAGGTAAGGAGACAGTTTGTTCAAAATATAGCAAAACAGTTCAGCAGTCTTCTGAGTATCGTATAAAGCAGAGTGTGCTTCTTTACCATCGAACTCAATTCCAGCTTGAATGCAGGCTTTAGCAAGGACGGTTTGTCCAAACATCACAGCACTTAAAGTAACTGTATCCATGACTGAAAAACTATGAAATGGGTTCTGGTTTTTTGTGCTTGTACGTGCAATTGCAGCTTGAACAAAACCAAGATCAAAATGAGCGTTATGACCGACCAAAACTGCATGTGTGCAATGTTGCTGTTTGCGAACTTCATTGACTGATTTAAAAATACGGCGTAATGCAGTCCGTTCATCTTCAGCCATTGCAATACGCATTGGATTAAATGGATCAATACCAATAAAGTCTAGTGAACGGCGGTCGAGATTAGCCCCTTCAAACGGGTTAATGTGCGCATGAAATGCTGGACCAGGGACAAATTGTCCCTGAGCATCATACACAATTGGAATGCACGCAATTTCTAGCAATGCATCTGTCTGGGCATTAAAACCTGCCGTTTCAACGTCAACAACAACAGGTAAGAAGCCACGAAAACGTTGGCCAATGACCGGGACAGAGGTTTCTTGTGTCACACTTTTCTCCATTGCAGCGTTTTCCCGGCATGCAGCGGGATAATTTTTTGATCATCTAAATAATCAAAAGATTCTGGGACAAGGTTATCTTCTTTTACCAAAGTAATGGTAGAAGTATTACGTGGTAGACCGTAGAAGTCCGCACCAAAATGGCTAGCAAAACCTTCTAAACGCTCTAATTTACCCACTTGGTCAAATGCTTGGGCATAAAGCTCAATTGCATTAGGTGCACTATAACAGCCCGCACAGCCACACGCATTTTCTTTTGCATCTTGCGAGTGCGGCGCACTGTCTGTACCTAAGAAAAATTTAGGATTACCACTCGTTGCAACTTCAAGCAAAGTTGTTTGGTGTGTTTGGCGCTTTAAAATTGGTAAACAATAAAAATGCGGTTTAATACCACCGACCAACATGTCATTACGGTTAAATAATAAATGCTGAGGGGTGATTGTTGCAGCAACATTACGGTCATGTTCTAAAACAAAATGAGCCGCATCACTTGTTGTAATGTGCTCAAGTACCACTTTAAGTTTTGGAAACTGTTTTAAAAGCGGGTTGAGTACTTCGTCAAGGAAACGCTTTTCACGGTCAAAAATATCGACGTGGTTATGAGTTACTTCACCATGAAGTAGTAACGGAACTTGATGCTCTTCTAATTGCTCAATAACTGCATAAACCTTACGAATGTCACTTACACCGTTATCAGAGTTGGTGGTCGCGCCAGCTGGGTAAAGTTTAATTGCATTCACATGTCCAGATTCTTTAATTTTACGAACTTCGTCTGGTGAGGTGAAGTCAGTAAAATAAAGCACCATACGTGGGTCAAAATTGAGACCCTCTGGAACATGAGCAAGAATACGTTCACGGTAAGCTAATGCTTCTTCCACAGTTTTTACTGGCGGAACAAGGTTTGGCATACAGATCGCACGAGCAAACTGTTTAGCCAAATCAGGTACGGTACGTTTTAATGCTAAACCATCACGTAAATGTGCATGCCAATCATCTGGCTGGAGCAGGGTAATAGAGTCCAAGGCAGTTCAAACTTCGAAATAAAACAAATGATAATCGATAAAGTGTGAAAATGGTAACGAGAATTACGGACAAATGGCAAAATAAAGCGCAAGAGGCCTTAAAAAATAATGTTATATTTTGTTAATGTGTAAGAGGCAGGAATCGGGTAGTGGTAAATAGGGGAAATGTACATGAATTACTCAAAGCAAAAGAAGAAATAGAATATCTGGTAACTTTACATACCCACCGTTATGCCAATACACCTTTGCCTTATCAATTAGAAAAAAAATTCTGGTGCTTAAATCTTGAACGAACTAAACAAAATATCTCAAAGTTTTTAGCAAGTGGTGTTCTGACCTATCTGGTTTTTATTTTATTAGCGCTTCCTACAGACTACTTAGTGATCGGTGTATCTTACATTACTTGGGACTTTATTTACTGTTTACTAAGCGCAATTAATATTGCTTGTGCGCTGCTATTATTTTGGGTTTTTGCCAAGTTTAAAAAGCTTACTGAATATTTTTATATTGCTGCGTGCGGGATTGTATTTTTAACCATTATTTTCAATGCAATGTTGCTGCTTAGTGTAGGAAATGTCGCACTTAAAAATCAGTCGATGCTGCTGCTTTCTTTTTTATATATGCTCGGCTTTATTTTGAGCGGTATAAAGCCTCTACATATGCTTTATGTGGGTTTAACAGCAGCAGTTTTCGTTTTTTCTTCATTGATTTTATTGCAAGCGAATTGTGACTATATTGCTTTGGGGCGAGCATTGTTTGGTAGCTGTATTTTGGGTTTTTCAATTAGTACGATGCTTATCTCGAGAGAAAGAAGCCTTTTTTTAAATAATCAGCTTGCTGAGCTTAATGAAAAGATTTTACGTATTGAAGCATCTGAATTGCTTCATTTAAGTCAGCAAGATGCACTTACTAAAATTTCTAATCGACGTACTTTCGATGAGATGTTCGATTTTTTTTACTATCGGGCAAAGCAAGAGCAACGACCATTGGCCGTTTTATTTATTGATATCGATTTTTTTAAAAACTATAACGATTTTTATGGACACCAGATGGGGGATAAGGTCATCTCATCTATTGCCTCTGCAATTAAGAATTCGATTCGACATGTTGATTTTGTCGCCCGTTATGGTGGAGAAGAGTTTGTGGTTCTTCTACCCAAAACCCCCGCTCAAGGTGCATATGCTGTGGCTGCCAATATTTATAAAGCGATTGAGCGTCAGGCGATTCCTCATGCGGCATCGTTGGTTTCTACACATGTAACGATTAGTTTGGGCTTTACTGTTTACACAGAGGGCTTAAAAGTCACTCAGGAAAATTTAATTCATGCTGCCGATCAAGCTTTATATCGGGCTAAGCAGCTTGGACGTAACCAGATTTATTATCAGCCTTTACAAGTTGCCGAAATTGCTTGAATGAGTTTTTAAAATAAAAAGGCCACCTTAATAGGTGGCCTTTTTTGACGTTATAAGAAAATTATTTTTTCTTACTGTCTAATTGAGGAATAGCAGAACCTTGACCGATTGAAAGTAAACCAGCATCTGTATAGATACCAAGTTTTGCACGTGTATCGGTAATGTCGAGGTTACGCATAGTCAACTGACCAATACGGTCCATAGGCGAGAACATTGAATCGCCTTTTTCCATTGTTAAACGTTCAGCTTCGTACGTTAAGTTTGGAGATTCAGTGTTCATGATGGTGTAGTCATTACCACGACGAAGTTCAAGAGTAACTTCACCCGTAACAGCTTTAGCAACCCAACGCTGTGCAGTTTCACGCAACATAAGCGCTTGAGAGTCGAACCAACGACCTTGGTAAAGTAAACGACCTAAACGTAAACCGTTAATGCGGTATTGTTCGATCGTATCTTCGTTATGAATACCAGTAACCAAACGCTCGTAAGCAATATGAAGAAGGGCCATACCCGGTGCTTCATAAATACCGCGAGATTTCGCTTCGATAATACGGTTTTCGATTTGGTCAGACATACCTAAACCATGACGACCACCAATACGGTTTGCTTCAAGAATAAGCTCAACTGGGTTGTTAAAAGTTTGACCGTTTAATGCAACAGGTACACCTTCTTCAAAACGTACAGTTACTTCTTCTGGTTTGATTTCAACTTCTTCTTTCCAGAAAGCAACGCCCATAATTGGGTCAACGATTTTGATACCAGCATTTAGGTATTCAAGATCTTTTGCTTCGTGAGTTGCACCCAACATGTTTGAGTCAGTTGAATACGCTTTTTCTTTTGACATTTTGTAGTCAAAACCGTTGTCGATCAGGAACTGTGACATTTCTGCACGGCCACCAAGCTCATCGATAAAGTTTTGATCTAACCAAGGCTTGTAAATTTTAAGATTTGGGTTAGTCAACAAACCATAACGATAGAAACGTTCAATATCGTTACCTTTATATGTTGAACCGTCACCCCAGATGTTTACGTCATCTTCTTTCATTGCAGTAACTAACATTGTACCTGTTACTGCACGACCTAATGGAGTCGTATTGAAATAGGGAACACCACCTGTACTGATATGGAATGCACCACACTGAATTGCAGCAATACCTTCAAGCGCAAGTTGTAAGCGGCAGTCAATTAAGCGAGCTTTTACAGCGCCGTATTGTTCTGCTTTCTTTGGAATTGCATCGTAGTCATCTTCATCAGGCTGGCCTAAGTTTGCAGTATATGCATAAGGCTCTGCACCCTTTTGTTTCATCCATAATAAAGCAGCTGAAGTGTCTAGGCCTCCGGAGAAGGCAATCCCAACTTTTTTGCCTACTGGTACATGCTGCAAGATAGTTGCATTATCAGTCATTGCTAATCCTAACATTTATAAAAAAGACCCCGTACAGGTGGTCTCGAGAATTCTGAATGGCGGCTATTGTATCACTATTCATGGTGCTTTTTTGGCAAAAAAAGCATTAATTCACTTGTTCTGATTTGGGGTTTTAATTTCATAAAAAATCTAAGCGTATTTATAGAATGAGAAGGGGGAATGAAGTATTGTTATTCCAAATAAGAAAAGACTTTTAATGACTTAAAAAGAAAATAGGATAAATATGAAGTGTCATTATTCTTGGCGTGATTATGCAGTTTTTATTATATAAATTGGAGAAAGAACCAGATTTCATTAGTGTTATTAAATAAAAGCAATACGATTGGTTTTTATGGATTGACCATAAGCTCCAATAAATTTCTTTACTGGGTCATCCTAAAGCGGAAAAAAAGTATTAAAGTACTATGCAACAAGTTGCAAAAACTATTGGGACGCAGCATGACAAGTTACGCCAATCTATTAAAACCATTACATTTAGGCTTTACCACTATTAAAAACCGTGTGGTGATGGGATCCATGCATACGGGCTTAGAAGACCGTTTCTATAATTACCCTAAACTGGCTGCTTATTTTGAAGAGCGTGCCAAAGGTGGGGTTGGCCTGATTGTGACAGGCGGTATTTCACCGAACCGTCAAGGATGGTTAGCACCTGCTGGCGGAACCATGAACAGTCTATTTGATGTTCCTCAGCACCGTCTGGTAACGCACGCTGTTCATAAACATGGCTCTAAAATCTTAATGCAAATTTTGCATGCGGGCAGATATGGTTACCAACCTTTTGTAGTGTCTTCAACCGCAATTAAATCTCCAATTTCGCCGTTTAAACCACGCCAGCTTTCTGAAAAAAATATTCTCAGTACAATTGAAGATTACGCACAGTGCGCTGACATTGCCAAAAAAGCAGGCTATGACGGTGTCGAAATTATGGGTTCGGAAGGTTATTTAATTAACCAGTTTTTAAGTAGTCACGTAAACCAACGTACTGACAGTTGGGGCGGTGACATTGAAAATCGGATGCGTTTTCCAGTTGAGATTGTTAAAGCGATTCGTGCCAAAGTCGGCGAGAAATTTATTATTTGTTTCCGCTTGTCTTTGCTTGACCTTGTGCACGACGGTAACACCATGCAAGAAGTCGTGATTGTTGCCAAGGCTCTAGAAAAGGCAGGTGTGACTTTATTAAATACGGGCATTGGCTGGCATGAGGCACGTGTACCAACCATTGTAACGTCTGTGCCTCGTGCAGCTTTTGTCGACTACACGGCTCATGTAAAACAACATATTTCTATTCCGATTATTGCTTCAAACCGTATTAACATGCCTGAAACTGCCGAAGAAATTTTGGCAACTGGCAAAGCAGATATGGTTCAAATGGCGCGACCTTTATTGGCCGATGCTTTTTGGGTAAATAAAACGGCGACTAACCGCGTTGATGAAATTAATACCTGTATTGCTTGTAACCAAGCGTGTTTAGACCATGCTTTTAAAAATAAGCGTGTGTCATGTTTAGTTAACCCGCGCGCAGGTCATGAAACTGAACTGGTTTATTTAAAAACCAAGCAGCCTAAGCGTATTGCTGTTGTCGGTGGCGGGGTTGCAGGTATGTCAGCAGCAACCGTTGCGGCAAGCCGTGGTCATGCGGTCACTTTATTTGAAGCGACTTCAGATGTGGGTGGTCAGTTTAACTTTGCCAAAGTTGTACCAGGTAAAGAAGAATTCCACGAAACGATTCGCTATTTTAAAGTCCAACTCGAAAAAACAGGGGTGGATGTACGTTTAAATACTCGAGTGAATCGTGAGCAGCTTGAACGCGAAGGTTTTGATGAAGTCATTGTTGCAACAGGTGTAATTCCACGCGCATTAAAAATTGAAGGAAGCAATGCACCACAAGTTCTTTCATATGCTCAAGTTTTAAAAGGGGCAGAAGTTGGACAAAAAGTTGCAGTGATTGGTGCTGGCGGTATTGGTTTCGATGTATCTGAGTTTTTACTTAAACCTCCACATCAACCACAGCCTCAACCTTTAGCTGAATGGCAACGTGAATGGGGTGTAGACCCAGATCCAAACTATATTTCTGAAGGTGGTATGCAGCCACCAGTAGTTGAACTTCCCGTTCGCCAGATTTATTTACTGCAACGTAAAACAACACCATTGGGTATTGGTCTTGGCAAAACTTCGGGTTGGGTACACCGTGCACAGCTTAAAAAGCATGGCGTGCGTATGTTACGTGGTGTGCAATATAAAGCAGTTACTGATGAAGGGCTCTGGATTGAACATAATGGTCAAGACCAGCTTTTACGTGTAGACACGGTTGTAGTGTGTGCTGGTCAAGAGTCGGTAAAAGACTTAATGCCAAAAGAAGGTGAGTCGACTTTAGCAAACTACTATATTATTGGTGGAGCAAAGCTCGCAGCAGAGCTAGATGCGAAGCGTGCGATCAAAGAAGGAGCAGAATTAGCTGCTCGATTGTAATATTTGATGAAACAATACGCACTTGAACACAAAGCGATGATATTTTTCTTGAATAAAATGAATAAGCTTTGTATTCTTACGCACATGGAAGCGTGGCAGAGCGGTTTAATGCACCGGTCTTGAAAACCGACGAGGGTGTGAGTCCTCCGTGAGTTCGAATCTCACCGCTTCCGCCAAAATTCTAAATAAGCCCTTGTTCTGCAAGGGCTTATTTTTTTGCCTATATCTCTGTCCCACATAAAAACCCACATAAAAATTTGGATTGAAATAGAAACAATAAGAATATTTTAGATGGCTTTGGATAATAGATAAATTGAGTTTAAGTTGTTTCTTACAAAACAAACTTATATGTAAATTTATTCATACCTACTTTTGTCTCTGTTTTAATTACTCAGAGTTGTGAAAATCCTCTTTGTTGATGTCATCTTGATCTGTCATTGATTGTGTGGTTGGTGATGCTGATTTTTTCCTATTCGATGGGGGGATATAACGAAAGGGTTTTGCTTGGATACTATTTTTTGCTAATTGAGCTTTAGTGATTTGAGGGCTATTTAGATCTAGCGATGGTTCTGTGTCATCTTCGTTTGATAATGGTGTATCAACGAGAGCATCATCATTTTGCTCATTACTTTCTTTTTGGGGTTTTGTATCTCCACTTTCTGATTCGGGTAAGGTCATTTCATTGTCAATGGATTTTATGGGAAGGGGGTAGGGAGCAGCCTCACTTACCGATTTCGTTTCTTTATTGATGTTTTGGCATGACTCTAAAGGAGCCTGATTTTCACTTTCAGATTCTATTTGGCTTCGAGAGTTCTCGTCTGTAACAACTCCATCATTCTCTAGTTCTAGCCCAGCCTGTGTATTGCATTCATCCGTTGATGACTGAGTGGCGATTTTTTGGGCCAGACTCTGACGATAGCTTGTAAGCTCAGTAAGGTATGCTTTTTCACGTTCATGAGCTAAGTTTAGTTGCGTTTGTAGCAAGATATTTTGTGAAATGAGTAAGCTTAAAATCTGTTTAAAATTAATATCACTATCTTTATTTGATTTTTTATCGAGTAACTCGATAATAGCTGGCATAGCTTCTTCTAAATCTATTTTTCCATTGATTATTTTGATTTTATTTTTTGTTTGCAGATGATAAATCTGTGTTCTGGAGAGTCCTGTTCGTTTGCTTAGTTGAAGTACCGTTAATTTTTCCATGTTTAAATCTGTTTAAAATAAGTGTCTATTTTGAGTGATTATACTGATAAAGCGATTCAACTTTTAGGTAAAAACCATAGAAAATGTGTTTTGTGAGGTGAATTTTAAAATTATATAGCATGAAAAAAAGTGCTATTTTTAATTTGTAAAATAGATGGTCCATGTAACAGGACTTCTGGGTGGATTTTGTTAAATGAAACTATCGAATATTGAGTACACACAGCGTTTCAAAGAGCTAGAAATTCTTTTGAATTTTTATCTGATGCAGATTGAGCCCATTGACATGAAACCGATAGGTCTGCGCGATGAATATTATTCTGGAATGGCTTATCTAAAAATTGTTTCACAGCTTGAAAAACTCATTTTAAGTTTTGTGTATAACGGGAAATTAGAACGTAATGAAGAGAAAGATCTACTTGACCTGCTACATGAAATATATAAACAAGGAATAGAGCGTTTTGAGCTAGAAGAAATGCCCGCTTTGGATATGGAGCGGACAGAGTCTCAGATACAGGCGACAAACGTTCGGCTATTTGGTCAATTTCATGGCATAGCTAAGGTCATGCTCGACTCCGATTATACGAAAGCGCTTTTTCAACTCTATTGGGTATGGCACAACATATTTGCAGTGGAGCCTCACAAAGAAAGTCTTACTGATTTCATTAAAAAAAGAAATAATATTATTTTACAGAATACTACTTCTGTTCTTGAGAAGTTTACATCAGATTTTTGGGTGTCACGTGATCAACGGATCACGAAGTTGCGATCTACGTTTGACCAAATGCTCACTTCAAAAAACAGTGTAAAAGTACTTTGTGTTAATTTATTTGCACCTGAAATTGATGGCGAAGCTCAAATTGTATTTTTAAATGAGGCTTTGCAAAAACTCCGTAGCGAGATGAGGAAGCAGAATCACTACCTCGGCCTGTTTTATAAACTTGAATATGGTGTTGATGGGCAATTTTTTTACTTTTGTGTTGTGGTTTTTGAAAATTTAAAAAGCTTAGCGATTCGAGATTTATATAAAAATGTTGCTACTATTTGGCAAGCGATATACACGGGAGGTCATCCTTTAGACCTTCAAGCTTTACCTTGTTTGGCAGAGTGTCTCAATATCAAGCTTTACCGTACTGCGACTTTACAAGCAGGAGTTATTTCTAGAAGCGGGCCAAGTTATGCACAGTTTGTAAGAACAACACTTGCTTATATTGTTAACGCGCCACATCTCTTACAAATGCTTTTTAGGGATACTGTTTGGGCAGAAGAGAAGCCGTATGACTGTGCCGACAAGCCGAGAGAAATCCCTAAAAAGGCCATTACGCCAAGAAAAACAAAAAAGTTGGAACATCATCAGGAAAACCAGTCTCTCCTACAAGCATTAAAATTAAAAAATGTTTTTAAGCCTTTACAAAAGGATATCCAGGATATTGGGTTGTGTTATGAACACATCCCCTCTATTGATCAGCCATACAGTCAGAATTTTCTGGGATTCACACCTGCAATGATCCGGATGGAGGTTGCGGTGGTTTTGGCCCCTGTCTGGAAAAGAGATCCAGTTACAAATGAAGAGAAAAAGATCAAACAAAATGATTGGGGCGGCTTAATTCTGGATGATGTGCAAGAGCAAAAGAATATTGAAATTTTACTTCAGTATGCCGATTTTATGGGTCCACGGGTTCTATGCTTTATCGCTGCTTTTTTAATGCTCCCAAAACGACAATATTATCCTGTCTATGGTTATAGCTTATATAAAACCGCATTGCATCAGAAGATTCGGGAACTCATGGCGCTACAGCTTAAAATGTTTAAAGTGCAAATAAAGAGATTGGTAGATGAGCGGTTGATGCCCGCTGCTGCTTTTGCCAAATTAGAGGCCTTGCTGACGAGCCAACAGCATCATACAGAGTCATTGCAAGATTGGTTAAAGGTGCAGGAGCGAGTCAAAAAAAGATCATTTCTCGCGGTTGAGAGCTACATCAAAAAACTAGAAAACAAACAGAATATTTACCGAGATGTAGAATTTACGATTACCGTTCTAAAGCCTCAAGCTTTAAAACCAATCGATACCCTTTTGAGAAACATCATTGATCATTTTAATAAAACTCATCAGGAGCTCATGGGATACATTGGATATTGGAGTTTTCAGCAGGTAGATGAGCAAAAGATTAAATATATTGCGACCCTCACATTTTATCTGGATGAACGCTATATAGAGTCAACAGGACCTGAAAGCTGGTTTGAAAAGCTCAAGCATCAGGCGGAGTTACGTTTAGGTAAAGAGACCAATGCTTTGAATATTGATGAAATCAAGGTGAAACAAATTGACGGCCCCATGAAGTACGTCGAGTCTTTTCAGTCAAAGTTTATTAAAAAGGATCGTTCACGACGTTATACATCTAGTCTCTTATTTGCCTTAATTCATCGTGATTTATACTGGATGCATACAGCGGTACTTCAGAAACAAATCTTGATTCGTGGGCGAAATGGCTACAAAAAAAGAACTAGAAAAAAGACAGAAAAATAGGCTTAACTTCCGCTTGAGGCTTACCTATAAAAATTCACGGTATAGCTAGGTTTTTGATTGATAGGCTTCTCGTAAATACGATGAGATTTTTTAGCCAGTTTAGTGGGTAAAAGATATTATTAATATATATCTACTAATACGATAATTTATATCTCTTCACTCTCTATTGCTACAGACATTTCCATATCTAGATCAACCAAGCTCATGATTCATATAATAGGTTCATTACCTAGACAGAATCAGTTAGGTTTTCTATCAAGTAGTGCGAAGGCTACTTGATAGTATGTTCATTACAGTCAAATATAAAAATTAATTGAACTGACTTACCTATGAAGCTTAACTGAATAGGTAGACAAGCATGTTGAATGAAACAAAAATACTCATGGCTATAGAACGCCTGATCATAGAGGTGAGTCAGGTATTAGAGAACGGTGATCAAACGAAACCAAGTACCATACAAAAACTTCGGGCATATGCACGGCAAGGATGTGATTTGGTCCCTGCATTTAAACAGATCTTTACACGCAATCTCCAACTGATGTTTCCAGTAAATCAATTTATTCGAGTCATTGCGGTCGTAGATCGTTTGAACCAGCAATATGGTTGGTCACACACTGAAATTCCATATACGGATGAATATATTCAAATTTGTAGAGCTTTGTATGTATCACAAGCAGCATGGCATCGAGATCAGAATCGTTTCTACAGACAAGAATATAACAATCGGTTCAAATTAGAAGAATACCTTAGAAAAATCATCCAAAAACATCGTCAAACTTTATGGGTTCGAGAAGAACTTAAATACTATACAGAGTGTCTAGATGAGCTTTCTATTGTAGATGTTGAACGCCACTTAAAGACGTTACGGAAACGGATTTCAGATAAAGATACTTGTTTTAAAGACTTGGTTGGCTATGCATGGGCTTTAGAACAGGGGGGAGAAACGGGTGCCTACCATATCCATTTACTCCTGATTTATAACGGCTCAAAAAGAGAAGGGGATTGGTGGCATGCTGAATCAGTCGGTGAATTATGGGAGAAAATCACGGATGGTTTGGGGAAAGGATACAATAAACAGAGTGCTAAACAGAGAAAAGCTTATCAGGAAAGGGGTTTAGATGGATTGGGAATGGTGAAGCGAAGCGATGCAATGAAAGTGAGTAATGCGATTCGACTCGGTTTGTATCTTGCTGATCCGACTAAGTATGAACAACGTTTACGAGTAAAAGTATTTGGGATGAAAACGTTCAGCCATGGCCAGTTCACACCGAGTTTATATATGCTCCGTCAATCCAGAAAGGCAGATGACGATATCAAATTACCATTTTAAAGTGCTGAAGTATTCGTAGAGAAGAGAGCCATTGAGCTCTCTTCTTTATTTGCTTGTTTAATTTTTTGAGTTTGTTTCTGGGTTCCCTATTTATTTTTTATTGGGTTGGCCCATGGTATGTGCATAAACGCACGCATCATTTAAAAGGAAACTCCATGAATGCGTCTCTTACTCAAACTACCTTTGTGATGAATAAAATCATCAATATTAAACAAGTGATAGAGTTTACTGGCCTAAGTCGTGCCACGATCTACAGTTTGCTTGATCCTAAATCAGAATACCATGATTCTACTTTTCCTAAACAGGTTCGACTAACCACAAACCGTGTTGGTTGGTCAGCTTTTGAAATAAATGAATGGATTGAGTCTAAACTGGCCCAGCGTTAAAGGGCCAGGAGACATCTCTTTCAACGATTTAAAGATAAGCACAATAAAAAAATATTGATCAGTACTTCCTATGAACTAAATAGGAAGATCACCATGCAACCAATGACTTTAACCACTCTCGAACACCAAATTGCCCCACGCTTAGAGCAGGATATCCACAAATTATTCTTGAGCATCCGTTATAAACAAGGTGATGAGTATAATGCCTATGATTGGTGTGAACGATTGCTAAGCTATATCAGCATTTGGCATTTACTCTTTGCAACGAATGACTATCGTTATGGCTTTTGGTTAGAAACCATGATGCAGTGTTATCGTGCTAGCCAGATTGAATTGGGAATACGAGATATTCGGAATCCAGAGCAAGCTAAAAAACTCGTTGCAATGACCTTGGTCAAATTAGAACATATCTTCCAAAGTGCAGAAATTTTGGAGGTAATAAAAGAAAACAATGAAAAATATGTAAAGCAAATAGAGCGTTATCAGGATGAATATGACAAAGTGACTAAGTACTGTTTTGATTTGGAAAAAATGAATGTAATTTGTGCATATCAACCAGAGCTGGCTGATACAGTCTCTATCCTACAAATGAACAGGCATATCCAGACCTTTAATAAATACCTGAAACAGATGGAATATTTTCCAGTCAGTTACTTATACTGGTATAGAAGGATAGTTCGTATCCCAGAAAAGAATCAATATGTAATGGTTTTATCATTGACAGTGAATGCACGTATTTATATGGATACGTCTTCTTATTTACAAAGATTACAAGAACTCTGGCGATTCTCGACTGAATATACAGGAATAATGATTGATATACAGGATGAGAATAACCAAAGCCATGAGTTAGTCAGCAAAATTTTCTCTGAATTCGATGATCAGGATGATCTCGATAGCTTGCTTAAACGTGACATTGTGAATACGAGTAAGGACTCCATGGGAGTACGAGTTTGGCCAATAGGTTTTAAGCATTTTCTGGGTACAGCTGGGAAACAGAACTAAGAGGTAAAAAAAGGGTAGTGTAAACTGCCCTTAATTTCGATAGTCAGATTGAGAGGCATTACTTTCATTATTAATTGCAATGTAAGATTATGGGTGACAGTATTTGAAATTGACTCAGCGACAACGTACTTTTGAGAGGTGTGAAAACTAGGGATTGTTTACGGTACAGTGTTTGTTTAGCAGTCGGTTTATCATTGAAAAAGTAATTTCTCTATACTTTAAGATTTTCTTATAGCTTGAATAATTATAGTGCATCAATATTGAAGTTAGTTACCTTGACACATTTTCTAAATTTTCCTTCTGTTGTGCTGTGGTAGTTTTAAGGAAATGATAGTGATCATAAGGGGGCTATGATCTGACATTCCATAAGTGGCTTCATACATGAAAGCCTGATCTTCTGCTGCAATTGCAAAGTCGTCTGGATGAGTTTGTAATAAATCACTATTGCCTACTTTCTGACACTTATAGTAGTGAAGAACGAATCTTTCATAGATACCAAGTTGTTCAATGATGTAAGGAGTTGGATCATCGTTCTCTTCATCTTGAAAATGACTTGGGTCAAATCCTATGAATGGGAGGGTATTATTGATATGATCTGTTTCGGTATTATTCATTACCGTTATTCTCAAGAATCATAATTTGATGAAAAGTTAAGTAAGCAATAATAATGAATAGAGTAAACCTAACTTAATGATGAAAAAGATTTTTTAAGGTTTATAATCCTTGTTTTTTATATACTCACGTAGATGCTGTTAGGTTATTTTCAGGTCTGTAGATTGTAGTTTTGAGCTATTTTTAAGGGGATGGTTGATATGTAGGTTATTAGTGGAATTGGGCTGGATGAATTAAGAAAGGATTGGAAGATTTAGATTAGAATATTTATAAAAATAACCTTGAGGAACTTGAAATTTAATATTAACTATTAGGGAGTTGGTGAATAGGTTTGATAACAAAATTGAATATAAAACCCATGTTTGTTCAGTAGATAATGTCATAAAGATTTTAACTATTCACTCTTCATTATATTTCATATTTTGGAATTTTTAACTTGCTAAAAAAATTACCCAAGAGTAGACTTTTAAAAATCTGAACCAAATAGAGTAAAAACTGGCAAAATAAACAAACTGACCAAGCCATAGTTAATGTTTGATTGAAAATGAAAAATTATTAATTTTATTAATATCACATTCTATTGGCACATTAAGATCCTTGAATCTTAAATTTTTTTCAAAAGAAAGCTTACTTAGGTCTATAGATCATTGAATTTCTTTGTTCTATATATTTTTATTTTTAAATTATTGATTTATTTAGGTAAAATCATGATTGAAATTAGTGCATCAAATTTGTCAGCACAGCAAAAAAACTTAATTTCTAAACTTAATGTAGAAATTCAAAAACAACCCAGAAATAAACAATGGCAAGGGTTCTCTTTCTTTTCTCATTCTTTGGGTAATCAAAAGCAGCAATATGACTTAGTGCTTTTAACGAATGCAAATATTTTATGCATAGAATTTTGTAATGTTAATGGTAAGATTACATCTGACCAATATAATAACTGGTGGGTAAATAACGAACGCCTTAGTCCTTCACCTCTAACTATTGGAGGAAAAAAATCTCGTAAATTAACAACAGAAATCGAAGCTATTAAACATCAACTCCATAATGCTGATCAATTAGTAAAGAACCCCCATTTTTTACCTAAAGTTTTGAATTTAGTAGTCATGACAGACACAGCAGATTGGTCTGCACTTAGTGGGGTGCCATTTGTAGATCGGATTTTATCATTTGAAGATTTTTGTCAATTAATTCCCAAGGAAGATTTTTATCTTCATTTTTCTAAAAGTAAAAAGCCTTTACCAATGAGTGCAAAGCAACTCAATCGCGATTTTGATGTTTTGACTAAAATATTAACTAACAATATAGGACCAATTGCATCACAACCTATCGAAGGTTACGAACCAAACTCACTATTAATTATGCACTCTCATAAGTTTTATAAAGTCTATAGTGCTGAATCTATAGGGAATGATAATGCTGTAATTAAACAATGGGATTTTTTTGCTCATACTGTAACTGATAAACATCGTAAAGCTATTATTAATAATGGGATTAATACCGTAAATAGTATCAAAATCAAAAACCCTCAACTTTACGAAAAATGCCTGATCTCTTTAGAAACAAATCCCCAAGACAATGTAGATCAATACTATGATGAAGTCATTGAGCTACCTGATTTCAATCATATAACTCTCAAATCATATTTAGAAACGTGTCCACAAGGTTTAACAACAAAGAAATTGGACCTAATTCAGTCTATGATCTATGTTGTTAGTGAGTTGCATAAGCTTGGGATTGCTCATGGCGACCTGAATATATTTAGTATTTGGATTGATAGCGTTAATAAAATTAAGCTTTCACAATTTTCATCAGCATTTAACCCTGATTTTAATGTTGATGATGTTGTACGTACTATTTTGCCATTATTTAATCAAAGTGTCTTTAATGGATATTCATTAACGCCATATGTGAAAGATGTTTTTTGGATTGCCTGTCTCTCTTGGCATATCATTGAAGGGCTAAAGGTTACTCCTCAGAGTATCAATACATTTAAAACATTAAATTCTTCTGATTGGCTGACTAGCTTATTTAATCAAGCCGCTAATTTTATATATACAGATGCATCAGATTTTTTAGCAGCATTTTTAAACTCACGACCTATCTTAAATATTGAACATCAAGTTCCAAACGAAATTTTAAATTCTTATATTAGAAATGAGATTTCAGGGCAATACTCAAATATTGTCTTTGAAACACTACCAAATCCTTTGTCATCTTATGATTGTTTATACTATAAAGCGAAGTTAGACAAGTTAGATATATTGAGGACTCAAGGGGTAAAGAGTTATATACCTGAAATTACGGCTTTTGGAATTATTGAGCAAGATAATCAAAAAAAATTTTTCTCTGTAGTTCAGCCTATTACCACACCTACATGGAGTGACTGCGACTTAGGAAGTCTATGCTTTGAAAATAAAAAACAGCTTGCGGTAAACTTGATTGGGGCTATACAACATTATCATCATTTACAATATAGCTATGGTCAACTGTCTGGAGAGACAGTTCATGTTGATTTGGCTGATTTAACCATTAAGTTAAGTAATGTATTAGAGCCTGAACCAGTACATCAGGGTCTACTCGACCCTAATGATGTGGAAATGCCAACAGTACAACAGCGTGATAATTATGCTGTACTACAAATGTTAAAGGTTCTATTTAGGGAGGAATGTGAATATGAAGACTTTGATTGGTTATGTGAAGCATTTTTGCTTGAGTTTGAACAAAAACAAGGGAAATATCTCGATTTAAGTCGTTTTCTCGATACGCTGTTGGCTGAAGGTCAAGATGAACAAGTGCCTACGCTAATCACCATTAGATCAGGTTGGTCTAATGGTGATGACGATTCTAGTCCAAATAATTTTAATTATATTTTGCCTGATAACGGCAAAATTTATGGGCATATTAAACAGCAATCTGGGCGGGATATAGAAGTTGAGCTTTGGGGAATAGGAGGAAAAGTAAGTTTCTTTTATACTGACTACCAGCAAAATCCAGGCTTGACGCCTAGATATGTGCAACAAAAATCCTTTATTAATAAAAAATTTATTGATAGTTCCGTATTTGAACTAAACATCCGCATTAAAGTTGAAGATGAACGAGGCTTTTACAGAAGTACTCTTCCATGGCTAAGTGATTTTTTAATCCAAAATGATGACTTTAATCATGCTCTACAGGAGTTCAAGACACAAGGAAATTCACCTAGAGAGTATGTTGAGTTCTCTGAAGAAGTCATTGATATTCTTGATTTTAATGAAATGTCAACTAAAGCATTGTGGCGTTTAATTAAAGACACTGAAGAGGAAGCATTACCTATTGTTGAGCTTACTGATGTTCTAAAACCAATTCGTTCTAATCATTATATTAACTATTACAAAGCTAATTATGATCCAGTTGAAAGTAATGATGTGTTAGATCGCTTTCAGAAAAAAGATAAGGTTAAAGCTCTTTTAGTTATTGAAAATAGAGATGGTGAATTTGAGACTAAACCTGTCGGTGAGGTTGATATGATCAAATCGACTAGAGGGGCACTTTACATTAAAAACTGTAAGTTAACACGATTAAATGAAGGGAGTCGTCTTACTTTGCAGAATGTAGCAGAGCAATCTTCTAATCGTAAGCGTAAGATAGCTATTGATAATATTTTAAAAAATCGGTCAGTCATTCCAAATCTGATTGAATATTTCGAAAAAAATAGCACTGCTGAAGTAGCTAAATATGATATAGATTTTTGTGATCAACAACTTGATTACTATAACTCGACAACTAGAGAGGGTAAAACTATTGCTCTAAATGCAACACAACGCCGAGCATTTGAACAGGTTATTACTAGTGGCCCAGTAAACGTATTACAAGGTCCTCCAGGAACGGGAAAAACTGAGTTTATTTCGGCGTTTGTTCATTACTTATTCCATCATCAATTGGTAAAAAATATCTTGGTAGTAAGTCAATCACATGAAGCAGTAAACACAACTGTAGAGCGGATCCGTCAACGTTTCACTGGTCATAAACAAGATGTCAGTATTGTGCGCATTAGTAATAAGGCTGAACTTGTATCAAAGGATTTGTTAGATACCTATTCTGGTTCAATCATTGAATCACAACAGGTATTTTTCCAAGAAACCTTAGTACATCGTATTTTAAATTTAGGTTCTCATCTTAAGCTCAAAGAAGAGTACTTAACTGATTTGATTCGCGTAAAAGTTGAAATCTTCGAAAAAGTTAAACAAATACGTTCTAAGATTAGTGAAGAAGAGGATGTTGGTACTGTATCACCAGCTACATTTAAGCAATTTGTTTTATATCAATTAGAATGTCTTCATAAAATATATGAACTGGATACTGATGGTCTTGGTTTGGATATAACAAGTGAGGCTTTTTGGCAAATTATTGAAAATGCTGTGATGAATGTTTTAGCTGAAGAATATGCAGTTGATCCAGAAAATTCAGCAAAAGCACAAGCTTTAATTAGCTTGGCCAAAGATTGTGAAACTTTAATAGATGCTCCTTATGCTCATTATGAACGTTTTTTAGCCCAAACACGTCAGATTGTTTGTGGTACATGTGTAGGTATTGCTAATAACAGTGTCGATATTTCGAACCAGATTTTCGATTTTGTAATTATTGATGAAGCAGCACGTTCAAGCTCATCTGAACTTGCAATTGCAATGCAAACTGGTAAACGTATTGTATTAGTAGGGGATCACAAACAATTACCACCTTTATATGCTAGTGAACATAGCAATTTATTGAAAAAGAAGTTAGGCATTTCAAACCATAAAGAGTTAGAAGATGTTTTAAAAAGCGATTTTGAACATGTTTTTAATTCACCTTATGGTAAAAAAATTAGTGCTCAATTATTGCAACAATATCGTATGGCACCTGCTATTGGGCATTTGGTTTCTGATTGTTTCTATGATGGTAAATTACAAACCGCTGTCTGTGAGCCTCCTTTTGATAAAAAAGATAATGCAAAACGTGTAGTCCCATCCATTTATTACTCAAATAAAGTGAAAGAACTACAATCTACTGTTACTTGGGTAGATACAGGGGGTAGGGGAGCATTTCATCGAAAAATTTCAGATGAAAAAACAAGCCTGTATAATCTCCATGAATTAAACGAAATTCTAAATTTCCTTCGTCATATAGATTCTGATCCTGCGTTATTACAACGTGTAAATCAAAATGTTAAAAATGATGAAGCCGCTATCGGCATTATCTGTGCCTATGCAGAGCAGAAGAAACAGCTTATAAAGCGTTTTGCTGTTGGCAATTTTTCTACATTACTTCAAAAGTCAGTAAAAATTGATACTGTCGATAGTTATCAAGGTAAAGAAAACCGTATTGTTGTGTTCTCTGTGACACGAAATACCCCCGACTTCTCTAGTGCATTCTTAGCTTCAGAAAATCGTGTGAATGTTGCATTATCCCGCTCTATGGATCGCCTAGTGATTTTTGGTGCTACGGAGATGTGGGAGCATGAGAAAAATTCAAATAGCCCATTATATAAAACTTTGGCTTACATCAAAAAACGCTTGAGCCAACCAGAATACCAAATACTGAAACGTCGTAATGAAAATGTACAAGGAGCAAAATAATGTTAAATTATCATGATGTTGATGTATTGCTACCTGTGCAAAAATTTTTGATTGATTTTAGTTTTTCAGGTAAAAAGCCCTTAGACTTTGTTCATTCTATACTTTTACGTACTCTGCGTTTGGGTCCATGTAGTTCGGTTCAATTGGCCAGTTTTTTAAATCTGGATCAGAATGAAATTACTATACTTTTAAATGAGTTACTTGCCAAAAAGGAAATTAAATCAACTGAAAATGATTTATTTGAGTTATCTGAAGCAGCAAAGCGTTACTTTAAATCTGTCTCAGATATTCCTCAAGTTGAGCAAATCTCAGATCGTACAGTTTCAGTGATATATGATTTGATTGGATTTGATCCAGTTTTATCTTATGAATATTCAGGTCATAATGGTATACAGATCCAAGCTGATCAAGATCAGCTCTCTGAATCAGAAAAAATTGCTAAGGTTACATTCCAAAAAAATTTTTATAGCTATATTGAGCAAGGCGTACTTACATTTTATCAAGATCATCCCCAACTTTATAAGGTTGGTAAAGTTACTAATGACCGCCAACTCTTTAATCGAGTAAACCTTGATTTATCACTTAAATTACAAGGTGATCAATTAACTCCTGATGTTCATGCCGTTGAAAGCTGTTTTAGTCATTTACCAGGCAGTACAACCCTTCTTACTGAAATGGTTAATTCAACTTTACAAAGTATAAAAGTGGATAATATCGATTCAATTCAAGCTGAGTTAGCATATAATCCAATGTTTGAGTCACTGAAGATTAAGAACTTTTTAAAAAAAGGAAAACTCGATCTAACAGGTTTAGACCAACGAACAGAGCACCAAATTATAGGACCTATTTATGAGCCAAATAATCAAGAAAAATTCCTAAATTTACTTGAACGTTGTGCTGAAGATAAAAATGTTCAAGATTTATATTGGTTAACACCATCAAATCCTTTTTTTGGTGAATCAATAAATTTTAAGAATTTCTTGAATAAGCTAATTACTTCTGAAAGCTATGATTTAAATATGTTTCTTCCATGTACATCTTTGAAAAAGGCACCATGGGAGAATAATCATATAGAACGCTCGCTATTCAGTAATGGGAAGTTTCTTGCATTAGATGAAAGTGGCTTATTTAATAGTGATTTTGAAGTACTTGTTGTTAAAAACAAGTTTTGTATTGTGATTGCCCATATACATGACAGTGATGCATCTGTCCTGACAGCTGTACCAATTGGCGAGTTAACATTTGATTTAAATGTAGTAAATGGGTTTGCCGATGTATTCGCTAAATCGAAGCAACAAGCGGATGAAGAACGAGGACCATGCTATGGTGTTATCACAGCTAAATAAATCATCAAGTTTTTTTCAACAATTAAACTGATCTATAAAAATTTAAAGCTATATTATTGTCTATGATTTAAATGGAATGACTTAGAAATAAGCTCTTAATCAAAGAGCTTATTTCTAGTTAAAACTGTTTTGTCATTATAAAATTATAAGTTCACATTATTTTCTTTTTCTGTTAACAATTATTTCAACTCTACAGTTATAAATTAATTTATTTTTTTATTTTTATTAATATTTAGTTGAAAAGCTATTTTAATCTGACTATACCCTCTAGTATTTTATATCTTTCCAAGTATATTGTGATGTTGAAGAATTAACACATAATATTGGTTTTATTAGTAAATACTGAGATTGTACAACTTCAATGAATTTCGATTAAATGCAATATATGATTGCATTTAATCAGATATAAGCTTTTATGAAAAGCTGAGCGTGAACGTGATCGAACATGTTTTTGAGGAGATAGTCTAAGTGTTTTTTCGTATCAAGTTTAGATAGGGTTATAGAATGATTTTGAAAAAAGGTATTTGTATTTTAATACTTAGCTTAGCGATGATAAGTAGTGCATATGCTATTCCTAAAGATGCAGAAATTTATGTACGAAACACACATGCAAGTTATGTGAATCGGGGCATGTGCTCGCTTGCTTTTGATGTCATTGCTTATGATGCTTTAGATAATATTGAAAGTATTGACTTTACAGTGACCATGAAAGATAAAAATGGCAAGCTTATTGGTCGGGATCAAGTTACTGCGGATGAATTTAATCTTGTTGGTGGTAAAACTTATGGTAGATTTTTCATTGAAGGTGAGAAGGCTTGTGATGCTTTTGGGGAAAACCTAAATATCAGTAAAGCAATTGTTAAACATAACGATGGTACGAAAACTGAAGATATCGTTAAGACTCAGAAATTAAAAGTAGATGACTTCAAACCGATGAAAATCGTTATTGGTGGAAAATAAAAATAGGAAGTAAATATCTAACCTACAAACTTCAAATTATCCTCCTAGATATGTCATTTATATAGGAGGTTTTTTTATGCTTGGAGATCAAGTTTGTGGAGGTGCTTTAGATGCGATTGGTCATACTTACGGGGACATCCCATTTTGACTTTAGGGATTTCTGGAGGTTCACTACAACGGAATCCACGGATGCGTTTCTGTGTCGTAAATTGGAAGTATTGATCATTCTTGCAGAGATAATCAAAACTCTGTTCAAGGTTGTTTAGCATCTCTACGTCAGAATAATCTAGCTTTCCTAAACAACAATAACGGTAATCCTCTTTCTTCATATTGCAGATAAATACCGAACCCTGATTATTGGTCACTTGTTTCTATTGTTTAGCAATGTACTGTCCCCAAGTGATATCTGCCTGATGATCTTGTCCATCAAAGAAGTAATAAGCATGCACGTGATAACCCTTCTGAGGGCCGTATTCAATACGATGTATAACCCAGCGCATGCTTTAAAAGCTAGTTATTTTATTGCCTCGTCTATTGTCAAAGAGTCAGATCAGTAACACGGTGATAAAAAGAAAGCCTGACTTATGGGTGGTCAGGCTTTCTTTAAACTTGATTACGGGCAAGTAACCACAAGGAATTTAACAAAAAAAATAGTGATATGTAAAGATGATTTAGAGCGATTTCAATGAAAAATTGCATATTACTTTTACTATTTTTTGTCATGTAAACTATAAGGGAAGCCACTTTGTTTTTCAGAATCAGCCAGGAAAATTTCCATGACTCAAACAAAAAGCCGTTACTGGATCTTTATCCTATTTACAATTTTCTATTTTTTTATTTTATATAAATTCTTTGGCATTACACCAGTTAAGGTCAAGGCTTTACCTGCAAATGAAATTGGTGATTTCTTAGCTGGCGCATTTTCCCCATTGGCCTTTTTATTTCTGATTTTAGGTTATTTGCAAAACACTAAAGCCTTACAAATGCAAAGCCAAGAGTTAAAAGCAAGCACAGATGCATTGCATCAACAGGCTCAAGAATTAGCAAATAATGTTGAAGAGCAAAGAAAGTTACTTAGTGTCACACAGCAAGAGTTAGAAATTAAACATTTTGAAGCACGGCCTCATTTAATTTTCTATAGTTACCCTTTTACCTTAACGGAGAAGGACTTTCCTGAATGTGATGATCATGGTTCTATTATCGATATGGAACGTCATGAGGTCGCAGAAATTAAGATTATCATTGAAAATAAGGGGGAAGTGGCAAAGCATGTAACTATTGAAGAGTTGGACTCTGACTTTAATGATTTTAATATAGAACGTTATGAGTTAGTAGCACAGCAGAAAACTAGTCTTAATATTGAATTTATAGGAGAACGACTTGAACTTTTAAAAAGCAATTTTCAACAAGATATCAAGTTAAAAATTATTTACCATGATAAATATGGGCGACAATTTTCTGATTTAATGGATGTTTATATTTTCGTATTGAGAGATGCTTCTGGTAGTTTTGGAGTCAGTATCAAGCGAAATACCTCATTGTTCAAATGAAGCAACAATTAAATAAGATAATTAATCTATAAAAAACAGTAACAATCACTTTACGACTTAGTCGATAGATGATTGACACCTTAAATTTTGCACATTATCCTTTGCGTGCTGGCCTACATTGCCAGTCGGTTTTAGCAGACCGTTTTATTGGGTTGCATCAGAGTTATTCCTTCTGAGGAATAGTTTTGAGGGTACTTCTCGTCTCCTCCCGTTGCGGTAGGACGGGAGAGGGACACTTTCGAGTGTGCTGGTGTCAATCCAATCCGGTCTGCTAACCCTTTCTCGTTCTGCCACCATAATTCTCTAATGCTTTGGCAGAACTCCCAATATAAAGGAGTTGGCTATGCATATTCTTTTTATAGCGCCCGATTAGTTTTTAATAGGGTTTGATGAACTTCTAGGTTCTCAAGCTTTAGGTCTTTTCGTCAAAAAATTTAACTTAATAAATATGTCATGTGAGATATACCGTGGCAGGGCTTTGTATTGCCTAAAAAAGCCTAAGCTCCATGATGATGTCACTGGATAAAACGATGAAAAATAGAATTTTGATGGGTTTGGTGGGTGTCAGTGTTTTGTTGGTTACAGGCTGTTCTTCTGATTTTGAAAAGGGTATGAAACAAAGCTGTAGGAATACAGGGGGGAGTCGCAGTTTCTGTTCCTGCTTCTACGACAAGATGGAGGCGTATTATAGCGAAGAAAAGCTGGAGGCGATTGGCATGATGCAAGTCAGAATGCCAGAAGATTTTGAAGAGGTGTCATTTAAGTCTGGTCAGCAATGTGCACATAAACTTTAGAACAGCTCATATTCACATTAAATCTTAATTTGTCTTTTGACTTCACCTGCTGCCTTAGAGCAGCGGGTTGGATAGGCTTACCTAAAAAATGAGGAATTTATAATGAAACATCCACTGATTGGCCTTTATTTCACCATTGTGATTGGTTATTGGCTGTATTTAATTTGGCAGTACCCTATTTATTCTGGTTCATATTCTTTAGGGCGGGCACTTGTTTGGCCTGCTGATTTTCTACGTTGGTTGTTTTAGCCGCTAAATTGGGGAGGTTGCCATGACAATCATATCGAGAGAATCACTTCAGAAAAGCCGTTGGATGTTGATATTAAGAGCGAATGACAATATTTATTTTTCCCCTGCTATTCCTTATAAAAAATTGCAAGGGGCAATGAGTTATCTCCCTCAAGGTATTCATCCAGATGAAATCCTCATGCTGATTGACGATACGGTATTTGGTAGTGCTAAAGCTGGACTTTGTATAACGGCGACCGGACTCTTTTATAAAGAAAGCTTTGGTGATGAAGCTGCTTATCTCTTTAAAAATATTCATCACGTCGAGGCAGATCTTGGCGTCATTAATCATGGGATCGTACTGAATCGGATGGAAACCTTGACCTTTACCCAACTGGATAAAGGGGCAGTACGAACATTGGCTTCATTCTTAAGTGAAGTTTGTCAGGGACAAATAGAAGCCGACCAAGCTCCACCACAGATTGATGCAGAACTGAAGGTGATTGTTGATTTGTTTGCTTATTTCATCACATTCAATATGGGTAGATGGAATACTGAATCTAGTCATGCAATATCAAATCATTTTGCAAAGCTGAATGATGAAGCATCACAGCACTATATTCAAAGTTTACTGACTGAACATCCCAACTTTGAATATGAGGAGTTATTGCATCGCTTTGCAGAACTGAAAGATGTGCTGGCTTATAAGCTTCGTACGGAGATGATCGAACAACTGGTTTATGCCATGGCATTGGGGCAGGTTGAACAGAATCAGGCTGATCTTTTTATGACCCATTTGTGTCGTGTATCCAATGTTTCTAAAGCAGTATTTCCTGATCTGGTCAAAATTATCTATCAATGCTTAGCTGATGAAAAGAATCAGTCTCCTCATTCAGCTTTAAATAGTGAACAACTTCAAGCATGCAAACTTCTTGATATTCAGCCTAAATCACTGACTGAGCAGTTATTGCAATCTGCTTACCGAAAAAAGATGGCTGAGTTCCATCCCGATAAATACCAGAATCTCCCCGAATCTGTTCGTCAGTTGATTGAGAGTCAGGCACAGCAACTGAATGAAGCAAGAGCGGTATTAAAGAGCTATTTGGACAATAACTGAAAATAAAGAAATTTTACTTACATATTACCCCAATGAAGGCAGCACCTAATGCGCCGTATATCCTCTATTTCAAGGTAATGATATGAATATGATAAACAACAGCACTAACTCAACTAAAAAGGTACCACCGTTATATTGGTTGTTAACCGTAGTCATGATGGTTGTACTGATTGCCGGTGGTATTTTATTTAATCAACATCAAAAACGACAAACAGAACTTCAGTTAGCGCAACTCGCTTTAGAACAATCTAAGGTACAAAATCAATCTATTGCAACGGAAGCAGCTTCTGAATCTGCTGAATCAGGTTTCACCGGAATTGAAAGTATGGTGGAAAACCCAGAATCAGAATCTACTCACTCACAAGCTGAGGACGAAGTGGTTGCAGGTGCTATAGCTGCTGTTGAGAATGCCAAAGCACAAGATGCCAATATTGGAAAGCTCAGTTCAGAAGTTGATGCTGAGTACCATGAAGGAAAAACCTTAAGTTCGAACGCCTCTCTATATGGTTTAAAGCCAATCAAAACTGCTCCTAGTGATTTAAAGTCAACCATCCCGAATATTGATCAAATGTTAGCGTCACACCTTATGAATGTATGGGGGCGTTCAAGTTTGGATCAGGTGAGTAAACGAGTAGAAGGATGGAGCCAGCAAGGTAATACCATGACTTATCGTGCTGCATGGGACTCTGACCGTTATCAATGTACCTGGTATGTAGTGAGTTGGGATAAGAACAGCAATCAAGTCCTTAACGAAGGATACCAGTCATGTTTTGGTCACTAACTTAAACAACCTTTTAGCATTTATTGAATGATTACTTTTATGTACATTAGAGAAAAGATTATGAACTTTATCAAACTTATCACTTGTGGCGTTTTAAGCCTTTCAATCAGTTCTATTGCTTTTGCTAAAACTGAGCAGGTTACTTTAAAAGCCAACGTCTATTACGGCGAAGAGTCAGTTGTATTTCCAACTACTAAAGGCGAAGTCATTTTAAATAGCTACGCCATACCAGCTAAAGTTGTTCCTCAAGTTAAACCTTTTAAAAAGGGACAATGTCTAGAAATTAAATCGAAACATGGTTTCTTTAAAGATACTGGTGATGGGCAATATATTGAAAGCATTCGACCTTGTAGCAAAAAAGGTTTAGCGACTCCAAAAGTCACTCGTTAATCTGACATTTATCTAAAACGACATAAAGCTCAATCAAACCACAAGCATTTGCTTGTGGTTTTTTTATGCCTTTTATTTAAGGAAGAAGACCATGCACCAGTGTCCTTATTGCCATTCGAGGCATCTGAAATTACTCCGGCAGTCGGAGCAGACTCACCAAAGTGTATTTGCAAAGCTTTCATCTTTTTCACCGATGTCTCTGGCAGCTGCCTGTATGCAGTTGTCAAAACGCAGTCCCGTTCACCCTTTGGTGGGTGGTTTTGTTGGTTTAGTTGTTGGTGGCATGTTTCTGCTCTACGTCCAGCATCAAGAAAACACGCTGACGTTGCATTATCAGTGTGAGCAGTGTCTGGAACACTTTGAAATCAAGCAGTCGGGTTGTTAGTAACTCTCATTTTCACAAATTTCAAATTATTTAAATCACTTAATAGGAAAATCACTCATGGCACATCAAGTTGAAACAATGGCATTCGTTGGTCAAACCCCTTGGCATGGCCTAGGGAATCAGCTTACTAGAAATCAACCTATAGAAATCTGGGCACAACAGGCGGGGATGGACTGGCGAATTGAATCATCCAATGTCAGCTATATGGCAAAGAATGAAAGAGGACAAAGCATCATCATGCCGTATGAAGAGCAACGAGTGCTTTATCGTTCAGATACTCATGAACCGTTATCGGTGGTGAGTCAGCGTTATCAGGAGGTGCAACCGATGGAGATATTAAACTTCTATAAAGACCTGACAGAACAATCAGGTTTTGAACTGGAAACGGCGGGGGTACTGAAAGGTGGACGTAAGTTCTGGGCATTGGCAAGAACAGGCCAATCGGCAGCGTTGAAAAGTAAGGATGTCAGTAATGGCTACATTTTGTTGGCAACGGCTTGTGATGGGACATTAGCTACCACGGCGCAATTCACCAGTGTACGTGTGGTCTGTAATAACACTTTGAGCATTGCAATACGAGGACAGAATAGTGGAGAGGGTGTTGTAAAAGTTCCTCATAGTACTAAGTTCGATGCAGACAAGATCAAGCAGCAATTGGGTGTTTCTATTAAAACCTGGGATGAGCATATGTATGAAATGAAACAACTGAGTCAACGTAAAGTCACCCAGCAGGAAGCTACTGCATATTTTAATGCGGTGTTTAATAACACGACAATGAGTGCAACAGATCAGGAAGAAAGTATTATTCAGTATTACCTTAAAGCAGCATCCATGGACAAAAGTTCGAAGTCTAAAAATGAGCAAAATGGAAAGGCGATGTCTAAGGCTATGGAAATGTTTAATGGGCAAGGTCGAGGAGCAGAGTTAAGTTCAGCTAAAGATACGGCTTATGGTTTGCTTTGCAGTATCACAGAGTTTGTTGACCATGAGCGTCGTGCGATGAGCCGAGATCACAGATTGAACTCAGCATGGTTTGGGATGGGAGCGACAATTAAGCAGAGAGGATTGGAGCAAGCTCTTACGATGGTTGGGTAGAGTGGCTTAATTAGCCTAAGTAATAGCCGTATAGCATAGAGCCTGCTTAAAAAGCAGGCTCTATGTATTTTAACTTTAATTTATTATATTTGCTCTAAATACTTCTAAGCCTTATCTATGGTTAAGAGAAAATAAGTATGGATAATTATAATAATGATATTAAGACGAATGCTCCGTAACGAGCCTGTAAAGATAAAAATATAGTCCTCAAAATAGTTCCAAGATTTAAGCCAAATGATCACGTCTTACAATTAAATAATTGAGCTCATTTTTCTACAGAACTTAATGTTTGGAGAAGTCCGATAAATTGTAACGCCAGTTTAGATTCTGGCTGTTTGTCATCTCCATTTGCAGTAAAGACAACACAAACATCTTTTCCTTGAAGAGTTTGGCCTATAAAAGAAAAATTGAGAACTCCATTTTCTGACCCACCTTTAAAACCAATTTTTTTCCAATTTAAGTTTTTAAAAAGAGGATTATGAATATTATTCAAAGCAGGAGCATCTTTAATACTTTCGATAGTGGCACAGATTTCATTAGTTGTCATATACCATTCAGCTTGTTGCCATGTTGCTGTTTTAGTAATGTCATCAATATCTGGTAATGGCATTTTGTCTAGTCCTAAAAGGATCTCATTTTTCCCTTTTTTATTACTAGTACTATATTTAGCCCTAAGCTCATCATTATTAGAAGAGATCAATTGGAAAAATTCTCTAGTAGTCAAAAGAGGAGAATTTCTAGGAGAAAAAATTTCAATATTAGATTTTTTAAGTAAATGTATAAGGTTATCAGTAGCTGTATTGTCACTTGATTGAATCATTAATTGAGCAAGTATTTCTAGATTTATAGGAGTTTTAGCTGGAAGCATTTGCAAAACCCCTGATGGCAATGAGCGACTATTTTCTTCAAGTAAAATAACATCATCACGTTTAATTTTTCCTGCCTTAATAGCGTCTTCATAAGCTTTGAGAACTAACAATTTAAAAGTGGACCCGACAGCCATAGGAGTTTTATTGTTATCAGCAAAAATTGGTTTTTTATCTATAGTGATTAAAAGAGACTTGCTACCGATGGCAGAGTCTTGTAAATTTTTAATTGCTTCATCTAATTTAACATTAATGAATTTTGGTGAACCGAACCAAAGTGTACTTATTTGATTGTTGTCATCAAAGCCAATCGTAACAGGTACTTGCGCTTTTTCAAAATAAGCAAAGCCTTTACCATCTACTACATCTACCGATTTTAATACACCAAATGATAACTTTAGTTCAGCAATAATTTTTTTTAGTTGCAGTGCGGGAACTTGTTCTAAAAAAATAGGACTGAATAAAGATATGTTTAAAGGTTCTTCATTAAAAATTAGTAAAATTTTATTTGATGCTAAATTATTTGTTGATTGTGTTGCTGCTAAAGAGTTAGTGGCAACAATAGGGGAAACAGACATGACCATAACTCCTATAGCAAGAAATAATGCTCTAGTAGTATACATTTTTTTTAATAACTTTCTCTTCATTTCTAGTCTTCCCAATAAAAAGTTAAGTTTATCGTAACTTTACAATAAGAACAAAGTATCAAACAGGCTCTTAGAATATACTTTACAACAGTAAATTAAATTTACTTAATTTCAAATAACTAATAAATATCCTTAGCATCAAGCATACCGATAGTAGTAAGGAGCTTGTAGCGAGTTATTATAAAATTATTTAATGAATAGTTATAATTCTCATTGGCCTCAATGAAAACATTTTGTGAATTTAATAGTTCAATAATATTCCCAACACCATTTTTATATCGACCAGATGTAATTTCTACGTTTGCAAACGCATTAGTTTTTAAGTTTTCAAGTATTTGTAAATTTTTTTCTTCATTTTTTAATTCATAATAATAATTAATAATCTCTAAAGATAAATCTTTTTCAGTAAGTTTTTTTTCATTGAATGTTTTTTCTAGTTGGTTTTCTGCCTCAATTTTTCTATAGTGATTCTTAAATCCATTAAATAATGGGGCAGAGATTTTTATACCAAAATCAATTGTATTATCAACACTTTCGAAAGGAACAGCCCCTAAGCGATTGTTATTTAAAAAGTCAGAGGTAATATATACTTTTGGGTAGTTTTCTGACTTAATTACTTGTATGTTATGTTTGGCTGAGTCTATTTTATAATTTAAACTTATTAAATCTGGATGTTTTTCTTTTGCTATATTTATTAATTCATTAATTGGTTTTATTTCTAAGTATTTATTAATTTCAATTGGTTTGAGTGAAAATTCTTTTTCGATAGGAAATCCCATTAGAAAGCCAAGAGATCTCATGTTTATTTCGATTTGACTCTGAGTTTCATTTTTTTTTGAAATTATTTTTAAAACATTATTATAAGAACTCAGAACATCAGATTTATTATTTGTACCAAGATCATATCTAGTTTGCGAAATTAATAAATTTTTTTTTGCGATACTTTCACTTTGAATTATAGATTTTAAATTTTCATTTAATAATAAAATTTTGTAGTATCTTTCAATAACATCCATTGAAACTTTTTGAATGCTAGAGTTGTATTGAGCAAGGGACATATTTAAAAGATCTGTTAATAATTTTTTCTTGGAGTTTTTATATCCAAAATCGTAAACTAATAGGTTAGCTTGTAAGGATACTCCATATCTCTCTGAATCTGTTTTATAACTTAATTGAGGAGCATCCTTAACTTTATAGTTCGATTTCCCTATATTGTAATTACTTGAAAAGTTTAATTGAGGATAATAATTAGATTTTTCAATATCTATTTGTAAAACCTTGTTTTTAACCTCAGTCCATTGAATCTTTAAGTAAGGGTCATTGCATAAGACATTCTCAATTGCCTGAGATAAGGCTATATCAATTTCTTCTTTAGATTGACAAAAAGTATCACTTTTCATGTCTTGAAAAATTTGAGGGATTGTCTCACCATGTGAAAATGATGAAGAAACTACAAAAAGAGAAATATAAAAATAACGCATCATTTATTTGAAATATCCTTAACTAAGATATCACTGATAATTTCTCCGTTTGATAAAGTAATAACTCTATCATTGGAATATATAGTTTCTGGACGATGAGCTATTATAATTTTAGTAATATTTAGTGATTGAATATTATTATTAACTTCTGCTTCTTTAAAAATATCTAAATGACTTGTTGCTTCATCAAGAAACAAAATTTTTGGCTTTTTATAAAGTGCTCTTGCCAAAAGTATACGTTGCTTTTGACCTCCTGATAAAACACTTCCTAGTTCACCGATCAAAGTTTGATAGCCCATTGGCATACGTTTAATATCTTCATCTATAGCTGCAATTTTTGCACATTCTTCAATTAATTTTTGATTAGGGTTGGAATCAAAAAAACTAATATTTTCAATAATTGATCCAGCAAATAAAATATCATCTTGAAGGACGACTCCTATTATTTCTCGAATAGGGGCGAGGCCTACAAGATCGCTTTGTTTATCAAATATTGATATATAGCCAGAGTTTTTATTTAAGATACCTATTATTAAATGCATTAAAGTTGTTTTTCCACAACCAGATGCACCTGTCAACGCAACCGATTGACCTTCAGGAACTTCAAGATTTAAATTTTTAATAATATAGGGTTCGAAATCTGAATACTTAAAACTAAGATCATTAATACTTATAGCAATATTATTTTCTACAGAAGAAGAGTAGTCTTGTAAGTATAATTTTTCTGGTTCAGAAAAGACTATATCAGCTAATCGATCAACTTCAACTCTTAATGTTTTAATTTCAATATATTTTTCAATCAAGGAAGAAAATCGAGTGATAAATTGATTTTTATAAGCAATAAATGCCATAAAAATACCGACAGTAAAAATACTGTCTATAACTAAAGAGGCTCCAAGCCAAATAATTATAATATTCTCAAGCCCAAAAATAATACCATTACAAAATCTAAAGAAAATATGAAATTTTTGTGTTTGAAGGTTAGCATTTATTTGATTTACAAGTAAATTAAGCCATGAAGTTTTTCTGGACTCTTGATTTTGAAAAAGCTTAATAGGTTTTGTTCCACGTACAGTTTCCATGAAATGACTATTTTGCTTTGCTGCATGGATAACTTCAGATGCTAAGGCATTCTTCAAAGGTAAATACGATAAAAAACGTAATAAAGAGTATAGTAAAATAGCAATTAAAGATACAGAAGTTAATATAGGACTATATAAAAACATTAAAATTAATGTTAATGTTGCCATTAAGCCATCAAGGATTGCTTCAAAAAAAGTCGAAGTCAATGTTCTTTGAATATTATCAATAGAATTAAATCTTGAAACTGCATCTCCTAAACTTCTTTTCTCAAAATATGAAACGGGGAGATTGATCAGATGATTAAAAATATTAACACGCCATTGAATATTTATGTGTGTACTCATATGGAGCATAAACCATGCTCTGACTACTATTATTAATTGTTGTAGTATCAAAAGTAGAGAAAAGCCAATAATCAACGTAATTAAAAGACTTCTGTCATCTGATAAGATTACATAATCGATTACCCATTGTAGTAAAAGGGGTGAAAGTAGTGTAAGTAGCTCTAAAGTAAGTGCTAAAAATATAATTTGAGAAAGTGACTTCCAAAGACCTTGAATATTACCAACTATGTCTTTAAGTTTTAATTTACTTAAAAATTTATCTTTCTTAAAATCAGCATTTGGCCAAATTTCTAAAGCAATACCTGTAAAACTACGGGAAAAATCATCTAATGAAATTATTCTTCTTCCAAATGCGGGATCTATAACAATAACTGTGCTATGTTGAACTTTTTCAAGAACGATAAAATGATTAAAATTCCAGTGAATTATGCAGGGAAGTTTTAATTGAGTTAATTTATGGAGTTCTAATCGTATTGGACGCGTTGTTAAGTTAAGATTATTTGAAATATGAATTAATTGATTCAGAGTACTTCCTTTTTGAGATATATTAAATTTTCTTCTTAAGGAGACCAAATCTGTGGTGTAACCATGATAAGCTGCAATAATTGTAATGCAAGCTAAACCGCATTCTGACGATTCAGTTTGTAAAATAATCGGTAAGCTTTTCCTAAAATTTAAACTTATGTAATCGGTAATTTTCATAGTTTATATATTTTTCTCATAGATACTTAACAGTGGTAAGAATATCCACTCATATATATTACGAGTTTCTAAAAATATATCAGCGTCTAGTGTCATACCAACTTTCAAAGGCGTTTTTGTCGCATAGGTACTCATACTTTGATTTTGTATTTCAACTTTTACAATGTAAACATTTGCAGTTTTTAATTTTTCTAAATTTATTTGATTGGAATTAGGTAATTCATTGATATTCATTGTACTTTTTGAGATAGAGGTAACTCTGCCTATTGCTTGACCAAATTTTTGATAAGGAAATGCGTCATATCTTAATTTAACGATCTGGTTGGTTTTAATAAAACCAATGTTTTGAGGAGGAACATATAAAATAGCTTCTAAAATAGAGTCTTTGGGAATAATAGCAACTACTGGTTTATTAGTTGTTACTTGTTGCCCAACTTCAGTTGTTACAGAAGTAATTGCTCCATTAGCTGTAGCTTTAATAGTAAATTCTCTTTGTGATTGATTATCAATAATTTCCTGTTCAATGTTAGTCAGTTGTTTGTCAATATTTATTAAATTATTTTCATAATTAAGATGTATGGTCCTTAGAGTAGAAATTTTGTTGTTTAACTCCATATTCTTTGAAATTAATTCACTTTCAAAATTTTTTAAGTTTTGCTGCATTTGTAAAAAGATATCTTTTTTACTTTGAAACTCTTCTTTCGAGATATAATCCTTTTTAAATAAATTTTGATATCTTTCGTAGTTTTCTTTAGCTAAAGAAACTCTATCTCTTTGTTCTTTTATATTGTTTTCTATTTTAAGTAATTGATTTTTAATAGAAGAGATATCATTTTTAGTTAGTAAAATATCATTTTCCAGATTACTATTAAGTTTATTCTTTTCTTCGTTATTTAATAGTTTTCTTAGTTCAATTTGCTTCAGCAGAGAATGATTCTTATCTTCATTTGAATAAAAGTTAAGAGTTGAAACGGTAAATAATTGGTCACCTTTATTTACAGCCATATCTTCAACAATAAATTTTTTTTCGACATTCCCATTATTTTTTGGGTAAATGTAAATAAGACCTTCCTTGGGCAATAATTGTCCATGCACAGTTGCTCTTTGAGTAAATTTTCCAAAAATAACAAAACATACGATAGCAATACTAATAGAGCTAAACGCTATAGTTAATGTCTTAAAAGATGCAGGGCGAGAAAGAATAACTTTACCTAACCATTGCGATTCTTGTGCTTTGATAGCTTCTTTTCTAAAAGAAATTTTGCGGTTGCTCATTTCTATAATAGGGATTAGATGATTCAAGTATTTGGAGAATATAATACTATAATTTTCATTATAATGACTATTTATGTAGATAAATTTAAAAATAAATGTAAGATATATATGTAATGTTAGTTCTTTTTGGATTTAGGATGATAGATTCTAGCGTCATGAAGCTTGAAAGCTCATACTCTAATTTTATTTGGTCTTTAGATGAAGATGATAAAAAAAAGTATTATTTAACAAAGCGTTTTTTAGAAATTTACACTGGAAATGACCAGCTGAGAAATATCATTAATATGGGAGTACCTTTAGAAACTCTTGATAATAATTTTAAAGATACAAATCTAACTTTATCAGACTTTTTACCAATATTTGATACCTCAATAGTACCTACTGATTTAGAAAAGACAGAGATAGAAAAAAAGTGGCCATATGCTAATATTTGGTGGCGATATGTTGATACAGTACAAGACTTTAGAAAAAAAATACTTGAAACAGGATCAACTAATGGCTTAAACAATCTCTTTGATGTCTGGCGTCAACGTCAAATAAATAGAACTGCTTTTGAATTAGGCCCCAAAGGTTCTGGAATAATTCATGCACCAATTGCCTTTGAATTATCTGATGGTTGTTCAGTCGGTTGTTGGTTTTGTGGTATTTCGGCTGAAAAATTTAAGGGGCATTATTCATTAAAAGAGGATAATGGCAAAGAATGGAAGGAAATACTTCATGCAACTAAAAAAATATTAGGTAGTGGGATGAGGTCTGGTTTTTGTTATTGGGGAACAGATCCTTTAGATAATCCTGAATATTTAGATATTTTAAAAATATATGATGAAATTGTTGGTGTAGTTCCACAAACTACTACTGCAATTCCTTTAAAAAATATTGAATTAACTAAGAGTGTGCTTGAATTTTGGAAAGTTAAAAAAAATTATCCAATAAGATTTTCAATATTGACAAAAGCTATTTTGCAGAAAGTTCATGACCAATTTACTGCTGAAGAATTATTCGGTGTGGAAATGGTTTTACAGAATACTGGAGCAATGCATGAAACAAAAACAGGAGCTGGACGGGCATATTCTACTGAAAAGGAAAAAACATTTTTTAAAAGTACAAAATCCAAGAAATCGAAAAAAGTAATGTCAGATGCGACTATTGCATGTGTTTCAGGCTTTTTAATTAATATAGTAACAAAAAAGATTCGTTTAATAACACCCACTTTACCATCAGAGGAATGGAAAGATGGTTTTAAAGTTATTTCAGAAAATACCTATTCGGACCCAGAGAATCTACATGAAATAATGATTGAAATGATAAATACTCATATGTATTCTAAAATTAATCATTTAGGAAAAATTAAATTAAATAATACAATTAGAATTACAGAAGATGAAAATATTTATTTTGAAAGCCCAAATGTAAAAATGCAATTTTCTTATTCAAAAAAAATTTTAGATTTAATTTTATCCGGTAAATATTCAGCTTTAGATCTAGTATGTAATTTGACTGAAGATGGAACAAATCCTTTAGAGACTTTTCATTTAATAGATTTCTTATGGATGAATGGTTTTATTGAAACAGAATGATAAATCTAATTTGGAGAATTTATGAGTATTAATAATTCTGAATCTGAAAAAACTTTAGCTCTTTATGATATTAAAGAACTGAAAAAAGTTTTAGAAGATGATTTTAGCCTAAATGCTATTTTGAATATGAGTAATCATAATTTTGGTGCTAATTTTTCTAATGAAGAATTAATAAAGTATATTACGGCCGAGCTAAATAAAGCAATTACTGCACAAAAATATGCAGTAAAAGGAAATGACGATTCATGGGTTGAGATTTCATTAGATGATCCAATTTTACAAGGGGTATCTGGTGGAGATGATGATTCTAACCTGATTAATATTAATACAACTACTAACGTAAACCAATCAGTTACTTTGAATATGATGGTTTTTGCTGTTTTAATCATAATCATGGTAGTGGCATTAGCACAAAATGATGGTGGATTTTGTTGTTTCCCTAGAAAAACTTCTGTAAGAAAAGTTGATGGGACTAAGACTTCGATTAAAGATATTAAAATTGGAGATAAATTAGCCGCTTTTGGTGGAGGACAAAATACAGTTATTGAAAAAATTATTTGTCATGTTAACCCTGGTGATAAAATTTATCAAATAAATGACCAGATAGAATGTACGTGGGAACAACTATTTTTAAGTGTTGAGGGGATCTGGTTAGCAGTAAATTTAGACGGGTACAAGTTATATCGTGAGTTAAAAAGAATATCAAACCCTGATTTTGGTCTTTCTGATGAAGATATTAAACAAATATCTGTGGGAGATCAGATATATTATATGGATGAATTAAAATATATTGAGAAATTTGATTATCGAATAGTAGATCAAAAAGAAACATTATATTCATTTGTAGTTGATGGTAATAAAACCTTTTATGCGAATGACTACTTAGTTGAAAGTCAGGTAAATAAAATACCTACTAATGTATAAGAGGAGCTTGTAGTAATGAAACCTATAGTTATAGAGCTCTTAGATATAGATGGTAGCAAAAAAAATCTTATTTACGATGTTCAGAGAAATTTACTTCTATGGGAGTGTGATAATTCTGAGGTTTCATTAAGTAGAGTTGGCCGGAAATATAAAATTCCTGACGAACCGTGGGAGCATTATACACAAAAAAAAATTAGCCCAATTTTACCTGGTTTGAAAAAGGGCCCCTTTAGATTAGTTAAAATTCAACTAGGTTTAAGTTGTAATTTTAAATGTGACTATTGTGCTCAATCTCCAAAAGAAAACTCTTTAGAGGTAAGGAGAGGGGCAAATAGAGAAGAAAGGGAAAATTTTGTAAATAATCTTTTAAATTATTTACAAGTCGATGAGCATGTCATATTTGAACTTTGGGGAGGAGAGCCTTTTCTTTATTGGGAAACTTTTAAAGAAATTTCTGAGAGTCTTTTAATAAGTTTTCCTTTTTGTAAAATTAGAACTACTACTAATGGCTCTCTCATAAATCAGGAAATTTTTGATTGGATATTAAGAAATGAAAGAGTTGAAATTATACTAAGTCATGATGGGCCTGGAACGCATCGTGATCAAGATGTTTTAGATAATCACTATATAAGAAAATTATATACTGAGTTATTTAAGCTTAATAGACATTTAAAATTTAATTGTGTATTAACTATTGATAATTTATCAGTAGAAGAAATAAGAAAATATATCGCAGATAAACTAAATACCTCATGTGAGTATATATTACTTTTAACAGAAGGTTTGGCTATGCCCATTAAGCAGGCGGTTTCATTGCCTTCTTTGCTTGACCTGACCGGACTATATAGAGAAATGATTGATGGGAATTCTTTGTTTATTTTTGGCAATGAACTTCAGGATTTTTTTGACATAATATCCCAGCGTAAACCAAACGTCTGTATCGAGCAAAAATGTGGGTTAGACAGAGAAGATGTAATCGTAGTCAATGTTAAAACTCAAGATATTGTTACTTGTCAGAATACCTTGCCTGAAGGAAGACATAAATTAGGCAATCTTAAGGAAATCGAATCTGTCCAACTTAATACAGCTTATCATTGGAGGTCACGATCTAACTGCGAAAACTGCCCTGTGTTGAATTTTTGTAGAGGCTGTTGTTTGTATTTAGAAGGTGAGAGTTTCAATAGAGCTTGTTTATCACAGTTTTATTATAGATTGCCATTTTTTTCTGCCGCTTTATATTGGATAACAGGGTTAACGCCTATAAAAATGAAAAGTTTTATGGGTGAAATAGATTTGTCTGAAATGACCTTGAGTTAATGAAATTATATGAAAGAAATTGATATTTTTGTAGAGCGTTCTGATGGGCGAATATGGCCTGTACCTGGTGTATATGCCTCTAAAAAGGATTTTGAAAATGAAGGGTTTGAAGCTAATGTGCATGATACTTTTTTAAATATTCCTGATAAAGTGATAATTGAATATTTAAATAAATTTCAGAATAACTCTTATAAAAAAATTATTGTTTTTATTGGTGGATTTACATATGAAAAGGTTTCACCATTAACAAAACAATGGTTTAAACTAATTAATAATAAAATGAAAGATTTAAAGAATAAAATTGATCAAATAGAAATTTCAATTATTGGTTTTTTTGCAGATTTTATTAATGTTAAAGATTTTTTTGATCAAGCTGATTATGTATATATAAATGGTTATGATTCTTTCTTTAAATTTATGTCAGATAGGGTGAAATTAAAAACTAATTTAGATCCATTGAAACGGAAAAATGCAGATTATCTTCCTGCTAATGGATTTATTTGGCGCTCAAAAAATCTTATGATAGATATGCCCTCTTTAATTTGTCCAGTAGGCTTATGTGCAAATTGTATTTATGACTTTAAAACCTGTACGACTTTTAAAAAAGCAAAAGAATATGATTTAGAGAATGACTTTAACCACCTATATGAAGAAATTATTAGTACAGATTTACCTTTAAATTTAGCGCTCACAGGAAACTCTTTAACGCTTTCTAACGAGAAAATTATTCTAACATATCAAATGCTTGAGAAGATATCCGGGAGAGGGATTTTTGAATTACATCTTGATGTAAATTTCCCGCAATTTTTTTCTTTCGAACAAGCATGGAAACTTGTTGAAGATAATAATATAGGATCTTTAAGGCTGGTTATTCCTGCTTTAACTAGCAAGGGGTTACAGTTATATGGACATTCAAATTTTGATATAGAGTCATCATTATTAAAATTAAGAGAAATTGTAGGGCGTACTACATTTATAATGGTTGAACTAATTATAGGTCTCCCTGGTGATACTATTGATGTTATAGAAAGTAAAATATCTTATTTAGAAAGTTTTGTTGATATTATTAATATACAAGTTATTTCTATCCATAAAGACTCTAAATTATTGAATCATTCTGATTATAAAAAGATTTCTGAAAATCTAGATATGTGGGGTAACTGTGAATGGGAGCTGCCCGATGTGTCAAGGAGTGAGCTTGCTATATGGTTAGATAATTACCAAAAAGAGAAATTAAATTCTATTATTAACTTTAATTACTCTTCATTTACTGAGGTTCTACATGCTAGTAATAATAGATTTTCATCGTTTGAAATTAGAGAAAATCTTGATAAGTTAGAAAATAATAAGCCGAATTGGCTTACATCTAAACTATTTTTGGATCGAATAGAGCTGAATAAAGATTATGTTAATGCTTATATTGAAATTTTTAAATAGTATTATTTATCTTTTTGAATTTAAATAGCGGATAAACTCTTGTTTGTTGGTGGGTGAAATTACAATATTTTTTATCTGTTTTTTATTTTCATAAATTATTGTGATTCTATCTAGAGATAATGCCGGTGATGATGCAAGAGTATTTGTTTCTTTAATACTTTTTATATTGTTTATTGGTATTCTCCAGCTGAAAATGCTGCTCCTTACTAATAATATATTTTTGTCGATTTTATAGTGTGTTGTAAACAAAGGATGCCATATTAGTAAGGTGATAATAAGTAGCTTAAAATTATTTTTAATACTTTTATTCTTTTCAAGATAATATGTTTTAAAAATGAAAAATAGATTTATGGTTAATAATAGTATTATTAACCATAAATCTATTTTTGAATTAAATATAAGGGTATTCATTTTATTTTAAATTTTCTTTGTTTAATGTTTTAATAAATTCATCCTTTTCCTTGGGGGAGATCATTATTGTTTTTAAATATCCAGTATCATCAAGATATTTTATTTTTAAGCGATCCAATGATAGTGCTGGAGCTGATAATGGATTATACGTTTTTTCTACGCTCTGTATGGATTTAATTTTAATTTTCCATTTAAGAACTGTACATTTTATAATAAGATAATTTTTATCTATGGTGTAATTGGTGTTAATGATGGGTGTCCAAATTAACCATAATAATATACTATAAATTATAATATCAAAAAAGTTATTTTTAATATTATGAGTGGATTGTAATTTTAAAATATCATTAAGTATATATATAGTTACACCTAAAAATATAACTAAAATCCACCAGTCTACTTTTGATTTAAACTTGTTCATTGCTCAATGTTCATGTTTTTCCTTAAAATACCATTTTTTAGAGTTTTTAGTCTATCACTATTTTTTAATTTTTGTAAAGAAAAGGTTTTTAATAGAAATGAATGTATTAAATGTATATTAATATATAAATTGTAAAATTTCAGTAATAATTTTTTATATTGGTAATATATTATTTTCTCAAAAAATAATTTTCTGTGAAAAAATGTTATTTTAAATATTTGATGGAAGAAGATGACATGGATTTACTATTTTTGAATGCTCTTAATTTGATTGGTTGCCTTTATTTGAAATCTATATGCAAATTATTATCTATCTTAAATACTCGACAAAAATACAGAGGATAATTAGTCTTGTAGGGGAAACTTAAAGTTTTGAATGTAAAGGAGTAAAATTCTAGTCATAGTCAATAATAAATTTTTCATTAGTTTTCAAATGACTAAAAGTTTTTCACCGTATGAAAATCTATAACCTCATTTTCACCATCGGTACGTAATACATCTAAAGCCAAAAATAGTTTTCCTTTTTAACTCTACTTCATTAGGTCTGTATTCTGAAAATAATAGTAATGTTCACAACTTTTCCAGTTGGTGAGTGGGCTTATAAATTAAGAATATATCTAGGCGAAAAGTTTTCCTTCATTAGTAAATAGCATTAAAAAGATCAAAATAATTTTACCTAATTGAATCATAATGCTCTAATAAGTTATTGTAAGAATATTTTTTATTTGAAAATAGATTTATGTCGATCGTTAACATAAAAAATGATGTCCTCGAATTTCTACATGGATTTTATAAAATTGACAAAGACGATTTTTATTTAGAAGTATTGTCTTTATTTCCTAGAGCATGTTGTGAGTATTCTTCAAGATTGTTGGCTCGATTTCTGATAGAGGAGAAAGCTTACGATATTACAGATATTTTAATGATAAAAGGGCAGTCTATCGTAGATGTAGGTCAATTACATTTATGGCTTAGCGTGAGTGGAGTTATTGTGGATATAACTGCAGGGCAATTTAAGCTAGCTGAAAATCCGATAATAATTGATGCACCTAGCTCTTGGCATCATAGAACTTTCTATGAATTGGAAACATATAGTCCTTCATTAGACTTCAAAAATTATGTTGATGATTTTGGTGAACTAACCTTGGAAAAGGATTATTTAATGATAGTTCAACACACTCGTCAGAATTCAACGTTGCTTTAAACTCTTAGTGTAATCGCAAGTTGGATAGCGATCACAGCCCAAAAAATTACCAAATTTTCCTGTCTTTTTCCATAAACGACCTTCTTCACATTTGGGACATAACCATTCAGGTGGTATATTTCTATTGATTGGTTTATGTTCATCCTGTGGTATATAGATAAATTCTTTAAAATTCTGCTCTTTAGTGATTTCCTCAAGGAATACTGAATTACGTTCACCAATAAGAAAGACTTTTTCTTTTGCACGAGTCAAGGCGACATAAAACAGGCGACGTTCCTCAGCAAAAGCATGTGTCTCTGGTTGTGGTAATACTATATTTAATAATGGATCATCTTCTTTTTCTGAAGGGAAGGCACTGTCACCACTGTTTAATCCGACGAGAATGACATAGTCTGCCTGTAAGCCTTTGGAAGAGTGAATTGTTTTAAACTCAATGCGACAATTTTTAAGAAATGGCAAAAGATTATCTAAATTCGGTTTATTGTGGTTATAGCGACCTAAAATATAAATAGATTTTTTACCTTCAGAGTTTGTATTAGCATTATTGATTTCTGTAAGTGTCTTAAATAGGTATTCATGAATCTCTTGTGTCTTTGTTAAAAAGCTTATCTCAACAACTTTATTATTTGTTTTATCAATGGCATTGACTACTTTTTGAAGCTGAGATTTATTTTTTTGGATAAAACCACTGGCTACATTGGCAATACCCTGATTTGAACGGAATGTTTGGGTCAGCTGTGTCTGCTTAGTAGGGCCAAAGACTTTTTCGAATTGAGTAAAAATACTGATATCTGAGCCTGCAAAACGATATATGGCTTGCCAGTCATCTCCAACACAAAATAATTTTGCTTCAGGCACCTGATTCAATAAGGACAGAATGAGTCTAGCTCTAGCCTGTGAAGTATCTTGGAACTCATCCACGATAATCAGCTTAAAAGGACTTTTGTATTTGTTTTCATTTATTAGTTGAGCGGATTCAATCAGTAAGTCATCAAAGTCATATTCTTTATTAGTTTTTAATAACTGGTCGTACTGTTGATAAACTTTGGAAAATAGTTCTAAAAAAAGTCTTTCCCGTAGGCTGAGTAGAGGTCTGGCTAATAAATCGGCCATATTGGCTTGATTAGACTTATAATGATTTAAAAAACTACCATAAAGCTCATTGGTACCATATTCAAAGATGGACTGTGCTTTAGAATCGATCTCTGCAAGACTACGAGGTCTAAATTCTTGTCCTCTTGATTTAAGCTCTTGTTCCAATTTTTCAAATATTGAACCTGTAATAAACTCATTAAAGGTTGTAGTGATTAAATCAGTTTTATATTGTTTATGGATTCCTGATTTCCATTTCATGTCGTCCAGATACTTTTGCCCAAAGTGTGCAGGTGGCTTACCATGCTGATCTATAGCGTAGTGTTCAAGATATAGATTTAGTTCAGGTAGGTAAAAATCGGGTTTATATTGGCGGTGGTTTTCATCAGCTGTATCATGTTCATAAGTTTTTTCATAATGATAGGGAACCCCTTGAGTGTATAACCAGTTTGCTATGGCTTTTTCACCATGTGACTTAACGATTTCTCCCTGATAGGTTTCGAAGCCATTCTTGAATCTATCAAATGATCGTTTTTGTGCTTTTTCCCAATCATTTATGGTTTTAAAAGCGAAGGGGGATAACGGTGGTCTTAAATAAGCAGTTTTAAATAAAAGATACTTTTCTTGAAATTCTAGATCAGTTTCAGTCAAATTTTGAATAATTCTATTTAATAGTGGCTGAATCCTCACTGCATCTTCAGAAACTGAAGGGCTTTTACCTGTTGCTCTACCAATTACCTTGACACCAAATTTATGAAAATTAAGGGCTTCAACACCAGTATTAAATTGAGTGAGAATATCTTTTAATCTAAGGTTAATACGTTCATTGAGTTCTTCTCCTGCATTTTTATTGAATGCGAGGACTAGAATCTCCTCAGGTTTGTAGAGCCCAGTTAATAAGGCATAGCCCACTTTACCAATAATCGTTGAAGTTTTTCCAGAACCTGCAGCTGCAACCAATAGATTGCGATCCTCAAAGATGATAGAGGAAATGCGCTGTTCATTAGTTAGAGGGGTACTTTCCACCTGATCAAAAAAACTTTTAAATGCTTTTAACTCGCTTTCAACAAAACATTTATTTTTAACGTCAATGGCGTAGTTTGCTTTGATTGGCAATTCAATAAATTGTCGAAGTTGTTCAAACAGATTTTGTAGATCAGCCTCAAAAGCAAAAGAGCTATCTCGTTCTATGAGATTACTAAACTTTTCTACGAAGTTTTTTGTTTTCATTGATAAGTCTGATCTAAATAGACTACATATACGATGAGATAAGTAAATATTTTGTTGGATAAAATTTTGATACTCTTGTAAGTATGGCTTTAGTACTTCCTTAATCGTATCCGCATTTTTCTTATTATTTAAAAATTCAATATCATCTAGTAGATTTGATTTTAGAACTTTAGCATGTGAATTGAAAACACCTTTAAGTACATAATTTTGTTCTGAAGTAGATAGTGTGACAGATGACCAAATCCAGCCACTTTGAATATTTATATCAAGTATTTCATCTAAAGTAAGGTGAGTGGTTTGTTTATTGAGATCTAGCTTTAATGTTGGAAATGTGTAGCTTAATTCCCAATTGGCAAATCCCGTAAAAATATAGCTAAGTAGACTGGGTTTTAAATCCATAATTATCTTTTTCAGAATTTTTAACGTTAAAAAATAGAATATATTTTAGTATATTTTTATTAACATCTCTAAACAAAGTTTTTGGTTTAGACGAACAAAAGTTCAAACTCTAAAATTGAGGAAAATGATGAGTAGAGTAAACAGTCCGGATTTTACCAAGAAGAATTGGATCAGGTCACATGACAAGGTTATGCCAATTTGTTAGTTTAATTAAAAAGTTTTTTAATTCATGATCATATTAATAAAAGAATCTTCATGATGAAAACTTGATGCACACTATATCCAGCCTTTCTTGTGATCTCAATCTCATTAGATTAATTTATCTTTTTTTGTAGATTATTATAAACAGTAGCCAGTTAAAGGGCTTGTCTTTGAAAGTTTTTTTATATAATTTAGATAAATAATGAGTAGCGTTTATATAATTGAATGAAAGTAAGATTTATAAATTTCTTAAACAGATCTTAGTTGAAGCTCTGCAAACTAACATGTTGTTCTGCGAAATAAGTATCTTGTTATTAAGTTAAAAGCTATTTATTTATAATAAAAAACCATGAATTTAGTATTGCTATCTAATAAAACTGAACATCATGTTTAGATGATAATTCTATCGGTAAATAACAATGAGCCGATGGCGCAGAATGTTTATACAGAGAGAATTATGGCTATTATTGTTCGTATCCTCAAAGCTAATCATGGGGACTGTATATTGGTTAGTCATGAGGGGGCCTTGAGTGCTTTCAACATATTGATTGATGGTGGACCTTCGATGGCCTTCAAGCATGGTCTCAGACAACGATATAAGGGAGCACTTTGCAAAGTGCTCGATGATCTGAAAGAAAAGGGGCAACATGTAGATCTGGTTATCTTAACTCATATTGATGACGACCATATCAATGGACTGATCAAAGCTTTTGAAGATTCTGAATATTTACCTCAACTAGTGAAAGCAATCTGGTTCAATTCGTCTCGATTGATTACACAGCATTTCAAAGTCCCTGAGATTTCGGAGAATAATATTCTATTGGCTGATGATTCTCCTCTAACAAGCGTGCAACAGGGAAAAGACCTTGAAAAATTGCTTGATGAAATCCAGTGCGTACGAGCACCGCCTATAATGGCTGGGCAAGTGTATAATGTAGGCCCATTCACTTTGAAAGTCTTGTCACCTGAACGAAGTCAGCTCGAGCGACTTTTACATAAGTGGCCAACTGAGGTTGAATCAGGTAAGACCTCATCGCATGACAATGATTATGGCCTTTCGTTAAGCGAGATATGGGCAGAGGATAAGTTTGTATCAGACCCATCTATTTATAATGGAAGCTCTATTGCATTTCTTCTTGAATCTGATGGTAGAAAAATGCTTTTCCTTGGAGATGCACATGATCAAGTTGTTGCAGGTAATATAAGAGCATTAGGTTACAGCGACACTAATAAGCTTAAACTTGATCTCGTGAAGATTTCACACCATGGTAGCCAGTACAATACGAGTAGCGAAACTCTTTCATTGCTAGATTCACCTTGTTACGCCATTTCCACTGATGGAACAAAACATGGTCTTCCTAATAAGCGGACTATTGCGAGAATCATTAAAGCAACAAATGGTAAGATTTTTTTTAATTACAGTCATGTGATTCCACCGCTACTTTTACCTGATGAAGTTGAGGGTTTTTCTTCTCGTTTAGACGTGCTTGATGAGGAGATCAAATTTTAATATGACAGCATCCGAAATCATGCAGTCTTATTGCGTTAGGGTTAATGCTGGTAGCGGCGTACTTGTCAATGCTATGACACAGGATTACTCCTATGTGCTGACCGCAGCCCACGCAATTGAGAATGTCACTGACCATGTGGTAATTGATCATCAGGGTAATAATCTTCCTGTTTTAGCAGTGCTCAAGTATCCAGTATCGCAAAATGTGGAAGCGGTCCCTTATGATTGCGCAATTTTAAAAGTTGAATATCAGGCAAGAGTTGCACAAAGATGTATTTCTGCATCAAGCTTGCCTCTACGTTCCGATCTTGTATTAGTTGGATTCCCAGGGACCGAGAGAAAAAGTTCGAATCCTATAAAGCATTATGATGGGCATTTGACTAGTGTAGCCAATGAGCTGGTCATTTTCACAGTTGAAGGTACTCCTGGAAAAGCGACGATCGACGGCATGTCAGGCGGAGGAGTTTACCACGTCCAAGGTGAAAGCCCATTTCTTATAGGTATTGAGTTCCAAATGGATGGTACTGGTCAAGACCAGCAATATGGTCGAGTGCAATGCTACAGCCTGATGAGATTTGAAGAAATCATAAAGGCACATGCAAGTGCATTGATGATTCCTGCTCATTTGGAATGCTTTTCTAGAATGCGGGAGATGATATTTGCATTCAATGTGATTGACCAAAACAACGTCTATCATCTTAAAGCAGCGTTAGAGGGACTTGCCGATTCTCTAATTGCGAGCGGGATGCCTCCACCTTATGAAGTCATGATGCAATATAATTTACAGTTGCTTGTTGATTCCAAACGCCCTGATGAGCTCAAAACTCAAGAATTATGGACAGCTTATTTAGAGTTTTTAGTAATCTGCGCTTTGATGGATAATATTGGAGTTACAAATGTTGACTATATAAAAAGTTTAGAGCGAAAGCGCAGGTTGTTATATACCAGTGATGGCACGAATTGGATTAGTCGCTTGGAAGAGCTGCTTAAAATTGCCCGCAAACTTTTAGACAAAGATGGCACGCTTATTGTTGCATCACCAGATGCGGCAGCAAAACATCTACCTCCGAGTTTTGTGCTTGATAGAGTGATAAGTGATATTGCTGTTGTACCAAATCAAGGACCATTTTCCATTGATGCGGTTGAAAGCTCTATCTATACGAGTTTCAAACTAACTCATCTGGAAGGGCTTCGCAATACTTGTGTGATCGATAGCGAATTTGAATATAAAAGTCTGCCATCTGGCATGGCACAATTACAATTTCTTAAGGACAAGCTTAATGAAATTATTAAGTGAGGAAGTCGATCTAGATTTCTTATCTGCTCAGTACGAGAACGTTAGGTTTTACATGTTTCGCTCGGATGACCCTTTTTCGTTCATCTCTTGCATAACGTGTATATGTGAAACGTCAGCAGAAGTAGTAGAAAATTGGCAAGCTATCCAAAATATTATTTCTGTTCATCATCAGCCTGCGGGCAGCTTGGCAGCATGGAATGTATATTTGGCTTTTGTCACAATTGAGCAAGTTCCTGTATGGGAAAAATATGAAATCGAAAATAATAAGTTTGCTGCTCGTAAGATCATAATTGATGGGCTTCTAGAAATACCTAGTCTTGAACAATTGGCTATTGAACTACAAAACCAGTTATTAGGTTCAGATTTAACGCTTGATACTCGAGTCAATAACCCAAAAGAGGCTTTGCTATCTTTAGAAAAGTATGTTCGTGGCGCACCATTAGATTCAAAAATCGAGTCTAGAGAAAAGCGTGCCCAGATGATCAATAGCATAATGGAATTTTTGAACAATAATGAAAATTAAAAAAGTTGAGATTGAGGCATTTCGTGCCTACAAATCAAAGTCAGAAGGAACTTTTGATTTTACGATTGAAGGAGATATTCCTTCAAACTTTGTTGCGATTTATGCGCCAAATGGTTTTGGTAAAAGCTCCTTTTACGATGCTGTGGAATGGGCTGTTACCAACCATTTGGAAAGGCTTGGAGGGGAATATAATAAATCTAACTTTGAGAGTGCGGCTAAGTCTACTAAGGACCCTAATGAAGGTCAAAAAATTCTACGTAACAAATACGCCGATAAACAAGTAATTACAAAGGTTGTGGTATCTACTACTAGACCTATCCCTTTTGAGAATGAACTTCCGAAACTTCGAGCGAATGGGCGGGACTTAAGTTTTGGCCATAAGAGTCAACGGAGAAATGAGTTTTTTCGACGTGTTGTTTTGAGCCAGGATGAGATTGATAGATTTCTCAGAGAAGCAAAGCCTCAAGAGCGATATGCCAAATTCATGGGAAGCTTTGGTGGTGATATTGAGATAGCTCGCAAGGAGTTATCAGTACTTATCAGTGATAATAATGCGGAGTTGAGTGTTCTTAATAAGAAACGTGAGTCGCTTATTGAAGAGTTAAAACAACCGATAAATCTTTCTGTATTCGAGCATTTCAATACAGTCGCGGCTGAACTTAATGCTGCGGGTGAGAATATTATATTAGCTGATGAAAGATTTTCATCTCAGAGCGAATATCGACTTAACGCTAGCCTTGTATCGCGACAGCATGAACTGAACACGTTACTCCATGCGAAGACCAAAACATCAGAAGTGCTAGCAGACGGGTTAACAAAAATACCTGAAATAGAGCGCCATATCCACTATCAAGTAGAGCAAAGAACTCAGCTTTCTAGGCTACAGAAGGGGGTTGCCGATGCAGACAAGTATCAGATGCTTTTTGGCTCGTACGAAAAATGTGTGACGGATCAAAAACAAGCATATGCTCTTCTGACTCGTCTTCTTGAAATCGCTGAGAACACAGAGACTTTTTTAATAACTGAGTCACGTCTTCACGAATTATTCACAATCCAAAAGGAGCTAACCGAAGAACGTTCCAAAAGCTCTATCAACCTTACAAGTCTTGAACAGCAACTAAGTGAATTGAACAGCGAGCTTAAGATTGTTGACGATAGAGCTTTGCTATTAAGAAATTCTGTCGACAATGCTGGACCAGTCTATATCTCACTTACGAGCCACCGAGCTCAGATTAGTATTCTAAGGCAACAAATCATCGCTAAAGAAATTACTATTCAGGTAGACAATATCCAGTTAGACGAATTGAATCGTGAGCTAAGAGAGGTCTCCGCATTAAACATTACATCCAATTTATTATTAGGTGGAAATGTAGGAGCTTTACTTTTTGATCAACAAAAAATTGAGCAATTGACAAGATGTCATGCTGACCTTGATTTGATTGAAGTTCATAATAAGGCTGTTTATGCTACTCAGAAAGCCTTAACTGAACAGATGGAGCAGCACGAACGGTTGATTGCCACAGGCTTAGATTATCTTGGTATACAGCCTTCTAATGTTTGCCCTTTGTGTACAACTCATCACTCATCTTCAGAGGCTTTGATAGATAAGATTAAGAGTCAAAATCTACTGTCTGAATTAAGTTTAGAGAATTCTAGAAAGCTTTCACTCTCCTTGGTGCGTCAAAAAGAACTTAGAGATGAAATTCAAGAGATTACCCAGCAGGCCGTTGAAGCACAGGTTCAGCAGCTCAATATTCTACGTAAAAAGCTTACTGAGGTTAGTGAGAGACATACTCAAGCAATGTTTGAGAAATCTACTTTGGAAGCAAAATGTAAGACCTTGGAAGTTGGAATCATTGAACTTGAAAAGTCAGTTTGGGGGCTTTCAAATGATGAGCTAGTGCTTAGAGTAGAGGCAGAGCTTAGCCAACTTGCTACAAAACGTTTGAATCTACTTGCACGGCAAGCGGAATTGTCTACCCAAATTCAATCTGTAACTGAGTGGAACAGATCTAAAGATTCCGAGTTGAATGCATTAATTGCTGAAAGGGAGAGAAAAAGTAGTGAATATGTCTACGTTACAGTAACGACATATCTAATTGAAAATGCTATTACTACTTCAGACCTCAAAAAGCATTGCTCGGTGAAGAAAAATGAGCTTGATGCGGAAGTACTCAAGTATAAAGTTGCTAGTGAATCCTTAGCTAGCCAGTGCAATTTGTTGCAGCAGGAAATGATGGCTGATGGCACATGGGTGGATTTTACTAATTTGAAACTGCAGAAGGATGATTTGGAAGTAAGCCTTGCCCGTTCCCAAACGGTAGTGAACGCTTTTTATGAGAGCTTATCCAATATTATTATCGTTCATCCTGAAGATACTTTGGAGAAAGTCAAAGGGCTCATAACAATGGCGGTTGAAGATTGTCGACTTCGTGTTCTAGAGCTTGATAAGCTGTTAAACAGCATTAAGTTGCTCCTAGAGCTTATGGCTTCGTTTAAGCCTTATATTAAACGTATCTCTCTTCAAGAGGAACTTACCAATGTAGAGCTGCAGCTAGAACAGCGTAATCGAGTTGATGTCACTCTGAAAGCGGAAAGGAATAAAATTGTCGACAGCCTAAAAATGCTTATTAATAACTTTTTTTATGAAGATCTTATTAATTCCATCTACAGGAAAATAGATCCGCATCCTGCCTTTAAAAAAGTAGAGTTTAAAGCAGACTTTGATTCCGATAAGCCCGGTCTAAACATCGTAGTTAGCGATGGGGCTGGAGAGTTGATATCTCCGATCCTTTATTTTAGTGCTGCTCAAACAAATATTCTTAGTTTGAGTGTATTTCTAGCGAGTGCGCTTCATGCGAAGGATGATGAGGGTAATCCCATTAACGTTATTATGATTGATGATCCAATCCAATCAATGGACTCCATTAACATACTTTCTACGATTGATCTCCTGCGAAGTATTTGCTTGCAGTTTGACAAACAAGTCATTATTTCAACGCATGATGAAAACTTCTTTAAATTACTCCAACGCAAAATTCCAACACAAATATTGGGGTCAAAATTTTTGCAATTAGAAAAGTTTGGTGTAGCTGTGTCAGTCGAACCATTCCTCAACTATTCTTTATAATAAGCAGCGGGGAATCTATTAAATCGTTCCTTGGATTGTGTTGCCTTAAAGGTTTGAACTTGTTAATGGAGGCTATTGGGGTTCTGTTTTTAGCTTAAGAGAGCTTTGTGAAATCGTAATTGGTAGGCCACACTTATAACATAAGTTTAAGAATGAGATCACATTGACCGAATCATTTCTAACATTGTCCAAAAAGTCGTTCAGTTCTTTGATAGATTGGCCGACCGTAGTAATAATTGTTAGAAGTAGAGAGTAGTTATGATCTAAGACAGGGGCGTCGACCGTCGCACCTTTTAAGAGTTACGTCCATACATAGGTTGTGAGTAATCATCCGTAAAACTTGATTCACGATAGTATTTCAGCAAAGAGACATTCTTCCAGCCTTTACTGAATTGAATTACGGGGGAAGTGTTTTGGTACTGGAATGGTGATTGGCCAAAGCTCTTAAGTAAACTAGCCTGTAAATTAGTTTATGTAATTTCCTTTTAAATTCTTCAGTAATAGATGGCAGAAGCATTCGTTTTATGATGTCTAGTTAACGTGTGCACTGCAGAATTCAGCCCAATCAGCCATTAAACCTTTACGTTTTTCAAGATAAGCTCCACGTAAGTAAGCTGCTTCAACTTCATCTGGTAGTTTGTGTGCTAATACATGCTCACAGACTTCACGAGGGTAATCTGTTTTATCGGCTGACCAATCACGGAAAGTTGAACGGAAACCATGTGTCGTGATCACTCGATTTTGCTTAGGATCAATATAACCAATCCCATCTTCTTTTAATTTCTTGTCATGCATCCGTTTGATCAAAGCAGTTAGGGACATATCTGACAGCATACCACCGCGTGGAGCAGGGAAAATGAAGTCATCTGGTTGAGGATGAGTTTCTTGATAAAGCTGTTCAAGTAATCTAATAGCTGCTTCAGATAAAGGAACTCTATGTTCTTTATCAGCTTTCATTCGTTCTTTTGGAATAATCCAGATTTTATTTTTAAAGTCGATTTCTTTCCATAAAGCTCCAAATACCTCACCCGAGCGACAAGCAGTTAATATGGCAAATTCTAAAGCTTTGGGAGAAATTCCATTTCGCTGTTGTAAGTCATGAATGAAACTAGCCACTTGCACATATGGTAATGATGGATGTGGTCTAGATTCTTGTTTTAAATTACCAAGAATAGGTTCTAAATTACCTTTCCATGCTGCAGGATTATCTCCAACAAAATATTCCATAGCTTTAGCATAATCAAAGATAGTTTCTAAACGACCACGAATACGTTTAGCAGTTTCATTCTTTTCAATCCAAATAGACTCAAGAGCAGTGGCAATATCAATTTTAGTGATTGAACCAATAATACGATCCCCCAGAGTTGGATAAATATAGGTTTCTAAAGTTGAAGACCATTGAGCAATATGTTTTTCATTCTTCAGTTCACGTGACTTATTTGCAATAACAATTTTGGCACATTCTCGGAATGATTTTTTACGATGATTTTGGATGCGTAAACTTTCTAATTTTTCTTTTTTTTGTTTTATTGGGTCAATGCCGTTACGAATCTGTTTTTTTATTTCTAGAGCTTTAGCTCTAGCTTCTGCTAAAGAGACTTCAGGATATGGACCTAAACCAATATCACGGCGGTGTACCTGCTGTTTACCATTATCATCAAAACGTTGTCCGACAGCAACACGTAAAATCCAAGCTCGGGAACCATTAACGATACGTAGATGTAGACCATCAACACCACCGACAGCATGTCTACCATTCTCTTTTAATTTTGATACACTGAGTGCTGAAAGTTCTTTAGCTTTCTTTGGCATAGGTTGATTTTGTCCCACATAAAAACCCACATAGAATATTGGAAATGATTGGATTGTACAAGATGGGGATGGATGATTGTTTTTATAATGTATTGAAAAATAAGGTGTAAATATATTATTTTGGATGCTTTGAGACAGGTGTTAGACGGACACCGCTTCCGCCAAATTCGAAAAGCCCCTGTTAAAAGCAGGGGCTTTTTTTATGTGAATGTTTTAATGCTTAGAAACCTATATAAAAATTTGAATAGAAATAGTTAAAACAAGAATGATTCTAATTGCTTTGGATAATAGATAAGTTGAGTTTAAGTTGTCTCTTACAGAACAAACTAATAGGTGAATGTGCTGCACAAATAATTTTTGATCTTATTCTAATTGCTTATAATCATGATGAACCTTTTGATCGAGATCGTCATGATCTGTCATTGTCATAGGCTGATTGATGGTTTTGTGTCATCTTGGTTTGGCCAGTGTGTGCCAATGAGAGCATCATTATTTTGCTCAGTTCTTTCTTTTTTGTCTGCAGTTCCCGTATCCTCAATGTTTTGATTCGGGTAGGGTTATTCATCCTCGGATGATTGACTATAGTTGTTAAAATAGACATAAGTTATTTAAATATAATAGCTTATGTCATATAAGTTATTTTAAAACCATAGTGAATTTAGGTTATCATTAATTCAAGGTAAGGATTTTCTACATTCTCAACAATATTCCAATTTGATAAATCACTTTTGACTTTTAATAGATAGTCTAAAACTTTTCTGAAATCATTAGAGTTAACAAAATTAGGTTGCCATCTAGTATCACGATTATTTGAATAAATAGGATATAATCGTAACTTCATTAATTTATTTGTTGTAAACAAAAGTTGGGAAATGAAACCATAAGGAGCTGCGTCAGGGTATCCGTCATACTCACCATCACTATTAAAAAAACCATTACCCATACTAAATATAATAGGTTTATCTTTTGTTTTATAGATTTGCTGTATTGTGTGCGGACCATGACCTAAAATTAAGTCAGCGCCTGCATCTACTATTTGATTGCCGAGATTTCTCTGGTAGCTTTGTACTGGTAGAAAATCAACTCCCCAATGCGGTAATACAATAATATAACTATCTGGAAATGTTTTTCTTTCAAGTCGAATACTTTCTAATAATTCACCTTCGATAGTATTAACACCGCTTTTAGATGGTGTAGCATAAAATTTAAAAATACGATGATTATTAAAACGATACCAATACGCTGAAAATATAGTTACATATTTCCCATTAATTTCAAATCTCATTGGTTTGTTAGCTTCTGTACTATCCATCCCTGCACCACAATAGAGAATATGGTGTGCCTTAAGTTCATCTATTGTATTTTTTATACCTAGGTTACCAAAATCAGCAGTATGATTGTTTGCTAGGGTAACAGCATGAATATTCCCTTTTTTTAAAGCATTTAGTGTCTGGCTAGGTCGTGCACCTAGAATAAATTTTTTGAGTCCTTGAAGTGGAGAAGGAGTGCTTTTATTAACTAATGCGGCTTCGAGATTTACTATATTAAAATCGGCCTGATTTAAAAAAGTACGTAGACAATTTAAACTATGATCATAACCATCCATAGTTAAGGTGTCATATGTTTTGCGTAATAATCTTCTTTTACTATAAAATTCACCAAAATAAGTATCACCAATAAAATTTAATACAACTTCATTTTTTTTAAATTTTTTATCGATTGATGGTTTTAAGTGTTCAGTATATTTTGTTTCATATATGGCCTTTTCGACTAAGTAATCTCTATGAAAAGCATTAATTGCACCTGAAACAATGATTAATTTATATTTTTCATTAATTTTTATAATACAAAAACACTCTGATGAATTTTCACCAAAAAAATAACCATATTCTACTTTATTGTTTTTCAATAAAAAAGAGCTGTTATTTAAAAATTTATTATTATAATAAGTATCACTAAATTTAAGATAATATTTAAGCTCAGGAGGAAGTTCAGTAAATAATAGAGAAATTTCCTTTAAATCACTAATAGAAAACCTTTGAGGAATTTTTGAATGTTTTCTACCAGTCATATTTTTAGCAACAGTATGATCTAGGTTGAGTGAATCAAGAATGTCTTTAAAGTGTTCACTCGTTTTAATTTTTGAACATTCGAAAATAGTATTTGCTAAGAGTAATGCTGTATCTGGAGAAGAGGTAATAATTAGATTTAATAGTGCTTGATATAGAGAAGGAGGATTCTGATTATTATAACCAATACTGTTTAAAGATTTCGCCTCTTTTTTTACAATTTCAGTTATGTTTAATATTTGATCAAGTGTTAGTTCTCTTTTTTCTAGTTTTTGAAAAATTAATAAAAGAATAAGTAATGGTCCTAAGCCAAAGCTATGGGTGGCAGAAGGATCGCCATCCTCAAACTCTAATAGTTTTGATTGGATATCAATTTTTTGCACGCAATACATTATTTAAAACTCCATATAAAATTTTTCCAAAGATTTTTTACTTCAATATCTGAATAATAATTAATACTATTATATGCTTCTTGTGATAAATATTGATATTGGTCTGGATCTGTTAATAAAGACTCTATCTTTTGTGCTAAACTATTAATGTCACTATCTTTAATTAAATAACCATTAATATTGTTTTTAATCAAATCAGATGGCCCATATTTGATGTCGTATGAAATTACAGGTGTACCACATGAAAGACTATCTAGTATAGCAATACAAAAACCTTCTATGCTGCTAGTAATAAGTGAGATAGTTGAGGTTTCGATTTCACGTAAAATATCAGTGCTATAACCTCTCAGAAAAACATTGTCCTCAAGTTTTAATTCTTGAATTAAATTTCTAAGTTCTTTTTCAGTTTTATAATTATCTCTAGCATCACCGAATCCGTATAAATCAAGTTGAACGTTTGGAATATTGTTTTTTACTATAGAAATAGCTTTTATCATGTGATCTAATCTTTTTTCAACATAATATCTCCCTACAGAAATAATTCTATTCTTATTGCGCTCTATAATTGAGATTCTCTTTCTTTTTTTTGCATAACTTGGAGGTATTACATTAATTGAAAAAAAATCACCAAATCTTAAAAATAAATCATTTTTTTGCTGTTGAGTTGAAACAATAATATTTTTAAATACTGTGGGGTTGTTCAAAATATTTCTGTAATTGCTATTGAAATCACCCTCTAAAATATCTTGAGGGTTACGTGTATGTACACTGTGGAAAATTGAAATTAAAACTGGTTTATTTTTCATTTTTAAAAGAATAGGCGCAAAAATTTTATTTTTATCAATAAAAAAATAACATTCTTGATTTTTCTGGCATAATAAATCTAACCAATATGCAATAAAACTTTCCTCATTTGAAAATGAAGCATATAGTGAATTTTGTCGATATAAGACTATTGAAGTACAAACATTTTTTTCATTATCAACTTTGTCATAATATTTTTCTATGCAAACCTCATGATTAGTGTTAAAGAATTTTTCACATATTTTATTTTGTTTTTTATCTAAGATGATTTCACTACTCTTGAAACCGCGAATATCAAAAATCTCACGTTTAATTTTTTTTCGATTTAAGTCAAAATAGTTTATATATGAAATGTTATATTCTTCATTTTCAAAACAGTGTAAATAAAGAATATATTCTCCTTTGTGAAATACTTTATAATCATAGGGATTTGCAGTTTTTTCAAAAATGTATTCTGGATTTGTTTTTTTGAAATCTTCTAATTTATATGGTTTGTTAAAAATGTCTATTTCCTGGAAATAATCATATACATTTAGGAAGTTTTCATGATTTTCTTCCAAATTGGAAATGTTTAAAGATAATTGGGGGTTGTATGCAGTAGTTATGATAATTGGATTCAAATCTATTTCTTTGAATAATCTTAAACGTGCCAAAGCTGAATGTTCAATTCCAGTTAAAGACTTTCCAATATTAATATTTAAAAAATAATACATGGTTACCCGTATGCAGCTGAAGCTAATGTTAATGGATTTTTAAAAATTAGAGTGTTAAATTCAATTTAAGTTTCATAATTTTATTTGCAAATATTATGTGGCGTTAAATTTGTACACTTCTTTTTTAAAAATAGTTAATTATTATATTTAAGAAATATTTATTTTTCTCTAGGTGTGTAATTTTTTTATTTAACTATTTGTTTTTAAATAAATTTAATTACGTGTGTTTAATACACATGTTTTAATTTTGTGTTTGGTTTAAATGTTTGTTTTTATTTGTTTTTAAGTTTATTTGATTTAAATTTTATTCTTAGGTTTGGAGTTTTATTAATTTTTTATTTATTTTTTTTATTTTAAATGAGTATATAGTTCATGATAAGTAAAATATTTTTTATATCTTTTTTTGCTTTGCTTTCTATGTCAAGTAGAGCTTCTGATATATGTAACAACAGTACTGCATTACTTGGTAATATTGAATCCGTATATAAATCTGGTAAATTTAGGATATATTATTCTAAGAATCCTTCTAGTCCTGACTATTTAACAGATATGAGTGATTTAAATAGTAATAATATACCGGACTATGTTGAAAATATCGCTATTCAAGCTAATGCTATGACTGATGCCTTAACTTATTTGGGTTTTACTCACCCATTGGAAAGTGAAAGGTATAAAGGAGTTGCTGAATATATTGATATTCATGTGAATTTATCAAGTGGAAATGGTTTAGCTTATGAAGGGGTTACAAATTATATTAATAAAATTAACAAAGAAAATAAATGTACTCTTATTCTACAAGTTAGAAAAAATCTTGAGAACTTTCCAGCAAATTGGGCAACTGTTGCTCATGAAATTTTCCATTTATATGAGTATGGATATAGTCAATTTAAGGAGGGGTGGTATATAGAGAGTATGGCAAAATGGTCTGAAAATGTCTTGAGAGCCGAGCAATCGAATGAAGGTACAGTACAATTGCCACAAACAATTAATGAATTAAATAATTCTGTATATGGTGTTGAATATAATCAACTTTGGTATAGATTGGCTTATTTATCTGACTCTTCAACTGGTCAATTGGTGCTACCATCTGAGTTACTGAATAGAACCTATATAAATGGAAGCAAAGTTTTTAAAAATGAAATTTTTAAAGGACATTCTTTCATGAAGAAAGTATTGGAAAATTTTAAGTTAAAGTCTGATCAAATATCTTTTCAAAACAATTGGAACCCCCATCGTTGGAGTGAGTCAGCTCAGCTCAATACCAGCAATAGAGCTTATATGTTAGATGCAATACAGGAGACAATGCTTCAATTTGGTATGAATAGAACTGCAGAAGAATCGACTTTTATCAATCTTAATTAACTTAAAATTATATTTAACGTAGGGAATAAATTTATTTCCTACATTCTATTTCTATCTATTTTATGCAATCTATTGTTTATATTTATAATTTATGTATTTATAAAATATTGGGAGACTATATTTTCTGGTATTTATTGAGTAAGTTTTCAACTTTAACTCACCCAACAGGCTGCCACCGCCTACTTTGAAGCGCTGTTTAATAATGCAACGATGAGTGCTATAGATCAGGAAGAACGTATTATGCAGTATTACCTTAAAGCTTCATCTTTAAACAAAAAATTAAACTCTAAATCTAAGCCAAATGGACAAGTGATGACTAACGCTATTGGAATGTTTAAGGGGTATGGACGTTGGGCAAGCCTCAACGAAAGATACTGTATATGGACTGCTTTGTAGTATTACGGAGTTTGTTGCCCATGAATTTTGGTGATGAATCTAAATGATGGATATAGTACTACTATTTAAAAAAGCTTGGAGTCGGTGTTTAGACTGTTGGATTGAGTTAATTAGCTTAAGTAGCGTAAAATTTGATTAATTGAAAAGTACTAAGGCGTTTATAATTAGATTCAACAAGATTATCCATAAGTTAAATTGAGCTAGAATAAATCTGTGGGATTACATTTTTAATGATGGTAAGTATGTACTCTGAGCAACTGTATTATAAAATGCCCCCTTTGCATCACTAACTTGCAAAGTAAAATCGCCTGTTATGTACCAAATTTAAATTAAGAGATATGGATAATTCATGAATTTAATAAAACCTAGTAGTAAGTTCTTTCTTGCAATTTTTCTTATGATGAATCTTTCAAATACATATGCAGCAAAAATACAGGCTGTAGATGCTGAAGTACAAGAGAGTGCTGTAGATGTAATGGAAGCTGCTGGAGCAGAAGCTGTAGGTGGACAAGAGGATATGTGCCGTGTTGACGAGGCATGTGATGTTGCATCTGCTGTTTCTGAGGATGAAATGTACGGTGGCATTCAACAAGAATATGTCGTAAAAGGCTGTAAGGTAACAATCTACAACGATGGGCCTGTGAAAATGGTCAATGTAAAGACGGATCAACCATGTGATGCTCCACTTCCTAAAGACCATAAATTTTCTAGATAGACTCTGTGAGCCTATAAATTATTTTGAGTGCCTTTAAAAAGTTTGAGTACTTAGCAGCTTATATGGAAATTTGGATTGAGTTAAGCAGATTGAGATTTCAGCTTAACTTTATATTTCATAGTGTCTTGAGAATGAATCCTCACTTTCTACTATTTAATCTTTAGCATGTTGTTTTTTCTCAAAATCATGAACCATTCGAATACGCTCTTCAGTTGCAGGATGAGAGGATAAAGTATCAAGCACAGCTGTAGATAGTTTATTAGCTGAAGATTCTTCTTGAGAAGTTGGTGGGTTGGACTGATTTTTTTTATCGATACCTTCTTCTGTTGTATCGCTTAAACGTTGTAAGAAATTTGCGAAGTGCGAGACTTCTATATGCTTCCTATCCATCAGCTGTAAAGCATATAGATCGGCTTCTGACTCAAATTTACGTGAGTAATTTGCACCAATCATAGCGGCAGGTAATGACGTAAATAAGTCTGAATTATCTCCTGTCATTGCAATGTATAATATACTTAAGCCTAAACTAGTTAACCCTTGTTGCAAACTATGGCGATAAACCAAATGGCCTTGTTCATGGGCTAATACGCCTAAGATTTCCTGATTGGTATGTGCCATTTTGATCAGTTCATCTGTGATGATAATCGTATTATTGGGTAGCGCTACAGCATTTGCCCCTAATTGATCGCCTTTACGGAAGACTAATTTGGCTGGTCTGTTTTCAGCAACAGTATTCAAATATTGTTTAGTAATTTGGTCTTTTTGAGTTTGTGCTAATTGGCTGGGTGCAGTCCAATTATTTAATACATAATTCTCGGCTTCATCACCTAGTTTCTTTAAAGTATTCTCAGGTAATTGAAAAGCAAGATAATGGGATGTAGCTGGAACACCCCATTTCACTAGACTGATCGCGAAAGTGATCACAAAAATTACACTAAAAAGAATAAGGCCCGGAGAGCGTTCAAATTTCCAGATCGAATGTTGAACCTTTTTAGTTGTGTAATTAAACCATTCAGGTAATGCACTATGAAATTCAATCCGTGCATCATCGTCTAATTCAATTACTGGGTGTAACTGTCCCAGCGCACCAATCAATTTCATATCAGTATATTGATAATGACGCTGTTGTTCTAATTGCTCACCATACCGAATTAGAACTTCAGATTCAGATTGAGCTGAAATCTGAGCACGGTGTGGTTTAGACACTATGCCATCATAGAAAATGATATCTACTGCTTGGGACATAAATTATTAAACTCAGATTATTATAGAGAGATGTCAATATCAAAAATATCACTGATTTCTTCAGCTAAAGCACTTTGTTCTTGCTGAGCGAGATTCATCATTTGATCTGGATCATCTAATAAAATTAAACTCATCGATTCAATCTGATATTTGTGAATACGAACCGCAGCCCAAGCAGACATTAAGCCTATGGTTAAGATTTTTACAATCCAGTTTGAAGCTACAATCCATGCAAAACGCCATTGATTACAGTCTGTTTTAAATTGACTGTTTCCAACTGTAGTATTGTTCCATGTCGTAATAAAAAGACGTGCAGCAATTAATGGATAAATAAATAATCCAATAAATGCATATACTATAAATATTCCGAAGATTAAGGCGTTCGGTGAGAACCCAGCAATTGTTCCGATAAGTGCAAAGTAAATGATTGAAAAAATAGCAATTATACCAATTGCAATAAAAACTGGTATATAAACTGCAGCCATATAAGCAGGCCATTTCGCATTTAATTTAAAATTTAATTGTCCAGCATATAAGTTGTTTAGATAATATTTTTTATATAACCAAATAGCTACAGGTGTAAAGATTCCTAAAGTGAAAATATATACCAATATACTCAAAAGAAAGACTTTATAAGATTCTTTTATCGTTCCACCAAAATAAAAACGTGCGTTGCCGAACTTACTATTTCTTGCAGTAAAACGCAAAGTAGCGCGAATTAGCCAAGGTACTGCTGTATATAGTGCAACTAGCCCAACCACAGTCGCAATCATTGAATACTGTGATGAAATTGCAAATACGGCATAAATTCCTAATGCAATTAAACGTCCAATCAAAATCTTGGTTGGAATCCCTGTAAAATCAAAGCGGCGTTCAAAAAATTCTGTATTGCCATAGAAATAGCGTAAGCGACGAACTTTAGCCCAAGGTGCATATAAGCTTAAAGTAATAATAGTCAAAAGAATATTAACGATCCAGATTCCAAAATATTCTGAGGCTTTACCATGAAACTTAAAATGATAAATTCCTGATTGTGAAATTGGTGGGGACGTAATATTTTGATCCTCATTCAAATCTTGAGGAGATGAGGGTAAAGCTTGTTCTTGCATTTTATTCTCTTTATTGAAACTAAATGATCTTGATTGAATGTAATAGATAATTAGAAAGCTATTGAGAATATTATATATTTTTTATAAATAGAAAGAAATAGAATGAAAAGCAAACAACATTTTTACCATTATATTATTATTGAGTTGTTCAGCTTAAAAAGCTTATCGTGTGAAGCATGCTTATTAGCTTTGCAGTAATATTGGTACTTTATTGCGGTTTTAAATTTAGTAGTAAATCTAATTTGAACTGAATTTTTTCTATATCCTTTACCATTTTTATATTCTAATCTTACCTGTCGAAACTAATATATCTTTATAAATTTCAATCCCGTTATAAACCCCCATTTAACAATCACTTACTCATTATTTATCCTTACTTTTTAATGATCTAATTTAAAGCAAATGTCATTTGTGTGCTTGACTGAAATAAATGTGAAGCTTATCCTTTGCCTGCTGGCCACATTGCCAGCCGGCTTTGACAGGCTGTTCTTCAAGTACATTGAAAAAACTCGTTTTTTTAATGTAGACCCACTCGTCTCCCTTTTTGTAGCGGTAGGACGGAAGGGGGACGCCTTCGTGCGTGCTGGGTTCTTGAAGCCAGTCTGTCAACCCTCTTTCGTTCTGCCACCATAATTCTATAAATGTCGGCAGAACTCCCAATAAAAAAGGAGTTGGCTTTGCACATTCTTAATTTCTTGGCAGCCTTTGCCAAAAGCTATAACGACACAACTTAAACTTTTAAAGCAGTTTGATGATCTAAACATTGTCAGGCTTTAAATCACTTCGTCTAAAAACTTGCATCAACAATAAAACTTGAGATGTGCCAAGCACAGTCTTTATGGGCTTTGCTATGCCTTTTTTTGCTTAAAAAGAGTAAAGGTATTTTTATCTCATTTATATAAAACAAGAATTTATTTTATAACGGTAAAACTATGCCACATTCAGATCTCCCATTTCGTGCTTTAAGTGTGCTTCATACCTCTCGATATCTTTTTAACAACTATGGCTTTCACAATGTCGGGGTCGACCGAATTATTGAGTCAGCAAAAGTTCCCAAAGCCACTTTTTATAATTACTTTCATTCAAAAGAAAGGCTAATTCAAATGAGTTTAACCTTTCAAAAAGATGGGCTAAAACATGAGGTAATTTCAATCATTCATGTTCAAAAAGACTTAACTCTGCTTGAAAAGCTTCGCAAAATTTATTACTTACATGCCGATTTAGACGGACTCTATCATTTGCCTTTTAAAGCTATTTTTGAAATTGCGAAAACACATCCCAAGGCGTATCAGGTGGTCGTTGAATATCGAAACTGGTTTATTAATGAAATCTATAATTTACTTTTAATAACCAATACAAATGCTTCAAAACAAGATGCTCACATGTTCTTGTTTGTGATAGATGGGGCAATGGTTCAGCTTTTAGATCCAAACAAGCCAGATGAAAGAGGAAGGCTTTTAGATTATTTTTTTATTAATTTAGGGTAGGTGTGGTGAGAACAGAGCTAAGAAAAGATACTAAAAATCTTAGCTTAGGCCAGTAATAATCGCTGCTCGATTTATCATTATATTTATAATATTTTGTAAAATTACTTTGAATACTTTCAGATAGATATCACTTTAACTAAACTCGAAAAGCTCTTATAACAATAGGAGTTTTTCACTAATTAAATCTTCATAAAATAAAAATAGTGTTTTTACTTAACGGTTAAATTATTAGATTGTTTGACAGTTTTTTTGTATATAATATGTATTCTTTATATTTTGTAACCATTATAGAGTAACCATGAAAAAAATATTAATCATTACTACGTTAAGTTCTTTTAGTTTAATTGCGTGTTCAACTACTGAAACTTCAAGAACGATCCAAAGCCCACAAGTAACTGTAGCTACATCACAAATTAAATATACGGGAGTAAAAGCTCCAGTTTCTATTGGTAAATTTGATAATCGCTCTAGTTATATGAGAGGTGTTTTTTCTGACAATGTAGATCGTCTAGGTGGGCAGGCGAAAACTATTCTTGAGACACATTTACAGCAAACTGGTTATTTTACAGTTTTAAATCGCGACAACTTATCTGAGATTAAACAAGAAGTTGGTTATAGCAATACAAGCCAATCTATTAAAGGCGCTCGTTATGTCATTACTGGTGATGTATCTGAGTTTGGTCGTAAAGAAGTAGGCGATCAGCAATTATTTGGTATTTTAGGGCGCGGTAAAGAGCAAGTTGCTTATGCAAAAGTTAATTTAAATGTTGTTGATGTAAAAACATCAGAAGTTGTGCATTCAGTACAAGGTGCAGGTGAATATGCATTAGGTGCTCGTGAAGTATTAGGTTTTGGCTCTACAGCTTCTTATGATTCTACTTTAAATGGCAAAGTACTCGATTTAGCTGTTCGTGAAGCAGTTAATAATCTTGTGACAGATATTCAAAATAACCGTTGGTCAGTTCAATAATTTTGGATATGTGTTAAATGAAAAAAATTCTTTTAAGCAGTTTTCTTGCTATGGGATTGGTTGGTTGTGCTGCTGGTCCTCAGCCTTTATATAATTGGGGAACTTATACTCATCAAACCTATTTGATGTATAACGCACCTGAAAAAGCTACACCAAGTGCGCAAATCACAAAATTAGAAGCTGAGATTGAAAAAACTAAAGGCAAGGGCTTAGCTGTTCCACCAGGTTTATATGCTCATTTGGGATTATTATATTTGCAAGAAAATAATTCTCAAAAAGCAATCGAGTATTTCCAGCTTGAACGTCAAGTATATCCAGAGTCTACAGTTTTAATGGATCGTTTATTGCAAAAAATGAATGTGAATGGTGGGTATACAAAATCATGATTAAGAAATTTTTAATTGCTGGTTTGGTTATTTCTAGCCTTGCATTTACGGGATGTGCTGTTACTCCACCGCCCAATAAAGATATTACGGCTTATAAAGCGCATATGCCAAAATCGATTTTGGTATTGCCGCCAGTCAATGATTCGCCTGATGTAAAAGCGACTTATAGTTATTGGCCTACTGTGGTGGCGCCTGTTGCAGAAGCTGGCTATTACGTTTTTCCAATCTCTGTTGTAGACAATATGTTTAAAGAGAATGGTGTTACTAATGGCAGCGATGCTCAGTCTATCTCACCTCAGAAATTACAAGAGATTTTTGGCGCAGATGCTGCTTTATATATTCGAATTAAAGAATATGGCTCTAAATATCAAGTCATTCAAAGTGTCGCGACAGTAAGTGCTGATGCAAAGCTCGTTGATTTAAAAACTGGAGATGTGATTTGGACAGGTGAGAAAAAACTTGTTCAAGCAAGTAATGATGGCAACGCGGGTTTAATCGGAATGGTCGTCGGTGCTTTAGTTGAACAGATTGCTGGCAGCTTTAATGATCGGGCTTATCCATTAGCGAGTATGGTAAATACTCAACTTTTTACCCCGACGACTTATAATCCGGGTATGGGGTTGCTATATGGCCCACGTTCACCAAAGTATCAACAAGATGGAGTCGTAGCTAAGTAAATTAAAGTCTTAGCTAAAGTTTTACTTTATTAAAAAAAGGCTGCTTCATATATTAATTATATGGAGCGCTATATAAAATTATTCTTCCGGAAGGTTTTATAAATTTTTTGGTTAAGTAGGAGAGCTAGAGCAACTAGTTCTCCTACTTAATTCGTTTTACTTCTTTTGCTTAAAGCGGTATTTACATTTTAGGCAGCGATAATCTTGAAAAATATTTTTATCGATCATCACGCCCGCTTTTTTACCAAAAATATTGCCAACTACACCGCCAGTAATGCCTGCGCTAATTGCACCGACAAAAGTTCCTACAGTTCCGCCAACAATCACACCTAAAGGTCCAGCAAGCGTACCAATTGCTGCACCAACTGAAGCTCCAGTTGCAGCACCACCTACAGTGCCTGCGGTTGTACCAGCAGCTGTCAGTAAAACACCGCCAGTTGTTCTAAGTAATTTGTCATGGTCACGTGCTTCAACTTCGGTAGAACCACACTTAGGACATTGCAGAGCTTTTTCCATAAAATTTCCTGTCTTTCATCATTGAGTGACACAGTTGGCGGCGCTAAATCAGTAAAGTGGGTAAAGAACCTGTCTTTCGATGAAGTGTCTTTTCCTATTGAGTGATTGTAACGATAAACTGGTCTGCTTTGATTTTAGCTGAACATTGACACAAATATTTATAGATCATGTAAACACTTGTACTTTAATAATTATCTCATTAAATACCAATGTTTAGAATGACTTAGGGTTACATATTAATGTGTCTAGCAGAGAACAATTTAATAATAATGAATAAAATGTGAATGGTTTTTTGAGAAGATTTTCGGAAGTTACTTAGTGAAATGAGCTATTCAATGATAAAAGGCTTATCCAAACAGGATAAGCCTTATTTGAAGATTAGAGTGATTTTTTCCAACTCAAAAATTTATATAATCCAAACATGAATGCAATCCAGATTGGAATTAAAATAACTGATTTTTCAAATCCTTGAGTCCACATGATATATAAAATCATGCTAATAAAAATCAAAACAATATAATTACTCAAGGGTGAAAATAGTGCAGGGAATTTAACAACTTTACCTTCAAGTTTCATGGCACGTTTAAACTTCAAATGGGTAAAGCTAATGATTGCCCAGTTTAAAACCAGTGCAGCCACAGCCATGTACATGAGATAACTTAAAGCTGCTTCTGGGATAAAATAGTTCAGTAATACACAACCAAAAATCAGAATAGAAGAAAAGATAACAGCAGGTGTTGGAACACCTTGTTTACTCACTTTTGTAAAAATTTTGGATGCGTGGCCTTGTACTGCTAGGCCATATAACATACGACTATTTGCGTACATACCGCTGTTATAAACAGACAGTGCAGCCGTTAAAATAATAAAGTTAAGCAAATGCGCTGCCCAACCAATACCAAGCTGGCTAAAAATCATCACAAACGGACTTTTATCTAGGCCACCAAGGTCAAGCTGATTCCAAGGAATAAGCGACATGATGATGGCAAGCGAAGCAACATAGAAAACCAAGATTCGAAAGATGACTTGGTTAATGGCTTGTGGAATGCTTTTTTCAGGATTTTCAGCTTCAGCAGCAGTCATCCCAATCAGTTCAATACCACCAAAAGCAAACATTAAGAAGGCGAGCATATAAAACAGGCCCGAGAACCCATGCGGGAAAAATCCACCATGCTGCCAGAGGTTTGAAAAGCTAGCGATAGAATCGCTACCTGCGGTGAGCAATAAATATAAGCCAAACACGATCATGGCAATGACCGCAGCGACTTTAATAATGGCTAACCAAAACTCAGATTCACCATAAAATTTAACGTTGCCTAAGTTCAAACACGTGACTAAAACAAAGAAAAATAAGGCTGATATCCAAGCAGGAATATGAGGCCACCAGTAATGCACATATTTAGCAACGGCTGTCAGTTCGGTCATCGCGACCAGAATGTAAACCACCCAATAGTTCCAGCCCGATAAAAAACCGGGGAATCTTCCCCAATATTTTTGTGCAAAGTAACTAAAGGAACCGACCACAGGTTCTTCTACGATCATTTCACCCATTTGGCGCATAATTAAAAATGCGACCAAACCGACAATGGCATAACCTAAAATAATAGAAGGGCCAGCAGACTGGATGACTTGTGCAGAGCCTAAAAATAAACCTGTCCCGACAGCGCCACCCATAGCGATTAGCTGGATGTGGCGATTTTTAAGTCCACGTTTTAATTGGGAAGATGAGTTGCTCAAAATATATGCGCTGAATAAAAAAGCTGGCGCTATTGTAATGGATTGGCTAGGGATAACCTAATTTGAAAAGGATTTTACTCAGTTAAATAAAAAGGATTCGTACAAAGCTATACGAATCCTTTTTTAGAAAAATGATGTTTTTATAAATTAGAAAGACACCATTTTGCCCGGGTTAATCATTGCACCGATGCCATACATACTTTTTGCGAGCGGAATGACAACGGGAGCAAGGGTACGGCCAAACATAATATTTTGATGGTCAATTTTAGATAACATCTCGAAGTCATTAGATTGCCCAACAAAGTCATTTGCAATGGCTTTACCAATGCGTACAGTCTGTGCAACGCCGTGACCACTCCAACCGTGAACAGCATAAATTGGAAATTTATTGCCAAACTTACGGCTGTCTACAGCACCATTTACAGTTAAATCAGTTGTTCCACTCCAGACAAAATCCATTTCTAGATTTTTAATTTGTGGGAAAACCGTATGAATTCGATGTTCTAGATAATTTAATGTTTTCTCTGGTCCCCAACATGTTCCTGTACCTTGACCACCAAACAATAAGCGGTTGTTAAACACGGGACGGTAGTAATCAATCTGGAACTGAGTGTCATAAACAGGATGCTCAAATGGCAGAAGCTCTTTGATATCAAGCTCTAGCAGGGCAGTCGTCGCAACGTAGGTGTAAAACGGAATAGTAGTATTGCTTTGCTCTGATAAAAGTTTAAATGAAGCATGGTGTACCGCTAACACCACAGATTTTTTAGCTTTTACGACAGCATTTGCTGTTTGAACATAAATACCATCTGCTTTTTCTTCTATTGAAATGACTTCTGTTTGTTCATAAACAGTACCGCCATTTTGGCAAAAGCCATAAATTAAGCCACGGTTTAAAGCTAAAGGATGAATTTGTCCACCTAACTCATCAATTAAACCACCTGTATAGTAGTCCGACTTAATAAAGTCCATGAGTTCATGCTTACCCACAATGCGCGTATGGTCTTCACCTAAATATTTTCGAGCATCGGCGCCTTGTGTTAAACCAACCAAATGTCCTTCATGAACGGCGGCGGTAATGTGACCATTTTTTCGGTCAAAGTTGAGCTGGTATTTTTCTGAGATGTCATCAATAAGTTGCATGGCTTCTGTAGAGGTAAAATGCCAGAGCTTTTTGGCATCTTCATAGCTTAAGCGATCGGCCATTTCTTGAGCTTCCCAGCGAGCTAAACCGGGGGTAAGTTGTCCGCCATTTCTGCCAGAAGCGGCACTACCAATGCGATTTTTTTCTAATAAGACCGTATCTACGCCTTGTTCAGCTAAATGTAATGCACTAGATGAGCCTAATAAACCACCGCCAATAACCACCACATCGCATTCAATATCAGCTTGTAAACTGTCAAATGAATGCCAATCAGAAAGTGAGCTTTCATAGTAGTTGGCTGGATTATCTACTGCTGCATCTTCTACATTTGTTGTGTCAAATTTTGCATGTTTGGGATTTAACCAGCTCCACTCTTTGCCCATTTGTAGAGATTTACTTGGTTTATATTGCACGTCTTTTAAAAGTTGAGGTTTAGAAATAATTTTCATGACGAAGTTCCTTAAAAATTAATAAGCATTACTAATCGCAATACTTTGTTTTTTAATCGTTTTATAGATAAATAAAAGAATCCCTAACGATAACCAGAAACATCCAAAAGTAAGTGAAGATGAATCAAGGTTAAGCCAGAGGCAAATAATGCTGATGACGGATAAAAGCGGTAAAAAGAGGTTTAGAAATTTATTTTTAAACCCAGAGCGCTGTTTATCTTTAATATAAAACTTCATAAAGACTGAGAAATTTACAGCTGTAAACGCAACTAGAGCACCAAAGCTAATGAGGCTTACGACTTGGGCTAAATCTAGAAAAACCGCAGACATTGAAATAAGACCAACAAATAAAACCGAAAAAAAAGGTGTACCTAAGGAGATGTGAATTGTCCCAAAATACTTTTTAGGAAAAATATTATCGGTGCCCATTATATACAGTAAACGCGAAGCGCTGGCATGAGAGGCAAGGCCAGAGGCGACAGTGTTCATAATTTGCCCGCATAAGAATACGGATTGGAAAAATGCACCGCCGACATACAGCACAATTTCAGGTAGTGCTTCAGTAGGGTGCTGGAAGCGCAGATTATTTGGAAAATAAAGCTGAATAAACCAAGCTGCCGTAAAGAAAATGAACCCACCAACCAGTGTTGTTAACATGACTGCTCTGGGAATATTTTTAGTCGGCTGTTTGGTTTCATTTGAAAGCGTGGTAACCGCATCAAAGCCCAAAAACGAAAAGCACAAAACTGAGGCACCCGCAACGAGTGGTAGTATAGATTGCTGCTCATGCCAGAGTGGGGCTAATGTAAGCACATGCTCATAACCTTGGGTCGAGCCAATGCCCTGAATCACTAAATACACAAAAATGACCATGAGTATGATGGGTGCAAATACAAACACGAGACTTAAGTTGGCCAGTAACCGAATGCGGAAACAATTTACTAAAGTGACTAGGCCAGCCGACACAAACACCCAGAACCAATAAGGCAGACTTGGAATAAGGGCTGTGAGATAAATTGCGGCAAGCAAAACATTAATGAGGGGTAATAACAAATAGTCGAGTAGGGAACACCAGCCGACAAAGAAACCGCTTTTAGGTCCTAAGCTTTCAGCTGTGTAGCTATATGCTGAGCCTGATTTTTCTGAATTTTTGCTGAATCTTGCATAGCTCCAAGCAGTGAGTAGCATGGCACCTAGTGCGAGTAAATATGCCAGTGGCACATGTCCATTGGTAATGCCAGAGACAATGCCGAAAGTATCAAACACTGTCATGGGAGTCATGTAGGCAATACCAATAATTGTGACTTGCCAAAGAGACAATTTTTTTAAGGAAGACGTTTTATTTTCCATGTCATTTCAACCTCAAATTTCGTTGTTTTGCTTTTCATCCGGAAAAGCGATGCTATTTTTGAGCCAAAACTTCCCCTAAACCTGAATAGACAAGTCTGTTTGAAGAAAGTTTGTACAAAAACTAGGGGCTATTTCGCCTTGGTGATGCTCTACAGGAAGGTCAAATATTTATATCTTTGACTTCACTCTAAATCACCACCAGTTGAAAAGATTGACATGGTCGTGACAGGACCTGGTCGGGGCTTTGTCCTCTAAATAATGTGCCTGTTCTGATGGTGATGTCATTTGAAGTAATCACTCGAGAAGAGTCGTTGATCACAATTGCTTTTTGTTTAATATTTTTCAGCTTCGGCATGAGTAGTTTTTCGAGTGCTGAAACTAAAATATCGGTGGCAATTACACCAATAAATTGATCACGAATCATGACCGGATGGGCAAGGGTAATGGTATACGCACCATTACAGATATAATCGACGTAAGGCCCATGGATGCACGGACTTTTATTTTGAGCAGGTTTATGGAACCATTCAAAAGAGCGAAAATCTAAAAATCGCTGAGCATTTTGATAGTTTTCAAGTTTGGCTTGTTGTAACTGATTTTCTTTTTTATACCACCATTCGAGTGTCCAATAATCTTGTTCTTCTTGCGTTGCAGGGCTATAACTTGCAAAGCCGATCCCTTGACTGTAATGGCTTTCCTGTAACGCCTTTTTAATTTCTTTTTGCAATGCTGAACGTTCTGAACCTGAAAGCTTAATGTCTTTTGTTTTTTCAGGTTCATGCTTAGAGAGAATTTTACTCGCTTTGGTCGCCAGTTTCTCTGTAATGGCTGTCGTTTCCTCAACAACATTTTTTAATAAATTTTGAAGCTCTTCTATATCTAAATGTTGGGTCATTCCTATAACTCCTAAAATTCCATATTTCTCACTCGATATTTGATAAGCGCTCTATTTTATTGTTTTTATTCGATTGTTAACTTATATCGAAGCATTTGATCCGTTAGCATAGAAATAATCTTTCTTGCTTGAATAACAGCATCATCTTCATTGCCTTGAACAAAAGATGATAAAAGTTGGTGGTATTGCGCAACGACCAATTGATGAAATTGATCATTTTGATAAAGCACAGCAATGAGCGGCGCCCATTCGGCTTGTATGGTTAACTCTTGATTTGCTAGTCGAGCTGATTGAGCAAAAGAGGTGAGTGTCAGCAAACAACGTAAATCAAGTTGAGCACGCGTGTCTGCTTCAATTGCTTTTTCAAATTGTTCAATAAGCTCTTTGATTTTGTTCAGTTCATATTCAGTGGTTCTTTGTGCTGCTAAATACGCACCATGGCTTAAAATTGCACTATGAAACTCGCCTAGATCAGCCAGATATTCATTGGAAGCTTGACGTAGAGGATGCTTGTTTAATAGTAAATCGGGTGGTAACTCACAAACAAAGCTTCCGCCGTTTCGCCCGCGTCGTGTATCAATCAGACCCTTTACGCGTAAAGTATTTAACGCTTCACGAACGGTAATGGGTGACACTCCCATTAAGCGAGCTAAATCCGCCTCGTTGGGAAGTTGTTCATTGCTTTTAAGCAATCCAGAGATAATTGCATTTTCCAAGCGTTCTACAACTTGTTCCGATCGAGTTGCCTGAGCGATAGGTGCAAAAATTATCGTATATGCTGACATGGCGAATTCTCTAAAAGCTAAGTCAGTGACTTAGCTTAATGAAACGGATAAATAATTAAAACACGCCATATTGATGGACGGCCTGTTCATCTTCAGGCACTGCTGGTATTGCATCCCAAAGTTCAACAATTTTGCCATTATCTACACGCCACAGTTCAAAATAGGCATGTCGATTTCCAGCAATATTTCCTTCGGAATGTGTCAATACAAATTGACCATCAGCAATGGAGCGATGAGTTTTGGAGTATACCAAACCTTGTCCTTCATTACGGATATTGTTCAAAAAATCAATGACTGCCTTAACACCATCACCAATATCTGGACTATGTTGAATGAACTGATCGTTGTGGGTGTATTCTTTAAATGCTTCGTAATTGCCATCAATTAATGACTTCTTAAAGAAAGAGGTCACAATCTCACGATTTTTCTCTGAATCATGGTGAGTTACGATTTCGGTTGGGCCATCTAATTGTGTTCTGCCACTTACATTCGGCGCGGCTTCAGTCACCAGTCCATCCCAATGTTCCACAATTTTGCCATCTTTCACTCGGTAAATATCAAAACCAACTAAAGGGTTTTCATCTAATCCCTGAAAGCGGCCATGAATTGCAACCAAGTCGCCATCTGCCAATACACGCACAGCTTCATGTTGCATGTCGGGACAATCTTCTACCAGTTGGCGAAGGCCCGAAAGACCATTTGCAACCAGTGGAGAATGCTCTACAAAGTCTTCAGAAAAATAACGGTCTAGAGCAGTTGTGTCGTGTAGATTAAATAGCTCGTGATGGGCTTTGCTCACCAAGTCTTTCATTTCTTGTTTATTCATTTTGATCTCCTTTCAAAGTCCATTTTTATTATTCGTTTGAACTCATCACATGCTTAACGCGGGTATATTCTTCAAAACCATAGCCAGATAAATCTTTACCATAACCTGATTTTTTGAAACCGCCGTGTGGCATTTCTGCGGTGAGAGGAATGTGTGTATTAATCCAAACTGTACCGAAATCGAGTTCACGAGACAGACGAGTTGCACGGGCATGATCTTTGGTCCAAACACTTGAAGCTAGGCCATATTCAATGTCGTTGGCTTTTTCAATGGCATCATTTTCATCTGTGAATTTTTGAACAGTAATCACTGGTCCAAAAATTTCATTTTGAATTGCTTCATCGTGTTGTTTTAAACCACTAATAACGGTTGGCTCAAAATAGAAGCCCGGACGGTCTGCCTGTTTTCCACCAGTTTCAACTTTGGCGTGGGCAGGTAGGTTATCGATAAAGGCTTTAACATTCTTTAATTGATTGGCATTGTTAAGTGGACCGTAAAGTGCGTCTTGATCATCGGGTTCACCAAAACGTGTATTTTTTGCAGCTTCAACTAACTTGCTTAAAAACTCATCATGGACTGCTTCAGACACAATCACACGTGTGGCAGCTGTACAGTCTTGGCCTGCGTTGAAATAGCCAGTTAATGCAATCATTTCAACTGCTTTGTCGATGTCGGCATCTTCAAAAACCACTACAGGTGCCTTACCACCAAGCTCAAGGTGAGCTTTTGCTAAATTTGCAGCCGCTGAAGCTGCAACCTGTAATCCGGCACGAACTGATCCTGTAATAGAAACAAGCGCAGGGGTTTTATGTGATACCACTTTTGAACCCACTTGAGCTTGGCCTAACACTACGTTAAGTGCACCCTTAGGGAAAAATGGTGCAGCAATTTCTGCAAGTAAAAGGGTGCTTTCTGGTGTTGTGTCACTTGGTTTAAGTACCACCGTGTTACCCGCAGCCAAAGCAGGAGCAATTTTCCAAACAGCCATCATAAGTGGGTAGTTCCAAGGTGTAACTTGACCAACTACACCAACTGGTTCACGGCGAATAGAAGAGGTTAAACCTTCTAAATATTCACCTGAAGCTGTGCCATTGAGTAAGCGGGCAGCGCCTGCAAAGAAACGAACTTGATCTGCCGATGCACCTACTTCTTCTGATGCAATTAAGTGTTTTAACTGACCCGTATTACGACTTTGGGCCTCAATTAAACGCTCAGCATTTGCTTCAATAGCATCTGCCAAATTCAGTAATGCTTTTTGACGAGTTGAAGGTGTGCTGCGTCCCCAAATTTTAAATGCTTCTTTTGCCGCAGCATAAGCCGCATCAACTTCTGCCTCGGTTGCATTCGGTGATTGTGCATAAACTTCACCAGTCACTGGGCTGACTAAGTCGAAATAATCATTTCCTTTGCTAGCAACATATTCGCCGTTAATAAAGTGTTTTAGTTGAGTTTTAGCCATTTTTATACCTTGTCCTTAGGTTTTTAACATATAACATATAATACTATATGTATTATGTTTTAAATTTTCTGTCAAATGCTTTGATGAGAGGAGTGAGTGAAAAAAATTAGAATTCAAATCAAATTGGATTTTAAGCTTTTGATTTTATTGTTTTAAAAAATTAAAAAATTATTGAAGATTTTTAGAGCAGGCTCATCGTTGTACTAATTCAGTAGATTTGATGAAAGACAATAGAGGAATTTTGCTAATCGAGAGCAGCTTGATGAGCCAAACCTTGTGTTTAGCTCATCAGTTTCGAGTTCTTATTGATTGAAATTAAAGGGCTTTATTAGGTCTTATGACTCGCAAGCAGAATGCTGGTTTCACTGTTATAAATACCTGAAATGTTCCTGATTCTCTCTAAAACTTTGTCGAAGTTTTCTAAAGTATCAGAGCGTAGCTCGACCAAAATGTCCCATTTGCCATTAGTTTTATGCAAACATTCCACTGCACTTTCTAGGCGTAGTTCTTTAATCACAGATTGCGCTTTAGTGCCTTCAACCATAATGCTCATCCATGCACGAATGACGTTTCGTTCTGCATTGGGTTTAAATCGTACCGTATATCCAGTAATGATGCCCGAAGACTCTAGATACTCGATTTTCTTTTTAACCGTTGCGCGTGAAACGTGAACTTTTTCGGCTAACTCAGTAACAGACATCCGTGCGTTATCTTTAAGTAAACCTAAAATAATTTGATCAATGTTATCCATATTGTAATTGTCAATTATCAAATTGGTAAAAAATAATTCATTTTTGACTGAATTACAAATTTTGTGAATCAATTTGATTTTGAATAATAGGGTCATCAGCTAACCCTCATAATTTTAATTTAATGGACTAGATAAAATGAATAATTTTGCAGTTTCACGTAGTGACTTTAACGAGTGGATGGTTCCAGTTTTTGCACCGGCAAATTTCATTCCGGTACGTGGCGAAGGTTCACGTATCTGGGATCAAGAAAATAAAGAATATATTGATTTTGCAGGCGGGATTGCAGTAAACGCATTAGGTCATGCGCATCCAGTGGCAGTGAATGCTTTAACAGAACAAGCAACAAAACTTTGGCATGTAGGCAATGGTTATACAAATGAACCAGTTCTACGCCTTGCAAAACAACTCACTGAAAATACATTTGCAGATAAAGTTTTCTTCTGTAACTCAGGTGCTGAAGCGAATGAAGCTGCATTAAAACTAGCTCGTAAAGTCGGTCTAGACAGTGGCGTTGCTGGCAAAAGTGGCATTGTGGCATTTAACAATGCTTTCCATGGTCGTACTTTATTTACCGTTTCAGCGGGCGGTCAACCTAAATATTCTCAAGACTTTGCACCACTTCCAAATGGCATTAACCATGTTGCCTTTAATGATTTAGACGCTGCAAAAGCGGTAATTAATGAGCAAACATGTGCGGTCATTGTTGAACCGATCCAAGGTGAAGGTGGCGTTATTCCAGCTGACGTCGAATTTTTAAAAGGTTTGCGTGCACTGTGTGATGAGTTTGGTGCCTTACTTATTTTTGATGAAGTACAAACTGGTGTTGGTCGTACAGGTGCACTTTATGCATACATGAACTCTGGTGTTATTCCAGATGTATTAACGACTGCAAAAGCATTAGGTGGTGGTTTCCCAGTCGGTGCAATGCTAACAACAGATAAGTTTGCTCCACATTTTTCAGTGGGTACGCACGGTACGACTTACGGTGGTAACCCGTTAGCAAGTGCGGTTGCAGGTGCAGTATTTGAATTTATTAATACGCCTGAAGTGCTTAATGGTGTCAAAGAACGTCATGACTACTATAAAAAAGCTTTAAATAAATTAAATGAAAAATATGAAATCTTTGAAACGATTCGTGGTGAAGGTTTACTGATTGGTTGTGCCCTAAAAGACAAATTTGCTGGTAAAGCAAAAGATATTAATAACCTTGCAGGTGAAGAAGGTTTACTGAGTTTGATTGCTGGTCCAAATGTTCTACGTTTTACACCGTCTTTGATTATTCCATTTGCTGATATTGATGAAGGTTTAAAACGCCTTGAACGTGCGCTTGCTCGCTTTGTGGAAATTCAAAAGGATGAACAAGCAGCATGATGATTATTCGCTACATTGAACCTAAAGATGTTAATGACCTTTACCTGTTGGCGCAAAAAGCGGGTTTTGGTTTGACATCTTTGCAGCCCAATATGGAAAAACTTGCTGCTCGTATTGAGCGGGCTTGTAAAACTGTCGCAGGTGAACTCCCAAAGGCAGATCAGGTCTATTTATTTGTTTTAGAAGATAGTGAACTCAACAAAGTTGTCGGTGTTTGCGGTATTGAAGTCGCACTTGGTTTAAAAGAGCCTTGGTACAACTTTCATGTAGGAACCCAAGTTCATGCGTCAGAACCGTTAAGTGTTTATAACGCTTTACCTACTTTGTATTTGAGTAATGACCATACCAACTGTAGTGAGCTTTGTACTTTATTTTTAGATCCAGACTATCGCTTAAATAAAAATGGCAAGTTTTTATCTAAAGTCCGTTTCTTGTTTCTGTCAGCATTTCGCCAATATTTTGAAGAAACCATTGTTGCTGAAATGCGTGGCTATTCCGATGCAAATGGGCAATCACCATTTTGGAATGCGGTAGGGCATAAGTTTTTTAATATTGAATTTACCAAAGCTGATTATTTGAGTGGAGTCGGGCAAAAGGCTTTTATTGCTGAGCTGATGCCAAGACATCCACTCTATGTCGATATGTTACCTGACGATGCTAAAGCCGCGATTGGCATTGTTCATCCAAATACTCGACCAGCCTACAACCTCTTGCTTGAAGAGGGGCTACGCTATAAAGGCTATGTCGATATTTTTGATGGTGGGGCGACATTGCAGGCCGATATCGAAAATTTACGGGCAATTAAAGAAAGTCAGTCTGTAGCGATCCAAATTGAACAACCTGAAAATATTGCGGTAGGTGATGAAGCTTACATTGTGGCCAATGATGACTATGAAAATTATCGCTCGATTCTTGTGTATAGCAAACCGCACCAAAACATATTGCAGTTAACAAAAGAACAAGCAAAACAATTGAATATTGAAAATGGCGCTTTAGTTCGGGTGCTAAGTGTTCAAGTTAAACAGGTTTCGAGTCCAGAAGTGGTCAATAAACTCAAAGCCACTGAGCATTTTCGAATGGCTGTTAATTAAGCGGAAATTACTATACATTTCACCAAATTTAAGAAGGAATACTATATTATCGCTAACGCAAGATTGGTACATGGATAAACACAATCTTGCTCGCTGAGCTGGAATTAATTAGCCTGTTTCTATTCTATAAAAGACAGATAATAAAAATATTTAATTCATTTATATATTTTAATTGTCTGCTGAAATTATGTTGAGAATAGCTGGCTAATATAATAATGAAGGGAAGGATTGATGATTAATTTTTATTGTTATAGGTAATAGCTTTTAAAAAGGAATTTATAAGGTTTTAAGTGATTTAATAATATTATTAACATGATTTAATGGACTAAATTAATAATCATATAATTTATTTATTATTAAAACATTTACGACGGTTGCTATAAATTGGAGTAAATATTACATGAGTAAGAATAACGGAAAGCAGTTCCTGGAAGGAGATCTTCTTGGTAGTCAACATATGACTGAGCAAGAAGAGGAGAAATTGCAGCGCTCATTAACCAATCGTCATATTCAGATGATCGCAATTGGTGGTGCAATTGGTACTGGGTTATTTATGGGTTCTGGGAAAACATTAAGTGTTTCGGGTACTTCAATTGTTTTAACCTATTTAATTATTGGTTTCTTCTTTTTCTTCGTGATGCGAGCAATGGGTGAATTGTTGCTTGCGAATACTAATTTTAAAACATTCGCAGATTTTGCAACGGCTTATCTCGGTCCGTGGGCTGGGTTTTTCCTTGGTTGGTCGTATTGGTGTAACTGGATTATTACTGCTATTGCTGACGTGATTGTAATCGGAGGGTACATGCAGTTTTGGTATCCTGATTTACCCGTTTGGATTCCTGCATTTACATCATTAGCCATCTTAACGATACTCAATTTTGTGGCCGTCCGGCTTTTTGGTGAATTAGAGTTTTGGTTCTCACTCATCAAAATTACTGCAATTATTCTGTTTATTTTGGCTGGTATTTATTTAATTAGTACCGGATTTACTTCTCCAAATGGTGTTAAAGCATCGGTTAGCCATTTGTTTGAAACACAATCTATGTTCCCATATGGTGTAACAGGTTTCTTGGCAGGCTTCCAAATTGCCATATTTGCATTTGTAGGTATTGAGCTTGTCGGTACAACTGCTGCTGAAACCAAAGACCCGCATACCTCACTTCCAAAAGCAATTAACTCTATTCCTTTACGTATTTTATTATTCTACGTGGGTGCATTGGTTTGTATTATTGCAGTCACCTCTTGGGCTAAAGTATCGCCAGATAAAAGTCCGTTTGTAGAAATGTTTACATTGGTTGGGTTACCAATTGCGGCAGGTTTAATCAACTTTGTTGTTGCGACTTCAGCTTTATCTTCGGCAAATAGTGGAATCTTTGCGACCAGCCGTATGTTATATGGTTTAGCTTTAGATAACGATGCGCCTAAAAGCTTTAGTAAGCTGTCTAAAAGAAAAGTTCCAATTAGAGGGCTTGTGTTTTCAATGGCTTGTGTGACCCTTGGGACATCAATTCTATTTATTGTTCCAAATGTTATGACTGCATTTACGATTATTTCAGCGCTCACTTCAATTTTATGTATTTTTACATTTATGCTGATAGTGCTTTCATATATTTATTATCGTAAGAAAAGTCCTGAATTACATATCCAGTCAAAGTATAAAATGCCAGGTGGTTTATTCATGGCATGGGTGACGATGTTGTTTTTAGTCTTCACTATAGTAATTTTAGCTTTAGATCATGATACGCTGATTGCTTTAGAGTTCTCACCAGTATGGTTTATTGGTTTGTTTATTGCCTATAAATATAAAAAGAAAAAGATGTTGCAGCTTGATATTTTAAAAGCTCAAAAGGTTGATTATATTTAAGTCGAGTATAGTTTTTTATATTAAAGCTAGGTGAGTGCCTAGCTTTTTTATTTTGAAAAGTAGGAACTGATTGAAAGATAAAACTTAAAAAAAGAAGGTTAACTTAAAGAGATAGGTGATATATAAATAAAATTCGAAAAGAGATATGATAAAAAATTGTAAATTTTGTTATATATACTACTTATAGAATTACTAATGACTTGAAAAATAGTTGAGAAAGAATAATGTTTGAAATAACCCCATACGTGGGAGCTAGTTTAATTAACTTTGGCATGAAAAGAGAAGAAGTAAGAAAGATTTTTTCTGAGTATGAGCCTAGAGCATTTTGGCGAAATTCTTATTCAGAGTCTGCTACTGATGGCTATGATGAAATTGGTATTAATGTATATTATGATAGTAATGATAGAGCTATAGCATTAGAGTTTTATGAACCTGCTCATGTTGTTTTTAATGGGATAGAGCTATCTAAGCTCCCTGCATATGAGGCTTATAAGCTAATGGCTTCATTAGATAAAGATATTGCTATTGATGAGGATGGATTAACTTCTTTTAAATTTGGGATAGGTTTTTATGTACCAATTTATGAGGAAGACTATATGCTACCAGTTGAATCAATCATTCTATTCACAGAAGGGTATAGTAATTAATAAAGTTGAATGAAAAAAATTAGCTAAGATACAATCAATATTAGTATGCAATATAGTGAAATATATATCAGATAATGGTATATAGAGATTACTTGTTGAATAAATAAGTGCTTAATAAATAATCGAGATGGAATAATGTTTGAAATAACTCCATACGTGGGAGCTTGTTTAATTAAGTTTGGCATGAAAAGAGAAGAAGTAAGAAAGATTTTTTCTGAGTATGAGCCTAGGGTCTTTGGGAACAATTTTTCTTCTGATGGTTATGAAGAAGTAGGTATTAATATAGATTATGATAGTGCTGACAACGTTATAGCATTGGTATTTTATGAACCTGCTCAAGTTGTTTTTAATGAGGTAGAGTTATCTAGGCTCCCTGCATTTGAAGCTTATAAGTTAATGGCTGCATTAGATAAAGATATTGCTATTGATGAAGATGGTCTAACTTCATTTAAATTTGGGATAGGTTTTTATGAACCAAATTATGAAGAAGAACCATTTTTACCAGTTGAAGCAATTATAATATTCATAGAAGGGTATTATGATTAATTCTATAAGGACAATTAGTATTTGAAAATCTATATTATTCGAAAAAAAGATATGTAAATAAAAGGAAGTGTAGTGGATAAGCAAAAAATTGTAATAGACTATTTAGATAAAAATAATGAACTATCAAAAGAGTTAATATGGGGAGAGATGTACAAGACTGATCAATACTTTGTTAGAAGTATTCCTTTCTTTGCACCTAACCTTGCATTTGATGATCTTATTCAGGTTGAAATAGAAAATGAAAAACTCTATTTTGATGATTTAATAAAGCCATCTAATAATTCAACATTAAGAATTGTATTTTTTAATAACGATATTAAATGTATTGAAAAAATATTAACTACTTTGGAGGTTTATTTATGTGGTTGGGAAGGCTTTGAAGGTAAACATTATTATGCAATTAATATACCTAAAAAGGTTAATTATGCTCTAATTAAAAAATATTTAGATGATAAGAAGATTTTTTTTGATTATGAGGAATCATGCTTGTCAGATAAACATTCAAGTGATTTATGCTTGTCTTAAAATATTAGTAAATAAAAGAGAGGGGGAGTTAGTCGTGGGTGATGTTAATAATTTAAATGGAAAATTTTTTGAATATGATCATGTGCATTCTATAAATATGTATTTTGATGACTTTGGTGGGGTCTATAATTTAGATATGGTTTTAGACAAAGATTTGTCAGATATATATAGTGAAAAAATAAAAATTAGATTCTTTAATATTACTAATCTTTATCTGAATGATTTTGGTAATAGATTTACTCAGTTTGAAGATTTATATATTGAGAAAAATTTAGATGGTTGGGATGGTGTTAAATATAACTTAAAACAAATAGATGAGGATGGAATTTTCTTTAAATTTTTTAATTTTGAATTATTGGAAGAGTAATTTTATAAAATAATAAAATTTGTATTTGGAAATTTATTTAGTATATATATAAATTAATTTATTGAGAAAATAATGACTGATTTTGTTAAAGAATTAGCAGCTTGTTCTGTTAAAGGAATACAGCTTCCTTTGAAAAAACCAAAGAAACACGATTTGTAGATTTTGATTTAACAAAAGAACAAATTAATAGATGTATTACAGGTCGTTTGTTATAAAAAAGCCTCATAACGAGGCTTTTTTTATAATGGTTACTTAATATTTGGATCGCCTTTTTTCAAGAAAAAGCGAATTGCTAACTTTTGTAGAAATGTTCCATAAGGAGGGTGGAAAAGCTGAGTCGGGAAAAACCGATGGCGAATAAAAACAGTTTTTGCATGTGAAAGTTCACGGAAGCCTTCTTCACCATGATATGACCCCATGCCTGAGTTTCCGATACCACCGAAAGGAGCATCATGGTTAACTACATGCCAGCCCCAATCATTAATGGTCACACCACCCGAATGAGTTTCACGTAAAATACGATCACGTTCTACTGAGCTATGCGTAAAGCAATAAAGCGCTAAAGGTCGTTCGTCCGATTTTACATAGGTAATTGCATCATCTAAAGAATCATAAGCCACCACAGGTAAAATAGGGCCAAAGAGTTCTTCTTTCATAATGCGCATGTCTGGCGTGCAATTCAGCACAATCTGTACAGGCATTCTGCGACCTTGTTGGTCAAAGCTGTAAGTGTCGCAAGGAATAATACGTGCACCTTTTTCTTGTGCATCGGTCAAAATATCTTGAATACGTTTTAAATGGCGGTCATTTACAATCGATGTGTAATTCTCATTATTTTCAATGTTTTGACCAAACATTTTTATAAAGCTTGCTTTAGAGGCTTCTACAAACTCATCAATACTTTCTTTTGGAACCAACGCATAGTCAGGCGCTACACAGATTTGACCACTATTTGTTGCTTTACCATGTGTAATACGTTTTGCAGCATCGGCAAGCGGGTAGTTGCGGCTTACAATTGCAGGTGATTTACCACCTAACTCAAGTGTAACAGGTGTTAAGTTTTCAGCGGCCGCTCGCATGACGACTTTACCAATCGCAGGGGAGCCAGTAAATACAATATGGTTAAATGGTAAAGAGGTAAATCTTGCTGGGTCTGTAATTTCTTCACCAAACACAGCCACTTCATCTTCATTAAAGACTTCAGCCAGCATTCGTCGAAGCATTGCATTAGTATTCGGTGTAATTTCAGGCAGCTTAATCATGACTCGGTTGCCAGCAGCTAATGCGGCAATGAGCGGGCCAAGTGCTAAATAAACGGGGAAGTTCCAAGGAACAATGACACCAACCACGCCTTTAGGTTGGTATTGCACACTTAAACGGTTTGATAAAAATAAAAGCTCGGTACGGCGTTTACTTGGGCGCATCCAGCGGCGTAAATGATGAATTGCATGATCGGCTTCTAGCACTGAGCCAAGCAGATCTAATAGTTTAGATTCATCAAGTGATCTAGAACTAAAATCGGAATTAATCGCGGCAGCTAATGCATCTTGATAACGAATGATTTGTTTTTTGAGTTGATGCAGCTTTGTGCGGCGTGTCTCAAGACTTGGATAGGGATCTGCCTCAAAATTGGCACGTTGTTTGGAAAAAATAAGTTCCATATGTTCGGTGGCAGAACCGCTATATTCTTTTAAAGTGGAGCTTTCCATTATCGTTCCTTCCATACTTTTGCTTATGATACTTTATGCTTGAAGCGTCGTATGGTCGATGTTAAATTGAGACAACAAGAGGTAGTTTAGTGCCATTATGCATGTCACTCTAGGGATGGTGCGAGTTAGATGCCTAATAATCTTTATAAAAATACAAATGTTGTTATCGAAGGAAATTATGATAATACATCCTTAGGTTCGAATACATATTTGCTAGGTTTGACCAGTTTATTTGATGAAATGGGTTTGCAAGGCCATTCAATATCAGATGTTCTATCAGGCACAAATATTTCGCCAGATACGATGAATCAATCCTCTTTATATATTTCCCAAGTTCAAAAAATTCAACTATTTCAAAATATTCAAAAACTATCTCACGATCCATTAATTGGACTACGTGCAGGGCAAAAGCAGCGCTTGTCAGATTTTGGGGTGTATGGTTACGCACTATATTCTTCGCGTAATTTTAGACAAGCGGTAGAGCTTGGCATTCGACATATTAAACTTGCAGGGCCTATTTTAAAGAAGTCATTCTATGTGCGAGATGACGCTGCCGTTTTTGAAGGGCAGGACATTATTGCGCTTGGTACGCTTCTACCTTTAGTGTGCGAGTTTTGGTTTAGCTCTATGCAAACCTTAATCGAACGGGTGCTTGAAGGACCATTTCAAGCGAAGAAGCTTTTATTGCCCTATCCAGCACCTGACTATGCAGAAGAATATGAAAAAGTGTTTCATTGTCCCGTTCAGTTTAATGCTGGGGTAATGCAATGGCACTTTGATTTAAAATGGCTCGAAGTACCTTGCCCAAATGCCAACCCGATTACTGCGGACATGTGTAAGTCATTTTGTGAGCGGATGTTAGGTGCAGCAGTAGCTGAAGAACCCGAGTTAGTAAAAACGATTCGTTTAATATTATTGGATGGAACGGGGCTTTTTCCATCAGCTCAAGAAATGGCTGAACGGTTACATATCTCAAAGCGAACCTTACATCGGCGCTTGGCAGGTTTTGATTTAACTTATCAGGAGTTATTAGATGAAACTCGGCGCCGTCTTGCGGATGAATATTTGCGAGAAACAACTTTAACCGTAGATGAAATTGCCGAAAGAATTGGCTTTTCAGATACTTCTAATTTTAGAAAAGCCTATCGTCATTGGACAGGCATTTCACCAAATGAGTATCGAATACAGTACCTAAATTAGAATCAGGTTTGTCTGCTATTTAAAGCGAGAGAGTAACTTTTTCTGCAAAAATGGATTACAGAGCAATATGGCAAATAAAATAATAAATATGCCGATAATACTGAATAAATCTGGTAATTCATGCCAAAAAACAAATCCCCATATTCCTGCAAAAATAATAGCAATGTAATTCATGGGGCCAATTTGTCCTGCTGGCGCTAAGCTATAAGCATAAGACATAAATAGTTGGCTAATGTTTGCTAAAAGTCCTGCGGCAATGAGCAGGGCCAGTTCATGCCAAGTGAAAATGCGCCAATGCCAGAACATTGGAATAGATGAAATTAAACTACCAAAAATACAGAAATAAAAAACGATACGCTCAGGCGGCTCTGTACTGGTTAAAGCTCTTACAGTCACAAAAGCCATTGCTGATAAAAAGCATGCGCCCAATCCAATAAAAGATAATGCATTAAATAAACCTTGGTCGGGCTTAGCGACAAATAAAACCCCAACGAGTCCAATCACAGCAGCAAAAATCATCGATTTAGTAATTTTTTCTTTTAAGAAGAGCCATGCAATGAGTGGAATAAAGATAGGAGATGAGTAACTAAAAACCATAGCATTTGATAGTTTTAAGTTCGCAATTGCATAGAAAAAACCATACATTGCAGCAAGACCCACTAGACTTCGCCAAGTGTGCATCCACAGTTTATCGGTTTTAACGAAGTCTAAGCCCTGCTTTAAAAGCATAGGAATAAAAATAAATAAACCTACTGCATTTCTAAAAAACACGACGGTCGCATTGTCCACTGTTTGCGAAGCAAAACGAATGCATACCCCCATAATGGAAAATAATAATGCTGATGTCATAAGACAAAGCAATGCTTTTCCAAGTTGAGTCGAGGGTAGATTTGGAGCAGTCTGATTTTGCATAGAGAAATACAGTTCTTAATTTTCGATGTTATTTTAGCAGTGATGTTAAGTTTTGGTGAAATGTGTCGTAATTAATGTGGGAAATGTGAAAAAGATGAGGGGATATACCTCATCTTTTAAACCTTATTAGGTCACTGGGGCTGGGTTAAATACAGCAAGTGAGTTATGAATACCCCAACGGTCCGACCACGTTTGTTGTTCACCACTCGCCACTTGTAAAATCAGTTCAAAAAGTTCCCAGCCCACTTCTTCAATAGTTTTCTTCCCAATGGCAATATCACCAGCACTGATGTCGATCAGGTCATACCAACGGTTTGCAATATTGTTTCTGCTTGCCATTTTAATGACCGGCACTGCTGCCAGCCCGTAGGGCGTACCGCGGCCTGTGGTAAATACTTGAACGGTAATACCCGATGCCATTTGCTGTGTACCACAGATAAAGTCACTCGAAGGCGTTGCCGCAAAAATTAATCCTTTTTTTGTCGGTCTTTGGCCCGGTGCGAGAACCTCTACAATAGGTGAGCGGCCCGATTTGGCAATCGATCCCATCGCTTTTTCTACAATGTTATTCAGTCCACCTTTTTTATTACCCGGTGTTGTATTGGCACTTCGGTCTACTTGGCCTGCTGCTAAGTAGTCGTCGTACCATTTCATTTCCCGAATTAAATCTTTGGCAACTTGTTCATTTGCTGCACGTGGAGTGAGTAGATGAATACCATCACGGACTTCTGTGACTTCAGAGAACATGACGGTACCGCCACATTGCACAATCAGGTCAGCTGCGAAACCAACGGCAGGGTTCGAGGTGACTCCAGAAAATGCATCACTCCCGCCACATTGCATTCCTACAACCAAATTAGAAGCTGGAACTTCTTCTCGAGTACGTTGATTAAGCTTTTCAAGATGTTGTTCTGCCACGGTTAAAATATGGTTCACCATACTTTCAAAACCATGATGCCGTTCATCTTGCAACTGAATAATATCTTCATTTGCTAGGGGAATATATTTGTTTTCTTTAGGAATATTTAAAAGTCGTTCGGGTTGCATTTTTTCACAGCCCAGACTCACAACCATAATTTCTCCACCAAAATTAGGGTTGAGTGCAAGATTATGAATTGTACGAATAGGAACAATTGCAGCAGGTGCATCAATTGCGACACCACAGCCGTATAAATGGTTTAACCCGACCACACCATCTACATTTGGATATTTAGGAAGTAAATCACGTTCAATAATTTTAACGACATAATCGACGATACCTTCGACACAGTTAACACTGGTTGTAATCCCTAAAATATTTTTTGTGCCGACGCTGCCATCCTTATTTTTATAGCCTTTAAATGTATATCCACTAAGAGCAGGAAGCATTGGATCAGGACGAGTTGCTAACTCAAGATCATCTAGTTCAGGTGCCTCAGGCATTTGAGTAACGGCTTCATTCACCCAACAACCTGCAAGTAAATCTTTATTGGCATAACCAATAATTTCCCCATAACGAACAATTGCTTCACCTTGTTTTAATGACTCTAATAAAACTTTGTGTCCTTGTGGTACATCATCAACCAAGGTGAGTTGATGTTCTTCAATATGTGTAGAGGGTGGTAAGCCGCCGTCATTGACGACAATGGCTACATTATCGAGAGGACTAATTTTTATGAGGAGAGGCTTCAGCATGATCGTTCCTTGTATACATTTGAAGAGAGGGCTATAACGCATAATTTTTTTAAGCGTTATAGCGAAGCATTTTTAAGAGGTAGGTTTTAACTCGAAGCGCTGGATTTTGCCGACCATAAAGAGGTAGCAAATAATTGCGATGACAGCATGTATACCTACAAAAACCAGTGCGCCATTGAAAGAACCTGTCGAGTTGATGATATAGCCAATAACAATAGGGATAACAATGCCTGCAGTATTGCCGAAGGTATTAAATAATCCACCCGACAAACCAACCATTTCTTTCGGTGCAACATCAGACATCACTGCCCAACCTAATGCACCAAAACCTTTGCCAAAAAAGGCGAGCGACATAAAGAACAAGATAGCTGTTTGCGAATCGACATAGTTACAAACCACAATACTGGTTGATAACAACATGCCAAAAATAATGGGAAATTTACGCGAAAAGGTTAGAGACTTGTTCATCTTGATAAGTTTATCGGAAATTACTCCCCCTAATACGCCACCAATAAATCCACAAAGTGCCGGTAATACAGCTGCAAAACCAGCCTCTAAAATTGACATGTGGCGTTCTTTTACAAGGTAGACAGGGAACCAAGTTAGAAAGAAATAGGTTAAGCAGGTAATACAATACTGAGCGATAAAAATACCTAGAAGCATACGAGAAGAAAGCAGCTTTTTAATATTTTTAAAATTCATCTTGTTGTTTTCATCAGCAACTTTAAGCTGATTTTCACCCATGCTAGTAATAGCACCGCCTGCTTGTAAATATTTGAACTCATTTGAATTAATAGTAGGGTGTTTTTCTGGACTATAGATGACTTTTAACCAGATGAAAGCAATCACAATGCCTAATCCGCCCATAATCCAAAAAACAGATTGCCAGTGAACATGTGCAACTAGCCATCCCATGAATGGTGCAAATATAACAGTTGCAAAATATTGAGCTGAGTTAAATATTGCTGCGGCAGTTCCACGTTCTTTAGTTGGGAACCAAGCTGCTACAATCTGGCTATTGCCCGGAAATGCTGGACTTTCAGATAATCCAACCAAGAAACGTAAAAGAAATAATGAGGCGATAATGAGAGGAATAGAACCTAAAATATCAACAAAACCCAAGAGAATAGTGAAAAAAGACCAGAGTATAATGCTCCAGAAATAAACTCTTCGAGCGCCGAACTTGTCGAGTAACCAGCCACCTGGAATTTGACCAATAACATAAGCCCAGCCAAATGCAGAGAAGATATATCCCATGGTCACTGTGCTTAATCCCAGTTCTTGAGACATTGGGGCAGCAGCCATTGAAAGTGTTGCCCGATCACCGTAATTTAATGAAGTGACTAAAAAAACCATCGCTAAAATGTAATAGCGCGTCTTATTATGTTTCGCTCGTTGCTGGCTAACGGCAGCAATATTTGTTTGCAGATTATCCATATACAAACTCTTTTTAATAATCGACCTATTTGCATATCCGTGAAATAGGTGACGTCATGTCAAATTCATCGATAGAATAGATGAGAAAACGGAATTTTGTATCTACTCTATAGTCCTAGTTCTAAAACCGCGTCTTTAGATGTATGACATCATATGATTAAAAATATTATTTTGGCAAGTAGGGTCGAAAAATAATTTTTATACGGGTTTATATTGACAAGTCGTATGATGTCTTATAAGTTTTGATCATGAAAAAATAGTATCAAAATGCCAAGGAGTATTTTTAATGGCGACCTCTACACCTATCGTTAAATCAATTCGAGCAATTCCTGTTGCTGGACATGACAGCATGCTGCTCAATTTGAGTGGTGCCCATGGACCTTATTTCACTCGTAATATACTCATTATCGAAGATAACTCTGGAAATATTGGGGTAGGTGAAATTCCTGGGGGAGAAAAAATTTTAGCGACATTAAATGATGCTAAAGCCTTGATAGAAGGGCAGCCGATTGGTGAATATAAAAATCTACTTAAAAAAATTCAGCAAACTTTTGCTGATCGTGACAGTGGTGGACGAGGCAATCAAACCTTTGATTTACGGACCACAATTCATGTTGTAACTGCTTATGAGTCGGCATTGCTTGATTTGCTTGGTAAGCATTTAAATGTAAATGTTGCAAGCTTATTAGGTGAAGGTCAGCAACGTAGTGAAGTTGAAGTATTGGGATATTTATTCTTTATCGGTGACCAAAAACAGACGTCATTAGACTATGCAACTTCTACAAATCATCATCATGACTGGTATAAAGTCCGTCATGAAAAAGCATTAACACCTGAGGCAGTGCAGCGTTTAGCAGAAGCTTCTTATGACCGTTATGGGTTTAAAGACTTTAAGTTAAAAGGTGGAGTGTTACAGGGCGAACAAGAAGCTGAAGCTGTTACTGCAATTGCGCGCCGTTTTCCAGAAGCACGTGTGACACTTGATCCAAACGGAGCATGGTTTTTAGATGAAGCAATTGCTTTAGGCAAACATCTGAAAGGCGTGTTGGCCTACGCAGAAGACCCGTGCGGTGCAGAACAAGGTTATTCAAGCCGCGAAATTATGGCCGAGTTTAAACGTGCAACAGGTTTACCCACTGCGACCAACATGATTGCTACCGACTGGCGAGAAATGTCGCATAGTATTCAACTGCAAGCTGTTGATATTCCTTTAGCTGATCCACATTTTTGGACATTGGAAGGCTCGGTTCGAGTTTCACAGCTCTGCAATATGTATAACTTAACGTGGGGTTCACATTCTAATAATCACTTTGATATTTCACTTGCTATGTTTACCCATGTTGCAGCCGCTGCGGTAGGTAAGGTAACGGCAATTGATACGCACTGGATTTGGCAAGAAGGGACAGATCAATTGACTAAAGCGCCGCTTGAAATTAAGGACGGTAAAATTCAGGTGCCAACAGCTCCAGGACTTGGTGTCGAGCTGGACTGGGACCGAATTAACCAAGCGCATGAACTCTATAAATTAAAAGGTTTAGGGGCTCGTAATGATGCCGATGCGATGCAATTTTTAATACCAAATTGGTCATTTAATAATAAAAAGCCATGTTTGGTTCGTTAATGTTTTATCGATATGTTTGAATAATTCGCTTTTTGAATTGTTTTTATTCTTTGCTGTCCATATGGACAGCTTTTTTTATGTCTAACGATTAGCTGTGAAATTAAGATTTTTCAATAATATTTTATAAAACAATTTGTTAAGTGTTTTTTGGTAATAAACTTTTATCTTTTTAAAAAAATTAATTTTTCAGAGGAAAATATATTGATTAAAATAAAATTTATGATGTAAGATGTCTGACAACATAAACGTGTATGGATATTTTCTAATGGATGCTCTTGAGTTAAAAAACATTGTTTCTGATGGTCTTCTTTCTTTTCCGGTGACCGACTTTGACCAAAATGGGGACTTTAATAAATCTTCGTATGCAAAACGTCTTGAATGGTTGGCACCTTATGGCGCAAGTGCTTTATTTGCTGCGGGTGGTACAGGCGAGTTTTTCTCGTTAACTGGAAATGAATACTCTGACGTGATTAAAACAGCGGTTGACACTTGTAAAGGTAGTGTACCGATTATTGCTGGGGCAGGTGGTCCGACACGTCAAGCGATTGAGCAGGCAAAAGAAGCAGAGCGCTTAGGTGCACACGGTATTTTGTTAATGCCGCATTATTTAACTGAAGCAAGCCAAGAAGGTTTAGTTGAACACGTTAAGCAAGTATGTAACTCAGTAGATTTTGGCGTAATTTTTTATAACCGTAGCATTTCAAGATTAAATCTCGATTCAATTCAAAAGTTAACTGAGATGTGTCCGAACTTAATTGGATTTAAAGACAGCTCTGGTCAAATCGATATGATGACAGCAGTGACTCAAACGATGGGTGATCGTTTGTCATATCTAGGTGGTTTGCCAACAGCAGAAGTTTTTGCAGCACCATATAAAGCCTTAGGTTGTCCAGTTTATTCGTCGGCTGTATTTAACTTTATTCCAAAGACTGCAATGGAGTTTTATAACGCGCTTCGCAGTGATGACTTTGAAACAACGAATCGTTTAATTAAAGATTTCTTTTTGCCACTGATTAAAATTCGCGACCGTAAATCGGGTTATGCAGTAAGTATGATTAAAGCAGGTGCCAAAATTGTTGGGCACGATGCAGGTCCAGTGCGTCCACCATTAAGTGATTTAACTCAAGCAGACTATGAAGATTTGGCTGCCCTCATTGCGACACTTGGTCCGCAATAATTCTAACTGTTTAGGTATTGGAGCTTTAAAATGAGTAAAAATAACGGTGGGCAGTTTATTAATGGTCAGCGCGTTGCTGCAAATGCACCCGCTCTAGAAAGTGTGGGTGCAAAAGACTATCAGCCAACAGGCTATGTATTTAGTCAGGCAACACTTGAAGAAGTGGATCAAGCTGCTCAAGCTGCGCATCATGCTTTTTTAGTTTATAGCCAAACATCTCAAGAGCAACGCGCCTCTTTTCTTGAAGAAATTGCTCGCCAAATTGAAGCATTAGGCGCGAACTTACAAGAAGTCGCTTCACTTGAAACAGGCTTGCCACTTGCTCGTCTTCAAGGGGAAACAGGTCGTGTTACTGGCCAACTTCGACTGTTTGCTGAACTCTTACGTCGTGGTGATTTTTACGGTGCTCGTATTGATGTGGCATTGCCAGAACGTAAGCCTTTGCCACGTGTTGATTTGCGTCAATACAAAGTAGGGGTAGGACCGGTTGCTGTGTTTGGCGCGAGTAATTTCCCACTAGCATTTTCAACTGCGGGCGGTGATACCGTAGCTGCTTTAGCAGCAGGATGTCCGGTTGTTTTTAAAGCACACTCTGGCCATATGGCGACTGCCGAGCTTGTTGCAGAAGCCATTGAAAAAGCAATTGAAGTTTGTGATATGCCTAAAGGCACATTCAACATGATTTTTGGCGCTCGTATTGGCGCAAACTTGGTAGAACATCCGCTCATTCAAGCAGCTGGTTTTACAGGATCTCTTGAGGGTGGGATGGCGCTTTATAACCTTGCGCAGAGTCGTCCTCAGCCGATTCCATTCTTTGCGGAAATGTCGAGTGTGAACCCAGTCGTGGTTTTATCTCAAGCGCTTAATTCACGTGGTGAACAAATCGCTCAGGAAACTGTTGCTTCGTTTAATATGGGATGTGGCCAGTTCTGTACAAAACCAGGGTTAATTTTAGGCGTACAAGGTCCTGAATTTGACAGTTTCGTAGCAGCTTTAGTTGAAAGCACGCAAAAAGCTGTGCCACAGGTCATGCTGAATGAAGGTACTTTAAAAAGCTACCGTCAAGGTATTGATGCTTTAAACAGTGAAGTTGGTTTTGAAGTAGTTGCGACAGGTCAAGAAGCTGAGCTAGTTTCTCAAGCAAAAGCACATCTATTTAAAGCGGACCAATCTGTTTTATTGTCAGGCAACGCAAAACTACAACATGAAGTTTTCGGGCCAATGTCGATTGTGATTGGCGTAGAAGACGAAGCAACTTTGTTGAAAGGGATTGAAGCTTTAGGTGGACAGCTTACGGCAACGATTATTGGTGATGAAAATGAATTATCTGAAGCTGGTGAGCTTCTTCATTTGTTAACTGGTAAAGCGGGTCGTGTATTGTTTAATGGCTTCCCGACAGGAGTTGAAGTGTCTGATGCCATGGTACATGGTGGCCCTTTCCCTGCAACCAGTGATGCGCGTGGAACTTCGGTCGGTACGGGAGCAATTGAGCGCTTCTTGCGTCCGGTATGTTTCCAAAATACGCCACAAGTTTTATTACCTGATGCCTTAAAAGATAGTAATCCGCTACAGATTACTCGTCTAGTCAATGGGCAATTAAGTCAGGCTCAAATTTAAAAATTGTGCAGCTCAATCAAAGGTATTGAGCTGCATATTTTTTAGCTTATTCAACGCATTATTAAATATTGAAATAAGCACAAGTTGCTTACTTTTTAAATATATGTGAGTGTTTGATAAGGGAGATAAAATATTTTAATTTTAATAGCTTAGAGGAATAAAAACCGAATATGACTATCGTCTAAGTTTATAGTAAAATGAATTTTCTAATTTTTTCAACATTTCATGAGTTCTTCAGATTATGTCTAGTGCAATTAAACCTAGATCAACAAAAAAACTAAGCCAGATTATTGTAGAACAACTGATCGAAAAAATTCAGTCTGGAGACTTCCAAGTCGGGGAGAAAATTCCGACCGAACTTGAATTAATTGAAACTTTTGAAGTAAGCCGCTCTGTTATTCGTGAAGCAATCACTGAGTTGCGTTCATTAGGGTTTGTCGAGACTCGTCACGGGATTGGTACTTTTGTAAAAGAGCAGACTGTTGAACAGAATTTTTTGCTGTCTAATGCCAGTTTAGAAACCATTAACGATATTGTCTCTTTACTGGAGCTTCGAATTAGCCTTGAGTCTGAAGCTGTCTTTTTAGCATCAGAGCGCCGTAAGCAAATTCACATCGATAAAATGAAAGCTGCGCTTGAAGATTTTGAACGTCATATTTCATCAGATGCAAATGATGGCACAGTAAAAGCTGATTATGATTTTCATATTGCGATTGCTGAAGCTTCTGAAAATCAATATTTCGTTGATTTTTTAAAGTATCTGGGTGAAAAAATTATTCCACGTGCACGCCTAAAATCTATTGAGCAAAGTCCAGAAAACCGTGAAGAATATTTAAAAGCGGTTCACCATGATCATGTCAATATTTATAACGCAATTGTCGATCAGGATGGTTTGTTGGCTCGACAAATGATGCGTGCTCATCTGTCTAAAAGTATTAAAAAGTTTAAGCAGTAAATCTTGAGCTAAAATTAAGTTGATTAAGATAAAAAAGAGAGCTGATTTAAGCTCTCTTTTAATTTTATAAGGTGTTATTTACAACTAAAGTTTTCAGCTTTTTCGCTATCACCTTGACCATTATAACGGGCAATCAGTGGGTAAGGACAAAGTGGGCGGGTACGGTCGGGTGCCCAGTTTTGTGGAAGTTCAGTATTCACTTGACCACTTGGGTTACCTGCGCCGCGTGCGGTCGCAATGATTTTGTCAGGGGCTTGCCCATATTCAACCCAGTTGACTAAAGCAGTCAATGCATCAAATTGGTCGGTCGCAATGCCATCACGGGTATGGTTCATGCCCGGAACTCTAAAGAAACGTGCAAATTCAGGTGCTGTACCTTTTGCATCATTTTTATAGTGTTGGAGTAGTTGATCGTACCAATTTTGGGTGTCATCTACAGAGAAAACGCCATCTGCTGTGCCTTGTACCACAATCATTTTTCCACCATGATTGCGGAGTTTATCAAGATTAAGTTCATCGGGTGGCATCATGAAAGACATCGAACTTTCGGTGTACACATCATTGGTTGCCGATAGTTTTAGATAGTCGGTATCGAAGTTAAAATTAAAGGCAAATTGTCTAGAGTTTTGAGTCACAGTCGGGTCTGGTGGAACCTGAAAAAGAATGCCGACCGCAACTGGGTCACGCGCTGTTCCCACCGAAGATTCAAATTTCCAGCTTGCCCAGTTGCTTCCCACTAAGCCCGGGTCGAAAGGCTGGGTTGCATAGAGCGCTTGTCCAGCAGAGTTTACAGGGCCACGGTAAATGTTTGCTAATACATCAATTTGTTCGGTGCTTAAACAGGTGCCATCTCTTGTACTTGAGCAAACAGATACATCTTTGTGAATATCAAAAGCTGTACGACAAGCCTCAACATCTTGAACCAAGCCATCTGCAACACCGTCTAGAGTATCGCATCGATCTAAAATCACTTTTGCTAAAACTTTACGCTCTGGAATAGTAAGGGCGGTACTTAGGTCATTTTCATCTGTTGCGACACGACGAAGCTGCTGCGCTGTATAGAGTTGAGCTGCGGCTGCACGAGGTAAGTGAAAACCTGGTGTACTTGCCAAAATTCCATCATATTGGTCGCCCAAACGGGTTGCGGCAATCATGGCATGACGCCCGCCATTAGATGTACCACCTGCATAGGAGCGATCTGGTAATTTACCATATGCTGTTTTAATGAGGTTTTTTGCCATAGGCGTGAGTTTGGTGATCGCACCGTAGCCATAGTTGATTCTGGCTTGAGGATCTAAACCAAACATTGGATTTTGTGAAGTATTATGTCCAGCATCAGAAGAAATAACAGCAAAACCATCATGTAGAGCATTGGTCAGCGGGCCACCGCTGCCGACCTGACCCGTTGCAGGAACTAAATTACCATCGGTTCCACCATTGCCTTGATAGAGAAAACGACCGTTCCAATCAACAGGTAAGCGCATTTCAAAACCAATTTGATAGGTTTGTCCATCGACTGGGCTTACACGTTGGTCCATATAACCTTTGACCAAACAATGAGCGCCAATCGGTTTGTTGGCTACAGTCAATGTGCCTGCCTCTTGAAGAGTAGCTGAGCTAATGATTGTATTGGTGTATTGAAATCCAAGTAAGTCCTTACAGCTTCCTGTCATTTTTATACCCACAGCAGGAGATAACTGTGGTGGTTTCGTTGTTGAGGGAGGTGATGTGTCATCACTATCACTTCCACAGCCTGCCAAAGAACCAAGCATGGCAAGCATTAAAGCGGAGTGGGCCAAAATTCGTTTATTGTTGGTGTAATTCATTATTCATATCCTTATTAAATGAATGGTCGCAATTAATCTAAAACCAGAAAATTAGCTGTGCTTCGTGCAATCATTTTGTTGTTTTGCCAAGCTTCACTTTCGAGATTCAGTACAGTTTTGCCTTGTTTAATGAATCGGCATTTTGTAATGACTTCGCCCACAGCACAGGGCCTTAAAAAATCCATAGTTAAGTTAATGGTAGTGGCGGGTTTACGATCATTGGCAAGAAATGCAAAAAGCCCCATCACGTCGTCAAGCATCGCGCAGATCATGCCGCCTTCAACGGTACCGCGTGGATTGGTAAAGCTTTCTAGCGCCGTGTAATGGATGGTGAGTTCAGTGTTTTTTTCATTCCAATGAATATTGTGTCCACCCAAATGGTGGTGGATGGGCGGTAAGTGTTCTAAAATTTTCTGATCCATAATGAAGGGTCCATGCTGAATTACTTATTTCCCGAAATAAAAAGAGGTTCTATGTGTGACAGAACCTCTTGTTTTTAATTATTTAAATTTCCATGTGTAGTCGATGTTGATGCGGGTTTCATTTACAGGTTTGATATTTGCTGTAGAGAGCATGTTGTTGTCATAAATGGCATAGCGCGCGCGTAGCCCTAGATTTTTTAACCAGCCACTTTGAACGGTGTAACCTAAATCAAAGTCCGTTTCGCGTTCTTTTAGATTGGTTCCACCTAAGTTGGGTGCATAAATATTGTGACCTGTCGTGTAACGAGTCATGAAACGTAAACCCGGTACATAATCTTTAAAGTCATATTCATAGCGGAAGCTATAGGCTTTTTCCTTTGGGTTTAAAAACTCGCCCGGCCATGTGTCGATGAGAAGCCCAGTTTCACCTCCAGTCAAATACGGAAATGCGGTGTCGCCGTGATGTTGGAAGGTTCCAAAAATAAATTTATGGTTTTGATGTTTGAGTTCGAAATGCGCATGATAAAGGTCATTATCGACTAAGCCTGCTTTTGCTTGTCCATCATCTCGGCTGCGGTAGTAACGTAATTGAGAGCTAAGATTGGTGGTGTCATTAATTTTATGTTGGTGTAAGGCACCCACCATGGTTTGGTTATAAAGATCATCAACATCCATATAAAAAGCGGTGAGTTTGAGTGCGGGATTAAACTGATAGTTTCCACCTAAATAATAAAGCCCATCAGTTTCGGAACTTTTAAAACGTCCATTTACGCCTGAAATTTTAATTTTTTCATAGTTGGTTGAATCACGATGATTCACTTTATCGAGGTAGGCTGCCTGTAAATCAAAATCTTTAATATCTTTACTGGTCAGTGAAATTCCTCGATAGGTTTGAGGAAGCAAACGAGCAGGTGAAGCCACTAAAACCGGGTTCATTGGCATGAGCGTACCAATACGTAGTTCAGTTTGACTCATTTTCGCTTTTGCTGTGACCCCAATTTCCCCATAAGAGTCAGCAGGTTCATTGGTGCGCGTGTCTCTAGGTAAGTTTCCTGTACCTCCATGTTCTGCGTCGGCATCGAGTTTAAAACCTGCCGTCGCAAGTACATCCAGCCCAAAACCGACAGTCCCTTCGGTATAACCCGAATTGGCTTTGAGAATAAACCCTTGTGTCCAGTCCTTGGCAGCAGGGTAAGCAGATTGCTCTTGATAGTCGCGGTCAAAATAGAAATTTCGCGTGGTGAGTTCTACTGAACTGTTGTCAATAAAATTGCCAGCCCACACTGAACCAGAGAGCATAAGGGTAGAGTACATCCATAATTTCGACATAGCATTTCTTCCTGAAATAACATTTTTTTGTTTTCAATAAGGCATAGTTGTTGTGTCTGCCTTGTTTGGTTTTAAATCGAATTATTTTCCGAGCAGTTCTCGGGCTACGATTTCTTTCATAATTTCATTGGTTCCCCCATAAATTTTTTGTACCCGTGCATCCACAAAAAAGCGTGAAATCGGATATTCCTGCATGTAACCGTAGCCCCCAAAAAGCTGAAGTAATTGATCAATCACTTCACATTGGACATCGGTAATAAAGCACTTCAGTGCGGCAACTTGAGTGACGCTTAACTGGTGTTGTTGATATAGCACCGCACATTGATCTACAAAGGCTTGTGCGGCTTTTGCTTTGATTTGAGCGTTTGCGAGCACAAATCGCGTGTTTTGCATTTGACTTAAAGGCTGCCCGAAAGCTTTACGCTCTAGTACATAGTCTTTAGTAATTTCAATGGCGCCTAAAATTGACCCCAACGCCATCATGGAAATGCTCAAACGTTCGCGAGGTAACTCTTGCATTAAATACGCAAAACCTTGTCCTTCTTGACCCAAACGTTGTGTGACAGGTACACAAACATCATCAAAAAATAGTTCAGCTGTATCTTGGGCATGCAGCCCGATTTTTTGTAATGAACGGCCTTTTTTAACGCCATCTAACGCAGCATCGACTAGAAAAATCGAAATGCCTTTTGCTTTAGCTTGCGGATCAGTTTTCGCAACCAGAACGATCAGATCGGCATGCAAACCATTTGAAATAAACGTTTTTGAACCATTAATACGGTAATGATCATTTTCTAAAATCGCTTGAGTGCGTATGGCCTGTAAGTCTGAACCAGCATTCGCTTCGGTCATGGCAATTGCAGTGACGACTTCACCTGTCACCATTTTCGTTAACCAATAGCGTTTTTGCTCTTCAGTTCCAATATTTTGCAGGTAAGGAGAGACCAACTCATTTTGCCCGCCAATGGCAACCGCTAAAGATGCAAAACCAGCTTGAGCAGTTTCTTGAACCAACATGAGTGAGTAGTGCACAGGAGCGCCATAGCCGCCATATTCTTCGGGTACATCGACACACAAAAAGCCATTTTCCCCAAGACGAAGCCATAGATCACGTGGAATCAGGCCATCGTGTTCCCACTGTTCATAATACGGAGCAACCTGTTCTTTTAAGAACCTGCGATAGCTGTCCCGAAATAGTTCAAATTCTGTATCGTGTGGCATGTTAAACCTTTTTTTAGGCAAAAGTGAGGCTAAGGCCCAAACTGAAGTTTGAGCTTCCTTTTTTATTTCAATTGTTTATTGCTTTAAGGTGGGTACCCGAATAATCAGTGGGTTTTCGGCCTGTTTTTGATAAAGTTCATCAATTAAAGCAGCACGACGCTTGGTAATATTGCCTTGATTGAGGTTGCCTTTATCGGTCACTTCACCTGCATCGAGTTGAGGTGGCTCGGTCATTAAATAAAGCATTGAGACTGTATTTGAGCTACCAGTCGCATCTTTATTAAAGGTGGTTAAAAATTGGCGGAACCATTGCTGGACTTTAGGGTGCTGCAATATCTCTGCTGGAGAATGTTCGCCCAGCTTAAGACCAGCTTGTTGAGCACAAGCATCTAGTTTTGGAAAAATCAAAAAACCAACCGCATTCAGGTTTGAACCTGTAATGCAGACATCTTGAACCAGTAAATTACCTTGAATCAGTACTTTGTTGCGTAGTGTGCCCACATTCACAAAAGTACCAGTATTGAGTTTAAAGTCTTCTGCAATTCGTCCATCGTACATCAAGCCTTTGGTCGGATCATTGATATCGACCAAACGAACAGCATCGCCAGTATGGAAAAAGCCTTCATCGTCAAATACAGTGCTTTGTTGGTCTGCCTTTAAACGCCAATAACCTTTCATGACATGTTTGCCACGAACACAAAACTCAAGTTTGTCACCACATGGCACTAGCTTAATTTCACATCCCGGAGCAGGGTAACCAATAAAGCCAGCCATTACGCGTGGACCAGTTGTAAAAGCACAAGAGGGAGCAGTTTCAGTCATGCCCAAGCCGCTCATAATGCGGATTTTTTCTCCGCAATGTTGCTGAGCAATTTTATCGAGTCTGTTCCAGCCCGCTTCTGAAAGCGCTGCACCTGCAAAGAATAAAATTTTAACTTTGGCAAAAAAGCGGTCTCTTAATTCTTCATCTTTTTCTAACGCTTCGGTGAGTTCTTCCCAACCTTTTGGCACATTTAAATAAACTGTCGGAGAAATTTCTTTGAGATTACGAATAGTTTCATCAAATTTTCCTGCAACGGGTTTGCCGTCATCAATGTAAATGGTACCGCCGTTATAGAGTGCGATGCCGACATTGTGACTGCCACCAAACGTATGGTGCCAAGACAGCCAGTCGAGTAGGACAGGTGGTGTTTCTTCAAACTCAGGGAAAGTTTGTAATAACATTTGCTGATTAACACACAACATTAAATGCGTGGTCGGCACAGCTTTAGGCAATTTGGTTGAACCTGATGTAAATAAGAATTTGGCAATCTGGTTTTCATCAAGGGTTTGGTAAAACTCTTGAACATTTGAAACAGGCGTATCTAATAGTGACTGAAAAGACGTGCAGATCTGATTGCCGACAAGACCTTTATTGGTCACCACTTCAATGTCAGGTGTAATACATGCCTGAATGGCTTTGGCAAAAGCTTGTCCATCGCTGGCATAGACCATACCTGGTGTCAGCACTTCAAACACATGTTTAAGTTTGCCAAAGTCTTGAGAAATTAGAGAGTAGGCGGGTGAAATAGCAGAGAAAGGCACGCCTGCCAGCATGGCAGCCATAGACAGTGTTAAATGTTCGAGATCATTACCACTTAAAATAACCAGAGGTCTTTCTTGGCTTAACTTACGTTCATGTAATGCCTGAGCAATGTGCCATGCACGTTGTAAAACTTCTGCATAACTCAGTTTGACCCATTCACCTTGAGCATTGCGTTTTGCTGCAAAAATATGGTCTGGTTTGGTTTGTGCAAAATGAATTAACCGATCTGTCAGTTTTTGTGGATACGGTTTTAATTGCTCTTTTGGGCTGATATAGAGCGTGTCATCTTTGTGGTGATAATGAATATCATGTTGCCCTAATTTTACGAACCGTTCGCGGTCTTGTGATTGAGTGGCATTCATTTGCATTTCTTTCACTCCATGGAAAGCGCATCACTGCGCTTTATTTTTTTGCATCATGCAATTTTTATTTAATATGTTGTTGTCTGCATTATCCCGACTAAATCGGGTAATGACGTGATTGGGTCTGAATGGTGATCCAGCGTAGTTCGGTAAATTCGGCAACAGAGACTTTACTACCAAAACGTCCGTAACCACTCGATTTTGTTCCGCCAAATGGCATTTGAGCTTCGTCATGTACGGTTGCGCCGTTAATGTGACAAATACCCGAATCAATCTGTTGAGCGACTTCTAATGCCTGTGAAATATTTTGGCTAAACACTGCTGAAGAAAGACCGAACTCGCTGTCATTTGCCAGTGCTACGCCTTCTTCAATACTTGAAAAACGTTGAACTGTGCATACAGGCCCAAATGATTCTTCGCGGTAAAGCAGCATGTCAGGTTTAATATTGAGCACCAGCGTCGGTTGCATGGTGGTGTCTTCAATATGAATACCTAAAGGTAAATCGGCACCTTTGTTTTGAGCATCTTCCAGCAAATGCTGAATACGGTTTGCAGCACGTCGACTTTCTAAAACACCGAGTACATTGTCTTTTGAGGTTGGATTACCTGCCCGAATAGCGCGGGTTTTTTCAATCAGTTTTTCAATAAATTGGTCGGCAATATTGTCTTGAACCAAAACACGTTCGGTCGACATACAGATTTGACCCTGATTAAAGAACGCTCCAAAAGCGACTGCATTTACGGCTTCATTAATGTCAGCTTCATTTAAAACCACAACAGGGGCTTTACCACCCAATTCAAGTAAAACAGGTTTTAAATATTTGGCAGCAGTCTCGGCAATAATTTTTCCGACTTTGGTTGAACCCGTAAAATTAATGCGCTTCACAGCTGGATGAGAGACTAAACGCTCTACGATTTGTGGTGCATCTTCAGCGGCATGCGTAATCACATTGACCACACCTTCACCAAGACCTGCTTCATGTAACACTTCACCAATGAGACGATGTGTTGCTGGACAAGCTTCCGAGGCTTTTAACACTACTGTGTTACCACAAGCCAAAGGCATGGCAAGGGCACGTGTTGCCAAAATGACAGGGGCATTCCAAGGAGCAATGCCAACAATGACACCGCAAGGAACTCGCACACCCATTGCAAGATTGCCCGGCACATCTGACGGAATGAGGCTTCCGTCAATTTGTGTAGTCATTGCTGCTGCTTCACGTAACATGTTGGCAGCAAGGTGAACGTTAAACCCATACCATGTCGCAGTTGAACCTGTTTCTTGCATTCCAGTTTGAATGAATTGCTCGGTTTTTTGGTCCATTAAATCGGCTGCTTTTAATAAGCGTAAGCGACGTTCGGTAGGCGAGAGTTTCGACCATACTTTAAAAGCTTGTTGTGCCGAATCGATTGCACGATCAACATCTTCCAAGGTTGCAGCAGCAGCTTTACTTGCCACTGATCCATCGATGGGGCTAATACGCTCAAAAGTTGCCTGATTTGATGCATCAACAGATTGACCGTGAATAAGTAACTGTACATTTTGCATGGGTTGTGTCCTTACATTGCCATTAGTGAATCAAAAGTTAACCAGTACGTTTATAGCTCTGTAAACCCGGTTTAATTGATTTTTCATCTAAAAATTGTTTCAAACCTTCTTGGCGGCCATTTTCTGTATCACGATGAATACATTGATCGAGCTTGGCATATAAGTAGTCTTCGTTTTGGTCCCAAGTCAGTTCACGGCAACGTTTAAAGCCATTTTTAGCTGTACGAAGAACCACAGGGTTTTTCTCAAGTAAGCAATTTGCAAGCTCAGTCACTTCAGCTTTTAACTGTTCAAGCGGTACGCTTTTATTCACAAGGCCCATCGTTTCGGCTTCTTTACCACCAAAGGTTTTACCTGTCATGATGTAGTACAAAGAGGCACGGTGACCAACAGTATCTGCCATTGCCTTGCTTACAAGGTTGCCCGGCGGAATACCCCAGTTAATTTCAGATAAACCAAATGTTGCTTCATCTGCTGCAATCGCAAGATCACAAGCCACTAAAGGTGAGAAACCGCCTCCAAAGCACCAGCCGTTGACCATAGCAATGGTTGGTTTTGAATACATGCGAAGAAGTTGCCACTGCCAACGGCATGAGTCGCGGCGTATACGTTCTTGATAAATTTCTGGTTGAGTATCGACTTCACGGAAATATTCTTTCAAGTCCATGCCTGCTGTCCAAGAATCGCCTGCACCTGTCAATACAAGCACACGTGCATTTTGATCAAGTTCTATGGCTTCAAGCACATCAATCATTTCACGATTGAGTGTAGGACTCATGGCATTTTTCTTTTCTGGGCGGTTTAGGGTAACCCATGCAATTCCATCTTCAACTTTAACATCTACGGTTTCCCAGCGGTTTTCATAACTCATCTTCATACTCCTTGAATGATTTTTAGCTGTTCTGGGATTTAATTTAATATCAGTTAAACTTACATTCAAGTCTTTTTTATAAAATTTCATAAATATTTTATAATTCATTGTATTTTAAATATTAATTAATTTTGTGGATAATTTAATATAAAAATATGTTGATTTTTTAGTAAGTTTAACTGATATTTTTGGTGTGTTTAAACAATAATACACAAAGGGCTAAATGGAACGACTAGTCAATAAGGGATAACACAATGGAAAAGATATTAGGACAGTCTGCAAGGGCAAAAATCACGTTGCTATTATGTTTTGCAATCGCAATTTTTGAAGGCTTTGATCTTCAGTCAATGGGGGTAGCCGCCCCACGAATGCGGGCTGAGTTTATGTTGGACAATGGCCAGATGGCATGGGCATTTAGTGCTGCAATTTTAGGAACACTACCAGGTGCCATATTAGGTGGTAGATTTGCCGATATTGTAGGGCGTAAGAAAATTCTGATTTTTAGTATTTTACTTTTTGGAATTATGTCTTTGCTAACAGCCTATGCTGCTAACTTCAGTTTGCTGTTACTCATTCGTTTTTGTACTGGTTTAGGAATGGGTGGGGCACTTCCGATGATGATTACACTGGCATCTGAAGCTGTATCTGATCAGCACAAGGGCAAAGCGGTGAGTATTATGTACAGCGGCATTCCTTTTGGTGGATTACTTACTTCTGTGGTTGCTATGTCGTTGGCTGGCGATGCAGAGTGGCGTCATATTTTCTATATTGGTGGTATAGCGCCAATTTTATTAATTCCACTGATTATGCGCTTTTTACCTGAGTCAAATGATTACCTGCAACGTAAAGGTCAAGCGCAAAAAACGACTCCCTTCTTTGAAGTTCTATTTGCCAAAGAACGTCGTATGTCAACGATTCAGCTTTGGGTGAGTTTCTTCTGTACCTTAGTCGTGCTGTACTTCTTATTGAACTGGTTGCCGTTACTCATGGGCGCGCAAGGCTTATCGAAATTACAGGCAAACTATGTGCAGATGGGCTATAACGTTGGCGGAATTTTAGGTTCAATCCTCATGGGTGTATTGCTTGATAAAATACGCATGAGTTTTGTGATTAAGCTGATTTATCTTGGCATTCTATTCTCGCTTTGCTGCTTGGCAATTTCTCCAACCGTTGCATTACTGGCGCTTTCGGCAGTGGGCTGTGGTTTATTTATCGTGGGTGGACAATCGGCACTGTACGGCTTGGCTGCCATGTATTATCCAACGGAAATGCGTGGAACTGGAGTCGGTGCGGCGGTTGCAATCGGGCGTATCGGTTCTTTTGCAGGACCTTTAATGGCTGGTTTTTTACTCTCGCTTGGACAAAGCTCGACCATTGTGATTGGTTCAAGCATTCCGGTGATTTTAATTGCAGCGATCTCTGCATTACTTCTTGTCAAAAAACCTAAACAGCCTGTACATTTAGTACAAAGCTCAGGTGCTCGCTAAGTTTTAACGAAAGTATGGGGTTAGCGCCTCATACTTTCACTACAGATTTTCTTATGATGATTGAAAGGTTATGGTACGTTCGAATTCAGTTCAAAAAAAAGTAGAAGATGAGCCTAAGTTAAGTTACATGATTGCTCGTGTTGACCGAATTATTAGTAAACATTTAACAGAACATTTAAAAGAGCTTGAAATTACCTTGCCGCAATTTACTGCGCTTTCTGTTTTAGCTTCAAAAAGTAATGTATCCAATGCAAAGCTTGCTGAGCGCTCTTTCATTAAGCCGCAATCTGCCAACAAAATTTTGCAAGATTTACTAGTGAATGGTTGGATTGAGAAAAAACCAGACCCAACCCATGGCCGCCGTATTTTAATTACGCTGACTCAAAGCGGTGTTGATAAGCTAAATAAATGCAATGAAGTTGTTTTAAAAGTTGAAGAAAAAATGCTTGAAGGCATTGATATTAACTTGGCTTATTTAATTCGTAACAACCTAGATATTATGGTCAATAATCTTAAAAACCTGTGATGAAAGGTAGTTTGCAATTTAATTTATTAAACTTAATAGAAATGCTTAAGCACTGATTCACACAGAAAATTTATTTCATTTTACAAATGAACTTGCTAGCATCGAAGTGACGTTTTTGGTGATGTGTGGCAGCGAATGTCTTCAGGACAACAAGTTTTACTTAAACTAAGAAAAATGATTATTTCAGGGGAACTTGAAGGCGGTGCCAGAATTGCCGAAATTCCGACTGCCGAGTTACTTGGTGTTTCAAGGCAGCCTGTTCGTATTGCTTTTAGGTTGCTTGAGCAAGAAGGCCTCCTCATTAAAAACCCAACTCGTGGTTACACGGTCCGTGAAATTTCAGAACAACTTGTTCATGATGCGCTTGAAGTGCGAGGGGTGCTTGAAGGATTGGCTGCGAAAACTTTGGCAGAACAAGGCTTAAGCGAAGAACAGAAAAAGACGCTGCAACATTGCATTCAAGAAACTGAAAAACTATTTAATGATAAAGACGAGTTTGGCGACGCTGAACTTGAACGTTATCATCATTTTAACGTCATTTTTCATGACACCATTATTGAAGGCGCACAAAACGTCGCACTCATACAAGCTTTAGCAAAAAACAATCAGCTACCAATGGCATCTGCTCAAGCCATTACCTATGACCAGAATCAAGCTTTGTCAGAGTATCGCCGTTTGCACTATGCACATTTGCAGCATTGTTCGATTTTCGATGCCTTAGTACATCGTCAGGCAGGGCGTGCTGAAACCTTAATGCGTGAACACAGTAGTGTGGTGATTTTGGGTGAAACGCTCAGAAATGTTCTAAGTGCTTAAGCTGAAATAAGTTCCTTTATTTTCGAATAAAGGAACTCAATAATTAAAGTTCAATCACAAGATTTTTAGTTTTTGCACGAGAACAGCAAGGCGTAAATTGGTCATTCAATGCGTGTTCCTCATCGGTCATAAACATATCTCGATGATCAGGGGTGCCTTCTACAACGCGGGTAATACATGTGCCACAAATGCCTTGTTCACAAGAAACAGGTATATCGAAACCATTTGCAATTAATGTCTCAGTAGCAGTTTGTTCTGGTAATACTTCAATTCGACGGCCCGTACCTTTAACTTCAATAGTGAAAGCTTCATCGTTAGACGTATCTGCTTTTTGAGCGACAAAATGTTCTTGATGTAACTGTTCGCTATGCCAATCGGCTTGTTCGGCTGAGCTCATGACAAACTGCATAAACCCTGTAGGTCCACAGACATATAAATGTTTATCAGATGAAGTTTGGGCTAAAACCTCTGCCATATTACATTCGGTATCTGGTTGGTCTTGAATGTGAAAATGGACTTGGTCACCAAAATACTCGGTTAAGTTGCCATAGAAAGCAATCATTTCACGGCTACGAACAAAGTAATGCAATTCGAAAGGAATATTGGCCGACTTAAGTCGATACGCCATCGATAAAATAGGGGTAATACCAATACCACCAGCAAATAAAACTGCCTGTTTTGTGTGAGGGTGAATCTCAAATAAATTACGAGGTTCACCAATCTTTAAATGGTCACCTTCACGATATTCTGTGTGGATGCAACGTGAACCACCGCGTGAATTGGCATCATGTAAAATACCAATCACATAACGATGCTTTTCACTGCAACAATTTGAAAGTGAATATTGACGGGTTAGACCATTTTTAAGATGTACATCAATATGTGCACCTGCTTCAAAACTCGGTAGCACTGTACCATTTGCTGCAACCAATTCAAAAGCGCGGATGGTCGGGGTGAGCTGATGAATTTTATCAATAATAACGTCCATGTTCATGCTCCTTTTAAATAATCCGTATGTTTGGGAACTTCTGAGCAGATGTTTCAGGAGGCGTTTTATTTTCTTCAGTAAGTAGTCGCTCAATTACTTTACGAGACTGTACACCGCCCGCGTCGATGTTGAGCATCAGTAACTTGCGATGTGGATTGTTTAGAATATTTTGCTGCTGTTGTTCAAGCATTTCTAAATCTTCAGTAAAGATTTTGCCTTGTCCTTCACGAATTTGATCAGTGAGTTCAGTATTGTCAGGCTGGAAGTTGCGTGCCATTCCCCAGAAATACCAGTGTGAGGTTTCAGTTTCTGGCGTAATAAAATCGACCACGATTGAGGAAACTTTTTTGTCATTTTGTGCGTGATAACCACCATGTCCGGCATGTGCTACACCCACTTCAATATGAACATTACTTGGAGCATAGAAGTGACAACGTTGCCAACGGTCAACGGGTACATCATCTGCTAAGTGGTTACCACGAAGGGCCATTTGCCAAAATGGAGGCGCAATCACATTTTCCATATAGCGTTCGGTAATGACATGGTCACCGTCAACTTTAGTGACTGGTAATGATTCATCAATTTCTTTTTGTCCGATGCTGCTTGAGTGAACATAGGTCTCGTGGGTTAAATCCATCAGGTTATCGACCATCAAGCGATAGTCACACTGAATATGAAACAGGCCTCCGCCATAGCTCCATTCAGGGTGATCTGCCCATTCTAAAGTTGGCAATTTTGCTTCATCTGCTAAAGTTTTTTCGCCTGGCCATATCCAAATAAAACCAAATTTCTCAACAACTGCATATGATTTATTGCAAGGGAAACCATTTACACGTTGGGCTGGCATTGAAACTGTTTTTCCGTCACAACCCATCACTAGTCCATGATATCCACACACGAGGTTGCCATCTTCTACATAGCCAAGTGAAAGCGGGGCACCACGATGGGGACAAAAATCTTCAACGGCTGCAACTTGGTTTTCTTTACCGCGGTAAAAAACAATTTTTTCACCACAGATAGTGCGACCTAATGGCTTGTCTTGGATTTCTTCTGGGCGGCAGGCAACATACCAAGCATTTTTAATAAACATTGTGACGACTCCTTATCACTTATTGGATCCAATTTATAATAAATAAAAATAATGGTCAATTGATAAGCAGTATATTTTTAAAAAAAAATTGATGTTTAGGATTAGTAGTTTTGTATATATTTAAACAATATTGAAGACTTTTATATTTCTTTTTAATTTTTTGAACGAAATTTTTATCGACTTTATTTGGATCCATAATGCGTCAATCCTATGCTGAATCTGAATAGCTGTTGTGGTTGCAAATTTAAAAATGGATAAATATTTTATGGATCCATATTTTTAATTTTTTAAAATTAAAATGAATTATAAATATGTTTTTCAATGATTTGAATTGTTAATAATTAAATTTTAAAAATATTGTTGATTTTTTGGATCCAAATATTCAGTATAGAAAAAGAGCAGGACGCTCCAGAAAACAATTTCGCTCGCGTAAGTTTTTTGAAAAACAAATATTCCTCTAGGTCATTATGGATACGGATATGCATAACCACCCAATCGCTCATATAGCAATGTCGTGTGTATGTCTTATCCAAGGGAGATACACAAATGGAAAGAGACGTTCTAAGTGAGATCAATCAAAACAACATGAGCCGCTACCAATGGTTCGTCATTTTGATCTGTATTTGTCTCAATATTATTGATGGCTTTGACGTGATGGTAATGGCATTTACCGCTCCATCCGTGTCAACAGAATGGTCACTTTCAGGTGCACAAATTGGCTTGTTACTCAGTTCAGGCCTTTTCGGGATGGCTGCTGGCTCCATTTTTCTAGCGCCTTTAGCCGATAAGATCGGTCGCCGTTTACTCATCTTAGTTTGTCTTGTGATTGCAGGTCTTAGCATGTTGGGTTGTGCTTTGGTGCAAAGCCACAGCATGTTAGCAGCACTTCGGTTTATTACCGGAATTGGGGTGGGTGGCATTCTTGCGAGTAGTAATGTATTGGCAAGTGAATATGCCAATGCTCGTTGGCGCAGTCTCGCAGTAAGCTTAATGTCTACAGGGTATGGAATTGGCGCGACACTTGGCGGAGTACTCTCACTGGCATTGATTGAGCATTTAGGTTGGCGTTCAATCTTTTTAGCAGGTGGGGTTACTACCATTGCAATGCTGCTGATCAGCGCATGGTTATTACCAGAATCTTTAGATTATTTACTCGCGAAACGACCAAAACAGGCACTAGAACGAATTAATGCAACTGTAAATCGTATGGGGCTAAACGAATTACCAGTTATGCCGCGTTATGAAAAAATGAGTACGCAAAATGGCAGTGAACTCAGTAAATTATTTGCTGGGCAACTTGGATTTCAAACACTTTGTTTGTGGTTTGCATTCTTTTTAGTGATGTTTGGCTTTTACTTTGTCATGAGCTGGACACCAAAAATTCTTATTTCAATGGGGATGTCGCCACACCAAGGCGTAAGTACCGGCATTTTAATTAGTATTGGTGGTATTTTCGGGGCAGCCATTATTGGTTTATTGGCGTCACGCATGAAAATTTTCTATGCCTTAAGTCTATTTTTAGGGCTAACGTCTGCATGTGTTTTCCTATTTGTTGCAGTCTCGGCTCAAGTAAGTGTCGCACTCATGGTGGGGTTATTACTCGGCACACTTATTAATGGCTGTGTGGCAGGTTTATATTCTATTTCTCCAACAATTTACGATGCCGAAATTCGTAGTCGTGGTGTGGGCTACGCGATTGGTTTTGGTCGTATTGGGGCAATTTTATCGCCAACAATTGCAGGCATTTTTCTAGATAAAGGTATCTCGCCCGCAACGCTTTATGCTTATTACGGTGTGGTCTTTATTTTAGCTATTTTCCTGATTTTAAGTTTGGGTAATGCTTTTTACCGAAGTAAAAAAGAGCAAAACTATTCGCTTAAAACAGCACCTTAATCCATTAAAAATTAAATAGTTGAGATAAAAAATGAAAAATACACCATTGTGGGTGGGGGTATGCTTGTGCCCATTATTTAGTCAAATTGTGCATGCCGAGTTTATTGCAGACAGTAAAGCTGAGCTGACACTACGTAATTTTTACTTTGACCGAGACTATAAAAAAGATCCATATCCCTATACAGCAGCCAGAGATTGGGCGCAGGGTCTAATTTTTAAAGGCCAGTCTGGTTATACCGAAGGAACAGTTGGGTTTGGTGTCGATGTACTGGCAATGGCAGGTTTTAACCTGATGGGGAGCCGTGCTGATGACTATGCACGTAGTGGCTTGCTTCTAGTTAATACTGATAACTCACGTGACGATTATTATGGAAAAATAGGTATTACTGGGAAGGCCAAATTTAGAAAAAATGAGCTTTTTGTGGGTGATCTAGTTCCACAATTACCAACCATATTTTCATCGCCAGCGCGTTTGTTCCCTCAGACTTACCGCGGTATCCACTTTGTTTCAAATGAAATTCCAAACCTTCAACTTGAAGGCTTTTATGTCGACGAAGTTCGTCAACGTGATTCGATTCGTTATACCGATGTTGGAACGGACAATATTAACCATCGTTTTGACAAAGCGGCAACTACTGATTCTTTTTATACATTAGGTGGAAGCTATCAGTTAAAGGACTATCGTCTACGAGCTTACCATGCTGAACTGAAAGACATTTACCAGCAACAATTTTTGGGCTTTAACGGAAAACAACCTTTAAATGATCAGCTTGATTTTTTAAGTGATGTGCGTTTCTTTAATAGTGAAGAAACTGGAAGCAAAAAAATAGGAGAGGTCGATAACCGCCATATTAGTGGCCTGTTTGGTTTGAACTATCAAAATCATACGGTTTCTTTGGGCTACATGCAGGCTTTTGGTTCAACTGGTCTGCCATTTTTGTCGGGAACTGAAAGTCCGGTTGTGCTTGATTTTATGAGTTCGGACTATTCAAATAAAGACGAAAAAGTCTATTCGATTCGTTATGAGTATGACTTTAAAAATGCGCGGGTAGGTGATGTTTCATTAAATGGACTACGCTTTATGACTCGCTACGCAAAAGGTGAAGATATTGATTTATTGCAATATGGCGACCAACGTTTTAAAGAAGAGTCGATGGAATTTGATTTGGGCTATAAAATTCCTGAAGGTAAGTTAAAAGGTTTGGGAATGCGAGCTCGTTTTTCTCACTATCGCAATGACATGCCTACCAATATGACATTCCATTCGGCAAATGAAACTCGGTTGAATGTCGATTACACCTTTAAGTTTTAACGCTCAATATTTAAGTAAATTAAAAACGAGTTAAAACATTGTGAGCAGCAATGTTTTAACTTTAGTTATCAACTGCACAAAATCCCTCTATAATACCGCCAATCTTATTAAAGCCAATTGAGTCGTTCATTAAACACATGGCTTTAATCTCTCATTTTTTAAGTCAATTTCTTAGCTGTGATTCGGCTTATTTTTCAATATTTAGAATTTTATGTGTCTGTGCTGACACATAAAAATATTTAGGTGCCAGCATGGAAATCAAGGTTAATTATCTCGACAATCTTCGACAGGAAGCTAAGTTCGATGACTTTACGGTAATTGCCGATCAACCAATTCGCTACAAGGGTGATGGTTCGGCACCGGGCCCATTTGACTATTTTTTAGCATCGTCAGCATTGTGTGCAGCGTACTTTGTAAAAGTGTATTGTGCAGCTCGAGATATCCCAACCGATAACATTCGTTTATCGCAAAATAATATTGTTGATCCTGAAAACCGCTACAAACAAACCTTTAAAATTCAAATTGAATTACCAGCCGATATTTCAGAGAAAGATCGCCAAGGAATTTTACGTTCGATTGACCGTTGTACTGTTAAAAAAGTGATTCAAACGGGTCCCGAATTTATTATTGAAGAAGTTGAAAGTATCGATGCAGATGCACAAGCATTGTTATTGCCAAGCTTAACTTCAGAAAGCCATACTTTTATTCAAGGTAAAGACCTGCCATTAGAAGAAACCATTGCTAATATGTCTGCCATTTTGGCAAATTTGGGCATGAAGATTGAAATCGCATCTTGGCGTAATATTGTTCCAAATGTATGGTCATTACACATTCGTGATGCACAGTCTCCGATGTGTTTTACCAACGGTAAAGGTGCAACTAAAGAAAGTGCTTTAGCGTCTGCATTAGGCGAGTTTATTGAACGTTTAAACTGTAACTTCTTCTATAATGACCAGTTCTGGGGTGAAGAGATTGCCAATGCTGAATTTGTGCATTATCCAGATGAAAAATGGTTTAAACCGGGTCCAAATGGTGAATTACCTAAGGAAATTTTAGATGAATACTGTCTTGAGATTTACAACCCAGATGATGAGTTACTTGGTACACATTTATATGACACCAACTCAGGCAACGTAGAGCGCGGCATTTGCTCGTTACCTTTTGTGCGCCAGTCTGATGAAGAAGTTGTTTATTTTCCATCAAATTTAATTGAAAACTTGTACTTAAGTAATGGTATGAGTGCAGGCAACACTTTAGAAGAAGCCCAAGTTCAATGCTTGTCAGAAATTTTTGAACGCGCTGTTAAACGTGAAATTTTAGAAGGTGAAATTGCACTTCCAGATGTTCCAGAAGACGTATTAGCAAAATACCCAAGTATTGTTGCTGGTATTAAAGGTTTAGAAGAGCAAGGTTTCCCTGTATTAGTTAAAGATGCATCGTTAGGCGGTCAGTTCCCTGTAATGTGTGTAACTTTAATGAACCCGCGTACGGGTGGGGTGTTTGCATCTTTCGGTGCACACCCAAGTTTTGAAGTTGCGTTGGAACGTAGTCTGACTGAATTGCTTCAAGGCCGTAGTTTTGAAGGCTTAAATGATTTACCACAACCGACTTTCCAAAGTAATGCGGTTACTGAACCGAACAACTTTGTTGAGCACTTTATTGACTCAAGCGGTTTGGTCTCTTGGCGCTTCTTTAGCTCTAAATCTGACTATGACTTTGTTGAGTGGGATTTTTCTGGAGAAGGCGAAGAGTCGAATGCAGAAGAAGCTGCAACATTGTTCGGTATTCTCGAAGAGATGGGCAAAGAAGTGTATATGGCAGTCTATGAGCATTTAGGTGCGACTGCTTGCCGTATTTTAGTACCAGATTATTCAGAAATTTATCTGGTTGAAGATTTGATTTGGGACAATACCAATAAGGCACTTTCATTCCGTGAAGATATTCTAAATCTGCATCGTTTGGATGATGAACAGCTTGAGGCGTTGGTTGAGCGCTTAGAGGAATGTGAGCTAGATGATTACACTGAAATCACCACACTCATTGGCATCGAATTTGATGACAATACAGTTTGGGGACAGCTCACAATTTTAGAGTTGAAATTGCTGATTTATGTTGCTTTACAACAATTTGAAGAAGCAAAAGAGCTTGTCGAAACTTACTTGCAATATAACACCAACACTGTTGAGCGTGGCTTGTTCTATCAGTGCATGAACGTGGTGCTTGAAGTGATGTTAGATGAAGAGCTAGAGCTTGAAGACTATCTAATTAACTTCCGCCGTATGTTTGGTGATACACGAATGGATGCAGTATTAGGTTCTGTTGATGGTAGTGTTCGTTTCTATGGCTTAACACCAACAAGCATGAAATTAGAAGGACTTGATCGCCATTTACGTCTGATCGAGAGCTATAAAAAATTGCATGCAGCTCGTGCTAAAGCCGTAGCGATGTAATTTAAAAAACGAAATAAAAAAAGCCTATTTAAAAATAGGCTTTTTTTATAAAACAAATTTCTATCTTAAGCCGATGCTTTCGTGATCTCTGCGTTTTCTGTATCTGCTCTATGGTCTTGTTGCTCATCCAAAGTATGCTTAGCTGGAATATACGACATTGCACGTTCTGCTAAAGCTGTAATGGTAAGACTTGGGTTAACGCCCAAATTGGCACCTAACATTGAGCCATCTACAACGTATAAGTTTTTATAGTTAAAGACACGGTTTTGTCCATCTACCACGCCACGTTCTGGGCTTGAGGAAATTGCACAACCACCCATACAGTGGGCTGTAAAAGGCACGTTAAATAAAATTTCGGTAATGGTTGTCATTGGATGGCCATTAAACATTTTGGCAACTTTTTCAGTAAAGGTATTGGCCTGTGGAATATAAACCGGTAGCTTTTTCCCTTCGCTCGATAACACCTTACCAAAAGGCCAAAACCAATTACGTTTCAAACGCATGTTAATTGAAGCATCGGCAGTTTGCATCACTAAGAAAATTAAAGTTTGTCGTGCAAAACCAACTGGATTACTCATGCGTAGAAAAATAAATGGATGGCAGATGAGTGCCCATAACCAGAAGAAAATACGCGTCCAACCCGGTTTACCTTTTGCCATGTATGTACACATCAGGCCCATTGCATCGGAACCATTTTGATAGCGAGTCGCTTCAATGTGAGTGTCATGGTCAATGTAAATACTTGAACCAATGGCAACACCCTTACTCATGTCGACATCTTTACCAAAAAAGCGCACACCTAAAATCGACTCGGCATTGGTACGTACCCGATTACCCAAATCATCAGAAACATTTGGCAGAGAACCAGACTGTTTTAAGCGGAACAACATCTCTTGAGTACCCAAAGATGATGCCGAGAAAATCACATTTCGAACACGCCAAGTACGGCGCTGTTTGTTAAACCATGAGCTTGAACATTCAGTCGTGACTTCATAACCATCGCTGCCATCTGCTTTACCATTGAGTGGTTTAACGTCAACAACTTTGGTTTCTTCGTAAACCTTGGCGCCTTTTTTTTCGGCAAAGTATAAATAATTTTTATCTAAGGTATTTTTTGCGTTGTGTTTGCAACCCGTCATACAGCCGCCACATGCGGTGCAGGTTGCACGATCTGGACCTTCGCCATTGAAATATGGGTCAGGATAGGTTTTACCGCCTTCTTCACCTTCTGGTGGGAAGAAGGTTGCAACACGAGTTGGTTTAAACGTGTGCCCAACTCCAACTGCGTCGCCCATTTTTTTAAGCATCAGGTCGGCAGGTCCAAAGATTTTATTATCAGTCACCCCAAGCATGCGTTCTGCTTCAGCATAGTGTTGCGGCATTTCACTTTTCCAGTCCGCAGCATCCGCCCATGTGCCTTCATCCCAAATATGTTCAGGTGGGACGAGTAGAGTGTTGGCGTAGGTAATGGAACCACCACCCACGGCATTACCACAAATAATGGTGACATGACGGAAAAAACGCATATTGAAATAGCCGAATAACTTCATACCAGGTCGCCAAACCCAGCGGCGGGTATTCCAGTTGTTTTTGGCAAAATCTTCAGCTTTCCAGCGTCGCCCCATTTCCATTACAGCAACTGAGTAGCCTTTTTCGGTTAGACGGCAAGCAGAAACACTACCACCAAAGCCTGAACCAATAATGAGATAATCATAGTCATAATTGTTTGTTGTCATGCCGAGGACTCCTGTCTGGCGATATTTTTATAGTGACTCGGTATATTTATGGATGAATCGACCAATGTTCTGAATGGAATCATTAGACTCTTTTAGTATACCTGCGTGGAATTGAAAAACATGTCCGACTCGGTCATAAACCTTTAAGTTTGTCGGAATACTGTGCTTTTCAGTCTGTTCAGCAAGACGTTTTGCATCATCCAATAAAACCTCTTCTGTACCCACATGAATCAAAACAGGTGGTAATCCAGTTAAGTCAGCATAGAGTGGCGAACAGGTTGGATCGGTTGCCGATTTTTGTCCGCAATAGTTTTTTGCACACCAAACTAACCAGTCCTCTGACAACATCGCATCTTGATTAGCATGAGTTTTCATAGAGTTTCCAGAAAGACTTAAGTCAACCCAAGGTGAAAGTAAAACTAAAGCCGCGGGCAAGGGTAACCCTGCATTTCGTATCGCAATTGCAGTACTTAAACTTAGCCCACCTCCAGCAGAGTCACCAGCAATCACGAGTTTTTTCGGGTCTTGTCCTTGGGCAAGTAACGCTTTATAGACTGCAATGGCATCTTCAATAGCAGCAGGACTTGTGTGCTCTGGAGCTAAACGATATTCAGGTAACCAGACTTGTGCCTGAGCGACATGTCCGATTTGGGCAGCAAGCTTGGTGTGACTTTTTGAGCTACCCACCACATATCCACCGCCATGCAAATACAAGATGCCGAGTCCTGATTGAGTCATTTTGGGCTGAATATGAACTGTTGGTACTTGAGCAATTGATTGTTTTTTTGTTTTATAGCCACGTGGCCCCAGCACAATAGCACTGGCTGCATTGCTACAAAAACGCTGTAACTTTAGTGGTGTTTTAGGGGATAAAGCTGGACGTAGCGTGGTACGGATAGTCCATGCAAGAAGCTGCTTCATAATAAGGACTCATACTAAGCCTGTAATGACGGTCAGCATCTCTTAAAATGAAGAGTATGCTGACCACTATTTTTATTTTGCTGATTTGTTGAGTAGACGAGTTTGCAAGGCAGTTGCGGTTGCAAAAATCTTTTGATAACCCTGTGGAAGAATACGCTGGATCACATCAACGGCTTTTGCATCGGCTCCGATCAATAAGCGGCGACGGTCTTTACGAACAGCTTCTAAAATTTGTTGAGCTGCATCATCCGCAGGGGTGCGAAGTAATTTATCGAAAGCATCCTGACTTTTTAAAGGATCCATTCCTAAAGACTGGACGCTATTATTCATGCGGGCAGCTTTGGCAATATTGGTACGAATACCACCCGGATGCACACAGGTCGCACTCACTCCAGCATTTTGTAGATCGAGTTCTTGGCGCAATGATTCAGTAAAGCCACGAACGGCAAATTTACTGGCGTTATAAGCACTTTGGGTCGGTTGAGCTGTTAAGCCAAACATACTAGAAATATTAATAATATGCCCATCACCACTTTGCTTTAAGTAAGGTAAAAATTCTTTTGTGCCATAAACCACGCCCCAAAAGTTAATACCAATGAGCCATTCAAGATCTCCATAGCTTACACCTTCAGCCGTGCTACCTATTGCAACACCCGCATTATTAAAAATAAGGTTAACTTGGCCATGTTCATTTACAACAGATTTTGCCCAAGTTGCCACTTCATCACGCTTAGCCACATCGACTTTTTGAGTGGTTACTTTGACAGAATAGGCTGCTAAAAGTTCGACTGTTTTGGCTAATCCGGCTTCACTGATATCGGAAAGTGCTAGATGGCAGCCTTGTTTTGCTAGTGCAATGGCAAGTGCCTGTCCAATACCAGAACCCGCACCTGTCACAGCTGCAACTTTGTTTTTAAAAGACTTCATAAAATTCTCCGTTTATTTTTCTCATTTCCTAGGGTGAAGCTTGTTTAAGAAATAGTCGAAACTTGAGTGTAGTTTTCAACATCAAAGCGACGAGTACGTTGACGATACTCAAGAGTAAAACCTGGCCAGTTATTGGTATTTTTGCCATCAGCAGTCTGATACCAACTGGTACAACCTTGAGCCCATACGGTTTTTTTCATTTTTTCTTGAATGCTTTGATTAAACTCATGTTGAACTTCTGCACGAACATTGGTGAACAGAAGTTTGTTTTGTAGGGTTGTCTGGAGGGCATCTAAAATATAATTCACTTGGCTTTCAATCATATAAACAATTGAGTTGTGTCCAAGATTAGTGTTTGGACCATAGAGCATAAAGAAGTTTGGAAAGCCGCTAACAGTTAAACCGAGATAAGCTTCTGCACCGTTTTTCCATGTGTCTTTTAAGGTGCGGCCATCAAGACCTGTAATCTGCATTGGTGCCATAAACTCTGTTGCGGCAAAGCCTGTACCATAAATAATGGTATCGACTTCACGCAGATTTCCTTCCGTATCTAAAATGCCGTTTTCGGTAATTTCTTGAATGCCAGTATTAATCACATCGACATGAAGTTGAGTGAGCGCTTCATACCACTGATTCGAAATCAAAATACGTTTACAACCAATTGGATAATCCGGCATTAAACGGTGGCGTAACTTCCCATCTTTGACGACTTTACGAATGTGGCGCTGGAATAAATATTCGACCAAAGGCATTTCATTGAGTGACGTTGTGAAAGCCAGCAAACGAATTTCATGGTTTCCGTATTGCAATACACGATCCAGACTTTGCAAAATTGGAAGTTTACGGAACGCTTTTTTCTCTAAAGGCTGGTAAACCCGATCAGGTTTAGGAATCACGTAAGGTGCAGAGCGTTGATAAACATCGAGATGCGCTACTTGTTTTTCAATTTCAGGTACGAATTGAATTGCACTTGCACCCGTACCAATCACTGCAACACGTTTGTCAGTTAAGTCATAGTCATGATCCCAACGCGCTGAGTGAAATGCCTTACCTTTGAAGTTTTCAATACCTTTGAGTTTTGGATAAGCAGGGCGGTTGAGCTGACCTACAGCACCGACTAAAAACTCGGCTTCAAAACGTTCACCAGTCGTACTTTGGATGTGCCATACACCTTGTAATACATCGAATTCGGCGCTGGCTATTTCAGTATTAAATTGAATGTGCGGGCGAATTTCATATTTATCAGCACAGTGGCGTAAATATTGATAAATTTCCTGAGAAGTTCCGTAGCGCTTTTTCCATCCTAGCTCTTGTTCAAAAGAAAAAGAGTACAGATGTGATGGCACGTCACATGCAGCACCCGGATAAGTATTGTCACGCCAGACACCACCGACATCGGCAGCTTTTTCAAACAAGGTAAACTGGTTGAATCCTGCCTGTTTCAGCCGGATTGCAAGACCTAAACCTCCAAAGCCAGTTCCAATGATGGCGATACGTATATTTTTATTTGAATTAGTCGACGAATTAAACATAGGCTGCTCTAAATCCTTAAAAACAGTGGGCGAAAGAATCGCAATTTTCTGTATGCAGAATAGACGTTTATTTGCTTGATTTAGAGGATGGATGAGGACAAAATATTGTGATTCGAGGACATTTTGGGAAGTACAGTGACGTACGCTTGGGCATTTGAACGCAGCATACATAGTGTTCGGTTAATGGCTGATTTTGCAGTACAAGCAGGCGCTTCTTATCAGACCATTTTAGATAGAACAGGCTTAAGTCAACAGCAGTTGCTCGACCCGAATATGGTGGTGTCAGGGCAACAGGAATTACAGCTCATTCATAATTTGGTTGCACAGTTTCCAGACCGACCAGTGTTGGGCTTAGAAGTAGGTACACGCTATCATTTCACAACATTTGGGCCATTAGGTATGGCGCTGATGAGTAGTGCCAGCATTCGTGAAGCACTAGATTTAGCTCTCACTTATTTTTCACTTACTTTTGCTTTTACCCGATTTGTCGTTTCAGATACTGATGCTGGAACACGTGTCGATATTGAAGATGACGGTATTCCAGTATCAGTTCGACAGTTTATTATTGAACGGGATGTTGCAGCACTCATCACCGTGCAGCGTGATTTAACACAAGATGATTTTTGCCAATATTTGGCTTTTTCTTTTGAGCCTACAGGTAATTTAGAAGCTTATGAAAAATTATTTGGGGTCATGCCTGAATTTGGTTCGAGTAAAAGTTTTGTTTTGCTTGATGCACAAAAAATTAATCAAAAGCTGCAAATGGCAAATGAGCTGGTGCTACATACAGCTGAAGAACAATGTCGGCAAATTTTAGATAAGCGCCAATCACAAAAGAAATTTATTAATTTGGTACAACAGCAATTAATGAATCTACGAGGCGAAATGCCTTCTATGGAAATGGTTGCCAATCGTTTGCATTTAAATGCTCGTACTTTACGCCGTCATTTGGCTTCAGAAGGGATGACCTTCATTCAAATACGTGAAGAAGTCAGGCAAGTTTTGGCAGAACAATATCTAGCTTTGCCTAAAGTATCTATCGAACAGATTGCCGAGTGGTTAGGTTATGCCGAGCCTGCCAGTTTTATACATGCCTATAAAAGATGGCATGGGAAAACACCTCATGCGATGCGTTTAGTACAAAAATAAGAAAGATGAAGGGTGCTTTTGTTTTCCCTTCATCTAAAGAGTGGTTTATTTAATAAAGCTCAGCTGCTTGCTGATTTTTTCTAAAATCGGGCCTTTCTTGGCCTGAAACTCAACTTTGTTTTGTTGAATCAGGTTATTGCCTTTAGTATCGATAGAAATAATGAGGGGACCAAATTCTCTCACTCGATTTATCCAAAGCGTTTCTGGCATACCTAAATCTTGCCATTCAGCACCTTCAATCTCTTCAACTAAGGTTGCTGCGAGCACTGCGCACCCACCTGGGAAAATCGCATGAACGGCAATATTTTCCTGACATCCAGCAGCCGTTTCTGGCCCCATGCCACCTTTACCTACAATGAGCTTAACGCCAGTTTGCTTGATAAATTCCCGTTCGAATTTTTCCATTCGCATACTGGTTGTTGGCCCAATCGAAACCATTTCGAAGTCGTTTTCACCTTTCTTACGTACAATAGGGCCGGCGTGAAAAATCGCTCCTCCTTCAAGGTTAACTGGTAGTTCTCGACCTTGTTCGATTAGTCTGCGATGGGCAACGTCACGACAAGTTACCAAACGGCCAGTCAAATAAACGACATCACCGACTTTAAGGTCTAAAAGGTCTTCATCTTTAATAGGAGTTGTGAGAATTTTTTTCATAGTACAACTCCTTCATGAGACAAGATTTCATACGACATATCTGGGTTAATCTTAATTTTGCCACGGCGATGTGCCCAGCAACCTGTATTTACGGCAACCCCAATGGTTGATGGGTGGCGTGCAGAAGATTCAATATTGACTCCCATCACACTGTTATTCCCTGTGAGTCCCTGCGGGCCAATGCCAATTTCATTAAGACCTTGTTCTAACAGTTGTTCCATTAAGGCAGCGCGTGGATTATCACTGGTTGAGTCAACTGGACGCATAATCGCGAGTTTAGAAAGACGAGCTGCGGTTTCAACCGAAGTTGATACGCCAACACCAACCAGTAACGGTGGACAGGCATTTACGCCGCGTTCGGTAATAACATCCATCACAAATTCAGCAACACCTTCATAGCCTTGACCTGGCATTAAAACTTTTGCCGCACCCGGTAGGGTACAACCGCCACCTGCCATATAGACATCAATGGTACAAGTGTCGAGTTCAGGCACAATACGCCAGTCTAACCATGGAATTTGAGTACCAGTATTGGTGCCCGTATTTTTTTCATCAAAGGTTTCAACAGCGTTGTGGCGTAAAGGACCTATACGAGTTGCTTCAGCAGTTGCTTCGCTCAAAATATCTTGAAGTTCACCAAGCAAAGGGAAGTTCGCACCTGCTTCAACGAAATATTGAATGACACCCGTGTCTTGGCAGCTTGGGCGGTTGAGTTTATCCGCAGCTTGCTGATTTTCTTCCATCGAGTCATAAACTGATTTAGCCAATGGATTGGTTTCTAAAGTACGCAGTTCAATTAACTTGCTTTTCACATCTTTGGGTAGGCGTTTTCCAATATAAGCCGTAAATTTAGCCATGGTGTCCGTAAGGGACTGGACTGCAATATCTTTGTCCATGTTGTGCTCCTTGAAGAAACTTGTTCAGATCTAATTGATGTAAATAGGGTTATTGAGTTGCTTTCGCAGTGTTTACTTTCACTTTTTGGGAGAAGCTCAGCACCAGTGTTAGTAAGGTCGAAATAATGAGTAGGCCTGCCACAAAATAGAGTCCACCTGTGAAGTCTCCAGTTTGATCTTTAATCCAGCCGATCATGGCAGGGCCTGCAAACCCACCTAAATTTCCGATTGAGTTGATAGTGGCAATGCCTGCCGCTGCGGCTGATCCTGACAAAAACATAGTTGGCATGCTCCATAGCGGTGGCTTGGCACAGCTAATACCGACATTGACAATGGTAAGTGCTGCAATTAATCCAATGACATTATGTGTTCCAGCCGCAATTGCGAGACCAACCGCTGCAGTTAAACACGCGAGAGCAACATGCCATGTACGTTCATTGGTGCGGTCAGAGTGTCGAGACCATAAAACCATGGCAATCACAGAAACAATTGGTGGAATAGCATTTAAAAGCCCGACAGTCATAGACGTTACGCCAAGCTGTTTAATAATTTGCGGTGCCCAGATGCCGAGGGTATAAAGCCCAGCCGATGTTCCAAAATAAATCAACGCAAGGGCGAGTACCCGTGGGTTAGCAAGACCGCGAAGAATGCTGTGATGCTGATGAGTATTTTTTCCGACATCTTCTTCCTTCATGGTTTTTATAAGCCATTCGCGTTCATCCTGTTTTAACCAAGTAGCTTGTTCAGGGCGGTCAGTCATATATTTAAAAACGACAACGCCTAAGATGAGTGCTGGTATTGCTTCAATAATGAACATCCACTGCCAGCCAGCGAGTCCCCCAATTCCATGCATTTCAAGTAATGCGGCAGAGATTGGTGAGCCAACTGCCGTGGCAATAGGAGCGGCTGCCATAAACAAAGCAATCACACCAGCGCGATGGCGTGCAGGAAACCAGTAAGTTAAGTACAAAATAATGCCCGGAAAGAAACCCGCTTCGGCAACACCGAGTAAAAATCGCATAACGTAAAAGCTGGTTGAGCTTTCTACAAATGCCATACCAGCTGCAATCAAGCCCCAAGTCACCATGACTCGAGCAATCCAGATACGGGCACCGACTTTATGCAAAATAATGTTGGATGGGACTTCAAATAAGAAATAACCCAAAAAGAAAATTCCGGCACCAAACCCGAGAACTGAGGCAGTAAAGCCTAGGTCTTCTTTCATGGTGAGTGCGGCAAAACCAATATTGACGCGATCGATATAGGCTACAAGGTATAACAACATAATAAACGGTACGATTCTCCATGTGATTCGACGTAACGTTCGCTTTTCAATATCCATTTCCATGTCATGACTCCATATTCATGACTACCAATCCTGATTGGTAGTTTTCGCTTTCTTTACCGCTATTCATTCGGCTAGATGGCTTTTTCCCGTTCATCCACAGCATTCCTTCTGCGGACGTTTTTATGCTCTTAAATAAGAGGCGACTTATGTCGGGAAACAATGAAATGGATGTTAAACCCTTTAAAAAACTGATGAATCGATATAAAGTTAAATCACTATTGCAAAAAACTTAATAATCATGAATGCAGATACGGAATTAGCTTTCTTTTGTTTATTGGTAAAACAAGGAAGTCTTGTCGCGACGGCACGAGAGTTAAACTTGACTCCGCCTGCGGTTTCTAGACGTTTAACTCAACTTGAAGAGCGTTTAGGAGTAAGGCTCTTAAATAGAACAACACGCCGAATTAGCTTAACCAGTGAGGGTGAGGTTTACTTTGAAAATGCGGTTCGTATTTTAAAAGAGATCGATGAAATGGAGCGTTTGGTTTCAAGTAGTCGGGCAGCTCCCAAAGGTGTATTGCGTGTGAATGCTCCTTTAGGATTTGGCCGCTCATATATTGCGCCAGCCATTTCTACATTTGCTAAAATTTATCCTGATGTCGAGGTTCAACTACATTTAACTGATCGCCCTATTAATCTGCCAGATGAAGCAATTGATGTCTCAATTCGATTTGGTGAAATACCCGATTCACGTCTAATTGCCAAGAAGTTGGCAGCCAACCGCCGTTTGTTATGCGCCTCACCTAGCTATTTAAAAATGGCAGGGCAACCGCTCACTCCCCATGATTTAACGCAGCATCAGTGTATTGTGATTCGGCAAAATGATTCTGCTTATGGTAATTGGCGGTTAAGTCATGGCAAACAAGTTGAAACTGTTAAAGTTCATGGACAACTGAGTACGAATGATGGGGCAGTTGCATTAAATTGGGCTTTACAAGGCTACGGTATTTTGATGCGAGCAGAGTGGGACGTAGCAAAATATTTAAGAAGTGGCAGATTGGTTCAAGTGCTAGAGGACTATGAAACACTACCAGCAGATGTCTATGCGGTGTATTTAGAGAGACTAAATTTGTCACCTAAAGTCGCGCACTTTTTAGATCATTTACGTCAATTTTTAAATCAGCATGTTGATGGACCAGAGCCGCGTTCAAGCTGGTAATGATGGTATTAACCTTGATTAAGAAAGCCAACTTAATGCCTAAGTTGGCTTTCAATATTAGTTTTTGTTTAAACGTAAATGCAATAAACGCGTTGCTGAAGTGTGGCGAATTTCATCGATTCGTGCATTAAAATATCGCTCAGTAATGGCTTCACCTGAAAGATCTTCGACGACTTTAAATCCCATTTGCTCCACGGCATGATGCAAATCTGCTGGTTTAAATTGACCTAATAAAGGTTCTTTCAGCAAATGGGTAAACTGTGCAACGCCCATACTTCCAAGTCGCTCAATACCATTCAATTCCTGAAAATCGGTCGAATAGTCGAGTACCACTTCACTACCGCTTGCAGCAAATTCAGCAATACTTTTTAGCGTCTGTAAGGTCGTTTGAGGGTTTAAATAGTGGGTTGTTCCTAACCATGAAAAAAAAGCTGGAGTGGAAGGTTCATAGACACTTCTGGTCAAGGCTTCCGAAATAGACTCTTTTTCAAAGTTAATCGCGACAAACTCAACGGTAGCAGGAATATTTCCTAGCTTTTTTAGCTTGGCTTGTTTAGCAGCTTGAGTATCAGGATGATCCACTTCAAAAATTTTCAAAGTAGGATAATGGTGCGATTCGCGTAGTACAAAAGAGTCTAGACCTGCACCCACTAATACATATTGTTGAGTATTTTGCTGAACTGCCTGATCAAGTAAATCTTCGGCATAACGGGAGCGTCCAACCACTTGTCCAGTAAGTAAACCTAAAGTGCGGTTTAAAACTGCAGAATTCATCACTTTAACAATAAATGAGTTGGAGAGAAGTTTTTTCCAGCTTTTACTGGTCAGCTCAAAAGCATAAGGATCTGAAAATACAGGGTTCTTTGTATTTTGAAAATGATTGGCCCGTAATGCAGCAGCAGCTTCGGCGGTACGGCTTGATTGACCTTCTTTCATCTTTATCCTGTTTTTTTATTTCTTGAAGATATTCAACGAAGAAGGCAGTGTATTTCATGAAAACCTAAAATACACTGCCTATTTCTTACAAGTGATTTGATCGAAATTACAAATTAATGAGTTTTTGTCGTTTGATACGTCACTTCATAATCTTTCAAATCTACCTTCTTCAAACGTTGTTTTAGCTTTTTCAATGACCAAGGCCATGCAGCAAAATTACGTCCGTTTGCATCAAGATAATAGCTCTTACAGCCACCACTATTAAATACAGTTGTTTGTAAGTGTTTTTGCACCAAGTCATTATGCTTTTTCAGCACATCAGGTTTAACGTTTAACTTACTAATCCCTTGGTTTTTAATTTTCAACAAGCCATCTACGATGTAGTCTAGCTGCGCTTCTGCTAGACCAATAAAAGAGTCATAAACCAGTACATTCGGTCCTAAAATTAAAAATGCATTTGGTACATTTTCAATGTTGGTGCCTAAGTAAGCCTCTGGAGAACTACTTTTCCATATATCCTGTAAACATTGACCTTTTTCATTGTGGACACGTTTACCAATTGGTGGATGAGAGACCTCAAAACCTGTACCCCAAATAATTACATCAACTTCATGGCGTTCACCGTTAGCAGCAACAACAGTATTGCCCTCAACTTTAACTAAACCATGGGGAATAAGAGATGTGTTTGATGCTTCTAAAGCAGGATAATAATTGTTGGCAAACAAAATGCGTTTACAGCCAATATCAAAGTTTGGTGTTACATTTTTACGTAGCACAGGGTCATTAATTTGCAATTTAAGTAATTGCTTACCCAGTACGTTGACTGGTTTTAGTGCAAGTGGGTTACGTAAACCAAAGTTAATTGCATTAAGCGTTAACGCTACACTTTTACGCCAGCTCGCCTGAATAGAGGGATATTTAGCAATCACTGATTTACTAAACTCGCCTAAGTCCGTATCTGGTTTTGGTAGTACCCAAGGGGCTGTACGTTGGAACACAAAAAGCTCTTTTGCTTTTGGTTGAATTTGTGGCACAAACTGAATGGCAGATGCACCTGTACCAATCACGGCAATACGTTTACCCGTTAAATCATAATCATGGTTCCATTTAGCTGAATGGAACATCTCGCCTTTAAACGTATCTAAACCTTCAAGACGTGGGATTTGAGCTTCAGTAATTGGGCCTGTGGCAAAAATAACGGTTTTAGATAAATACTGGCCTGTAGTCGTATCAAGTACCCACACATGACGTGAGTCATCCCATGCGGCATTCAGCAGTTCGCTATTAAACTCGATTTTAGATGCAACATTAAACTCGTTACTCACATCTTCAAGATAACTTAAGATTTCTGGTTGGCGCGCAAATAAATGGCTCCATTTTGCACTTGGTGCAAACGAGTAAGAATAAAGCGCAGATGGCACATCACAACCACAACCTGGATAGGTGTTTTCACGCCATGTTCCACCAACACGGCCAGCTTTTTCAATAATTTTATAATTGGTATAACCAACTTGATCTAGACGAATGGCAGCAGCGATACCTGAAATGCCAGCACCCACAATAAAAGTATCGAAAATATGGCTTGGTGATTTGACAGCTTTTTTTGCTGATGCATTTGTTTTCATTTGAGCAGTCATATGTGTACTACCTATAAATTTCTTATTTAAATAATTTGTACGATGTGCCAAGGAACTTGGTATACAAGCTTGGTGATGCACGTTTCATGAGCCAGAATAACTTCGCATCAATTTGAGGAATGGTATAAAGCTCATCCTGATCAAGACGATTAAGGGTTAATCTTGCGACATCATCACTTGTAGTGAGGGCATAGTTCATGAGTGCATGGTCTGCAAGCTTAGAATAACGTCCCGGAATTCGACCATTTTTAATGATATTAGTTGGAACCAAAGTAGGGCAGAGCACATTAACTTTAATATTGAACTTGTGTAGTTCGGCAGAAAGCGTTTCTGAAAGTGCGCGTACACCCGCTTTAGTTACGTTGTAGGCGGTCATTTCTGGTGCAGCTGTATACGATGCCGCAGAAGCAACATTAATAATCGCGCCATAACCTAACTTTTTAAACTTTGGAACAAATGCATGACACCCATGAATAACCCCCCAAAGGTTAATATTCATGACCCAGTTCCAGTCTTCTAGGCTTAGCTCGTCAAACTTACCGCCTAAACCTACACCTGCATTATTAATGAGAAGGGTTACAGGGTGTTGCAGTAAGATTTCCGCAGTTTCAGCGAGATTTGCCACATGTTCGGCATTGCTCACATCACATTGCAGAGCAAAAGCTTTTGCACCCTCTTGTTCAAGAAGTTTTACAGTTTCTTCAGCAGCTTCTAGATTAATGTCTGCACAAACCACACTGCCACCACGTTTTGCCAGTTCAATTGCAAAACTTCGACCAATCCCACTGCCTGCACCCGTCACTACGGCATAAGCTTTTTGGCTTGGTTTAACTTTCTTTTTGCCAAATAAAATCATGATTCATCCATAAATAGCTTGAAGAGATACCAGCTATTAACCTCAATAGCTGGTTATAAAGGACGATTAAGAAACGCGTACAGGTGGGGTAAATTCTTTAACAAAGAAAGGAGCAATCGCGCCGCCTTCGTTTAGTAATTTCTTTTTGTAATACTCAAGATATTCAGTCGTATCATGATCATTTGGATGAAAGTCTGGACGTAAATAGTCAAGAATTTGACCTATCGTACTGCCAAAAACGCCATCTTTGGGACCAAAAATTAAGCCTACTCCGCGACGAGCATCTTTCCAGAATTTTAAAGTCAGCATCTCTTGCGGTTTTCTTAAAACAGGGACAACTAAAGTAGTTGCAGGGATAAGGCCTAAAATCGTAAATAAAGCGAGGAAGAAGCCAGAAGCGCGCAGTGGATAGCTGCCATTTAAGATTTGATAGACATCATAAGCAATGTCTTTATGCTCAGACTCTTCAAGCATATGCCACATCCACAATGCACGACTCTTTACATCATCTGAATAATAGAAATTCTTTTCATGCTTCATCATGTATTCAGCAAGTACCGCAGTAAAATGCTCAATACCCGCCATCATTGACAATTTCAGTGGTTGTGGAAATTTCAAAAATACATATTTAAAGAAGTTCGAACCAAGAAAGCGATATAGCGCAACAGGATATTCAGCCTCTTGCAGTGCATCGTTATATTCGTTGTGCAATTTTGAGTGGATTGCTTCTTGGCCAATCAACGAAGTTACTCGCTGTTTTAAGATTGGATCTTTAATAAATTCGCGGTGGTGACGAGCGGTTTCAATAACCAGATCTTCACCATAGGTTAAAAACACCGAAAGTGTGGCAAAAAATAAAGTAGCAAACTGGTTGTCCATATAGAATCTGACATCAATTTCCTTACCATCAAAACCAATATTTAAATGTCGGATTGGGATTGAGCTTTTGCTAGCAAAGTCCGGTAACTCGATTTCACGGTGAAATTTAAGTTTGTTTAATGATTTTTTTACTGTGGTCGAGATCATGGCGATACCCTGAGACAAAGTAGTGGTGCATTTTGATGAAAATCAATAAAATTGATGCTCAACAAAGCACTGTAAATTCCATTTTCAAAAGCAGAATATTCTCTGCATTGACTACGGTGTTGTTGCTCCGTTATTTGTTTGATTATTTGGCTGAATAACGGAAAGAAGAGTAAAGATAGACAAAGCTATTAGTGACTCTTCTTTAATTTTTTCATATTAATCTGACTTTATGTTCGGATTCAATTCGGGTAAATTTTTAAATATATAAAACTATTTTATAAATAAATTTCGATATAAAATTTTTAAGTTAATTTATTTTATATATTTGAAAAATAACAAATAATTTAAATTGTTGAGTGGATTTTTAATCCGTAAATGACTGTTGAAATCTATAAGTTAAGCTGTGTTAATCTCGATTTTTTTCATTAAGTTTGACAACTATTCGGATTTTGTTTTTTTATTTCTACAGCACCAGATTACATGCTAATCTGACTTTATGTTCGGATTATTGATTAGATCGTATGACCACGCGTAAACCTCGTCAAACTCGAGCCAAAGTCACCGTTGATACTATTATTGAAGCTGGTTTTATTGGGGTGGCGCTGCATGGGCCAAGTGGAACCACGACACGTCACATTGCAGAAATTGCTGGAGTGAGTGTTGGCTCTCTCTATGAATATTTTAAAAATAAAGAAGAAATTTATGATGCGATGAATCACTACTTTGTTCGGGAAATTCTGGACATGATTACAGAGCTTACCCCAACTATTTTGCAGTTGGAGTTAGAGCCTGTGATCGAAATGATTTTTTATACTTTTAGTGATTTATTAAAGAAAAATAACGACCGCTATTTGACTGTTTTGCGCTATGCAGGCGAGTTACAGTACGACAAATACATTCCAAAAATTGAACAGGCTTTAATGGAAGTCATCATGAAATATATGATGCATAATCCAAAATACCTAAAAATTAATAATTTGGCTGTAATTACCTATATTTGTATTAATAGTGGAATTTTTAATGTCGCTCGGCACCTGATCTTGCCAAATCCTTACATTAGTTTTGATGAGATGGTACAAGGGCTAACCACGATGATTATGAGTTATATCAATACAGAGATAGCGCGCTCAGAAGAGCATTGATCACAATTAGGGTTTTTCCATTCAAATAAATCATATAAAAAGCCCTCACATAAAGTTTTATGTGAGGGCTAAATTACATTATGGCATGGTTGGAACTTCTTCTGGACGCATATCGAAAATCAAAATTTCGGCATTATCACCATTGGTAAACGATAAGCTTTCGCTATCACGAATACGTGCAGCATCACCAGTGTTAAAGGTTTTACCATTTACATCAACACGACCTTTGGCAACGTGTAGGTACACATATCGACCCTCAGGAATCACAAATTCAGCAGTTTCTTCACCATCAAAAAGACCTGAGTAAATATTAATGTCTTGTTTGATCGACAAAGTTTTCTCGCCACCTTTTGGTGAAATAATCAAATGCAATTTACCGCGTTTGTCTGCTTCATCAATATGAACTTGTTGATAACCTGGATCTGTATTCACTTCATTTGGGACAACCCAGATTTGCAAGAAATGAACGCCTTCTTGAGCTGAATGGTTAAATTCACTATGAGCAACACCACGACCTGCACTCATGAGCTGAATGTCACCCGGCACAATCACAGAACCTGTGCCCATCGAGTCTTTATGCTCTAATGCACCTTCAAGCACATAGGAAATAATTTCCATATTGCGGTGAGGGTGAGTACCAAAGCCTTTAGATGGAGCAACGTTATCATCGTTAATTACAAGTAGATCAGAAAAACCAACTTGTTTAGGATCCCAATAGTTAGCAAATGAAAAGCTATGTTTTGATTGTAACCAACCATGATGTGCTGCACCACGCTCGTGAGATAAACGCATATCAAACATGATGTATTCTCCTGATTTAATTTTCTATCTGAGCGTAGTTTATCGTAGCGTTTATCGTAATAAAGCACTGAAAATGGAAAGCTTGGTGCGATTTTTAGAACGATTAAATGAAAATTATTAGTTAACTAAGAGAAGGGATCTTTTAGTTAAAATTGAAATTTTACCTTTAAAGCTAAAGAACAAATATAAGAAATGGCTAGATAGGCAAACACATCTAGATAAAACAGTTGAAAGAAAAATAGATCTTTTTATCCTATTTAATAGGTAAAAAATTGAGAGATATTTCAAGCGATATACACATTAGTCTACACTGTGTATTTAAATGAACTTAATAATGAAAATGAATAAAAAGCTAATATTAAAAATAACTAAACATGAGCTGTTTTGAAATAAAGTTACTTTTCAATGGAAATGTTTTGTATTTATCACTGGTTCTAATAAAAGTTTTAAAATCACCTTTTTTTTCAATAATTTGAGTAAGAGGGTGTTATTGTAAATAAATGTGAAAATATTCACAAAGCTGTATTTTTTTGTTAAGATCGTTAACATTAAAAACATAGAGATAATAATAATGATCAATAAAGTATTAATAGTGTTGTGTGTGGGTATCGTCTTTGTATTAGGATATTGGGCCTATTTAGATACTCAAAATAAAAGACATCAAGAGCTCATGCGGATCATTCAAGAAGCAGAAAGAAATCTACAAAGTATCGAACGCAATCCAAATCATGCTCATCACAGCAATTTAGCTTCCTATAATATGCAAGAATATATCGGTGAGAAAAAAATTATTTTCTAAAAATATTGAATGATAAATTTCTAAATTTTCCTTTGCCATTGGTCATATCTTTTCATAAATTTTGATCATGTTTCTGTTGAATCTGTTAAACTTATTGAACGTATAGTAAAAAAGCTGCATAGGGGTTATGCAGCTTTTTTGTGTTTCAAGAGGGGCTGTGACTATTTCCTATGTACGAACTAGAAACCAAATGAGTGGCATATTTGTTGCTTCATAAGTTTGAGATTCTTGTTTATAGGGCTGAACAGAAAAACAATATTGTTCAGCGACCTACATAGACGTAAATATTCCACAGTTCAGATTTTGCATAGAGGCTACTTATGGCGGCGCCCAATTCTTCGGCAGGCTGGTTAGAGCGTTTATTTAAGTTAAGCGACAATAAAACCACTTTCCGAACTGAAGTTCTTGCTGGTGTAACTACATTTCTAACGATGTGTTACATCATTATTGTCAATCCACTCATTTTATCTGAAACCGGCATGGATCATGGCGCCGTATTTGTTGCGACCTGTTTGGCAGCAGCAATCGGCTGTTTAGTGATGGGGATCATTGCTAATTATCCAATCGCACTGGCCCCTGGTATGGGTTTAAATGCTTATTTTACCTATTCAGTTTGTATGGGTATGGGCGTGCCATGGCAAACAGCTTTAGCAGCTGTTTTTGTTTCAGGTCTTGTCTTCCTTGCAATTAGCTTCTTTAAAATTCGTGAAGCGATTGTAAATGCGATTCCGATGTCACTTAAGTTTGCGATTGGTGGCGGTATTGGTTTATTCCTAGCACTGATTGCACTAAAAAATGCAGGCATCATTGTTGATAATCAAGCGACATTAGTTGGCTTAGGGGATATCAAACAACCTACAGTACTATTAGCATTATTTGGATTTTTAATGATTGTGGTTTTACACCAATTAAAAATTCGTGGTGCAATCATTATTAGTATTTTGGTGGTTACTGCAATTGCTACTGCTTTAGGTCTAAATGAATTTAAAGGTGTAGTGGGTCAAATCCCTTCAATTGCGCCAACGTTCATGCAAATGGACTTTAAAGGTCTATTTACTGCAAGTATGGTCGGTGTCATCTTCGTATTCTTTATTGTCGACTTGTTTGATAGTACAGGTACTTTGGTTGGTGTTTCACACCGTGCCGGTCTTTTAAAAGACGGTAAATTACCTCGTTTGAAGAAAGCATTATTTGCAGACTCTACTGCAATTGTTGCTGGTGCTGCATTAGGTACATCTTCAACTACACCATATATTGAATCAGCTTCAGGTGTAGCAGCGGGTGGACGTACTGGTTTAACTGCTGTTGTAGTTGCTGTCCTATTTATCTGCTGTTTATTTTTAGCACCTCTTGCTCAATCTGTACCAGGTTTTGCAACGGCGCCAGCTTTATTGTTCATTGGTGTGTTGATGATTCAAGGTATCACTCATATCGATTGGGATGATATTACGGAAGCTGTTCCAGCCTTTTTAACTATTGTATTTATGCCATTTACCTATTCAATTGCTGATGGTATTGCAATGGGCTTTATTAGCTATGCATTAGTTAAATTATTCACGGGTAAGGCAAAAACTGTACCGTATATGGTATGGATTATTGCTGCACTTTGGGTATTTAAATTTATCGCGTTTGGCGGTTAATATGATTTTTTATAATTTTCTTCTTGAGCTATCTTAGTCATAGTTTCTAGTAAGAAGAAAATTATAGAAGGGTGTGATTTTTACCACACCCTTTTTTCTTTAGATGTGGAGTTAATATGAATCAAGTCGAGCTGATTCGTGCCTTACCAAAAGCCGAATTGCATGTACATATTGAAGGGACTTTTGAACCTGAATTAATGTTTGCAATTGCCCAGCGCAATCAGATTCAGATTCCTTACAAATCTGTTGAAGAAGTAAAGCAAGCTTATAACTTTCATAATCTTCAATCATTTCTAGATATTTACTATGCTGGTGCGAATGTTCTTGTACATGAACAAGACTTTTATGATTTAGCATGGGCTTATTTTGAGAAATGTGCCGAAGATCATGTCGTTCATACAGAAATGTTCTTTGACCCGCAAACCCACACTGATCGTGGTGTTGCGTTCTCAACAGTGATTAGCGGTTTAAAGCGTGCTTGTGCAGATGCTAAAGCTAAGTTTGGTATCAGCTCTCAACTGATTATGTGTTTCTTACGTCATTTAAGTGAAGAAGCTGCATTTGAAACACTTGAACAGGCTTTGCCATTTAAACAAGACATTATTGCTGTAGGCCTCGATTCAAGTGAAGTAGGGCATCCGCCAGCTAAATTTGAACGTGTTTTTGCTAAAGCACGTGAAGAAGGTTTCTTAATCGTTGCTCACGCTGGTGAAGAAGGTCCACCTGAATATGTATGGGAAGCTTTAGATCTACTCAAAGTGAACCGTATTGATCATGGTGTACGTTCTGAAGAAGACGAACAATTAATGGTGCGTTTAATTAACGAAAAAATGCCTTTAACAGTTTGTCCTTTAAGTAACTTAAAGCTATGTGTTGTTAAGGATATGAAAGATCATAATATCCGTCGTCTATTGCAAAAAGGCGTACACGTGACGGTTAACTCAGATGATCCTTCATATTTCGGTGGATATATGAATGATAATTTCTTTGCCATCCAACAAGCTTTAGACTTAAACAATGACGAGTTGAAGCAACTCGCAATTAACTCTTTTGAAGCCTCTTTCATTTCAGATGAAGAAAAACAAAAGTGGATTGCAGAAATCCAAAAAATCTAAATAAAAAAACCGCCTATCTCAGGCGGTTTTTTTATACATACGTTTTATTTAGGCTGTTTAGTCATGCTATTTAAAATGTTGTCTTTATCAACAAAGTGATGTTTTAAAGCTGCTAGTACATGCCCAACAATCAGCAAGCCAGCAAACCAAGAAATATAAACATGCAAAGGTTTAACAACAGCTAAAAGCTCTGGGTTATCTTGTACTAAACGCGGAATTTCAAATAAATATAAAACAGGGGCAGGGTGACCAGCGCTCCAGCTAAATAAACAACCCGTGACAGGTAAAGCCACCAAAATCACATAAAGCAATAGATGACCAACGTGTGCCAAAGTTTTCATCATTGGAGACATGGTGTCAGGTAATTTTGGAGCTGGATGTGTATAGCGCCATAAAATCCGGATAATCACCAAAAAGATAATGGTGGTTGCAATATTTTTGTGCAGCGTAATGACATCGCCTTTAAAGGGGCCATCAACGTCATAACTTAAAAAATTTCCACTATAGAAACCAATAGCCCATGCTGCGATGAAAATGATTGCCATCACCCAATGCAGGATTTGTGCGGTACGGGTGTAATACTGAGATGAAACAGCAGGCATAAAAAACCTATTTTTTTGTCGCTTTGATTTTCAATTTTATGGGAAAGCACTGATTTTGAGAAATGTTTTAAATGTAACAGAGCGTGCTAAAAACAGAACGTTTAAGGAAAAATGCATTTGATGAGCTGGATTTTGTTGGGGAAAAAGATTGCATAAATGCATCAAATTATTTGTTTCTTCTAAAGTCGAGTTTAGGCACAATACGCGCTGCCAACGTTCAATCAAAGGAAAAAATGATGAAAAAATTGATGCTCGCTCTAGCGCCAGTTGTTTTAGCTTTAACAGCGTGTGCAACGACTACAGGTACGGGTACAGGCGCTACTTCTGCACAAACAACAACTCAGCAGTTGGGTGTTGCTGCATTAAAAGTTGCTGTAAATGCGAAATGTATTACAGAAATTAATAATGTTGCCGCTTGGAAAACAGCAACAAAGCTTATGACTGCTGAGCAACGTGATAGCATTCAAACTAATGTTTGTGGTTGTGTGAGCGAAAAAGCACCAAATAGTGTAACGGCAGTAGAATTGGCAGCGGCTGCATTTGATGTAAATGCACGTGCTACAATTGTAAACCAAGTAGTTTCAAAAACTGTAAATGAGTGTGTGGCAGAAGCTTTACAAAAGTAATTAATGTTTTTTGTATTAAAGAAGGCTGATTACTATTGATCAGCCTCTTTTGTTTAAAGGTGAAGAGTAAATGTTTATTGCTGGTGTAGATGAGGCGGGACGTGGCCCATTAGTAGGTTCCGTTGTGGCAGCGGCTGTTATTTTAGATCCGAATAATCCAATTGAGGGATTAAATGATTCTAAAAAATTAACTGAAAAGAAACGTGAAAAGTTGTTTATTGAAATACAAGAAAAAGCCTTAGCTTGGTCAATTGCAGAAGCAACGCACGCTGAAATTGATGAATTAAATATTTTACAAGCGACTTTTTTGGCCATGCAGCGCGCAGTTGATGGTTTAAAAGCTCAACCACAAAAAGTGATTGTAGATGGTAATCAAATTCCAAAAGGAATCATTATTCCTTGTGAAGCTATTGTTGGTGGAGATGCGAGTCACCCTGAGATCAGTGCAGCGAGTATTCTGGCAAAGGTTACGCGTGACCGACAAATGGCAGAATTAGATCAGCAATATCCATTATTTGGTTTTGCCAAACATAAAGGATATCCAACTAAAGCGCATTTTGAAGCGATTGCAGCGCATGGGGTAATCGATCAGCACCGTCGCAGCTATGCTCCTGTTAAACGTGCTCTAGGCCTATAAATACAAAGTCCTAAAAAATTTAAAGCGACTAGAAAGTCGCTTTAATTAGGGAGAGAATAACTTCATATTAACGATTGAAGTTTTTCTGTGCATAATTATCATCTTCAAAAGAAACTTGATAATCTTGATCAAGATGCTGAAGATGTTCATGCATTGCACGTTCATGTTGAATACGTTGATAAATTTCTTCGCGATGAACAGAAACCTCTTTTGGTGCATTCACACCAATACGAACCTGGTTTCCTTTGACGCCAAGCACAGTAACACTGACTTGATCCCCAATCATTAATGTTTCCCCGACACGGCGGGTCAGAATCAGCATGTTTATCTCCTTGCTAAACGCTTAAAACTGCAATATTGGTACCCAAATAAAAGCTCAACCTCAGTTTTCAGTCAGATTCTAACAGAAATATGAGAACAAAGTCATATTTTGATAATCACTGCCAAAAAACTTTCCGTTTAATATAACAGAGCCGCTATAAAAAAAACTATAGCGGCTCTGTGTTTTCTTTGATTATTGTCGGACAAGTAAACATTTTTTAATGAATTATTGACCGTTTGGTAAAATTAAGCGCGGGCGCTGCTTTCACCATGTTCACGATCTAAACCAAAAGCGGTATGTAGACAACGAACAGCAAGTTCAAGATATTTCTCATCAATAATGACAGAAACTTTAATTTCAGAAGTTGAAATCATAAGAATGTTGATGCCTTCGTCAGCTAGGGCAGTGAACATCTTGCTCGCGACCCCTGCATGTGAACGCATACCTACACCTACGATAGACACTTTAACGATGTCATCACGTGTTGAAACTTCACGTGCACCAATATTTTTGGCAGTTTCATTTAAGATTTTTTCAGCTTTTGCTAAATCAACACGGTTTACAGTGAAAGTGAAATCTGTTGTGCCATCTTCTTCAACATTTTGCACTATCATGTCGACTTCGATATTAGCATCACTTACTGGTGATAAAATTTTAGAAGCAATACCTGGTTCATCAGGTACACCTAAAATCGTTAATTTTGCTTCGTCACGGTTAAAAGCAATACCTGCAATAATTGGCTGTTCCATAGTATCTTCCGCCTCAGTCGTAATGAGTGTACCTACATTTTCTTTAAATTCTTCGTCAAACACGCCGTCATTATCATTATCAAAACTTGATAATACACGTAAAGGAACTTGATATTTTCCGGCAAATTCTACTGAGCGAATTTGTAAAACTTTTGAACCTAGTGAAGCCATTTCTAGCATTTCTTCAAAAGAAATACGGTCGATTTTTTTGGCTTTAGGAGCAACACGCGGGTCAGTGGTGTAAACGCCATCTACATCAGTGTAAATTTGGCATTCATCTGCTTTTAGAGCAGCAGCAAGAGCAACACCAGAAGTATCTGAACCACCGCGGCCTAGCGTTGTGATATTTCCGTTAGCGTCAAAGCCTTGGAAACCTGCAACAACAATAACACGGCCTGCATCTAGGTCATTGGTCATGACATCTGTATCAATAGACTCGATACGCGCCTTGGTAAATGCACTGTCAGTTTTAATACCGACTTGACGTCCGGTATAGGATTTAGCTTCCACACCAATCGAATTAAGTGCCATAGCTAACATGGAAATCGTCACCTGTTCACCGGTTGAAACCATTTGGTCTAACTCGCGTGGGTCAGGTGTTTCGGTAATGGCTTTAGCGAGAGCAAGTAAGCGGTTTGTTTCACCACTCATTGCAGATACGACCACAACAACCTTGTGACCGTGATCATGCCAACGCTTAACACGACGAGCAACATTTAAAATGCGCTCGGGGGTACCCATAGAAGTACCGCCATATTTTTGAACGATTAATGCCATAGTTTTTCCATATAAGCCATGACCCTGAGAGGCTTTTCAGGGTCAGTTACACAAAAAGTGAAGTCTTATTTTTGTTCAAGCCATGCAGGTAATGCAGCAATAACTTGTCCAAACTTCTCGTTAAGTGGCGCGCCACCTTGTGCTAAGTCAGGTTTACCACCACCTTTACCACCTAACTCAGTTGCTAGATGCTTGATGATGTCACCTGCTTTTAGATTTGCAGTGTATTGTGATGCAACTGAAGCAAGTAGGCTAACTTTGTCACCCTCTACGCCAGCTAACACAATAACTGCATTCTCTAATTTTGATTTAACACTGTCATGTAAGTTGCGAAGTGATTTCGCGTCTACACCTTGAACAGTGGTAATAAGCGTTTGACGACCAGAAATCGTTTGTACCTGATCAATCAATTCTGACGCTTGGAAGTTTGCCAATTTCTGATTGAGCTGTTCAATCTGCTTTTGTAATGTAGAAACAAGTTCTACATTAGCCTGTACACGCTCAACAGTTTGGTCTTTCTGTGCTTTTAATAAGCCATTAATGTGCTGGATATCTGAATCAGTTTTTTGTACTACATCTAATGCTTTAGTACCCGTAACTGCTTCAATACGACGTACGCCAGCAGCTACACCGCCTTCAGAAGTGATTTTAAATAAACCAATATCACCTGTACGCTTAACGTGAATACCACCACAAAGTTCAATCGAGAAGTTTTTCTCATCAATCACTGAACCCATAGCGAGAACACGAACTTCGTTACCGTATTTTTCACCGAACAGCATCATGGCACCTTTAGCTTTTGCCGCTTCGATGTCAAGGAGTTCAGTCGTTACTGCAGTATTTGCAATAATTTCTGCATTCACTAAACGCTCAACCTGTTGTAACTGTTCAAAAGTTACAGGTTGGTCATTAGCAAAGTCAAAACGTAAGATATCACTTGCAACTAAAGAGCCTTTTTGTTGTACGTGTGAACCTAAGATTTGACGTAGAGCAGCATGTAATAGGTGAGTTGCCGAGTGGTTGCGAGCTGTTGCATCACGGATATCTGCTTTAACAATCGCTTCAACGTTTTGATCAGCTTTAAGGTTACCAACAGTCACAATACCTTGATGGACAAAGGCACCGCCTGACTTTTTGGTATCTTGAACTTCAAAAATACCAGTTTCGTTTTTGAAGATACCTGTGTCACCAATCTGACCACCACTTTCTGCATAGAAAGGAGTTTGGTTTAAAACGATAAGTGCTTCATCACCTTCAGAAACTTCATCAACTTGTACGCCATCTTTATAGATTGCTACAATTTGGCCTTGACCAGTGGTGTTGATGTAACCGTCAAACTGGGTTTCGCCTTCAACTTGTACAATGCTGTTATAGTCAATAGCGAATTTACCAGCATCACGAGCACGTTGACGCTGAGCAGCCATTTCTACTTCAAAACCAGCTTCGTCAATAATAAAGTCACGTTCACGTGCAATATCAGCAGTTAAGTCTGTTGGGAAGCCGTAAGTGTCGTAAAGTTTGAAGACTGTCGCACCAGGAATAGTCTTATCTTTTAATTGAGCAAGTTCACCTTCAAGTAGTTTTAAACCTTGCTCAAGTGTTTTAGCAAACTGTTCTTCTTCACGAACTAAAGTTGCTTCAATCACATCTTTACGAGCTGCGAGCTCAGGATAAGCCTCACCCATAACTTCGATTAAAGGTTGCAACATTTTGTAGAAGAACGTACCAGTTGCACCAAGCTTATTACCATGACGCACAGCGCGGCGGATAATACGGCGTAGTACATAACCACGTCCTTCATTGCTTGGATTTACACCATCAGCAATTAGGAAACAGCATGAACGAGCATGGTCGGCAACAACACGTAAAGAAGGTTGGCCTTCATCTTCGATACCAATAATGTTTGCAGCAGCTTTTAATAAGTGTTGGAACAGGTCAATGTCATAGTTTGAATTAACATGTTGCAATACAGCAGAGATACGCTCTAAGCCCATACCTGTATCAACAGATGGAGCAGGGAGAGGGTGAAGTACGCCATCAGCAGTACGGTTGAACTGCATGAAAACGTTGTTCCAGATTTCAATGAAACGGTCGCCATCTTCTTCAGGTGTGCCCGGTAAGCCACCCCAAATGTGATCGCCATGGTCAAAGAAAATTTCAGAACATGGACCACATGGACCTGTGTCACCCATTGCCCAGAAGTTATCAGATGCGTATTTTTCGCCTTTATTATCACCAATACGGATAATACGTTCAGGCGCTAAACCGATTTCTTTATTCCAGATGTCATAAGCTTCATCATCGGTGTGATAAACGGTCGCATATAAACGGTCTTTAGGGAGAGCTAGCCATTCATCGCTAGTCAAAAATTCCCAAGCGAATTTAAGTGCATCACGTTTGAAATAATCACCAAATGAGAAATTACCTAACATTTCAAAGAACGTATGGTGACGAGCAGTATAACCAACATTGTCTAAGTCGTTATGTTTACCACCAGCACGTACACATTTTTGTGATGAAGTTGCACGTATATAGTCACGTTTTTCAAGACCTAAGAAGCAGTCTTTAAACTGGTTCATCCCAGCATTTGTAAATAATAAAGTTGGGTCGTTGGCAGGAACAAGAGAACTCGACGCGACACGTGTATGCCCTTGCGTCTCAAAATAGCGCAAAAATGCTTCACGAATTTCAGCAGATGTCATTAAACGAGTACTCACAACCAAGTCACTCCATATTTTCGAATTTGGCTAAATGTATCATCAATGCTCGTTTGTTTTATGCCAAACCTTAGCATGTGATACGGGGCTTATTTTTTAAAAACGCTAAATTGTAGCGGAAAAACCCCACCGAACCAACGATTTTAAAAGGAATATCTTACAAAACTGTGATTTGGCTAAAAATCTATATTCAACTGGGCGTGACGTGCTTTACTATATGCCTTCTTTAGCCTGTAGTTTTGTAGATAAGGATAGGTCATGCAACGTATCGCCATTAATGGGTTTGGCCGAATTGGACGTAATGTTTTACGTGCTTGGTTTGAGAGCCCAAAACAATTTCAATTTGAAATCGTGGCGATTAACGACATAGCAGATGTCCAGACATTAGTGCATTTATTTAAATATGACTCAACACATGGCCGCTTCAATGGAAATGTTGAAATATTTATTGAAAATGAAAAAGTTTTTTTGAATATTCAGTCAAATCAACGAAAGCTAAAAGTTGAGGTTTTAAAGCAGAAACAACCTGAACTTTTACCATGGTCTAGTTTAGATATTGATGTGGTGCTTGAGTGTACAGGACTGTTTCGTTCTCACGCTGATGCAACGCGTCATCTACAAGCAGGGGCGAAGCGGGTCATCATTGGGGCAGCGCCTTTTGACCATGTCGATGCAGCCATTGTTTATGGTGTTAATCATCATGAAGTCAAAGTAACAGATCAGATTATATCAAGCGTTTCATGTACTACGCAGGCTTTGGTTCCATTGGTAAAAATCATTGATGATGCTTTTGGTATTGAAACAGCGCTTATGACCGAAATTCATGCAGTAACGGCAGATCAATCTGTGCTGGATCATGCGCATCGTGATTTACGTCGTGCTAGAGCATCTGGACAAAATATTATCCCAACCACGTCTAGCGCACTCGGTGCATTAAAACGTGTTATGCCTAAAATGGAAGACCGCATTGATGGTTATTCAATTCGCGTACCTACCATAAATGTAGCTGCAATTGACTTAACTTTTATCGCGCAATCTCCAATTACTGTGCATCATATTAATGAATTATTGATTAAAGCATCTCAAACAGACTATGCAGAAATTATGGCAGTAACAGATGAGCCATTAGTTTCTAGTGATTTTAACCATTCACCTTATTCACTCATTGTTGATTTAACTCAGACTATGGTCGTTGGGCATCAAGCGAAAGTATTCGCTTGGTACGATAATGAATGGGGCTATGCAAATAGATTATTAGATTTGTGTGATTCTTTCTAAATTTAAAATAACTTAAGAAAGCTATTCAACAGTCAAGGTCGGTTAATTGCAAACAAGGCGATAGTTCAGATATTGGCCCATTCTTTGGTCGAAGAACTTTTGACTATGATATAAGTAAAGCAGAGTAAGATCTTGAATATTATTATTAATTGTTTAAATCTTCTTTTTGACTTTAGAGTTTATTAAGAAAGATTTATGCAAATTGTCAGGTGCATGGCAGAAAGTATCATGCTACACTAAGAGAAATCGGGTGTGTTCCCGATTTTTTTATGTGGGGTCGTTCCACGTTGATCAGATTTTAGGCTTGAAATATGACCATTTCAGAGACATGGTTGCTGCCTGACGGGGTAGCAGATGTATTGCCGGAACAGGCACAAGTCATTGAAAAACTTCGCCGTGAAGCTTTAGATTTCCTCGCGGTGCGAGGTTATCAATTGGTATATACACCATTTATCGAATACATCGAATCGTTGTCTTCATTATCAGAATCAAATCAAGACTTAGATTTAGTAACTTTTAAGGTTATTGATCAGCTCTCAGGCCGTTTACTCGGTGTTCGTGCTGATATGACACCACAAGTTGCTCGTATCGATGCACATGTAAGACCAGTTGAAGGCATTGCACGTTACTGTTATTCAGGGACTGTATTACATACTAAACCACAAAATTTCAATGCCACACGTGCACCTTTGCAATTAGGTGCAGAGTTATATGGCCATGACAGCATTGAAGCTGATGTCGAAATGGTCGATGTCATGCTGGGATTGATTGAGAACATTTATACTCTACAAGGCGCTCATTTAGATTTGGGCCATGTAGGGTTGTTCCGTAGTCTAGTAAAGTATGCTGGCCTGTCAAAAAATGAAGAACATGAGCTGTCTGATCTTTATCAAAGAAAAGCGTTACCAGAGTTAGCAGAATTTACTCAAAACCTAAATATGGGTTCTGATTTCTATGCGCTTGGCCGTTATTCTAGTGATCTAGAAGCATTACAGACAAATTTAAGTGCCAGTATCTTGCAAGATGCGGAATTTAAGTCAGCATTAGATGCACTTAAAACGACACTTGAGCAAATTAAAGGTCGTTGGCCAAATCTCAATATCGGTATTGATGTTGTAGAGCTACGTAGTTATCACTATCACACTGGCTTAATGTATGCGGTATATGCACCAAACCGTGCTGCGCCATTAGCGCAGGGTGGCCGTTATGATGGTATTGGTGAGCACTTCGGTCGTGCACGTCCTGCTACTGGCTTCAGTTGTGATCTATATGCCTTAGGTGCAAATCAGTTCGCAGAGATCGAAACTGTTGTTGCTCCAAAAGGCTCAGAACAAGATTTACTCTCAGCAATTTCGAATGCACGCGCTCAAGGTTTACGTGTCGTTCAATTGTTAGGTAATGATGATTTAAGTTCTATTCCATACGCGACCCATCAACTTGTGGCGCAAAATGGTCAATGGAATATTGAAAAGATTTAAATGCCAACGGTAATTTTTACTGGTGGTTTCCAATTTTAACAGCATGATGTAATGAGGCTATTATGGGCAAAAATGTTGTGGTACTTGGTACCCAATGGGGCGACGAAGGTAAAGGTAAAATCGTCGACCTGCTCACAGATCAGGCGGCTGCGGTAGTACGTTATCAAGGCGGACATAACGCAGGTCATACTCTTGTCGTAGGTGGTAAAAAGACTGTATTGCACCTCATTCCATCAGGTATTTTACGTGAAAACGTATTGTGCTTAATTGGTAATGGTGTAGTACTTTCACCAGCCGCGTTAATTGAAGAAATGGGAATTTTGGAAGCGGAAGGAGTTCCGGTTAAAGAACGCCTACGTATTTCTCCAAACTGTCCACTCATTTTGCCTAACCACATTGCACTTGATCAGGCACGTGAAAAGAAACGTGGTAATGCTAAAATCGGTACTACAGGTCGTGGTATTGGTCCTGCTTACGAAGATAAAGTAGCTCGCCGTGCAGTGCGTGTTGCTGACCTTGTTCGTGGTGGCGCAGCATTAGAAGAAAAACTTCAAGAAATGCTTGAGTTACATAACTTCCAGTTAACTCAGTTCTACGGTGTAGAAGCTGTTAAATTTGAAGATGTATTGGCTCTTTGCAACCAATGGCGTGAAGTTCTTGCTCCATTAGTAGTTGATGTTACTAAAGTGTTGCATGACTATCGCAAAGAAGGTAAAGCTGTAATGTTTGAAGGAGCTCAAGGCTCACTTCTAGATATTGACCACGGTACTTATCCATATGTTACAAGTTCAAATACAACTGCTGGTGGCGTAAGCTCTGGTTCAGGTATGGGACCTTTGCATCTTGATTATGTATTAGGTATTACTAAAGCTTATACAACACGTGTAGGTGCTGGTCCATTCCCAACTGAATTGGTTTACGATGCAGCTGCTGATGCTGGTGATCCAGTGGGTAAACACCTTGGTACAGTTGGTCATGAGTTTGGTGCTTCTACTGGTCGTCAACGTCGTTGTGGTTGGTTTGATGCTGAAATCCTTCGCCGTTCTGTAGATGTAAACTCACTTTCTGGTATTTGCTTAACTAAACTAGACGTTCTAGATGGTTTAGAAGAAGTGAAAATCTGTGTGGGCTATGAAAATACAGATTCAGGCTGTGTAGGTTCTTCTGATGCGGTTTCTTTTGAATGCTTGAAACCAATTTATGAAACTATGCCTGGTTGGAGCGAGTCGACTGTTGGTTTAACCAGTATCGAACAATTGCCAGCAAATGCTTTGGCTTATGTGAAGCGTATTGAACAATTAATCGAATGTCCGATTGACATCGTTTCAACTGGTCCAGACCGCGCAGAAACAATTGTTTTACGTCATCCATTCTCTGCTTAATTAGCAAAGATTAAAAAGGCCTCCTGAAAGGGGGCTTTTTTATACCCGACTAAAGTGCAGTTTTCGTTTTATTCAATTCAGATTAAAACACTATATAGATAAGGAATGATGGGCTCAGGATGAAGCTACAACCAACTATTTCGAAAACAATTTTTTATTCTTTTTTATTCGCTATTGGTGGTTCACCTACACTGGCGATGTTAGTGATTTATGGACAAGAATATCATGAAGATTTCTTCATGACTGCTTTTATGAGTCTGTCGGTATTGTTCGCATGTGTGTTAATTCCTGTGGTACTCATACAAAATAGTTATTTACTCTGGAAAAGAGAAAGTCCTAATCTTGAAGAGAAAGTTAAGGCTTTAAGTTATGTCTATCTTGGCTTAAATGTAATATGTTTGATTTTCTGGATTTATTTGATGACTTTATCGACTTGATCGTTACATAAATACTATGATCATGAAGAAATGAGACATTCAAAGAGTAAGCGGGATTTCTTATAATAAGTGCAAAAGAATAAACAGCTTTTTATCGATTTAGGTGATCCTTGTTATGAATAAAAAACTCTTTTTAAGCTTGTGTGCAGCAAGTGTAATGACCATTTCTGGCTGCGCAACCGTAGCGGATATGGCTGGCGCAGATACCGCGACTTTAAATGCTCAATCTGCTCAAGGTTTTAGTAAAATGGTGCAGGAAGCGCGTGGTAAAGGAACTTTGGATACAAGTTCGAGTACCTATAGTCGTATTAATGCTGTTTTTAACCGTTTAAAGCCTTATGCGAACCAGATGAACCAGACTGGTCAGCCTTTTAGCTGGCAGTTGGCTGTACTGAAATCAGATACCATTAATGCTTATGTAGCACCTGGTGGTAAAGTGGTGTTCTACACAGGTATTGTAAATAAATTGAACCTGACAGATGCTGAAATTGCAGCTGTTATGGGGCATGAAATGACGCATGCTTTAGAAGAGCATGCAAAAAGTAAAATCGGCGCTCAAGCTTTAACTGATTTAGCTCTAGGTATTGGTTTAAGCTATGCAGGCAATAATGTCGGCCAACTTGGTACTGCAGCGGCTCAGCTAGGTTCACAAGTAGGTGTTGGTTTACCATATTCTCGTAGCTTGGAAAGCCGTGCTGACCAAGGTGGCTTAATGCTAATGGCACGTGCAGGTTATAATCCAAATGCAGCGATTACACTTTGGGAAAAAATGAATAAGCTTGAAGGTGGTGGTGGATCATCATTCTTGTCTACTCACCCATCTAACTCTCAGCGTATTAGCGATATGCGTCAAAACTTGCCTGCTGCAATGGCCGTTTATAATAGCCGTAAATAAGATATAAATTTTTTTATAGGTAAAGAAAACGGATGCTTAAGCATCCGTTTTTTATTTAAGGGGCAGGGTTGGGCTGTTGGATATGAATGGCTTCAATGCCTTGTAAGACTTCAGCAGGCAGTTCAATTTCAAATGCCTGAATATTCTCTTTAAGTTGGTCCAGATTAGTAGCACCAATAATTGTACTGGTCACAAAGAATTGTTGTTTGATAAATGCTAATGCCATTTGGGTTAAGCTTAGCCCATGTTTTTCTGCTAGTTGCGCATATTGTTCAGTTGCCCACTCGCTTTGAGGGTTACTGTAGCGGCTAAAACGTGGAAATAATGTAACACGAGCATTAGCGGGACGAGCACCATTTCTAAACTTGCCAGAGAGGTAGCCAAATGCAAGAGGAGAGTAAGCTAATAGGCCGACATCTTCATATTTAGCAATTTCAGACAGACCTATTTCATAAGTACGGTTGAGTAGGCTATATGGATTTTGAACACTTACAAACTTACTGACACCTAACTTTTCAGCCAAATGTAAAAACTTCATAGTGCCCCAAGGCGTTTCATTCGATAAACCAATATAGCGAATGCGTCCTCGGTTAATCTCTTCTTGTAGAGCAAGTAATGTTTCTTCTAAAGGCGTTGTGTCGTAATCATTTTGTGCTTGCGGATTGCCATAAGCTAGCGTACCGAAAAAGTTAGTATGACGTTCAGGCCAATGAAGCTGGTAAAGGTCGATATAGTCGGTTTGGAGACGTTTTAGTGAACCATCTAGGGCTTTGGCAATATGATCGCTGTTGAAGCGCGTATGGCCTTCTCTGATGTGTGTTCCTCCAAAGCCAGGCCCTGCAATTTTAGAGGCGAGAAAGACTTTGTCACGTTGACCATTTTGGGCAAACCAATTGCCAATAATGGTCTCAGTTGCACCATAGGTTTCAGGTTTTGGCGGAACCGAATACATCTCTGCCGTATCCCAAAAATATAAACCGTGTGCCAAAGCATAATTGAGTTGTTCAAATGCTTCTTGCTGGGAGTTTTGCTCACCAAATGTCATGGTGCCTAAACAAATTTCTGGAAGTTTGAGGCCTGTGCGACTAAGTGGGTTAAATTGCATACAGCGGAATCCTTGGAAATTTTGAGTTAGCCTAACGGAGAATATGTATTCAACTTAAATCATAAAATGAGAATAGTTTGTAAGTTTTGTGTATTAACTCATTGTTGCATATAAAAAAAGCAAACCGAAGTTTGCTTTTTATTAAAAATTTAATAAATATTATTCTTCATCATCATAGTCTTCATCAGAAGAAGGTGCCTCTTCTAATGAAACATCAAAAATAAGAATAGCTTTACCATCTGTCTGGATCATGCCTTGATCTTCTAATGTCTTGAGTACACGGCCAACCATCTCACGTGAACATCCCACAATGCGGCCAATTTCTTGACGAGTAATACGAATTTGACGACCGTTTGGCAAAATCATTGCTTCTGGCTGTGAAGATAGGTCGATTAAACAACGTGCAATACGTCCAGACACATCAATAAATGCAAGATCTGTCATTTTACGAGTTGTATTTTTTAGACGACGAACAAGTTGTGCAAAAACAGCATAGCTTAAGTCTGGATATTGTTTGCTAAGTTCGTGGAAGTTGTCATAGGAAATTTCTGCAATTTCACAGACATCACGAGTACGAACTTCAGCTGTACGTTGAGGGTTCGGTTCGAAAAGCCCCATTTCCCCAAAAAAGTCGCCCGGATTCAAATATGCAACAACAATTTCACGTTCGTCATCTTCACGTAAAATAATTGAAACTGAGCCTTTTAAAATTAAATATAAAGATTTCGACTCTGTTCCGGCATCAACAATTGTGGTTCGTTTTGGATATCTGTTGATGTGAGCACGTTTTAACAATGCTTTAACGGATTCAGGTAGTTGCCCCGGAGATAAAGCATCTGTGCTGAGTTGTGAAAAATTTGAAGTCATGCTTAATATGTTCCGAATAGGGTAAACAATTCACACAAGCCCGAGATGAGCTATTATTACACAGAAGAGATGAAATTCCTTATCAACTCATTTTATGTTAGTGTACAAAACAAGGGTCTGTTGACATTTCACAGATGGTTGCGACATAAGACAATTCTTTTAGACGTTACCAAGCAAGAGCTATGAAATTTAACCATTCTAAATAAATAGATCTTAACAATGGAACGTACAAAATAACATGGTCTTGCGCTGTGCCTGCGCTGCTTAAATGGCAACTCAGATTATGGCTGAAATTTCACAAACTATGTAACAAAACTGGACAAAGGATTGCCATTGTCTGGGTTTTGCGTGCTATTTAGATTAATTTTTAGCTCTAACGCAATCCATAGATGAAATGTCAACAGACCCTGCTTAAATTTATAATTTTTTTTAGGTAGTTGCAATGCAAACAAGTGTACATTGGCTAGAGAATGTTGCTTTTGAAGCAAAATCAGATAGTGGGCATAGTGTCATCATGGACGGCTCACCTGAGTATGGTGGTGAAAACCGTGGTCCACGTCCTATGGAGTTGCTATTAATGGGACTTGGTGGGTGTGCTTCGTTTGATATTGTGACCATTTTAAAGAAATCACGCCAAGATGTGACGAATGTTGTATGTAATTTAAAAGCTGAGCGTGCTGACACAATTCCAGCTGTTTTTACTAAAATCCACTTACACTTTGTGGTAACAGGTAAAGCTGTGAAAGAAAAACAGGTTGCAAAAGCAGTTGAATTGTCTGCCGAAAAATATTGTTCAGCGAGTAAAATGCTTTCTGATGGTGGTGTTGAAATTACCCATGACTTCGAAATTATTGAAGCGGAATAAGCCACTTTTTTGAAAGGTATAAACAAAAAGCTGACATTAGAGTTGGCTTTTTTATTGTCAAAAATAACTAAAAAATAAGAGGAAGGGTGGAAGTGAAGATTCGTGCTGCTAAATTGGAAGATACTCAAGCAATATGCGATTTACTGAAACAGATGGGCTATCCACAGCCACTCACTCTTATTCAAGAAAAATTTGAAATATTACATAATGACGCTAACTCACAAGTTTTGGTTGCTGAAGAAAAAGGTACGATTTGTGGTTTTTTATCTCTTTATTTTATTCCGCAAATTGCCTTACAAGGTGACTTTGCCAAAATATGCTATCTATGTGTTGATGAGCATGTGCGTAGCAAAGGAGTAGGACATTTGCTTGTGCAAGAAGCAGAAAGGTTAGCAAGGCAGCGGGGATGTGATCGAATGGAACTTCATTCTGGAATGCAAAGACCTTTGGCACATCAATTTTACCTAAGAGAAGGTTATATCGAAGCACCAAAGTATTTTCGTAAAGTTTTAAATTAACGAGCTGTATTTAGAAAAAGCTGTGGATCTACCCGAGCATTATTAAGGCTCATCCCCCAATGCAAATGTGGGCCTGTTACACGTCCAGTTTTGCCCACTAAACCTAGCGTTTCTCCTTGATGGATATGTTGGCCTTTCTCTACTTTAATGGCGCTTAAATGGCAGAACATGCTGACTAGGCCTTGGCCATGATCAATCAATACAGTTTGACCATTAAAAAAATAAGATCCGGTTTGGATAACGACACCATCTGCGGGTGCAACAACTTTTTGTCCTACTGGAGCAGGGATATCTAAACCTGAGTGGGGGGCGCGTTCTTCACCATTAAAGAAACGTTTTCTTCCGAAAGAGTTGGTAAATTTCCCTGATGTTGGACGTATAAATGCTGGTAGGGTTTGCCATGAACTCTGTGTAAATGAGTTATACACCTCATTTTGTTCTTTAGCTTCTTGAGCATAGCGGTCTAACTGGCTTTGGTTCGGGTTCACATAATCTTGGTTAGTGACTTTAATCCGTTGCTCCGCATAAGGATAGGACTTAACTTCTATTTGAATAGGGGCTTTATTCGTGTCGAGCTGAACACGACCAAGTGGAGTAGATAACGGAATACCCACAACAGCATAACGTTGTTGACCTTCCTGACTAATTAAAACTGGCTTTTGTTGAAAGGTAACGTGAGTAATATCGCTAGTTAGGGGAATAACTGCAATCCCACCAGCTCTTCTGGAGTCTTGTGGAAGCTCGGCAAAGCAATAAAAAGGTATGGATGTAAAAAGTAACGAGGAGATGAGCTTTTTTATAAACATGGCAACCTTAGTTTTTATGCAAAGAATAATGAAGATTATATCAATAAGTTTTAATTAAAAGTTATTTTAATTTTTTTAAAGAAAAGGTTTATTTGTTATTTTATTTTAACAGTTGATTGTTGAAATTGTATATTAATCTTTATTTTGTTGGGCTTACTTATTTTTTATTTTAATTTTTCTAAATTTTATTTTTTATGGTTTTTTATATTTTAATTCCTACTATTTTCTTTGGTTTTTAAAGATCTTGTTATTTTAATTTTTATTGTTAATAATGATTTGTTGGTTGAATTTATAATCAAAATTTTAATTATTATATAAATATTTTAAAGGACTTAATATAATGTTAGATATCTTTTATGAAGATCGTTTTACTGAAATATGGAAATATATGCAACGAGGGTTGGTTTATCCAGCCCCCCATGCAACTTTTAGTACGGTTTGGCTTAATACAGAAATTACACGTGAAAAAATTCGTCAATTAATGATCGCTGTGCGTCAAGAGATTAATAAAAATCCTGCACTTTCTAGTAAAAATACGACTTTGGCTGTCGGTGTATCTTTTGATAACTGGGATCTGATTTGTGAAAAAGATGGTTTATCACGACCAAAAGGAATGCAATTACATTATCCAAAGCGCCATCATCCAAATATCTCTAAAGTTTTTGCTGATTCTAATGGGAGTTTTAAAAACTCGGAAGGTGATATTTGGTTGCATGTAAAAAGTGATGATGCTAATGCATGTACAGTATTACAAGAATATATTGAGAAATTTTTAGCGTTAGATATTAAAGAAATAGTGAGTCAGGTGACTGCTTCACAATCTAAAAACGGTCGTAATGGTAAGGTTTTAGGATGTCGTTTCTCTGAAAATTTAAATAATCCATCTGATCCTATTTCACTGGCAAAGCATACTTTAATTGGTGCTGAAGATATTGAGCACTTTGGTGGTTCATACGTTTTATCTCAACGGTTTATGATTAACTGGGATCAAATCAATATGATGTCAGAAGATCAAATTGAAGATTTGATTGGACGTAAAACTGACGACACAATTATTCCCGATCGTGATAGCCGTTCGCACATTAAAGCGTCTCGTGTGCAAGATGAAAATGGAAATACAACACCTGTTCTGCGTCTGGGCTTACCGTTCGGCCGTGCTGAATCAAATTCAAGTTTTAGAGTGCCAAAATCGGTCACTAAAGCAGATGAAGCCGGAATTTATTTTGCTGGCTTTGCAAAAACTGCTGCCATTTTAGAAGAAGTAATGGCAAGTCAGGTTGGAGCAATAAAAGGTTTCATGAATGACAGATTATTCAATAATCTTCACTCAGACTTAGGCGGTATATTTTATGTTCCAAGTTTAAAAGATTTGGCATTAGATGATGCTCCAGAATATTTAAATGATTTTAGTCGGCTGGATAATGATAACTGGAACTTTTTCCCAGGGATGGATTGGACCCGATTTGATCGCCATTATACGAACAGTTCTGATAATGGTTTGATGTATTACAACCATAGTAATTACCTTTTTAATATGGCGACTGGGCTAAACCCTCATAGTGAATTTTTTAAACCACCATCAAATCGTATTTTAAGTCTACTTGAGAATACATTTTCTTTATGGCAAGACAACTGGTATTTCAACCGTAAACAAGAAGAGATTGAGCACGGGATAGATTATTACATTAACCAGTTCGATATCCTTGATAAGCCTGAAAATATTATGGGTTTATCAATTATGCTACGAAAAGGCTGGGCTATTCGATTAAGTCTGCAATTATTCTCATCAGAAAATTATGGTTTCCGTGGACGGAAAATATTATTAAAAGAAACGGGTGAAATGGTTCCATATTCGAGCAGACTTGAATGTCAAGGTAAGGTCGTTTATGGATCGGACACTTATCGCATCATGCCTGATGAAATTATTGTAGGAGCCATGCCAAACTTGACCTTGGGTGAAGGTCGCTATGTCATGAAATATTTATCTGAAGAAGAGCGCCTTCAGGGTTTTCTGCGTAACTTAAGTGAAGCATCGGGTGTGGGGCATGTTATCCCAAATTATAAAAAAGCATTAGATTTAGGTTTGGCTGGTCTACAACAAGAAATTGCTAAACATGCAAATAATGCACAGACTCAAGAAAAGAAAGATTTCTATGAAGCCTCTGCATTGGCATTGATTGGTATTTCTGAATATTTCTTAAACTACTCAAAACTTGCATTTAAAATTGCAGACCAGATGCAAGAAGGACAGCAATTCGAAAAAGATAACTTAACTGCGATTGGTCGACGCATGGAAAAGTTATCGAAAGATAAACCGGACACATTTATTGAAGCAGTTCAATTTATTTTCACATTGCATAGTTGTTTGCATTTAAATGGTGAGCCAACGGCATTTGGACGTATGGACCAACTGTTGCAACCTTTCTTTGAACAAGATGCGATCCCGCTTGAAGAAGCTCAGGAAATTATTGATGCGTTTTATATTAAGCTAGATGAAAAAGTACAACAAAACCGAATGTTTATGGAAGACCATCAACCTTTCGGTAATCTTGCGATGGGTGGTAGCTCCGGCCCTTATCCTCAAGGAGCATCTTTGGGGCAATGGATTCAGCAGATTACAGTCGGTGGTACAAAAGTTGACGGTGAAGCAGATTTTTCTAAAACTGAATCTGCTTACAATGATGTGACACGATTATTCATTCGTGCATCAGGCCGTTTACCATTAAATGCTCCGTGTTTGTCTTTAAGAACTCGCAAAGATATTCCAGAAGATATTTTAGAAGAAGCTGCACATGCGATTTTATCTGGTGGTGCTCACCCGATTTTACTAAATGATGAAAAGCTTATTCCTAGTCTTCACCAGAGTGGAAATGGTGTAGGAGGCGATGAACTAAGTAAACTCCCAACTTGGAACTCTAAAGTCGATATTCGTTCAGCGCAGAATTACGCTTGTGATGGCTGTTATGAACCACAATTTCCGGGCGAAAACTGGTTTTCTTTAGGTGGCTTCTCGACATTACAGCCTTTGGAATGTGCATTAAATCAGGGTAGAACAATTTCAAGTGCGGGACAAAGCTATTTGTTTGGACAAACTGTTTCATTAAATACGAAACCTGCCGATCAGATTGATAGTTTTGAAGAACTCTTAAAGCTCTATGAGCAACATTTTGAATTACTTAACCGCAAAGCTTTTAATGGCCAAATTCTAGGTTATGGTGCCAATACAGATATTTGCCCATCTCCAATTTTAAATGTATTGATGGATGATTGTTTGGCTAAAGGGCAAGATTTTTATAGTGGTGGGGCTAAATATAATATTTATGGACCGTGCTATATCTCTTTAAGTAATACGATCAATTCACTATATGCCATTAAGGCAATGGTATTTGATCCATTAACCGCAGTAACCACTTTGCCTGAGTTGTTAGAGTGCTTGTGTTGTGACTGGGGATATAAAATGACCGAGCCATTTATTAGTAATTTAGCTGGTCATGCTCGTATTGCTGCACAAGCTGATCGTTATAAGCGCTTACGTGAGATTGCTTTGGCACAACCACGTTATGGGCGAGGGAATTCTGAAGTCGATAAATTAGGCGATGAGATTGTTAAAATGATTGCTGAAATATCAGTTAAAACATTTACCAATCCATGGCCCCAATTTGCACAAAGCCTTAAAAGTTTGGCTGAGCGTTATGGTTCAGAAGAGCATCCTTTTGGTATTCAAATTCAACCTGGCGTAGGAACTTTTGAAAATCATGTAGAGATGGGGGCTTGGAATGGGGCAAGTGCTGACGGTCGCCGTTTAGGTACAACTGTCGCATCTGATTTAAGTCCGTCACCAAGTCCAGCAGATTTAGCAATTGATCATCAAACAGTTGAATTCAGTCGTGCTTTACAAGGTTTTGCTGGTGTCGGAACAGATTTAATGGCGGATGGCGCACCTACAGATTTTAATATTGGTGAAGACTTTGGCGTTAAAGAACTTGTAGCCATCTTAAAGCAATTTAGCCAAGGTGGATCATCCAATATTTTAACAATAACGGTCGCTGACCCAGAAACATTTGCTCAAGCTGTAACATCACCTGAGCAATATAATCTGTTGCGAGTACGTACTGGTGGTTGGTCAAACTTCTTTACATCTGTGTTCCCTATTATTCAAGATCAACATCAGCGTCGTCCAATTTCTATGCCGGATCTTCCAGAAGAAAAAACAGAGCAAGCTAAATGTCCGTTCCACCAATGGCATAACTGATTAGCTGTTTTGTAAGGTAGTCTTTCAAATGAAGGGCTGCCTTTAATTATTTTAAAATTTAACAGTGATAATTATTAAAAAATGGTAGTTTTAAAATTGCCATTTTTTGCAGAAATTCAGATAAAAACTTGGCCTTTTTGTTTTCTCTTAAAAATTATACAAAATATACTTGAAATAGATCATTCATAAACCCATATTATAATGGAGTTTTACTCATTGTTATTTTAATAACAATATGAAAAATATATAAAAATTTATTTGAAATCCGAAGAAATGTTCCCATCTATTAGACAAGTACAAATTTGTTGTGAGGAATAACAAGAATGCGTTTTGAAAAATTTACAAACCGCTTGCAGCAAGCCCTTTCAGATGCTCAATCTTTAGCGATGGGTAAAGACCATACCGCGATCGCAGGTATTCATATTTTGAGTACCCTTTTAGAAGAGCCATCAAATATTAGTTTGTTGCAACAAGCAGGTGCACGGTTACCTGAGCTTAAACAAAAGCTTGAGCAAGCTATAAAAGATGCTCCGACCATTGCGAATCCGACTGGGGATGTCAATTTAAACCCTGAAGCCGTTAAAGCGCTTAATCTGGCAGATCGATATGCGCAAAAAGCGGGTGATGAATTTCTGTCAACTGATTGGGTGCTATTAGGCTTAGCAGAGACAGGCGAAACTAAAAATATTTTAAGTGCTGTAGGTGTAACTCCCGATAGCCTACGCAAAGTAATTGAACATATTCGAGGTAGTGACAAAGTCATGAGTAATAATCACGAAGATCAACGTGACTCACTTAATAAATATACGATTGATTTAACTGAGCGTGCTTTATCTGGAAAACTTGACCCAGTGATTGGGCGTGATGATGAAATCCGCCGTACGATTCAGGTTTTATCACGTCGTACAAAAAACAACCCTGTACTCATTGGTGAACCGGGTGTTGGTAAAACCGCTATTGTTGAAGGTTTGGCACAGCGTATTGTTAATGGCGAAGTACCAGAAGGCTTAAAAAGCAAACGTGTTTTATCATTGGATTTAGGTTCATTACTGGCTGGTGCTAAATATCGCGGTGAGTTTGAAGAACGCTTAAAAGCTGTTTTAAAAGATTTGGCAAAACACGAAGGCGAAATCATCCTGTTTATTGACGAGCTACACACGCTTGTAGGCGCAGGTAAAGGTGATGGCGCGATGGATGCAGGGAACATGTTAAAACCTGCATTAGCGCGTGGTGAATTACGCTGTGTGGGTGCAACAACCCTAGATGAATACCGCCAATACATTGAAAAAGATGCTGCATTAGAGCGTCGTTTCCAAAAAGTGTTGGTTGATGAGCCTAGTGTTGAAGATACCATTGCGATTTTACGTGGTCTAAAAGAGAAATATGCCACTCACCATGGGGTGCAGATTTTAGACTCAGCGATTATTGCAGCGGCTAAAATGTCTCATCGTTACATCACCGATCGTCAATTACCAGACAAAGCAATTGACTTGATTGATGAGGCTGCGTCTCGGATTAAGATGGAAATTGACTCTAAACCAGAAGCGCTTGATAAGCTTGATCGCCGTTTAATCCAGTTGAAAATGCAATTAGAAGCTGTGAAAAAAGATGAAGATGTCGGCAGCAAAGCTGAAGTTACTCATCTTGAAAAACAGATTGCTGAAGTCGAGAAAGAATACAACGATCTTGAAGAAATCTGGAAATCTGAGAAGACTCTTGTTGAAGGTACTAAACAAGCTCAAGTTGAACTTGATAAAGCACGTATTGCTTTTGAGAAAGCTCAGCGTGAGGGTGATTTAGCTGAGGCAGCGCGTTTACAGTATGGTGTAATTCCAGAGCTTCAAAAACAACTCGAGCAAGATGAAGTTGCAGAAGAGAACGAAGAGCCAAAACTTATTCGTACTAAAGTGACTGAAAATGAAATTGCCGAAGTTGTGAGTGCCGCAACAGGAATTCCGGTTGCGAAAATGCTGCAAGGCGAGCGTGAAAAGCTCCTCAATATGGAAGGTTTTTTACATGACCGTGTTGTAGGGCAAGATGAAGCTGTTGTTGCTGTTTCCAATGCTGTTCGTCGTTCGCGTGCAGGCTTATCTGATCCGAATCGTCCAAGTGGTTCATTCTTGTTCTTAGGTCCAACAGGTGTTGGTAAAACTGAGTTGACCAAAGCACTGGCGAACTTTTTGTTTGACAGTGATGACGCCATGATTCGTATCGATATGAGTGAATTCATGGAGAAACATTCGGTTAGCCGTTTGGTGGGTGCACCTCCGGGTTATGTAGGTTATGAAGAAGGTGGTGTTTTAACTGAAGCTGTTCGCCGTAAACCATATAGTGTGGTGTTGTTTGATGAGGTTGAAAAAGCGCATCCAGATGTATTCAATATCTTGCTACAAGTGTTGGATGACGGTCGCTTAACAGACTCACAAGGCCGAGTAGTGGACTTTAAAAATACTGTGATTGTGATGACTTCAAACTTAGGTTCACAAGATGTACGTGAGCTAGGTGAGGGTGCAACAGACGATGAAGTGCGTACCATTGTAATGAATGCGGTAAGTCAGCATTTCCGTCCGGAATTTATTAACCGGATTGATGAGCTTGTGATTTTCCATTCACTCAAAAAAGCACAGATTCGTGGCATTGCCGATATTCAGTTGGATCGATTACGTTCACGTCTTGTTGATCGTGATATGAGTTTAACTGTAGATGACACTGCTTTTGATTTATTGATTGATGCTGGTTTCGATCCTGTCTATGGCGCGCGTCCATTAAAACGTGCGATTCAACAACAGATTGAAAACACATTAGCTCAAAAAATCTTGTCAGGTGATTTTGTCGCTGGTGATACCATTTTGGTTAAAGGTGAAAATGGTCATTTAGTCTTCGATAAAATGAAACTCAGTTAAGTTTTTTCTGCTAAAACCGAAAAAGAGAATATGGAAACATATTCTCTTTTTTTATGGTGAGGTTATTTGAGTTTTTGATGTGAGTAAAGCAATTAAGGTGTCTGAAACTTTCTGAGTTAATGTCTTTAATTTTTGTTCGGGATGGCCAGATAAAAAATAATGGTAATGATAAATACGTTCTTGATAAGAAATGCAGATAAAAAAGGTACCTACAGGTTTTTCTGAGGTTTCACTTCCCCCAGATTTTAATAGCCCAGTACAACTTACAATAATATTGGCTTCTGGAAATAATGTTTTTCCCAGCCTACACATTTCTTCTGTGACTTGTGTTGACTCTGCTGTGTAAGTCTCTATTAACTTTGGATTAACGTTTAAAATACTAATTTTAATGCTGGGGTCATAACTCACTAAACCACCAAGTAAAATGTCTGCACCACTGTTTTTATGGATGGAAAATTGACTGGTTAAATAACCAGAACTGGCACTTTCAATAAAGGCAATTTTGAGTTGAAGATTTTCTAATAGTTGACAGCAGTGCTGAAGCATTATTTCACCTCGAATGGCGTTTTTATAAAAAAAATTAATTTACAGATAAATTATAAAATTACAGTAAGTGATTTAAGGGTGCCGTTCAAGTCTGAGATAAGAATCTATAAAACTAGTTGAATATTCATAAAATAGCTGTGAAAAATTCAGGTTTTAAAATGATCAATGTTAATTGTCGGGAAGTTTGTTTATAACATTGCGACATGCTTAAAAAATTGTTAATTTTGTTCGATATAACAAACAATAACAATTTTAGGATGAAGGAAATGAACAATAAACAAGGGTATATGCTGGGAATTTTGAGCGGTGTATCTGTATTATTATCAAACACATGGGCAGCACAGCCAATGTCGGAAAGTGCACTTGCCACTCAAACAGGAGCGATAACCGCGTCTTTACCTGTGATTATTGCCAAAGCTCAGGACGATGCCAAAAAGCCTGCAATAGAACAACAACAAGTACGTCAGGCATTAGGAGATAATTATTTACAGCAGGTTCGATGGAATGCGCTTAAAACTGGCGTACTTTCTCCTTATCAAGAACAAAAACAAAATCATGTTATTGATAGTAAAGAAAAGAAGAAATTAGAAATGATTGCTTTACCAGAAAGAGCAGATCGATTTACACGTTATGATTTTGAATCAAAAAATGTTCATGGCGAGGTTATTATTACCGTGAAGTAATAATAACCTCTAGTTTTATTAATATTGATCTAGAGCAGGGTGCTGAATTTTCCATGCACGGTGGATTTTTTGATTACGTTTAAAATCAAAGCCAATGGTTTCAGACGTGATTTCTTCAACCTGAAAAATAGCTTCGATCTCTTCGTCCATTTCAAAACCGCGATAGTTATTCGAGAAATAGAGCGTACCTTCACTGTGCAAACGGTTCATTGCACGTTTAATAAGTGAGATATGGTCACGTTGTACATCGAATGTACCATAGAACTTTTTCGAGTTTGAGAATGTCGGTGGGTCAATAAAAATAAGATCGTATTGTTCATGACCTTCTTTTAACCACTCAAAACAGTCACTGGCAAAGAACATGTGTTGTTCATCTGCATGATCTACAGTTAAGCCATTTAAAACGAAGTTTTCTTTTGACCAGTTCAAGTAAGTGTTAGATAAATCCACACTTGTTGTACTTGCAGCACCGCCAAGTGCAGCATGCAAGCTTGCAGTAGACGTATAACTATATAAGTTCAAGAAGTGTTTACCACGTGCTTCTTGAGCAATACGTAAACGCATTTGACGGTGGTCAAGGAATAAACCTGTGTCTAGGTAATCTGTCAGGTTAACTAAAATTTTAGCTTTACCTTCTTGAACGATAAAACGTTTTGAAGCTGTACTTTGCTTTGTATATTGCGTTGTACCAGTTTGGCGGGCACGTGTCTTAATAAAGATGGCATCACGGTTTAAGCCAGTAACAGCACGAATTGCAGCAAGCGCTAAATTAAAACGCTTTTTAGCTTTTTCTGGATCGATAGTTTTTGGTGGTGCGTATTCCTGAACATGTAAACGATCACCATATAAGTCAACAGCGACATTAAAGTCAGGTAAGTCTGCATCATACAAACGTAAGCAATAAACATTTTCTTTCGTTGCCCATTTTTTCAAGGCAGTCATATTTTTTTGCAAACGATTAGTGAAGTCTTGTGCCTCTTCCATTTCAATAGGCTGAGCTTGCCAATTTGCTAAAAATGGTTGAGTTACTTTTTCAGGTTTGATTACACCGAAACGAATATAAATTGGTAATTTACCATTCATTAAGCGTAAGGTTTCAGGCGCTTCAAATGCTAAAACATCAGATTGTTCAATTTGAGCTGCAATAACTGCTGCATATTGATTTGGGAAATGCTTTTGTAAAAGTGCTGATAATCCTAGGTATAGAGAACGGTTTGAAGCTTTTTCACCTAAACGTTCACCATAAGGCGGGTTCGTTACAATAAATGCAGTTTTGCCTTCAGCAGCAAAATCTGGCCAATCAGCTAAAGTACGCTCTTCGATTTGAATCTGACCTAACAAATCTTCAAAGCCTGCCGCAATAATATTTTCACGAGTTGCTTTAATCGCTTCCCAGTCTGCATCGTAGGCATAAAATTTAGGTAAAGGTAATTGAAGTGCTTTTTCGTGACGTTCTGCTGCTTCTGCTTTAAGTGAAAGCCAAAGGTCGCGGTCATGACCATGCCAGCCATTAAATCCAAAACGGCGAACAAGTCCTGGTGCACGGTCAGTTAAAATCATTAATGCTTCAATGATGAATGTGCCCGAACCACACATTGGGTCAAGCACAATCTCTGGATTACGCTGTTTGAGCTGAGCTTTTTGTAAAATTGCCGCAGCAAGGTTTTCTTTAATTGGTGCATCCGTCATGTAACGGCGGTAACCACGCTTATGGAGTGAATCACCTGATAAATCTAGACAATAAGTATGTTCAGTTTTACCTGCCAAAGCATAGATCGTAATTTCTGGTTGTTTGGTGTCAATGCTAGGACGGCGACCTACAGCTTCCATAAATGAATCAACAACGCCATCTTTTACACGAAGCGTCGCAAATTGCGAATTGACCATGATTTCACGTTCGGCATGCAAGCGAATTGCGAAGGTACTTTGTGGTGCAAAAATAAGTGACCAGTCAAAGCTCATTGCACCTTCGTAGAGTTCTTCTGCAACATCACGTGCATCATGAGTAAAATCAAGTTCATAAGTATGAATAGGAAGTAAAACACGAGATGCGAGACGCGACCACATACAAATGCGGTAAGCTTCTTCAAGCGTCCCTTCAATGATTAAACGTCCTGCTTTACGTTCTGTCACTTTGGTGCCAAGTTGTTCTATTTCTTCTTGTAAGAGGGGTTCTAAACCATCAGCACAAGTAATCCAATAGTGGTTTAAACGTAAAGAGGTATTCATAAACTCGATTGACCAAAACATATAAATATTAACGATGCAAAGTTTAACGTATTTTGATGTCTAAAGGTTTTTAAATTATTGCAACCTATCATTTAGCAACCAAAAAACTGATTTTTAAAGAGTAATACATTGAAATTGGTATGTATTTTGCTAGATCAGATTATTGATGGTTATTTATTTAATAGACAAAGTCAGTTTTTAACCATTTTTATAATTTTAATGGATGGGGATACTATAAATGAAAGATATGTTGGGGAATGGTTTTATTGCTAATGCAGATGCTTTCTCTGTGGCCACACAAATATATGTGCGTATGCGTCGTGTGACAGGGCGGGTAATAGATGCAATGTACGTTATTCAAAATAAAGATTATGCCAAATATGTAATTACGGTGGCGTTAGAAACAGAGGATGATGAATTAAAGCGATGTGTTGAGAGATTAAGATCGTTAGTTGACACACTACCGGAGCCTTCTCAAAAAGAAACGCTTGCTGTTGTGAAGGTCGATGAAGAGCCAGAAATAACAGCCGAAGACATTTATCGGGCACAAGTTCCACATCATTATATTGGTGCATTAAGGTAATCTCGAATAAGGCTCTAAATTTTTGGTCAATTTAGGGCCTTATTCTGTAAAGTTCTTCTGCGAAAAGAGCGGAATTCAGCTACACTATGCACGTTTTCGCGATTCGACCCATAGGAATCCATTATGCATATTGCAGCGTTGCATCAGCCGAGCCAGGTTCAGCTCAATCAGGACGGAAATTTAAAACATTTTTTAACGATTGAGGGACTTTCAAAAGAAAACCTCACGAAGATTTTAGATACCGCACAAAGCTTTTTAGATGATAATAATAATTTAATTAACCGTCCGCTCTTAGAGGGATTGACGGTTATGAATCTTTTCTTTGAAAACTCCACCCGTACTCGTACTACTTTTGAAGCAGCAGCAAAACGCTTGTCTGCCAATGTATTGAATATTGATATTGCACGTTCAAGTACTTCAAAAGGTGAAACGCTACGAGATACGCTCTGGAACCTTGAAGCAATGGCTGCCGATATTTTTGTTGTCCGCCATTCATCTTCGGGCGCTGCACATTTCATTGCTAAAGATGTATGTCCAAAGGTCGCAATTATTAATGCTGGAGATGGACGTCATGCTCATCCAACGCAAGCGATGCTTGATATGCTTACTATTCGCCGTGAAACAAAGAAACCTTTTGAAGAGTTGAGTGTTGCCATTATTGGAGACATCAAACACTCTCGAGTAGCGCGTTCGGATGTAGCAGCATTACAAACCCTCGGATGTAAAGATATTCGCGTGATTGCACCGAATACATTATTGCCAGTGGGCTTTTCGGAATATGGCGAGCATGTTCGTTTGTTCAACAATATGGATGCAGGGATAGCAGATTGTGATGTGATTATTGCTCTACGTATTCAAAATGAACGTATTGACTCTCCAGCGTTATCTTCACAGTCTGAATTTTACCGAATGTATGGTTTAAACAAAGAGCGTCTTGGTTTAGCTAAACCGGACTGTATTGTCATGCATCCGGGACCAATGAATCGTGGTGTAGAAATTGACTCAAGTGTTGCGGATGGGGACCAGTCGGTTATTTTAAAACAAGTAACCAATGGTATTGCTGTTCGTATGGCTGTGTTGGCACTGTCAATGCAAGGCCAACTTCAAGAGCAAGGTTTAATTGAAGCGATTACGTTGTAAGGAATGGATCACATGAGTATTGTAAAAATTGAAAATGTACGTGTGTTAGACCCAATCCAAAAAACAGACAACGTACAAACTGTATATATTCAAAATGGCAAGCTAGTTGCGCCAGCAGAGCAAGTTGAACAAACCATTGATGGTCAAGGCAAATGGTTAATGCCAACCATGGTTGATTTGTGCGCGCGTTTGCGTGAACCTGGTCAACAGCAACACGGTACACTTAAATCTGAAGGTAAGGCAGCACGTGCTAATGGTATTTTGCATGTAATTACGCCACCAGATTCAAAGCCGATTGTACAAGACAACGGCGCGCTTATTCATGGCTTGATTGAAAAGGCATGGCTTGATGGCGGCATTCATATGCATATTATTGGTGCTCAAACTCAAGGTCTGAATGGTAAGCAACCTGCAAATATGGCTGGTCTTAAAAAGGGTGGTTGTACTGCTGTTTCAAATGCCAATGCTGCTTTTGAAAATGATGATGTGGTTATTCGTACTTTGGAATATGCAGCGGGTCTTGGCTTAACGGTTGTGTTCTATGCCGAAGAACCACAAATTGCTAAAGATGGATGTACACACGAAGGTTTTATTGCTTCTCGCCAAGGTCTGCCAATGATTCCGGCGCTTGCTGAAACTGTAGCGATTGCAAAATATTTGCTTATGATTGAAGCAACTGGCGTAAAAGCTCACTTTGGTTTGTTGTCTTGTGGTGCATCGGTTGAATTAATCCGTGCAGCAAAAGCAAAAGGCTTACCTGTGACTGCCGATGTTGCAATGCATCAGTTGCATTTAACTGAACATTTAACTGACGGTTTCAATTCACTTGCACACGTTCGTCCACCATTGCGTTCTGAGCAAGATAAAGAACTTTTACGTCAAGGTTTAAAAGAAGGCGTAATTGATGCAATTTGTACGCACCATGAGCCTTTAAGCAGTTCAGCAAAAATGGCACCTTTTGCTGAAACTCAGCCAGGCATTACCGCTTTTGATACCTATGTATCTTTAGGCATTCAACTCATTAATGAGGGTTTATTCGAACCTCTAGAGTGGGTTGCTAAAGTTACTAGTGTGCCAGCACAGGTTGCGAATATGACCTCGCGTTGGGAAGGTGAAGCTGGATGGGTATTAGTAGATCCTGCTTTAAGTTGGACGGTAGGCAAAGACACAATTTTATCGCAAGGAAAAAATACCCCATTGTTGGGTCAAACCTTGACGGGTAAAGTGCTTCAAACTTTTGCTAACTGATAAAGTATTTAATTAAAGTAAATTTAAAATATAAACAGGTAGATCAATAAGATCTACCTGTTTTGTAAGTACTAGATGGAAAATTGTATATAAATTATATAAAAAACAATAAAAGATTGAAGGAAGATTAGAATAAAAAACTATCAGCAAAGAGAAGTATTTGAATAATCAAAAGTTGCTGGTTACGACGTATAAGATTCGGGAGAATAACCAATGTCGATAAACCCTATAGAATTGCTCAAAGAAAAAGTATCTTCAATATTATTAGATGAACAGGATGGATACCTAGGCGAAAAATCGAATGCTTTATCTAAGTTTTATCCAATTTTACTTTCATTATTAGCTGCTAAACCTGATCTTATCGGACAATTAAAAAACAGTTTGGCTCCTTCATTATCAGAACTTTTTTCTCATAATGACCAAATCAAAAATACTGTGCTTACCCATTTAAGTGGTACAGCACCAAATAATGAAATAGAAAGCACGCTCAATAGTGCGATTAAACCCAGCCTTAATGCAATTTCAGATGTTGCAGGAAATGACCAGCAAAGTATCGTGAATTACTTGCGCCAGCATGCAGATACTATTCGTTCATATTTACCAGCATGGGCAGTAGGTCTATTAGCTCCGCTAGGACTTGGTGCAGGTTTATCTTCTGTTACACCATCAACTGCTCCTCCGCTTGCAGCAGCAACTGAAAATACAGGTAAGTCTCGTGGGTTCTTACCCATTATTGCCCTCATTATTTTGGGTCTGATTATTGCTTGGTTATGGCGTTCTTGTCAGCATAAAGAAGCTGTACCAGCACCAGAACCGACGGCTGCAAGTGGTGTTGAAGCTGCTGCAGCACCCGCTAGCTTAACTTTAAGTACCGATGACAAAGGTACAGTGAGCCAGTGTCAGGCTGGAATTGGCGATCAAGGCTTCTTGGCAACGCTACAAACCAACGTTAAAAGGGTTTTTTCAACAACTCAAGATTGTAAGGTGGATACAAGCCAAACTTATGCAGCTTCATTTACAGACAAAGATGCACTTGCAGGTGTGTTAGGGGCATTAAAAGGTGTGCCAAATGCATCTTTAGAATGGATAGGCGACAAAATTACTTTGAAAGCGGGTGATGCGGCAGCATTAGAAGCTTTAACTGCAAAAGTAAAAGCATTGGTGCCACATACAGAAGTTGTCGGTACAGCACCAGTAACAGCTGAGCAATCTGTAAGCAATAGCTTAACTGCTTCACAAACTGCTCTAGGCTCAATTGACCCGAACAATGTCGATGTAAATGCTTTGGTGAAAGCACTTAACTTGCAAATTATTAATTTTGCGAGTGGTTCAAGTGAAATCCCAGCAGATAACAAAGCCATTCTTGACCAAGCTGCAACACTTTTAAATAAAGTGACTAGCGTCAAATTAAATGTGGGTGGTCATACCGACTCAACAGGTAACGCTGCTGCAAATAAAGCTTTGTCTCAACGCCGTGCTCAAGCAGTTGTAGATTATTTAAAATCTAAAGGTGTGGATGCTTCTAAATTAGTTGCAGAAGGCCATGGTTCTGATCAGCCAGTTGCAGAAAACACAACAGAAGAAGGTCGCTTTAAAAACCGTCGTATTGAGTTTTCAGTAGCCCAATAATCGACTTATTTATGAAAAATTAGTTATTTTAATTTGAAAAAAGCTTCTCATTTTGAGAAGCTTTTTTGTTGAGACAAATAATATTGGATTGATATGAAAATCAGTTTGGTTGGAAGTGGGCGAGTTGCCTTTCATTTGGCAAAGGCTTTATTGGGCCAAGGTCATAACATCGTACAAGTCTATGCGCGTGATTTTGATAAAACCCAAAAATTTGCAGAGAAAATTCAAGCAAAAGCATGTCAGTCTCTTCAACAATTCCAGCCGACCGATCTGATCATTCTTGCAGTTTCAGACAGTGCAATCGTAGAGCTTGTAAAACAGGTTCATGAATTTTTTCCTGACACACTTATTGTTCATACTTCAGGTAGTACTAATATTGAAGTCATCAGTCATATGCATGAAAAAGCAGGAGTGTTTTATCCATTACAAACATTTAGCTTTGAAAGAGATGTTGATTGGTCTGCAACGCCGTTATTTGTTGAAGCAATAACAGAGGTTGATCAGGAATTACTTTCCGATTTAGCAAATAGCCTAAGCAATCGAGTATATCAATACACCTCGAAGCAGCGTTTAACTTTGCATTTAGCTGCCGTATTTGCCTGTAATTTTAGTAACTATTGCTTTGATATGGCAAAACAGGTTGTAGATAAAGAGCAGGTCGACTTTAGCTTGCTCTATCCTTTAATTATAGAAACAGCAAAAAAAGCCACTGAAAATGATCCAAAGCAAATGCAAACAGGGCCTGCGGTAAGGGGAGATCAGAATATCTTGGCAATGCATCAAGACTTATTGGCTAAAGCAAATCGAGATGATTTAAAACAGGTGTATCAACTTTTAAGTGATGGCATTTTGAAGCGCCATCACTCAGCTTAAAGCTTATTTTAAAATTAAGGTTCGCCGTTATTGCCCCATTTTAAGAAGCCAGCACGCTGATTTAACAGTTCAAAATATTGGTCGACATGCTTAAGCGTTGGATGGTCAAAAGGAGTAGCTTTCCAGCGCTGTACAGACAAACCGACTGGAATATCGGCTAGGGTGAACTCAGTACCTGCAACATAGGCCTGAGTTTTTGCGAGTTGTTGATCAAGAATCTGCATATGATGATTCCAGTCATCAATACCTTGTTGTAATAAGTTTGGATCTTGATGATCTGGAGAATGTCGAAGCAGAGACATAATCGTATAAGTCCAGCTGTTATTCAGCTCTATTGCTTGCCAATCAATCCACTGGTCAACAAAGAATCTTTCTTTTGCTTGAGTAGGGTAAAGTTGATGTTCTTTATCGTAAGTATTTGCTAAATAACGGATAATACTGTTGGACTGCCAAAGGACTAAATCGCCATCTAAAACAACAGGAATTTGCCCATTTGGGTTTAATTGTAAATATTCAGGTGATTGAGCAGAGCGAAAGCCTCGTCCCCAATCTTCTCTTTCATATTCAAGATTTAACTCTTCACACAACCATAAGACTTTGCGAACATTAATGGAGTTATCGCGCCCTAAAATTTTTAACATATTGTTTTCTGACTTTTCGTGAGTTTAAGTAAATTGAATGTAATACAAATTCTTTAGTTATTTAAGATTTAATAATAAAAAAGATCAGAGAAAAATACTGGTTATGAAAACATAAATTTTCGTATTTTCTGTTTCGTTAAGATGGAATATGTACAGACAGTTTTGTATAGTTGGTGTTAAAATAATGTATTGAAAATGAAAATATAAATTCTTAATGTATATTAATTTTACAATTGATGATCAAGAGAAGATCATTGGGGATGGCGTAATTCAAGTAGGTTGGTTTCTGGTAGATGATAAATCTACCTTGCTTTATGAACCACCTTACAGAATGCGCTCAAAGTCTGAAACTAAGCATGCAAAGTCAGCAAGTCGTTGTCCTGCGGTATTACAACTCGAAAGTCGCTACTTCGTAGTGAATTGTCCTTTTGATTTTCATTTAAGATTTGCGCGAGATGCAAATGGAAAACCGACATTAGTTAATGTATTAGGCGACCAGTCACCTGTTCGAGCCAATAAATTACGTGAGTTGCTAACGTTGGTAAATGAAAATGAATGGCGTAGACCCCAAGTGCCAATTCTCCAACTTAAATTATCCTATTGTTTTATAGCTGATGAGGTTGTGTATTTAACTCAACTCGATGCGTTTGGACATTACCGTAAAAGTCCCTTACCTGGAACTATTTTTGGTGGGCGTTTCCCAATTCATATTTGGCCTAGACCATTAATGTGGGCTTTTGAATGGCACGATACATCAAAGGATTTAATTTTAAAACGTGGTGATCCTTTATTTTACTGCCAGTTTGACGGCTTTGACCCATCACGAACTGTTAAGTTAATTCAAGCAGAAAAAACACCTGAGCTTATGCATTATATTGAACAAATATCTAGTGTTGTCAATTATATGAATCAGACATTTAGTTTGTTTAATGAAGTAGAGAAAATAAGACCAAGGTTTTTGTTAAAAAAATAAATGAAAAATTGTGATTAATTTAAGTGTAATATTTATTGTGAATTGAGATTGAGTCACAATATATTTTATTGAGTTTTTAAAATAGTATTGGGTGGGGGTTGTGTGTTTAATTTATTATTAATGGGGCTTTTAATTATTTTTGGTTTTTTTTTAATCTTATGGCTAATTTTTAAATTTATTATTTTTGTTGTTAAGAATATCTACGCAAAGTATATTTTTTTAATATTGTCCTTGATTTTATTTTTAATTTGGGGTGGCTATTTTATTGTAAAAAATTATGAGCAAAGAAGAATGGAAAGAAATTTTTGTTTGCAGGTTGAAAATTTTAATACAGATCAATTGTATGGGAGAGCGATGGCAAGTTATTTTCAAAGTTATAAAGATGATATTATCTTTAAAAAAACTAAAGATAAATTAGATAATAATGAAAAAAGTGATAATGCAACTTACAATCTTTTTGTTTTAAAGGAGAATATTCGTAATCTTGATGACTTGCAAAATGCTTTAAAAAAACAAATTGAAAATCCATATAATACAATTAATTCAAAAGTTCATGTAAAGAAAATGGGAAATAAAATACTTGATGAGGATTTGGTATTGGATGGTATTTCTTATGGTAGTGTTGTGGTTTTAACAGGGTTTTCGAAAATACGAGATAATATTGATGTAAATAATAAAAATCTTTATCAGCAGTTTAATAATAGAAATAGTTTTTTGTTGACGCTTTCTTCAGATGGGGATAAGAATAAGCAAAAATTTTATCCATATAACTGTTGTAGTGTTATTAATTATAAGAGTGTAATTAAGAATAAGAAAATTAATCATATTTCCAATCAAAAGATAACTAAGTATTATTTAGTTATTTCGCATTATGATTATAAAATTAATACATTTATTGAGGATGGGAAGTATATACCAATTGAAAAAAATAATATTGAAACCCAAATATATCCTATTGATGAATGTGGGAGGGTTTATTTTAACAATTATTTTAGTGGTAATTAAAATTTTTTAAGGGGTTAAAAATGAGTACAATTCCAAGTGTTAAACAAATCCTAACTCAATACCTTTGGGGGCAGGAAACTATGCCTTCATCAACTGAGTTAGTTGATCCAAAATGGATTAGAGAAAATGATGATGTCTTTGAAAAGGAAATTGATCAATATGAATATATGACCGTGGGTGCGGGTAGATATGCTACAGTCGATATGGTGCCTTTATTTAACAAATTTTTTGACTCAAAATTAGCAAATTTACCCGCTGGAACTTATAGCTTTAAAAGCTTGGTAGATATTTTATATGCATCTAAGCCAGAATCTGAAAGACCAACTATTAATTCAAAATTTGATATTTATCAATATCAGATGGATATTCATTCTGCTGATTATGCTCAGAGATCTTATGTACATGGGAGTACTAAGTTTTCTTTCAATTGGGAATCGATGAGTTTTATCGTTAATTCAGATGGCTCAAAACAAATAAAAAATTTACAAATAAGTGCTGTAAATGATGACTTTAATTATGAAAGTACTACAGCAGTAGCAGATATTACAAATAATATGACTGAGGAGTTGTTGGACCGCTCAGGTCTTGGTAGAACTGTCAAATTAGTTTTTACAGGTGAAGCACCAGTAATTAGTAGCTTAACCTCTGCAGAATTTTATGCTCAAAAAAATAGTAATGAAAATATTAGAGAAACTTATAACGAGCGGGTCAAAGATAATTTTGGAATAGGTAATATTGATCTTAGCCAAATAGCAATGTTTGAAGGGGTGATGAAATATATTTTAGATAGCGGAATAACTACACCTAAAGATATAAATGGTAATGATATTTATTATGTGGATATTAATAAAAGTTTAGATTTTAAAATTTTAAATAACATTCTTGGCGATTTAGTATTAGTCGGTAATGATTCTAACAATATTTTAGAAGGGCAAAGTGGTGATAATTATATCTACGGATTTAGTGGTGTAGATACTCTGAAAGGTGAATTCGGAGATGATTATTTATTTGGAGGAAGTGGAACAGATACATTATATGGTGGACATGGAAATGACTATCTATATGCAAATTCAAAAGATGACTCTAATGACACCGGGTCTAATGCTTTATATGGAGGGGTAGGAAATGATTACTTATATGGTGGATCAGAAAGCGATATCTTGGTTGGAAATGGAGGAGATGACAAAATATATGGTGGTGCTGGGAATGATATTCTATATGCTGGAGATAAAGAAAATGATTTAACTGCTCGTGGTGGGGAGAGTGATTTTCTTTATGGTGGAAAAGGTAATGATATTCTTCACTACAATAAAAGCTTTCTTTTTGGTGGAATAGGGCATTTAGAGGGTAATGAAGGATTTGATACATATAAGGTGGGTGGTACGGTTATTGTAAATGATAGTGACGGTAAAGGTATCTTATATTATGATAATAAAAATTTGCTCGGCGCCGAAATGCGTTATCAATCTGATAGCTTATCGCCACCTCCAACTTTAGATTTTAGCAAAAATGGTTATGATATTAATGATAAAACAACTGGAAGATTGGTTGAGATTGCTAGAACAGATAAGTATGTAAGATATATTGTTACTGGTGATATTAATTTTAAATATAAAGATTTAACTACAGAAGCTTTAGATACAAGAAGTAAAAATGATACTGACTTGGGAATTAAGTTTTATGTGACAGTTTATAAAGATATACCACCACCACCACCACCTTTTAAACCACCTCATAATCCACCTACACGTTCAGACCCCTTGACTTTAGATCTAAACTTTGATGGTAAAATTAATACAGTTGAATTAACACAAGGTGTCAATTTTGATTTGGATGGTAATAAATTTGCAGAAAAAACATCTTGGATTAGTCCACAGGATGGGTTTGTTGTACTGGATTTAAATAAAAATAATGAGATTGATAATGGTGGAGAACTTTTTGGTACTGATACTTTATTAGCGAATGGTAATAAGGCTATTGATGGATTTCAAGCATTAGCTCAATATGATGAAAATAAAGATAAAATAATAAATGAGAAAGATGAGGTTTATAGTCAGTTAAAAATTTGGAAAGATTTAAATCAGGATGGCATCTCTCAGACAAATGAGCTCTCTAGTTTATCTGAGTTAGGTGTTAAATCAATTTCAGTTAATAATAAAAATATAGATGTTACAGATGAAAATAAAGTTGTTCATACTAATAAAGCTACTTTTGAACAAGAAATATTGGTAAATGGAGAGTTAATTAAAAAAATAGGACTCGCTGAAACTTTGCTATTTGAAGTAAATACCTCAAATACAGTTTGGCAAGGTAAAATGAGTAGTGAAACAGGTATACCTCTAGATATTTTAGTATTACCTGATTTACCAGGTTATGGTTCTGTCGCTTCATTACATACAGTAATAGCAAATGATACAACAGGAATATTAAAGTCATTGGTGAGTAAGTTTGCGACAGCAGCGGTTGATGAACAATTATCTCTTACTCATCAAATTTTATTATATTGGACTAATAATCAAAATATATCTGACACAGCCACAACTTATTCTCAAGAAGGAATGAGTAAACAGCAATTTGAAATTTTAAAAGTATTATTGGGCAAAAGTACTGAGTGGAGTGGATGGCCTCCACATCATTCAGCAGCAAGAGAGTTAGAAGCTTTTTATCAAAAAGTTTTAAAAAATGCATATAGTCAATTGTTGAGTCAAACAACAAAAAAAGATTTCATAGATCTAATCTTATTTCAAGAGGAAAGAATCTATGAAACAACGATAAGATTACCTGTGATAGGTTCAAACCCATATGCAACCATCCAACAAAGCAGTTGGGATGGGAAAGCACCAACACCTCATCCTGAATCAATTGTATTAAATGCGGCTTGGAAGCATGTAGATACAATTTGGCATGGAGATTTTAATTTAGCAATTGAAAGGTTAACAGAATTATTTTTGCAGAATAATCAATTAGGAAAGATTGAAATTGAGCAATTCCAGTTAATTGTACATGGTTTAGATCCTAATCATGATGTTCTATATAAAGAGTTATTTGAACAATTTTCTCTAAAAGCTCAAGAAATTACTGACGAAAATTTAAGAGGCTTATTATTAGAATCAATTTACGTCTTAGATGATAATCTAACTGGTACGGAACAAAATGATGTAATGAGGTCTTTTGGTGGTAATGACAATATTACTGCTTTAGGTGGAGATGATACAGTTTATGGTGGTATTGGTAATGATACGATTTATGGTGGCATTGGCAATGATTACTTAGAAGGTAATCAGCATGATGATAGACTTTATGGCGATGTCGGCAACGATGTATTAACAGGTGGTTCTGGTAATGACTATCTGGATGGCGGAGCTGGCAATGACAGTTATGTATTCAATCTGGGCGACGGCCAGGATACGATCAACAGTTATGAATATAATAATCTCAAGATAGACCGGATTATCTTTAATGAGGGAATTGAAGCCTCGTCTGTAAGTGTTAACCGTGATGCTAATGATTTGATTGTTAAATACTCAGAGCAAGACCAGATTACTGTCCGTGGCTATTTCGATAGTAATGGAGAGGCAGCGGGTCGAATCGACCAGATTGTCTTTATAGACGGCACGATCTGGGATGTTGCTACGATCAAGGCAAAGGTGCTGGTAGCGACTGCCGGGAACGATATTCTGCAGGGATATAATAGTGCAGACCGTCTTGGAGGATTAGCAGGGAACGATACATTGTATGGCTATGCTGGCAATGACTTATTAACAGGTGGTTTCGGGAATGACTATCTGGATGGTGGAGCTGGCAATGACAGTTATGTATTCAATGTGGGTGACGGCCAGGATACGATCAACAGTTATGAATATAATAATCTCAAGATAGACCGGATTATCTTTAATGAGGGAATTGAAGCCTCGTCAGTAAGTGTTAACCGTGATGCTAATGATCTGATTGTTAAATACTCAGAGCAAGACCAGATTACTGTCCGTGGCTATTTCGATAGTAATGGAGAGGCAGCGGGTCGAATCGACCAGATTGTCTTTATAGACGGCACGATCTGGGATGTTGCCACGATTAAGGCAAAGGTGCTGGCAGCAACGGCAGAAAACGATATTCTGCAGGGATATAATAGTGCAGACCGTCTTGAAGGATTAGCAGGGAACGATACATTGTATGGCTATGCTGGGAACGACGTATTAACAGGTGGTTCTGGTAATGACTATCTGGATGGTGGAACTGGTAATGACAGTTATGTATTCAATCTGGGCGACGGCCAGGATACGATCAACAGTTATGAAAATAATAATCTCAAGATAGACCAGATCATTTTCAATGAAGGTATTCAAGCCTCATCTGTAAGTGTTAACCGTGATGCTAATGATCTGATTGTTAAATACTCAGAGCAAGACCAGATTACTGTCCGTGGCTATTTCGATAGTAATGGAGAGGCAGCGGGTCGAATCGACCAGATTGTCTTTATAGACGGCACGATCTGGGATGTTGCTACGATCAAGGCAAAGGTGCTGGTAGCGACTGCCGGGAACGATATTCTGCAGGGATATAATAGTGCAGACCGTCTTGAAGGATTAGCAGGGAACGATACATTGTATGGCTATGCTGGGAACGATGTATTAACAGGTGGTTCCGGTAATGATTATCTGTATGGTGGAGCTGGCAATGACAGTTATATATTCAATCTGGGTGACGGCCAGGATACGATCAACAGTTATGAATATAATAACATTAAGATAGACCAGATCATTTTCAATGAAGGTATTCAAGCCTCGTCTGTAAGTGTTAAACGTAATGACAATAATCTGATTATTAAATACTCAGAGGAAGATCAGATCATTGTTCGAGATCATTTTAATAATGACTTTGAATCTGGAGGTCGAATCGACCAGATTGTCTTTATAGATGGCACGATCTGGGATGTTGCTACGATTAAGGCAAAGGTGCTGGCAGCAACGGCAGAAAACGATATTCTGCAGGGATATAATAGTGCAGACCGTCTTGAAGGATTAGCAGGGAACGATACATTGTATGGTTATGCTGGGAACGACGTATTAACAGGTGGTTCTGGTAATGACTATCTGGATGGCGGAGCTGGCAATGACAGTTATGTATTCAATCTGGGCGACGGCCAGGATACGATCAACAGTTATGAAAATAATAATCTCAAGATAGACCGGATTATCTTTAATGAGGGAATTGAAGCCTCGTCTGTAAGTGTTAACCGTGATGCTAATGATTTGATTGTTAAATACTCAGAGCAAGACCAGATTACTGTCCGTGGCTATTTCGATAGTAATGGAGAGGCAGCGGGTCGAATCGACCAGATTGTCTTTATAGACGGCACGATCTGGGATGTTGCCACGATCAAGGCAAAGGTTCTGGCAGCGACTGCCGGGAACGATATTCTGCAGGGATATAACAGTGCAGACCATCTTGAAGGGTTGGCGGGGAATGATACATTGTATGGTTATGCTGGGAACGATGTATTAACAGGTGGTTCTGGTAATGATTATCTGTATGGTGGAGCTGGCAATGACAGTTATGTATTCAATCTGGGTGACGGCCAGGATACGATCAACAGTTATGAAAATAATAATCTCAAGATAGACCAGATCATTTTCAATGAAGGTATTCAAGCCTCGTCAGTAAGTGTTAAACGTAATGACAATAATCTGATTATTAAATACTCAGAGGAAGATCAGATCATTGTTCGAGATCATTTTAATAATGACTTTGAATCTGGAGGTCGAATCGACCAGATTGTCTTTATAGATGGCACGATCTGGGATGTTGCCACGATTAAGGCAAAGGTGCTGGCAGCAACGGCAGAAAACGATATTCTGCAGGGATATAATAGTGCAGACCATCTTGAAGGGTTAGCAGGGAACGATACATTGTATGGCTATGCTGGGAACGACGTATTAACAGGTGGTTCTGGTAATGACTATCTGGATGGTGGTTTTGGTAATGATAGTTATATTTTTGGCTTAAATTTTGGTCATGATATAATCTATAACTATGATTATGAGCAAAATCGTCAAGATATTATTTCTTTTATAGATGGATTAACACAAAAAGATTTTGAGTTTCATAGAAATGATAATGATTTAATCATTCAGACTATTGATATTAAAAATAGTATTACTGTTAGGAACTATTTTGAAAAAGAAGCTCTTGGAAGTTATCGAATTGATAAGATTAAATTCTCTGACAATACAATATTAGACATTAATGATATAAAAAAATTAACCTTATTAGGTACAGAAAGTGCTGATACTTTAAGGGCTTTTAAAGATGGGGCGACTCTTTTTGGTAAAGGGGGTGATGATACTATCTATGGTAATACTGGTTTGGATTCCCTTTATGGCGGTATTGGAAAAGATATACTTTATGGGGGGGAGAATAATGATGATTTAGATGGTGGAGATGATAGTGATTTACTATATGGCGGAAATGGAAATGATTATTTAAAGGGTGGAGCTGGAAATGATGAATTATATGGAGGAGATGGAAGTGATACGTATATTTTTGATAGAGGTTTTGGAAAAGATATAATAATTGATACTAATAGTATTGATAATCTAAATAAAGTTTTACTAAATAATATTTATGCTGATGAGGTCGTTTTTATTAGAGGTGGGTTTGATTTAAAAGATCTTGTTTTGCAAATAAAAGGTTCTAGTGATTCGCTTACTATTAGATCATTTTTTACAAATGACCCATACTCTTATAGTAAAGGTGAAAATTACTATGAAAGTATTGAGGTGGTGGATAAGAGTTTTGATTTTAAATATATTGTTGAGGAAGTTAAAAAAGGTAGTGATTATAATGATTCAATTTATATAAGAGATGAATATAATTACTATATAAATTCTGCGGATGGAAATGATGTAGTTAATGTTGTTAATGGAAGTTATATTGTTGATTCTGGTAATGGGGATGATAAAGTTTATATTGATAATGTTGTAAATTCTTCAATATATGGTGGTAATGGAAATGACTCTATTAATATTAATGGTGGTTTGAATAATGTTGCTTATGGAGGTGAGGGGGATGATTTATTAAAAGGAAATGGTAGTGGAGTAGTATTGAGTGGTGGCTATGGTTACGACACCTATGTAACTAGTGGTGGAAATATTATTGATTTAGATTATGCTGGTAAAATTATAGTTGATGCAAATCAAATGTATTTTAAGTGGTCTCAAAGTGAAAGCGGAATTACTAAGTGGCTTGTTAGCCAGCCTAATGAAAATACTGCTAATTTAACTTCATATACAGAGTACTCATCAAATTCAAGTTTAAGTCAATATCAATATACTAAATTTAGTAACCGTTTAGCAGATATAGAATATGATGCAATAAAGGGAGAAATTTCTCTATTAAAAGATAATGATATTTATTTTAAAATTCAAAATATTTTTGGAATGGATGAAATAGATAAAATTAAAAATAATATGGATGTTTTTATTTCTGGAACAGTTTCTTATCGTGCAGTAACTGCTTTTAACTATAAGGAATTTATCGAAACAAAGTTATCATTTTCTGATTTTATGGAGCAGGGTAAAGTTGTATCAAAATATGATCAAACCGATAATAAAATTTATGGTTTAACTCAATTAGGTAAAGATACTATTTATGCAAATGGAGGTGATGACTATATCTATACAGGACTTGGAGAAAGTCTTGTTTATGGCGAATATGGAGATGATTATATCATTGCAACTGATATTAATGCTTTAGACGAAGTTTACGGTGGTATAGGTAATGATACAATTTATAATTATGATATTAATAATTTAAATTTAACCAATAATAGTAATTTTTATCAAAGAGATAGGCTGTATGGAGGAGATGGTAATGATATTATTAATGTTAGATATCAGAATGCTCAAGTCTATGGTGGAGATGGAAGTGATTTGTTAACAGGTAGTGGTGAATTATATGGAGGAGATGGAAATGACATATTGAAGGCTGGAAATGCTGGAGCTTATTTAGATGGTGGAACTGGGACAGATCATCTTGTCGGTGGCTCGGGTGATGATACTTTTATTGTTGATGAGCAAGATACTTATGAAGAAAATGACCCGAATGGCGGTTATGACATAATTCATATTTCACAAAATATAGATCTAAGTTTAGGTTACTTAGAAGCTGTGACATTGTTAGGTAATCAAAATTTAAGTATTTATGGGAATACTTCTGATAACAAGCTTATTGGTAATGCCGGTGACAACTTTATCGATGGCCGTGCTGGTAGTGACTTTATGCAGGGTGGCTCAGGTAATGATTATTATGTTGCTGATACAACCGAAACTATTGAAACTGATGGGAATGGTAATACTTACATTATAGACGGAGATCAAGTTGTTGAGGATGTTGATGGTGGAATAGATACTATTGAGCGTTGGCAAGATGCTCGTTTTATTGGTCAGGATGAAAATGGAAATCCTGTATTAACAGATAGTTATAAAATATTAGAAAATAATATAGAAAATCTAATTTTAAAAGGTAATGCTAAAACAGGATTTGGTAATGATCTTGATAATATCATTATTGGAAATGAACAGGATAATTATATTGATGGGTTAGCAGGGAATGATACCTATATTTTCGTTAAAGGTGGAGGCACAGATATCTATAGTTTTGCAGATAGCATTGATGCCTTAAATATATTAAAAATTCAAGGTTATTCAGCTAATGATATATCTGCTCAAAAATATGGCGATAGTGTATATCTTAGTTTTAAAGGTACAAATGATCATATTTGGCTTTCAAATTATTATGCTGTAGATACCGAAGATACAACATATAAAATGGACCAGATTATTTTTGACTCTGGAGACGTTTGGGGTACCAATGATATTGATGCATTGGTTAATAGAGCTTTAACAAACCATGCTCCAACTGTGAATGCAGCTATACCTTTAATTACAAGTAATCAGGGAACTGAATTTAGCTATAAATTTGCTAATAATATTATTGTTGATCAGGATAGCTGGGATTCTTTGAGTTACAAAATTACCTTAACGACTAAAGATGGTAGTGGGCAATATCAAGCTATCCCATCATGGTTAAGTTTTGATGCCGCAACACAAACTTTATCTGGAAAACCACCTACAAATGTGACTGGCAACTTATCGTTCTTTTATTGGGGAACAGATATGTATGGTTACGGGACCGCAACTTCATTTAATTTAAAAGTTAGTCTGCCGAACCAAGCCCCAACATTGTTAAATGCAATTGCAGATCAAAGCGTGACGGATGCTAAAGCATTTAGTTATACAATCCCAACAACAACATTTAAAGATCCAGATGGCGATACATTAACGTATTCGGCTACCTTAGAAGATGGCTCTCCATTACCATCGTGGCTTAGTTTCAACCCAACTACAAGAGTGTTGAGTGGTACTTCACCTGATAATACAGTACCGTTAAATATTAAAATCACAGTAAAAGATATTGCTAACCAATTGGTTTCTGATGTGTTTAAGTTAACATTTATGGTGCAGAACCAGACCATAAATGGAACAAGTAATGCTGATACCTTATATGGGGCATCTGGTAATGACACAATAACAGGACAAGCTGGTAATGATATTCTTTATGGACAATCTGGCAATGATACTCTAAATGGTGGGGCTGGTAACGACACAATGTACGGCGGAAAAGGTGATGATATCTATATTATAGATAATGCAACCGACATTGTTAGTGAAAGCCTTAATGAAGGTACAGATACTGTTCAAAGTAGTGTTACTTATACATTAGCAAATAATGTGGAAAATCTCACATTAATTGGCACAACTGCAATCAACGGAACAGGAAATACACTGAATAACACCATAACAGGAAATAGTGCTATCAATACTCTAACAGGAGGCGCTGGTGATGACTATCTGGATGGTGGTGTAGGTGCAGATAAATTACTAGGTGGACTAGGCAATGATACCTATATTGTTGATAATATAAGTGATGTAATTACTGAAAATGTTAATGAAGGTACTGATACTATACGAAGTTCAGTGTCTCTAACATTAAGTAATAATGTGGAAAATTTAATCCTGACAGGAACAAGTGCTATTAACGCTAAGGGTAATACACTTAATAATGTACTGACTGGTAATAGTGCAATTAACACTTTAACAGCAGGTGCAGGTGATGATTATCTGGATGGAGGAGTTGGTGCTGATAAATTACTGGGCGGTATAGGTAATGATACTTATGTAATTGATAATTCAGGTGATACTGTTACAGAAAATGCTAGTGAAGGTATAGATACGGTTCTGAGTTCTATTACTTATACATTAGGTAGTAATTTGGAAAATTTAACTTTAACTGGTTCAACAGCCATCAATGCAACAGGTAATACATTAAATAATACACTTACAGGTAATAGTGGAGTAAATGCTTTAAATGGTGGAGCTGGTAATGACATTTTGGATGGACAAGGAGGAAATGATCAACTTACCGGCGGAACGGGGGCTGATACCGCCTTATATCAATTATTAGTTCAATCTGATGCTCTTGGTGGAAATGGTACAGATGCCTGGTCTGATTTCACTATGGGTAATACGACTTCAAATACAAACGCAGACAAAATTGATATTGGCGATTTATTGATTGGTTATTCAGGCACTTATAATTTTACTAGTTTAGAACCATTTATCAAAACGATTGTGAGTGGTTCAAATACACAGTTGTATATTGATAGGGATGGAGTAGGAACGACGTATAGCAGTTCATTGTTGTTAACACTGAATAATACAAACGCTAGTTTAAATGATCTAATCAATAACCAACAAATTATTATTTAAAAATTAGGGTGATAAGACCAAAAGTATTTTGGTTTTATCTTAACTTTTTAAATAATTTCAAAACATTAAGGGCATTAAATACTAATATTTAATGCCCTCATTTTTTCGCTATCTGGTAGTCAAATTTTACTTAATCTTTTTAAAGATAAAGTCATTAATCTTATGACCTGACTCAATACCACGGCGTTCGAACTTAGTGACTGGGCGCCAGTCTGGGCGAGGATAGCTATTACCTTTACCTGCCAAGTTTTCAAGATCTGGACGGTTATCTAATACATCTAGTATCCATTCTGCATACGGTTCCCAATCTGTTGCAGCATGGAACGTACCGCCAAGCTCAAGTTTTTGTTCAACCAATGGCATACGCTCATGAGCAACAAAACGGCGTTTAAAATGACGTTTCTTTTGCCAAGGGTCTGGGAAGTAAAGCTGAACGCAGTTAATACTGTTGTCTGGCATTTCACGTAAAACCTGAATTGCATCTGCATCAAGTACACGTAAGTTTTTAACTTCTGCTATACCTGCTTCATATAGGCATTGAGCAATACCAGGTACATGGACTTCAATACCCACATAGTTGCGTTCAGGGTTTGCTTTTGCCATAAGTACTAACGAACGCCCCATACCAAAACCGATTTCAACAGTTAATGGACGCTCTGGGTGTTCGAAGTGTTGACGTAAGTCGCCAACAGGATATTCCAAAATTAAATCGAGATGTTGTTCTAATGCCGTGCGTTGAGACGTATTAAGTGGTGCTGAGCGACGCATAAACGTCACAATTTCACGGTGTTCAGGCAAATTGTCTAAGTCTGCAATTTGCGTTTCTAACTGATCGATCGACATAACCTTGGCAATATTGAAATTCAAAAGCGGTATTTTAAGTCTTCAGGTGATCAAGTCAAATGTTTCGGTGTTTTTCTTCATGTAGATGTCATGATCAATATTTACTCTAAGAGACTAATTAAAACTCATATGAACACTTTTACTCATGAAAACTTTTCAATTAAGAACACTTTCGGTCTTTTTAAGTGCATTAGGTGCATTTTCATATAGCTCAGTTGCTCAAGCGCAGCTCATGTTTAGTCAATATGTTGACGGCAGCAGCAATAAAAAAGGCTTGGAAATTTATAATCCAGATGGCGCTACAGTTAATTTAGCCGATTATGAGATTCAACAATTTAATAATGGTGGTACAGCAAAGACTGTGGCTTTTCGTTTACAAGGCACGCTCGCGAGTAAGCAGAAGTTTTTAGTGGGGCGCTCAGAGTTACAAACTGAGCTTGGAAGTAAAGTAAATCAAGTCGCTGCTTTATCTTTTAATGGAGATGATGCGGTTGTACTTGTTTATAAAGGAACGCCTGTAGACCGTTTTGGCCGCATTGGTGAGCGTCCAGCAGTGGGATGGGGGACGGCAGTTTCAAGCTTGGGAAATAGTTTTAAGCGTATTGAAACAGAAAACCCAGCTTTAAGTGTTGATGCAACCGCAGCATTTGATTTGGACCATTCATGGTCGGCATGGGCAAACCGAAATGACTTTTCAAATTTATCAGGTTCTACAACTCAGCCTCCTGTTGAAACCGTAAGTTGCTCAAGCTCAGATACAGCTATTGCTGACTTGGCGACAGCAACTCAAGAGCAGACTTATACTGTCCGTGGTGTGATTACAGCTGACTATCGTTATACCAATGGTTTCTCTGGTTTTTATGTTCAGACACCAGACACGAAAGCACGTGCAAATGTCAGCAATGCGATTTTTGTTTATATTCCAAATAGCAGTACTGTAAAAGGTGGGCAAGTTGGCGATGAAGTTATTTTGCGTGGTCGTTTAACGAGCTATCAAAATCAGCTACAAATAGATCAATTACAACAAGATATTCAAACCTGTAATAGCAATATGGCAAATCAGGTTCAGCCGATTAGCCTTGAACTCCCGTTTACTAGTTTAACGAGTGGCTCAACCAATTCTCCGCAGCGTTATCAAGGTATGTTAGTCAAATTACCTCAGACTTTAACGGTGAGCGAGAACTACAATTACGGTCGTTATGGTGAGTTATCGCTGAGTCTAGGCCGTTTATATATCCCAACTAATTTATATCCAGCCTTGTCGCCAGAAGCTAAAGCTCTAGCTCAGAAAAATTTATTATCGAAAATTATTTTTGATGATGGCTATAACAATCAAAACCGTACACCGTGGCTACCAAGCAATTTTAGTGCTGCCAATACGCTACGTTCTGGTTATCAACTTAAAAATGCTGAAGGTATTTTAGAATATCGTTTTAATGGTTGGCGTGTACAACCTGTGCTTGGACGTAATCAGCCTGAAGTTATTACTCAAACAAACCCGCGTCAAAGCGTCCTTACTAAAAATGCGAATCACATTCGTGTAGCTTCATTTAACGTTTTGAACTATGACAATGGTGCAACAGGTTTCCCAACAGAGCGTGGTGCGACAACACAAGCTGAGTTTGATAAACAGCATCGTAAAATTGTGAGTGCATTAAAAGCAATTGATGCCGATGTGTACGGTTTAATGGAAATTGCGAACAATGGTTATGGGCCTAATAGTGCAATTGCCAATTTGACCAAAGCTTTAGGTAGCGATTGGAAATATGTGGTTCCTGAAAACTTAGACCGTTTAGGTGGTGATGCAATCGCAGTTGCTATTATCTATAACAGCAAACGTGTTAAGCCTTTAAATAAACCTGTCGTGCTTGATTTAGGCGACAAGAACCGAACAACTTTGGCGCAAAGTTTCCAAGCAGTTCGTGGCAATAAAACATTTACCGTTATTCCAAACCATTTGAAGTCAAAGGGCTGTACTGGAGTAGATGCGAACTCTACTGACGCAGACCAAAAAGATGGTCAAGGCTGCTGGAACCCAACTCGTGTGAAAGCCGTTGATCAAATTGTGCAGTGGTTAGCGAAAAATCCAACTCAAGTGCAAAAGCAAAATGCTTTACTTGTAGGGGATATGAACAGTTACGCAAAAGAAGAACCTATTTTGTCATTTGAAAAAGCGAACTATAAAGTTTTACTTAATGACGCTAAGGTCGGTCAAGGTACTCAGGCATATAGTTATGTTTTTGGTGTTGCGAGTGATGCCAACGGTAATGGTGGAGCAGGTAACCTAGACCATGCAATTGCTGATGCAGCTTTATATCCAAAAGTGGTCAGAACCTTTGCATGGCATATTAATGCAGATGAGCCAACGGTTCTAGATTACAACGAAGAATATAAAACGGATGAGCAAAAGGCATTGTTCTATGGTGAAGATGCTTATCGTTCTTCAGATCATGACCCTGTAATTGTCGATCTAGATTTAAATGGAAAGGACTCAAGTCATCCTGACGATGATAAGAAAAATGGGATTTTTGATTTATTAACTGAATTAGTGAACTGGCTTAGTCAGCTTTTTAAGCGTAATTAACGGAAAAATTGCGTGACGCAAATGTGTTTTATCATATTTTAAACAATCGTCACGCAAGACAACTTGCAAGGAATGACTTTTTGAAGAATATTAGATGGTGTAAGTATTTTATAAGTTTACGCTTTTTTACAATTAAAGAATTGGGCAAACCTTGCAGGTTTTCTAGAAGCAATTTAAAACGTTAATATGAGATAACAAGGATCAGATATGAAATTATATTATTCGCCAGGCGCATGTTCTTTAGCTGCACATATTATTTTAAATGAAATTAATGTTGATTTTGACTTAGAACGGGTAAATTTAAAAACTCATAAAACAGAAAAAGGCGCAGATTATTACGAGATTAATCCAAAAGGATATGTACCAGCTTTAGAAATTAATCCGGGTTTAATGTTAACTGAAAACGTTGCGATTTTACCGTTTCTTGCTCAGCATGACCCTAAACAAGATTTAATTCCTCCATCAGGGATGGGCCGTGCGAAAGTATTGGAGTGGTTGGGATATTTGAACTCTGAATTACATGATGCTTATGCAGTCTTCTTTGGGGCTCCGTTAACAACTGATGAAAAAACCAAAGCTTATGCAGAAATTGATCGTCTTTTAAAATATATCGATAACTATTTGTCTGAATCTGATTATGATTATTTAGTAAATGATAATTTTGGCCCAGCAGATGCTTATCTATTTGTTTTAACAAACTGGTCAAACTCAATTGAGCATGATTTAACACCGTATAAACATATTATTGCACTACGTAATAAGGTAGCAGAACGTCAATCTGTACAAATTGCGATGCGTGATGAAGGTCTAATTTCTTAATCAGTTTTTTAGACTTTAATAAAAAGCCCCTGTATGAACAGGGGCTTTTTTTATGCTAAAGATGGTTAGTGTTGAGCATCTTTTTTCACATCAGCAGCAGTATTTTCAACAGCTTGGGCTGCATCAGCAGTTGCTTTACGAGCAGTCGCTTCAGTTTTTGCAGCAGCTTCAGCGGTTGCATCAGCAGCATGGTTAGTTGCAGCATCGATTTTTGCAGTAGCATTATCAGTTGCAGTAGCAATATCGCTTGCAGCTTTGTCACCAGCAGATTTGATATCTGCAGTTGCTTGTTGAGCAGCATTTTCTAAGTGTTCACCCGTTGTCGCACCTGTTTCTGGAGCTTTATCTTTATTACATCCAACTAGGGCAACGGTCGCAGCAAGACCTAAAGCAACAAGTAATTTATTCATTGTGTTTTCCTTCTAATTCATGGCATCCAAAATTATGGATGTCTAAAATATAAACATAAACTAACTGATTAATAAAGATCGAAAATTGTTAAAGAGTTGTAACTCCAATATTAAAAAAGCCTAGCATTTTGTAATGCTAGGCTTTGGTTAAATCGTACTGGTTTGACTCAATTTTATTGTCCAGAACGGATGATGTAATCAAACGCAGAGAGGGATGCTTTAGCACCTTCACCTGTGGCAATAATGATTTGCTTGTAAGGCACAGTTGTACAGTCACCCGCAGCAAATACACCTTTGACATTGGTTTCGTTGCGATCATTCACCATGATCTCACCACGGTTGGTTAACTCAACTTCACTGTCTTTTAAGAAGTCAGTATTTGGCAGTAAGCCAATCTGTACAAAGATCCCTGCAAGTTCAACTACATGCTCTTCATCAGTTGCACGGTCTTTATATTTAAGACCAGTCACTTGTGATCCGTCACCTAACACTTCTGTACTTAAGGCATTCATAATTACAGTTGTATTTGGCAAGCTATGTAATTTGTTTTGCAAAACTTGGTCTGCACGAAGTTTTGTGTCGAACTCAACCAAAGTCACATGCTCAACAATCCCTGCAAGGTCAATTGCCGCTTCAACACCTGAGTTACCACCACCAATCACCGCAACACGTTTGCCTTTGAACAATGGACCATCACAGTGTGGGCAGTACGCGACACCACGGGTACGGTATTCTTGCTCACCCGGTACATTCATTTCTCTCCAACGTGCACCTGTTGAAAGGATCACAGTTTTCGATTCAAGTTTTGCACCATTTTCAAGTTCAACTTCAACCAGACCATTGATCGTTTGGTTTGCACCTGTGATTTTGCTGACACGTTGCAAGTTCATGATATCAACATCGTATTCACGAACGTGTGCTTCCATTTCGGCAGCAAACTTAGGACCTTGAGTCTTTTGTACAGACGTGAAGTTTTCAATGTCCATGGTATCCATCACTTGACCACCGAAGCGTTCAGCCACGATACCCGTGTTAATACCTTTACGTGCAGCATAGATTGCTGCTGTTGCACCCGCAGGACCACCACCAATCACCAATACATCAAAAGCATCTTTGGCATTAAGTGCTGCTGCATCTTTTTCAGCTGAGTTGGTGTCAAGTTTTGCCACAATCTCTTCAAGGGTCATACGACCTTGGCCAATGTGCTCATTGTCTTGGAACACCATTGGTACAGCCATGATTTTGCGTTGTTCAACTTCGTCTTGGAAGAATGAACCATCAATCATGGTTGCTGTTGTGTTCGGGTTATAAATCGCAATCAGGTTAAGCGCCTGTACCACATCCGGACAGTTATGACAGCTGAGCGATACAAACACATCAAAGTTTGCTTTGAGGTTTAAACCTTTAATCTGGTTGAGCACTTCATTCGACACTTTAGGTGCATAGCCAGACACCTGTAACAGTGCCAAGATCAAAGATGTAAACTCATGGCCCATTGGTAAGCCAGCAAAGAACACACGAGGTTGTTCGCCTGCTTTAGCCACACCAAAGCTTGGACGACGTGTATTGTTGCCATCAAAACGGGCAGTCACTTTGTCAGAAAGCTCAGCGATTTCCGTTACTAATTCTTTAATTTGAGCAGCTTTATCTGATTGATCTAAAGCAGCCACTAAATCGATTGGACTTTCTAAACGTTCTAAGTAAGCTTTTAATTGAGTTTTAATGTTTTGATCTAACATCTGTTTTTACTCCAATGCATCCAAATTCTTTCAATAGATGCATAGTACGTTAAAACACAGAATAGGTGAAACAGTATGTTTTTATAGATTTAATCGGTTTTTTGAATGTTGATGGGCACTTATAAATAATATCAAGAAGTTAAAGTGCAATTTGCCTTTAGGTAGTCTTTATTACTCTTTTTTATCTTTTAAAGTGAAAGTATTTAAAAATTTATATATGTTATATGGCTGTAAAGATTTTATGTCATAACATTAAAAGGTACTTTCATGTCATTGCAACGCGGCATTTATCAGCATTATAAAGGTAATCTCTATCAAGTTTTTTCTGTGGCAAAACACAGTGAAACTGAAGAGCAACTCGTGGTTTATCAGTGTCTTTATGGTGACTATTCGACTTGGGTACGTCCATTAGATATGTTTACTGAAACGGTTCAAATGGCTGACGGAAGTATCGTACCGCGGTTCAAGTTAATTCAAAGCACTTAACTCAAACGGCTGTCATATAAAATAACGATTTTAAAGGGTAAAGATATGCCAAATACTTTTTTCTTACAAAGAGTTGCAGATTTATATGACACCTTTAAACGACACGATGCCCAACAGTCAGATCGCTTGCTACGCTATCGAAATATTGAGGCTGAGTCTGCAAAACTACTATCGCAATTTATTCGAATGCAGCAAGCCAAATCAATTTTAGAAATCGGTACGTCAACAGGTTATTCTACTTTATGGCTTGCTGAGGCTGCACAAGCGACTCATGGAAAAGTAACGACACTTGAAATTGATGCCAGTCGTAGTAGAGAGGCGAAACGCCATGCTACTGAACTGGCATTAAATGAAGTCGTTGATTTTTGGATAGGGGATGCCGCTGATTATTTAAAAGAAGCTCAGGAAACGTTTGATTTTATTTTGTTAGATGCTGAGCGTAATGCTTACGAGAATTATTGGCCTGATTTAAAGCGTCTGATGAAGCCCAAAGGTGGTGTCCTTATTATAGATAAGATTATTTCACATGCGGCTGAAGTAAGTTCATTCTTATCTTTAATTAAAAAAGATGAAAATTTTATGAGCACAATTTTACCTGTTGGAGCAGGCTTATGTATGGTGGTTCTGAAGTAGGTTCACTTTCTTGAGATATGCTTGCCGATAAGCTTGTGGACTACAGCCCTGTACTTTATTAAATGCACGGGTGAAATTGGCAGGGTTGGAATAGCCCAATTCATAGGCAATATGGGTAATGGTAAAGATAGAATTCTCTAATAAATCAATGGCACGCTCAGTGCTGATCTGTTGCTTTAAAACTTGAAATTCAACGCCTTGCTGCTGTAAATAGCGTTGCAAGGTTTTGGTAGAAATATTTAATACTTTAGCACACTCCATTAGGGTTGGGACTTGGTTGGCTTGTCGCAGCATCATGCTGACCCATTCAACAATTTCACCCTGATGATAGATCTTCTGGATTTGTTCCTGACAGCGTTGTTCAACTATTTTTAAACTATGTGCATCAGCTAAAGGTAAGGGAAGTGCTAATTGTTGTTGATCAATCACCACGCGGATACCTGAAAGCCACGTATAGTTAAAGTGGAAATTGGCTTTTACTAAGGATATGTAACGTTCTTGATAGCTAGGCTCTGGAACGCTCAAATACACTTGGTAGCGTTGTAATTGCTGACCTGCCAATTCTAACAAGCTGTAGTAAAAGGCCACGGCAATCGCTTCAATATGAAAGGCCAAACATTGCTTATTCATCTGCAAAATCGGTTCAAATAATAGTTCAACCTTTTGCTGATTGGCCGGAAACTGAATGCTGAGCTTAAAACTCGGCATAATCAGTCTAAAATATTGTGCAATTAGCCTAAGTGCATGTTCCAGATTAGGACTGGTCATTAGTGCATAGCCGACCAGACTATGTGAGCTGAGCTTGATATTTTTACCCAGTTCAAAGGCTAAGTCTTGGGTATTGGGCAGACTTAAACCCATTTCAATAAATTGTTCAATTTGTTGAATCGATAATAATTCTGTTTTTGATAGTTCTTGTTGGAATGCCCTCAGTAAATCATTATCGTATTGATGCGTGCCGATTAAAATTTCAATCAGCCGTAAATAATAACGTGATGGAATAACAGGGATCTGTTGCTTCTGCACAAGAAAAACTCAGCAAAGTCTTAAAATGATAATAGCAAGTCTTAAAATGATAATATAGAGGGGCTATGAACGAGCACAATCAATTCAAGCAAAACATTTTGTGTTTGATTGGAGTCTCTAATGAATATGCATACTCAACTGGATGTCGAGCAAGCGACAACAACATTTAAGGATAAAAAACGTCATTTATGGCTATTGGGTTTGGCTGTACCGACTATTGCAATGGGTGGGCTAGCAGGCTATCAATTTGGTCCTAAAAAAACTAAAAAGTTCTTTGCTTCATTTGGGCCATTATTTATTCATGGTGTTATTCCGGCATTAGATAAACTGATTGGGGAAGACAAGGAAAATCCGCCATTAGACGCAATCGCGGATTTAGAAGCAGATCCGTATTACGCTCGCATTGTTAAACTTTTTATTCCTTTGCAATATGCGACCAATATCTATGGGGCATATTTAGCCAGTCGTAAAAATACACCTCTTGCTGATCAGGTTTTACTTGGAACTTTGGTGGGAATGGTCAATGGGATTGCCATTAATACTGCACATGAACTTAGCCACAAGAATGGGCAGCTTGAACATTATTTATCGCATTTAGCGTTAGCACCATCGGGTTATAACCATTTCCGAATTGAACACCCTTATGGACACCACCGCCGCGTTGCGACACCTGAAGACCCAGCATCTTCACAATTTGGTGAAACCTTTTGGAAGTTTTTACCGCGTACTGTAATTGGCAGCTTTAAATCGGCGATTGAAATTGAAAAAAATCGTTTAGAACGTAAGAAATTACCTTTCTTCTGTAAGGAAAATGAGCTGATTCATGGCTGGGCAATGTCTGCTGTTTATCATGCAGCCATGTTTGCGAAATTTGGTGCGCGTTCAATTCCATTTCAAGTTACCCAAGCTGCGTATGCAGTAACTTTATTTGAATCGGTGAATTATATTGAACATTATGGTTTAAAGCGTGCAAAGAAAGAAAATGGCCAATATGAACGTACTTTGCCAGAGCACAGCTGGAACAATAATAATGTAGTAACCAATCTGTTTTTGTATCAATTACAACGCCATTCAGATCATCATGCTAATCCAACTCGCAGCTTTCAGACCTTACGTCACTTTGAAGATGCACCGCAATTACCAGCGGGTTATGGTGCAATGATTTTGCCTGCATTTATTCCATCTTGGTGGTCAAAAATTATGGATGATCGCGTTGTCGAGCACTATAAGGGTGACCTTAGTAAAATCAATATGCATGTAGATGTGAAGGAAAAAATGCTAGAGAAATATATTGAGCAAAATGACGCGGCTTAATAGCCAAAAGATATAAAACAGATCAGCCCAGCGGGCTGATTTTTTATGATTAAGCAGAAATACGGAGTCTGTTAAAATGCAGATCAAACTCAAGATATTTGTGAACAAATGCAGTTTTATCATTGGTACGTAACAAATTATTGTAGATAAACTCTGGAACTGGATGGTAGAGCTCACCTGAGCCATTGCTATAGAAAATTTTTAAATAGCGTGAAGAAACATCGTATTTCCAAGAGGTTACAACAACAGATTTTTCCATATAACTACTCCTACTTTTGTTTGATCTTTTAATACATATATAAAACTCTTTTGTTTCATAATTCGACAGTACTCTAAGTTAAGCAGGCTGACAATTCATAAATGAATATTGCTATAAATTTATAAGTATAAGAATTGTAAAAAATTAGCTATAAAATTGGGGTATGGAATAAGGCTTAGATTTATAAAAATAACCAATAAAAAAACCACCCTAAAAAGGGTGGTCTCAGACGTATTGGTCTAATCTAAAAAATTAGATTTTACCAACTAGGTCGATAGATGGAGCAAGAGTAGCTTCGCCTTCTTTCCATTTAGCTGGGCAAACTTCACCTGGGTGAGAGTGTACATATTGAGCAGCTTTTACTTTACGAAGAAGTTCAGATGCGTCACGGCCGATACCGCCAGCGTTAAGTTCAACGATTTGGATTTTACCTTCTGGATCGATAACGAAAGTACCGCGGTCAGCTAAACCTTCAGATTCAATAAGAACGTCGAAGTTTTTAGAAAGAGTCCAAGTTGGGTCACCAACTAATGGATATTGGATTTTTTTGATTTCTTCAGAAGTGTCATGCCAAGCTTTGTGCGTGAAGTGTGTATCAGTAGATACAGCATAAATTTCAACACCAAGTTTTTGGAATTCAGCGTAGTTGTCAGCTAAGTCACCAAGTTCAGTTGGGCAAACGAAAGTGAAGTCAGCTGGATAGAAGAATACAACAGACCACTTACCTTTAAGGTTAGTTTCGTTAACTTCAACAAATTGGCCGTTGTGGTAAGCAGTTGCTTGGAATGGTTTAACTTCAGTATTAATCAAGCTCATCATTGTCTCCATGATTGAGGTTTATATTTAAACTTGTTTACGAGATGTAGAATAAATAAAAATTCTTTATTGGGGAAATAGTATTTTTACATGACTAAAATCGGAAAATTGAATAAGTAATAAATTTACGATTTTTAAGTCCCCAAACACTGTATTCGATTTGACTGCAAAAACATGTAAATCAAATGACAGTTATAGTAAAAGAAACTTGCATAACAACATGAAGTCTACTTAGTCAAAATTCAAGGGTAAAATTTTAAAAAATTAAAAATATATAAAAAACCAAGTGTTTTACCTGAAGGACATTAGAGCGTAAAATAGAGGATTGTTGTATTTTCAGGAAAATTTGTCTGTGCAGAATGATTTAAATATTGATCAGTGGGTAATGGCAAGAGATCGTTACCGTTTAAATCGTTTGCGTAAAGATAAAAAAGCCAATACAGCAGAGATTGAAAAATTATTTGAACAATCTAATGCCAAAGTAAGGCAGCGATTTGAACGTCTCCCTAAAATTAAACTGAATCAGGAACTCCCTGTTTCTCAATATGCTGACCGTTTAATTGATGCGATTCAAAAGCATCAGGTCATTATTGTGGCGGGTGAAACAGGTTCAGGTAAAACTACTCAGCTTCCTCAAATTGCAATGCTAGCAGGTCGTGGCTTAACCGGTATGATTGGTCATACACAGCCACGCCGTTTAGCTGCACGTAGTGTTTCTCAGCGTATTGCAGAAGAAGTCGGCGAAAAGCTCGGTGAATCGATTGGTTTTAAAATCCGTTTTAATGAACAAGGTTCGCAAGATTCAATTGTACGGTTAATGACCGATGGTATTTTGCTTGCTGAGTTAGGCAATGACCGTTTTTTATCTAAATATGACACGATCATTATTGATGAAGCGCATGAACGCTCACTCAATATCGATTTTATTATGGGTTATTTAAAGCAATTACTGCCAAAACGCCCAGACTTAAAAGTTATCGTGACTTCGGCAACTTTAGATGTAAATCGTTTTAGTAATTACTTTAATGATGCGCCTATTTTTGAAGTGGAAGGGCGTAGTTATCCAGTCGAAGTGCTTTATCGCCCAATTTCAGAGATGAATATTGGAGGAAGTGATGACGATGAGTTTGATGATTTTGAAGAAAATCTACCTCGAGCAGTCGTTCAGGCAGTTGAAGAATGCTTTGCTGATGCAGAAGCAAAAGGTCATCCTGAACATGCCGATATTTTAATTTTCTCAAGTACAGAGCAAGAAATTCGTGAGTTGCAGGAAACCTTGCAAAAGTACGGGCCAAGACATACCGAAATTTTACCTTTGTATGCGCGCTTAGCTGTTTCTGAACAACAAAAGATTTTTAGTCCAGGTGGTAAAGGCCGTCGTATTATTATTGCGACGAACGTGGCCGAAACTGCACTTACAGTTCCAAATATTCGTTATGTAATTGATAGCGGTTTTGCCCGTATTTCTCGTTATAACTATCGTTCACGTGTGCAACGTTTACCAATTGAGGCAATTTCTCAGGCTGCTGCCAATCAGCGTAAAGGACGTTGTGGTCGTATTGCTGCGGGTGTGTGTATTCGTTTATATAGCGAAGAAGATTTCGTAAGCCGTCCCGAATTTACTGAGCCTGAAATTAAACGTACTAACTTAGCGTCTGTTATTTTACAAATGCACAGTTTAGGTTTGGGTGAGCTAGAAAACTTTGATTTTATTGAGCCACCAGATTTCCGACTTGTAAATGATGGACGGAAGTTGCTGATTGAGTTAGGTGCACTTAACGAGAAGAAAAATGAGCTGACTAAAGTCGGGCAAATGATGGCACGTATGCCAATTGACCCACGACTTGCTCGTATGATTGTGGGCGGTGCTCATTTTGGCGTGCTCAAAGAAATTTTGATTGTGGTAAGTGCTCTGGCGGTTCAAGACCCGCGTGAGCGTCCGGCAGACAAACAAATGCAGGCCGACCAAAAGCATGCTTTGTTTAAGGAAGCAGATTCAGATTTTCTGTTTTATTTGAAACTTTGGGATACTTTAAATCCTAAAGGTGAAGCTGGCATGTCTGAAAATAAACGACGTCAGTTTGCCAAGCAGAATTTTTTAAGTTGGTTACGCTTACGTGAGTGGAAGCAGACACACCAGCAATTAGTTGAGTTAGCAGAAGGTTTAAAACTCAGCTTTAATGAAAAAGCTGCGAACTATGAAAACTTGCACCGTGCGTTGCTGACAGGTTTGTTGTCTTTTATTGCCAATAAAACAGATGAACGAAATACCTTTATGGCAGTGCGTCAGCAAAAGGCTAAAGTTTTTCCTGCAAGTACTTTGCACAAAACCAATACCTCTTGGGTGATGGCTTTTGAGATGGTTGAAACCTCTCAAGTGTACTTACGTACTTTAGCCAAAATTGACCCTGAATGGATTTTGCTTGCTGCACGTGATTTATTGAAATATCACTATTTCGAGCCGCATTGGTCTAAGAAAGCGGGGATCGTAAATGCTTATGCTCAAATTTCGTTGTTTGGTTTAATTATTGAACCAAAACGCTTAATTAATTTTGAGAAAGTTGATCAGCCCGCTGCGCATGAGATTTTCTTACGTGATGCATTAACCACAGGTAATTTGGGTACGATTCCACCATTTTTAAAACACAACTTACTTAAACTTGAAGAAGTGGAGCGAGTTGAAGATAAATTGCGTCGCCGTGATTTAGTCGTCGATGAAGAAACCATTTATCAGTTTTATGCCTCTAAGATTCCCGAAGAAATCGCAAGCCGTCGTAGTTTTGAAGACTGGCGCGCGACGGTAGAAGCAAATCATCCGCGTTATTTATTTATTGAAGATGATTCACTCTGGCTCAATGACAGACCAACAACACAGCAATTCCCAGATCATCTACACAATGGGCAGCTACGTTTAGCAACGACATATCATTTTGACCCGAGCCACGACGAAGATGGTGCAACTGTTCAAATTCCTGTACAGGCATTGCCTCAAGTTGATGAAAATATCTGGTCATGGGGAATTCCGGGTTGGCGCCAAGATTTAATTGAGGCTTTACTGAAAGCTTTACCTAAAGATAAGCGTCGTAATGTAGTGCCTATTCCTGATACTGCTCGCAAGCTCATGCAAGGCATTGATGCTGTACATTTACGTGAACATATCTTTAGTTATTTAGCTTTTGCCTTACGTGGTGAGCAAATTACTGACAAAGATTTCTCGTTTGAACGCATTGATCCATATTTGGTGCCTTTCATTAAGGTGATTGATGAAAAAGGTAAGTTGATTGCAAAAGGTCGTGATTTACCTGAGTTAAAAGCGCGTTGCCGCGTAGAAACACATCGTCCAGTGAAACAGCAAAAAGGTGAGTTTAAAAACTTCCCTGAGAATTTTACTTTTGAGGCTTCACATAAAGTTACGGGTGTTGTTGTGAAACAATATCAGGCTTTGGTACCTACAAAAGCTTTTGCTGAAATTGAAGCTAAAGATGACTCAGGCGTTGTTATACAGACTTTTAATGATCAGGCTGAAGCCATTAAGCAGCATCGTGAAGGGATTATCCGTCTGGTCCATATGCAGCTTGGTGACTTGGTTCGCCAGTTGAAAAAGCAGATTTCAAAACCGCTTGCTTTGGCATATTCACCTTTGGGTGATAAAGCTAAGCTTGAGCAGATGTTGGTCTATGCAACGTTGCAAATGGCAATTACAACTTTGCCAATTAATGCAGATGAATTTAATAAACTGCTTGAGCAGGTCAAAAAGCAATTTTTGAGTCATGGTCAGCAAGCACTTGAGCAATTAAGTGATATCTATATTCAATGGCAGCAAATTCGCCGTCAGTTATTGGTACTCGACCGAGATATATTTGGTCGTAGCGTTGATGATATTGAAGATCAGCTAGATTTAATGTCACTTGGTAATTTTGTTTACTGCCAACCAGTCGATCTTTGGCAGGAATATCCACGATATTTAAAAGCGCTGCTATTGCGTTTAGATCGATTGCCAAATAATCTACAGCGAGATCATGCAGCAATTGACGATGTCGATCCATGGATGGACAAGGTATTTAAATTCAAAAACGATCCCAAAATCAAAGAATTGTATTTGATGTTGGAAGAATTCCGCATTTCTTTATTTTCTCAGCCGATGAAAACTAAGATGCCTATTTCGCCAACTCGACTGCAAAAGTTATGGGATCGTTTGGGAATCAGTTAAGATAGATCGGGGTCTGTTTATGTTGTTGTTTAGCTTACAACGCAATTTATAAATGAAAGATTAACAGACCCTATTCATTTTTTTAGGAGTTTTACATGGGCATTCGTATTACAGGTACTGGGCTATTTCACCCAACAGAAACCATTTCTAATGAGGAACTGGCCGTCAGTTTAAATGCTTATGTGGAACAATATAACCAAGACAATGCAGAGAAAATTGCAGCGGGTGAACTAGAAGAATTACGCGGTTCAAGCGCTGAATTTATTGAAAAAGCTTCTGGTATTAAAAGTCGTTATGTAATCGAAAAATCAGGTATTCTTGATCCAAATCGTTTGCGGCCTCGTTTGTCTGAACGTTCAAATGATGAACTTTCACTTCAAGCAGAGTGGGGTGTTATTGCTGCGAAACAGGCAATGGAAAATGCAGGCGTAACTGCTGAAGATATCGATGTTGTGATTTTAGCATGCTCAAACATGCAGCGCGCTTATCCAGCAGTTGCAATTGAAATCCAGTCGGCACTTGGCATTCAAGGTTATGCCTACGACATGAACGTTGCATGTTCAGCTGCCACTTTTGGTTTGAAACAAGCAGCAGATGCAATTCGTTCAGGCGCTCGCCGTGTTCTATTGGTAAATGTCGAGATTACTTCTGGTCACTTAGACTACCGTAACCGTGATTGCCACTTCATTTTTGGTGATGTTGCAACGGCTTCTATTATTGAAGAAACCACTACTAAGACTGGTTTTGAAATCTTAGATATTCATTTATTTACTCAATTTTCAAACAACATTCGCAATAACTTTGGTTTCTTAAACCGTAGCGAAGATGCAGTGGTTAATGACAAGTTATTCCGTCAAGATGGCCGCAAAGTATTTAAAGATGTTTGTCCGCTCGTAGCAAAAATCATTAATGCACAGTTGGAAAAAATGCAGTTAACTGCAAACGATATTAAGCGCTTCTGGTTACACCAAGCCAATGCCAATATGAATGAACTAATCTTGAAATATGTGGCTGGTAAAGAGGCAGATTTAAGCCGTGCCCCAATTATTCTCGATGAGTTTGCTAATACCTCTTCAGCAGGCGTGATTATTGCTTTACACCGTACAGGCCACGAAGTAGATCATGGCGAATATGGCGTGATTTCATCTTTCGGCGCTGGTTATTCAGTAGGTTCGATTGTTGTACAAAAGCATGTTGCTTAAGCTACAAGATTAATTAAAAAAAACGCTTGTAAGAGCGTTTTTTTATGAGCGAAATAATATAAAAAAGCGGGCCAATTTTGGCCCGCTTAGATTGAATCAAAAGTTGTTAAAACTTTTTGGTGTAGTTTACAAACAAGCGATCTTCACCAAAGTCATTGCCATGTTTAACGTTGTAATCAATACGAATATATTGCAGGGCAAGACCTTTTAAGAATGGCTGTTGAAACGCATAGTTTAAAATCACATTTGACTCGGTTTCATGATTTTTCTCGCCATTGGCTGCTTTAAAATCATTTCCGTAAACATATTTCACCATTGCATTTAGGCCCGGTACATAATCTTTAAAGTCATAGCCATACATAACATGGTAAGACTTTTCATCTTCTTTAAAGAAACCTGTTGCATTCCAGTTAATGAAATACGTTTCTGGTAAGAAACCATCTGGTAATGGATAAGCCGACTCACCCATAATTTGTTGGTATCCTAAACCGAAGGTGTGATTTTTTACTTTGAGAGTTTCTAGCACCCCAATATTTTGCGCATCAATATCAAAAGTATTGCCGTCATCTTTTGCATTGAAGTATTTAAACTTAGAGGTGAGGGCGAAGTTAGGTTGTTTCCAATTATGCTCAAGTCCAACATAGTGTTTGTTGTAGAGGTCTTCCAAATTACCAAAGTAATATTCGCCCTTTAAAGATGGTGTAAATTGATAGCGCAGATCTATGTAATTTAAACCATCAGATTCTTTAGTAACCCCATTTGCCGTAAAGGAAAACTTTTTAAAGTCTTCTTCATTACGTGGCGACACTTTTTCAACCCGACCAATTTCAGCATAGAGCTGATCTGAAAGTTGCGATTTAAGATTGGTTCCCCAATAAGAGGCAAGTAATTGTCGGCTGGCATCAACAGCCGTTACGGGTAAATCGAGCCAGAGTTCACCGACACTTAAAAGTGTTTTGTCATAGCCTAATTTTAAAGTGGCGCCGTATTTTAAGAAGTCCGATGCTTGTGACTGAGTTTCCTTATTAAAAGGCAAAACCGTATCTGCAACATGTTTGTCTGAACTTAAGCGCACAGCGTATTGAACAGAAGCATCAGCCCCAATCGTGATTGGCTTGTCTGCAATTTGCAGTGGGGTGTCATGCATTTTCGATTTATAAAATAAAGATGCTGCCTGAGACCAACTGCCCGTATCTTTGAGTGCATCATTATCAAAATTACGATTGATATAGGCGTTTTTTAAAGTGAATTTCCATTCATCTTCGCCTTGTTGAGCCGTATCTGCTGCCCATAAATTTGAGCTAGTCAATAAGCCTAATAATGTTGCGATTGCTAAATTACATGGTTTAAAGCGGTGTAATAATTCCATAATCCATTTCCAAAAAGATGCGCCAGTCCTCGGCGCATGTATGTTTACTGCTGAGTAAGCGTGTTTTGAGAGTTAAAAGTTGATGGAGTCTGTGCAGCAACAGAGGCTTTTAGATTGACCATAAATATTGCAAGTGCAGCAATCACACCCGGAATTGCAATCGCTAAGAAATTCATTTGGTGAGGAAGCTCAAGTGTGAGTAGTGCTCCTGTTAAAACTGGTCCAATAATCGCACCAATACGGCCAATTCCAGATGCCCAGCCCATGCCAGTTGAACGAAGTGCTGTTGGATAGAACTGTGCAACGAAAGTGTAGAGTAAGATTTGTGAACCAATTGTGGCAGCGCCAGCAATCGCAATCAGGCTATATAAAATAAATTGCGGACTATTAATGCCGAGCAGAATTAAAGCTGCTGATCCCACAATAAACATGATTGTAATAACAGGTTTTAAATGGAATCTGTCTGCTAAAGCACCGCCACCAATTGCACCGACCATGCCACCAATATTGAGTGCAAACAGGAACAACATGCTCGCACCTAACGAATAGCCTGCTTGCAGCATGAGTTTAGGTAACCAGCTTCCTAAGGCATACACCATGAGTAAACACATAAAGAAAGCAATCCAGAACATAAATGTGCTGAAGGTACGACCTTGTTGGAAAAGTGCACGGACAGGAGCATCTGTTGTTGTACTTTCGTTTAATACCAGTTGAGTATTCGCATTTAACTGAGTTTGAGGTGCAATTTTACTGACAATACTTTTTGCCTGTTCGCTATGGTTCGATTTCACTAAAAAGGTCAGAGATTCAGGTAAAAATTTCCAGATCAGCGGGAGTAATAATAGGGGAACACCCGCAATTAAAAACATGATTTGCCAGCCCATATCTTTAACCAGCCATGCACCAAGTAGAGCAGATGTCATGCCGCCAATTGCATAGCCACTAAACATGATTGCGACCAATGTGCTGCGGATTTTTTTTGGTGCATATTCCGTCATAAGCGCCACAACGTTTGGCATGACCCCGCCAATACCAAGGCCTGCCAGAAAGCGCAAAATAGCAAACTCGGTTGGCCCTTTGGCAAAGGCACCAATAAACGTAAACCCGCTAAATAAGGTGACACAAATCAGAATCGTTTTTTTACGCCCTAATTTGTCTGAAAGCGTTCCGAAAATCATGGCACCAAACATCATGCCGAATAGAGCAGCACTGGCGAGTAAACCAGCTTCTACCGCAGTTAATGACCATTGTTGCATTAAGAGAGGAAGAGCAACCCCATAAATAACTAGATCGTATCCATCAAAAATAATAATAAGTAAACACCAGATTAAAACTTTCCAATGGAAAGGTGTAAAACGTGCCTTATCAATTAGCTCATTAATATTAACCTTGCTCGTATCCATTTTCTTCACCTCCAATTTGTGAAGCATCGCGTTATTTTTTAATAAACTATTTTGTTATTGAGTTGGAGTCAAAAACCTAATTGATATATCTTTATGTCTTTAAGGTATTGTGTTTTTGTTGGTTTAATTGTTTGAAAAATATGTATTTATTTTTATTGTTTAAGCTGGCTATGTTGTGCCTTTAAAATAGGGTTGAATATTGTATAGTGAGAATTTTAAGGGTTTTATAGATGTTTTTTTATTAATTTTATTGATGAGAATCGCGGTTGAAAATGTAGGTGAATTTATATTATGAATTGAAATGAAAATATAAAAACAAAATACGAAAGGCTATTATTTAATTATTTTTGAAATTGATTTTAAAAATAAAATTTAATTTATATTAAATAAAAATCACCAAATCAGGGTTAGCAAATTATTTGCAGTCTGATTTGGCGATTGAGGCTTTATTTTAGTGGTGGGCACTTAGATAAAAAATTAATTTGTGGCTGGAGTTGAACGTGGTGTGAGAATGAAATGGGCGATTACACCAATACAAATACCCCAAAAAACGGAGCTTAATCCAAGAAAATGCATGCCTGATGCTGTTGCCAAAAAGGTAATAAGCGCAGCATCACGTTGATTGTCATTTTTCATGGCAACAGAAATATTGGTGGCAATTGCTCCAAGCAAGGCTAAACCTGCTAGTGCTGCAACCAACTCTTTAGGAAGTAAGCTAAATAGCATGACAATACTGCCAGCAAATAAGCCTCCTAAAATATAAAAAATTCCGTTGGCAATTCCTGCGATATAGCGTTTTTCTTTCAGTTCATGCGCATCTTTGCCCATACATAAAGCAGCGGTAATGGAGGCAAGCACAATTGTAATACCGCCGACACAGGCAACAGCTAAAGAGGCAATACTGGTGACAGTAATAATGGGTTTGGCTGGTGTGTCGTAACCGCTGAGTTTCATAATCGCCATACCTGGTAAAAACTGACCAGTTAGACTGACTAAAATGAGAGGAACAGCGAGGTTGAGTGTTGAGTTCCATGTCCATTCTGGGCTAATCCACTGTGGGATCGCTAAACTAAAACTCACATCAACTGGATTCATTTTGCCTAAAATGAGACTTAATAAAACTCCAGCAGCTAACACCCAAATCATGGTGTAGCGCGGCATTAAACGTTTGGCAATTAAAAAGACAATAAGCATGCTAAAGACAATAAAAGGCATGCTATCAGACGCGGTAAATAGACCAATACCAAATTGAAAAAGAATACCCGCCATCATGCCCGCAGCGACGTCTTGCGGAATCCACTTAAGTAACTTGTCGAAGTAACCGGTAACGCCAATTAAAAAAATAACGATGGCAGAAGTAATATATGCAGCTATTGCTTCATTTAATGAGACATTTGGAAATAGGGTAACTAATAGGGCAGTGCCCGGTGCTGACCATGCGGTTATGACAGGAGTTTTATATTTAATCGAAAGATAAATACCTGAAACGGCGGCACCAATTGAAATTCCCCAAATCCATGACACCATCATATCGGTGGATACATGGGCACGCTGAGCAGCTTGGAAAAAAATAATCAGTGGGCCTGAGTAGGAAATTAAAACCGCAAGAAAGCCAGCAACTGTTGCTGATATAGACCAGTCATTTTTTAATGTCTTTAACAGGGTTGCCATGTGTGATTGCCTCCATGCAAATCATGTTATTTACCCAATCATGTAAAAAGATCAGGGTTAACCCTGATCTCCACCTCCGACCGAAATAACCGATCCAGTCATATATGATGCATCGTCTGATGCAAGAAATAAAATCGTATTTACTTGTTCTTGAATTGTGCCATAACGACCCATAAATGTTCGATCTATTGTTTGATCAACCACTTGCTGCATCCAGTCTTTTTCATTTTGACTTAACGGATTAGCGTTACGTGGCACTTTACGAGGGGGTGCTTCGGTTCCGCCAGTCGCAACGGCATTGACTCGAATTCCATCTTTAGCATGTTCAAAAGCAAGCGATGCTGTTAGAGCATTTACACCGCCCTTAGATGCAGAGTAGGGAATACGATTAATACCACGGGTTGCAATTGAAGATACATTTACAATAACCCCCGATTGTTGCTTAATCATGGCGGGTAACACAGCGCGGCAGCACCATAAAGTTGGAAACAATGAGCGATTTACTTCCTTAATGATCTCTTCTTCGGAAAACTCTTCAAAAGGTTTCATCCAGATCGCGCCACCTACATTATTAATCAGGATATCTACCCGACCATAGTGCTCAATGGCTTTTGCAACAACCGCTTGTGCACCTGCATATGTTTCAAGGTCAGCATTAATCGTGACAGCATCACCGCCTGCACCCTGAATTTCTTTGAGAACTTCTTCAACATATTCAGAGCGGTCAGCCATGACGACTTGGCCGCCTTCAGCTGCAACTTGTAGTGCTACGCCACGGCCAATACCTTGGGCACTACCTGTGACAATCACCACTTTATCGGTAAATCTTTGATGGTTTGACATAGATAACTTCTCCACCTTGAGTTAGTTTGCAGAGAATTTTTCAAACAAGAAACTAGCAGGTTTGATATTTTCAGTTTCTAACCAGCCACGTACAGCCTCTACCATTGGAACGGGCCCACATAGATAAACATCGACGTCGCCACCGTTTAACCATTCATTTTCAATATGACTAGTGACATAGCCTTTGCGTTCATGGTTGCTCTCAGGGCTTGCAACTACAGTTCGGTATTCGAACCACGGGAATTTCGCCTGCAATTCATTGAGTTTTTCTAAAGCAACCAAATCAAAGTCATTGGTTACGCCAAAGACTAAACGAACAGGCTGTTCTGAACCTTTTTCTTCAAGCACTTGTAACATCGACATAAATGGGGCAATACCAGTACCGCCTGCGAGCATCAGCACTGGACGCGCTACATTACGTAAATAGAAGCTACCGAATGGACCCGTAAATGTCATTTTGTCGCCAGCTTGGGCATTTTTGCTCAAGAATTCACTCATTTTGCCGTTCGGTACGTTACGGACCACAAAGCCGGTTAAGCGGTTGCCTGGTTTTGAACTAAATGAATATGAACGTGTTTCGCCAGTTTCAGGAATTGCAACATTGACGTACTGGCCTGCAAGGAAATGAATATCTGGTTGACCTTCATCAAGTTGAATATCAAATGTGATGGTTGAGTCTGATAAGTTTTCAACGCGGGCTAATGTACCTTGGAAGCTATGAATTGCAGTTTTGCAAACATCTGACGAGGCTTGAATTTGAAATACGGCGTCTGAAGTTGGACGACATTGGCAAGCAAGAATATAGCCTTGCTCAGCTTCTTCTGGAGTTAATGCATCTTCAATATAGGTTTCTTCTGGCATGTCATAACGACCGGACTCGCAAAAAGCGCGGCAAGTTCCACATGCACCATCACGGCAATCCAAAGGAATATTAATTTTTTGGCGATAGGCTGCGTCAGATAGGGTTTCGCCTTGAGCTACGTTAATGAAACGTGTAACACCATCTTCAAATTGAAGTGCAACATTGTGGTTTGACATGGCATGTATCCTACAAAATATTTGAAACTTTTACCCTCAGCCAACAGTCCGTTTAACTGAGGGGGTATGTCTTAAAGGTGGTAGATATCAATGACTTGATTGATGTAGTCATTTTTCAAAACGACATACTTGCTCAAGATTTTTGGTTGATCACCTGAAAAATCGATCACATAACGTGACATACCGAAATAGCTGTAATTTGTCTTGTAACGGAAACTCAAGGTATTCCAGTTAAAGCGAACAGTAACTTTGTCGCCATCGCGATCGAGAACCTCAACGTTGGCAATATTGTGGGTTGTGCGTGTGTCTGGCATGGTTGCAGATGAGCGCTCAGTTTTAATACGGAACACACGATCTTCTAAACCTTGACGGTCTGGATAATAAATAAGTGAAATTTCAGATTGTGGATCTTCAGTTAATCTATCGTCGTCGTCCCAAGCTGGCATCCAGAAAGAAGCTTCTGGTGCATAGCATTCAATCCAGTCATCCCATTGTTCATCATCTAAAAAACGAGCTTCGCGATAGAGAAACTGAGCAATATTTTCTAAAGTTGCTTTGTCTTGAGTGCTCATGCTGTTTCTCCCTGATCAGCAATTTCTTTCTCTGATGCAATCGCATATTTCATGGTTTGTAACCAATATTGATGTTGAGCAAGATAAAGACCTTCATCTTCAGTTTTGATACCACTTAACATTGGTTTTAAACCGATTTCGTTCGCTGCATCATCTGGTCCATAAATCCAGTGTTTTGAACCGCGGCACATGTCATTCCATTCAAGTGCAATACCTGCGTAACCTGCCTGACAAGCACGGAATTCTTCCAAATCGTCTGGTGTTGCCATACCTGAAGCATTAAAGAAATCTTCATATTGTCGAATACGACGTGTGCGAGCTTCAGGTGCTTCGCCTTTAGGCGCGATACAGTAAATGGTAACTTCGGTTCTATTGACCGAAAGTGGGCGAAGTACACGAATTTGCGAACCAAACTGATCCATCAAATAAACGTTTGGATAGAGACACAAGTTACGTGAACGCTCAATCATCCATTTCGACATCGCTTCACCGTATTTTTCGGTGTATTCGTCTGCTTTCGGGAAGTTTGGACGGTCTTCTGGGTTTGCCCATTGTGTCCAAAGCAACATGTGACCATTTTCAAAGCCATATGAACCACCGCCTTGTTTACCCCAAGAACCTGCACTCATCGCACGGATGTTATCGGCAGCTTGAGTTTCTTTACGGTGTTGAGTTGTTGCTGCGTAGTTCCAGTGAACAGCAGAAACGTGATAACCATCGGCACCATTTTCAGCAGTGAGTTTCCAGTTGCCTTCATAGGTATAGGTAGACGAACCACGTAGAACTTCTAAACCATGTTCAGACTGGTCAACAATCATGTCGATGATTTTGCTGGTTTCACCTAAGAATTCTTCAAGTGAAGGTACATCTGGATTTAAGCTACCAAACAAGAAGCCCTTGTAATTCTCGAAGCGAGCTACTTTTTTAAGGTCGTGTGAGCCTTCTTGGTTAAAGCAGTCAGAGTATCCAGCTTCGCTTGGATCTTTAACTTTTAGAAGTTTACCTGAGTTGTTAAACGTCCAGCCGTGGAAAGGGCAAGTATATGTCGCTTTGTTGCCACGTTTGTGACGGCAAAGTTGTGCTCCACGGTGTGAACACGCATTAATCATGGCATTCAATTCACCGTTACGGTTACGGGCAATAATGACTGGCTGACGACCAATGTGAGTGGTGTAGTAGTCATTATTATTTGGAATTTGGCTTTCGTGTGCTAAGTAAACCCAATTACCTTCGAAGATGTATTTCATTTCGAGGTCAAATAGGGCTTCGTCAGTAAACACTGAGCGATGAAGTTTAAATTCACCTGTATCGATATTATCTACAAGTAATTCATCAATACGGTCAAGATGGCTAGTATTGATTACAGGAATACGTGGCATGTCCGTTCTCCGACTTTCCAAAAGTGTGGAAGTCACCAAGGCCTTAGCTACGATCTACAAGGTCTTGATATCCTAATATTGTCAATGAAGCGCATGAGTGCGCTAGGTGTTTCACCGTGAATTGATGAAGATGAATCACTGGAAGATTGGCAAGAAGGCTTTTTCACAAAGCAATTCATCACTTCATCGGTTTGTTGCTTGTATATACCTTAAAAGAATGGTTAAACTGTGTCTAAGACTGAATTTGCATTTTTTTATATCTTAAAGGTATGGAAGCCTTATGGAACTAAGACATTTACGGTATTTTGTGGCTGTTGTTGAAGAGCAGAGCTTTACAAAAGCCGCGGAAAAACTATTTATTGCTCAACCACCTTTGAGCCGACAGATTCAAAATTTGGAAAGTGAACTTGGAATTCAACTGTTTGAGCGTGGCAGCCGTCCTTTACAGACAACCCCAGCTGGACATTTCTTTTATCAACACGCCCTTAAACTTTTGTCGAATGCTGAAGAAATAAAAAGTATGACCAAACGTATTGGTCTGATTGAACGTAGTGTGACGATCGGTTTTGTCGGGTCTTTACTTTATGGTTTACTGCCGCGAATCATTTATTTATTTCGGCAACAGCAACCGCATTTGAATATTCAATTGATGGAGTTAAGTACCACTGAACAACTACAGGCATTAAAAGAAGGGCGTATTGATGTTGGATTTGGACGTCTAAGAATTAGTGATCCTGCGGTAAGACGTATTTTGCTACGTAAAGAACGCTTGGTGGTTGCTGCACATACGAGTCATCCGATTGCTCAGCGTACAGAAGGGGTATATCTGGCCGATCTCATTGATGAAAAGATGTTTATGTATCCCACTTCGCCGAAACCTAATTTTTCGACCCAGCTTTTAAATATTTTTGCCGAGCACAGTTTGGTTCCAAAAAATATGCATGAAATACGGGAAATTCAACTGGCTTTGGGTTTGGTGGCAGCAGGTGAAGGTTTGTGTATTATTCCTGCCAGTGCCGATACCATTCGCTTTCCTCATTTAAACTACATTCCGATTTTAGATAACGGCGCAGTCAGTCCGATTTTTATTACTGCTCGTGCAATGGACCGAAGTGAAGACTTACAGCTTTTGTTTGATTGTATTTATCAGGTTTATGATCTTGAAGGTATTCCATATAAACGTACCGTTTTCACGCTCGATCAAAACCCAATAGATGATTCAGACGGTATCGACTTTTAAATAAAGCAGGGCATAGCCTCAAAGGTTGAAGCTATGTGTTAAATGGTTCTAGAAAGCCCAAATCAGTTTTAGCCAGCTGGTATGGCCTTCGGGACGATATTCGACTTCGGTTTCTTTTAGAAATTTGGCTTCGATAGACCAGTTCTTATCGGCATATTGAATGCCTGGCCCAATTGCAAAAGCCTGTCCTTTAAACCCAATATCATTTCCGTTTACTTTGTCATCTGTAGTTTGTTTAAAAGCATAGCCTTCGACTGCAACTTTGAGTTTGGGGTTAATGCGATAACCAAAGCTATAGTCACCCGCAATGTATTGTCCAGACTTATAGTCGGTTGCGTCGTTACGCGTATTCCAGCTATAAGACAGTTTAGTTGAAAGATCTAAGCCTGCCGCGTTGGCATAACTATAGGCAAGAATAGGTCGAATGGTGTGATAGTTTTTCCCGAGATTGGCTTCAACTGGATGTGTCGTACTTGGAGTGTCGTATTCACCTGTCCCAAGTACTGTTTCTAGGGCTGCAATCCAGTGATGATTTCCTTGATGCCAGCCGAGCATACCACCCAGAATCAAGTCTCCGAGTCCTTGGTTTGAGTCAGCCATTCCATTTACTTTAAGCCGTAGATCAACCAAGGGCTGGGCTGCATAAAACCCGAGTTGTCCATCCATAATTTTTTGATCGGTCATCCAGACCAACCGCGGAACTATGGCGTTGACATCAACATGGAACTGAGCGGGACCATTTTGAAAATCTGATGCGTGGTAATTTTGATAATAACTGAGTAGATAGACCCCAGCAGGTGGTAAGGCACCCGCCATCATACCTTCGGCGCCTAATGCAAAAGAGTCTGAGCCATTTTCTGTCGCAAATGCAGAGGGAAGGTAAAGGGCGCTGATTACACCACATATGATTGCAGCAATTTTGTTATTCATAGAATGTCCTATTCTGTGTTGTTTCGCTTGTCACTAAAAAACGTTATTCCTTAACGGTCTTTAAAAACTTAAGTCTGTTTAACCTGTAAATTTGGAATGCAGAACTCCTGTGAGCTTTGTATTGGCTTTCTAAACTGCAAATACAAAGCTCATTTGAAAAAATGGATGGTTTAATGATTTATCTTTAAATATGTTTGAATAAAGCTGAACGCGATTGTCCAGCAGCGCCATCGGCCGCACTTAAGAAACGTTCAGTGTGAATATCTCGTTCGAATAAGCGACTTTGCATGAGTGTTGAAATTGCCGAGTCGATCATGATTGGTGGGCCGCACAAATACGCTTTGTGTCCACCACATCGATTTTCAAAGTAATCGGCAACGGCCTCGTGCACAAATCCGGTAAATCCAGTCCATTGGTCTTCTGCTTTGGGTGCATTCAAGGCGGGGATATAACGGAAGTTCGGATAGTCTTTCACGAGTTGTTCAAATAATTCTCGGTTGTATAGCTCTGCCAAGTCTCGTGCTCCTTGGAAGAGGTAAATCATGCGACCATCTCCAGAATCAAGCAAATCTAAAATCATCGATTGTGGACTTGAAAGACCTGAACCACCTGCAATGAAAATGGCATTTTGATCATCTGACTTGCGTACAAAAAATTGACCATAAGGGCCTGAAATATCAAGCTGATCACCTGTAGCAAGTTGTTCATGTACATAAGTCGTCGCTGCACCACCTTCAACTTTACGAATATGCAGCTCAACAATGCCCACTTCACTTGGTGAATTAGCAATTGAAAATGCACGAGTTCCTTCAATGTCTGGAAATTGGACATTGATATATTGACCCGCTTGAAACTCGATTGAGCGATCCAGTTGTAGACGAACACCTTTAATGGTCGGCGACAGGTCTTTTATTTCAATGATGGTCGCTTGATAGTCTTGAACCAAATGACCTAAGAAATCTGGGTCTTCATCGACATCGGCTTCAATGACCATGTCGGATTGTGGTTTGCAGCAGCAGGCAAGCACCTTATTTTCATCACGTTCAATATCCATGAGTGCAAATGGCGAGGCTTCACCGACATCATAAAAACCGTCAGTGACTTGAACCTTACATGTCCCGCAAGTGCCATGACCACAGGCAAAGGGTAACCAAACGCCTTGACGTAAAGCGGCATCTAAAATGGTTTGGTCTTCTTCTACTTCAATCGTTGTTCCGATCGGTTCAATGGTGACTTGATAACTCATGACACACCTCCGAATTAAACGTAGCTGTCGTTATAGCCATTTAATTCTGGCGTAACGAAACGAAGTAATGACTTATGACCAAAACCAAGCTCTGCCAAGCTTTGAGTACTCTCTGGATTGATTGTTTGATCATCTAAGGTGTATTGCACTTTTGACCAATCAATTTTGGCAAAATCTGGATGTTGGGCAAAACCACCTGTAATTTGTTGCTCAATCAACTGCCTAAAAGTCTGTTGAGGTGAGGCAAGCATGGCATGTGCCGAGCAAAAAAGTGTGTGATGATCCCAACCAACGTAAAGTAAGAATTGATCGCCATAATTTTTTTGCAGATCAAGCGGTTCAAATTGATAGTTTTTGTGTATCGCGCGAACAGTCATGTTCAATCTCCTTATTTCCTATCAGGCAGCTTGATGACTGCCTGAACAATTCCTTGTGCTTAAGCTGCGTTACCTTTCCATTTTTTCCAGCGCTGTTGATCTGGTGAACCTTCAATATCCAGATTGTCGGCACCGACATTCATGCGGTAATAGTCGCGGAGCATGGTTTCGAGGTCACCGCCACCACAGTTGCCTTGCAAAATTTGATTTACAGGTAGCCATGCTTGTATATATTTCTCAGGTTCGCGCTCGAAAATGTCATGACAGCCATCTGAACAGGTGTGGTAGCGTTCGCCTTGGTAAATGCTATGGCGATAACTAAACTGAGTCGGATCATCGCCCATTTCGGTAAAGGTCATTGGTATCTGACAAACCTGACAAAGCTGTGGTAAAGCCGCGCTGTAGAAGCGTTTACCTTCAGCTTCCATTTTGCGAGCTAACTCCCATTTTGGACGGTAGTATTTGTCGAAAGTGTCTGGATATTTAGCAGATAACCAATCCATTTCTTCGTCGGTTGGAATCCATGTATGGAAACCAGCAGCATGACCAAAGTTATAGAAAATCCACCATGCCTGATGTGAGACATGCTCTTTTTCTTTCACAATGACATCGCTATATTTCGGCATACGAATGCCATAACGGCTTAAATCTTTAAATAGCGCACCGCCTGCTTGTTCAAAGTAAACTTCCCAAGCTTCTTTCCAAGACATCACTTTGTTTGGCAGCATGTAATCCATCATCATGCCTACAATTGAAAGTAAACGTGTCCCACGCCAGAACCATTTATCAATCCATTCCTGCACAATCGGCACGTTGTCTTCATGTTGTTCGAGCAAGAATTTTACGATTTCAAGACCAAGCGTCATGTGGCGTGCTTCATCTGACTGCGCACTAAAACCAAAGGTTACGGTTGCCATATCACCGTTATAAGCTGCACCCGACATAAACGGCACAAACAGCAAGTTGGTAAGTACATATTCAAAAGCAAAACTAATCGATAATAAAAACTCGAAAGGTCCAGCAGAACGGGCATCTTCAAAAAATGATTTAGGCACAGACAAATACCAAACGCGGTCATGCATGTGCGCCCAGTCCTGAAAACCATCAAAGAACTTGTTGTAATGGCTCATGGCATGAATTTGAGTCTGTACATGACGCAGCTCATCAATCGACTGCATCTGAGAAGCAATACGTGCTCCAATACCACTAAACTGGCGGCCTACATGGGCATAGCCTTGATAAGCCTGATATTCAAGTGGGGTCACCGCTGTTAAAAAGAGTTTGATCGCATTTAAGTAGCGTTCATTGCTGACATTCATCTGACCATTGTTTTGAGCAAAAGCATCAAAAATGGCATAAAGTTTTTTCTCTTTTTCTGCCTGATATTTCCAGTAAGTATCCATGGTTAAACGGAAGGGATCTTCCCATTTAGACCAGTCCGTAATTTTGATACCTTCAAACTCTTCATAAGGGAAGGCATCTTTACGGTCTGCATAGGAAAAGTCCCAGTCCAGATCACGGGTTAATGCGCGGTAACGATCTTTAGCATTTAATTTTTTGCTGGTTTCTTTCGTTTGAGTTGTCATGATTGATCATCCTTAAATCTTTGTTAAACAACGTCTATGTTGTGATTAATTCCAATGAAGACGGAAAGTATCATCATCTTCTTCGACGTTGCCGCCCAGCGTAATCATGTTGAGTTGTAATGATTGGATGTCCCAATCTTGGCCTAGTTTCTCAGAGACGGTTTCAGCTTTAATCACCAAATCAGTTTCACTTTCAATTCGAATCATGGCTGGTAAATACTGAATTGAAGCTTCAGGGTTATCTTCTTCAATCGCTTCGATGATGTAGCGTGAAGTATCGTTGTCTTGTAACGCGAGATAGACTTTAGACATGTTGCTTCTCCTTAAGCATTTGCAAGTTCTGGTTGTAGGCCGAGTTTTTTTGCACGTTCAATAACGGCTTGTTCTGCTTGATCAACTGCATCTGCTGTTAAGGCTGCTGTTGCCCACGGTGTAAAAGCTGCTTTTACTTGAGCTAAAGATTGGGTGAACCATTCATTTAATAGCTGTTTGTTGTGATCGGACTCTGCTGCGGCAGTTTTAATGACGGTGTCTGACCACTTACGTAAATCACCTAAAGTATCTTTCATAAATTCAGTCAGCATGGCTAAGTCACGAGCATTTTGAGTGACTAACCACTGATCAAACTGTTGATAGACAAGCTCTGTCACAAAGCCGTCAATCACAAGATTTTGTAATAAGAAAAGTTTGAAGTAGTCTTGCTCGGTGAGGCTTTCTTCACACAGACGGCGTAAGCCTTGCCATACTGGATGTTGCATCCAAGCCTGTTTTGCCTGTTGTAATGAGTCGCCGCTATTACCATCTAAAGCTAGACCAATACGTGAGATGTACTGCGCTATACCTAAATGATCCATTGCGGCATAAATACAAGCTTGGGTAAGCACGGTGCCATATCCATAGGCACTGCCAGACATCATGTGTAAGTTTGCAGTTTGTTCAACGTGGCGAAATGGTAATAGGCATTCAATGACCTTAGCTTTGACTTCATCAGACAAATGTTCTGCAAGCTGACGTTTTTCAAAAAAAGCAAAATTACTTTCTGCAGTGTCTTGTAAACGTGCACGGTGCTGAACATAAGTTCCATAATAGAATTGACGTGGATCTTTAAATGCATACCAATCTTGCATTTGCAGGGCAGTATGGGTTTTATCATTTAAGGTCTTTTCAGGTTTCCACAAAGGACGATAGTGAAAGTTAGTTTCTGCTTGTACATCGAAACTCACTTCTTGATATCGAGTTGCTGGCTTACTACCAAATCGTCTTTCGATATAGGCATAGTTCTGGCGGATAGGTTCGACATTTGACGTTTTGATTTCTAAAGTCATGGCTTTATCTCCTTATATTTTTACATCTGATCATCGTGATCATTGTTATTACGTTGCGTGCCGACTAAGGTTGCTTCAGTGCCATAGCGCCATTTTTCTTCCTGAGCATCATTAAAAGCTTGCTGCTCTTGGGTCATTTCAACCACTTGATTGGTCTTACAAAAATCATTAAATGCATGTTTAGGCAAAACCAGTTCCACAAATAGACTTGGGTCATGAATGGCAAAATCGAATTCGATAAACTCTGCGTTTAAGTCGCCAGTGACCCGAATATATTTAGTTAATACTTCGACTTGAGGTTGCGTCATGCTGTACTCCATCAAGACATGGTCTTGAAATTGATGAATGCTCCTTGCTCTCGATATAAGCTTTACAAAAGCTATGCCAACTTTATTTTTGTTATTAAAAACAATTAATTAAGTTTTTTATGAAAAGTGAGTTGTTTTTAAAATTCACCATTTCATGAAATTTTCTGAATGGTGAAATAGAGATATTCATGATTTGATGAAGAGGGTCGTAAAAATTTCTTTTTAGAATGTTTAAGGCTTTAAAAGGAGAGATCTAGAAATACTTTTTTAGTATGAAGTTATGTCTTTAAGGTACTAGGATATTTATTTGGTTCTTCGATAAGATGAGATAACACCCAAATGTGTTTAATGGATTAAAATAGATCACTCATGGCTCGAGTAAAATACGATACAACAGGACGATACGCAGATCATCCGCAAGAAATTCACGATTTGCTATCTAAACTGCACTTTGATACTGCCCACGGCCAAATCTGGTTTGATGAATATCGGATGCTGCTTTTACACACCAGCATTATGGGATATTTGCGTAAAGACTTAGCACACATGATTGGGCTTGAGCGGACTAAGCGTTTCTTTATTCGTTTAGGGTATCAAGCTGGTTTGAAGGATGCAGAAGTTACAACAAAGATGCGCCCCGATTTAAATGAACACGATGCTTTTATGGCGGGTCCACAAATGCATGCCATTCGTGGAATGGTTCAAGTACAGGCCAACCAGCTCAATTTAAGTCATGACAAAAAACAGTTTTATGCCGATTTAAATTGGCTCAACTCTTTTGAAGCCGATGAGCATTTAGAGCACTTTGGCCCGAGTGATGAACCTGCGTGCTGGATGCTACTTGGCTACGCGTGTGGATATAGCAGTTTTGCCACGGGTATGACCATTATTTATCAAGAAATAGAATGCAAAGCTTGTGGCGATGAACATTGTCGTATTATCGGTAAGCCTTTAGAAGAATGGGAAAATGCTGATGAGCTGATTCAGTTCATGTCCCCCGAACCCATGGAAAAAGAACTGATCGCGTTGCAGGCTGAACTTTTTGAACTAAAAAAATCAATTTATAGCGACAGTGAAGCCGATTACCAGTTATTTAGTTCTGTGGGTAAGTCAGCATCTTATAAACAGGTCTGTGCATTATTAACAAAAGCAGCAGGTTCGAAAGTTTCTATTTTGCTACAAGGCGAAACAGGCGTTGGTAAAGAAGCTTTTGCACGGGGGGTTCATGAAAATAGTCAAAGAAAAGACCAACCTTTTATTGCGGTAAATTGTGCAGCGATTCCATCAGAGTTAATTGAGTCCGAGTTATTTGGGGTAGAAAAAGGTGCTTATACAGGAGCGCATCAATCTCGCTTGGGCAAGTTTGAACGAGCCAATGGCGGTACTATTTTTTTAGACGAGGTGATTGAGCTTTCACCTCGTGCACAAGCAGCACTATTACGCATTTTGCAAGAAGGTGAATTTGAGCGAGTAGGAGACTCACAAACTCGTATTTTAGATGTCCGTGTAATTACAGCAACCAATGAAGACCTTGAACAGGCTGTGAAAACAGGGCGCTTTCGGGCAGATTTGTATTATCGCTTAAATATTTTTCCAGTTCAGATTCCGCCTTTGCGGGAGCGCCGTGAAGACATTCCTTTACTGGTTGAACACTTTCTTCATCGTTTTGAAAAAATGTACGGCAAAACCATTCAGGGTGTAAGTGAAAAGACCAAAGTTTTTATGCAGCAATATGAATGGCCGGGCAATATTCGCGAGTTGGAAAACTTATTAGAAAGGGCGGTTTTATTAACGGACGATCAGCAGTTGATTAAATTGAATGCCATTTTCCCACAGATTAAGCATGACCCTGAGCAGGCTGTAACTGCGCAAACTGACTTTGAGCAATTATTGCAGGAAGATTTTAATTTAGAAGAACACGAGAAGCAGTTAATTTTAACGGCTTTAAAAAAGGCAAATCATAATGTATCTGAAGCGGCACGTTTATTGGGGCTAACTCGGGCAGCACTGGATTATCGAATTAAAAAATTTCAGCTTTGAATCAATATTAACAATCTTAAAAATAAAGGTCTAACTTCACTTTAAAGTTAGACCTTATTCATTATTGCACTTGAGCAGGGAAGCCATCTTCTTCAAGCGCTTCAGTAATTTTATCGACGCTTTCACTGCTTTCAACAGTCACGATTTTGGTCGCTAAATCTACATCTACTTTTGCATTTGGGTCGATATCTTGAATCGTCGCAGTCACGCCACGAGCGCAGCCACCACAAGTCATATTTTCAATAAGTAGTTTCATGTTCATACTCCATCAAGAATGAGATGTTTGTTTGGATAGCACTGAGTCTAAACCTTGTCATGATTGTAAGGTCAAGACCAATTTTTTAAAAAAATATGCTTGACCTTCCCATGATGGGAATCTGTATGCTCAATACAGAATATTAAATTTTGCAGATTTGCAGAGGTGTTTGATGGACTCAAAAAACACAAAATTGCCAACATATAGTGAAACACTTCCAATCGAAGGCATGACTTGCGCCTCGTGTGTAGGTCGTGTCGAAAAAGCACTTAAGAAAGTTGAAAATGTAGAGATTGCCAACGTTAATTTGGCAACAGAAAAAGCCGTTGTTTATTCAAATCAACCGATCCAGCGCGAAGCACTGGTTAAAGCAGTTGAACGAGCAGGGTATGATGTTCCAAAAGCTGCACCAGTAGAGTTGTCTATTGAGGGCATGACCTGTGCATCTTGTGTTGCACGTGTTGAAAAAGCCCTTAAAAAAGTTGACGGTGTTCAAGAGGCTACCGTCAACTTAGCAACAGAACAGGCTTGGGTGCAAGCAGATACATCAGTTAGTGTTGAAGACTTAATCCGCGCTGTTAAAAAAGCAGGCTATGACGCGAAAGCATCTGAAAAAAATCAAGATGAGCAGCTCGATAAAAAAGCCTCAGAGTTAGATCAGCTTAAAAAAGATTTGATCATTTCGGTAGTATTGGCTTTACCTGTGTTTATTTTGGAAATGGGTTCACATCTCATTCCAGCTTTTCACATGTGGGTCATGCACACGATTGGTCAATACAATAGCTGGCTTTTACAGTTTGTTTTAACCACATTAGTACTCGTTTTCCCAGGTCGCCGTTTTTATCAAAAAGGTATTCCTGCCTTATGGCGTTTAGCACCAGATATGAACTCGCTGGTTGCTGTTGGAACCTTGGCTGCCTACAGTTTTTCAGTCGTGGCAACCTTTATGCCACACGTATTACCCCAAGGCACGGTCAATGTTTACTTTGAAGCGGCTGCCGTTATTGTCAGTTTAATTTTGCTTGGGCGATATTTTGAAGCCAAAGCCAAAGGACGAACCTCGCAAGCCATTCAACATTTAGTGGGAATGCAACCTAAAACTGCTCGTATTCAGCGTGACGGTCAAGTAGTGGAAGTTGCAGTTGCCGAAGTGGTGAGTGGAACTATTGTAGAAATTCGTCCGGGTGAACGTGTACCAGTCGATGGTGAAGTAGTCGAAGGACACAGCTACATTGATGAATCTATGATTACGGGTGAACCTGTCCCAGTTGAAAAAATAGTAGGGCATCAGGTGGTCGGTGGTACGGTCAATCAAAACGGAACACTGAACATTCGGGCGACCGCAGTGGGTAGCTCGTCTGTACTTTCACAAATTATTCGCATGGTTGAACAAGCCCAAGGTTCTAAACTTCCGATTCAGGGTTTGGTCGATAAAGTCACCATGTGGTTTGTACCTGTAGTGATGTTAATTGCTGCAATTACTTTCTTGGTTTGGTTTATTTTTGGGCCAGAGCCTGCGCTGACTTTTGGTTTAGTGAATGCTGTTGCGGTACTAATTATTGCTTGTCCTTGTGCGATGGGGCTTGCAACGCCAACTTCTATTATGGTCGGTACTGGACGCGGTGCTGAGTTAGGTGTCTTATTCCGTAAAGGTGAAGCTTTGCAGCTTTTACAAGAAGCGAAGGTCGTTGCAGTTGATAAAACGGGCACACTGACCGAGGGTAAACCGACACTGACAGACTTCAATGTGCAATCAGGTTTTGAGCGTGAGCAAGTGCTGACTGTAGTTGCCTCGGTTGAAGCCAAGTCTGAACACCCAATTGCACTCGCTATTGTTCAAGCAGCACAGACGGAAGGTCTAACTTTATTACCCGTAACAGCATTTAACTCGATTACAGGATCAGGTATTGAGGCTGAAGTATCAGGTCAAAAAGTACAAATTGGCGCAGACCGTTATATGCATCAGCTTGGTTTAGACACCAACTCATTCCAAGCGATTGCTGCTCAATTAGGTGAAGAAGGCAAAACACCGCTGTATGTCGCCATCGATCAAAAGCTTGCTGCAATTATTGCCGTGGCAGATCCAATTAAAGAAACAACCTATGCTGCGATTGAGGCCTTGCATCAATTAGGTCTCAAGGTTGCCATGATTACAGGAGACAACCGTCATACGGCGAAAGCGATTGCTAGAAAGCTGAATATTGATGAAGTTGTGGCAGAGGTTTTACCTGAAGGCAAAGTGGACACAGTTCGCCAACTGCAAAAACAATATGGTCGTTTGGCCTTTGTAGGTGATGGCATTAACGATGCTCCAGCATTGGCGCAAGCAGATGTTGGCTTAGCCATTGGTACAGGAACAGATGTTGCCATTGAAGCAGCCGATGTTGTGTTGATGCCAGGTAGTTTAAAAGGTGTACCGAATGCAATTGCGTTAAGTAAAGCGACCATGCGAAACATACGTCAAAACCTGTTCTGGGCATTTGTATATAACGTTGCACTTATTCCAATTGCAGCAGGTGCGCTATATCCAGCATTCGGTGTATTACTTTCACCTATGTTTGCAGCAGGAGCGATGGCACTTTCTTCGGTCTTTGTTTTAGGCAATGCATTACGCTTAAAACGTTTTCATGCGCCAGTACAGTAAGGGTGCTGAAAATCAACTTTTGGTTTAAGATCACGAAAACAGATCTTAAACCAAATTTAATATTTGAGGTGTGAGATGAATATCGGTCAGGCATCCAAACATTCGGGCATTTCGGCGAAAATGATTCGCTACTATGAAGAAATCGGTTTACTTGAAGCAGCTCAGCGTTCTGCTTCAGGCTATCGTATGTATTCAGAAACGGACCTGAAGACGTTAAACTTTTTAAAACATGCCAGAGAGTTAGGTTTTTCATCTGAACAGATGAAAGAGCTGATTTCGCTTTGGAAAAATACAGATCGGCAGAGTGCAGAGGTGAAAACCTTAACCGTAAAACATATTGCCGAACTCAACCAAAAAATCACCCATCTACAAGAAATGGTCAATATTTTGCAGGCTTCGGCTGATGATTGTTGCGGTAACCAACAGGCTTCTTGTGCGATTTTAGATCACATTGAAAAAGGTGTGGGTGTAAGCTAAGTTTCATTAAAATAAAAAGGAAAAATCATGGCTTATACAGCTTCTTGTCTTTGCAATGGTATTCAACTGCGCATTAATACCGAATTAGAACCCATCATGGTTTGTCATTGCACGCAATGCCAAAAAGCCCAAGGTGCTGCTTTCGCTGCCATTACTCAAGTACAAAAAAGTGACTTAAATATTGTACAGGGTGAAAATCTTTTACAGGCGTATTTTGCATCTCCTAATAAAAAGAGAGTGTTTTGTAAAACCTGTGGTTCACCCATCTGGAGTGAACGTTTAGATAAGCCTGAAGTGGTGCGTTTAAGGGTAGGGCTCATTAATGAAGAAACATCTACTCAAGTTAGCTCACATGCTTTTGTCACTTCAAAAGTGAAGTGGTATCCAATTTGCGATGAGGCCCATCAATATCCAAATGGGGTAGAAAATCCTTAAATATTAAGGTTTGATCGTATTTTATTCATTTGTAAAAAAACGTGAACAAGACTAGCCATGAATAAATAATGTGCTATAACTGTATTCAAGGTAATCGTAATATCTCCTCGATCCACAGGGAAACTTGGGACAGGGCAAAAGATACGATAAGACCTTACATATAGCTAGCAAAGAGCATGTAAGAGATGGATAGACACAAATCTTAGATTGCTCACCGTTGCAGAAAAGCCCGTGAAACGGGCTTTTTTAATGCCTGTAAAAAAGCTATTTATTGGATGACCAGATCATAAATAAAGTTTTTTATGGCACCATTTTTTACCATTTGTTCTTAAGTAAATAAAACGATGTAGAAATAATAAATTTTTTTAAACATACAGACTATTCTGTATTGCAATTTAATTTATTTATAGGTACATTTACTTAACGGTTTAAAGTTCAAGTTTAATAATGGACTCATGGTCGTTGTGGGAGATCTAAGAGCCTGCATTCTTCCCCAAGATGCGGGTTTTTTTTATGCCTATAAAAAAGTGACTCTTAACTCGACTTAAATAAAAAATATCTAATTTTCTGTTATTTATTAAGTTTTAATAAGCCTACGATCTAAAGATTACGTAGGCTGTACATGTTTAAAAATTTAGGCGCGATAGGCCAAACAAGCTTGAGCACAAGCTAAACATGCTTTAGCACAGATTTGACAGTGCTCATGGTCATGTTTACTGCATTCTGCTGCACAAAGTTGACAGGCATTGGCGCACAATTGCATTGCCGATTCGGCCAGTTCAGAATTTCTTAACTCTAGAGAGGTACACAGTTGGCAGGTTTCTACACATGTCATGCAATGCTTAATACACTCTCGCATCATATGAACATGTTCCTCTTGCAAACATGCAGCTGCACAAGTTTTACAAGCGATCATACATTCAATACAGGCTTGAACTGAGGTAGAGGTGTCACAAAATAAAGCTGAGTTTGTTTCTTGTTGAATTTCCATAAGAGTTCTCCTGTCGAAGACTATTATTAAAAAATGGAATATCGTTATATTTTCTATTTTAGAAGATCATTTTTAAGGTATGGCTGTTTGTGATGAAAGGGCTACAAATCGCTAATACATAATTAACCTCGTAGTAGAATGTTACATCGAGTTTTTAACTTTAGAACTCTTGGTTTTTGACAATAAGGGGGCAATTAGATTTAAGGATTGTGTTAAATTTAATTTCATATAATACTTTTGGCTAATTTCTTATTGTGTGAATATTAGGCAAATTAGGGATGTGAACTTTGAAGGACACGAAATGGAAAACGTTAATCAATACGCTCACGGAGCTGAGCATGAAGTCCACATTCATTGCAAACGATCATTAAGCACATTAATACTGAGTATGTTCGTATTAATTACAACTGGTCGTTAAAAGAAAAAGCACCCGAGGGTGCTTTTTCTATATATGTACTATAAATAGATATGTTTAAGAGTCTATAAAGCCATGACGTTTTTTATAGGCTTTGCGGTCATAAGAAGGGATGTTTGATCGCTGGAGATCAATCGCAAGTTGTTTCTTGCGTTGGAACTGAACTTCGTTAACAAGAGCAGCATAAATTTTGGGTCGATCAGTTTTAAACTTTTCTACATCCAATGGAATCTTATCTTCATTCTTGACAATGTATAGAACAGAACCATTGCCATTCGTTTCATAAACAGTCCAACCAAGCCGTACAGCGTAGAGGCCAGTCGTCTGATTTTTCCCTAAATAAGATTTAAAACCATCGGGATGAGGGCGAACATAAGCATTCATCATGCATCCTCCATCATTTGACTTATTTGATGAAAGCGACAATCAATGAATTGATGGGGAGTGAGACATCATATTCAGTAAAATTACGATTTCTAATTGCTTATATATTGTTCAATTTTAAAATTTCAAGTAAGTGTTAAATTCAGTGTTTTTTAAGTCAAAATAAGAATGAATTATTAGGTATAACAACCTATTTTTGAATGAAAAATGTTTAACTTTGATGGGGGATCCTTAAATTTTATTTCTCATTATTTGATATTTTTGTGATTCATTTTGCATATTTTAAATTATTAAAATCGTAAGTGAATTTAAGGTCAGTTTGAGTTAATTATTTGTTTTAGAAATAAATATTTTGGTTTTAATATTTCTTGTTACAACCATTTTGTCGACAATAGATGCACCTTTTTGACATATTTCGCCTAACATTAATAAAGAGTTTATAGCCTATGGTGTCATTTATGTTTATTGGACTTGTAGTCACCATTTTGTTGACTCCAGGCCCAACAAATACATTGTTAGCCTCGGCTGGAATACAAGCAGGGGTGAAGCAGTCTCTTAAACTTATTCCTGCTGAAGTGATGGGTTATCTCATTGCAATTACATCATGGGGTATTTTGCTGGAGTCAGTTTCACATCTTATTCCATGGCTTCCTGCTTTATTAAAGTTAATAAGTGCCACTTTTATTCTCTATCTTGCATTTAAACTTTGGATAACCTCAACAAAGGATATTAAATTAGATAACCCACTTATTACGCCTAAGGCTTTATTTGTCGCAACACTTTTAAACCCTAAAGCTTTACTCTTTGCTTCTGCTATTTTTCCACATGCAGCATGGGAAGTGCTTCACGTATATTTTATTCATATTGCTGTTTTTTTATCATTAATTACACCCATTGCTTTTTTATGGATTGCTTTTGGAACCGTATTAATTTCAAACAAAGTAACTTGGTTAAACCAACGTAATTTACAACGTACGGCTGCATTTATTTTAACTTTTTTTGCTATGCCAATCGGTTATTCAGCGATTAGCTCATTTTAAACTTAACCCATTATTTATATTAAAAATTTAATTTTTAGGAGATTTTTATGAAAAGATTAAAAGTAATTATTAAGGACCAGTTTAACCAAGAAACGATTGCTTTGGCAAAAGTTCGACCTATGAATGACCACGTCCTTGAACTTCACAAAAGCGTTGAACATATCGAAATTAATGACGATATTATTTTGCCGAACATGGATTTGCTTTATGAAAACCCTAAAGACGGCAAAATTTATCAATTGATTGGACCATTCAGCGAGGAATAGCTTTTCGCTAAGAAGTGCTGAAAATAAAGCCAAACTACGTAATAGACACAATTAAAATATTGAAGATGCCCAATACTTGTGGGACTATGCTTTTGTAAAAATGTGACCTAATCCACATTTTTGCATTTCAGGACTAAGTGGTATTCACTAAGCCCATTCCTTCAATGAGAAGTAGGAATGGGCTTTTTTTATTGCATATTATTCTTTGAATGTTTCATCTAAAGCTTGTTGAACAGCTTCTATACGTGATTTACAAGCCTTATAAGCGGTAATTGATTCTTCAACAATCTTCATTAAATTATCAATATCTGGGCTTTCTTGGGATTCAAGTAATTCGGCATTTTTTTTCAAAATGTCATGGCCGTCCTTAAATGTTAACTCTTCATTATTCATTTGGAATTACCTGTGTAATGTTGGCTTCAATCACACCATCTTGCATTTCAATGGCAATGGCTGGGTTTGAAATTTGATGTATAGAGCGAATCGCTTTTCCTTCTGACCTAACAATTGCATAGCCTTTGGCTTGAACCTGTTTCGGATTTTGTAAAAGGACTTCTTTCATTAAAGATTCAATTTGAGCTAATGAAAATTTAACCTGTTGCTGTGAACTAAACTGAATACGTTCTTTTATTTGGTCAAGTGAGTGATGTGCCGAGTTAAGTTGACCTTGGGCTGAAGATTTAATCTGATGAAGTAGCTGATCATTCTTACTTTGGTAAGTCGTAATTTGATGCTGCGAAAGAAGCTTAATGGTTTGTAGACTATCGACAGCTTCTTGGACGCGTTCAACAATATGGTTGCGTATACCAGCAATTACTTTACTGGGCGTGTCGAATGAACGATGGGCAATTTCATCAAGAATGGTACGGTCTTTTTCATGACCAATACCGACCCAAATGGGTACAGTACGTTTGCAGAGTAGGGCAGCAAGTTCATAGTCATTTAAATAAGCCAGATCATTCACAGATCCGCCACCACGAATAATTACAATCAAGTCTGGTGGAAAGTTAAATATGCTGGCCCATTGTCTTAAACCTGAACCTAAAGACTCAATCAAGCTAGTTGCGGCCGTATTCCCTTGAAAAGTGGCGGTGTGATACACAAAATGGCAAACACCATTTCTCTCTAGAGCATCGGCATCTTTTTTAAAGTCACCTAGGCCCGCAGCATTTTGAGGAGCAATGACTAAAACATTTTGAATATCGAAAGGAGTAGGCAAAAGTTTGTTCTTGTGAATTAACCCTTCTTGCGTGAGTCGTTCAATAATTTGCTGATAACGTTTAGCAATTTCACCTAAGGTAAAGCTTGAGTCGATCTCTTCAATATTGACGGAAAATCCATATTGAGGATCAAAACGGGCTCTAATTTTGATGAGAACATTTAGATCGCTTGAAATCTCAATACCAGTTTCACGCTCAAACTTTAAAACAATTTTACTTGCCGAAAATTTCCAGATGGTGGCTTTACAACTTGCAATGACCTTATCAGTCTCTGCATCTTTTTCTGCAAGCTCTAAATAGTAATGACCGCCTTTAATGTTTAAATTCCGAATCTCTGCTTTTACCCAAACTGGCTCATCAAAAGCCAAACGTATGACTTCCTGAACTGTGCCGAGATATTCACTAAGGGAAAACTGAGGTTCAGACATAGCAACTAAACATTAAAAGACCAACCTAGATAGTATAAAAGCCAACCAACCAAGGCAATTGTTGTCTATGAATATCGGGTTCTATTTAAAATAAATACAACAATTTAAAGAATTAAAAATTGGGAATTGATATAGTTGTTTAGACCAAATGGTAAAAATTGAAAATTAATAAAAAGATAATTCTTAATAATTACAACCGATTAAAAAAAAGAGTTTGCTTTATGAAATATATGAGCGTATAAAGCTTACTTCCAATTGCGGGGTGGAGCAGTCTGGTAGCTCGTCGGGCTCATAACCCGAAGGTCGTTGGTTCAAATCCAACCCCCGCAACCAAAATATTATGCTCTGTGATGTACCACTTTTCATAATGCAAAAATTATGAAAAGCATTAGCTTATAAATAACCCTATATCAAGCTAAATATTAAATTCTAGACTGACTGTCCATACCTTAAATCTAGCGTTCTAATTAAATAACGTCAAATCACATGAGCTCAGTGATGAGTGAATGATTGTGAATATAGTAAATGAGTGGCTAATTGCCACATCCGTAAATGGTAATGAGATTAATGTGAGGATTGTTCCTCATGTGCGTAAGCAAAACTCTCAAGATGGCTATCGTTGGGTCGAAGTGGGTAAGAAAATTCAACTTCAATCTGGTGAAGAAATCGAATTAAACCAAGATGGTAAAAGCTTCTATGCTGGATTTAATCAGCTTTATCGTTTAACTGCGTATTGTTGATAAAAATGTTTAGCCTTAAAGCTAAAAACCTATCTCTTTTAAAGGAGATAGGTTTTTTTATATCTAGATGGGTAATAAACAATTAAAGTTATAAAAAGCAAAAATATATCAAATCGGTAGAATTATTATTTTAATTATATTTATAACGACCTTAACCCGCTCGCCAGAATTGACGACCCATGACCTTAAAGTTCTTCCCATTTTCCTCGGTTACACGTCGGTCTCTAAATTTTTCATTTAAACTATGCAAAATTAAAGAACCATCTGCTTCTTTAAAAATTTGCTTAATCATTCCTTCGCCTGCAAAGTAAACCGCATAAATCTCGCCATCAATCACTTCAGTTTGAGAGATATCAATACCGACTAAATCTCCATCTTTAATGTAGTCTGTCATGCTGTCGCCTTTAGCTTTGATAATGCGCATGCATTCTTGAGCAACTCGTTTTTCTTTAAAAAATGAAGCTGGAAAAGGAATTTTTCCATTAATTGCATCGAAGTGAAACTCAATAGACTCACCCGTACCACAAGAGAAATTAGCCTCTACGACTTCAATCCAGACATATTGATCGGTGGATTCAGCACTTACAACAGTAGGGTTAAATACATCACTATCTTTAAAAGAATCTTCCGTATTTCCAGTTGTTAGCCAATACCCATCAACACCTAAAAATTGGGCAATTAATGGAAGAAACGCAGATTTTAAATTTTTCCCTGACTCTAAAGCTTGGTAGGCAGGCTGAGACATTTTGACTGCTTCTGCTACTTCAGCCTGAGTTTTCTTCGCTTTAATTCTGGAATCTTTTAAACGATCTTTAAGAGCCATAACGGTTACACCAGCTAACTTATAACAAATATATAACTAAAGTTATATCGAGTAAAACAACTATAGTTATTGACTAATAATAACTATAGTTATAATATCAGTTGTATCTTCAGATGAATAGATAAAGTTCAAGTAGAGTTTATGTCTCTATTTATAGCCTTATCAATATGTTGAGATGCAAGCTAAATTTGTTTTGTTTCTACAGGAAGCAAAATAGAAGGGAGATAGCTCAATTATTATTTACAGATAGGCTATCAAAACAAAAAATGAAATAAAAAAAAGCCCGATTCCGTGGATCAGGCTTAATGTTCGTCGATAAAGGGTATCAAGAACATGAAGAATTTAGCAAAGATTGTGAGTCCTAACAAAAGTTTCCGATATACGGCAAAGCCTTATTTGAACTTTTTGGTCAAAAAATGGAAGTCCGGAAGAGGCTTAAATTTAAGAGCTTTCATACTTTTTTACAATTTTAGAAAAGGAAATATCTATTTTTAAATTAATGCTTTAAATGCATACCGTTTAGTTATTTATGTTTGTTGTAGCAGATGAAACGTTTTGAACACACATTTGTAGTCATAGCTTAGCTATATTGCTCAAAGAATGGATCAAAACTTCAAGAATAACAAACGATAAAGATACCTTACTAAACTAAACGTGTGAGTTGGAGATAGTGAATGACTACAGCAATGCAGAACAGAGCTAAACAACTTAAAAATGCAAAACGTGGAGGATATGCCCCAACAATTGCAAAAGACGTAAACAAATACAAGGTACAAAAAATAAAAAGGGCACTTGAAGAGGCAAGGCAAATTGCAAGTGAGCTTGAAGATGATGCATTCGAATTCGATGATCAAGTCTCTATGCAAAAAGCGATAGGTGCAATCACCGTGATTGAGTTGATTGAACAAGCCTTAAACAGTGCACACTAACAGGCTTTAGCATACAAACATTCTTTCTTGGACCCCTGAAATATGGGGTCAAGGATAAGTTCATCTTGCGATTTAGCGCGGTTTAAAAAGCGTTAGTGTTTTTTATTGACTGTAATAAAGAAAACTAAGGGTATTGATAAAACCTGAAAAACAACAAACTGGTCATGGTGATGAGTTTTCAAGTTTTACCCTTTAAAGCAGGACAAGATTATGAAAGCAGTTCCAATGAGTGGATTAGCCACCTTTTTGAATTTTTATAGCATTGCAATTATGGTGGCTTTAGCAGTCAGTTTAGTTGTGGCAGTTGTGTTGATGATGCGTTTCCCTCGCTCGCCGCAAGAATGGATTGTTGGACTGATATGTACAGTGGTTTCAAGCTTAACAGGCGGTTCATTTATTATCATGAAATGGAATTTACATGAATGGGTCTTGGATATTTGGGGAATGATCACGCTATGTGGATTCTTCTTCATTTGCGGTTTGCCGGGCTGGGCGATTGTGAGATGGATATTTAACTTCATCAATAAACAAGAAGGTAAAACGATTGTGGAAGTCATGAAAGACTTAAAAAAAGCAAAAGATGACCTGCAAAATAGCTAAAAAACAATTTCAATCATATGGGTAAACTACAATGAATATTGACCAGTACTTAGAAGCAATCATAGACAGGGAAGGTGGATATGTTAATCATCCATCAGACCATGGACGTGCCACCAAATTTGGCATTACAGAAGTAGTCGCTCGATCACAAGGATATGAAGGTGATATGCGAGATTTACCTTTAGCTCTGGCTAAGTCAATTTATAAACAACAATATTGGTTTGAGCCCCAATTTGACCAGATCAATGAGATTAGCCCTGCTATTGCAGAAGAGTTATTTGATACGGCTATAAATTGTGGAGTCAACTTTGCAAAACCCTTGTTACAACGTGCTTTAAATCTGCTAAATAAGCAGGGTAAGGAAGGTTGGCCAAATCTTGCTTTAGATGGTCAATATGGGCCGCTGACTTTTCAAGCACTGAGTACGTATTTGAACAGGCGTAATAAAGACGGAGAAACGGTATTACTACGCGTTTTAAATATTATGCAAGGGCAGCACTATATCGAAATTACAGAGAAGAACCCAAATTACGAAGATTTCTTTTATGGGTGGATTTTAAACAGGGTAGCGTTGTAAAAATTGTAATTAGATAAAAGTATGCTGAATAATCGAAATGCTTTAAAAGTCTAAACATGAGTAAAGGCTTTTAAAGCATAATTTTAAAGTACTGATTTATTGTGTAATGAGTAAAACGGCAAGCAAAAAGAAAATAGCGCCACTAATTTTATTGAGTATAGAAAAATTATTTCCAGCCAACATCTTTTCTTTAAAAATTGAAGAGAAGTTTGCATAGACTAAATGAATTAAGAAGCCAATAAAACAAAAGGTTAAAGAGAGAACTAAAAACTGAGTTAAAATTTCTTTCTTGATATCAATAAATTGAGGGAATAGAGCAATAAAAAATACGATTGTTTTCGGGTTAAGCAAAGATGCAAGTAGACCTTGATAAAAGAGTTTCGCTTTACTAACATTTTTATCGTTTTGCGGATCAGTGATTAAATCTTGCGATGGTGTTTTTTTGCTGAAGTTTTTATATCCAAGATACATTAGATAAAATGCACCAATAAATTTTAAAACCGTAAAAATAGTAGGGTTACTCGTAATAATAAGACCGACACCACTAGCGGAAATTACAGCAATTACAAACATACCAATGATCAAACCGCTAATACCGAATAAAGCAGTTTTAACACCATAATTGATTGAATTTGTGACAGTAAATAAAACGCCAGGGCCGGGGCTTAATAGGGTAAGAAATGCAATTGTTATAAATACTAAAAGACCGCCCACGCTGATATACCCTATTTATCAATTGAGATAAGATTATGTGATTACTTTAAATGAGAAAATAAGTTATGTATACAGGAGGTTATGTATATTTAAAATAAATAAATTAAATATTAAAGTTTGAAGGTTTCGAAATAAAATATGTGTTTATATAAATAGATAAGGTATATAAAACGCTTAAAAACGGAAAGCAACATAAACATACAACCCCAATGACAGGGGGTGTTAGTATGCTAAGTCTATACCTCAAGAAATATACAACATGACGAAAAAAGAACGGCAGTTTAAATCTGGCGAATTTCGATTTTCCTTTTTATCGTTTAAATATTGGGGTATATGGTTTTTAGCTTTTATTCTAATGTTTTTTGCGATGTTACCTTGGGCTATTCAATGGCGTCTCGCTGATGTTCTTTCGAAAATAGCATGGAAATCTTTAGGTTCAAGACGAAAAACAACATTGCGTAATTTAGAAGCATGCTTTCCTGAAAAAACACCTATGCAAATTGAAGTGAAGGCCAAACAGGTTTTTGTGGATACTCTAACGGGTGTATTTGAGGCTTTAAATGCTTGGTATAGTCCAAACTGGTTTAAAAGCCGTGTTCACATAGATGGATTAGAGAATTTAACTAATAATCAGGAAAATGGCGTACTTTTATTAGGCACTCATAGTACGCTTTTAGATGCTGGTGGAGCCGCGTGTACATTATTTTTTAATATGGACGTAGTTTACAGACCTCAAAACAATCCCTTTTTAGATTTTCTGATTCATCGTAGTCGTGCAAGAGTGTATAAAAACCAGATTGCTCGAGACAACATGCGTGGACTGATCCAAAATCTTAAACATGGTCATGCCATATGGTATAGCCCAGATCAGGATTTCGGCTTAAAGCAAGGTGTAATGGCATCATTTTTTGGAGTGCAGGCGGCTACTGTCACAGCTCACCGCAGACTTATGGATATCTCAAAAGCAGCAGCAGTGCCTTTGTACTTTTACAGAAGTGGCAATATCAGAAATCCTCAATATCATGTTCTCGTGGAACCTAAATTAGAGAATTTTCCGAGTGGCTGTGAAGTTAGTGATGCTGAAAGAGTCAATAAGATTATTGAGAATCAAATTCGTATTGCCCCTACCCAATACATGTGGTTCCATCGACGCTTTAAGACGCGACCTGCTGGTGAAAAGAAATTCTATTGATGGTTTTTATAGGGAAATAGCATTGATATTGGACTTCTTTCGATTAAAATGAAACAAAATTTGACTTTTAATTGAAAGGAATCTTAATTAAATCAATGTGAAAGATGAATCGGGGAGTGGGTAGAATTTTTCTTGCTTTAATTATTTTGAATATCGATTGCAAATGCTTCTGAAGCGTGTATTATCGAGAATAACTAACAAAATATTCTTGTCATTATAAACTTTTTATTTGCGCAGTTTTATATTTATAATCCTTCGGTTTCCTCAGATATTTAAGTTTTGACGTCTATTTTTTAGTTAAATTGGTTTCCTCCAATAATAAGTTATAATATTTTAAGAGTTAGGATATAACATATGTCTACTACTACTGGTACAGTAAAATGGTTCAATGAAACTAAAGGTTTTGGTTTTATTGTGACTGATGAAGGTAAAGATATTTTTGCTCATTTTACTGATATTCAAACACAAGGTTTTAAAGTTCTATTAGAAGGTCAACGTGTTGAGTTTACCGTAGTGCAAGGTAAAAAAGGACCTCAAGCTTCAAATATTGTGATTCTTCAAAACTCATAAATAAATATAGCTTTTAATTGATTTAAATATATTGTTCAAATAAAAAATATGTTTAAGTCTAAAGCATTTTATTAGAGTTTTAAAAACCCACTTCTTTTTGTGGGTTTTTTATAAGTTTTAATTCAACTTATATTTAAAAAAAGAAGTAAAAAATACTCTGATAAAAGTTCTTCTAAATTTTGTGTTAAAATATAATGAATTAGGTGTGTGGTATTAAAATGGATATTTGTATTGGCGGTATTTTTGATGGTCAGAAAATAGAAAACAATAATGATTTCTTTAAGATTGAAGAGCATTATTCAGATCATAGTTCTAAATATATTAAACAACACTTTCACTTATTTGGACAAATTTTTACCTTTTGGGTAAGTGACGATGTTGATTTAAGTCAAGCGATAAGAAAAGCCGAGAGAATTTTAAAGAAAAAAAAAGAAAATATTTAGCTAGTAAAATAAAATACATTTACTACCGTCTATTATTTTAAAGATTTTCTTCTTTGAGATAAGTTATTTTCTTAGCAACTTAATTGAAATAGTTTTAAAAAGGAATTTAAGATTTTGAAAGTAAATATTTTTGTTTTTACTGTAATGGATGGTTCTTTACAAGAAAATTGTAATAGTTACATACTTTAACAATTTGTGTGTGGAATTTGTTAAATATCGTTCTACATTAGGCTTAAGTTAAAGTTGTTTTATTTATTATGTAAATAAAATGAAACCCAGTTTAATATATTTTATTTGAGTGGGTACTTTATTCATACAGCCATCGTTAATTTAATATTCATAATTAATCTATAGATAATACTTGTTGTTATATCCTCCCTTAGAAAGGAAAACATTTTAAATGTTAAGTGAAATACAACCTAATATTTGCTTTATTGGCAGTAGTAATTTAGCTTTGGCTTTAATAGGAGGAATGGTTTTAAAAGGGTTCAATAAAGAAAAAATACACTTAATTGAAGAGAAAAAAATTAATGATACACAAGCATTGAAGCAAAAAGAAAATGGTTTAAAAAAAGCTGACATTGTGGTGTTGTTATTAGATCCAAAACAACTAAAACATACACTTGCGCCGTTTAAAAAATGGTTAGCAAATAAGATTATTGTTTCAATGATGGCAGGGATTGATATTGCACATCTATCTAGTTTTACAGGTTCAAAGAAAGTTATTCGTGTGATTTCAAATCCGCCTGTGCTTACGCATACGGGTACTCACGTACTTATTGCTTCAGAACAAACGGATCAGCTTGATAAAGACTTGATTGAAACGTTGTATTCTGCAACAGGGCAAACTTTTTGGGCTGCTTCAGAAACACAAAGTGATGCCATTATTGCATTATCTGGTTCAGGGCCAGCTTACTTTTTCTATATTTTAGATAGCATGATTAAGACGGGTGTTTCACTAGGGCTAGATAAGCAATTTGCCTTGGAACTTGCACTTCAAGCTGCTACTGGTGCAGTTGAAATGATACGTAAAAGTAATGTTCCACCAGCGGATTTATGTGGAAAGGTCACTTTAGCAAACGGGATTACCGAATCTGCTTTACGAATGTTTGAATTAGGCAATGTGTCTGATGATATACGTTTAGCAATGAAGGCCGCATATCATCGTAGCAAAGAAATTACTTCAGAAATTATTTCTGAGGTTAATTAACTCTTCTTTAGTAAATTAGGTCTTTAAAAAGTATTCCCAGATAATATAGCCTAAGCCAAACCCAATAAAAGAGTAGAGAGTAATAATAAAGAATACAAAACTGGCCTTATTTTTTTTCTTCAAAATGTTCATGGTGATGCCTCCAATTCAGATTAATTTTATTATGTAGATGAGGAGGCTGTAATCATAGATACAGAATTTTTTAAAAAAAATATAACAGAGTCTAAATCTGTTATAGTCTAAGCCGCTCAATTCAATAAGAGATTGAAAATCAATGGTTTAAGTCGATGTGCTGTCGGTGTTATGCCTTTTATTCAATTAACATTAAATCGGCTGTATTGGCAGATTTAAGGGGGCGTAGGGCAAAAGTCGAACGGGTGTGTCGAATTCCCTTAATTGAATAGAGTTTTTTCCGTAAAAAACGTTCGTAATGATCAGCATCTTTTACTGCTACTTTAACCAAATAATCATAATCACCTGTCACCAGATGAGCTTCTACAACTTCAGGTATATCAGCTAATGCTTCGCTGAAATTTTCCAGCATTTCATCGTCATGGCGTTCTAAGGTAATTTCTATAAAGAATACTTCATGAATACCAATCGCTTTTGGGTTCACGTTTACTGTATAGCCTTCAATAATTTTTAAAGTTTCCAGACGTTTGAGCCGTGTCCAGCATGGTGAGGATGAAAGACCGACTTCTTCTGCTAATTGAGCAACGGTTAAACGGCCATTGCCACGTAATGCAGATAAAATTTTCCGATCTATGCGATCTAGTGTGTATTCTGTTCTGTTCAAAATATAAACCAAAGAAGAATCTTCTGATAAAATTAAATATACTTCATTTTTATGCTGTGAACATTTAAAAATATTAAAAAATACAGGAAACATTTTGAGTTAAAGGTACATACACTAGTTCTATGCATCGAACCTCTCTGGATAAGGGTTGTGGTGGAGCAAAGAGCACTGTTTCAGTAAGGGTGACTAAACAGTGCTCTTTGCGGATTTCTTATAAGTTCTTAAATCTATTTTTTATTCATTGTCGTAGTGTATTAAAACAAATTAAATAATAACTTTTATTTATCAATTGAAGAAAAACTAATCATTATTTTTTATCTAAATTTTCCTTTATGGTGATTTCATTGCAAAGAAGGAAGCAAGGTTATGATCACCCAGCACGATATAAACCAAAAACAATATCAAAATAAATCTTTAGACTATTTAAATAGCCAAGCTCATTCTGAAGGAATTGAATTTAATAAATTTATTCATGAAATTCAGAAATATGAAAAGGCTGTTGTCCTAGATTTAGGCTGTGGTGGTGGTCATGTCTCTTATAATGTTGCTCCGCATGCGGATCTAGTCTTTGCATACGATTTATCTCATGAAATGTTAGACACAGTGTCTAAGGCCGCTAGCCAACGCAAATTAAAAAACATTTTTGTGCAGCAGGGCATTGCCGAAGATATGCCTTTTAGTGATCATCAGTTTGATGTCGTGATTAGCCGATATTCAGCTCATCATTGGCAGCATGTTCCGACTGCCATGAAAGAAGTAAACCGCGTTCTTAAGCCAGATGGTATTGTTATTTTTGTAGATATTATTAGTTCTAGCTCGCCTATATTAGATACGTTTTTACAAACGATCGAGACTATTCGAGACCCAAGTCACGTAAGAAACTATAGTGTGAAAGAGTGGGTTTATTTTATTGAAGATGCAGGCTTTGACTTAGTGGGTTTAGATAAACAAACGCTCTCGTTAGACTTTGATAGTTGGGTAAAGCGTATGAAAACTCCCGAAGATCAAATTAAAACTTTACGCTATTTACAGGAAGGTTCATCTGACCTTGTTAAGAAATATTTCAAAATTCAAAATGACGGTAGCTTTGAAAGCCATGTTGGTTATTTTGTCTTTAAGAAATTAGGGTTTTAAAGTGGACAATGAGTAAGAGTTTTAGTAGATAAGAAATGAATTAAATATCACTAGAACTCTTTTCTTGAATAGTTTGGATTATATTGAATAAGAATATAAAACAAATCTCATATCATTTATTTGATAAAACTGAATCACACAATTTTTGTAAGGTGATTAAGTATTCAAAAGAGAAGAGGATTTATTTAATTTTCTTTTTATTAATAGACACTTATAAATAATTATTATTTAATACGCCCGCAACATTATCACAAATACTTTTAATAACTTTGTCGGGGAAATAATGCGTAATATTTTAGTAACGGTTTTCACTTTATTGATAGGAACATCAATTTATGCTGCTCAAGAACCTAAAAGCCTTGTAGGGCAAACACACTGCGAGAAAACAGTAGAACTACATGGTTTTTTAAGCCGTGCTCAACTTGATTGTAATTATCACTATGCTTCGGAAGAATTAATTCATGAAGCCGAAAAATGCACTAAACATGAGCTAGGTGATAAATACGGTAAAGAAGTTATGAGATTTGGCATGAACCAATTTGAAGAGCGCAAGAAAGGAGATACAAAAGGTCAATTATGTAGTCGGGTTTTAAAAGACTTTCCAAACTATATTAAAAAATAAAATAAGGTTTTAAAAACCTCTTCTAGCAAGCCGATAAGATGGATTTAATTGTTCATTTTATCGGTGTATCTCGATATAAAACTTACTAGTTAAACCAGAAAACAAGACTTAAGAAGCAGCCCAATACCACATTGACACTTAAAATCTCTTTTAAATGAATAGAACTGAAGAATTAATAGAGATATATTTTAAAGGTATATTCATTTTTTAATACTAAAAAGAGCGATTAGAAGGGCGTAAAATTATGACTATAAAGGAAGTTGTAAGTCCAATTGACCTAAGAAAAGCGGCTGATGCTTTAGAGTGGGCTGAAGAAGTAAATGTGAAACGCCCTTGGAGATATGAATTTTTTAGTATGTATGTGGCTGAGATTAAGCTACTCAATATCAAAACACCTAAGATTCTTGAGATAGGCGCTGGTCCTGGCTATTTGGCAAAAACTCTATTAGAAAATATAGAGTCTCTAGAATACACAGCTTTAGATTTTTCTGAAGCTATGCATGAGTTGTCTAGAAAAAATTTAGGATTACTATCGAGTAAAGCTAACTACTTAACTGCAAATTTTAAAGACTCTGGTTGGTATGATGTGTGCCAACAAGAAACTTTCGATGTCGTCATTATTCATCAAGCTTTACATGAGCTAAGGCATAAAAATTTTGCTAAAGAATTTCACATACAAGTTAGAAATCATCTATTAAATACAAATTCTTTATATATAGTGACCGATCATATCGTCAAAGATGAGGAAGGAATGAAAAATAAAGACTTATTTATGGCTATTGATGAGCATATAAATACATTTTCTTTAGCTGGTTTTAAAAATGTTCAATTATTAAAAGAAAAGAATGCATTATGTTCTTTTAAGCTTTATTAAGCTGCGTTCAACAATTTTTTCATTTTATAAATCAATGTTTGTGTAATGCAGTAATAAATATTTTTATTAAATTTTTTAAAGCTTTATTTCTAGCCAATATCACATTGACACCTAAAACCCCTCCGATTATGCTTTGCCTGCTGGCCTACATTGCCAGTCGACTTTGACAGGTCGGATAGCCAACGCACACGAAAAAGTCTTTCTTTTTTGTGGGCATCCCTGCGTGCCCCCTCTGCGGTGGAATGAACTGACCCCATAAAGTTGGACAGTTAATTAAGCAGTTTTTAAAAACTGGTTTCTATATTGTACAGGGGATAAACCTTGTAACTTCACCTTGATTCTCTCATGATTATAATAATGAATGTACGTTTGTATGGTTTTCTCTAATTCATCAATTGATTGAAATTTTTCACCATGAAAGCACTCCGATTTTAATATTCCAAAGAAGCTTTCTATTACGGCATTATCTAAGCAATTTCCCTTACGAGACATACTTTGAATTAAGCCATGTTGCTTTAATTGCTGCTGGTAATGAGCCATTTGATATTGCCATCCTTGATCTGAATGGAGAATTGGCTTTTCATGTCGCTTAAGTTTAGCCAAAGCATGAATGAGCATCTCTTTTACTAACTCATAATTGAGTTTGCGTTGGATTCGGAAGGTAATAATTTCCCCATTAAATAAATCTATGATTGGAGAGAGATAAAGTTTTTCACCATTCACATTAAATTCCGTTACATCAGTTGCCCATTTCTGATTGGGACGATTTGCTTTAAATTGTCGTTGTAAAACATTATCGGCCACCATCCCGACACAACCACTTTTATAAGATCGATATTTTAGTGCTCTGATACGTGATTTAAGCCCCATAGTTTTCATGAGGCGATATACACACTTATGGTTGATGATTATTCCTGCACTTTTCAGAGCAAGAGTAATTCTACGATAGCCATAACATCCTTTATGCTTATGATATATAGATTTAATCTGCTGTTTTAACTCAGTATATTTATCATTAGAGCATGCAGCTTTCATGTGGTAGAAATAAGTACTACGGGCTATCTTGGCAATATTGAGTAGTAGCTTTAATGGATAAATTTGCCTTAATTCCGAAATAACTTGAACACTGTCCGCAGTACAAATTGAATTTAAGTACGTTGCTTCAGTTTTAAGGCTTTTAGCTTTTTTAAAAAAGCGACCTCTGCGCGTAAAGCTGTAAGTTCATCAATGAGTTCTTGTTGAGACTTTTCTTTATCATCTCTTATTGGTTTCACTATTTTGATTTTATCTTGCTTAGTCATATTGGTATAAGTCCGTTTAGTATTAAACCCAGCAATCCCTTCTTCATGATACTGAGCTAACCATCTTCTTAAAATAGACGTCCCGCTCAGATTTAACCGTCTTCTGACCTCTCTTACCGGTATCTTATCAAGAAGCATTTGTACAGCCTTGATTTTAAATTCTGGAGAATAATAAGTCTTTTGAAGTTTAACATTGAGACCATCTTCACCTTGCGCTTTATAGTTTTCAATCCATAACCGGATAGTTTGGAGATCAACATTAAACTCTTTGGAAAGAGTTTTATAGCCTTTACTCCCATCTAAGTAGGCTTGAATTACTTTTAGTTTTAACTCTTTTGAATGCTTTGGAACTGGCATTGGATGCACACCTTATAAGTTTAAAAAGTCTAACTTATGGGGTGCAGTTCAGAACGGGAGGGGGACACCTTCGGGTGTGCTGATCTTTTGGCTATCAGTCTGTCAACCTTCTCTCGTTTCACCACCATTATTTGACAGTAATGTGGTGAAGCTTCTTTATAGCCAAAGGAGTTCGCTCATGCGTACTATTTCTTCTCATTTATTGGTCTTTGCCAAACTCTCTCTATCTATACTGCCCAACTGGTCTTTAAAACGGTTTAACCGACTATAGGTTTTCTACAACCTTAGCTCGTTACGATTAAAAAATCATAGCAACAATAAAACCTGAGATAGCTTAGGCACATTTTTGTGCTGCTTTTGCATGCCTGTTTTTAGCACTCATTTTAAGAGTGACGGCATTTCTATCTCTTTTAGATACAACAAAAAATTATTTAAACGGTATACCTATGCCAAATTTAGAATCTTCATTTAGAGCACTCAGAGTGCTTCACACCGCAAAAGACTTATTTAATCAATATGGGTTTCATAAGGTCGGGGTTGACCAAATTATTGCGGAAGCCAAAGTTGCCAAAGCTACTTTTTACAACGACTTTCATTCAAAAGCACGACTCATCGAGATGTGTCTCACTTTTCAAAAAGAAGCGCTCAAAGTAAAAGTGTTTTCCATTGTTAATTCTTATTGTGAACAAATGGTGCTTGATAAACTTAAGCAGATTTACCTTTTACATGCCGACTTAAATGGCTTTTATCATTTACCCTTTAAAGCAATTTTTGAAATAGAAAAGCTCTATCCAGTTGCCTATAAAGTTGTGGTTGATTATAGAAAATGGTTTGTTAACGAAATCTATAAGCTGCTGTTAACCTTAAAAGCTACGGCTTCACTCCAAGATGCCTACATGTTTTTATTTATGATTGATGGGGCAATGGTTCAGCTTTTAGGTGAAAATGGGGTAGATGAAAGCGCACGGTTGTTGGATTATTTCTTTTTAAATTTTGCCTAATTGTTAGAACTTAAATAGAAAAAGCCTCCAAACAAGGAGGCTTTTCATTTTAAATAAAGTGGCTGCTTAGCTTAATGTCGCAGGTTTTGCAGAATGCTGTGTCATTTGTTCAAAATGTTGAACCGCAGGTGAACGAGCCATATAAGCCAAAGCTTGTTCAGTGTCACCTTCATGAATTGGGTTAAATTTTGGAGAAACCCATCTTAAAGTCGCTTTCCATAAATATTTAATGGTCGGTAGGTTGTCTGAGCGAGTAGCCGTTTTTTCAAATTCACGAATGAAATTAAAGAAGCCACGACGCATCAATTTTTGAATGTCTTCGTGCTCTAAATCCTGCTTGCCTAGACTTCGTGCAAAATCGGCAAGGAAGTAAATAAACAGCGGGAAAATAGCCGCCATAATCACTTGGCGAGACACATAAAAACCTAACTTGTTTGTTAAAAGGTGCTCAAATAAATCGTAAGCAACACAGCGATGTTCAACTTCTTCAGCCAGATGCCAACGGAATAAATCTGCCATTGCTGGGTCGGCGCTATCCCAAGACTTACTATCAAGTGTCCACTGACCAATAGTTCCCGTAAAGTGCTCAATTGCAGCAATAACACCTACCCGAAAAAGTAACCAATATTCTTCAAGTTTTTTGCCTTTTACAAGCGGCAGACCAAAGGGTTTATCACCCAATAAAATATTAAAAACAAAATGTGCACGGTTGAGTGGGTCTTGAATGTCGTAGCCATTTTCTCGTAAAAAGTCTTGGGCTTTTTCATGGGCACGGGCATGCGCCGCTTCTTGGCGAACAAAGCCAATCACTTCTTGTTTTAATGTTTCATCGGTAATCAAGGGAAGGGTTTTATTAAAAACGCGGCAAAACCAAAATTCACCAGCCGGCAAGAGCATATTAATACCATTTGCTACGTGTGAGCATAGCGGATCATTGGGCATCCAACATACAGATGACTCCGCAAAATCAAAATATACTTTTCGAGCTTTAAGCTGATGATTCCCTGTGATCATATACGTCACCCTATTCATAATTGTTCATTTAATGCGAATGAACAATTTTTAGCATTAAGTAAAATCGATCACCATGTGAGTAAAGGACAAAAACATCCAACAAAAGGCTTATAGAGATAAAAACGGTCTAAATCAGAGATTTGATAAATAAAAAAGGCTCCTTATGAAAAGGAGCCTTTAGTTTGGGGAGTTAGGCTTTAAAGTTTCTAAGCCTCTTTATTTTTCTAAGCTAAATCGCTTTATTATAAATTTCACGTTAAGTCACGTATTGTGCCTAAAAGTCTAGATCGCTTGCCACTGATCTTTAACTTCTTCTGAATTTTTATTCAGAATGACTTGGTTTTCTTTCACTTCACCAATCCATCCAGTAGGAATGAGGTGATGTTGACCGCTTTCGTCTCGAGTCAGCTTTAATTGGTTTTCGCCATCAAGATGGTCGACAGTACCTACTTTAGTACCACAAGAAGCAATAACGTCTGCGTGTTTTTTAATATCATTAATATTTAAAGTACTCATTTTAGACCTCTTCTTTAGAAATAGAAAAATGGTAAGACTTAAATTACTTTAAATAATTGGATAAATCAGGGGTTTTTAATAAACCTTACAGGATGGGTTTATAAGTTCACTTAATAAATATATTCGAGTAACAATGAAATAATTAGATATAAAAACTAATAATATTTATCTTTTTATTACAATATTATGCTTTGGGTCAGACCTATCAACGCTAACAGCTTTTGCTCAGATTGCTGGAGTCGACTTAAGTCTGGGGAAGCTCTTTGAGTCACATTGTGATGTTTGGTTGCAATATTACTTGGCTAATCTCGTTCGAGTGACAACGAATAGTCGCTTGAACGGGCGTGCACCTCAGGGATTGTCGTACTTTCTAAAGAATCTCTAATGACTTAAACCATGACTTCTCCCAATATTGAAATATTCTTTAAATTTTTAGGGTCATATTTAATTTTGATGATGCTACCGACTTTATATTGATCGTGATTTTGTTTAGCAATAAGAACCTTAAGGTTTTCAGTAATGATTTGGCCTTGCTCAGCTTGGAATTTTAATTTTATGTGACATAAAGGGCGATATTGAACCTTGACGAGAGAGTCTTGAAAATACGCAACTTCGGCAGAAGTAATGATTCCTCGTTTATAAATAAAAAATTTATGAACCAGACTTTTAAGAAAAAAGGTCCAAGCAATATAGATAAAGAATAAGGTGAACCAGATCACTCCAATAAAAGTCAAAAAGTCAGAAAATTTCACTTACTAGAACCAAAATTATTCGTTTAACGCATTATTCTAAATGAACCGAGATGTCCGATCTACTTTCTAGAATCGATCTAAGACATAAGTGGACAAGACCTTATAATTAAGGCTCAAAAATCATGAGATTCGTAATTAAATTTGGGGAGGGTATATAACTTAGTTGTTGTATTTATGACTACATATGTAAACAAACCTTATTATAAATGCCCTTAACCCCTAAAATTCTAGAAAAGAAAGTTTTAAGGTGTATAGGTTTGGATTTTTTAAATTTTTTCCGCGATATTCGGGTTCAATTAAGCCATTATCCTTGGCTAGAGATGTTTGTTTCACTCACTATTTTGATTTTATTTGCAGCAATAGCAACTTTTATTGCTAAACGAATTATTGTTCGGGGCGTTCGTCACTTAGTGGCCAAGCTCAAATCACCCAATCAATCTATTTTTGCTCAGCATAGTGTCATAAAGAAATTTGCCAACATTGTTCCCGCTATTGTAATTATGAATGGTATTGCAACAGTTCCTCATCTAACTCCAAAGTTTATTTCTTTTGTAGAAATGGGGGCGCAAGCATTTATTTTTCTTACACTCGCACTTACAGTCAGTGAACTGTTAAATATCTTTAATCTTATTTATCAGCGTAATCCGAAATCTAGAAACAAGCCGATTAAAGGTTACTTACAACTGGTTAAATTAATTTTATTTGTTGTTTGTGGCCTGATGATTTTGGGAACATTCCTTAAAAAGGATGTGTTCACTTTACTTGCAGGTTTTGGTGCGATGGCCGCGGTATTAATGCTGGTTTTCCAAAACACGATTTTGTCTTTAGTGGCGAGTGTGCAAATTGCCTCTTATGACATGGTCCGTATTGGAGACTGGATTGAGATGCCGTCACTCAATGCTGATGGTGACGTGATTGATATTTCATTGCATACGGTGACTGTGCAAAATTTTGATAAAACCTATACCACGATTCCAACCAATAAACTCGTTACCGATACGTTTAAAAACTGGCGAGGCATGAGCAATTCAGGTTGCCGTCGTATGAAGCGTTCACTCTTTCTCGATCAAAGCAGTGTTCATTTCATGAGTGACGAAGAGCAACAAAAACTCAAAGAGTTTTTATTATTAGATCAATACCTCGATGCAAAGAATTCTGAAATTGAAGAGTTTAATAAGCATTTAAGCAATCAATCTCGTTATAACAAGCGCCGTTTAACCAATATTGGGACATTTAGAGCCTATGTTGAATTTTATTTGCGCCAGCACAAGGGCATTGCTCAAAATCAAACCATTATGGTTCGCCAATTACAACCGACTAGCCAAGGTTTGCCTTTAGAAATTTATGCATTTACCAATACGATTGCGTGGGTTTCTTATGAAGCAATTCAGTCAGATATTTTTGATCATTTAATTGCGATTCTTCCCGAATTTGGTTTACGTGTTTATCAAGCACCTTCGGGTCATGATTTACAAAGATTAACGACAGAGATTAATCCAACCGGGGTGGAAGTAAGATATTAAATGTAAAAATTTGCTTCGATAAAAGCCCTCAACGTGAGGGCTTTTTTTATCCGTTTCTTTTGTGCCTTTGACTTTCAACACTTATTTCCAAAATTTGGACTAAATTTTTTTGACCATTCTGACATACGAATTGTCTTTTAAAGATATTAACAAGTTCTTTTTTAGAACTTAGTGTGTAAATATCTAGTAAAGGAGAAAATTAAGTTTCTCTGCAATGACATAGTAAGTCATTAGATTTAATCGCAACACTCATTCTTAACTAGGGCCAAAAGCTTAATGGCTAAAAAATAAGATCAGAGGTCTAAGATGAAAAATGAATTAAAACTGGCATCACCCTTTGTTTTAAAAGATGGCTTTACACTAAAGAATAGGCTGATTAAATCGGCTTTAAGTGAAGGGCTGGCACATACAGATGGGCGACCAAGTAAAGAGTTGATTCAACTTTACCAAACGTGGTCGCAATCTGGAGCTGGGGTTTTGATCACGGGTAACGTGATGATTGACTCTAGAGCAATTGGTGAGCCAGGCAATGTGATTATTGAAGATGAAAAAGATTTTGACTTAATCAAAGAGTGGGCAGATGTTGCTAAATCTGGAGGTAGTGAAGTCTGGATGCAAATAAACCACCCAGGTAAACAAGCAATTCGAGGCTTAAATAAAGAAACCGTTTCACCGTCAGCTGTGCCTTTTAGCCCCAAAATGGCCGCAGTTTTTGCTACACCGCGAGAGCTGACTCAAGACGAAATTGAAGACCTGATTCAACGCTATGCAAACACAGCCGAGATTGCCAAGAAAGCAGGATTTAGCGGTATTCAGTTACATGGCGCACATGGCTATTTAATTAGCCAATTCCTCTCTCCGCATCATAACCGCCGTACCGATCAGTGGGGTGGAAATATCGAAAATCGACGTAGATTTGTCCTTGAGGTCTATAAGGAAATTCGAAATCGAGTCGGGGCTGACTATCCTGTAAGTATTAAATTGAACTCAGCCGATTTTCAAAGAGGTGGTTTTACCGAAGAAGAATCGCTGGCAACCATTCAAGCCCTCGATGAGGTGGGAATCAACTTAATCGAGATTTCTGGTGGAACCTATGAAAAACCGATTATGCAGTTGGGTACGCCGAAAGAATCAACCCTCTCTCGTGAAGCCTACTTCTTAGATTTTGCTAAAAAAGTTCGTGAATTAAGTAAAGTACCACTTATGGTGACGGGCGGCTTTAGAAGTCTGCAAGGGATCGAAAGCGCCTTATTAAATAACGATCTGGACTTTGTTGGCCTTGGACGAATTTTTGCAATTGAACCGTTGGCAGCTAAACGTTTATTAAGTGGGCTTGAAACTATAAACCAAGTTAAACCTTTAACTACTGGCATTAAGTTTATTGATAACTTGGGGGCGTTGGAAATCACTTGGTATACACGTCAAATGCATCGATTAGGTCGAGGGCGCTTGCCAATTCCAAATGAAAATGGACTCAAATCTTTTATTTTGGATATTAAAGATAAAGGATTGGGTATTTTCAAAACTCGTCGATTACGTGCTTCTTAAAATTATAAATTAACGTTTATACCAATGAGGATATAAGGATGCCAACAACTGATCAGATAAAAATATCGAGATTTAGCCTAGCCGCAAAATTTACGGGAATTAGCTTTCTGCTGTTTTTTGTCGGAGCAGCACTTCTTATCTTTTTAAATATTCCTGCAATTTTACTTCAGTTCGAATGGGGTAAATTTCTGGTTCGATTAGTTCGCTGGGGAGAGTTGCATGGTGGCGGTGAGCATTACGAGTTGATGATCTCAGCCATCTATATTGTATGGGGCTGGTTTCTATTAAAAGCTTCCAGTGAACCTTTAAAAAACTATCTATTTTTTGAATTTACCATGTTTGCAAATATTGCCCACTTCGGTGCAATGCTTGTTATGGGTTTGGTGATGACGCATGAAACTCCACACTTGATTGGAGATGTATTGTTGGGTTGGGTTCTTCTCTTGATTTATATTTATTTCTGGTTACCTGTGAGAAAAATATATAAATCTGATAGTGAATTAAATCGTTCCATTTAAGAGCTAGAAGTTGAGGGGAGCGAAAATTGAATTCGAACCCTTCTCTGTAGATTATCCAGCAAACCAAATATTCTGATGATCACACATTGGGCTTAAATGTTTAATACGTAGATTATCTCGCTCAAAATCGCCATTCCCTCCAGCAATATCTAATTCGCTACCTAAGCGGATATGCTTGCCTTTATAACTTAAAGCTTCTTTTTCAGCATCCCACTGAGCGGAGTGCTCGGGAAAGATAATCAGGATATCGTTTACATAAAGGCACTCTTGTTTTAGCTGTAATATTCCTTTCAAACGTGCTGAAGCAGAAACACCATTAAACTGATAAACAGGAAGTTTCACTGCGCTTGTATTTTCGTTCGTTTCTTGCCGCTGGCATCCTGTAAGGAATACCAACACAACTGTGCAAATCAATTTATTATTAATACCCAAATTTTTTCCTACGGGGATTTCCATGTAGTTTTGATAGTAATGAACTAATGTTGCATATCAATCTTTAGATTGTTAGAGAAGATTTCATCTCACTGCGGTTTGAACTTAAGTATTTAAAACGAATAATAACTCCCTCAATAACATAAGGAGTTTTAAGGTTATTATATTTTATTTTCTTATATATTGTTGTATTTTTTCATCTGTGTTTTGGGGGCCAGATGTGTCGCGTAATTTTCTTTGGAAAAGGTATTTGTAATTTATTTTTAACCTTAATTTTATTTTAAGGCATAGATCTTTAGATAGGAGCTAATAAATACGTATGTTTGGAGAACATACAATGATGAGTCATGAGAATTTATCTAAAACCTTGAGTAAGGTTCCAGAAGTCACCTTATTATTCTGGATCATTAAAATTGCAGCTACAACGCTAGGTGAAACTGCTGGAGATGCGCTGTCTATGTCCCTAAATTTGGGATATATCATTAGTACGGCAATTTTTGCTGTGATCTTTGCAGTATTTGTTGGACTACAAATTAAAGCTAAAAACTATAATTCATTTTTCTACTGGGCGACGATCATCGCCACTACGACTTTAGGTACCACAATTGCCGATTTCGTTGATCGAACCTTAGGTGTGGGCTATGCAGGAGGGAGTTTAATATTACTTATTTTATTAAGCTTATCTCTGTTTGTTTGGTATTTAAGTTGCGGCACAATTTCAGTAAAAAGTGTTCAATCTGCAAAAAGTGAAGCTTTCTATTGGTTAACCATCATGTTTTCTCAAACATTAGGGACAGCTTTAGGAGATTGGACTGCTGATACTCAAGGCCTAGGGTACACCAGCGCCGCTTTAATTTTTGGTACTTTATTATTGGTGTTAGCAATTTGCTATTTTTATACCAAAATTTCACGGACCTTATTATTTTGGTTGGCCTTTGTTCTTACCAGACCTTTAGGTGCAGTATTGGGAGATTTCCTTGATAAACCTATTGCACATGGTGGATTAGAGTTAAGCAGATTTAGTGCATCTTTTGTTTTATTTGCTTTTATTGTTGTCTGTTTAGTAGTCTTTAAACCTAAAGCAGCTCAGTCTTCTCATTAAACTAACTGTTTATTAAAACCACATGATTCTCTTGAGTGATGTGGTTTTTTATTTGAGAATGGGCGTTATTACTATTTAAGAGACTTTAAGGGTTATCCACCAAAATAATAATGCCAGAAGGCTAACACCTGCACCGAGTGCACATACGCCAAACCATCCAGCATAGGCGTAAGTGGCTGTTGTACTGATTGCACCTAATCCACTACCGATTGCATAAAACAGCATGTATAGACCGACAAGCCGGCTATGCGCTTCTGGACGAGTACGAAAAATCATACTCTGGTTGGTGACATGTAAGGCTTGTCCACCTAAGTCTAGCAATACGATGCCAATCACGAGTGCCCAGAGTGAGTAACCCATAAGTGAGAGTGGACCCCAAGCAAGCAGTAATATTACGAGTGCTGCCATGCTTGTGCGCTGAGCATATCCACGGTCGGCCCAATAACCCGCACGCGCAGCAGCCAGAGCACCTACAACTCCGACGAGCCCAAAAGACCCAATAACAGTATGCGAAAAACTGTAAGGCAGCTCACTTAACGGTAGTACCAATGCACTCCAAAAAATATTGAATGCCGCGAACATGAGTAAAGCTAAAACACCGCGCACTTGTAGTACTTTTTCTTGGCGAAGCAGATTTAACATCGATGCTAAAAGTTGAGGGTAGCGCATGGTAACGGGCTGAACCTCTAAATGAGGCAAACGTTTCCAAAGTGGCAATGCAATCCCGAGCATGATGATGGCTGCACAAAAGTAGACGCCACGCCAACCCGCTAAATCACTAATTCCTCCTGAAAATACACGGGCAAGCAGTAAACCAATGAATACACCGCTTTGTGCAGTACCAACCACATGTCCTTGCTCATGTGGGAGAGCAGCACTTGCAGCGTAAGCAATAAGCCCTTGAGTCATGGCTGTGCCGAGTAAACCCACGGCAAGCATTCCTGCTAAAAGAACAACTGTAGAATGGGCAAAGGCAACTACGAGCAAGGCAGATATTAAAGCCAATAACTGAATAGCCATTAATCGACGCCGATTGACTAGATCACCCAACGGCACTAAAAACATTAAGGCAAGGGCACAACCTATTTGAGTGGCTGTTACTACACCGCCAATGGCCGCATGACTAATGTTAAAGTCATTGGCTAATATGTCGAGTAAAGGCTGCGCATAATAGACATTTGCTACGCTTGCACCACTTGCTATAGCAAACAGCAAAATTACGCCACGAGGCATGCGTGAAAGCGGTTTATCGCTTTCTGTGTGTGAAGTAGTAGATGCAAGAGAAGCTTTCATGGTTCTAAACTCGCTCAATCTGGTTTTAAAATGCAACTAGTTGAATGTTAAGTCTACTAGTTTTAAAATGCAACTAGATAGCTTGTTACTGATGATTGGTAAGGAAACTCAATGACGAACTCTACATTGTTAAAAGATGAGCCTTGTCCTGTTGCGCGCTGCGTCAACCTCATCGGAGACCGGTGGTCACTGCTTATTGTGCGTGATGCTTTTGATGGAATGCGCCGTTTTGGAGATTTTCAGCGGAGCTTAGGTGTTGCGCGAAATATTCTCTCTGACCGACTAAAAAAATTAGTGGATGCTGGTGTTCTTGGAATGCAAGATGCTTCGGATGGCACGGCTTATCAAGAATATGTATTGACCGAGAAAGGGGAAAGTTTGTTTCCTGTGATTGTGGCTTTGCGGCAATGGGGAGAGCACAACCTATTTGAAAGTGGCGAGCGCCATTCTCTGTTAATTGATAAAACTACAGGCCAGCAAATTCCATTTATGGCGCCAGTCGCGGCAGATGGAACAGTGCTGAGAGCTTCTAATACTCAAGTGCAAAAGGTGAAATAAAATAAGACAAAACAAAAATAACCTTTTTTAACTTAAATTTGGGCAGATTAGTTGGTACCCTTGCGCGTCAAATTAAGGTGAGATTATGAGATTTATATTCCTCTTTATAAGCGCAATTTCAATTCAATGTTATGCAGCATCAGAAGCTATGGAACTTCATTACTGTGAAACTGTGAAGAAAGCAGCGAGTGGGGTGATGGATGCAAGACAACATGAAGTGCCAGCTACAGAGTTACATGACATCGCCAATCATCTTGAAGAGCAACAAGCCAAACAACTTTATCAAGAGCTTATCAAATCTGCATATTCTTCAAAGCTATTTGAAGACCCTCTCATTAAGTCAAAAGCTGTCGAAAATTTCCAAACCACCTGGCATGAGCAATGTTTGGCAAAAGAATTGGCTAAAAATATATGAAAGGGTAGTGAAAAATAGCTAGCTGGGGTTTGAAAATAGGATTTTGATTCTTACTTATCTTGTAGTTATACAAAGCCCTCGGAATTTCAAAGAGAGGGCTTTTTGTTGTTTTAATATAAATACTACTTTAAGTAGAAAAATAGCCAACTGAAAATTGCTTTAATTTCTACTTAAAGTAGGTATTTTGTGCGGAATTAAAAAGTAATAATTGTATTTGAGTCTATTTCTTTTTTTAAATCATTAAAATATTTTAATACATCTATGTATTTTTCCTTCTGAAGTAAAGACTTCTTACATGAAAGTGTAATAACATTTGCATTTTCTTTGAATGGATCTAACGCTGTATTTTCCATTGCACAAAGGAAAATCTGCATATTCTCTGAAAACCTATTAAATAACGTAGAAATAATTTTTTCATAGTTTTCTTTGGCCTGTTCCTGCTGGTTAGGAGTATCAATAATAAAAGGTGCAATAACTTCCTTACTAAATCCCTCAATAAGTTTAATTAAAATTGAATGATATAAAAAAATTGATCTTGTACTATCCGCAGCACCACCATTAGTATCAAATTGAGTGTAAGAGTAAATATTAGATTTAGAAATTACATCAGTTGAATAGTCTGTATTTAAGAAACTATTTAGCTCTGTAAATATTTCTCGAAATTCAGAAAAAATCTCATTTTTTGTAAATTTATTATTAATAAGTTTTTTATCTCCATTGTTTTTTGTAATTTCATCTTCCAATTTATTGATAATTATATTTTTATTTTCAATAAGTTGGTTGGCTTTATTCTCAATTAAATTTATAGATCTTTGTGTTGTTGCACAGTTAATTAATTTTTCTGTATCAAAAGAAATCTTTGTATGCAAAGAAGCTAGAGCATTTCCAATGACAAATAATTCTTCTTTATGAAAATTTAAGCGAATTTCTGCCGAATATATTTCTTCATCAAGTTGTGAAATAAGTTGAAATAAATCATCTTTTTCTTTAACAAGTTTAGATTTTTCTAGAAGAGAATTTTTATGATGTGTTCCACATAGTGGGCACTCAACTGAATCAGTTGATATATTTTCAGTTGCGAAGAAGAAGTCATTTTCTAATTCTTTTGCTAGTTTAAGACTATAATTCCTTTGTGCTTTAAGATCTAAAATTATATTTTTTTCAATACTTAACTGAGATAGAGAAAAATTTTGATCTTTAATTAAGCTTTCATAGTCATTGTCAATTAAGTCGAGATTGTCATCTAATTGGGCCCTATTAAGATTAAAAAAATTATTTTCTTCATTTATTTCAGATACAATTTCTATTGTATTTTCTACTTTCTTACGCTCTTCTTCATGGGCTTTTATTTCAAATTTATTTTTTGAAATTTTATAATCTAATTTAGAGATCTCATCATTAGTAATACCACAATGATAATTTAGTATTGGTTTCTGCCAGAATTGATATTGACCTAGATTTTTAAAACTTCCAAATATACTTGACCAACCTCTTTTTTGATCTATATAAAATGGAATGAAGTAATAAGCGGGAGAAGGTAATTCAAGAATCTTTGTGGAACGATTCTCTAGCATTGGAAAAAAATTAAAAAGGTTGCAAAAGAAATCTACATATTTTCTAAAGTCATTAAAAAAGAATGATTGTTCATCCCTAATGACTAAATAATCATTTTTATGTCGAAAAATAGTATATATATTACTATTTATAGTAAATTCTACTCGACAAGAAACATCCTGATCTTTCCATAATTTATCAAAGTATGGCTCGCAACCAAAAGTCCACAGAATAGATTTAACTAAACTCGATTTACCAACACTATTTTTCTGACTTGTTATCAAGTTCATTCGAGGACCAAATGTAAATACATTGGCTGTTTTTTCTAAATCTGACAGGATCCAAATTTTTGATAATTTGAATTCTCTCATACTTATTTCTCCTTAAATTTCTGATTAATCTTCTATAATTTTCGTAACTCATAATTAGATTCCTATGATTTGAAGTATATATAGAATTATATGTGCGATAAGCTCATCTTCAACATCTAGTAACTCTTTCCTAGGATGATTGGAAACTTGAATCTTTATTTCCTCTATAATAGCCTCTATATCATCTACTCCAGTTTCAATCAAATGAGCGACCATAGGCTTTATTATATTCTCTACTTCAATATGGTACGAGGTTGGATTATATAAGTCTATAATTAAGTTATTGAAATAATTGCGAATCTTTATTTTTTTCAGACTGCTAAATTTTAAATCATTAATTATAGATTTAGAGTCATTTAAAATATTTTCATGTAAAGGATCTTCGATGAAAGTATGTACTACTTTTTTAATTTCATTTGAAGTAATACTTTTTTTATTTAAAGCTTCTTGCCAGTTTTTATAGTCTACCGTATCACATCCTTTATTATATAAATTATTAATTAAAATGTTGTAAATAGAACAAGGGTTGAAATTTTTATTTGGATATAATTTGTTTATCGTAGTTGATATTTCACCAATTACTTGACTGTCTTGATTGTTTTCTTGTAATGCTGGCGTAATAAAAGAGATATCAGAGGGAGAAGAGTCTAAATTCAAATCTTTAATACAATTTTCTAATATTTCCTTTTCTGAAGCAATTAGATCATTAATTTTAATTTTATCTAGTTTCTTTTTTGGATCAACTAGATTCAAGCTAAATCCAAATTGTGAAACTAAATTAAGACTTTTGATGTTTGGCCTTAACGAATTGTTTTTATAATTCGATAAAATTTTTCCAAATATTGTTTCTCCATTAGTCTTTGCAACTGCAATTTTATGTATAGATAATTTTTTTTCAGTTAGGCATTTAATTTGAAAATAGTCAAATTCTAAAGGTTTTTTGGAAATAGAATCTACAGATATTACATCTTCATGTAATTCTACGAATACAGCATGATCTAAATTTAAAGAATATTTCTCTAAAGCATGTAATAAAGCCCAATGATATTGATATCTATATTTATTAAATGTTTGTGAACCAGATTTTTCACGCTGTTGTTGAAATAAAGGATTATTAATATCATCTGTCATTATTCTTACCGTCTAGATTTTATATATCAAGATACAAACCAACAACTTTTCCAGTCAATTTACATTCTTTTCGAAGCTCAATAATTTTCTCGTGCCATTTAGGGTTCAAGGGTTCTAAAAACATCCCGTTGCTTTTTACATTCAATTTCTTGGAAATTACTTTCGTTTTTCTTGCCGCCTACAACGATAACCAAATTACCTGTTTTAAATCACTTATTTGAAAGTCAGGTTTTAGATACTTTAACATTTGGTTTGGGTTCTGAAAACATCAATTATTAAATAATATTTAAACTATAATTATTTTGTCATCTTTAAAGTTAGTACAATTGGGGTGGACTCCGCCTTAGTCCCATATTTTAGTCTACTAATAAATTATATAAGACTCATTTCATCCTAAGATTGATAGATGAAATTTAGCCACCAAAGAGGGCAGTGTTGCAGCAGAATATAAAGCGTTTCTCTTATATGATTTTGACTAGTCAAAACTAATCAATAGACAATAAAAAACCACCTAATTCTTTCGAATTAAGTGGTTTTTAAATTTTGGAGCGGGAAACGAGACTCGAACTCGCGACCCCAACCTTGGCAAGGTTATGCTCTACCAACTGAGCTATTCCCGCAATGTGAGCACATTATAGAGTGTTTCACTAAAGTGTCAACACTCTTGTGATTTAATTGAACATTTAATCAGCACGACGCCAAACTGTACCTTGGCGAGTGTCTTCTAATACAACGCCTTGGTCGAGCAAAGACTGGCGAATACCATCTGCTTTAGCAAAGTCTTTTGCTTTTTTCGCATCTACACGTTGTTGAATAAAATCTTCAATTTCAGCATCAGACAAAGTAAGCGCTTCTTGTCCAATATCTGATTTTAAGAAATCATCTACATTGTGTTGTACCAAACCTAAAATATTGGTGAGGTGACGTAATGTCGAATAAAGCACAGTCGCTTGGTCAGCTTGCTCTTCTTTTACAGCACGGTTCAATTCTTTGTTCAGTTCGAACAATACCGCCATTGCTTCGGCTGTGTTGAAGTCATCACACATTGCATTGTTAAAGCGTTCAACAAAGCTTTGATCAAGCGTTTCAGTTATCGTTTGACCATATACTTGTTGGTAAGCTTTAAATGAGTGATAGAAGCGAGTTAAAGAAGTTTTTGCTTCTTTAAGTGCCACATCAGAGAAGTTCACAGGACTACGATAGTGCGAAGACACAATAAAGTAGCGGATCACTTCAGGGTGGAATTTCTCCATCACGTCACGAATAGTAAAGAAGTTGCCTAAAGACTTAGACATCTTTTCACCATCAACGTTAATAAAGCCAACATGCATCCAGTAGTTTACATATTGTTCACCAGTTGAAGCTTCACTTTGCGCAATTTCATTTTCATGGTGAGGGAACATTAAATCTGAGCCACCACCATGAATGTCAAAGTGATTGCCTAAGCAGCAAGTCGACATTGCAGAACATTCAATGTGCCAACCTGGACGGCCATTACCCCAAGGAGATGCCCATGAAGGTTCATTTTCTTTAGCATGTTTCCAAAGTACAAAGTCAAACGGATGTTTCTTTTCAACTTCTACATCAACACGCTCACTTGCGCCAGCTTGCATATCATCAAGCTTACGACCAGAGAGGCGACCATATTTCTCAAATTTGGTCACTTCAAAATAAACATCGCCGTTTGCAGCAGGGTAAGCAGAGCCTTTATTGACCAGATTGCCAATCATATTTTGCATCTGATCAATATATTCAGTCGCTTTAGGTGCTTCATCAGGTGCAGCACAGCCTAAATTTGCTGCATCTTCGTTCATTGCATCGATGAAACGCGTGGTGAGCTGCTGAATGGTTTCACCATTTTCATTCGCGCGTTTAATAATTTTGTCGTCAATGTCGGTAATGTTGCGAATATAGCGAACATTCCAGCCTTGACTACGCAAGAAACGAATAATGTAGTCAAATGCAACCATAACTCGAGCATGCCCGATATGACAGTAATCGTAAACGGTCATACCGCAGACGTACATATCGATGTGACCTTCTTTGCGAGGTACAAATTCAACTTTTTTTCGTTGCTCAGAGTTATATAAAACAAACGGTTGCATAAGGGTTTTCAAACACTCAACAAAAACAGTGTTACATCATAACTGATGCATCATTTTTCACAAAGGTTTATGCAAGAATTTTATAAGCTTGTGAAATCTTATACATTTAAAAACGTGTAGATGATTGAGTTATGTTAGAATGCCCCCAAATCTTTTGATTAAAATCACCGATCTTCACAAGAGATCAGATCAATTATTTTGAGTCAAACTCGTATGCCCAACCCTACAGATTTTCAAAGCAGCGCATTAGCAACCTTGCGTATTGAGCAGCAAGCCCTAGACGTGTTAGCAACACAAATTAATGACAGTTTTAATCAGGCTTGTGAAATATTGTTACAGTGTAAAGGCCGTGTTGTGATTACTGGCATGGGGAAGTCAGGGCATATTGGCCGTAAAATGGCTGCGACTTTTGCTTCAACTGGTACACCATCTTTCTTTATGCATCCGGGCGAAGCTGGACATGGTGATTTGGGTATGCTGGTTCGCGGTGACGTTTTAATTGCAATTTCCAATTCTGGAAAAAGCGATGAAATCATGATGTTGATGCCACTCATCAAACATCTTGGTGTACCTCTTATTACGATTAGCCGTACTGATAAAGGGCCAATGCCTCAAAATGCCGACATCGCTTTAACTTTAGGTGAGTCTGATGAAGCATGCCCACTAGGATTAGCTCCAACATCAAGCACAACAGCAACTTTAGTATTGGGTGATGCGTTGGCTGTTGCTTTACTCGAAGCGCGTGGTTTTACTGCAGATGATTTTGCTCGCTCGCATCCTGCTGGAGCATTAGGTAAGCGCTTACTTTTACATGTAAAACACCTCATGCATACAGGCGATGAATTGCCAAAAGTTTCACCAGATACGCCAATGAATCAAGTGCTTTACGAAATTTCTAATAAGCGTTTAGGCTTGACCACGATTGTAGATGAACAGGAACATTTGCTTGGTATTTTCACCGATGGTGACTTGCGCCGTTTAATTGATAAACAGCAAGGTTTCGATGTGAATTTACCTGTTTCTGAAGTAATGACAAAAAAACCGTCAACTATTTCTCAAGAAGCACGTGCGGTAGAAGCTTTACAGCAGCTTAACCTGAAAAAAATTAGCCAATTTGTTGTGGTTGATGACCAAAATAAAGTGATTGGTGTAATTAGTATGCATGACCTTATTCACGCAGGGGTAAATTAATCAATGGCATCTTATGCATTGTTAGAACAAGCACGTCACTTACAGGCATTGGTTCTGGATGTTGATGGTATTTTGAGTGATGGTTTTGTAACTTTGACCAATAGTGGCGATGAGATTAAATCATTCGATATTCGTGATGGTTTAGGTATGAAACTTGCGCAGCAAGCAGGCATGAAGGTCATCATTATTACAGGCCGAAAAAGTAATATTGTTGAAAAGCGAATGTCTGATTTGGGCGTAGACCTCGTTTTTCAAGGTCGTGAAGACAAAGGTTCTGCGCTACGTGAAGCATGTGCACAGTTTAATATTTTGCCTTCCGATTGCTTATATATGGGCGATGACTGGCCTGATTTATCTGCTTTCGCAATCGCAGGAATGAGCGTCACTGTGCCAAATGGTCATGAAGAAGTGCGTCGCCGTGCGCATTTGGTTACCCAGTCGATGGGCGGACGTGGTGCTGTACGTGAAGTCTGTGATATGTTACTGATCGCAAAAGGCATTTACCAAGAACTTCTTGAAAAATATCTTGCAGTACCGCATTAATAATAAGATTACTTAAAAAGGTAGGCTATTCCTGCTCATGGATACCAGAGTTTTATCTATTGTTGCTGTAGTTATTGCTGCTATAAGTGGTGGTTATTACTACTATAGTGGCAAAGCAAAAAAACTAGACATTGGTTCTGCGAAGAATATGACATATTCAGCGCAGGGCGTCCA